>NZ_JNYJ01000011.1 GCF_000716715.1 Dactylosporangium aurantiacum | reverse complement strand
GCGGCGGCACCAGCTACGTCATCGGCGGCGGCGCCCGCTCCGCCAGCGACAAGGTGTTCCAGCACAACGGCAACGGCACCGTGAACATCTCCGGCTTCTCCGTCGAGAACGCCGGCAAGCTCTACCGCGCCTGCGGCAACTGCACCAACTCCTACCAGCGGCACGTGGTGATCGACAACGTCCGCGTGCAGTCGACGAAGGTCGTCGCCGGCATCAACACCAACTGGGGCGACACCGCCCGCTTCACCCGCGTCACCGTCATCGGCGACAGCTCGCACAGCACGGTCATCTGCGACAAGTACAAGGGCGTGCCGAAGGGCAGCGAGCCGACCCACATCGGCAGCGGCCCGGACAGCACGAACTGCCTGTACGACCCCGGCACCGACATCACCTGGGCGTGACGCCGCGCGGGGAGGGGACCCGCCGCGGTCCCCTCCCCGCGCTCACACCGTGACCTTCTCCGGCCGCGCCGCCGGCACCGCCGCGGGCCGGCGCCGGCCGAGCCACAGCGCCCGGGCCACGATGCCCGGCGCGAACAGCGCCGGCGGCGCCTTCATGAGGTTCGCGACCTGCAGGAACCGCCGGCCGACGGCGGCGCTGTGCCCCGAGGCGGCCTGGATCCTCGCCACGTACGCGTTGAGGAACCTGGTCTTGCCGGTCCGCTCGCCCTGCACCTCCGGATTGGCCAGGTCGGCGCCGACCGCGATGTCCCACGGCACGTCGACGACCTTCGCCGCCTTCGCGTAGAACCGCCGCGGCAGCCCTTCCCGGCCGGCCCGCAGCGCGTCGCGCAGCTCGATCGCCTCGGCCGCCGCGACCGTCATGCCCTGCCCGTACGCGGGGTTGAAGGCGCAGATGGCGTCGCCGATCGCGACGAGCCCGTCGGGGAGGCGCGTCATGCGCTCGTACCGGCGCCGCACGCTCGCCGGCAGCCGCATCCGCAGCGGCGGCCCGAGCGGCTCGGCGGTGGCCAGCAGCTCGTGCACCCGCGGGTCCGGCAGCTTCGCGGTGAAGTCCGCGTACGCGTCGGGGTCGCTCGGCGGCGCCTGCCCCGCACCGACGCCGAGCAGCGTCACCATCCACCGGTCGCCGTCGGCGGCGATCGCGACCGCGCCGAACGGCCGGCCCGCGTTCGGGGAGTTGATGACCGCGGCGAAGTCTTGCTGCCCCGGCACCCGCCGGTAGTCGCGGGACACGTACACGGTGAGCGGCTCGACGCGCTCCTCCGCGGGCCGCTCGAAGCCGAGCGCGGCCAGCCACGTCGGCCCCCGGTTGCCCCGCCCGGTCGCGTCGACGACCAGGTCCGCGGCGACCTCGTGCTCGCTGCCGCCGGCCGGCAGCACCTTCGCGCCGGTCACCTTCACCCCGTCGAAGAGCAGACCGGTCGCCTCGTGCCCGTCGAGCACGACGACGTTGGGCAGCGCGAGGACCCGGCGGCGCACCCCGGCCTCCAGCAGCGGGCGGCTTACGCACAGCCCGGCCAGGCCGGACGCGACCCGGGGCATGGGACGGTCGCCCTGCACCCAGACGCAGTCGCGCATGATGTCGACCGGGATGGCGCCCTCGGCGGTCAGCTCGGTGACGAGGCCGGGGAACAGCTCCTCGAGCACCTGCCGCCCCCTGGCGAGCAGGCCGTGGGAGTGCTCGCCCTGCGGCACGCCCCTGCGGTTGGTGGCACCCTCGGGAAGGGTGTCACGGTCGAACACGGTCACGTTCGCAAAAGACTCACTCAGGACACGCGCGGCGAGCAGCCCGGCCATACTGGCGCCGAGCACGACGGCATGGCCGGACTTTTCCTTGGATGACAAGGGATCCTCCGGGATGTGGTTGGCTGTGCGCCCACCGTAGCCACGCGAAATCCATCCACGAAAGCCTCTGTCACGGTCCGCAACGGGACAGTAAGCTCCCTGACCGACCTGTATCAAGACCGCCGGAACCGTCCGAACAGCTCAGATACGCACCGGCGCCGGATCCGGACGGTGTCCCGGTGCCTGCCACAGTCACCGACCCGACGGCAACCCCCGCCCTGGCGGGTACGCGACAGCGCTGTGTGACGGGTGCCGCGCGCCGGCGACACCCGTCGGGTCGGGACATCAGAATGTTCATAGCTTTTGCAATCCGGTGCGAGGTTTCGCGACTTGGCTTGCGAACAGCCGGGCCATCTCGCTGCGGTACCGAAACGGCCGCCGGTGTCCCATCACGTCCGGCGCGGTGGACACGGAATTTTCGTCGCGGCGAAGCGCGGTGCAAAAACTCCACCCACTGGCGCAATGGCTTGCACAACTCAGGGTAGCGGCGAAAGTGGTTCCATTGGTCCGTGACCAGCATCGAGCTCCCCGGTCCCGTCCTCGCCGCACCGATGGCGGGCGGCGCCGGCACGCCCGCCCTCCTCGCCGCGTGCGGCGGCGGCTTCGTCGCCGCCGGCTACCTGACCCCGGACGACCTCGCGGCACGGATCGCCGCCGCCCGCGCCGCCGGCACCTGGTTCGGCGTCAACCTGTTCGCCCCGCCGCCGGTGCCGTGCCCCGCCGGCGAGCTGCGCCGCTACGCCGAGCAGCTGCGGGCGGAGTTCGCCGCGCACGACCTGACGCCCGCCCTGCCGCCGCCACCCGACGACGACCACTGGGCGGCCAAGCTGGACCTGCTGGTCGCCGACCCGGTCCCGGCGGTCAGCTGCACGTTCGGCATCCCGGCGCCGTCCACGGTCGCCGCGCTGCGCCGGGCCGGCAGCCTCGTCCTGCAGACCGTCACCACCCCGGCGGAGGCGGTGGCCGCCGAGGAGGCCGGCGTCGACGCGCTCATCGTGCAGGCGGCCGCGGCGGGCGGGCACTCGGCGACGCTCACCCCGGCCGCACTGACGCCGGGTGCCCTGGCGGCGGCGCCGCCGCTGCCGGCGCTGGTCGCCGCGGTCCGGGCCGCCGTTGACCTGCCGGTCGTCGCCGCGGGCGGCATCGAGACGTCCGCGGACGTGGCGGCCGCCCTGCGCGCCGGCGCCCTCGCCACGATGGTGGGCACGGCGCTGCTACTGACCGATGAGGCCGGCACCTCGGCCGCACACCGCGCCGCCCTGTCCGCCGCCACGGCGGCCTCACCCACCATCCCCGGCGCCCCGGACGCTCCTCTCCCGGGCGCTTTCGCTCCGGGCGCCTCCTCCCCCGGCGGGCACGACACGGTGGTGACGCGGGCGTTCACCGGCCGGCCGGCGCGGGCGCTGCGCAACGGCTTCACCGACCGGCACGACGCGACCGCCCCGCTCGGCTACCCGCAGATCCACCACCTCACCGCCCCGCTGCGCCGGGCCGCGGCGGCCGCCGGTGACACCGACCGCGTCCACCTGTGGGCCGGCACCGGCCACCGCCACGCCCGCACCGGCCCCGCCGCCGCCGTCATCGCCACCCTCACGGCGTCCCTGTGACCCTGCCGGCGGTCCGCTGATCCTGCCGGCGGTCCCGTGCCCCCCGGCGGCGGGGCGATGGCGCCGGGCGGTGAGGATGGTGCGATGCGACCGGCGTGGCACGACGGGACCCCGGCCGAGGCGCTGAGGCCGGGCGCGCTGAGGCCGGCGCTACTCGGGGTGGACGAGCCGGGCCGGCAGGTCGGCGGCGGCGACGGTGGCGCGCAGCAGGTCGGGGTCGCCGCCGTCGAGGCCGAGGGCGGCGGCGCGCGGGTACGGGCGGACCCGCGCCCCCGCGTCCTCCAGGGCGAGGATCAGGCCCAGCACGCGACCCTCGACGTCGCCGGTGAGCAGGACGCGGTGCTCGTGGGACTGGGAGGTGCCGCCGCCGGCGAGGGCCTCCTGGAGCACGGCGGCGGTGGAGCGGGTCATCGAGCGGGTGGTGTTGACGCCGGGCGGGGTCGGGGAGTACACGGGCCAGTAGGCGTGCCGTTCGCCGCGGCGCGGGCGGCGAGGGTGCCGGGCGCAGTGGCGCAGGAAGCCGGCCAGGTCGGTGACGTGGTGGGCGCGGGCCTCGGCGACGAGCACCGCCCAGCTGAACCCGCCGACGAGCCCCCACGCGGCGCCGTCGAGCTGGCGGGCGCGGGACCAGGCGCGCACCTCGCCGAGCAGGGCCCGGAACGCGGGGTCGGCGGCGGGCAGCGCGTCGGCGTCGCGGACGGCGAGGACCGCGCGCAGGTCGGCGTCGGCGAGGGTGCCGGGGTCCACGGCCGGGTCGGCCGGGTCGACGGCGGCGCGCTGCACGTCGACGCCGATGCCGGCGACGGTGGCCCGCACGACGGGCACGACCGTGCCGGCGACCCGCGCGCCGTCGCCGGTCCCGCCGGGGTGGCCGCCGGCGTCGAGCAGGCCGGCGAGGCGCTCGAGGGCGTCGGGCCGCGCGGTCGCCCACACCAGGTCCAGGTCCGTCGACGGGGCCGCGACGCCGAGCCGCACCGAGCCGACCACGTGCAGCCGGGACCCGGGGTCGACGGCGGTGCAGGCGTCGGCGACCGTGTGCAGCGCCACGCCGTGGCCGGCCGACGGCAGCGCGCTCCACGGCGGCAGCGCCGCGACCGCGGGGTGCGGGGCGGCGTCGCCGACGGGGCTGCCGAGCGGGATGCTGTCCCGCACCGCGAACGGCTCGCCGTCGCGGCGGCTGATGAGGTCGACCGACGCCACGGTGAACTCGACGGGCTCCCAGTCGGCCTGCCATTGCCGTACCAGCGCGGCGACGTCACGGCCGGTGAGCTTCGCGACCGTGAGGTGCGGGGTGAAGCCGCCGCGACTGTCCTGCTCCAGGCACGCCGGGAAGTGCCGGGCGAGGGCCGCCTGCAGCTCGCGCAGCGGCCCGCCGGGCTCGGGCTCCAGCCAGACGGTGGTGCTGCCGCGGTGCTCGAACGTGCGCAACGTCGCCAGCCGGATCCGCAGCGGCCCCAGGCCGTCGACCGCCTCGCGGACCGCCGCGGCGGCGACGGCGAAGTCGGCCTCCGGGACGAAGCCGTAGATGAGGTTCACGTGCGGCATCCAGCGCCGGAACGACGGGTCATGCGCCGCGCGGATCGCCTGCAGCGGCGCCCACACCGACGGTGGCGGCCGCAGCACCAGCGCCGAGGTGTGCACCGGCGCGGCGGTGACCACAGTGGACGGTGCGGCGTCCTGCAGCAGCGCGGTGACGCCGAAGTGGTCCGAGACGAACCGTTCGCCGTCGAACGGTTCGACGGCGAAGCGTTCCACGGCGAGCGGCACGAGCGCGCCGGGGGTGGCGCAGCGCACCAGGATCCGGTCGAGCCGGCGCGCCCGCCCGGTCACCGAGGCGAGCGCGGCGAGGGGGTTCACCGCCGGGTCGAACGTGAAGCCGGCGTCGTGCGGGTGCAGCAGCCGCCACGGGTCGGTGTACCCGTCGACGTCGGGCCGGGTGTCGTCGCCGAAGTTGAGGTCGGCGAGGACGACGGCGCCGTCGAGGTCGCCGCGGCGCAGCCGCTCGTCGATGACCCGCAGCTGGTGCTCCCGGCGCTGCTCGGCGCCCGCGGTGTGGTCGCTGGTGAGGTGCGCGGCGACGAACCCGACCCGGCGGCCGTTGAGGCGCAGCCGGCCCAGCAGCGTCTGCTTGTACGTGCTGAGCCGGTGCACCTCGATCGCCAGCGGCCAGCGTGACAGCAGCACGGTGCCGTAACCCGCCTCGGGGTCGGGGCCGGCGGACACGTGGTAGCCGTCGCGGACCCACGCCGCGGCCAGCAGCGCGTCCCACAGCGCCGGGGTCGCCTCGTGCAGCGCCACGACGTCGGCGCCGAGCCCTTCCAGGACCTCGACGCAGGCGGGGACCCGCAGGTCGGGGTAGGTGAGGTCGCGGTCGTACGCGTCGGACAGCACGTTGAACGTGGCGACCTGCACCGCGTCGGCGCGCACGTCGCCGGCCGGGCCGGCCGGCACCCACGCAGCGGCCGCCGGGTCGAAGCGCAGGCACGCCGCCGGGTCGAACGCCGCCCGCCGGGCCGGCCGCGCCCGCTCCGGCGCCGGGGTCGGGGGTGGCGCCGCGGGTGGGGGCGCGGCGATCGCGGCCAGGTCGGCGGCGGGGGTGTCGCCGGTGCCGAACACCAGGTCGACGCGGGCGTGCCGGTCCCAGACGACGAGGTCGCCGGCCTTCACGTACCGGACCCGGTGCCACGGCACGTCCCCGCCGGCGACGAACAGCGGCAGGGGCGACTCGCGGATCCCGGCACCGCGCTCCTCGTAGCCGACGCGGAACCGGGCGGCGTCCAGCGCCGCGTCGAAACGGATCCGGGACACCACGTCCTGCACCGGACGCAGGCTCCCGGTGCCGCGTCCCTTGGCCATGCCCGGATCGTAGGACCCCGCCGCGACCCCCTCCACCGGTTATCGGCGCGACCGGCGGCCGGCGGGAACACGACCGCGCCCGGTCCCGCCGGCACGGGGCCGGTGGGCGGGCGCGGTCGCGGTGGTGCGGATCAGGCGGTGCGGATCAGAGGTGGCCGGCGACGGCCGGCAGCAGGTCGCGGAACGTGCGTCCCGAGGCCTGCGTGCCGATCGCGGTCATCGTCCAGCCCGCCTGGTCGCGGGTCACCTTGGCCATGACCTGCGCGGTGTGCGGGCCGGAGCCGCTGAGGTCGAAGCGGGCCAGCTCGGCGCCGTTCGTCTCGTCGACGAGCCGGCAGTACGCGTTCTCGATCTGGGCGAAGCTCTGCCCGGTGAACGAGTTGACGACGAACACCAGCGTGCGGACGTTCAGCGACAGGGCGACCAGGTCGACGATGATGCTCTCGTCGTCGCCCTCACCCGCGCCGGTGACGTTGTCGCCGGTGTGCTGCACCGCGCCGTCCTTGCTGCGCAGCTGGCGGAACCACACCTGGTCGACCAGCTGGTTGGCGCCGTCGAACAGCAGGCACGACGCGTCGAGGTCGATCGACTGGGTCTTCAGCCCGCCGAACAGGCCCTTCTTCTTCATCGCGTCCCAGCCCAGGCCCATGCGGACCCGGGTGAGCGTGCCGCCGCCGCCCTTGACGAGCGAGACGGACTGCCCCTTGCTCAGACTCACACCCATACGTGCGCCCTTCCATCTGTCGACAACGCTGTCATTTGCGCCCGGCCGCCCATCGCATGCCCCAGCCGTAGGTCTCGTCGAGCAGCCGCTGCCCGCCACGGACGTAGCGGACCTCGCGGCGCACGGACACGTCGGTGCCGTTGCCCTCGATCATCGCGATCGCGCACATCATGGCCGCCGGGTCGGGCTCGTCGAGGTGGATCTCCAGCTGCGGGCCGGCGACCGGGAACAGGGTCACCACGGCCTGGGCGGCCGCCCAGTTCGGGGTGCCCTCGTAGATGAACGCGAACACCAGGATCCGGCGGATGTTCGCCGCGTACCGCAGGTCGACGAACAGGTTCTCGCCGCCGGTGTTGGTGCCGCTGCGGTCGTCGCCGTCCAGGCGGCAGATCGGGTCCCGGCCGAGGGTGTGCACGTCGCGCAGCGAGTCGCCGAGCGCCTGCACGACGCCCTTGGAGCCGTCGCTGTACTCGTACAGGCAGCCGAGGTCGAGGTCGATGCCCTTGGGCTTGCGGCTGAACAGCCCGCCCTTGGCGGCGGGCTGCGCCCAGTTGAGGTTGACCCGGAGGATGCCCGCGGCCCCGCCCTGCTTGGCGAGTGAGACAGCGGGTGCCGCCTTGGTCAGGGTGACCTTGGACAGCGAGACCGGGTTGTTCGGATTCGTCACGGCGTTGCCTGCCTTCCCGGGACGGGGACGCGGGTTGGGTTAGGACCGGCCGGCGAGGCTCTCGGCGCGTTCCTCGGCCGCCTCAGCGGCGCCGTTGCGCCGGTTGAGCAGCACCGAGGACAGGAACGCGGCGAGGATGAAGCCGACACCGATCAGGCCGGTGACGACCTCGGGCACCTCGTACTTGATACCGACCAGCAGGATCGCGGCGAGGGCGCCGATGGCCCAGTGGGCGCCGTGCTCGAGGAACACGTACTCGCTCAGGGTGCCCTTGCGGACCAGATACACCGTCAGCGACCGGATGTACATCGCACCGACGCCGAGACCGGCGGCGATGATGAAGATGTTCTGGCTGATGGCGAACGCGCCGATGACACCGTCGAAGGAGAACGACGCGTCGAGGACCTCGAGGTACAGGAACAGGAAGAACGCGGCCTTGCCGGCCACCTGGACGACGGCGTTCGGGCCGGACTTCGCCTTCTCGATGTCGCCGGCGACGTCGCCGGCGTCGCCGTGGATGCCGGCCGGCTTCTCGTCCTCGTCCTCGTCGTCGCCCAGGCCACCGGCGTTCTCGAAGAGCTCACCGAGGCTGTTGACCAGGATGTAGACGGCGATACCGAGCACGCCGGAGACCATGACGGTGCCGGTGTCCTTGGCGAGGGTCTCGGCCGCGATGACGAGCACGGCGAGGGAGATGACGACCGACAGCTGGTCGAGCTTGCCGATCTTCGCGAGGGGCTTCTCGAGCCAGGTCAGCCAGGTGTGCTCGCGGGTCTCGAAGATGAAGTCGAGGAAGAGCACGAGCAGGAACATGCCGCCGAAGGCGGCGATGCTGGGGTGCGCCTCGTGCAGCAGCGCCGCGTAGGTGCCGGGCTCGTCGACCGACCCGCCCTCGAGGGCGAGCCGGACGACGTCGACCGGGTTGAGCTGGGCGGTGATGCCGACCAGCAGCAGCGGGAAGATCAGCCGCATGCCGAAGACGGCGATGAGCACGCCCACGGTGAGGAACAGCCGCTGCCACCAGGCGTTCATCCGCCCCAGCACGGTCGCGTTGACCACGGCGTTGTCGAACGACACCGAGATCTCCAGCACGCACAGGATCGCGACGATGAGGAAGGCGGTCGGCCCACCCAGGAAGAAGGCGCCGACGAGTGTCACCGCGGTGACGGCCAGCGACCAGCCGAATGTCTTCAGGAACATCTGTCACACCGTTTCGGGCTCATCAGGGAAGTTGCGGTGCGCCGACCTTACTATCCGACGTTGACGCCGAAGTCCTGGGCAATGCCGCGCAGCCCGGATGCGTAGCCCTGACCGACCGCACGGAACTTCCATTCGGCCCCATTGCGGTACAATTCGCCGAACACCATGGCGGTCTCGGTGGAGGCGTCCTCGCTCAGATCGTACCGCGCGAGCTCGACGCCGTCGGCGCTGTTGAAGACGCGGATGAAGGCGTTGCGGACCTGCCCGAAGGACTGCGAGCGGGTGTCGGCGTCGTAGATGGACACCGGGAAGACGATCTTGTCGACCTCGGCGGGCAGCGCGGCCAGGTTGACCTTGATCTGCTCGTCGTCGCCGCTGCCCTCACCGGTGAGGCTGTCACCGGTGTGCTGGATGTTGCCGTCCGGGGTGGCGAGGTTGCCGTAGAAGACGAAGTGCTTGTCGGAGAAGACCTTGCCGTCGGCGCCCGTGGCGATCGCCGAGGCGTCGAGGTCGAACTCCGTGCCGGTCGTCGTGCGGACATCCCAACCGAGGCCGACGGTCACCGCCGTCAGACCGGCGGGACCCGCCTGCTTGGTCAGTGAGACGTTGCCACCTTTGGTCAGGCTGATGCCCATACCGATCTCCAGTCATTCGATGGTTTGCCTGTTGTTTTCCCCGGCGTCAGGCGGCGCCTGGGCTGATCATGATGGTGCCCGCCCGAGAGTAGCGTCCGCCCGCCAGGGTGAGCCGGCGTTCCCCGTTCGTGCGGCGCGTCCGCTTGAGGCGTTGGGGTAGGCTCCGGCTTGTTCGATCAATGTTCGACACTAGCCGGAAGCGCGTTAGCTTTGAAGGCGGCTCCGGTGTCGTCGATCAGCCGGATGAATATATCCGACAGGCCGATCGGACACGGTTGACGACCACAACGAGAGCGCGAGGAGAGTTCCATGTCCGTCACCCTCACCAAGGGCGGCAATGTCTCGCTCACCAAGCAGGCGCCGAACCTTCGCGCGGTGATGATCGGCCTCGGCTGGGACGAGCGGGCCACGACCGGCGCAGAGTTCGACCTCGACGCGAGCGCGCTCATGCTCGGTGAGAACGGAAAGATCCTGTCCGACCAGCACTTCGTCTTCTTCAACAACCTGAAGAGCCCCGAGGGATCGGTCGAGCACACCGGCGACAACCTCACCGGCGGCGGTGACGGCGACGACGAGAAGATCCTGGTGCAGCTGGAGCAGGTCCCCGCCCAGTGCCACAAGATCGTGTTCCCGGTGTCCATCTACGAGGCCACCCAGCGCGGTCAGTCCTTCGGGCAGGTCCGCAACGCCTTCATCCGGGTCGTCAACCAGGACGGCGGCGCCGAGCTGACCCGCTACGACCTGACCGAGGACGCGTCGTCGGAGACCGCGATGATCTTCGGCGAGCTGTACCGGCACAACGGCGAGTGGAAGTTCCGGGCCGTCGGCCAGGGCTACGCCTCCGGTCTGGCCGGGATCGCCCGCGACTTCGGCGTCAACGTCGCCTGATCTGAAAGGTCCTGGAATGTCCGAGCTCGATCTTGGCGGCGACCCCACGCAGCAGCAGGGCGCGCTCGTGCTCACCCCGCCCGCCCCGGTCGTGGTCGTCGAGCCGCAGCAGGCGGCCGGCGCCGTGCCCGTGCAGACGGAGAAGCAGCAGGAGCTGCGCCGCCGGGCGGCGGCCTTCGTCGAGGAGCTGGCCGCGATCGACACGAACTCGCCGGCCTTCCAGCAGAAGGTCGCGTCGATCACGTCGATGGGCGAGCAGGACATGCGCGCGGCGGCCGGGATGTCCAACCGCATGTTGGAGCGTCCCGCCGCCGCGATGGGCCGCGGCCGCAGCCGGGGCGCCACCGACGACGCCCAGGTCAGGGTGGCCAACACCCTCGTCGACCTGCGCAACACCATCACCGACCTGGACCCCAACCGGGCCGACCTGACCGGGGTGCAGAAGGTCCTGAAGTGGCTGCCCGGCGGCGACAGGATCGACCGGTACTTCGCCAAGTACAAGTCGGCGCAGTCGCACCTCAACGCGATCATCGTCTCGCTGGAGTCGGGACAGAACGACCTGCGCAAGGACAACGCGGCCATTGAGACCGAAAAGGTCAACATGTGGACGACGATGGGCCGCCTCGCCGAGTACAACGAGCTCGCCGCGGCCCTCGACGACGCGATCCAGGCGAAGGTCTCCGCCCTGGAGGCCGCGGGCCAGACCGAGGCCGCCGCGACGCTGCGCTCCGACGCGCTGTTCCCGGTGCGGCAGCGCCGGCAGGACATCATGACCCAGATGGCGGTCAACGTGCAGGGGTACATGGCCCTCGACCTGGTCCGCCGCAACAACCTGGAGCTCATCCGCGGCGTCGACCGGGCGCAGAGCACCACGATCGCGGCGCTGCGCATCGCGGTCATCGTGTCGCAGGCGCTCGCCCGGCAGAAGCTGGTCCTGGACCAGATCACCCAGCTCAACACGGTCACCTCGAACCTCATCGAGGCCACGTCCCAGCAGCTCAAGACGCAGGGTGCGGCGATCAACCAGCAGGCCGCGTCAGCCACCGTCGACATCAACAAACTCCAGGCGGCGTTCGACAACGTCTTCGCCACCATGGACGCCGTCGACACCTTCCGGGCCCAGGCGGTCGAGTCGATGGCGCAGACGGTGCAGGCCCTGGAGGGGCAGATCGAGCGGGCCAAGCCGTATCTCGAGCGCACGCTGCGCGGCCAGCAGACAGGCTGAGCCCGCGGTGCGCTGGTTGCGATGGTGGGGGGAGGCCGACGAGCCCGCGCCGGCCCCCGACCCTGCGGCCGACCCGACCAGCGCGGCGGTCGGCGACCCCGAGCAGATCCGCCGGCGCATCGTCGACGCCGAGCACTTCGTCAACCAGCAGGCGTCCCGGCTGCCGACGGCCGCGGTCGTCAAGGCGCGCTGGCTCACCGACACGCTCCGGGAGATCCTGGACACCTCGGCGAACCGGCCGCTGGACATCCACGCCGTGCTGCTGGTGCGCAACACCGTCGAGGACTTCCTGCCGACCACCCTTCGCAGCTACCTCAACCTGGAGGCGTCGATGCGCGACCGGCCCGGCCCGGTCCCCGAGCTGCTGGCCCAGCTCGACCTGCTGCAGGAGGCCGCGTCCAACATCCTGGTCGCCGTGCGCGGCCAGGACCGTGACGCCCTCGCCACGCAGGGCAACTTCCTGCGGACCAAGTTCTCCGGCTCCGACCTGGACCTGCCATGAGCGGGCCGCGCAGCGGAGGGCCGCGAATCATAAGCGCAGGGTGGAGCTCATGCCGACGCCGCAGCGCAGCGGAGGTGGCGGCATGAGCGGGCCGCAGCGCAGCGGAGGGCCGCGAATCATAAGCGCAGGGTGGAGCTCAGGCCGACGCCGCAGCGCAGCGGAGGTGGCGGCATGAAGGAGATGAAGCGGGGGGCGAACGTCACCCTGACCCGGGAGATCCCGGATCTGCGGGGTGTCGTGCTGGGGGTGCAGTACAACGCGGGCATGGAGCAGGTGCTCGCCGACAACATCGTGGTCGCCGCCATCCTGTGCCGCGGCGACGGTGACGCCCTGTCCGACCGGCACTTCGTGTACTTCAACCAGCTCGCCTCCCCCGACCTGTCGGTGCAGCAGCTGCGCGACGTCATGGGCGAGGACCAGGACCAGATCGAGGTCGACCTGCTCGCCGCGCCGGCCGAGGTGAGCCGGATCGTGATCGTCATGTACGTCAACGAGGGCACCGCGGCCCGCCGCACCCTCGGCCGGCTGAAGTCGTGCGTCATCCGGGTCCTGAACCTCGACGGCAACGCGGAGCTGATCCGGTCGGAGAACCTGGCCCCGGTGCTGAACCTGGAGACCGGCCTGGCCCTCGGCGAGCTGTACCGGCACAGTGGCGGCTGGAAGTTCAAGGTCCTCGGCGACGGGTACGCCAACGGCGTCACCGCCCTCGCGGCGGACTACGGGATCCGGTTGTGAGCGGCCAGCGCAGCGGCTCGGGCCGCGAACCATGGGCTCAGTGTTGAGCTCGCGGCGGCGCCGGAGCGCAGCGGAGGTGACGACGTGAGCGGCACGGACGACCTGTCCTGGCTGCGGCACCGCGGCCGTCCCGCCGCCGGCGCCGCCACCGACGACCTGTCGTGGATCCGGCACCGGCGCCGCCCGGCCGGCCCGCCGCCGGCGGCCACGACAGCGCCCCCGGCCGCGGCTGCCCCGGTGACGCCGCTGGCGTCCCTGGACCTGTCGCCGGCCGGGAGCACGTCGCTGGACCTGTCCGGGCCCCCGCCGACGTCGCTGGACCTGTCCGCGCCCGCACCGGCGCCCGCACCGGCGCCCTCGCCCACGCCCTCGCCACCGCCGACGTCGCTCGACCTGTCCGCGCCCGGGCCGACCGCGCCGCCCGCCGGCTCGACGTCGCTGGACCTGTCCGCGCCCGGGCCGACCGGGCCGGCCGCGCCACCGGCCGGTTCGGCCTCGCTCGACCTGCCTGCCCCCGGGCCGGCCGTGCCACCGCCGCACGGCGGGACGTCCCTGGACCTGTCCGGACCCGGGCCGGCCGCCGCGCCGCCGCCGTCGCACGGAGAGACCTCCCTGGACCTGTCCGGTGAGACGGCTCGGCGGCCGGTGCCGGCCGCCGCCCCGGCCCCGCCGGCCGGGCGGGCGGCGCAGCCGGCGTTCACGCCGCCGCGGACGCTCGGCTCGGCGCCGACGGTGCTGACCCCACAGCGGCCGTCGGTGCAGCTGGACCGGCTGCAGTCCGGGATCGGCATGCTGACGTTCGAGGCCGCGTGGTCGCCGGACGAGGGGTTCGCGCTCGGGTGCGCGTACCAGATGGACAGCGGCTGGTCGTCGGTGCTGCGGCCGGGCGAGACGTTCGGCCCGCTCACCATGGACCGGCGCGGCGGGCACCAGCGGCTGCGCCTGGACCTGCTGCACGGCCGGCACCTGCGGCGGCTCATCGTGTTCGGGGTGCCGGCCGCCGACCCTGGGCCGCACTGGGCCGGCACCCTGCTCATCAGCACCCACGGGCAGGCCCGTATCGAGGTGCCGGTCCAGCCCCCGCCGCCGGGCCCGACGGTGCTGCTGTCGCTGTACAACGTCGACGGCGAGCTGGTGCTGCGCGCCGAGGCGCAGACGGTGCCGGGCCGCATCCGCGACGCCTGCCTGGCGTTCGGCTACGACCGCATCGCCTGGCGCGACGCCGACACCGCCATCCCGCCGGCCGCCACCTGACGGCCCCACCGGACCACCCCGCGACCGCCGCCTGACGAACGCCGCCTGACGAGCGCCGCCTGACGACCGCCGCCTGACGAACGGCACCCGCGAGCGCCGCCCCGAAAAGCGCCGCCTGACGAGCGCCGCTACCCGGCGCCCCGACCGGCCGCCGGAGCGCCCTGCGAGGCACCGCGGCCGGCGCGGCGGGCCCGGTACGCGGCCGCCTTCACCCGGTTGCCGCACTCCTCCATGCCGCACCAGGCGCGGTTGCCGGCCCGGGACCGGTCCACGAACAGCCGCGTGCACTCGTCGAACGCGCACTCCCGGATCACGCTCGCGGTGCCGAGCAGCTCGACCGCGGCCACGGCGACCGCCGTGCCAAGCTCCGTCGCGCCGCCCGTGCGCCGGACCCCGCCGCCGGTCAGGCTGCGCACCGGCAGCGGACCGGCGGCGGCCGCGTTCAGCGCCCGCAGGTCCCGCGCCGGCCACGAGCGCCCCTCGGCCGTCGCGGCGGCCAGCCGGTACACCTGCTCCCGCAACGACACCAGCGCCTCGAAGTCCACAGTGGACACCGGTGGGGCGGCGCTCAGCACGCCCGCCTCGACCGCCCAGCGGGCCGCGTCGGCCGGGGTCACGAGGAGCTCCTCCGGCGCGCTGCGGCGCCACTTGCGCGTGCCGGCGAAGTCGAGCGCGAGGTCGCCGCTGACGAACACGAACGTCACGTCACCACCTTGACAGGTGACGCCATCCCGGCGCAAGGTGTGCGTCACCGGTCAAACAGGTGACGCGAGAGGGATGGGCATGATCAGCGCCGAGGAGTACCTGTACTACACCGACCGTGCGCTGGACGGCATGGTCCGCATCGTCACCGAGCTCGGCGACGAGCGCGCGGGGTGCCGGCCGCTGCCGGGGGCCAACTCGCCGTTCGCGCTGCTGACGCACTGCCTCGGGGTGGTCGAGTACTGGGCGGGCACCCTCGTCGCGGGCCGGCCGTCGCAGCGCGACCGCGACGCCGAGTTCACCGCCGAGGGGCGGGTCGGCGACCTCGTCGCCAGGGTCGCGCGGGTCCGGGCCCAGTTCGCCGACGACGTGCGCGCCGCCGAGCCGCACGCGGCGCTGCGCGGCACCCCGCCCGCCGGGTACCAGGGCCCCGACCGGGTCGCCACCCAGGGCGCCGCGCTGCAGCACGTGTTCGAGGAGCTGGCCCAGCACCACGGCCAGATGGAGATCCTGCGCGACTGCATCGCGCCCGTCCGCGGCGACGAGACCGCCCGGCTGCGCGCCGGGCACGGCGTCAAGTGGGGCGTCACGGCGCCGGACACGATCGGCGCCTGGGTCGCCGACATGGACCTCGGCGTCTCGCCCGCGATCCGCGACCGGCTCCTGGAGGTGGTGCACCGGGAGGACTTCGGCTACCCGTACTGGCGCGGCGAGGACCCGGTCGTCGCGGCGTTCGAGGACTGGATGCGCCGGCGGCACGGATGGGACCCGCGGCCGGGGCGGACCAGGATCTTCACCGACCTGCTGCAGATCCTGCAGGTCGTGGTGGAGCACACCACCGCGCCCGGCGACGGCGTCGCGGTCCACGTGCCGGCGTATCCGCCGTTCCTGGCCAGCATCGCCCGCGCCGGCCGGCGCGTCGTGCCGCTGCCGATGCTCGACGACGGCACCCGCTGGACGTTCGACACGGAAGGGCTGCGGCGGCGCCTCGCCGGCTGCCGGCTGCTGGTGCTCGTCAACCCGCACAACCCGACCGGCCGGGTGTTCGACCGCGCCGAGCTGGAGGCCCTCGCCGGGGTCGCGGAGGAGCTCGACCTGGTGGTGCTCGCCGACGAGGTGCACGCCGATCTCACGTACCGGCCGCACCGCCACATCCCGTTCGCCTCGCTGGACCCGGCCGTGGCCGCGCGGACCGTGACCATGACGTCGGCGACGAAGGCGTTCAACCTGGCGGCGTTGCGGCTCGCCGTCGCGCACGTCGGCCCGCGTCGGCTGCGCGCGTCGCTGGACGCGCAGCCCCTGGACCTGTACGGCACGCCGAGCATCCTCGGCCGGGTGGCGACCGTCGCGGCGTGGCGGGAGTCGGCCGGCTGGCTGGAGCAGACCCGGGCGCTGCTACGGGCGAACCGCGACGCCGTCGCCGCGCGGCTGCCGCACCACCCGCCGGAGGCGACCTACCTCAGCTGGATCCGGTGGGGCGGCACCGACCCGGCCGGGCACCTGGAGCGCACCGCGAAGGTGCGGCTCAGCGCCGGCGCGGAGTTCGCCGAGGGGACCGCGGTGGACACCGGGGGCTTCGTCCGGCTCAACTTCGCCACCGGCCCCGACGTGCTCGCCGACCTGCTCGACCGGCTCACCGGTGCGCGCTGACGACCCCGCCGAGGAGGTCGACGACCCGGCGCAGTCCCGGGTCGTCGCCGGGCTCGGCCGTGCTGACCGTCCATCGCCGGTACTGCACGACGTAGACGAGCCTGTCGCAGCAGCGGGCCGGGGCGCGCGCCGGCAGCCGCGCGAAGTCGGTCGCGGCGAGGGCGGCGCGCAGGTCCCGCCGCTGCCACGGGGTCAGCCGGGTGCGTGCGGTGACCTCACCGGTGATCACGGTGCGGCCCGAGTCCCACACCGCGACGGTGGTCGTCGTGCCGCGCAGGCCACCGCTGGCCGACAGGCGCACCAGCAGCCCGTCGTAGAGCACCCCGAGCGTGTCGGCGGCCAGCAGCACCGCCGCGGCCGCGAGGACCGCCGTGACCAGCAGGATCGACCGCCGTCGCACTGATTTCACCATGAGCCACCGGATCCGTAGACTGCACAGCCATGCGGGGGATCAGAAGGGGTCGATATGCGAACCTGCGGCGCATCGAGAGCAGCGACGCGGGCGTCGACTACCTGCTGATCCACCAGCTGACGCTGCGCGAGGAGTTCCCCTGGGACATGCGGATGGCGTTCAATCTAGCGTTCAACCGGTCGTTCGCGTTGCCCCGCGTCGCGCGGGAGCTGGTGCGGACCGGGCGGGTGCTGAGCGAGCCGCGCCGCCGCGCCGACGACACCGGCATCATCATGTACGAAATCCTCCTGCACGGCTTCGAACACCCCCGCGGGCGGCTGGCGCTGCGCCTGCTCAAGGAGGCGCACCGGCACGTCACCGCGGACAACGACGACAGCGTCTACGTCCTGGCGGCGCTGGCGGTCGTGCCGATGCGGTGGCTGCAGCGGTACGGCTGGCGACCGCCGGCCCGGCAGGAGCGCGAGGCGGCCGCCCGCTACTACCGCGAGGTCGGGCTGCGCATGGGGGTGCGCGACATCCCCACCGGCTACGGGGCGCTGGAGGACTGGTTCGACGCGTACGAGGCGGCGCACCTGCGGCACACCCCGGAGGCGGAGCGCATCGAGCGGACCACCCGGCAGCTGCTGCGCGGCCGCATCCCGGCACCGCTGCGCGGCGCGGCCGACGCGCTCATCGCCGCCCTGTACGACCCGCCGCTGCGCCGCGCCTACGCGGTGCCGGACCCGCCGGCGTGGGCGCGGGTCGGGCTGCACGTGGCGCTGCGGGCGCGGGCCCGGCTGCTGCGGCTCGCCGCGCCGCGGACCACGCCGCTGTTCGCCGACGGGATCGTCACGAAGTCCTACCCCGACGGCTACGACCTGGCGAAGCTGGGCCGACCGTCGTCGTGACCCGGGCGAGGGACGGGGTGCGCGGGGTGGAGCCGAAGCCGAAGCGCACCGGCGGGTCCACGTCGGTGAGGGCGCCGAGGTCGGCACCGTCCCAGGTGGCGGTCGCGGCGGTGATGCGGTGCAGGTCCTGCACGCCGTACCACTCGTGCCGGTCGTTGCCGGCGCTGCCGTGCGTGCGCACCCCCGGCTGCAGCAGGCGGGCCGGGACGTCGATCGCGGCGATCCAGCGCGGGTGCCGGGCCACGGGCGGCGGCACGCACCGCAGCAGCCCGCCCAGCGCCCCGCGGCGGCCCGTGGTGAAGTCCAGGCGGAGCGGACCGGCGGTGGCGGCCCAGGTGGTACCGGCGACGACGACATCGACCGGGACGAGCAGGATCTCGTCGAAACGGTAGGTGCCGGCGACGAAGTCGGCGAGCTGCCCCGTGCCGGCCAGCAGGATGCGGTGACCGTCGGGGCGTTCCACCATGACGTCGCTGACCGGCCCGAACGGCGAACGCGGCCAGTGACCGAGAACGAGGCGGGTGCCGCCGGCGGTGCCGATGCCGGCGATCCAGCCGTCGAAGCGCAGCACGGTCACGGGCGCCGCCGCCGGTGCGAGGTGAGCAGCAGGACCAGCCCGGCGGCGCACAGCAGCGCGGCGGCGGCGTACGCGAACCGGAACCCGAAGTGCTGCGCGAGGCCCAACAGCGGCCCGGCGACGATCGCGGCGACCGGGTAGGCGTTGCCGGCGAGGGTGGCGGCGCGGCCCGGCTCCCCCGGCAGCATCTCCTGCACGTAGGAGATGCCCAGACCCTGCACGGCGGCGATGAAGCTGGCGTTGACCAGCTGCGCCGCGGCGACCTGCCAGGTGTGCGCGGACGCGGCGACGAGCACGTAGTACAGCACGCCGAGCCCGGCGCCGGCGGTGACCAGCCGGCGCAGCGGCCAGCGCGTGGACAGCGCGCCGAAGCCGAGCATCAGCGGGATCTCCAGGGCGGCGCACAGGCCGAGCACCAGGCCGGCGTCGCGCACCGAGCCGCGCAGGTCGTGGCTGAGGAACAGCGACATCGCCTGGACGCCCAGCACCCCGGCCGCCTGCAGCAGCATGAGCGCGGCGACGACCCGCAGCACCGTGGACGGCGCGTGCCCGTCCTGTGCGCGTTCGGGTTTCGGCGCCGGTACGACGTCCTCCAGCACGAACACGGCGACCAGGACCGCCACGGCGTACATGGTGGCGGCGGACAGGTACAGCGCGCGGAACCCACCGGTGCTGAGCAGGACCGCGGCCACCGGCGGCCCCGCCACCCACGCGATGGAGAACAGCATCCGCAGCGTGCTGATCGTCATCGCGGCGCGGGTCGAGCCGTGCCGCTCCAGGACCTCCCGGGCGTACGCGAACGCCTGCGGGAACAGCGAACCGCTGATCGCGGTGACCGTCACCGTCAGCGCCAGCAGCACCCAGTAGTCACGCACGAACGCGGTGGCGCTCGCGCTGAGCGCCCCGGCGGCGGCCGCCCCGGCGAGGATCTTCCGGCGGACCGGCCGCCGGTCCGACACCCGGCCGATCAGCGTCGAGGACACGACCGTCGACACCGGCCCGACCACGAGGAACGCGGCGACGTGCACGGGGTCCGCCTTGACGGCGGTGCTGAGGAACAGCGACACGAACGGCCCGACGACCGCGGTGGACAGGCCGACGAAGAGGAACATCACGCCGAGGGGCACCAGAACCCTGGTCGCGCCCGGCGCCCGGGTGACGCTGACAGGAGTGCTGGGCGGGGCGCTCGTTACCACGAGTCGTTACCTTACCGCTAAAGATGGGGCTCGCGCCGGTGAACCGGCTCACGGTGGGCAGGGTTCGCGGCTGGTCGGTGTTGGAGGCGCTGATCGCCGTCCAACGCCGATCACGTCCCGGCAGCGATCGCCAACCAACGGCGATCAGGCTCCCGCGACGATCGCGTTCCTACGGCGGTCAAGGTTGCGGGCGGCGTCCGCCGTCACAGCGCCGGCGACGCCGCCGCGAACGGAACGGTGTCGACACCGAGGGCGAGCGCCACCCCGCCGAGCGCCGCGGCGCGCAGCGACAGAGCGCTCTGCACCACCTCGACCGACGCCGCCGCCGCCGTGAACGCCGTCTCGGCCAGCCCCCGCTGCAGCGGCTCGCGCAGGATGTCGGTGGCCGCGCCCAGCTCGTCGCCGAGCAGGACCCGCTGCGGGTTGATGAGGTTGACCAGGTTGCCGAGGGCGTACCCGAGCTGGGTGCCGGCGTCGGCGAGAAGCCGGCGGCAGCCGGGGTCGCCGGCCTGCGCGAGCGCGATGAGCCCGGCCAGGTCGGTGAGCTCCGGGTGCGACAACCGGGCGTGGCTGAGCAGGGCGCGCCCGCCGGCGGACAGCTCGACGCAGCCGCGGTTGCCGCACCGGCAGACGGGGCCGCGCGCGTCGAGGGTGACGTGGCCGAGCTCGCCCGCGGTGCCGGCGGCACCCCGGTACAGCCGGCCGTCGAGCACGATCCCGGCGCCGATGCCGGTGGCGAGCTTCACGTAGACCAGGTCGGCGCAGCCGCGGCCGGCGCCCCACACGTACTCGCCGAGGGCGGCGAGGTTGGCGTCGTTGTCGACCCGGACGGGCAGCGCCAGCCGTTGGGTGAGCTCGTCGGCCGGCAGCACGTCGGCCCAGCCGGGCAGCATCCCCGGCGACCCTATGCGCCAGTCCCTGGTGATCGGCGCCGGCACGCCCAGCCCGACGCCCACGACGTCGGCGCGGGTGGCGCCGATGTCGCGCAGCGCCGCGTCGACGAGGGTGGTGCCGAGGTCGAGGGCCTCGCGCGGCCGGTCGTCGATGTCGAAGTCGGTGCGGGACTGCCGCTCGGCGAGCACCGCGTGGCCGAGGTCGGCGAGCGCGACCCGCACGTGCCGGCGGCCGACGTCGACGCCGACCGCGATCCCGGCCCGCCGGGTCAGCCGCACCACCGACGCTGGGCGGCCGCCGACCGGTTTGGCGGCGGCACCCACCTGCTCGCTGACCAGGTCGGCGCCGCCGAGGTCGGCGAGGGCCGAGGACACCGTCGGGCGGGACAGGCCGCTGAGGTGGACGAGCTCGGCGCGGGTGCGTGGGCCGTACAGGCGCAGCGTCTCGGCCACCCGCCGGCCCGCACCACCGGTGTCGGGGTGCCATAGGGTGTGAGGGTCGATGCGCTGGGCCGCCACGGCGCGATCCTCACGGCGCGGACGTGTTCTGTCAAGGACTTACCGAAAGTATTGCCCCAAACCGGTATCCGGCGTTGGCATCTGTCAGGACTTGACAGAACGTGCGGCTTCGCCCCTCCATGGTGCCACGCGGTCAGTCGCCGCTGATCCAGTGGGAGACGCAGTCGGTGGTGGCGCGGTGCACGCGCAGCAGCCGCTCGGTGCGGGCGAATCCGGTGGCCCGGCCGGCCACGCCCGCGCCGGCGAGCCAGCCGAGGACCAGGTCCCGCGCGGCCTGCCGGGGCAGCGTGGATGTTGCCGAGGTCGCGGTGCGCGCCGGCGCGGTGCTCCTCCTCGAAGCAGAACGTCTGCGGGCGCGGCCCGACCCAGAACCGCAGGGTGAGGAACAGGTCGCCGGCCCGCAGCACCTCGTGCACGCGGGGGCGCCCGCCGACGCGGCGGGACAGGCCCGCCTCGAGGATCCGGCGCTCGACGAGGTCGCGGTTGCCGCCGGGCGGCAGGTGCGGGCCGAGCTCGCCGGCCGCGACCCGGGCCCGCATCGCGGTGACGGCGGCCGCCTCGGCGTCACGACCGTCCACCCCGGACCGTCCGAACAGGACGATCGCCCGCCGGGCCGTGTCGACCTCGAAGGTGTGCCGGCCGGCGGTCGGGTGGTCGTACACCTCGCTGAACCGAACCCGAAGGACGGCGCCGTGGAATCCCGGAACTCCAGCAGCAGGACCCCGCGGCAGCCGTCCTCCTCGGTGACCAGGAAGAGGTGTCCACCGTGGACGGACGTGGTCCGGCGGCCGTCGTGCCAGCGCGCGTCGAACGGCACCCCGGCGCGCACGCAGCACGGCACGAGCCCGTCGCGGGTGCTGCCGCCGGCCGCGCGGGCCAGCCGGCCGAGCAGGTCGCCCTCCGGCCCGTCGTGCCCCATGGACGCGGCGAGGGTCGCGGCGGCGTCCAGCGACAGCCACAGCGCCCCGCCGCGGCCGTGCCGGTCACGGGGCTCGCGGAGCTCGACGCCGGGCGGGTCGATGGTCGGGTGCGGCTCCAGCGCCATGGCGACACGGTAACGGGTGGCGGACGTTTCCCACACCTATCCGGACGTCCCGGTCATCCCGCCCACCGGCCGGTCCGGCGGCTTCGAAAAATGTCGCACCCTGTGACTAACCTCCCGGGGGTCAAGGTAGTCCGAGACCCGATGAGGCAGGGATCGCATGACGTGGCTGACCGCCGGCGGTGGCTATGAGGTCACCCTGGATGCCGGGCGCATAGTGTGCCGCAACGCCAAGGGAAAGCTGCTCAAGTCCGTGCCGCCGGCGTTGAAGGACGACGCCGCCGTGTTCGGGCTCAAGCAGCTGCAGGAGTGGCTCGGCCGGCACGAGGCGCAGGTGCGCGAGCAGGTCGACCGGTGGATGGTCCGGTCACTGCCTGTGCCCGCCGAGGTCCTCGCCAGGGTCTGGGCCGACGAGGTGTGGCGGGCCGCGCTGACCGATCTCGTCGTCGCGGTCCTCGACGACGACGGCGGGTGGGATCCCGACGAGGTCGGCTTCCTGCGCGACGCGTCCGGTGACGGCGGCGGCACCGTCGGCATCGTCAACCTCGACGGTGAGACGGTCCGGCTGCCCGCGGCGCGGGTCGCGATCCCCCACCCGGTGCAGCTGGCCGACCTGGACGACCTGCGGGAGTTCGCCGCCGACCTCGGCGTGCGGCAGTCCGTCGACCAGCTGTTCCGCCAGACGTGGACGCGCGGGGCCGACGTCGAGCCGACGGCGACCCGGGTCAGCGACTATGCCGGCGGCAAGTTCGCCGAGCTGCGGCACCTCACGGCACGCTCGTCGTCGCTGGGCTATCCGGTGAAGGGCGGCTCCGCGGTCTGCCGCGTGTTCGAGGGCGGCCGCACCGTCGAGGCCCGCAGCTGGGTCGGTGCCGACGACCCCTATTACGAGACCGAGACCGGCGACCTGGTGTTCGTCCGGGAGGACGGCACGTCACTGCCGCTGGGTGAGGTCGGGCCGGTCGCCTGGTCCGAAGGCATGCGCATGGCCGCCGCGCTGTATGCGGGGCGGGTCGTCGAGGAGAGCAAGGACAAGGCAGCATGAGCATCCCAGTGGCCGTCTCGGAGGCGCTGCTCGACGCCGGTGCGGTGCTGCCGTCCGGCGACGGCCTGCCGCAGGACACGATCGACACGCTGACCACCCGGGCCTACCGGCACCCGGTCCTCAGCGAGCGCACCGTCGTGCGGCTCGTGCCGGGCACGCTCGGCCCCGCCGAGGACCTCACCATGGAGTTCCTCGGCTTCACCGCCCCCGAGGCCGTCGCCGAGGTCGGGGTCGTGCGCCAGCAGGCGCTCGGGTTCCCCGCGTGGGCGCTGGTGCACGACCCCGCCAACGGCCACCACGCCCTCGCGCTCGTCAAGGACATCGAGCGGCTGGTGCGGATCGCCAAGTCGCGCATCGGCCCGGCGCGCGACGGGTTCGTCGAGCTCGGCGACCGGCTGGCCCGGTCCGTGCCGCACTTCCTGCCGACGTTCTACGAGGAGGCCGCGCGGGCGTTCCTCGCCGCCGACAGCCCCACCTATGCGGCGTCGATGTTCGGCAAGGCCCGCGACGCCGAGCGCGCGTTCGCGCTGCGCATCGACGAGGACCGGCAGCACACGGTGTTCCTGGAGTTCGCGCTGGCCGGCGCGCTCACCGCGAAGGCGCTGTCGGCGTATGCCCGGGACCTCGCCGCCCGCGCCGACGCGGCCACGGCGTATGAGCGGTTCCGCCGGCTGTGCGTGGAGCGGACCCTCGGCGGGATGCCGCCGTATGCGTCGATGCACACCGACCTGCGCCGGCTGGCGAAGGCGGCGAAGCTCGGGCAGGACGAGGAGGAGGCGCTGCTGCGGGTGCTGCTCACCGCCCCGTCGATCGTGCGGGCGCCCGGCGGCTTCTGGACCGCCTACCGGGCGGTGCTGGTCTCCGTCGCCCGGCAGGACCCGGCGATCCGCGGCCAGCTGCTGACCATGTTCCCCGGCAACTGCCCCGACGAGACGTGGCTGGAGATCCTCGATGAGTCCGGGGCGACCGCCGCGCTGACCGAGCCGGCCGGCACCGTGCCCGCCGAGGCCGAGTCGCCCGACGGTCCCGCCGGCTGGCTGACCCGCCTGCACCACCACCGTTCCGGCTGGCGGCGGCAGCGGCTGGCGGCGCAGTCCGCGCTCGTGGCCCGGATGGCGCCGCGGCTGCGGGCCGACGGCGTGCCGGCCGACCTGTGCGGCTCCGGTGGCTACGTGGACCTCGACTTCGTCGACCTGTGCCTCGAGCTGGGCGTGCCCCTCGGCGAGGTCGCCGCCAACGCCAACTGCCCGGTCGAGCGGTGGCTCAAGGACGACGCGCCCGGCCGCCGCGACCTCGTCCACGTCGCCGCGCACGAGCGGCTGCTGCCCCGCCTCGCCGACAGCGTCGAGGGCCACCTGCGCCCCAGCTGGCACCGCACCACGGTGTCGCCGGAGCAGGTCGCCGAGGTCGTCGCGGTGCCGGGCCTGCGCACGGCGCTGCACTGGTGGATGGACCGGCTCGCCGACAGCGTGACCGCGCAGGGCCTGCCCGGCATCGACGAGCAGCTCGACCGGCTCGCGCTCGTCGCCTGCCCGGAGGGGCTCGCGGTCAACCCCGAGGCGGTGCGGCGCATCACCGGTCACGACCTGGCCCCGGTCCTCGCCGCGACACTGCGCGCCGGGATCTTCGACGAGTATGGCTGGCCGGCACTGGAGGCGGCGGTCGACGCGCTCGTCGGTGAGGCCGCCGTCGAGTCCGACGACGACGCCTACGACGCGAAGGTGCGCACCCAGCAGCAGTGGCCGCAGCTGCTGGTGCGCGCCGGCGACCAGGTCGCCGTCGTCGGCGCCGACGGCATCGAGCTGGAGCACACCCTGCGCATCCCCACCGGCCAGCGGCACTACGACTGGAACACGGTGCTGCGTTACGTCGACGGGCAGCTGCTGGTCAGCTGGGACGTCGGCGAGGAGCGCGCCGGCTACTGGAGCGGCACCGCCGACGACGTGTTCACCAGCCCCGGCGAGTCGTTCACCACCAGCAGCCACGTCTCGATCGCCCTGCCCGGCGGCGGCCGCACCGCCGGCGGCCGGCCGCTGCACGTCGGCGACCACGCGGCGCACGAGCGCGGCCCGGTGTGCAGCGACGGCCGGCACTACTGGACCCTCGCGCAGTCCGGCGCCGACGAGGCGTGGCGGTGGCACGAGTATGACGTGCGCACCGGCGCCCTCGGCCGGCCGTCGCTGCCGGCGTTCTTCGAGGCCGGCGCCGTCGACGGCGAGCCGCTGCAGCACGGCCAGTCGCGGCTGCTGCCGGCCCCGCCGCAGGCGGCGGGCAGCCCGCTCGGCCACCACGACGGGCTGGTCGGCTGGCGGGTGCGGGAGTCGGCGTCCGGCGCGCAGACCGGGACCGGCGTCGACGGCCGCACGTTCACCGTCCCCGAGCACGCCGGGCGGGGCGGCCGGCGCCGCCGGCACGGGCGGCTGGTCGGCGCGATCCGGTTCCCGGGCTCCGACACCGTCTACGGCATCGTGTACCAGGAGGCGTGGCGGGACAACCGGTTCCTGCTGCGCGCCGAGGACAGCACCGAGATCGCCACGCTGAAGACGAACCTGAAGCACGACCCGTTCCGCGAGGGCACCCGCATGCTGCCCCCGGCGGCGTACTGGCACTACCTGCGGGTCCGCGACGAGGCCGGCTCGGCGGCGCTGCGGGCCGCCACCGACGCGCAGGTCGCGCGGCTGCTCACCGCCGTCGTCGACCTCGTCGGCCCCGAGGCCGCGATCGACGCCGACACCGCCGGCAAGCTCGTCGCCGAGACGTTCCCCGAGGTCAGCGCTCCGGGGCTCGTCGCCGGGATCAGCGGCGTGGTGAAGCAGGCGGCCCGCTCCACGACCCGGCTGGTGGAGCTGACCACGGCGACCGCGGCGATCTCGGCCGGCACCGGGCCGGTCGACCCCGACGCGCACCTGCCGCACGACCGGGTGCTCAACGCGGCGCTGTCCGGGCTCATCCCCAGCTGCTACGACTACAGCCACGTCGCGGCCAACCTGTATCTGCACGTCGGTGCGGCGCTGCTCGGGCGGGAGCCGCAGCGGCCGATCGCGCCGATCGCCGGCGCCGCCGACGCCGACTGGTTCGAGGTGCTCGGCGCGCTGCCCGCCGTGGTGTACCGCGCGGTGTCGCCGCTGATCGACGCCGGGCACCACACCGACCTGCTCGGCCTGCTCGAGATCATCGCCGGCTCGGGGCTGCTGGCGCCCGGCGGGCGGCTGCGGCGGCTGTGGCTGAAGGCCGACGACCTCACCGCCCTGCCCAAGCCCGGCGACGTCGTCACCGCCGGGCAGCGGCGCCTGGTCGTGCTGCGCGTCGACGCGTCCGACGGCGAGGTCACCGCCGTGGAGCACTCCCCCGACGGCACGTTCGGCGCCGTCGCCGGCCACGCCATCACCGGCCACCGCGTGCTCGACCCGTGCGGGTGGGACACCAAGCGGCTCACCGCGTTCGTCGCCGCGGCCCGGGAGCGGGGGCCGCTGCCGTGGCGCCCCGAGCTGGTCCCGGCGCTGTCGGCGGCGGCCGGCATCACCCTCGCCGACGCCGCGGTCCTGCTCGCCGACCCGGTCGGGGTCAAGGACTGGCTGGAGCGACGCCCGGAGGACTGGCCGATCGACCCGGCCCTGACCGACGCGGCGGTCGAGGGCGCGGTCGGCGACCGTGACGCGCTCGACCGCGGCGAGCGCCACGCCCTCGCCGCGGCGCTGCTGCCCGACGACCCGGCCGGCCTGTGGAGCACCGGCCCGTCCGTCGAAGGCGCCGGCGCCTGGCACGTGGAGCGCTACGGCGCGCGGACCCCGCTGCCCGACGACCTCATCGTCGAGGTGCGCAAGGCCCGCATCACCGCCGGGATCCGCGCCTCGGTGTTCCTGCACGGCCTCGCCAACCCCGAGACGTGCCGCTGGCTGCACGGCACCGTCAACGGTGTCGGCCTCGGCGACCTGCTCATGGCGGTCACCCGGACCGTGCCGTGGCTGGTGCGGCGCCTGCCGGCCGGGCACCAGCTGCGCACCGGCCTGCCCCGGGTGCTGGAGCTGGTCCGCGAGCGCCTCGCCGACCCGGCGGTGGAGCTGCAGATCGGCACGCTGTACAGCGACCACCTCGCCGACTTCATCGCCAAGATCGGCCTGCCGGTCACCGTCGACGGCACCACCCACGACGCCGGGCTGTACAAGGCCGACATGGACCGGCGCTGGCCGTCGATCCTGCTGCGCCCCGCCCGGCTCACCGGCCCCGACGACCCGCGGCTCGCGGCGCTGCTCACCGAGCTCGACTCGTCCCCGCGGTTCCTCGTCGCGATGCGCGCCGTCCTCGGCGGCCAGCTCGACGCCTGGGCCGAGGCGGCCACGACGACGGCCGGCGCCGACGAGGACCACGACCCGTCGCGCTCCGCGCCCGACCTCGTCGCCGAGGTCGCCGCGAAGCACGGGCTCAGCGCCGACGCGGCCACGCTCTACCTGCAACTGCTGGCGCTGCCCGACCCGACCGACCGCAACGTCGCGGGCTGGACGGGCTGGAAACCGGCCCGGCTGAAGAAGGCCCGCGCCGAGCTCGCCGCCACCGACCTGGTCGTGGAGGCGAAACGGGCCCGGGCCGGCCGGACCCTGTTCCTGCCCGGCGGCTGGGTCGCGCTGTCCAGCCCTCACCTGCCGTTCGAGCTGTGGAAGCTGCCACTGTTCATCCGCGACGGCGACGACGTCACCGGCCTTGGCGCCGTCATCCCCGTCGCACCCGCGCCGGCGCTGTTCACCGTGGCCTGGGCCAGGGTCACCGGCGGCGACCACCCCCGCTTCGAAGAACTCACCACGAGAGGGCGTCGATGAGCACCACGTTGGAGACCGCGGCCGGGCTCGACCCGGGCCCCGTCCGGCAGGTCGACCCGGCCGAGCACGCGCACGCGGGCGAGCTGGCGTTCCTGGCCGCCTACGACGACGGCGCCCGGCCGCCCGGCTGGCGGCTCACCCCGCGCGCCGTGGTGACGTTCATCGTCGGCAGCGACGGCGAGCTCACCCTGCCCAAGGGCGCCCGCGCCGCCGGGCTGCCGGCGAAGCTGGCGATCACCCGCAAGTTCGTCGGTGACCGGGCGCTCGTCGAGCGGTGCGTCGTCACCCTCGCCGGCGAGCGCGGCCTGCTGCTCGTCGGTGAGCCCGGCACCGCCAAGTCGATGCTGTCGGAGCTGCTGTCGGCGGCGGTCTGCGGCACCAGCGAGCTGGTCGTGCAGGGCACCGCCGGCACCACCGAGGACCAGCTGCGCTACGGGTGGAACTATGCGCTGCTGCTCGCCGGCGGCCCCAGCCCCGAGGCGCTCGTGCCGTCGCCGGTGCTGACCGCGATGCGCGCCGGTGCCGTCGCCCGCGTCGAGGAGATCACCCGCTGCCTGCCCGAGGTGCAGGACGCGATGGTGTCGATCCTGTCCGACCGGCGCATCGCGGTGCCGGAGCTGTCCGGCACCGCGGGCGCCACGATCCACGCCGCGCCCGGCTTCACCCTCATCGCCACCGCCAACCTCCGCGACCGTGGCGTGTCGGAGATGTCGGCGGCGCTCAAGCGCCGGTTCAACTTCGAGACCGTCGGCCCGATCCCCGACCTGGCGCAGGAGACCGCGCTCGTCGGCCGGCAGGCGAGGGCCGCGCTCGACCGGGTCCGCACCCCGTTCGCCGTCGACGAGGCCGTCCTCGAGGCTCTCGTCACCGCGTTCCGCGACCTGCGGGCCGGGCGGTCCGTCGAGGGCTGGGAGGTCGACCGGCCCTCCACGGTGATGAGCACCGCCGAGGCGGTCGCCGTCGCCACCTCACTGGGCCTGGCCGCGGCGTACTTCCCCGGCGACCGCGACGTGCTGTCGCTGCTGCCCACCCACCTGCAGGGCGTCGTGTGCAAGGACGACCCCGCCGACGGGGCGAAGCTGCTCGGCTACTGGGACGGCGCGGTGCGCCGGCGCGCCGAGGAGGGGTCCCGGCTGTGGACCCAGCTGTGGGAGCTCCGCGATGTCCTCAAGTCCTGAGCCCGCCGCCTCCGCCGGGCCCGGTGGGCCCGGCGGACGGGGCGGCCCCGACGGGTCCGTCGACCTCGACGGGCTCGGTGGGGGTGTGGTGCCCGGCGGGGCGTTGCGGGCCCTCGCGGAGTCGACGGCGCCGTACCTGATCGGCGTGCGGCACCACTCCCCGGCGCTGTCCGCGGTGATGGAGGACCTGCTCGACGCGGCGCGGCCCGAGGTGCTGCTGCTGGAGCTGCCGGCCGAGTTCGCCGGCTGGCTGCCGTGGCTGGCGGACCCGGCCACCACGGCACCGGTCGCCCTCGCCGGCGTCGCCGGCCCCCGGGGCACCGCGGCGTTCTACCCGTTCGCCGACTTCTCCCCGGAGCTGGTCGCGGTCCGCTGGGCGGCCCGCAACGGCGTCGAGGTCGTCCCGTGCGACCTGCCCCTGGCCGACCGCGCCTGGCACGAGGACCTGCCCGAGGACACCCCGGCCGCCGCGCCCTCGCTCGACGCCCCGGCCGGCGGACCCGCAGACGATGCCCCGGGCGCCGGGGGCGGAGCGGACCCGCGCGGCGAGCGGCTGCCCGCCACGGTCGCGCCCGAAGGGTTGCGGCTGCTCGGCGACGCGTTGCGGCGCGCCGCGACCGGACGGCCCGACGAGGACATGTGGGACCGGGTCGTCGAGGCCCGGTCCCCCGGCGCGGCACCGGAGGCGGTACGCCGGGCCGCGCTCCTCGTCGGCTGGGCGATGCGGCACGACACCGGCGACGGCGTCACCGCCCTCGACCTGCGCCGCGAGGCCTGGATGCGCCGGCACCTCGCGGCCCTCGAGGGGCGGCGGGTGGCCGCGGTCGTCGGCGCGTTCCACGCGTGGGCGCTGCTCGACGTCGACAAGCAGCCCGACATCCCAGCCTCGAGGCCGGCGGCCGGCAAGCAGCCTGAGGTCGTCACGTCGCTGGTGCCGTACGCGTTCTCGCTCCTCGACGCCCGGTCCGGGTACCCGGCGGGGATCCGTGACCCGCGCTGGCAGCAGGCGGTCGTCGCCGCCGGTGGACGGCCCGCGGACGTGGAGCGGGCCGCGCTCGGCGCGATCGTCGACGTGTGCGCCCGGGTCCGCGCCGCCGGGCATCCCGCCGGGCCCGGTGAGGCGCGGGAGGCGTACCGGCTCGCCAGCGACCTGGCCCGGCTGCGGGCGCTGCCGGCACCCGGCCGCGGCGAGATCGTCGAGGCGTTGCAGAGCGTCATCGCGCACGGCGAGGTCCTCGGCCGCGGCCGGGTCGTCGCGACCGCGATGGAGCAGGTGCTCGTCGGCGACGAGCGCGGCGTCCTCGCGCCCGGCACGCCCCGGTCGGGGCTGCGGCCCGCGGTCGAGACCCTCGTCGGTGAGCTGCGCCTGCCCGGCCCCGGCGAGAAGTCCCGCGACCTGCGGCTGGACCCGCTGCGGTCGGACCTCGACCGGCGGCGGGAGGTGACGCTGCGGCAGCTGGAGGTGTGCCGGGTGCCGTACGCCGAACGCGTCGCCGTCGAAGGCGCCGGCGGCACCGACGCGCTCACCACCCGCTGGACGGTGCAGTGGGTGCCCGGCACGGAGGCGATGCTGGAGCTCGCCGGCATCCGCGGCGTCACCCTGGCCCAGGCGGCCGAGGGCACGCTGCGGCACCGCCGCCGCCTCGAGCAGGACGACAACGGTCCCACGTCGGCGCAGCTGGTCGACGGTCTCGCCGTCGCCGCCGGGTGCGGGCTCGTCGCGCTGACCCGGGAGCGGGTCGCGGAGGTCGCCGCCGAGGTGCCCGCCGCGGCGAGCCTCGACGAGCTGATGGCGGCGCTCGCCCTCGTCGACCGGCTCGACCGCGGGCACGTGCCCGGCATGCCGAGCGGCCTGCTCGGCGACCTCGCACCGGTGATCGAGTCCCTCGAGTCCGCCGCCGTCCGGCAGGTCGACGGCCTGACCGGCTCCGAGTCCGTGGACGACGTGCGGGCGCTGGTCGCGCTCGCCCAGCGGGCCGACGCCGCCGGGGTCGGGCTCCGGCTCGCGGCCGCCGTCGACCGGCTCGCCGGGGACGGCACCCCGGTCATGTCGGCGGCCGCGGGTGCCGTACAGGTGATGCTCGGCCTCACCGAGCCGGGCGCGCTCGGCACCAGGCTGGCGTCGTGGGTCGACGGTGCCCGCACCGACGACGGCCGGCGGCGGTTGCTCGGCCACCTCCGCGGGCTGCTCACCGCCGCGGAGCCGCTGCTGCAGGCCGGCGACGACATCCTCGGCGGCCTGCTGGACAGGGTCGAGACGCTGCCCGACGCCGACTTCCTGTCCCGGCTGCCGGCGCTGCGCGGCGGATTCCAGGTGGTCAGCCCCGCGGGGCGGGACCGGCTCCTCGTGGTGGTCGAGCAGCGGCTCGGCGACACCGTGTCGGCCCGTGACATCGCCGACGCGGCACCGGACGAGCTGCTCGTCAGGCTGCTCGCGGACCGGGCGGGTGCGGCGGCCCTCGCCGCGTACGGCCTGGCGTTGCCCGCGGCGCCCACCGGCGCGCCCGACGTGGAGGCCGCGTCGGCGACCGGCGCGCCCGACGAGGAGGCCGCGCCGAGCCGGACCGACCAGCCCGGCGCGACCGACCAGCCCGGCGCGGCCGACCGCACGTTGTCCACAGTGGACCGGTGGCGGTTGCTGCTGGGCCGGCGCTCCGACGAGCTGGCCCCGGGCGCGGCGCGGTACGCCACCGCGCTCGACGAGCTGTACGGTGCCGGCACCGGTGAGGGCGCCCGCGCCGACGCGGCCGGGCGGGCCGGGCGGGAGGCTCCGTTCCCCGGGGTGCGGGAGTGGGCCGAGGAGCTGTCGGCGTTGTTCGGGCCGGGCATCCGTGAGGAGGTCCTCGCCCGCGCCGCGGAGGCCGGGCGGCGGGAGGCCGCGTTCCTGCTCGACCCCGACGCGGTGACCCCGTCGGTGGAGCTGCTGCAGACGGTGCTGTCGCTCGCCGGCGCGATGCCCGAGTCGGCGGTCGCGCGGCTGCGGCCGCTGGTCGCGCGGATCGTCGAGGAGCTCACCCGGCAGCTGGCGGCCCGGCTGCGGCCGGCCCTCGCCGGGATCACGACGCCGCGGCCGACCCGCCGGCCGGGCGGCCCCCTCGACCTGCCCCGGACGTTGCGCGCGAACCTCGCCACGACCCGCCGCGACGACGACGGCCGGGTGCGGGTCGTCCCGGAGCGGCCGGTGTTCCGGACGAAGGCGCGGCGCGGGGTCGACTGGCGGCTCGTCCTCGTCGTCGACGTCTCCGGGTCGATGGAGGCGTCGGTCATCTGGTCGGCGCTGACGGGGGCGATCCTTGCCGGGGTACCGGCGCTGACGACGCACTTCGTGGCGTTCTCCACCGAGGTCGTCGACCTCACCGACCGGGTCAGCGACCCGCTGGGCCTCCTGCTGGAGGTCAAGGTCGGCGGCGGCACCCACATCGCGGCGGGGTTGCGGCACGCGCGGTCGCTGGTGACGGTACCGTCGCGCACGCTGGTCGTGGTCGTCAGCGACTTCGAGGAGGGGTACCCCCTCGGCAGCCTCCTCGCGGAGACGCGTGCGCTGGTCGAGTCGGGCGCGACCGTGCTGGGTTGCGCGAGCCTCGACGACGGGGGCCGCCCCCGGTACTCCGTGTCGGTGGCCTCGCAGCTCGTCGCCTGCGGCATGTCGGTCGCCGCGTTGAGCCCTCTGGAGCTGGCCCGCTGGGTCGGGGAGAAGGTGCGTGCATGAGGACTGCTGGACACACCGCACCCGTGCGGCGGCGCGCGGCGGTGACCCGGTGAGCGGGGCCGCGCTGCCGCCGGTGGCGGAGACGGTCCTCGTCGCGGCCGTCGACGCGCTGCCGGCGCGGCTGCGCAAGAAGGTCGACGACGCGGTGACCCGGTTCGCGGCGCTGCCGGTGACGGCGGTGGACGGGCGGTTCACCGTCGCGGTCGACGACACGACCACGGTCACGCTCGTCACGGACGCGGGGGTGGTGCGTTCCCCGGACGCGGCGACGTGCACGTGCCTGCTCGCCCCGAACTGCCTGCACCGCGCCGCCGTCCTCGCGCTCGCCCCGGCCCACGCCGGCGGCCCGCCCGAGGACGCACCAGGGAGGGCGGCCACGGAGGAAACGGCGGCGGACCTCAGCGGCACCGCGGACCCCGGCGGCACCGCGGACCCCGGCGGCACGGCGCACCCCGGCGGCACGGCGCACCCCGGCGGCACGGCGCACCCCGGCGGCACGGCGGACCCCGGCGGCACGGCGGCGGAGCCGGCTCGGGACGAAATCGCCGCGGATGCCGCACGGCCGCCCGCTGACCCGTCCGGGACTGCCGCCGCGCCAGACGGCGGCACCGGTCACACCGCGATCCCCGCCACCGCCCACGGCAACGCCACGGCCCACACCGGCACCACCGCCGTCGCCGACGCCACGGCCCACGCCGAGGTCACGGCCGGCACGATGCTGCCGGCGGAGGCGGAGACCGAGGCCACCGCCGAACCGCTGACACCGCAGCAGCGGGCCGCGGTCGAGCAGCTGTGGCGGGCCGCCGTCGACGTGCTCGCCGCGGGCGTCACCGGGTCGGGGACCGTCGCGCGGGCCGCGCTGCTGCGGGCGGCGCACGAGGGGCAGGCCTGCAAGGTGTACCGCCCGGCCACCGCGGCCCGGGTGGTGGCCGCGATGCTGCAGGCGGCCCGTACCGGCGACCCCGACTTCCGGCTCGGGGACCTGACGGCGGCGCTGCAGGAGCTCATCGGTGTCCTGCAACGGCTCCGGTCGGCCGGCGGAGGACCGGCCGGCGGAGGACCGGCCGAAGGGCTGCTCGGCACCGCCCGCCGGGCGTACGACCTGCAGGGCAGCCTCCGGCTGCACGGCCTGTGCACGACGGCGGTGCTCGCCGACTCCGGGTACGCGGGCGTCGTCACGTACGTCGCGGACCGCGCCGGTGTCCTGTGGATGATCGCGGACCTCATGCCCGGCGACGCCCGCCGGGCCGCGAAGGCGGGCAACGCGACCGTCGCGCTCGGCGAGACGGCGCTGAGCCACCGGGCGCTGACCCGCGCGGGGCTCGTCGTGTCGGGGGCGACGGCGTCCGCGACGCGGCAGCTCGGCGCGGGCCGGTCGGTGCGAGCGGTCACGGCCGGCGGCTGCGGCTGGCACGAGGCACCCCTCGCCGCGTTGTGGGCGGTGCCGCTCGCCGAGCAGGTGCACCGGGCGTTCACGGCGCTGGCGCTGCCGGTGACGGACCGTCGTGCCGGCGACGACCTGCTGTTCTTGTCGGTCCGCATCGACGGTACGTCCACCGCCGCCGACATCGTCCACGCCACCACCGACGGCGGCATCCCGCTCACGCTCGGGGTCGCCGACGACTCGCCGGCGCTGGCGTACCGGGACAACCTGCGGCTCCTGGGCCAGGCCACCAGCCTGGAGCTGCTGGTCGTCGCGCGCCCCGACCCGGCGCGGCCGGGGACGGTGCTCCCGCTGTCGGTCGCGCCGGTGGACAGCACCGGCTGGAACCTGCCGGCGGCGCAGGCGGGCCACGCGGACCTGGCGTTCGACCGGCTGCACCGCAGCCACCTGCCACAGGCCGGTCCGGCCGGGCCGGGCCCGGCCGGCGGCGGCCAGGTGCCCGGGCTCGCGGCACCCCGGGCGGGCGGCGCCGCGGCCGGTGACCCGGTGCTGCGGCTGCTGGCGGCGCAGGTCGAGCGGACGGTGTCCGGCGGGAGGGCGGTGCACACGTTCCCGGCGGGCCGGGGCCCGTCGGACGCCACCCGCCTGCGGCGGGCCAGGCTCGACACGGGCGCGGCGCTGCTGGACCGGCTGACGGAGGCGGCGTGCACCCGGCCCCGGGACACGTTCGGGCGGCTGGCCGGGGACGACGGCAGCGCGTTCGCCCAGGCGTGGCTGGCGACCGCCGTCTACGCCGACGCCGCGACCCGCGCCGTGGCCGAGGCCACCTGGCTCCCCGCCACGACCCCCTGACACTGATTCCCTGACCCCTGACGGCCGTCGCAGTCACCGTCGCCCGGACAAGAGGAGATGCTTCGAGGAGGCCGCCACATCGGAGCGACGGACACCGTGGGCGACCCGACCGCCCGCACCTCAGGCAACGTCGGCGGCGACGCCACCGGGCGCCACCCGCACGGCGGCGCTCACCGCACCACCTCGGTCACGGCGGCGATCCACGCCAGCGCGTCCTGTTCGGCAGCGAACGAGCGGCGGGTCGCGTACACCGCCGCCGTGTCGCCGACGGTGACCACGAACGTGACGGCCCACGTCTCCTGGTCGCGGCGCAGCATGCGGGCCTTCGTGTCCAGGTGCACGGGCGCGACCAGGGTCGCGTGGTCCAGGTTGAGGTACGTGGGCTGCGACGTCGCCATCTCCACGACCGGGACGAGCCTCATACCCGCACTGTAACCAGCCGTGCGCCCGCACCGCCGCCACCGGCGACCCCGCACCCCGCCTGAGACAGGCACCGCCGCCGGAACGAAGAAAAGGGGTGCCGCCGGTCCGCAAGACCGGCGGCACCCCGTGCCCGCGGACGGGTCAGACGTTCCAGACCTGGAAGGTCGAGATCTGCCCCGCCGGCCAGCCGGTGTTGGCGGTGATGTTCAGCCGGACGTAGCGCTGCGTCTGCGCCGTGAACGTGATGGTGACGGTGTTGCCGGAGCCGCCGGTGAAGGCGTACGACGCGCTCGCCTTCAGCGTCGAGAACGACGAGCCGGTGGTGCTGCCGACGACCTCGATGGTCTGGTTGCGGGCGCCCCACGCGGTGGGCAGCTGCAGGACCACCTTGCTGATGCTCTGCGCCGAGCCGAGGTCGACCTGGACCCACTGCGGGAACGCGTTGTTGGCGCTCTCCCAGTACGAGTTCTGGTCGCTGTCGGTGACGTTGCCCGAGCCGTACACCTGGACGTGGCTGGACTCGCTGGTCGGCTTGCCCGCGGCCAGGTTGGTCGGGGTGGTGCCGCCGGCGCCGGTGCCGGTCAGCGAGACCGTCGTCGGGCTGTTCTGCGCGTTGCTGGTGACGGTGAGCGTGCCGGTGCGGGTGCCGGTCGCGGTCGGCCGGAAGGTCACGTTGACCACGCAGGACGCGCCGACGGCGATCGAGGAGCAGTTGTTGGTCTGCTGGTAGTCACCGGTCACGGAGACGCCGGAGACGGTGGCCGCCGCGGTGCCGGTGTTGGTGATCGTGACCGCCTGCGAGCCGCTGGTGGTGTTCAGCGCCTGCGAGGCGTAGGTGAGGCCGGTCGGGTTGGCGCTGAGCACGGCCACGTTCGGCGTGGTGCCGCCGCTCGGGTACACCTCCAGCTCGGCGACCTGGCCGGCGGGCCAGCCGGTGTTCGCGGTGATGTTCACCCGCACGTACCGGGCGTTGGTGGCCGCGAACGTCAGGTTGACCGTGTTGCCGGAGGCCGGGTTGAACGTCTGCGCGGCCGAACCGACGATCGTGCTGAAGTTGGAGCCGTCCGTGCTGCCCTGGACCGACAGTGTCTGCTGGCGGGTCGCCCAGGCGGTGTCCGGCGGGAGCTTCAGGGTGACCTTGCCGATGCTGCTCGTCGCGCCCAGGTCGACCTGGATCCACTGCGGGAAGGCGTTGTTGGCGCTCTCCCAGTAGGTGGCGGCGTTGCCGTCGGTGGCGGTGGTCGCCGCCTGCGTGCCGTTGACCTGGCTGCTGGCGGTGGCGGGCTTGTTGAGCGCGATGTTGGTGTTGGTGCCGACCCCGGTGCCGGACAGCGCGACCGTGGCCGGGCTGTTGTTCGCGTTGCTGGTGACGGTGAGCGTACCGGTGCGGGCGCCCGACGCGGTCGGGGTGAACTTCACCGTGACCGTGCACGACGCGCCGACGGCGATCGACGAGCAGGTGTTGGTCTGGCTGAAGTCGCCGCTGGCGCTGACCCCGGAGACCGTCGCGGTGGAGGTGCCGGAGTTGGTGAGGGTCACGTTCTGGGTCGCCGAGGAGGCGCCCACGACGGTACCGGCGAACGACAGCGAACCGGGGCTCGCGTTGAGGACCGGACCGGGTGCCACGCCCGTCCCCGACAGCGGGACGGTGCTGGTGACGCCGGCCGCGGTCACGGACAGGTTGCCGGTGCGGGTGCCCGCCGCGGTCGGCTGGAACGTGACGCTGACCGTGCAGGACGCGCCGGCGGCGATGCTGCTGCCGCAGGTGTTGCTCTGCGTGAAGTCGCCCGACACCGCGATGGTGCCGACGGCCGCCGACGCGGAGCCGCCGTTGGTGACGGTGACGGTCTGTGCGGCGCTCGTACCGCCGGTCGCGACCGACCCGAAGCCGAGCGCGTTCGGGCTGACGCTGATGCTCGAGCCGTTGTCGGGCAGGTACGGCGGGAACGTCGGCGTGGGCATCGTGCAGGCCGTCGAGCCGAAGATGCCGGAGTTGCCGCCGCCGTCGGTGAGGTTGAACCCGACGCCGCAGCTGTAGATCGGCGCGGGGCCCTGGGTGCCGGTGGCGGTGCTGTTGGTGATCGTCGCGGCGCCGGCGACCTGCAGCTGCGCCACGAACGTGCCGGTGTTCTGGATCGTCGCGTTGTTGATCTTCACGTTGTTGATCTGGGAGCCCGAGACGAACTGGATCGCCTCGTACGGGCTCTGCTGGATCAGGATGTTGTCGACGTTCGTGAGGCCGTTCATGACGCCGTCACGGGCGTCGAACCACAGCGCGCCGACGCCGAACTGCCAGTTCGGGTCGAGGTTGCCGGACCGGATGATCGTGTTGCGCAGCACGTCGGTGCGGCCGATCGGGGTCGAGGCGAAGCGCTGCGCGACGTGGATGCCGCCGCCCTGGCTCAGGCCCGCGTCGATGACCCGGTTGTCGGTCACGAAGTTGTCGTGGCCGCCGTAGATCGCGATGCCGTTGGCGAGGATCGGCAGCTCGACCGTGTTGTGGTCGAAGGAGTTGTTCGCGTCGGCGTTCTGCTCCGCCCACATCGCCAGGCCGTCGTCGCCGGCGTTGCGCACGTGGCTGTTGGTGACCTTCGAGTTGGTCACGCCGTTGTGGAAGTTGATCGCGTCGGCGGTGTAGTTGCGCAGCCGCATCTGGTTGAACACCAGGTTCGTGAACGGCCCGTCCATCCAGGCGCCGACCTTGGTGTGCTCGATCCAGACCCGGTCGACGGTCGAGTTCGTCAGCGAGCCGCCGATGCCGTTGACCTGGTCGCCGTCGTTGCGCTCCTGGACGTTGCCGAAGATCGCGAAGTCCGACAGGTGCACGTTGGTGCTCGGCGACGGCGCGTAGTTGCCGTAGAAACCGATGCGGTCACCGGTCGTCTTCGAGTGCCACATGCCGGCACCCTTGATCGTGATGTTGTTGACCGCGATGTGGCCCTGGATCTTGAACGTGCCCGCCGGGATCCACACCGTGCCGCCGGCGCCCGCGGCCGCGATCGCCTGGTTCATCGCGGAGGTCGAGTCCGCCACACCGGACGGGTCGGCGCCCTTGCTCGTGATCGACACCGAGCCGGTCGGCTGGCTCAGCGGCCCCGCGACGTTCTCGAAGTCCGCGAGGTCGATGGTGTACGACGAGGCCGTCGAGTCCGAGTCCACCTGCAGGCGGAACTTCGTCCCCGCCGGGTACACCTGCGGGAAGAGGCGGTTGACCTCGTCGTAGAAGTGATGGTGGTTGCTGCCGGGCTGGTTGGTGAACGGGTAGCTGCCGTAGTAGTGGCTGTACGCGTTGGTCAGCGTGAAGTTGTTGGACCGGGTCCCGTTGATGTACAGCGAGATCGGCGCCGTGTACACCGAGCCGTTGCCGGTGTCCGGGATGCTGTACCGGAAGACCATCGAGTTCGTCGCCACGGGCGAGGTGAACTCGACGTACTTGCCGCTGCCCTGCAGCGTGACGGCCTTGCGGTAGGACGCCTCACCGGCGAGCGTGTTGTAGGCGGCGCTGGGGCCGATGACCGTGCCGTTGGTGGCGGCGTTCTCCGCCTGCACCTCGACGTAGGGCAGCGTCGCACCGACGCCGCCGGTCGCGGCCGCTGCCGCCGGCGACATCGTCAACCCGACGACGACGCCCGCGGCAGCGAGGGTGGTGCCCGCGGTCAGGGCGACGAGACGCCCCTTCCGCCCGGCACCTCGAGTGGACCGGAACATGTGTTGCTCGCTTTCGACGGGGCCAAGCGCGTCCGAGGCATCGGCCGGCCTGCCGCGAGCTGGCGGTCTCGGGCTGGTCGGCGCTGGCGGTGACGTTCGAACGGCGGGGTGGGTACGGACACCGGTTGGCGGCGGTGCAAGAGGGACCGTAACGCCGTCGACACCACGACGCAATATCCAGACTCATCTTTGCTGGATTCGAACGCGTTCTTGCAAAGCGTTGACGCGCGGCGACGCTGTGCGGTGGAGGCCCTGGAAGCGTGCCCTGTGGGCCCGGTCGGCGGCAACCCCTGGGCCGCGGGTGTGTTTCTGGCGCTCGGTGGCCGGCGCTTGGTGGCCGGCGCTTGGTGGCCGGCGCTCGGCGCTTGGTGGCTGGCGGCCCGGCCGGTGGTGATCAGGCGGCGCGATCACGGCGGTGAATGGCTGACGCGCCGCGGCGGTGACCGCTCGGCGCAGCACGGGCGGCGTTCGACCGGTCCGGCGCGCCGCTGGGCTCCCGGGTTGCGCCGTACATCGCCAAGACTCGATGCGACCGTCCCTGCCGGGGTGGCCGCGGTCCCCCGCCGCCGCCCCGGACCGCCCTCGGACGGCGCAGACGAAGGGAACCAGCACATGCGACGCACTCTGAGGCGGCTCGCCGCCGCCGGGTTCGGCCTCGCCCTCGCCGCGGGGCTCACCCTCGCCACAACGGGACCGGCGCACGCCGAGTCCAACGGCGGCGTCCGGGTCATGCCGCTCGGCGACTCGATCACCGACGGGTACAACGTGCCCGGCGGCTACCGGATCAACCTGTGGCAGCGGCTCGCCGCCGGCGGCTACACCGTCGACTTCGTCGGGTCCGGGTTCAACGGCCCCGCGTCCCTCGGCGACCACGACCACGAGGGCCACTCCGGCTGGCGGATCGACCAGATCGACGCCAACATCGTCGGCTGGCTGCAGGCGTACACGCCGCGGACCATCCTGCTGCACATCGGCACCAACGACATGAACCAGAACTACGACGTCGCCAACGCCCCGGCGCGCCTGTCGGCCCTCATCGACAAGATCCGGGCGACCGCCCCGTCGGTGGAGCTGTTCGTCGCGCAGATCACCCCGGAGACCGACGCGACCCTCGAAGCGCGGGTCCAGGCGTACAACGCGGCCCTGCCCGGCATCGTCGCCGGCAAGGGCCCCCTCACCCACCTCGTCGACATGCACTCGGCGATCACGACCGCGGACCTCGCCGACGGGGTACACCCGAACGCCACCGGCTACGACAAGATGGCCGCCCGGTGGTTCGGCGCACTGCAGTCGGTGCCCGGCAGCCTCACCCCCACCATCCCGCCGGTCGGCACCGCCGTGTCCCTGGTCAACCCGCAGTCCAACCGCTGCCTCGACGTCTCCGGCGTCAGCACCACCCCCGGCACGCAGGTCCACATCTGGGACTGCCACGGCGGCACCAACCAGCGCTGGACCAGAACCGCCGCCGGCGAGCTGCGCGTCTACGGCAACCGCTGCCTCGACGTCAACGGCAACGGCACCGCCGACGGCACGAAGATCCAGATCTGGGACTGCAACGGCACCACCGCCCAGAAGTTCACGTTCAACGCCAACGGCTCCATCACCGGCGCCGGCTCCGGCAAGTGCGTCGACGTGAACGCCTCCGGCACCGCCAACGGCACCAAGGTCCAGCTGTGGACCTGCAATGGCACGGGAGCCCAACGCTGGGCCGCGCGCCCCTGACGTTCCTCCACCCGGTGCGCGGCGCTCGGGGGTTTCCCTCCTTCCCCCACGGGCGCCGCGCACCGCCCTGCCGCCGCGGTGCCCGTGTCGCCCTCGCCCGGTCAGTCGGTGCGGACCAGGCCGATCTGATACGCGAACACGACCGCCTGCACCCGGTCACGCACCTCCAGCTTGGTCAGGACCCGCCCCACGTGGGTCTTCACCGTCGTCTCCGCCACGATGAGCCGCTCCCCGATCTCCGCGTTGGACAGTCCTTCCGCGACGAGCAGCAGCACCTGCCGCTCCCGCTCCGTGAGACTGGCGAGCCGCCGCATCGCGTCGGGGTCGTCGACCACGGGCGGCGCCGTCACGAACTTCCCCGCGAACCGGTCCAGCAGGCTCCGCGTCGCCCTGGGCGCCACCATCGCCTCACCGTCGGCCACCGCTCTGATCGCCGCCAGCAGGTCCGCCGGCGGCGCGTTCTTCAACTGGAACCCGCTCGCCCCCGCCTGCAACGCCGCGAACGCGTCGTCGTCGGTGTCGAACGTGGTCAGGATCAGCACCCTCGGCCCGCCCGGCCGCGCGCACAGCGCTTCGGTCGCCGCCACCCCGTCCATCACCGGCATCCGGATGTCCATCACGACCACGTCGGCCTCGACCTGCCGCAGCAGTCGCAGCGCCTCCGCCCCGTCCCCGGCCTCCCCGACCACCTCCATGTCGTGCTGCGCGGACAGCACCATCCGGAACCCCGCCCGGATCAGCTCCTGATCGTCGACGATGACGAGCCGGATCACCGGACCCACCGACCTGCCGCGACCGCGGTGCCGGCCTCACCGCCGACACCGGGGTCGCCGGCCTCCACCAGCGCGAGACCAGGAACCTCGCCCACGCTGGGACGTCCGACCACCTCACGAACAGGAGCAACGTCACGACCGCCGACATCCCAGCCACGGATCTCGGACTCATCCGTCCCGCCGACGCCGTCGACCGCCACCGAGCCCGGGTCCCCCGGCATCTCCACGGGCCGGGCCCCTCCCGCGGCGGCGCGCACGCCGCTCAACGCTCCCACGGCCTTCGCCGGTCCCTCCGATGCCGTCGCCGGCTCCGACCGCGACACCGCCGCCGAACCTCGGTCCAGCACCACCATCCGGGGTGCCCTGGGGATCGTGGCCGTGACCCGCCAGCCGCCGTCGAACCTCGGGCCGGCGGTCACCGTCCCACCGTGCAGCGCGACCCGCTCCCGCATGCCGACCAGGCCGTGGCCGCCCGGCGTGGCGGCGGTCGCGGGCCGCCCGGCGCCGTCGTCGGTGGCCTCGATCGCGACGTGCTCCGGCGTGTACTCCAGACGCAGCGCGACCTTCGCGTCGGGTCCCGCGTGCCGGAGCGTGTTGGTGAGGGACTCCTGGACGATGCGGTACGCGGTCAGCTCCTCCGCCACGCTCAGCCCCTCGGGGGTGCCGACCGTGCGCAGGTCGACCCGCAGGCCGGCCCGCTCGACGAGCCGGTCGAGCTCGGCGAGGCCGACCCGCCGCCTCGACGCCGCGTCGGTGCCGGGGGTGCCGCCGCGCAGCACGCTCACGACGCGCCGCATGTCCTCGAGCGCGTCACGCCCGGTCGCGGCGATCGTGTCGAGCGCCTGCCGGGCCCGTGACGCGGACGGTTCGAGGGTGTACCCGGCACCGTCCGCCTGGACGATCATCACGCTCAGGCTGTGTGCGACGACGTCGTGCAGCTCGCGGGCGATCGCGGCGCGCTCGTCGGCGGCGGCGAGACGGGCCAGATGGTCGCGCTCCCGTTCGAGGGTGGCGGCGCGCTCCTCGAGGCTCGCCACGTAGAGGCGTCGGGTCCGCACCCCGTACGCCGAGAACCACACGGCGACGGTCAGCGCGCCGATGACCCAGGCGATGGTGCCGAAGTTGTCGGTGCGGCTGGCCTCGACGGCGGCGCCGATGACGACGCCGAGGCCCGCGCCGACGCCCGCGAGGATGCCCCAGAACAGCTGCGCCCGGTACTTGACGACGGCGAACATCGAGATCAGGACAGCCATGTCATAGAGCCGCATCGCGTCGTCGAACAGCAGGTGCAGCGGCGCCGCCGTGTACACGACGCAGGCGACGGCCACCGGGTAGCGGCGGCGGCCCAGCATGGCGGCCGCCATGACGAGCCCGATCGCGACGACGGGCGGCTTCAGCCCGCGCTCCATCAACGTCACGTACAGCACGCATCCCGCGACACCTCCGTCGAACAGCCAGGTCTTGATGCGCCGCAGGTGTTCGCCGTCCCACACGCCGTCCACGATAGGTCGTCAATCGGCCAGCGCGGCGACGACCGCGACGTTTGCTGCCCTGCGTGACGGGAGCACTGCGGCGAGTGTGCCCGCGAGTGCGGCGAGCCCGACGAACGCCGCGAGCTGCCCGATCGGGACCGCGACGAGGGTCTCGATGTCGCCGAACGCCGCCTCGGCGGTCAGCCACCCGTACACGAGCCCGAACACGACGCCGACGACCGCGCCGGCCGCCGCCATGAGCAATGCCTCGGCGAGCAGCGTCGCACGCAGCTGCCCCCTGGTCAGGCCGAGCGCCCTCAGCAGGGCCGACTCCCGGGTGCGTTCCAGCACCGACAGCGACAGCGTGTTGGCGATACCGACGAGCGCGATGACGAGCGCCAGCGCGAGCAGGACGGCGATCACGGCGACGATCTGGTCGATCGCGGCGTTGCGTTCGTCGCGGACCTCGGCGAGGTCGCCGACCTGCACGAGCGGGTGGGCGGCGAGCGCGGTGTCGAGCCGGCTGCGTGCCGTGGCCGCCGCGACGCCGCCCGCAGTGCGGAGCATGACGAGGGAGTCGCCGGCCGCCGCCGCCGGGAACAGCGCCGCGAAGTCGGCGTCGGTGATCACTACGTCACCGACGAGCGTCGCGCTCTGGACGGTGGCGGCGATCGTGACCGTCATCGTGCGGGCACCGGTGGTCAGTCGCAGTTGGTCGCCGACGCGCCGGCCGACGAGGATGTCGGAGCCGCTGGCCACGACGGCGGTGCCCGGCCGCAGGTCCGCCAGCCGCCCGGCGGTGACGGCGGGCCGGTACGCCGTGCCGATCGCCGCCGCGTCGATGGTCCCGACGAGCAGTGCCCCGCCGGACGTCTTCGCGGTGCCCTGCCGGACCGCGGCGACGAGGTCGAACGCAGGGTCGGACCGCAGCCCCGCCGTCACCTCCGCCGGGACCGCGGCCGCCCGGTCGCCGCCGGTGACCGCCGGGGTGAGCAGGTAGTCCACGGGGAACGCCTGATTGAGCTGGGCCTCGGCGGTGCGGTTCACGGTCGCGGCGATGGTGCTGCCACCGGCCATCAACGCCACCCCGACGAGCAGCGCCGCGGTCGTCACCGCGGTCCGGCCCGGGTTGCGCCGGGCGTTGGCGGCGGCCAGGCGGACCGGCACGCCGGCGACCCGGCCGGGCAGCCACGCGAACGCAGACACCAGCGGGCCGATGAACAGCGGCGACAGCAGCAGCACCGCCAGGAACACGCACGTGCCGCCGACCATGACGATGGCCATCGCGGTCTGCGGGTCGTCGGTGCGCATCCCGACCGCGGTCAGGGCGGACCCGCCGAGCGCGAGCAGCGCGGCGGCAGCGACGAGCGCGACTCTTCCCCACCGTCCGCCGCCGCGGGCCAGCGGGGTGACCCGCAGCGCCGCGACCGGCGGCACCCTGGTCGCCCGGACCGCCGGCACCAGCGCCGACACGACCGTCAGGGCGACGCCGAGCACCAGCGCCACCAGTACCGGCGAAACATCCACCACCACGGGGCCGCTCGGCAGCCCGATCCCCGGCAGCGCCGCGCCGCGCGACAGGCCGGACCCGATCGCGACGCCGAGGCCGATCCCGAGCGTCGCGCCGGTGAGGCCGACGGCGGCGGCCTCCGCGACCACCCGCCGGAACACCTGGGCGCGGGTGGCGCCGACGCAGCGCAGCAGCGCCGTCTCCCGCATCCGCTGCGCGAGCAGGATGGTGAACGTGTTGGCGATGACGAGCGCGGCCACCAGCACGGCGACCACGGCGAACAGTTGCATCCCGACGAGCAGTCCGTCGATCTGCCCGAACGCCTCTCGGGCCAGGTCGTGACGCAACTGGTCGCCGGTGCGGACCGTGCCGGGTGCGGACACGCGGGCCCGCACGTCGGTCGGCGCGGTGCCGTCGGCGACGGTGGCGACGACCTCGCGGTAGCCGGTGGCGCCGGTGAGGTCCACGAGCGCCCGGCGGGTGAGCACGACGGTCGACGTGTTGCCTCCGTCGACGCCGGTGATGTCGACGATCCCGGCGAGCCGGAACTCGTGCCGTTGCTCGTCGGCACCGACGAGGACGATGGTGTCGCCCACCTGGTACCCGGTGCTGCGGGCGCTGCGGGCGTCGAGTGCAGCTTCCCCGCCCGTCTGCGGCAGGCGGCCGGTGCGCAGGTCGAACGGGCGCAGCTCGGCGCGCTCGCCGGCGTCGACGGCGTGGCCCGGGACGCCGAACTCGGTGACGAGGCGGCCCTTGCGGTCGATGAGCGGCGCCTGCTCCGCCATGCGTCCCTCGACGGACGCCACTCCCGCGACGCGGCGTAGATCGTCCACTGTGGACAAGGGGAGGCGTGTGCCGTCCTTGGCGGTCACGGCGAGATCCACGTTGCGGGCGGCCCGAGCGTAGTCGTCGAGCAGCGCGGCGCGGGTCGTGTCCCCGAAGATCATGATGCCGGCGACGAATCCGACGGCCAGCACGATCGCGAGTGCGGTCGGCACGAGCCGACGCGGGCGCAGGCCCGCCAGCGTGGTGCGGCGCATGTCAGCCTCCGAGTCGCTTGAGCAGGTCGAGGACGGTGTCGGGGGTCGGGCGGCGTAACTCGTCGACGATGCGGCCGTCGGCGAGCATCAGCACCCTGTCGGCGTACGACGCGGCGACCGGGTCGTGCGTCACCATGACCACGGTCTGGCCCAGCTCGTGCACGCTGCGCCGCAGCACGTCGAGGACGTCGGCGCCGGTGCGGGAGTCGAGGTTGCCGGTCGGCTCGTCGGCGAAGACCACGTCGGGGCGGCCGAGCAGTGCCCTGGCGCAGGCGACCCGCTGCTGCTGGCCGCCGGAGAGCTGGCTCGGCGTGTGCCGCAGCCGGTCGCCGAGGCCGAGGACCGCCACCACCTGCGCCAGCCGGCGGCGGTCGGGCCTGCGCCCGGCGAGGTCGAACGGCAACAGGATGTTCTGCTCGGCGGTCAGCGTCGGCAGCAGGTTGAACGACTGGAACACGAACCCGACCCGCTCCCGGCGCAGCACGGTCAGTGCCTTGTCGGACAGCTCCGTCAGCTCCGTGCCGCCCAGCCGGATCGAGCCTGACGTCGCCGCGTCGAGTCCCGCGAGACAGTGCATCAGCGTCGACTTGCCCGACCCCGACGGGCCCATGATCGCGGTGAACTCGCCGGCGGGAAACGCGACGCCGACGCCGTCCAGCGCGCGCACCGTGGTGTCGCCTGTGCCGTACACCTTCACCAGATCGGTCACTTCGACCGCGAGCGTCGTTGTCATGCGGGCAAGGTAGGCGGCGCGCGGGGTCGGCGTCGTCATCGTCAAGCACACCACGGGGGTCCTACTCAGGTCGGACATGGCGGGATCCGGGTCGGTCCTGGGGACGACGACACGGCCGCCGTGGCGGGGCTACGTTCGGCGGCACCCGAGCGAGAGGACCGCGATGCATCCCCTGGCCCTGTCCCGCCGCCGACTGCTGGCCACCGCCGCCATCGGCGCCGGCCTGACCTTGTTCTCCGCGCGCCCGGCCGCCGCCGCGCCGCACCGCACCAGGCCGGCGTTCCGGCTGCCGGCGCCGACCGGGCCACACCCGATCGGGACGGTGCCGCTGCACCTGGTCGACCCGTCACGGACCGACCCGTGGACGACGCCGGCACGCCCCAGGGAGCTGATGGTGCAGCTGTGGTATCCGACGGCGCGCCCGGCCGGTCCACCCGCGCCGTGGCTCACCCCGGCGGAGGCCGGGCCGGTCGGCCGGGATCTCGCCGAGACCGTGAGCGGCGTACCGCGGGACCTGCCGGGACTGGCGGAGGTCCACACGCACGCACACATGGGCGCTCCCGTCACCGCATGGCGCGGCGGCTGGCCGGTCGTGCTGTTCTCCCCCGGTTACGGCGCCGAGCGCAACTCCAGCGCGGCGGTGGTGGAGGAACTCGCCAGCCGCGGCCACGTGGTGGTGACCGTCGACCACACCCACGACCCGCTCGCGGTCGAGTTCCCCGGCGGGCGGGTCGAGCCGAACACGATCACGACGCTGATCGCGGGGATCGAGGACCAGGCCAAGTTCGCGGCGTTCGCGGCGAAGATGGTCGCGGTCCGCTCCGCCGACCTGCGGTTCGTGCTGGACCGGCTCGCGGTGCTCGACGCCGGCGGCAACCCCGACGTGCAGCGGCGCCCTCTGCCCGCCGGGACGCGCGGCTCCCTACGGTTGTCCCACGTCGGGGTCATCGGCCACTCGCTCGGCGGGGCGACGGCGGCGCAGGTGATGCACGACGACCGCCGCGTCCGCGCCGGGGTCAACCTCGACGGCGCGCTCTACGGTGCCGACGCCGCCGCCGGGCTCGACCGGCCTTTCCTGCTGTACGCCGCAGGTGACACCGACCGCGGCGACACCCCGGGCTGGGGTGTGTTCGCCGATCACCTGCGCGGCTGGCGTCGCGAGCTGCGCATGCCCGACGCGCGGCACCTGGCGTTCCACGACTCGGTGCTGATGGTGCCGACCCTCGCCGCGCTGCCCGGGGCACAGACAGCCGACGCGTATGGCACGATCGACGGCCCGCGGGTGGCGGCGGTGACCCGCGCGTATGTCGGCGCGTTCTTCGACCTGCACCTGCGCGGCGTCGGGTCGGCACTGCTCGACGCGGCGTCACCCCGGTATCCAGAGGTCAGGTTCGTGGCATGAGCGGCCGTTACCGTGGCGCGGTGCTGGAGGACTTCACCGACGCCGCCGTGGCCCGGCTCGTCAAGGCCGACCGGGTCGGCTTCTGGCGGACGTCGCGGCACGCTCCGGACGAGCTCGTGGACCGGCTCGCCGACCGGATCGCCGCGTCGCCTCCCGCGACGGTCCGGCGGTACGGGACTCCGCCGGGCCTCGACACTGCCCGGGTGGAGCTGCTGCTCGGCGCCGACACGGACCGCGCCCTGACGCACCTGACCCGGTTGGCGCACGGGTCGCGGGTGGTCACCGAGATGTGCGAGGCACGCGGTGTGTGGGTGCCGGCCGACGGTCCGGCCCGGCGGCGGTATGTGCAGCAGTCCCGGACGATCGTGACGGCGCGGCAGGGCGATCCGCGGCTGGCGACGTTCGTCGAGCCGGCCACGGTGTTCGCCGACCCGCGCGGGCTGGGATGTGCGCTGCCGCTCGCGGTGCCGCTGCTGGTGGGTGCCGCGCTGCTGCCGCCCCCGGTGCGGGGGGACGGGCATCCGTTCGTGATGAGTCACTGCGCCGAGTGCGACGCCGACGAGGAGTTGCGGGGCCGCTACGGCTGGCGGGCGGGCCAGTTCGACGAAGCGCGGGACGAGTCGTGTCCCGGCTATCCGCCGGACGGCGAGCCGGAGCGGCTGCGGCTGCGGCTCGCCCCGGCCGGTGAGCGGCGGTGGGATGACGTGGGGCGGCTCGGCGGGCGACCCGGGTGGTCGCAGGCGCATCCACGGTGGCTGGGGTGCTGCGGGCGGCCGATGTGGTTCGTCGGGGAGCTGCGGACCGGGGAGTTCGGTGGAGCGGGCGGGACGATCCACGGGTTCCGGTGCGAGTGCGGATATGCGGCGCAGACCCGGCGGACCACCTGAGCGCCCGGCTGCACGACAACATGGCAGCACGACGACACGGCAGCACGACGACACGGCAGACCGCAGGAGGGCAGCGTGGCAACGGGGCGGGGGCGCGGCAACGGGGCGGTGGCGCCGCAAGAGGGCGGTTCGGGAAGAGCGCGGCGCCGCCCTGAGGGCGGCACGGCAAGAGGGCGGTGCGCTGGCGCTGTGCCTACGCGTCCGGTCGCGGTCGGAAACGGCGACCGGACGGCGCGGGTCGTGGTGTCGACGGTGCCAGGCGGACTCCCGCACGGTTCCAGCGGCGAGCGGGAAGGCGGGCCGCCGCCGCTGAGATGTGCGGCGCAGGCGAGGAGCCGGCGGCACGTGGGAGTGCGGGCCGGGGCGTCATCCAGAGCCGATGATGCTTGGGCCGGCCCAGGTGCGGGTGGTGCCGTTCATGACAGGACCTCCTTGGTCGGTGAATCGATCGCAGGGAGGAGCATCGCCGGAGGAGGGCCTGTCGCGCATCGGGAATTCTGCCTACGCGGGGAGGTGGGGGCACCCAGTTCGGCCGGCACAGGCGCCCAGCTCGGCCGCGCGAAGAAGCGAAGCATCAGCTCAGCCCTGCGAAGGACCAGCTCAGTCCTGCAGCGTGCCGGCGAGGAGGCCCCGCATGAAGAAGCGGCCCAGCATGATGTACAGCGCGAGTGTGGGCAGGCTCACCAGGAGGGCACCGGCCATGGCCTGGCCGAAGGGGACGGACTGGCCGCCGGCGATGTTGTTCAGGGCGATCGTCACCGGCCAGGAGTCGCGGCTGGTCATCATGGCGCCGAACATGAAGTCGTTCCAGGAGGAGGTGAACTGCCAGATGATGGCGACGGCGAACGCCGGCTTGGCGAGGGGCACCGCGATGTCGACGAAGCTGCGCAGGATGCCGGCGCCGTCGAGGCGGGCGGACTCGAGCAGGGTGTTGGACATGGCGACGAAGTGGTTGCGGAAGATGAGGGTGGTGATGGGTAGGCCGTAGATGATGTGGATGAGCATCAGGCCGGCGAGGCCGCCGGTCGGGTCGGCGCCGCCACGCAGGCCGACCGCCGTCATGGTCTGCGAGACGGGGATGATGACGGCCTGGTAGGGCACGAAGATGCCGAACAGGATCAGCGGGAAGACCACGTTGGAGAACGGGAAGCGGATCTTCGACAGGACGAACCCGTTGGCGCAGCCGAGCAGGGCCGACAGGAAGCTGGCCGGGATCGCCAGGGAGAGGCTGTTGCGGAAGCCGGAGGAGAGCTTCGGCCAGACGAGGCCGAAGTTGTCCAGCGAGAAGCTGGTCGGCAGCTCCCAGATCCGGGTCACCGACACGTCGACGGGGTCCTTGAAGGAGGTGACCACCAGGACGTAGACCGGCAGGAGGAAGAAGCAGGCGAGGGCCCAGAGGACGACGTACCGCACGACGCTGCGGGCGCCGCCGGCGGCCTTCGACGCGGCGGGCGGGATGGGGTCGGAGACCACGTGCCGGGGCACCGTGGCGGTGGCGCGCACCATGCGGCTACCCCCGTCCCAGCAGCGAGGCGAGACCACGCGTGGCAGCGTCGCGCGACGCAACGCCCCGCGACGCAACGCCCCGCGACGCAACGTCCCGCGACGCAACGTCCCGCGACGCAACGTCCCGCGACGCAACGCCCTGCGACGCAACGCCCCGCGACGCAACGCGCCGGGTCGCAACGCAGCGGCGCACCGTCGACCTGCGCGGCAAGCCCCGCGACACGATGCGCGGCGACATGACGTCCCCGCCGCCGCGCACGCCGGCGCCCGACGGCGTGCGCGGGTCGACGAGCACGAGCACATCCCGCGTGGCAGCGCGGGCGGACCAGATCACCATGCGTCTACCGCCGTTCCGTGCGCAGCGCGTACCAGACATAAGGACCGACGACCAGGGCAACCCCGAGCAGCAGCACCGTCGCGATCGTCGCGCCGCGGTCGTAGAAGCCCCCGTCGAAGGTGGTGAACCACATGTACAGGGAGGGCGTGTCGATGCGCAGGTTGCCCTGATCGAGGGCGTACAGCAGGTCGAACGTCTTCAGCGAGATGTGGATCATGATGAGCATGGCGCTGAAGGTGACGGGGCGCAGGGCGGGGCGCACCACGTGCCAGAAGACCTGGCTCTCGCTGGCGCCGTCGAGGCGGGCGGACTCGCGCAGGGCCTCCGGGACGCCGCGCATGCCGGCGAGGAAGAGGGCCATGACGTAGCCGGACAGGGCCCAGCCGGCGGGCAGCGCCACGGCGGCGATCGCCCACACGGAGTCGGACTTGTGCCAGTCGCTGCGCAGGAAGTCCAGCCCGAGCACGGCGAAGAGCTTGTTGAGCCCGGCGGTGTCGTCGCCGGAACCGTTGTCCAGCAGCCAGCGCCACACGATGGCGGTGGCGATGAAGGAGATGGCCATCGGGAAGAGGAAGACGCCGCGCAGGAAGCCTTCGCCGCGCACGCCCTTGTCGAGCAGCATGGCCATGAGGAAGCCGAGCAGCAGGGCGCCGCCGACGAAGACGGCCGTGAAGACGACGAGGTTGCGCACGTCGGCGTGCCAGCGTTCGTCACGCAGCAGGCGCGCGTAGTTGTCGAGGCCGACGAAGTGGTACGACGGCGACAGGCCCCGCCAGTTGGTGAACGAGACGCGGACGTTCCAGCCGAGGAAGCCGTAGACGAAGACGCCGATGAGGATCAGCGACGGCGACACGAGCAGCAGGCCGGCCAGCCAGGCCGGGCCGCGGCGCTTGCGGCGGCGCACCGGCGGCGGCGTGAAGGGCTGCGGCGGCGGGGCGTTGGAGTGCCTGGGCACATGCACCGGAGCGCTCATGCCGTCACCTCCGCTACGCTCCGGCGCCGGCCTGAGCCACAACCACCACACGATGAGCGACCCGAGACGCTCCGCTGGCCGCTCATGCCGTCACCTCCGCCACGCTCCGGCGCCAGCCTGAGCCACAACCACCACACGATGAGCGACCCGAGACGCTCCGCTGACCGCTCATGCCGTCACCTCCGCCACGCTCCGGCGCCAGCCTGAGCCACAACCACCACACGATGAGCGACCCAAGACGCTCCGCTGGCCGCTCATCGGGTCTCCTCGAACTGCTGCTGCACGGTGCCGGCGAACTTGCCCAGGTCGCCGTGCTGGACGAACAGGCCGAGCGCCGAGTCGATCTCCGCGTTGTAGGCGTTGTTGGCCACCACGCCGTGGGTGAGGGAGCCGACGATGCGGGTCTTCGGGTCGCGCCACTGCTGCAGCGTCCACCCGAGGTAGCCGCGGTACAGGCCGGCCTCCGCGTCGGTGCGGGCCGGGATCGAGCCCTTGAGCGGGTTGAACAGGTTCTGCCCGGCGGCGGAGCCGCACTCGATGAGCCACTTGCGCGACAGGTCGGGGCTGCGCGCGCCCGAGGGCAGGGTGAAGGAGTCGGAGAGGAAGTCGTATACGCCCTGGGTGCCCGGTGACGTGGCCACGTCGTAGCCGTCGCGCCACTGCAGCTTCTTGGCCTGCTCGAGGTAGGAGGAGCTCCAGTCACCCATCACGGCGTACACGGCGGAACCCTCGACGACCCGGTCCAGCTGCGGCTGCCACTCCCCGGCGGCGGACTTCACGTCGGAGACGGCCAGGACCTTGCCGAACGTGTCCAGCGCCGCCGTCACCTCCGGCGAGGTCCACCTGAGGTCACCGGAGAAGAGCCGTTCGTAGCTGTCCGCGCCGAGCTCGCCGAGCAGGACGGTCTCCAGGAGGTGCTTCTGCGTCCACTCGGGGCCGACCGCGATCGGCACCTTGCCCTTGGCCTGGATGGTGGCGGCCTGGGCGAGGAAGTCCGACCAGGTCTTCGGCGGGCCGGGCAGGCCGAGCTCGCGCAGCGTCCTCGGGTTGAACCAGATGAGGTTGGCGCGGTGGATGTTGACCGGGACGGCGTAGATCTTGCCGTCGATGGTCAGGTTGTCCAGCAGACCCTTCGGGAAGACCTTGCGCCAGCCCTGCTGCTCGTACAGCTCGGTGAGATCCCGCACCTTGCCGGAGCGCACGTCGTCGAGCAGCTCCAAGCCGGCGTGCCGCTGGTAGGAGTCGGGTGGGTCGTTGGCCAGCAGCCGGCTGGCGAGGATCGCCTTGGCGTTGGAGCCGGCACCGCCGGACACGGCGGCGTTGACGAACCGGATGCCCGGGTTCGCCGCCTCGAAGGCCTCGGCCATCGCGGCCAGGCCCTCCTCCTCACCGGGCCCGGTCCACCAGGAGTAGACCTCCAGCTGGTCGTCGCTGGCGCCGCCGACGGTCAGCATCGACAGCCCCGACAGCAGCGACACGGCCAGCAGCGCGATGATGGCCAGTCGGCCCTTCCACACGTCGAACCTCCCGTGGCCTCGCTGGCGGGCGAATCCATCTGGCGCGGCACACCCACGTCGTCGAGTGAACGTAGTGCTCACGGAAGTCGTTTGGTGATGAACGTCCGGTTCGTTGTCCAGCGTCGACCGGATGATGACGCGATCCGCACGGATGACTTATATCGGCACCCAAAGTATGGTTCGATCCCGCGGCGAAGTCCGGGGCCCAGAGGACCCCGGACCAGGCATGATGCCCTGTGGCCGGCGGCCTACAGCTGGTATGCCTCCAGTTCGGACAGCTGCCCGGCGGGCCAGCCGCTGTTGGCCGTGACGGTGACCCGCAGGTAGCGCACGGTGGCCGTCGGGAAGGACAGGACGGCGGTGTTGCCGCCGGCCGGGTCGAACGTGACGGTGACCGTCGCGCGCAGCACCGCGCCGGTGGCGCCGTCGGTGACGGTGACCGTCTGGGTGCGGGTGGCCCACGCCGTCGACGGCGGCAGCCGCAGCGTGACCCTGCCGACGGCGACCGGCGCGCCCAGGTCGACCTGGATCCACTGCGGGAACGCGTTGTTGGCGCTCTCCCAGTAGGTGTTCGCGTTGCCGTCGACGGCGTTGCCGGAGCCGTAGCTCTGCGTGTTCGACGACTGCGTCGTCGGCCGGCCGAGCGCGAGGTTCGCGCCGCTCGCCGAGGCACCCTGCCCGGACAGCACGACGCTGAGCGCCGGGTTGGTGGCGTTGCTCGCCACGGTCAGCGAGCCGGTCCTGGCGCCGGTCGCCGTCGGGCGGAACGTGACGCTGACGGTGCAGCTCGCGCCGGGGGCGATCGACGTGCCGCAGGTGTGCGTCGCGGTGTAGTCGCCGGCGGTGGTGACGCCGGAGACGGCCGCGGCGACGGTACCGGTGTTGGTGACCGTGACGTTCTGCGCGCCGCTGTACGAGCCGACGGTGGTCGCGGCGAACGTGAGCGCCGACGGGTTCGCGGTCAGGGTCGCCGTGCCGGCGGCCACGCCGGTGCCGGTCAGCGCGACGGTCGCCGTGGGGTTGGTGGCGGTGCTGGCCACGGTCAGCGTGCCGGTGCGGGTACCGGCGGCGGACGGGTGGAACGTGACGGTGACGGTGCAGTTCGCGCCGGCGGCGATGACGCTGCCGCAGGTGGTGACCCGGGTGTAGTCGCCGGTGGCGGTGATCGCGCTGACGGTCGCCGGGCCGCTGCCGGTGTTGGTGACGACGACGGTCCGCCAGTCGCTGTTGGCGTTGACCGGGGTGTCCTCGAACGCCAGCGACGCCGGGCTGAGCGTGAGGGTCGCCGGCCCGCCGCCGGTGCCGTACACCTCCAGGCTCGACACCTGCCCGGCGGGCCAGCCGGTGTTGCCGGTGAACTGCAGCCGCAGGTACCGCACGCCGGCGGTGACCGGGATGTCGGCGGTGTTGCCGGTCGCCGGGTCGAACGCCACGTCGGCCGCGGGCCGCAGCACCGCGCCGGTGGCACCGTCGAGGACCGCGACGGTCTGCCGCCGGGCGGCCCACGCGGCGGCCGGCGGCAGCTTCAGGGTGACCCGGCCGACGGAGACGGACGCGCCGAGGTCGACCTGGATCCATTGCGGGAACGCGTTGTTGGCGCTCTCCCAGTACGAGTTGACGTCGCCGTCGACGGCGTTGGACGCGGGGTAGCCGCCCTGCGCGCTGGACGAGGTCACCGGCCGGCCCGCGGCCAGGTTGCCGGTGCCGGTCACGCCGGTGCCGGTGAGCTGCACGAGGACCGCGCCCTGCCCGTCGTCGCCGGTGATCGAGTACACCGCGGACTGGCTGCCGGTCGTGGTGGGGGTGAACGTGACGGTCTGGTGGATGACGTCGCCCGGCGACAGCTGCTGCCCCTCGGACACCGGGGTGGTGGTGTTGAACGCGCCGACCGGCGGCGCGGCCTTCGTCAGGGTCAGCGTGATGTTGCCGGTGTTGGCGATGTCGAACGTCTGCGTCGCGGTCTGCCCGACCGGCACCTGCCCGAACGCGACCGGGTTCGGGGTGATCGTCAGGTGCGGCGCGCCGGTGACCGCGGTGCCGGTGACCGGGACGGTGACCGAGCCGGCGTCGCTGGTGACGATGAACGCGCTGCTCGCCGCGCCGGCCGCGGTAGGGGCGTACCGGACGGAGACGGACACCGACGCGCCCGCGGCGAGGGTGGTGCCGGCGGCGGGGAACCCGGTGGCGGTGAACGGCGCGGCCGGCGCGGTGAACCCGGTGATCGAGACGGCGGTCGTGCCGGTGTTGGTGACGCTCACGCCGAGGGTCTTGTTCGCCCCGGTCGGCACGGTCCCGAACGACAGGGCGGCCGGGGTGGCGCCGAGCCCGGTGCGGGTGCCGACGCCGTGCAGGTCGAACGGGACCGTGCCGGCGTCGGTGGTGAAGGTGAGGCTGCCGGTGGCGCCGCCGGTCGCGGTCGGCGTGAAACGCACCGGCACCGACAGGGTCTGCCCGGTGGTGAGGTTCACCGGCAGCGCCGGCGGGGTCGCGGCGAACGGCGCGGTGGTGGTGACCGCCGTGACGCGCACCGCGCGGGTCGCGGTCACGGTGACGGTCGCGTCGGCGCCGCTGCCGACGGCGACGTTGCCGAAGTCGGTGGGGCCGCTGGTCAGCGCCGCGGTGGTGGGCCGGCCGAAGCCGATCACGTGGCCGTCGCGGGTGCCGACGAAGACCCGGCCGCCGTCGGTGGCGGGCGTGACGAACTTCGTGGCGACGCCGATCGGGGCGCTGTAGCGCAGGTTGAGCCGGCCGTTGACCGGCAGCGCGTCGTAGGCGCGCAGCTGGCCGTTGGCGCCGCTGGAGCCGTCGCTGTACACGGCCCACACGACCGCCGAGCCCGACGTGGTGCCGGTGGACGTGACGACCGGCGATCCCGAGGTGTACCCGAACGTCGCGGCGCTCGTGCCGGCGGAGGTGAGCACGGGCAGCCCGGCGCCGTTGACGCCGTACTTGAACGCGCGCAGGAAGCCCTGGTTCTCGACCTGGTACACGTAACCGCCGTCGCCGCCCCAGAACGCCGGGTGTCCCCAGACGCCGTTGTAGGGTCCGGCGGGCGGGCCGACGGACGCGTCGCCGCCGCCCGGGCCCTGCGCGTTGCCGCCGAGGTTGTCGCGGTCCAGCAGGTACACCCGGCCGTCCTTGCCGGTCTGCACGAGCAGCCGCGGGTGCGCGGCGGTGCCGAAACCGGCGGGCAGCGCCATCGGGCCGCCGGAGCCGAAGTCGGTGTCGTCCTGGTCGAGGCGGCTGTTGTTGAACGGGCTGAAGAAGTCCTTCGCGGTCAGCGACCCGTCGCCGTTGACCTGCAGCCGGATCACCGACTCGGCGAGCGTCCCGGGCGGGCTGGTGCCGGGGCCGGGCGCGGGCGACACGCCGTTGCCGGTGGACACGATGATCCGGCCGGGGCCGTCGGAGACGAGGCCGCCGCCGGACTGCCAGATGCCGGCCATGCCGTTGCTGCGGCCCGCCTCCGTCGACCACAGCGTCGTCATCTGCGCCGTCGTCGTCCGTACCCCGGCGACGTAGCCGACGTAGGGGCCGTAGTCGCAGTGGCTGGCGAACCCGGCGTAGACGACGCCGTCGAGCAGCAGCAGCCCGGGGCGTTGCGCGGCGGTCTTCGCGTTGAACGTGGTGGCGGGGTCGTTGGTCGGCGAGCCCTGGATCGTCACCGGCCAGCCGGCCCGCTCGGCGCCGGTCGCCGGGTTGATCGAGTGCAGGTAGAAGTGCGGGTGGTCGGCGTCGGGCCCGTCGTTGACCTTGGCCATGAAGAACACCGCGCCGGTCGCCGGGTCGTAGACGGGGGTGCTGGTGATGCCGATGTTGGGCACCAGGTCGCCGCAGCCGATCGCGGACGCCGGCCAGGCCGGGCCGACGCTGCGGTGCCAGGTCACGGCGCCGGTGGCGGGGTTCATCCCGTACACGTGGTTGTTCTCGGTGACGGCGACGAGGGTGCCGGCGGCGACGATCGGCTGCGCGTACACCTGCCCGTCGACGGCGGTGGAGAACAGCTGGCCGAAGTCGGAGGCGGAGACGGCCGACGGGGCGAGGCCCGGCTCGTCGGCGTCCCAGCCGGTGCGCAGGTTGTCCACGGAGATCGTGGTGGCGCCGGCGTTCGCGGGTGCGGGGACGGCTGTGACGGTGGCTGCGGCCAGCGTCAACGCTGCCGGCAGGAGACGGATGAGGGCACGGCGCATGACACGCTCCTGGCGGGGAACGGCAACGATGAAGGATCGAACCGTAACTTAGTCGATCCCTCACCGCAAGATGCTGACCGTGCTATGAAATTTTGCGACCGATCATGGTCGGGCGCTGATACGTACCAGATGTCCGTCGATGACCACGGCACCGGCGCGCGTGGCGGTGTAGACGTGGTACCGGTAGCCGGCGACCACCCGCCCGCAGCGCTGTTCGGTCGGCGAGGTCTCGGCGTGCTCGTACCGGACCAGGGACGCGTCGCCCTCGACCGGCGGCCGGCCGGCGGGCATGGGGTCGCGGTGGCCGCCGACCGCGAACCGGTCGCCGACCACGGCCAGGTGCGTCGCCGTCACCACGGGCACGTCCGGCAGGGGCTGCCGCGCGTAGGCGGTGAACGTCGCCGGGCACGCGAGGTCGTGCACGGCTGCCCGGACAGCCGGGACGGCCAGCGCCAGCCCGGCGGCGCCGAGCGCGAGCAGCACCACGATGACGAGACGTCTCATACCGGTCCGACGCGCCGGACGGCTGCGGCGTTCCTACCGCCCGTAGCGTTCGGCGGCGCGCGCCTTCGCCTTGGCGGCCTCGACCTCGCGGTCCCGCGGCGGCGCCGCGGTGACCAGGGTGCCGAGCAGCTCACGGGTGGCGGCGGCGACCGCGGCCACGGCCGCGTCGAAGGCGGCCTGGTTGGCCTGCGACGGGCGGGTCATGCCGCTGACCTTGCGCACGTACTGCACGGCGGCGGCCTCGATCTCGTCCTCGGTCGCCGGCGGCTCGAAGTTGTTCAGTACCCGGATGTTCCTGCACATGCGTCCACCATGCCAGGCCGGGCCCGGTCCGTCAGTCCCGGCGCCCCCGCGGGTCCGGCGGCGCCCGCCAGGCCGGCGAGGGTGGCGGCGACGTCCGGCGGGGCGGGCAGCGCGGCGATCTCGTCGCGGACCCGGCCGGCGCGGCGGGTGACGGCGGTGTCGGCGAGCAGCGCCCGGACGGCGGCGCGGACCGCCGCCGGGGACCGGTCGGCGAACGCGACGCTGCGCGCCACCCCGGCGGCGGTGAGCCGCTCGGCGATGCTGAACTGGTCGCACATCTGCGGCAGGACCAGCTGCGGGCGGCCGGCGCCGAGGGCCGCCATGGAGCTGCCGGAGCCGCCGTGGTGCACGAACAGGTCGCAGGTCGGCAGCAGCAGGTGGTGCGGCAGCCAGCCGACGCGGCGGGCGTTGGCCGGCAGGTCGTCGATGCCGTGCACGCCGGCGCCGCTGACGACGACCTCGACGTCCAGGTCGCGCATGCCTTCCACGGCGGCGGTGAGCCCGTCGACGCCCTCCGGGATCGGCACGGTGCCCATGGAGACGCAGACGCGGGGGCGCCGGCGCGGCGCGTACAGCCACTCCGGCAGCGTGCAGCCGCTGTTGTACGGCACGTACCGCATCGGCAGGCCACCCGCGGCGCCGGCGGCGCGCAGCGACGGCGGGCACGTGTCGACCGTGGCCAGGGGCGCCGCGGCCGGACCGGCGACACCCAGGGTGCCGGCGAGGCGCGCCAGCCGGCCGGCGACGGCGGCGAGGGCGGCGCGGTGCACGCCGTCGGGGACCGGCAGCCCCCAGTGGTGCAGCACCCACGGGATGCCCAGCAGCGTGGCGGCGAGCGGCGCGGCGTACTCGACGGGTTCGGTGACGATCAGGTCGGGCCGCCAGGCGCGGGCGAGGCCGACCACGTCGGGGCCGGTCCGTTCGGCGATCGCGGCGAACACGGTCAGGTCGAGGGTGTCGTTGCCGCCGAGGCGCAGGTCCGCCGGCCACAGCTCGAAGAACGACGCGTCGCCGCCGACGACGGCGTGGCTGAGCCCGGCCCGGCGGATCTGCTGCCCCATCGACCGGGGCGCGGCGACGACGACCTCGTGGCCGCGCAGGTGCATCGCCCACGCGAGGGGCACCAGGGCGAACAGGTGCCCGGGCGCCGGGTTGACCGTGACCAGCACCCGCATCAGGCGGCCCCGCTCTCGTGCAGGCGGACGGGGAGGTCCTCGATGCCGCGCAGCACGGTGCCGGGCGCGCGGTACACCGCCGGCCCGGCGGGACGCAGCCCGGGGAAGCGGCGCAGCAGCATCGGCAGCAGCACCCGCGCGTGCGTGCGGGCGAGGGCGGCGCCCGGGCAGTAGTGCCGGCCCGCGCCGAAGGACAGCGCCGGCCGCGCCGTGCGGCGGGTGATCCGGAAGTCCCCGGGGTCGTCGGTATACGCGGGGTCCCGGTTCGCGGCGCCGAGGATGCCCAGCACCGCGGTGCCGGGCGCGACGGGTACCCCGCCGAGCTCGCGCGGCGCGGTCGCGATCCGTACCGCCATCTGCACCGGCGGGTCGAAGCGCAGGATCTCCTCGACGGCCCGCTCGGCCAGGCCCGGGTCGTCGCGCAGCAGCGCGGCCTGCGCCGGGTGGTCGAGCAGCAGCCGGGCGCCGAGCGTGACGAGGCTCGCCGGTGAGTCGTACGCCGCGCCGTAGAGCAGGGCCAGGTCACCGAGCAGCTGCTCGCCGCCGCCGGGCCGGTGCGCGCGGACCAGCGCGAGGAGCCCGTCGCCGTCCAGCGCCGCGAGGGTGTCGATGATCGTCTCACCGGCGGCGTCCATCGCGATGCGCTGCCGCGGCGTGATGAACGGCTCGAACGCGGCGCTGCCGGCCCGGGCGGCGGCGCCGACGCGCAGCGCGTCGGCGTCGGGGATGCCCAGCAGCCGCCCGGTGACCAGGGACGCGAACGGCACCGCGACGGCCTCGGCGAGGTTCACCGTCGCGCCCCCGCGCAGCCGCTCGGCGAAGCCGTCCAGGACCAGCGTGGCGACGGCGGCGACGTCGGCGGCCTGGACCGGGCAGCGGCCCGGGGTGAGCCGGCGGGCCAGGGCGGTGCGCAGCGGCAGGTGCGCGTCGCCGTCGCGCCAGCCGAACGACTGGTACAGGCAGCGCACCAGGCGGTGCTCGCGCCAGCCGGGGGTGAGCAGCTCGGGGGCCTCGCCGGCGCTGACGAACGCGGAATCTTGCAGGAGGCGGGCGCAGTCGGCGTACCGGGTGAGCACCACCGCCTCGGTCTTGCCGGGCAGCCGCACGCTCAGCACGGGGGCGACCCGGCGCAGCCGCTCGTATGCCGGGTACGGGTCGGGGTGCGCCGACGGCCGGACCAGGTCGACGAAGGTCCGCAGCGCCCGGCGCCGGTCGGTGTCGGCCCAGAACCCCAGCAGCGCCTCGACGGTGCGGCCGGGCTGCTCGAGGTTGGGGCTGTGCGAGGCGCCGTCGATGACGGCCAGGGCCGCGCCGGCCCGCTCGGCGTAGCCGGCGAACTCGCCGGCCGACCACAGCTTGCGGTCCCGGTGGCCGTGCATGACGAGCAGCGCCAGCCGGGTGGCGCGCAGCTCGTCGGCGCGGTCGGTCTCGCCGGCGAGGGCGGCGAGGGCGCCGCGGACGAACGCGGGGCGCATCAGCCGCAGCCGGGTGCGCCAGAACTCGCGCCGGGCGACGTCGTGCTCGGGGATGAGCCGCCGCACGACGGGCCACATGACGGCGTTGCCCCGCAGCGACAGCGTGTGGTCGAACCCGCCGAGGATCCTGCGGTGCGCCGGGCCGTCCATGCCGGGTCCGCTGCCGATGAGCGCGGCGGAGCGCAGCCGGTCCGGGGCGGCGAGGGCGGCGGCGCGCACCACGAACCCGCCGTAGGAGTGCCCGACGACGTGCGGCGGCTCCTCCCCCGCGGCGCCGACGGCGCCCAGCACGGCGATCAGGTCCCGGGCGTGCCGGTCGATGCTGTGGTCGTCGTCGCCGCCGTCGCTCGCGTAGTGGCCGCGGTAGTCGTACGCGTACGCCCGGTACCCGGCGGCGGCCAGGGCGGGCAGCAGCGGCAGGTAGTCCTCCTTCGAGCCGATGAGGCCCGGGCACAGCACGGCGGGGACGCCGGTGTCGACGGCCGGCGGCGGCACCGCGCGCAGCGCCGCCACGGCACCCCGCGACGTCTCCAGTACGTCGTCACATACCGTTGTCACTGCATCACAGTACGGTGATATCGCCGCACATCGGGTGTTACACGCCGATGAGCGTCCAGGCCCGGGAGCCGCCCCGGATCCCGGCCTGGTTCGCGACCAGGCGCACGTCGTCGGGCATGGCCACGACGAGGCGTTCGGCGTTGCCGCCGCCCAGGTACAGCCGGTCCCACCGGAACACCGGCCGCAGCCCGTCGACGATCCGCTGCACCCGCCGCGACCAGCGCCGGTCGCCGAGCCGCTGGCGCTCCAGCTCGCCGAGGACCCCGTCGTACGTGCGGCCCTTCGAGTACGGCGCGTGGGACAGCTCCAGGTGCGGGGCGAGCCGCCCCTCGTCGAACAGGGCGCTGCCCAGGCCGGTGCCGAGCGTCAGCACCAGCTCCAGGCCCCGCCCCTCGACGAGGGCCGCCCCGTGCACCTCGGCGTCGTTGAGCACCAGCACCGGCCGGGCGAACGCGCGCTGCAGCTCGGCGCGCGCGTCGAAGCCCTTCCACAGCGCGAACAGCTCCGGGTCGACCGGCGTGTGCGGCCCGGCCTCGTTCACGTAGTGCGGGGTCGCGACCACCACCCCGTGCCGGATCATCCCCGGCAGCCCCACGGTGACCCGGTCGGCGGCCGGCAGCCCCGCCGCGATGCCGAGCAGCGCCTCGACGAGCCTCGCCGGCGGCAGCGGGTACGGCGTCGGCACCCGCACCGGCTCGCAGCACAGCGTGTCGGTGTCGTCGACCACGGCGGCCTTGAGCCCGCCGCCCCCGCAGTCGACCGTCAGGGTCGTCACCATCGCAGCATTGTCGCAGCCCCCCGCCGGGCCACCCGTCAGGCGGGGACCCTCGGCAGGGCGGCGGTGGCCGCGGCGACGGCCTCGGCGGAGAGCTCCCGGTCCTGCATCTGGCCGGCCAGGAACCGCCCGTACGCCGGAAGGTCGAGGTGGCCGTGGCCGCACAGCGCGGTCAGGATCACCTTCGGCTCACCCGTCTCCTTGCAGCGCAGCGCCTCCTCGACGCAGGCGGCGAGGGCGTGCGTCGGCTCCGGTGCGGGGATGATGCCCTCCGTGCGGGCGAAGCGCACCCCGGCCTCGAAGCACTCCTGCTGCGTCTTGGCGACCGCCTCGATCAGGCCGAGCTCGTACACGTGCGACACCAGCGGCGCCATCCCGTGGTACCGCAGCCCGCCGGCGTGGATCGGGTCCGGGATGAAGTCGTGACCCAGCGTGTGCATCTTCATCAGCGGCGTCATGCCGGCGGTGTCGCCGAAGTCGTACGCGTACACACCCTTGGTCAGCGACGGGCACGCGGCCGGCTCGACCGCCCGGATCACCGGCGCCATCCGCCCTTGCAGCTTCTCGCGCAGGAACGGGAACGCCAGCCCGGCGAAGTTCGAGCCGCCGCCGGTGCACCCGACGATCAGGTCCGGCGCGACACCGGCCTTCGCCAGCTGCAGCAGCGCCTCCTCCCCGATGACCGTCTGGTGCAGCAGCACGTGGTTGAGGACGCTGCCCAGCGCGTAGTTCGTGTCCGCCCGCCCCGCGGCGACCTCGACGGCCTCACTGATCGCGATCCCGAGCGACCCCGGGCTGCCCGGGTCGGCCGCCAGCACCCGCCGGCCCGCCTCCGTGCGGTCCGACGGCGACGGGTGGATGGTGCCGCCGAACGTCTCGATCATCATCTTGCGGTACGGCTTCTGGTCATAGGAGGCGCGTACCTGCCAGATCTCCACGTCCAGCCCGAACTGCGCCCCGGCGAACGCCAGCGCCGTGCCCCACTGCCCGGCCCCCGTCTCGGTGGTGAGCCGGCGGATCCCGGCGGCCGCGTTGTAGTACGCCTGCGGCACCGCCGTGTTCGGCTTGTGCGACCCCGCCGGCGACACGCCCTCGTACTTGTAGAAGATCTTCGCCGGCGTGCCGAGCGCCTTCTCGAGGCGGTGCGCCCGGTACAGCGGCGACGGCCGCCACAGCCGGTACACCTCGAGCACCTCGTCGGGGATGTCGACGTACCGCTCCCGCGTGACCTCCTGCTCGATCAGCGCCGCCGGGAACAGCGGCGCCAGGTCCTGCGGTCCCACCGGCTCCAGGGTCCCCGGATGCAGCACCGGCGGCGGCGGCGCGGGCAGGTCGGCCATGACGTTGTACCAGCGGCGGGGCAGCTCGTCCTCGTCCAGCATGATCTTCGTGGCGGTCATGCCCTCGAAGCTAGAACGCGCCGCCGCGTCCCTGCGCCACTTTGCCCGCCCCGTCACTCCGCCGGTGCGGCCGCGGAGGGCTTCGAAACGTGCCGATAACCCGGCGGGGTTACCGTGAGCCGCACGGAGGTGGCGGATGGCCGGACCACGCCGCCGGTCGGTGCTGATCTCGCGCCTGGCCGGCAAGCCGCTGGGCAGCTCGCAGGGGGTGATCCTGGACGAGCTGCGCGCCTGCATCCTGGACGGGGAGGTGCCGCCCGGCTCGCCGATCCCCGTCGACGGGGTCGCCGCCGCGTTCGGGGTGAGCCGGATCCCGGTCCGGGAGGCGCTCATGACGCTCATCGGTGAGGGGCTCGTCGACCACCGGCCGCACCTGGGGTACCAGGTGGCGCGGATGACCGCGCAGGAGTTCGGCGAGATCTACCTGGTCCGGGAGGCCCTGGAGACCGCCGCGATGCGGGTCGCGGTGCGACACGCGACGGCCGAGGACGACGAGCAGGCGCGGGCCGCGCACGCGGCGCTGGAGGACGCGGTGGCGGCCGGCGACCCGCGGGCGCACCACCGGGAGAGCCGCCGCTTCCACCTGGCGCTGATCCGGCCGTGCCGGATGCGGCGGCTGCTGCACATGCTCGGCACCGCCTGGAACATGACGGAGCCGCTGCAGCCGATGGCGCACCTGCGCGACGCGGACCGGCAGCTGCTGCACCGCGACCACGCCGGGATGCTGGACGCGTTCACCGCCCGCGACGCCGACACGCTGATCCGCGTCTGTACCGGGCACCACCGGCGGCTGCAGGGGTTCATCGCGCTGCTGCCGCAGGACACGGGGCTGTTCGCGGAGCCCGACGGGTAGACAGATATATGTTCCGGCACATCCCGGTGAAACAGCCGCTTCCTAGCGTGGGCGCAACGAGCCGCACTACCTCGGGAGTTGGGGATGGCCGACACAGTGGCACGCGCACAGCAACCCGTCGCCGGAGACGGGCCGCAGGACCTGGTCGAGGCGGCCGGCATGCCGGTCGGCTCCGGCGTCGTCAAACCCGGCTACGACCCCCGCCTCACCAATGAGGACCTGGCGCCGCTGCGGCACCAGACGTGGGGCTCCTACAACATCTTCGCGTTCTGGATGTCCGACGTGCACAGCGTCGGCGGGTACGTCACCGCCGGCAGCCTCTTCGCCCTCGGCCTGTCCAGCTGGCAGGTGCTGGTCGCGCTGGTCGTCGGCATCACCGTCGTCTACTTCTTCTGCAACCTGGTGGCCAAGCCCAGCCAGGTGACGGGCGTGCCGTACCCGGTGATCAACCGGGTCGCGTTCGGCGTGCTGGGCGCCAACGTGCCGGCGATCATCCGCGGCGGCATCGCGGTCGCCTGGTACGGCATCCAGACCTACCTCGCCTCCGCGGCCCTCGACGTGGTGGTGCTGAAGCTGTTCCCGGGGCTCGCGCCGTACGCCGACGTCGACGAGTGGGGGTTCCTCGGCCTGCCCCTGCTCGGCTGGTGCTCCTACGCGCTGCTGTGGGTGCTGCAGGCGGCGGTGTTCTGGACCGGCATGGAGACGATCCGCAGGTTCATCGACTTCTGCGGCCCCGCCGTGTACGTCGTGATGATCGTGCTCGCCGGGTACCTGATCTGGAAGGCCGGCTGGGGCGAGATCGACCTCAGCCTCGGCGAGGTGAAGTACACCGGCCTCGACGCGGTGCCGGTCATGCTCGGCGCGATCGCGCTGGTCGTGTCGTACTTCTCCGGGCCGATGCTGAACTTCGGCGACTTCTCCCGCTACGGCCGGTCGTTCGCCGCGGTGCGGCGCGGCAACCTGCTGGGCCTGCCGGTGAACTTCCTCGCGTTCTCCGTCCTCGTGGTCGTCACCTCGTCGCTGACCATCCCGGTCTTCGGCGAGCTGATCACGGACCCGGTGCAGACGGTCGCGCGGATCGACAGCACGTTCGCGATCGTGCTCGGCGCGCTCACGTTCACCATCGCCACGATCGGCATCAACATCGTCGCGAACTTCATCTCCCCGGCGTTCGACTTCTCCAACGTCAGCCCGCAGCGGATCAGCTGGCGGATGGGCGGCATGATCGCCGCCGTCGGGTCGGTGCTCATCACCCCGTGGAACCTGTACAACAACCCCGACGTCATCCACTACACCCTGGAGGTCCTCGGCGCCGCGATCGGCCCGCTGTTCGGGGTGCTCATCGCCGACTACTACCTGGTGCGCCGGCAGGTCGTGTCCGTCGACGACATGTTCACCATGGACCCGGCCGGCCGGTACTTCTACCGGCGCGGCTACCACCCGCCGGCGATCGCCGCGACCGCCGCCGGCGCCGTCGTCGCCGTGGTGCCGGTGCTGTGGACCGGCGGGCCCGGCATGCACACCACCGCCCAGTACAGCTGGTTCATCGGCATGGCCGTCGGCTTCGGGGTGTACACCGCCCTCACCCGGCGCGCCCGGGCCGCCTGACGCCATGCGGATCGTGGTCGTCAACCCGAACACCACGGCGTCGATGACCGCTCGGATCGAGCGCAGCGCCCGGGCCGTCGCCGGCCCGGGCACCCGCGTCGACGCGGTCACGTCCACGATGGGCCCGGCGTCCATCGAGAGCCACTACGACGAGGCGCTCAGCGTCCCCGGCGTGCTCGCCGCCGTGCGGGCCGGCGGCGCCGACGGGTACGTGATCGCCTGCTTCGGCGACCCCGGCCTGGACGCCGCCCGGGAGGTCGCCGCCGCGCCGGTCGTCGGGATCGCCGAGGCCGCCATGCACGCCGCGGCGCTGCTCGGCCGCGGGTTCAGCGTCGTCACCACCCTGGACCGCACCCGGGGCCGGGCGTGGGACCTCGCCGGCCGGTACGTCGCACCCGGCGCGTGCCGGGGCGTGCACGCCTGCGACATCCCCGTCCTGGACCTCGACGGCGACCCCGCCGTCACCGACCGGGTCGTGGCCCTGGCGAGGGCGGCCCTCGCCCGGGACGGCTCCGACGTGGTCGTGCTCGGCTGCGCGGGCATGGCCGACCTGGCCGCCGAGGTCTCCCGGCGGGTCGGCGTGCCCGTCGTGGACGGGGTGGCGGCGGCGACGCTGCTCGTGCAGTCCCTGGTCACGCTCGGACTGGGCACGTCGAAGCACGGCGAGCTGGCGCCGCCGCCGCCGAAGCCCTACACGGGTGCCCTCACACCCTTCGGCACGGCCTGAAGCCCTGCCAGGGGTGCTACTGGCCGCTGCCGCCGGAGCCGCTGCGGAGGCGGACCTCGGCGCCGTTCTGCTCGTAGCTCTGCTGCGACACCTGGACCAGGACCGCGTCGCGGTGGAACGCCGGCACCGTCACCGCGCCGCAGCTGACCATGGTGGCGCGCAGCTTCGACACGGTGCGCGCGATGTTCGGGTACAGGCTGCCCGCGTACGGCACGTACCCGTCGACGCCCTCCTCGAACGGCATCTCCGTCTCGCCCTGGTCGTACCGGGCCACGTTGCGGGCCCGCTGCGACCCCTCACCCCAGTACTCCTTGTACAGCTGCCCGTCGAGGTTGACGAGGTTCGACGGGCTCTCGTCGAACCGGGCGAAGTACCGGCCGAGCATGATGAAGTCCGCGCCGAGCGCCAGGGCGATCGCCATGTGGTAGTCGGCGAGCAGCCCGCCGTCGCAGCAGACCGGCACGTAGACGCCGGTCTCCTGGGCGTACCGGTCCCGCTCGGCGACCACGTCGATCAGCGCGGAGGCCTGCCCGCGGCCGATCCCCTTCTGGTCGCGGGTGATGCAGATCGACCCGCCGCCGATGCCGACCTTCACGAACGCCGCGCCGGCCTCCGCGAGGTACCGGAACCCACGGCCGTCCACGACGTTGCCCGCGCCGACCGGGACGGCCCCGCCGAGCTCGCCGACCGCGTACTGCAGCGTGTTGCGCTGCCAGACCGAGTAGCCGTCGGACGAGTCGATGCACAGCACGTCCGCGCCCGCCTCGACCAGCGCCGGGATCCGGTCCCGGTAGTCGCGGGTGTTGACCCCGGCACCGACCCGGAACCGCTTGTCGTCGTCGATCGACTCGTTGCGGAACTGCTTGTGCAGCTCGTAGTCGCGGCGCAGCACGATCGAGGCGAGGTGCCCGTTGTCGGTGACGATCGGCAGCAGGTCCAGCCGGTGGTCCCAGATGAGCGTGTTCGCGTCCGACAGCGAGATCGTCGGCGGCGCCGTGACGAGCCCCGCCGCCGGCCGCATCCGCGACTCGACGGTGTCGTTGAGGTCGTGCCGGTGCGGGTGGAAGTCCGCGGTGGAGATCAGCCCGACGAACCGCCCGCCGGCGCTGCCGTCCTCGGTCACCACGGCGATGTCCCGCTCGGCGGCCCGCAGCAGCCGGCTCACCTCACCGAGCGTCGCCGACGGCTTCGTGTTGATGTCCGAGTGCCGGAACCCGGCCTTGTGCCGCTTCACCGCGCTCACCGACTCCGCCTGCTCGGCGATGCCCTGGTTCTGGTGGATGAAGCTCAGCCCGCCGGTCTGCGCCAGCGCGATCGCCAGCCGCGGCGACGACACCGCCTGCATGATCGCGCTCACCAGCGGCACCGCGATCCGCAGCGGCGACTCCCCGCCCACCGGGTACCGCACGATCGGCGTCGACAGGTCCACGTTGTCCGGGGTGCACTCCTCGGTGGTGAGGTTCGGCACCAGCAGGTATTCGTTGAGGGTCCGGGACACCTCGGGGAGGATCACGACCACGTGCCCGCTCCTAAAACACTCCACCGCCGCGCCTGACCGGCTGACCTCGTGGCGGGAATCTGGCTGGAATGCAGCAACACGCTACCAGCGCCGCCGCGACCGTCCGTCACCGCCATGCGACTGTCCCGACCGCGGGACGCCCCCGCCCCGCCGCCGGCGCCGGCCCTTCCCGTGAGCCTCACCCCGGCGGGTGACTCCCACCGCGATCGGCCGACGCCGGTGCTCGCGTTCCCGGGCCGGCCGGCGGCGCCGGGGAAGGTGGCGGCGCCGGCCGGGGTGGGTCAGCGGGTGGTGCAGGTGACCGGTGGGGTGCCGGGGGTGCCGGTGCCGATGAAGCCGTACGCGGCGGTGGCGCCGGGGGCGAGGGCGCCGTTCCAGGTGGCGTTGCCGGCGGTCGCGGTGGTGCCGGACTGGGTGACGGTGGCGCCCCAGGACTGGGTGATCTGTTCGCCGGCGGTGTACGTCCAGCGGGCCGTCCAGCCGGTGGTCGGGGCGGAGCCGGTGTTGCGGACGGTGATCTCGCCCTGGAAGCCGCCGGGCCACTGGCCGATGACCGTGTACGTGGCGGCGCAGCCGGGGACGGGGGGCACGCTGTCGGACGGCAGCGCCGACCGGGACGGGGACACCGACGCCGACGGCGACATTGACCGGGACGGGGACGGGGACGCCGACCGGGACGGGGACGCCGACGGGGAGACGCCGTCGAGGGCGCGGACGACGGCCGGCAGCCAGCGGTCGGCGATCTTGCGGTCGCCGGTCGCGTTGGGGTGTACGCCGTCGCCGGTGTCGGTGGCGGTGCTGAAGCCGGTCCACTGGTCGACGACGGTGACCGGGGAGGCGGCGGTGGTGCGGGAGGCGGCCCAGCCGGGGATGGCGGCGTTGAGGGCGACGACCCGCTGGGCGCATTCGGCGCAGCTGGACGGGTTCATGGGGATGATCTGGGCGACCAGGATCCGCATCGCGGGGTTGCTGGCCCGCATCTGGTCGACGAGCTTGCCGTACGCGGCGAGGATCGTGTCGACGGACCGGTTGCTCCACACGTCGTTGGTGCCGAAGTGCATGAGCACGACGTCGGGGTGGGTCGCGGACAGCCAGGCCGGCAACTGGTTCTGGTCGGCGACGGCGGTGACGAGCGCGCCTCCGTGGCCTTCGCCGTCGCCGTCGTAGGGCACGGCGCAGCCCTGCGGCGGCTGGGTGCCGACGAAGTCGATGTTGGTGTGGCCGCCGCTCTGCAGGTCGTTCCACAGCAGCGCCCGCCAGCAGCCCGGGTTGCCGGTGATGGAGTCGCCGAGGGGCATGATGCGCACCGCTGCCGCGGCGGCGGGGCCGGCCGGCAGCGTGAGGAGCAGCGCCGCGCCGACGACGGCGGCGGTGAGGAGCGCGAGGAGGGTCCGCATCCGGGCAGTAGAGCAACGCTGTTCGACGCCGTTCAATGCCCGGGACATTTGCCGCTGGTCCCGGGCGGTCCCGGCGTGAAGCTTTCACACCGGGACCGCCCGGTGAACCGTCAGGACGGGCACGCCTCGACCTCGTGGAGCCGGGCGGGAGTTCGACCCGCGGGTGCCGGGCGCCGACCGGGCCGAACGTGCCGGTGGTGACGTTGCCGCGGGGTGCGGAGGAGCGACATAGATGTCCTTGACTTTCTCGCATGGCGGCGCGGACTATTAGGAAACTTTCCTAAAGGAGGCACGAGTGCACCCCACCAGGCTCTTCGCCGCCGTCCTGCTCGCCGCCACCGCCGCGGTCGCGCTGCCCGGCCCGGCCCACGCCGCCGCGCCGGGGCTCACCGCCGCGTACTCCGCCACGAACTACGGCACCTACTGGGTCGACAAGTACGTGGTCAGCAATCCGACCGCCGCCCCGGTCACCGGCTGGACCCTCGAGTTCGACGTGCCCGCCGGGCTCACCGTCGGCACCGGCTACAACGGCACCGTCACCCGTGCCGGCAACCACGTCACCGTCGTCAACGCGCACTACAACGGCACCGTCGCCGCCGGCGGCACCACCGAGCCGTACAGCTTCTGGTTCATCGCCACCGGCACCGACGCCGAGCCGCTGAACTGCCGGATCAACGGCAACAGGTGCGACGGCGGCGCCGACCGCGCCCCGGGCGCCCCGACCGGCCTCGCCGTCGCCGGCCGCACCACCCGCACGGTCTCCCTCGCCTGGACGGCGGCCGCGCCGGCCGACTTCCCCGTCGCCGGCTACGACGTGTACCGCGGCGGCACCCTCGTCGCCTCGTCCACCACGACCGCGGCGACCGTCGCCGGGCTCAGCCCGCGCACCGCGTACACGTTCACGGTGCGGGCCCGCGACACCCGCGGCAACGTCTCCGCCGACAGCGCCCCGGTCACCGCCACCACGCTCGACCCGGCCGACGACACCACCGCGCCGCCGGCGCCGGGCAACCTGCGCGGCACCGCGAGGACGTCGGTCAGCGTCACCCTCGCCTGGAACGCGGTCACCGACCCCGGCGGGATCGCCGGCTACGACGTGTACCGCGACGGCACCCTCGTCGCCTCGTCCACCACGACCGCGGCGACCGTCACCGGGCTGGCGCCGCTCACGGCATACACGTTCACGGTGCGGGCCCGCGACACGTACGACAACGCCTCCCCCGCCAGCGCCCCGGTCACCGTCACCACCGACGACGCCGTCGGCGCCGGCAGCTACGCCAAGGTCGGCTACTTCGTGCAGTGGGGCATCTACGGCCGGCAGTACTTCGTGAAGAACCTCGACACGTCCGGCGCCGCGGCGAAGCTCACCCACGTCAACTACGCCTTCGCCAACCTCGACCCGGTGAACCTCACCTGCCTGCAGGGCGTCACCCGCGGCACCACCGCCAACCCGCAGGACCCGGACCAGGGCACCGGCGCCGGGGACGCCGACGCCGACTACGCCCGCCCGTTCAGCGCCGCGCAGTCCGTCGACGGCGTCGCCGACACCGGCTGGGAGCCGCTGCGCGGCAACTACCTGCAGCTGCGCAAGCTCAAGGCGAAGCACCCGAACCTGAAGGTGCTCATCTCGATCGGCGGCTGGACCTACTCGAAGTTCTTCTCCGACGCCGCCGCCACCCCGGCGTCCCGGGAGAAGCTGGTGCGCTCCTGCATCGACGTGTACATCAAGGGCAACCTGCCGCTGTACAACGGTGCCGGCGGGCCCGGCAGCGCCGCCGGCATCTTCGACGGCATCGACCTGGACTGGGAGTGGCCCGGGGCCGAGGGCCACGCCGGCAACCACTGGGGCGCGCAGGACAAGGCGAACAACACGCTGCTGCTCGCCGAGTTCCGCCGGCAGCTCGACGCGCTCGGCGCCACCACCGGCAAGCGGTACCTGCTGACCGCGTTCACCCCGGCCGACCCGGCGAAGATCGCGGCCGGCTGGGACATCACGCACGCCGACGGCACGCCGAGCGTCTTCGACTCCCTGGACTTCGCCAACGTGCAGGGCTACGACTTCCACGGCGCCGGCAGCGACAACTCGTGGGAGCCGAACCGCACCGGCCACCAGGGCAACCTGTACGGCGACGCGCAGGACCCGTACCCGTTCACGTTCAGCGTGCAGCGCGCGGTCGCCGCGTACACCGGCGCCGGGGTCAACCCGCGGCAGCTGACCATCGGGTTCGCCTTCTACGGCCGCGGCTGGCAGGGCGTCACCGCCGGCACGACCAACGGCGAGTGGCAGGCCGCGACCGGCGCGGCGCCCGGGCAGTTCGCGGAGGAGGCCGGCACCCGCGGCTACGCGAACCTCCTCGCCATGGTGCCGGGCTGCACCGTGTACCACGACGTGCAGTCGATCGCGACGTCCTGCTACACGGGGCCCGGCGGGCAGTGGTGGACGTTCGACGACACCTGGTCGATCGGGCAGAAGACCGCGTGGCTCAAGCAGCAGCAGCTGCTCGGCGGCATGGTGTGGGAGATGTCCGGCGACACCGCCGGCGGCACCCTGATGAACGCGCTGCACACCGGCCTGTGACCGGCCGCTGACCGGGCCCGGCCCGGTCGGGCCCGGCCCGGCGGGAGGCGGCCACCTCCCGCCGGGCGCACGGGTTCTTGCCGCGGCCGGCCGGGGCATATCGTGGAGCCGGTGTGCCACGAGGGTCGGAGCGGGGATGCGGCTGCGAGAGCTGGAGCGACAGGTCAGGGGGATGCTCGCCGGGCTGGCGGTCCCCGACCCGTTCGACCTGCGGGCGTTCTGCGCGTCCGTCGCCGCCGCCCGCGGGCGTGACCTGCACCTGCACCAGCTGCCGCGGGCCGGGGCCGACGGCACCGCGTGCGGGCTGTGGCTCGCCACCGACCGGGCCGACCACGTCTTCTACGCCGCCGGCACCGGCTGGCTGCACCAGCAGCACATCATCCTGCACGAGGTCGGGCACATCCTGTGCGACCACGTCGCCCCGCCGCCCGAGCCCGAGGACGTGACCGCCCTGCTGCTGCCGGACCTGGACCCGGCGACGGTCGCCCGGGTGCTGCGCCGCTCCTCCTACAGCGCGCCGCAGGAGCAGGTCGCGGAGATGTTCGCGACGATGCTCAACGAGCGGGCGGCCAGCGCCGTGGCCCGCCCGCCCGCCGACCCCGCCCTCGGCAACCTGTACGACGCCCTCGCCGAGCCGTTCCTGGTCGAGCGCCGTGGCCGTTGACGTCCTGGAGATCGTGGTCCTGGTCGCGTTCTGGGCGTTCACGATCTGGCGCTTCGCGACGCCGCAGACGCCGCGCGGCAAGGCCGTCCGGCTCGTCGTGCTGCTGGCGACGCTGTCGTTCACGTTCAACCGGCGGGAGATCTCGTACGCGACGGACACGCTGCTGCACGTGCCGGACATCTCGGTGCCGCTGAAGAACCTGGCGACGGTCGCCGCGTCCGCCGGCATGGTGCACATCGTCGGGCTGCTGTCGCCGGACCCGGCGCGGTGGGCGTGGCTGCGGCGCGCGGCGTACGCGCTGCTGAGCGTGACGGCCGTGGCCATGTGCGTGCTGTTCGTGCTGGCGCCGCGCCGCCCGGCCCGCTACGACTTCGTGTACGAGCACGCCGGCGAGCCTCTCGTCACCGCGTACGCGGTGCTCACCCAGCTCGGGCTCACCGTCGGGCTGGTCTGCGCACTGGTGCTGTTCCGCCCCACCGGGCGGGCGGGCGCGCCCGGGCCGCTGCGCACCGGGCTGTGGCTGCTGAGCGCCGCCGCGGTGGTCGGGCTGCTGTTCATGGCGAACCGGGTCGTCTACCAGGTCAGCCACGCCGCGGGCAGCAGGGCCCTGGACGGCACCGCCGCGCAGGACGTGTCCCGGGCGCTGCTGGCGACGATGCTGCTGCTCTTCGCCGCGGGCGGTGCGCTGCCCGCGCTCGGCGGGCTGCGCCGCTGGACGTCGCGGTACGTGGCGCTGCAGCGGCTGCGGCCGTTGTGGGCGCAGCTGTCCGCGGCCGCGCCGGGCGTCGTGCTCGGCGACCCGCCGGGGCGCCTCGGTGAGCTGTTCGCGCTGCGCAGCGTGGAGTTGCGCCTGTACCGCCGGGTCATCGAGATCCGCGACGCGCAGTGGCTGCTCGCCGGGCGGGCCGGCGACGGCGCCGAGGACGCGGCGGCCCTGCGGGCGGCGGTCCTCGCCCGGCGGCCCGGCGCCGCTGCCACCGCTGACGCCGGCGCAGGCCCGGCGACGCCCGGCACGGGCGCTGCGGGGCCGGTGTCGACCAGCATGGCGTTGTCCGGTGCGGCGTTACCGGGCGCGGATGCGGTGCGCGCGGCGTCCGGCGCGGACGCGGTGGGCGCGGATGCGTCAGGTGCGGCGGCGCACGGGGCGGTCGGCCCGCCGGGCGCCTCCCAGTCGGCCGGCGGGCCCGACGTCGACGCCGAGGTCCGGGCGCTGCTCGGCCTCGCGCGGCGCTACCGCGACGCGGCCGTGCAGGGTGTCGTGGCCACCCCCGTTCACTTCACCGGCCACAACGATCCGACCCGCCCGGGTGGATGACGTCAACTTCAGCTTATGGGGCGACATCGTCCATAAATCTGAGCTTATGATGGAGATTTCCATCGCGGGGGTGCGATTGTCAAGCGTCGCTATGTTGCAGGAGGCCAGGTGACCCTCGCGGAGAAGCTCGACCGGCTGTTCGCCACGGTGCACCCGCCGGGCCGCGGCGAGTACAGCTACGAGGAGGTCGCGGCGGCCATCCGCGAGCGGGGGGTGATGATCTCCCATACGTACATCTGGCAGCTGCGCAAGGGCACCCGGGACAATCCGACCAAACGGCACCTCGAGGCCCTCGCGGAGTTCTTCGGGGTCAACGCCGCGTACTTCCTCGACGACGAGGCCGCCCGCCGCATCGATGAGCAGCTGGAGCTCCTCGCGGCGCTGCGGGACAACGCGGTGCGCACGATGGCGCTGCGCGCCGCCGGGCTGTCGGGTCCGAGCCTGGAGGCCATCCACGGCATGATCGAGCACGCCCGCCGGATCGAGGGCCTTCCGGACGATCCACCACCGGCCGACGTGGTGCGAAACTGACACGCCGGGCGGGGTGTTGGCCCGCGGGCACGCGACGGTAGCGTTGCGCCAGATCGCGCGCGCGATGGTATGGAGGGTTGGCACATGTCCCAGGGCGGAGAGCTGTTGACGGCTCGCGACGATTCCGGCTCGCGGCCGAGCTTCAAGGTCGCGCTGCGCGGCTACGACCAGGGACAGGTCGACCAGTATCTCGCCAAGCGGGACCGGGAGCTGGCCCAGCTGGCCGCGGAGCGCAAGCGCTTCGAGGCGGACCTGCAGGACCTCGACACCCGGCTGCGCTCCATGCAGGCGCAGCGCCAGCAGCTGCAGCAGGAGCTGGCCGAGGTCCGGGACCGGCCCGCGCGGGTCGACAAGGCGTCGTTCCGGCACCTCGGGCCGATGGTCGACGACATCCTCGCGCTCGCCGAGAAGCAGGCCAACCAGATCACCAGCACCACCCAGGAGCGGGCCGCCAAGCACCAGGCCGAGGCGGAGAAGGTCCTCGCCGACGCGCGGGAGCAGGCCGCCAAGACGCTGCAGGACCTCGAGGACGAGCTGGCCAAGCGCCGCGCCGAGGAGCAGCAGGCGTATGAGGAGCGCCGCGCCGCGGCGCAGGCCGAGCTCGCCGAGATCCGGGAGCTGGCGGAGCGGCTGCGGGCCAACAGTGAGGCCGCCCAGCAGCGTGCCGAGCAGGAGGCCGCCCGCATCAACGAGCAGAGCGCCGCGCAGATCAAGCACACCCAGGCGCAGGCGAAGGCGCTGCTGGAGGCCGCCCACCTGAAGATCCAGCAGGAGATCGAGGCGGCCCGCAACCAGACGCAGCAGGAGACGGCCCAGGCGAAGGCCGCCGCCGAGCAGGAGATCGCGGCGGCGAGGACGGCCGCCGAGCAGGAGGTCGCCGCGCACCGCGAGGCGGTCGAGGAGGAGCTGACCCGCCAGCGGGCCACCGTCGACGAGGAGTGCGCGGCGCTGCGGGCCGAGGCCGAGCAGCACGCCGCCGACCTGCGCCGCCGCGCCGACGAGCAGAACGCGACCGCCCAGCACCAGCTGGCATCCGTGCAGCGGGAGATCCAGTCCCGCCGGCAGGCGCTGACCCAGCTGCAGGCCGAGCTGGAGACCACCCAGCAGCGCCTGGCGCAGACCCGCCGTGAGGGCGCGACCGCCGAGCGTGAGGTCGTGCAGTTCCAGCAGCGGCTGAAGGAGACCCGCCAGGACCTGGCGGAGGAGATGGCCCGTCTCGAGGAGGCCCGCTCCGCCGCCGAGTCCTCGGAGCGGCACGCCAAGGAGGTCCGCGCCCGCGTGCAGCGCGAGGCGAAGCGGGTCGCCGACCTCGCCGCCGCCGCCGTCATGGCGGCCGCCGCGGGCGGCGAGACCGGCGAATACGCCAAGATCCCGGTGCGCACCCCGGCCGAGCGCGCCGCCGACCAGCAGCGCCTCGCCGAGCAGCAGCGCCTGGCGGAGGCCGAGCAGCCGGGCCAGCCGCAGGCCGGTCCGGCGCAGCCGGGCCACGCGCTGCCCGGCCAGCCCGTCGCGGGGCAGCCCGTCGCCGGCCAGCCGGTCGCGGGCCGTCCCGTCGCGGTCCACCCGCTGACGGGTCAGCCGGTCGCGATCAACCCGCTGACCGGGCAGCCGCTGTCGGTCCGCCCGGGCGCCGGCCAGCCGGCGACCACCGCCGGCGGCGACGAGCGGGCCGCGGCCGACGACGAGCTCGACGACGACCGCGACGAGCAGGAGCCGGCCGGCGACAGCCGCTCCGGTGAGCACGCCCCGCTCACCGCCGACCACGACCGGCGGGGCGAGGCGGCGCCGCGCAGCCTGTTCGAGCCGCGCACGCCCGCCCGCGGGGCCGACGACGACCGGCCGACCACCGGCAACGGCGGCGGCAACGGCTTCGCCCGCCACTCCTCGGAGTCCGGCATCCCCGCCCAGCGCGACGCGAACGCCAACGCCAACCGCTGACCGGCCACAGCGTCCCTGACCGGCCGCGACGTCCCTGACCGGCCACAGCGTCCCTGACCGGCCGCAGCGTCCCTGAGCCGCGCCGCACCATTGCCCCGCTGATTCGGGCCCGCACGACCTGGCGCACCGCAGCGCCACCGGGTGATGCGGGCCCGGTCGCCTCCACGCGGCCCGGAGCGCGGCAGCGCGCGGGTCCGAGGAGCGCGGCGCACGGCCCAGACAGCATCGCGCGGGCCCAGAGAGCGCCGCGCGGCCCGGAGCGCAGCACCGCGCGGGCCCGGAGAGCGCAGCACCGCGCGGGCCCGGAGAGCGCCGCGCCGTGTCAGACCGCCGGGAAGGCGCGGAAGACGCGGAAGGCGCCACCCCCGCCGGGGTGGCGCCTTCGTGGCGATCGCGGGCCGGGTGGTCAGCGCCCCTCCGGCATAAAAGGCCGCTTGCTGTGCGGCTGTGCCCCGATCTGGAATCGGGGGGCCTGCCGGGCGGGCCTGACGCAGTCCCGCGATGCCTGTGAGTCAACCGGATCCGGCGGGGGCCGGCAACCGGTTTACGCCGCCGCGAACAGCGACGCGTACACCAGCCGCGAACCGTCGGTGACGACCTGCCCGGCGACCGCCGCACCGGTCACGGTGGACAGCCGCAGGTCCAGGTACCGCTCCTCCTCGGTCAGCTCACCGGGCTGCCACGCCGCGCGGGCCAGCCACTCGCCGACCTCGTCGGCGACCCGGCGGCGGCGGCGCTGCAGCGCGGCCCGCACCCCGTCGAGGGTGCCGGCGGCGAACGAGTCGTGCGGGTCGGCGACGTCCGGCCCGGGCGCGGCGAACCAGGCGGCCGGGCCGTAGGCGAAGCAGACCAGCGCCATCCACACCTCGGCGAAGTACACCGGGTCCGGCGCGACCTCCACCCCGACGAGCCGGTCACCGATTCCGAACAGCGCGCCGAGCTGCCCGTCGAGCAGCTCCAGGCGGCTCTGGTACTGGGTCAGCACCGCCCGCTTGCGGGTCAGCACCTGCTCCAGGTGCCCGCGGGCCGGCAGGCCGTGCCGGGCGTTGAAGCCGGCGATGTCGCCCCACAGCTTGCTGTACTGGCTGGTGCCGCGCAGCCGCAGCGCCGCCGCGCGCAGCTCGACCGGCAGGACGAAGAACCACTGGTCCCGCTCGGCGAGGTAGCCGCCCTGGCTCTCCTGGACGCAGCACGCGTCGTCGAAGCGCAGCGTCTGCCCCGCGGCGATGAACGCCGAGCGGCACAGGGCGTGGTTCTGCGCGGCGTCCTGGATGTAGCCGACGTGCAGCGGCACGATCGCCACGCCCGCGGCGGCCGGGTTGGTGAGCTCGACCTGGCCGTACGTGACGACCCGGCTGAGCTTCAGCCCGCTGCGCGGCGGCGCGATTCCCGGGTACGCGGGCCCGAAGACGGGCACCATGGTGAGCGCGCCGGCGCGCTGCGGCGGGCCGAGCCGGTAGCCGGTGGTGTCCACGGCGGCCGGGACTGGCAGGTTCATCGCGGTCCTCCTTCCGAGGTCCGGGCCGGCAGGGTGAGGGCGTGCTCGGCGGCGGCGAGCCGGCGGCGCAGCTCGGCGCCGATCCACGCGCGGGCCGCGGGACCGTCCACATGCGACAGCAGCCACAGCACGAGCGGCGCCAGGTCGTCGGTGTGCCAGAACGTGCGCTGCGGCAGCGCCGGCGCGGGCCGGCGCAGCGTCAGGTCGTCGGCGTGGCCGAACGTCGCCTGGCAGTACACGACCGGCGTGGACACCCCGGCGCCGGGCAGCGCCGCGGCGACCCGCGCGAGGTCGCCCGGGTGGACGTTCTCGTAGCCGTCGGAGGCGACCGCGACGACGTCCGGCGGCACCGGGCCCGACAGCGCGTCCAGGACGGCGGTGGCGAGGTCGGTGGCGCCGCCGGGCCGCCCGGCGACGCCGCCGGCGCGCACCACGACCAGCCGCGCGCAGACCCGGTCCAGGACCCGCCGCAGCGCGGCGACCTGCGACGCGACCGCCCACTCACGCTCGCCGTAGCCGCGCATCGACGCGGAGTCGTCCAGCACCAGCGCGACCGTGCCCTCGTAGCGGGGCAGGCCGGCGACGGCGGCGTCGGTGTACCGGGCGACCGCGGGCAGCAGCTCGCCGGTCGGCCCGCCGCGCAGCAGGTGCACGAGGGTCGCGGCGAGGTCGCCGCGGTTGGTCGCGGTGACGGTCGCCGGGCGCGGCCCGGTCAGGTCGAGGTCGCCGCCGGCCGGTGGGAGCGCGACGAGCGCGGTGCCGTCGTGGTGCCGGTACAGGGCGGGCACCAGCGCGGCGTTCCCGGGCCGCAGCACGGACCGCAGCCGGTCGGGGTGCGGGCGCTCGCCGCGGCGCAGGGCGGCGGCGCAGGCGCGGGCGGTGGCCCGGCCGAGGGCGTGCTCGAGGCAGTCCTGGGCGACGGCGCGGCGGGCCCGGACGAGCTGCGCGGCGTGCGGGTGCTCGAGCAGCACCGTGAGCACGGTCCGGGTGACGTGCCGGTGGTTGGCGCGGCGGCGGCGCACGGCGAGCAGCACCGTGAGCACGTCCGCCGGGGCGAGGCCGAGCGCGAGGACGCGGGTGACCCGGGCGAGGGTGTCGCGGGCGGCGTCGCCGAACCCGGCGCGGGAGGCGAGCAGCAGCTGCAGCAGCACCCGGGCCCGCTGCGGGGCGGGGACCCCGGGGGTGAGCGCGCTCAGCGCGTAGCGCTGCGGGTCGGCGGCGTACGCCTCGGCGTGCACGGCCTCGTCGTCCCAGACCACCGCACCGGCCCGGAGAACCCGCAGGCCGGTGGTGTGCTGCTGGAGATGGCGCGCGAACGGCACGGTCATGGTCTTCCCTCCCCCGGTGTGGTTGCCGTCACTGTCGCACCGGGAAAATCGGTGGATCGAACGCTTTTGCGTGTGCAACCACGGGCCGGCTACCGGGCGGCGACCTCCAGCACGGCCGCGGCGGCCGGGCGCCGGTGGCTCGTGACGCGGCCCTTGCCGTCGGCCTTCGCCTGGTACAGGGCGAGGTCGGCGTCGCGCAGCAGCGCGTCGAGGTCGGTGCCGGGCCCGTGGCCGAGCGCCACCCCGGCGCTGGCGCGGATGCGCAGCGGGGTCCCGGCGACCGTCAGCGGCGCCGCCAGCCGGGCCAGCACCCGGGCGGCGACCTCCTCGGCCGCGCGGGCACCGCCGACGCGTGGCAGCAGCAGCACGAACTCGTCGCCGCCGAGCCGGGCCACGGTGCCGGCACCGCCGACCGCCTCGGTGAGCCGGCCCGCCGCCGCGACCAGCAGCGCGTCGCCGGCGGCGTGCCCGAGCCCGTCGTTGACCTGCTTGAAGCCGTCGAGGTCGAGCAGGACCACGGCGGTCGACCCGTCCGGTGGGGTCGCGGCGAGCTCCTCGGCGGCCAGCCGGGCCAGGTGCGCCCGGTTCGCCAGGCCGGTGAGCGCGTCGTGGTACGCCAGGTGCGCGAGCATCGCCCGCTGCTCGGTGAGGTCCCGCAGCAGCCGCTGGTTGGTGCGGGCGCTCAGCAGCTGGCGCAGCACCACCAGGCAGGCGGTGCCGAGCAGCAGCCACACCTCGGTGGAGCCGAGGGCGCCGTCGCGGGCGTGCAGGACGGCGGCGGTGCCGAACGCGGCGGCGACCGGCACGTACGGCAGCAGCCCCCACCGGCTGGAGCCGTGCTCGGACTCGATGGTGTCCGGCGGCGGCACCGCGGACCGGCTCGCCAGCACGGTGAGGGCGGTGGCGAGGGTGTACCCGCCGCCGACCCCGGCCGCGTAGGCGGGGTTGCCGTGCGCGAGGTTCGCGATGTAGCCGAGGTTGACGACGGTGAACATCAGCATGCTCACCGCCAGCAGCGACAGGGCGTCGTGGCCGCGGGCGAGACTGCGTGACAGCAGCACCACGGCGACCGCGCCGCCGACCAGCTCGAAGGCCGGGAAGACCAGGGCCAGGTAGAACACCCGCGGCTCGACGACGGCGAGGACGTCGCGCAGCACCAGCAGCCACGCGATGAGGAGGAACGCGCCGAACACGACGGTGCCGTCGACGGCGCGGCGCGCCCGCACCGACGGGCTGCCCCGCCCGGGCGTGCACAGCAGCAGCGCGACCGGCGTGAGGGCCACCGCGAGGAGGCTGACGACCTCGGCCCCGGTCGGCTCGGGCCGGACGGCGCCGGTGACGGCGTCGGCGAGGTACAGCAGGTTCGCCACCGACCACAGCGCGGCGGCGACGGCGGCGACCGCCCAGCCGGCCAGCATCCGGCCGCGCGCGCCGCGCGCCTGGTGGAGATGCCCGGCGGCGGCGTACGCCGACAGCAGCACCAGCGGCACCGACGCGGCGACCACCCCGTGCCGCTCGGGCAGGACGGCGACGAGCAGCTGGACGAGCGCCCCGGCGCCCGCCGAGGCCGCCAGCCGGCCGCGAATGTTCGTCACCGCATGCCATCGGCAGCCCCGGCGGGGACCTGAGGACCGTACGGAGCACTGCATATACAGCTTCGCGGCGCCGTCGACATCCGCGCGGCGGTGCACGAGACTCGGGCGCAGGGCGGGCGGGCCGACGACGGGTGGGAGCGGGCATGGTGGTGGCGCAGGCGGCGGCGGACCGGCGGTCGGAGGTCACGTTCAGCGGCGGCCGGGCCGGCGCCGGACCGGCGACCTGGGGACAGCAGGCGATCTGGGACGTGGTGCGCGACCTCGGCACCGACGCGGCCCGGTACAACGTCTCCGGCGGGCTGCCGCTGCCGGAGCCGGTGCCGGCCGACCGGGTCGAGGCCGCGGTGCGGGACCTGGTGCTGCTGCACGAGTCGCTGCGCACCCGGCTGCGCACCACCGACGACGGCCGCGTCGAGCAGGTCGTGCACGCCGCCGGCGGCATCCCCGTGGTGACCCGCCCGGCGACCCCGGACACGGTGACGGAGGCGGCGTACGCGCTGCGCGACGAGCTGCTCGCGGTGCCGTTCGACGCCGAACGGCAGTGGCCGCTGCGGGTCGGTGTCGTGCACGCCGGCGGCGGCGTGCGCTACGTGGTGTTCTTCCTGTCCCACACCGCCTCCGACGGCTGGGGGTTGCGCAACCTCCTCGCCGACTTCGCCGCGCTGCTGCGCGGGCCGCTGCCGGAGCGGGACCTGCTGCAGCCGCTCGAGGAGGCGGCGCTGCAGACGTCGCAGCGGGGCCGCCGCCGCGACGCCGCCGCCCGGCGCTCGTGGCTGGACAAGCTCGGCCGGGGCCCGGCGAGCCTGTTCCCGGCGCGGGCGGGCCGGCCGCCGGCCGCGACGTTCCCCAACGCGGTGCTCAACTCCCCCGCGCTCGGCCTGGCCCTGGACCGGGTCGCGGCGACGATGTCGGTCAGCCCGGCCGCGGTCGTGCTCGCCGCGGCGGCCGCGTCCGCCGCCCGGCTGACCGGCGTCGACGAGGCCGTCTTCCAGGTGGTCGTCAACAACCGGTTCCTGCCCGGGATGACCGGCGGGGTCACCACCATCGCGCAGGAAGGGCTGTTCCACCTCACGGACACCGGCGGCGGCGACTTCCCGGACCTGGTCCGGCGCACGTTCGGCGCGGCGCTGTCCGCGCAGCGGCACGCGTACTACGACAAGCTCGCCCTGGACCGTGCGGTCGCGGCGCTGCCGCACCCCGCCGACCACTCCTGCTTCGTCAACGACCAGCGGGGACTGATGCCGGCGCTGAACTTCGCCGCGCCCGTGCCGGCGCCGCTGCGGGAGGCGCTGGCCCGTACCCGGCTGACGTGGCCGGTGGAGCACGAGCCGCGCCGGGGCGTGTCGTTCGCGCTCGACGCGCAGGACGCGCCCGGCGCGCTGGAGCTGGCGATGACCGCGGACAGCGCGCTCATGCCCCGCGCCGACATGGAGACGTTCCTGTACACGATCGAGGACCTCGTGGTGCGCGCGGCCGGCTGAGAGCCGCCTACCGCTGCACCTTCCACACCCACACGTCGGCGATGTGCTCGCCGGGGCCGAACAGCTGGTCGGCGGTCTGCCGGATGGCGTCGCTGTTGCCGTGGCCGTCGGCGAGGATGACCCGGTCCGCCTTCCAGTAGGCCAGGTCCGCGCGGGCCTGCGCGATCTGCTCCGGGGCGAGGACCGGCACCACCCCGTCGTTGCCGACCTGCCCGAGCAGGCTCCAGGTCGGCGGGTACGTGGGGCCGAACATGGCCCTGTGCTCCGGGTCGTTCGGATCCGGGGCGAGGAAGTACCCGCCGGCGATCTTGAAGTCGATGCGGGCGTCGACGGCCCAGCGCATCGCGTCGAGCCCTTCCCACCAGCCGCCGGGGATGACGACCACGGTCGCCTGCTGCGGCACGTGCTCGCGCCACATGCCGCTGCTGAAGAACACCGGCGGCAGGGGGCGGTCGTTCGCCGGCTGCGGCGTCGGGATGAGCGGCAGCAGCGCCATGGCGAGGGCGGCCGTCCACAGCCAGCGCCCCGCCACCGGCAGCGGCTCGTCGTCCACGTCGACCGGCGGTTCGGAAGCGAACGACCCCTCGTCGAGCGACCGTGCCTCCGGCTCGTCCAGCGCCTTGTCCGTGGCTGCGTCCTCGGCCGCCGGGGCGGACTCGACCGCGGCCGCCTCGCTGACCTGCGGGGCGACGATGAACCGGTCGACGAGGATGGCCAGGAGCACCCCGACGAGCGGGGTGACGACGAGCGCGACCCGGGTCGGCACGACCGAGTCGAACAGCGGCAGGTCGACCAGGAACCGCCACGGGCCGTGCCAGGTGGTCTCCTCGCCCTGGTACCGCACGACCGGGCCGAGCGACAGCAGCGCGAACACGACGGCGGTGACGAACAGCGCCCGGGCGCCCCGGTGCCGCCACAGCGCGACCGCGGCCGCCGGCAGGAGCAGCAGCAGCGGCCAGCCGAAGAACGTGTTCTCCTCGGTCGGGCCGCCGAGCTTCTCGATGCGGGTGACGTCGCCGAGGATCGAGCGGCGGCTGAAGTTCGAGAACGAGGCGAAGTCCGCGCTGAAGCCGTGCACGAAGTCGGGCAGCCCGTGGTACGCCTGCGGGCCGGTGAACTGGTGCCACAGCGGGTACGCCATGACGACCCCGGCGACCAGGGCGGTGACGCCGAGCGCCGGCAGGGCCGCCCGCGCCGCCGGCAGCATCTCGCTCGGCCGCAGGTACACCAGGAGGAACACCAGCAACGCGAACGCCGCCAGGAACAGGACCTCCTCGTTGATGAAGCACTGGTACACCACGAGGCCGGCGAGGACGAGGCCCTTGCGGACCGTGTCGCCGGGCTGGCGCATCCGGAACACCGCCCACAGGATCAGCGGGATCATGAACTGGCCGGCGATGTTGGGGTGCGCGGTCGTCTGCGACACCATCGCCGGGGCGAAGCCGCAGAACAGTGCCCCCAGGTAGGCTGCCGTGCGGGACCGGACGACCTCGCAGCGCAGCAGCATGAAGAACCAGGAGATCGCGGTGCCGGCGGGGGCGATGGTGCTGATGAGCGCGAACGTGACCGGTGCGCCGAACAGCAGGGTCACCGGGGCGAGCGGCAGGGCGAGCCCGAGGATCGACGTGTTGGCCATCAGGTTCACGCCCAGCGGCGCGTTGAGCTGGTCGGTGAAGATCGGGGAGTCACCGTGGGTGAACAGCCGCGCGGCGTGCGTCAGCACCCACTCGAAGAACACCTGGTCCTGGTTGTTGTCGGCGAGCATCCGCTCCTGCGGCGCCGCCCACAGATGCTGGAACAGCACGACGGAGAAGACCACGTAGCTCACGACGACAAGCGCGTTCTTTCCGCCGATTTTCACGGATGAGACCATAGCCGGACGCACGCCCGCGGCGCACGTACTGGCCCTGGAGCATCGACGTCGATAAACTACGCCAATTCCGGATAACATGATCAGATCGTTTGGATCGCCGAGCTACCGAGGAGAACGCCGTGCCGCCTGGAGGCGATCGGGATCGTAGTGCGGAGATCCTCGGTGACCAGCTGATCCAGTCGGAGGTCCTGGAGGGCCTCGCGATGGCGAAGAACCATCGCAAATGGTTCGTCTCGTTCGCCACACCCTATCTCGGTGACGACCCGATCGAGGTCAGCGCCGGCCTCGGCGACTACGCCGCGGAATGGCTCGAGCACGCGCCCCGCATGACGGTCACCGAGGCCGACCCGGACCGGCTGCTCGCGCTCAAGGAGCGGTTCTCCGGCAACCGCGAGGTGGCGATCCGCGAGCTGATGCTGCCCAGCGACGTGACCGCCGAGCACAGCGCCGCCGTGTCCTACAACGTGCTGGAGCACATCGAGGACCACCTGGGCGCGCTGCGCACCATGCGGTCCCTGGTGCGACCCGGCGGCTACGTGGTCATCGTGGTGCCGGCGTTCCCGTTCGCGATGGGTCCGGCCGACATCGCCACCGGGCACGTGCGCCGGTACACCCGCAAGACCATGCGGGAGGTCCTGCTCGCCGCCGACCTGCAGATCGAGCGGCTGCACTACGCCAACTCCCTCGGCCTCATCGGCTACTACGTGTCGACGTGCCTGCTGCGGCAGAAGCCGGGCCCCGGTCTCATGGTGAAGTTCTACGACTCGACGGTCGCGCCGATGACCCGCCTCGCGGAACGGTTCGTCACGCCGCCCTTCGGCCAGTCCGTGATCGCCGTCGCCCGCCGCCCGGCCTGAAAGTTTCGCGCCGCCGCCGGTCCCACCGGGGCCGGCGGCGCCGGGCGGCGGCACGCCACCCGGCGGCGTCACCGGTGACGTTCGGTCACCGGTAGGTCGGGTCCGGGTGGCCGGTCGCCGCCCGCACCGGTGCCGGCGGCCGGGTCAGCATTCGATGACGGTGACGGCGAGGCCGCCGCGGGCCGTCTCCTTGTACTTCACGGACATGTCGCGGCCGGTGTCGCGCATGGTGCGGATCGCCTTGTCGAGGGTGACCTTGTGGCTGCCGTCGCCGTTGAGCGCGAGCCGCGCCGCGTTGATCGCCTTGACGCTGGCGATGGCGTTGCGTTCGATGCACGGGATCTGCACCAGGCCGCCGACCGGGTCGCAGGTGAGGCCGAGGTTGTGCTCGAGGCCGATCTCGGCGGCGTTCTCGACCTGGGCGGGGGTGCCGCCGAGGACCTCGCACAGCCCGGCGGCGGCCATCGCGCACGCCGACCCGACCTCGCCCTGGCAGCCGACCTCCGCGCCGGAGATGGAGGCGTTGCCCTTGATGAGGATGCCGATGGCGGCGGCGGTGAGCAGGAACCGGGCGACGCCGTCGTCGGTGGCCCCGGGCACGAACCGGGTGTAGTAGTGCAGGACGGCGGGGATGATCCCGGCGGCGCCGTTGGTGGGTGCGGTGACGATCCGGCCGCCGGAGGCGTTCTCCTCGTTGACGGCGAGGGCGAAGAGGTTGACCCAGTCCAGGACGCGCAGCGGGTCGCGGGTGCCCTCGTCGGCCTTCAAATCGCGGTACAGGGCGGGGGCGCGGCGGGGCACGCGCAGGCCGCCGGGCAGGACCCCTTCGCGGGCGCAGCCGCGGGCCACGCACGCCTGCATCACCGACCACAGGTGCAGCAGGTGGGCGCGGGTGTCGGCGGCGGGCCGCCAGGCGCGTTCGTTGGCGTACATGACGGCGCTGACCGGCAGGTCCAGGTCGCGGCACAGGGCGAGCAGCTCGCCGCCGGTGCTGAACGGGTGCGGCACGGTGGTGGTGTCCGGCACGATCCCGGTGTCGCCGACGACGAACCCGCCGCCGACGGAGAAGTAGGTGCGTTGCGACACCGGCCGCCCGTCCGGGTCCCAGGCGTGGAAGCGCATGCCGTTGGGGTGCTCGGGCAGGGACCGGCGGCGGTGCAGCACGATGTCGGCGTCGAACGCGACGGTCGCGCCGCCGGCGAGCCGCAGCCGGCCGGCGCGGCGGATCTGCGCGACGCGCTCGTCGGCGGTGTCGGTGTCGACGGTCGCGGGGTCCTCGCCGAGCAGTCCGAGGACGACGGCCTTCGCCGAGCCGTGGCCGTGCCCGGTGGCGCCGAGCGAGCCGAACAGCTCCGCGCGCACCCGGCCGACCCGCTGGCCGTCCAATGTGGACGCGAACCTGCGGGCGGCGCGCATCGGGCCGACGGTGTGCGACGAGGACGGGCCGATGCCGACGGAGTACAGGTCGAACGCGCTCAACGCCACCTGGCTCACCCGGCCGGCGCGGCGTCGAGCAGCCCGGCGGTGACGGTCGCGCCGACGCCGGGCAGCCGCACGTGGACGATGTCGCCGAGCGCGGTGCTGCCCACGACGCCGTCGTGCAGCCACTCGTGGTCGCGGGTGCCGCGCCGCTGTGTCGGGATCATGAGGTTCACCTTTGCCTGGAGTGGAAGGGCGGCGCGACGTCCGTGGCGTCCGGCGACCGCCGGGTGCCGGTGCCGCGGGCCTGGACGGTGAGCGGGGGGCCGGGCGTGGACCGGCAGGTGGGCACGGAGGCCGTCGCGGCGGGGTGGCCGAGCGCCGGCGACGGCGCGCCGCTGGTGACGGCGCCGGCGGCCGCGCCGGTGGGCGAGGCCGAACGGGCCGGCGGCGCGGCGCACCGCGCGGGGCTCGGCGGCATGCGCCGGCCGGCGAGGTCGGTGAAGGTGGCACCCGGCTCGCGGTGCACGTCGGACAGCGGTGTCACGGGAGGCTCCCCTGGGTCCGGGCGCCGTCGCGGACGGCACCCTGGTGGGTGACCTCCCCGCTCTGTCATCGGAACCTGAGAGCTTCACCGCCGGCGGGCAGCCGTGCGGTTTGCACCGTGGGCGCAGGACAGCGATCGTCCTGACTTTCCAGAGTCGCCTGACCGCGGCGGTACCGGTGCCTGAGAGATTCTGGGGAGCGTTGCTCCTTCGGCGCCCCGGGTGGTGACCGGGGACTCTCCCGTCGCGGGTCGTGCAGCGCGATATGTGGTTGTGACTGTGGACCGTAGGACCCGCCCGGCCGACCCGTCAAGGACGCGGCCCCGGCCGTCCACGCCGCGCATTCGTCGCGATCCATGGACAGGTATCATGGACGCGGGAGCCGCACAGCGCCGCGGACAGCCTCTGAGCTGGACCGCAGGCGCCGCCATGCACGCATTTCGCATCGACGTGACGGAGCTCCTTGTGCAACTTTCAGCCCTCGGTAAACGCCTCACCATCGGCGCCACCGCCGTCCTGACCGCCGCCGTGGCGGCGGTCGTGGTCGCCCAGAGCCCGGCCGGCGCGCACGGCTCGGTCACCGACCCGCCGTCGCGTAACTACGGCTGCTGGGCCCGGTGGGGCAGCGATCACCTGAACCCGAACATGGCGCAGACCGACCCGATGTGCGCCCAGGCCTGGCAGGCGAACCCGGACACCATGTGGAACTGGAACGGCCTCTACCGCGAGGGCGTCGCCGGCAACCACCAGGCCGCCATCCCCGACGGCCAGCTCTGCAGCGGCGGGCGCACGCAGAACGGCCGGTACGCGTCGCTGGACACGGTCGGCAACTGGGTCGCCGCGACGAAGCCGAACAACTTCACGCTGACCCTCACCGACGCCGCCCAGCACGGCGCCGACTACCTGCGCATCTACATCACGAAGCAGGGCTTCGACCCGACCACGCAGCCGCTGACGTGGGCGAGCCTCGAGCTGGTCAACACCACCGGGCGGTACGCGCCGGCGGGGCAGTACCAGGCGCAGGTCAACGCCGGTTCGCGGACCGGCCGGCACGTCATCTACACCATCTGGCAGGCCAGCCACCTCGACCAGTCGTACTACCTGTGCAGTGACGTGATCTTCACCGGCGGCACCGGCCCGACGGACAGCGCCTCGGCCAGCGCGTCGCCGAGCCGCAGCACCAGCCCGAGCGCCAGCGCGAGCCCGAGCCGCAGCACCAGCGTGCCGCCCGGCGGCTGCGCGGCGTCCTACGCCAAGACCAGCGAGTGGTCGGGCGGCTTCGGCGCCACCGTCACCGTCACCGCCGGCGCCAACCCGATCAACGGCTGGACCGTGAAGCTGACCTGGGCGAACGGCCAGACGATCACCTCGTACTGGAACGCCACGGTCACCTCGGCCGGCGGCGTCTCGACCGCCACGAACGTCAACTACAACGGCAAGCTCGGCGCCGGGGCGTCCACGACCTTCGGCTTCAACGGCGCCTGGACCGGGACCAACACGGCACCGGCGGTGAGCTGCACCGCCAGCTGACTTGCCCGACACCTCACTTTCAAGATAGCTTTCTCAAAAGCTTTCTTCGGAGGTGTACGTGTCACGCCAGGTTCTTGTCCGTAACGCCCACGTCGTGCCCGGCAGCGGTCCCGAGCTGCCGGGCACCGACGTGCTCTGCACCGACGGCGTCATCACCGCCGTCGCCCCGGGTCTCGAGGCCCGGGCCGCGCCCGGCTGCGAGGTCATCGACGCGACCGGGCTGACCGTGACCGCGGGGTTCGTCGACGCGCACCGCCACGTGTGGCAGGCGCCGCTGCGCGGCACCGGCGCCGACATGGGGCTGCCCCGCTACTTCGCCGAGGTCCTCGGCACCGCGTTGCACGCCATGACCCCCGCCGCCGCGGCCGCGGCGACCCGGCTCGGTGCGGCGCTCGCCCTGGACGCCGGGATCACCACGGTCTTCGACTACAGCAACGCGACCCGCTCCCCCGAGCACACCGACGCGATCGTCGAGGCGTTCGAGGCGTCCGGTATCCGCGCCGTCGTCGGCCACGGCGACCCGTCGGCGACCGCGGACGTGCGACGGCTCGCGGCCCGCACCGGCCGGGTCACCGGCGCCCTGGCGATCCTGGGCCCCGACTACGGCGACTGGGACGAGGCCGTCGCGCAGCTCACGTTCGGCCGCGACCTCGGGCTCACGGTGGCCGCGCACGCCGGCGGCGCCACCGTGCGGCGGCTCCACGACGCCGGCCTGCTCGGCCCGGACCTGCAACTGGTGCACCTGAACGCGGTCACCGCCGGCGACGCGAAGCTGCTCGCCGACACCGGCACCGCGGTGGTGGTGACGCCGACGGTCGAGGCGGTCATGGGGCACGGCGCGTCGGCGTACGGGCGGCTCGCCGACGCCGGCGCCCGCCCCGCGCTCGGCGTCGACGTCGTCATCAACAACCCGCCGGACCTGTTCGAGCCGTTGCGCGACACGCTGCGCACCGCCCGGCTGGCGACCGGCTCGGCGTCGCTGCCGCCGGCCGCGGACCTGCTGCGGGCCGTCACGGCCGACGGTGCGCGGGCCGTCGGTCTCGGCGGCGTCGTCGGTACCGTCGAGGCCGGCAGACGCGCGGATCTGCTCCTGCTCGACGGGCTCGGGCACCTGACGGGCGAGCGGGCCGGGGCGGTCGTGTCGTGCCTGACGGCCACGGACGTGCGCACCGTGCTCGTCGACGGCCGCGTGGTGAAGCGCGACGGGCACCTGGTGGTGTGACGCCGCGGGGGCGGGGCCGGATGACCGGCCCCGCCCCCTTCCTTCGTGGCGGTTTCTCGTGGTGGCTGTTCGGTGCCGGCTGTTTCGTGGGTGGTTCGTCGGCCTCAGAAGTTGTCGGCGGTGCGGATCCGGCCGCGGACCCAGGCGCCGGACTCGCTCAGCGACGAGGAGTTGGTGTAGCTGCCCGCCGCGCAGGTGCCCGGCTTGAACGCGGCGCTGCTCTCGTTCGCGTCCGAGTAGGTCCAGTTCGCGTAGCTGATCTTCTTCGAGTCGAGCAGGTCCAGCCAGGCGGCGCTGCTGGACAGGTCGACGGCGCCGCCGCCGGTCGCGCTGACCGTGCCGAACTCGGTCACGAACAGCGGCAGCCGGCCCGCCGCCCGGGACACCACCGTGCGGTAGTTGTCCTTGTGCGACGCGGCGTAGAAGTGGAACGCGTACATGATGTTCGTCGCGTTCACCGGGCTCGCGACGATCTCGTTCTCGTCGGCGCCGTCGGACACGCCCAGCGACGACCAGCCGCGGGTGCCGACGATGACGACCGCGTCCGGGTCGTTCGCCCGGATGACCGGGATGACCTGCTCCGCGTAGTTCTTGATCTGCTGCCACGTGACGCCGTTGGGCTCGTTGGCGATCTCGTAGATGACGTTCTTCTTGTTCGCGTTGCGCGCCGACACCGCGGCGAAGAACGTCTTGGCCCGGTCGAGGTTGTAGTTCGGGTCGCCCGGGGTCAGGGTGTGGAAGTCGATGATCGCGTACAGGCCCTTGGACTCGGCCAGGTCCACGTACTGGTTCACCTGGTTGGTGAACCCGGCCGGGTTGGTCTCGTAGCCCTGCTCCTGCACGTACATGGCGATCCGCAGCAGATCGGCCTTCCAGTCGTCGGCGAGCGCGGCCACCGACGTGGTGTTGACGCACGAGGCGAACCACTGGATGCCGTGGGTGCTCATCCCGCGCAGCTGGATCGCCTTGTTGTTCTGGTTGCAGAGGTTCACGCCGCACACGTGCAGCTGCCCGTTGGCGGCGAGCGGCGTGCCGCCGCCGGTCGGCGTGGACGGGCTCGTCGACACGCTCGGCGACGTGCTCGGCGTCCGGCTCGGCGTCGGGCTGTTCGTGACCGTCCCCGAGCACGTCACGCCGTTGAGCGTGAACGTCGACGGCGACGGGTTGCTGGCCGTCCACGTGCCGTTGAAGCCGATGCTGGTCGACGCGCCGGTGGCGAGCGCACCGTTGTAGTCGAGGCTGCGCGCGGTGACGGCGCTGCCGCTCTGGCTGTACGTCGCCGACCAGCCCTGCCCGACCCGCTGCCCCGCGTCGGGGAACGTGAAGCCGAGCGTCCAACCGTTCACGGCGTCGCCGAGGTTCGTGATGGTGATGGTGCCGGTGAACCCGCCCGGCCAGGAGTTCGCCGTGTACGTGACCCGGCAGCCGCTCGCGGCGGACGCGTTGACCGCGGGCAGGACGACGATGCCGGTAACTGCGAGGGCGGAGGCGGCGCCCACCGCGAGGAGACCACGTCTGTGCAAGACCTTCATGACCGGCGATCCTGGACGCCCTTTTTTCGTGACGCCAGCGCAAGTCGTGTCCCGGGACACCCCCGGCCCGGTCCTTTTCCCAGCTCAGCTGGGGTGTGACGGGACTGTCGGCACCACGACGCCGATGAAATGTTCATGGGCGCTACCGTTGACCCCGTGAGTGGTTTGCAGCGGTTCGAGAAGCGGCTCGAGGGCCTGGTCGAAGGCGCGTTCGCCAAGGTGTTCAAGGGTGTCGTCCACCCGGTGGAGATCCTCAACGCGATGCAGGGCGAGGCCAACGCCGGCAAGACCGGCCTGCCGGGCGGCCGCGTCCTGGTGCCGAACCGCTACGTGATCGTGCTGTCCCCCGCCGACCACGACCGGCTCGCCCCGTACGCCGCCGCCCTCGCCAAGGAGCTCGCCCAGTCCCAGGCCGAGTACATCGGCGAGCAGGGCTGGGCCGTCTACGGCGACATCCTCGTCGAGGTCGCCCGCGACGAGACCCTGGAGACCGGCCTCTTCCGCGTCGACGCCCAGGTCTACACCGGCGCCGACCAGCGCACCCGCCGCGGCCCCGACAGCGGCGTGCGCCTCGTCACCGACGACGGCCAGACGCACGCCGTCCAGCGCGGCTCCACCGTCATCGGCCGCGGCGAGCAGGCCGACCTGCGCCTCGCCGACACCGGCGCGTCCCGCCAGCACGCCCGCCTCGACTTCGACGGCAACCGGCTCACCCTCACCGACCTCGGCTCGGCGAACGGCTCCCGCGTCAACGGCCAGAAGGTCACCTCCGCCACCGTCAACCCCGGCGACGAGATCGTCATCGGCACGACCCGCCTCTCGGTCCGCGTCGAGCACAGTTCCTGACCTCGGCGCGGCAGGCCGCGGGCCGGCCGGGGGACGCTCACCCCGGACCTCCGATGCACCGCAGGCGGCGCACTTGACGGGTGATTTCGACCCCGGACACGTCACGCGACGCCTGGACGTATCGTGGTCGCCACTCGAGCACCGCGGGCCCGTCAGCACGACGGGCCCGCGGTTGGAGCGGCGGCGGACTCAGCTGCCGGTGATGACGAACGTCGAGCCTGGCTCCTTGACGATGTCGCCGTCGGCGGAGTTGGTGATGGTCACGTTCGTCAGGGTGGCGTTGCCGCGGGCGCCGGCCATGGCGAGGATGCCCGCGCCGTTGTTGGACTTGTCGATGCGGACGCCTGCGATGGCGACGTTCGGCATGTTGCCGCCGCCGTTCTTGAACTGGATGCCGTCGTAGGTGGAGTCGACGATGTCGGTGTCGCGGATGGTGACGCCGACGATGTCCAGCGACGACGGGAACAGGGTGATGGCGCCGAACTCCTGGTCCTCGTTCCAGAACACGCCGCCGCAGCGGTACAGGCCGTTGTTGGCGATGACCGTGGTGCCGCTGAAGGGCTGCGGCGAGTGGTCGGTGGCCAGCATGATGCCGGGGTAGTTCATCGTGTCGGAGACGAGGTTGTTCTCGATGCCGTTGCCGTAGCCGCCGTAGATGGCGATGCCGTTGGCGCGCCACGGCAGCTGGACGGTGTTGTTGGTGAAGTGGTTGTCGTGGGCGATGTCCACCGCGGGGTCCTTGACGCGCGGGTTGGCCCACACGGCGAGGGAGTCGTCGCCGGTGGTGCGGAACGAGGAGTTGAAGACCCGCGAGTTGTGGGTGCCGTTGGAGAAGTTGATGCCGTCGGCGAAGGTGTCGCGGATGCGCATGCCGGTGAACTCCAGGCCGTCGCCCGGGTTCCAGTACGCCGGGGTGTCGCTGTAGTCGCGGCCGACCCAGGCGCCGACGTTGACGTGCTCGATCCAGACGTTGCTGATCTTCGTGTTCTTGCCGAAGCGGCCGTTGAGGCCGTGGCCGCGGTTGGCGCGGTTGGTCGTGCCGCCGAAGATGGCGAGGTCGGAGATCTGCGTGCTGTCGTCGATGTCGAAGCCGACGTTGCCCTCGTGCGGGTGGTTGATGTTGCCGACCACGTTCTGCGGTTCGGTGAGGGTGTAGAGCTGCGTGTGCCACATGCCGGCGCCGCGGATGGTGACGTTGCGGATGCCCTTCTGGTTGTACTGGCCGCGGGTCGGGTCGACGGACAGGATCTTCTGCTCCTGCCGCCATTGGCCGGCCGGGATCCACACGCAGCTGATGACGCCGTTCATGTCGTCGTTGACGGCGCGCTGGATGGCGGCGGTGTCGTCGATGCCGTCGTTGGGCACGGCGCCGTACGTGGTGATCGACGTGCACCCGGCGGGCTGGCTGAGCGCCGGCGCGACCTGCTCCAGGTCGATCAGGTCGATGTAGTAGAACGCCGCGGTGTCGCCGGCGTCGCGCTGCAGCTTGAACTTGGTGCCGGCCGGGTAGGAGCTGGCCAGCAGCGCGTGCGACTCGTCGAACAGGCGGCGGGCGTCGGCCTGCGGCGAGTTCGACAGCGACTCGGTGTCGTCGGTCGTGCCGTACAGCCAGCTGTAGCGCGACGACAGCGTCAGCTTCTGCACGAACACGTTGTTGGCGTAGAGGCTGATCGTGTAGTCGGCGCCGCCGCCGGACGCGGAGTCCGGCACCGAGTTGCGCACGACGATGGAGTTCGCCGCGTTCGTCGAGGTGATCTCGACGTAGTTGCCCTGGCTGTTGAGGCGCACCGAGGCGCGGCCCGAGGACTCGGTGCCGAAGTTGGTGTGCCCGAACGTGCGCAGCGGGTCGGCGGTGACCAGGGTGCCCTGGTACTGGCCGGCCTCGGCCTCGTAGGAGGTGTACGGCACGGCGGCGCCGCGGCCGACCACGATCGCCTGCGAGAAGCTGTTGTTGCTCTCGTTGGTCTCGGTGACCACGCCGGTGGCGTCTGCGGTGGCGGTGATCGTGGCGCCGCCGCTGGTGGCGGTCCAGGTGCCGCTGATCGCGACGGAGACGGTGGCGCCGGCCGCGACGGACGCCGTGGTGCCGTTGAGCGTGGTCCCGCCGACGGTGACCCGGGTGACGGTGGCGACGCCGCTGGCGGTGGTGCCGCGGTTGTTGACGGTGACGGTGAAGCTGACGGCCGCGCCGACCGCCGGGTTCGCCGGGTTCGACGACACGCCGAGCACCTGCAGGTCCGGGCCGGGCGCCTGGGCGACGACCAGCTGCGACGAGGCGGTGAACGCGTTGTTGGACTCGCTCTGCTCCGCGACCGTGTTCGCCGGGTCGACCGTCGCGGACACCGGGTAGCTGCCCATGGCGCGGGTGCCGGCGTTGACGGTGACGGTGGTGGACGCGCCGGCGGCGAGCGCGCCGACCGCGGCGGTGCCGGCGGAGGCCCCGCCGACGTTGACGTTGACCGTGGTGGCCGCGGCGGCGGCGGTACCGGCGTTGCGCACGGTCGCCGACACGGTGACCGGGGTGGTCTCCGTCGGCGCCGCCGGTGACCACGTCAGGGCGGTGACGACGAGGTCCGGGTTGGGCGCGGGGGTGCCGATGACCTGCAGCTCGGCGACCTGGCCGCCGGGGGCGCCGTTGTTGGTGAAGATCTGCAGCTGCACGTCGGCGACCCGGCCGCTGACCGGGATCGTCACGGTGTTCTGGTTGCCCGTCGGGCTGAAGCCGTAGTCGGCGCGGGCCTTGAGGGAGGTGAACCCGGTGGCGGACTGCTCGCGGCCGAGGACCTGGATGGCCTGGGTACGCGGGCCCCACGCGGTGTCGGGGTTGAGCTTGACGACGACGGAGCTCACGTCGGCGTTGGCGCCGAGCTTCACGGTGAGCACGCCGGGGAAGCCGTTGGACTCCCAGTAGGAGCCGACGTTGCCGTCGTTGGCGTTGGTGGCGACGAACGTGAACACCGACGAGTTCGCCTCGACCGCCTTGCCCTGGGCGAGGTTCGTGCCGTTCGGCGGGGTCGTGCCGGTGCGGGTGACGTGGTTGCTCTCCGCCGACAGCGTGCCGGCCGGGTCGCTGGCCTTCACCCAGTACTCGACGGTCGCCGTGTCCGGCTGCGTGTCGGTGTACACCAGGACGTTGCCGCCGACGGTGGCGCGCACGGCGCCGTTGGCGTAGATGGTGTACCCGGCGATGCCGGCCGCCGACGTCGACGCGGTCCAGGTGAGGCGGATCTGCCCGGAGGCCGGCTGGGTGTAGGCGAGGTTCCCCGGCGCGGTCGGCGGCTGGACGGTGCCGGTGGCGCCGTAGATCTCGAGCTCCGACAGCTGCCCGGCGGGCCAGCCGGTGTTCGCGGTGATCGTGACCCGCACGTACCGGACGCTGGCCGCGGTGAAGTTGACGGTGACGACGTTGCCGGAGGACTGGTTGAACAGCCGCCCCGCGGACGGGGACAGGTCGTTGAAGGTGCTGCCGTTGACGCTGCCCTGCACGGCGAGGGTCTGGGTGCGGCTGCCCCAGGTGGTGGGCAGCTTCAGCACCACCTGGTCGACGGCGGTGGCGGCGCCGAGGTCGACCTGGATCCACTGCGGGAAGACGTTGTTGGTGCTCTCCCAGTACGACCCGGCGTTGCCGTCGTTGACGTTGCCGGTGCCGTACGGGCCGTTGGCGCTGCTGGCCTGGACCTGCTTGCCGAGGGCGAGGTTCGGTCCGCCGGCGGCCCGCGCGGCCGCGGGCATCGTGGCGGCGATGACCGCGGTCGCCAGGACCGCGGCGAACAGCCGCCACCTGGACGTTCGTTGACTCATGACGTCTTGGCCTCTCATCGGGGCGAGGGCGCGACACACCGGGCCCGCGGGGCGTGGCCCTGCGGGCATGGCGGCGAGGCGCGCCGGGGGTGTCGGTGCGCCCTGTGTGGGAACTGGATCGGCGGTGGACGGGGACGGCAGCAGGCGGTGGCGGTCGACTGCTACGCGGCTTGCAGAGCGTCATTCGAAATCTTGACTGTTTCTGCAGATTTCTTGCGACGCTGGGCATCCAAGATTTCAGATGGGTGCCGGTTCGTCAACACGCGGCCCACGGAATCGTTGACAACATATCGATAGGGTTGTTTATTGTTAACCACCCTGCCTATTCAAGGCGGGCCCACCCCGAGGACCGCCCATGCCACGACGCCCGACCACGCTCGCCCTCGCCACCGCCACCGCCGCGACCGCCGCCCTGGTCACCGGCGCGCTCGGCGGCACCGCCGCCGGCGCCGCCACCGCCGGCCCCATCACCGGCCTCGCCGGCACATGCGTCGACGTCGCCGGAGCCGACCCGGCCAACGGCACCGCCGTGCAGCTGTACGACTGCAACGGCACCGCCGCGCAGACCTGGACCGTCGACGGCAGCCGGATCCAGGCCCTCGGCAAGTGCCTCGACGTCACCGCCGCGTCCACCGCCAACGGCGCGAAGATCCAGCTGTACGACTGCAACGGCACCGCGGCGCAGCAGTGGACCGCGGCGAACGGGACGCTGGTGAACACCGGCTCCGGCAAGTGCCTCGACGCGACCGGCCAGAGCTCCGCCAACGGCACCCGGCTGCAGATCTGGTCGTGCACCGGCGCGGCCAACCAGGCCTGGACCCTGCCCGGCGGCACGACCCCGCCGACCAGCCCGCCGACGACCCCGCCGGCGGGCGGGCTCGACCCGACGGTCGCGCCCGGCGGCAACTTCGACCTGTCGATCTGGCAGCTGCAGCTGCCGGTCGGCTCGCCGGGCGCGCCGACCACCATCCCGTCCTCGCAGCTGCGCGGGCCGGACGGGTACACGAACCCGGCGTACTTCTTCACCGACAAGACCGACGGCTCGATGACGTTCTGGGCCCCGGAGAAGGGCGTCACCACCCCGAACTCGAACTACGCGCGGTCGGAGCTGCGGGAGATGAACCGCGACGGCAGCGCCGCGGACTGGCGGCTGGCCGGCGCGCACCGCATGAGCGCGACCCTGCGCGTGCCGGGCGTCACGAAGAACGTGTGCGTCGGGCAGGTCCACCTCGGCACCGGCGGGCCGTCGACGAAGCCGCTGCTGGAGCTGTACTACCGGCCCAACGGCGACATCTACCTCGGCACCGAGAACTCCCCCGACGGCGGCCAGACCCTGCACCTCGTCGGCAACGTGCCGCTCGGCGTCAGGTGGTCCTACGTGATCGCCATCTCCGGTGGCAACCGGATCGACCTGACGGTGAACGGCAGCACGACCAGCTACCCGATCCCGTCGTCGTTCAACCAGTACGGCATGTACTTCAAGGCCGGCTCGTACAACCAGTCCTCGTCGGACAGCACCACCAACGGCGCGAAGGTGAAGTTCTACGCCCTGACCGTCTCGCACGGCTGACCGGCGCGGGAACGCGGGGAGGGGCCGGCCCCGAAGGACCGGCCCCTCGTGTTCAGCCCGGGGTCAGGGGTAGCTGACCACGTTGGACGGGGTCACGGCGGACGGCAGGGCCGCGGCGCCGGTGTCGTTGATGACGTGGGTGATCGAGCCCTTGCCCAGCGACACCGTCAGGATGTTGTGGAACTTCACGTTCGGGGTGTTGGGCACCTCGAACGAGTGGTAGGCGGCGATCGACGGGTCCGTGGTGAACACGCAGTAGCTGCCCATGCCCCAGCCCTCGTGGGTGGTGACGGTGTTGGCGACCTTGTAGGCGGCGTAGCCGACGATGCCGTCGTGGCTCCACGCGGCGGCCGACGGCGGGTCGTACGGCAGCTCGTTCTGGAAGAAGATCGTGCGGCCGCCGTTGCCGTTCCACACCACGTTGTACTTGTTGAAGTGCTCGACGAACAGGCCGTAGGCGAGCACGTTCTGGCCGTTGACGATGAGGCCGTTGTCGGACGGGTTGCTGGTCCAGCCGGCACCGTCGCCGTGGTCGGCGCGCCACGCCCAGATGTGGTCGATGATCGTGTTGTTGTTGTTCACGATCAGGGCCGCGCTGGCCTTGGCCGCGCCCGCGCCACCGACGCGCAGGAACACGTCGGAGATCAGGTTCGGGGCGGTCGCGTGGTTGCCGGTGGCGCCGTTCGGCCCGACCTGCAGCAGCGCCGGGGAGTTCGTCGGGCCCGCGTCGAAGAGCAGGCTGGCGATCTTGACCCCGTCGACGTCGCCGACGGCCATCGGCAGGGCGCCGTTGTCCGCGACGATCGTGGCGTAGCCGAGGCCGAGGACCACGGTGCCGGCGCGGTTGATGTTGACGGTGCTGTTCAGGTGGTACACGCCGGGGGTGAAGAGCAGGTTGAGGCCCTGCGCGACGGCGGCGTTGAGGGTCGCGGCCGTGACGCCCGGCTTGGCGACGTAGAACTGGTTGATCGACAGCGAGCTGCCCGGGGTCTGGCCGTTGATCCAGGTGGCGCCGCTGCTGTTGGTGCGCAGCGACGGCACGAACACCCGGTAGGCGCCGGACGCGTCGGTGTACAGGTACGGCTTCTCCTGCGTGATCGGGCTCGTCGGCAGGGTCGTGTACGGCGGGTTCGGGAAGCTGTTCGCCGGGGCGCCCTGCACGCCGGAGAACACCATGTTCCAGACCGAGCCGTTCCAGCTGCCGATGGTGCTGTCCCGGGTGAACCACTGCTGCTGCGAGCAGGGGTTGATGTTGCCGGTGACCCGGGAGTCGGCGATGTAGCCGCCGGAGGCCCAGCCGCAGTTCGGCGACGCGAGGGTCATGCCGCCGTGCACGTCCATGCGGCGGAACGGGGCGGCCTGCGCGACGGCCCACCGGTCGACGCCGGAGACCGGGTAGATGGACAGGTTCTCCGCCGAGCGCCAGAAGTTCTGCGTGGCGTTGCCCTGGAACCAGCCGGCGTCGACGGTGATGTCACCGTTGATCCGCACGTCCTGCGGGTTCTGGCCGAGGCCGTTGATCGAGGTGTAGAACCCGATCTGGGCGTTGAGGCCGTTGTACGTGCCGGGCTTGAACAGGAACTGCACCCGGCCGGGGCCGAACTGCGCGGTCTCCTGCGCGGCGAACACCTGGTCGAGCTTGGCCTGGATGGTCGCGGTGGACTGCGACGGGTCGAACACGACGACGTTCGGGCCGAGGTCGCCGCCGCCCTGGATCGGGCCGGTCGACGTCGACGGGGTGCTCGACGCGGACGGCGAGGTCGACGGGGTGGTCGGGTTCGACGTCGGGCCGGTGCCGGTGCGGACGATGAACTCCCAGACGGAGTAGCCGTAGCCGGTGCCGCGGGCGGTGCCGTACAGCCGCACGTACCGGCCGGAGCCGGCCACGTCGAGGGTCTGGATGCCGCCGGTGCCGCCGGTCACGGTCTTGACCGTGGTGAACGTCGTGCCGTCGTTGGACGTCTGGATCTGGAAGTCCTTGCCGTACGCGGCCTCCCAGTTGATCGTGACCTGGCAGATCGACTGGGTCGAGCCGAGGTCGACGCGCAGCCACTGCGGGTCGCTGAACTGGCTGGACCAGCGGGTGCCGGTGTTGCCGTCGACGGCGAGGCCCGGGCCGTTGGCGCCGGCGTTCTCCGACGAGGAGGCGGTGGCCGGCTTGCCCTGGGCGGCGTTGACGCCGGTGTCGCAGCCGCCGGTGCCGCCGCCGTAGGAGCCGTAGACCTGGAACTCCCACAGCGAGTAGCCGTAGCCGGTGGCGCGGGCGGTGCCGTACATCCGCACGTACCGGCCGGAGCCGGTCACGTCGTAGGTCTGCGTGCCGCCGGTCGCCCCGGTCACCGACTTGATGTCGGTCCAGGTGTTGCCGTCCGGCGAGGTCTGCAGCTTGAACGCCGTCGCGTACGCGGCCTCCCAGTACAGCTTGATCTGCGAGATCGTCGCGGTCTGGCCCAGGTCGACGCGCAGCCACTGCGGGTCGGCGGCCGCCGACGACCAGCGGGTGCCGGTCGTGTTGCCGTCGAACGCGGCCGAGGCGGGGGTGCCGCCGTTCTCGTCGGACGAGGACAGCGCGGTCTTGCCTTGCGAGAGGAGGGTGTCGGCCGCGGCGGCCGTCAGGGTCGTGGTCACCGCGTACGTCGCCAGCATCAGGATGGCGGCGATCGACGCGATGAGCAGATTCCGGCGGCGGCGGTGCGCCGGTCGTGCGGCGGTCAGCATCAATTGCTCCCGGTTTTCAGGGCGGGCGGCAGCCGGCAGCGCCACCGTGGGATCACGGCGGTGCGGTGTCCGGCCATCCGGGGTGTGTGACTCCGGTACCGTGATCGGGCGGCCTCGGAGTCAGGGGTGGGAGAGCGCTCTCCAAGCACGAGCGTTGCCCGATCGGGCGGCCGTGTCAAGAGGTCGCCGGTTCCGGAACCGGTCCGGGCCGCAGTTATTTTTCGATGTGTACGAACAGTGCCGCCACCTGACCTGCGCGAACACCCTCACCGGCGCCCGACGGTCGGCGGAGAGCGCTCTCTGCATGACGGGTGGTGACAAGCCGCCGGACGGGGCGGGTAGACCGCGGTGCGGGTCCTCGCGGGCGTCAGTGGCTGGACAGGCGCAGGTCCTCGAGAGCGCCCGTGGCGGTCACGCCAGGGCCTGAGCCGAGGGTGAAGCCGAGGTCGCGCAGCCGGGCCGCCTGGGCCGGGTCGCGCACGCCGCTGACGACGGTCTGGACGCCGGTGGTCGCGACGAGGCGGACGACGGCGTCGACGAGGGCGGCGCGGCGCGGGCCGGCGTCCCGCAACGGGTAGAGCGCCGCGTCGGTGTCCTGCGGCGGGAAGAGCGCCGCACCGGTGTCCTGCGGCGGGAAGAGGGCGGCGTCGAGCACGAGGCGGGTGAACGGCAGCGTCGCGAGCAGGTCGAGGCGGGCGTGCGCGGTGCCGGTGTGGTCCAGGGCGAGGCCGACGCCGAGGTCGCGCAGCTCCCGCAGAGCCGCGCCGACGGTGGTGTCCTCGCCGGCGAGGGCGGCCGGCACGGCGAGGGTCAGGCAGTGCGGCGCGACCCCGGCCGCGGCGAGGATGCCGGTGACGTCGTGCGGGAAGCCCGGGGCGAGCAGCGCGGAGCGGCCCACCTCGACGGTGAAGGCGCGGCCCGGCGGGGTGGTGCGGCACGCCTCGGTGAGGCACCAGCGCACCAGCGGCATGGACAGGTCGGCGACGTCGACGCACGGCCAGCGGGCGCGCAGGCACCGGTCGACCTCGACGCCGTCGCCGAGCCGGGCGATCGGCTCGCCGGCCAGCTCGACCCGGCCGGCACTGATCGCGGCGCGCAGCTCGTCGGCGCGCTGCGCGGGGGTCGCGAGCAGCCCCGCCAGGTCCGGCGTGTACCGGGCGTGCCGGCCCTTGCCGCGCTGTTTGGCGGCGTACATGGCGATGTCGGCGTGGCGCAGGAGCGACTGCGGGTCGTCGTCGGCGAGCCGGGCCGCCACGCCGACGCTCGCGGTGACGGTGAGCAGGTGCCCGTGGGTGGCGACCGGCGCGGCGAGCTCGGCGAGGATCCGTTCGGCGACCGCACCGGCGGCGTGGTCGCCGGCGCCCGGCAGCAGCACCGCGAACTCGTCGCCGCCGAGCCGGGCGACGAGGTCGCCGGGGCGCACGGCGGTCCGCAGCCGGTGGCCGACCTCGACGAGCAGGCCGTCGCCGACATGGTGGCCGAGGGTGTCGTTGACGGCCTTGAAGTCGTCGAGGTCGACGAGGATCGCGGCGCCGCGGAACGCCTCGTCGAGGGTGTCGTTGAACAGCGCCCGGTTGGGCAGGCCGGTGAGCGCGTCGTGGGTCGCCTGCTCGTGCAGCAGCCGCTGGTGCTCCCGGACGGCGCCGAGCAGCGCGTCGTTGTCGCGGAACGCGAGCAGCTGGCGCAGCAGCACGGCGCCGGTGGCGGCGACCGCGCCGGCGAGGACGGGGCCGTCGCCGCGGTCGGTGACGTGCAGCGCGAAGACGGCGGCGACCGCGAGGTACGGCAGGACGCTGTACGGGCGGCGCCGCTTCGGCGTGACCGGCACCGGCCGCACCCGGCGCAGCTGCACGGCCCCGGCGAGGCCGACCATCGCGCCCTCGAGGGTGGTGATGATGTCGGAGACGCCGGCGAGCCGCGGGTGCTGCAGCACCGGCACCAGCGCCGAGCCGACCGCGCCGAGCAGCACGACACCGGCCAGGGACTGCAACGCGAGCATGTCCACGGCGTCGGTGCCGACGAGGATGAGCTTGACCACGGCGAGGACCGCGAGCAGACACAGCAGGCTGAGCACGAGCAGGCCGAGGGTGCGGGGCAGGTCGCCGCGGGCGTCGGAGATCGGTTCGAGCACGAACTTCCACAGGAACGTCGCGGCGCACAGGAGCACCGTCGCGGCGTCCAGGCCGAGCCGCAGCCAGTCGCCGCGGCTGCGGCGGCGGGTCGGCAGGCGCAGCAGCCCCCACAGCACCAGCAGCAGTGCGACGCTGAGCAGCAGCACGGCGCCGGCGAGGACGGGGCCGGACTTGCGCCCGCCGAGGCTCGCCTCGGTGAGCGGTTTCGTGGCGGGCGCGATGAGCAGCGCGGCGACCCCCATCAGCCGCCAGAAGCGGCGGCCCGCCCGGGTGAGCCGGTCCAGGCGGGACGCCTGGAACAGGAACCAGGAGGCGACGGCGAGCGACAGCGCGCCGGGCAGCCAGCCGATGACCGTGAGCCCGTCGAACCCGGCGGCGCGGAAGACCGCCCAGCCGGCCGCGACGGCGAGCAGGGGCCCGTAGAGCAGCAGCAACCGGCGGGCGCCGCCGGTCAGCGCGCCGTGGTGCCGCTCCGGCTCGTCCAACGCCTGACCTCACCGCCTCGTCGTGTGCCGGTGGAAACCCGGCCGACGTCTTGTTCGGCCGATGTGGTGCCGAGCTGAGCGGTATCGCGTGCGGACAGGGTAGCGCTCCGTCACGGTTCCCGTCGACGCTCCGGCCGCCGATGTATGGCCGGCCGTCCCGGTGGCCTTCGGCGCGGCGGCACGCATCGACGGGCGTGCGCCGGGCGGCGGTGCCCGTGCGCCGCTCGCATTGACCGATGTGATGGTCGGGGCGACACTGGCTGGACCAGGTGACAACGATGTCACCATCCGGCCGCCACCGGGAGTGTGTCCATGAACCATCACGTCCGTCCCCACCGGCTCCTGCTCGCCGCCGCCGCGCTCGTGCTGGCCGCGGCGGGTGCGGCAGCCCCGTCCTCCGCCGCCGTGCCGTCCTCCGCCGCGTCCGGGGCGCTGCCCGCCGACGATCCCGCCCGCGGGCTCGTCTACGGCGGGTTCCGGGCCGGCACCGGCCGCTGCGCCGGCCTCCTCGAGGTCAAGGCGGTGCCCGGCGCCTGCACCCACGGCCCCGACGCCCCGTTCGCCGGCCTCGACGTGGCCAAGCCGGTGCCGCCGCTGACCGGGCTCGCGGTCAACCCGCTCAGCGTCGTCTGTGACGGCGACGGGGTGACCGGCAACCGCGTCCAGGTCCTGTACGTGCGCGGCTCCGGCAACGCCGACCGGTACAACCAGTACCTCGCCTCGATCCGCACCTGGTCCTCCGCCGTCGACGACATCTACAGCGCGTCGGCCGCGCAGACCGGCGGGACCCGGCACATCCGGTTCGTCACCGACGGCGCCTGCCAGATCGCCGTGTCGAACGTGGCGATCGCCAACAGCGCGCTGAGCGACTTCGGCAACTCCGTCAACGCGATCAAGGCGCTCGGGTACAACCGCACCGACCGCAAGTACCTCATGTACGTCGACGCGACCGCGCTGTGCGGCGTCGCGTACGTGTCGCTGGACAGCCAGCCGGGGCAGAGCAACGCCAACAACTCCGGCGCGTCCTACAGCCGGGTCGACTCGGGCTGCTGGTCGGCGGGGCCGGCCGCGCACGAGCTCACCCACGCCATGGGCGCGGTCATGAACACCTCGCCCAACCACACCAACTACGGCCACTGCACCGACGACTACGACATCATGTGCTACAACGACGGCCCCGGCACCGTGGTCCGCATCGTCTGCGGCGACCAGGCCCAGGACAACCGCCTGGACTGCAACAAGGACGACTACTTCCACACGAACCCGCCGGCCGGGTCGTACCTCGCGACGCACTGGAACACCGCCAACAACCGCTTCCTCATCGCCGGCGGCGGGAGCGGCACCGGCGGCCCGATCACCCTGACCGGCCTCGGCAAGTGCGTCGACGTCAACGCCGGCGCGACCGCCAACGGCACGAAGGTGCAGATCTGGTCCTGCAACGGCACCACCGCACAACGGTGGACGCTGCCGGGCGACGGCACCGTCCGCGCCCTCGGCAAGTGCCTCGACGTCAGCGCCAGCGGCACCGCCAACGGCACCAAGGTCCAGCTGTGGGACTGCAACGGCACGGGTGCGCAGCAGTGGACGTACGTCGCGGCCAGCCAGGCGCTGCGCAACCCGCAGTCGGGGCGGTGCCTGGACGACCCGAACAGCAGCACGACCGACGGCACCCAGCTGCAGATCTGGGACTGCAACGGCACCAACGCGCAACGGGTGACGCTGCCGTAGACCGTCTCCGGACCGCGGTTTTGAAGACCCGCCGGGAATGTTTCCCCCCTCCCGGCGGGTCGTCACTCGGACCGTCGGCCCTCACCCTGGTACTTGACGGACAGGATTGTGCGACGGTCCCGCGGCCGGCTCAGCCGGCGTGCGGGCAGGTGTCGCGGTACTCCTGGATCGCCGGACCGGCCGGCTTCGGGCACAGGAACTGCTCGTAGCGGGTGTCGTTGTCGATGAACCGCTTGAGCCAGGAGATGCTGTACTTCGCCACCGTCACGTTGCTGGACGTCGGCGCGGAGTGCGAGGCGTTGTTCAGCTCCAGGTACGCCTTGTCGAGACCGGCCGGCAGGCTGGTGTAGAACGGCTCGGCGTGCGAGGCGACCGGCGCGACGCTGTCGTTCTCGGCGCCGATGATGAGCGTCGGCACCTGCACCGACGACCACGTCTTGGTCGTGTTCCACGGGGTGAGCGGGATGGCCGCCTGCAGCCCCGGGCGGCTGGTGGCCGCGGCGAGGCTGCCGCCGCCGCCCATCGAGTGGCCCATGACGCCGAGCCGGCCCGCGTCGACGCGGGTACGCACGGTACTGCTGGCGGTCAGGTAGTCCAGGGCCGCCAGGAGCTGCCGGCCGCGGCTGGCCGGCTGGTCGAGCGTGGACAGCGTGTCGATGGTGATGATGACGAAGCCCTGCGACGCGAGGCGCGGGCCGAGCCAGGCCACGCTGGACTGCGACGCGGTGTACCCGGGTGAGATCGCGACCGCGCCGAACGTGCCGGCGGTGGTGGTCGTCGGGTAGTAGATGGTGCCGCCGCCGAACCCGGTGACGCCGCTGCGGGCGACGGTGGTCTGCGCGATGGCGAACGGGCCGCGGGTGGCCTCGATCGAGGCGACGGTCGGGGCGGGGCCGCGCTCGTACGGGTTGGCGGCGAGCGCGGGGGTGACCTGGCCGCCGAACGTCACGGCGAGGGCCGTGACGGCGACCAGGGTCAGCCGTTTGAGGCTGGGCATGGCGGGGCTCCCTCAAAGAGGCATCGGTCAATGCCCGTTGAGTGTGGAGCCCTCTTGCTACCGGCGGGTAATCCCGCGGCGGACCGTGACCCGGCGCTATGACGGCCCCGCCGCAGCGCGGACGCCCTTAAGAAAGCGCATTCCTGTCTTGCGCGGGACAGCAAAGGTTTGCAAAGCTCGATGGATGAGCTCCCGCCGCACCTTCCTCACCGCCGCGCTGTGCGCGGCCGCCGCCGGCTCCGGCCTCGCCGGCGCGGCGCCCGCCGCCGCCTGGCCGGGCCCGTACGTGACCGTCGCCGCCGACGGGTCGGGCGACTTCACCGCCGTCCAGGCCGCCGTCGACGCCGTGCCCGCCGGCAACACCGGCCCGTTCACCATCAAGGTCAAGCCCGGCGTCTACCGCGGCCAGGTGATCATCCCCGCCGACAAGCCGCACATCGTGCTGCGCGGCCAGGGCGCCGACCCCACCCAGGTGGTGATCGTCGACGACCGCGCCAACGGCACCCCGAAGCCCGGCGGCGGCACCTGGGGCACCTCGGGCAGCGCCTCGGTCACCATCTCCGGCGACGACTTCTCCGCCCGCAACCTGACCTTCGCCAACGACTTCGACGAGGCCGCCCACCCGGAGATCACCTCCAGGCAGGCGGTCGCCGTGCTCACCCGCGCCGACCGGATCGTCTTCGACAACGTCAGGTTCCTCGGCAACCAGGACACCCTGTACCTCAACAGCCCCGACGCCGCCACGATCAGCCGCGTGTACCTGCGCAAGTGCTACGTCGAGGGCGACGTCGACTTCATCTTCGGCCGCGCCACCGCCGTCTTCGACCGCTGCGAGATCCGCTCGCTGAGCCGCGGCTCCACCACCAACAACGGCTACGTGACCGCCGCCAGCACGTCGATCGCCAACCCGTACGGCTTCCTCATCACCGGCAGCAAGCTCACCAGCGACGCCCCCGCCGGCACCGTCTTCCTGGGCCGCCCATGGCACCCGAGCAACGACCCCGACGCCATCGCCCAGACGGTGATCCGCGACTCGACCATCGGCGCCCACATCGGCCCCGCCCCCTGGACCGACTTCGGCACCTGGCCCTGGCGCGACGCCCGCTACGCCGAGTACCACAACCGCGGCCCCGGCGCGACGGTCACCGCCGACCGCCCCCAGCTCACGGACGACGAGGCAGCGGGCGCCACGATCGACGCGTACCTGACGGGCTGGCACCCGCAACGCTGAGGCCCCAAACGGCCGCCGCCGTTGCGGCTCCGACTCCACCGCCCGGACAACCGGCCCGACTCCACCGCCCGGACACCCCGGCCGCGAATCCACGGCCCGAACAACCCGGCCCCACTCCACGGCCGGGACAACCCGGCCCCGAAGCCACGGCCGGGACAACCCGGCCCGGCTCCACCGCCCGGACAACCCGGCCCCGAATCCACGGCCCGGAGAAACGGAGAAGGCGCCGGCATCCGCAGCCACCCTGTACGAGCGGCCCGGGGGTCGGCGTCCTGCTTCACCTGACCTTACACCGCGCTACCAAACCGCCGAACGACGTCGTCACCTGGCGTGGTCGCCGCTGGCCACCGCGGCGCGAAGCGCCGATCTCAGCGCCGCGATCATACGGTGTCGTCGCCGGTGGCGAGGGCGACCGTCAGCAGCAGCAGCCAGTTCGGGTCGCGGAGGCGGTCGCCGTACAGCTCGCGGAGGCGGGCCACCCGGTAGCGCACGGTCTGCGGGTGGACGAACAGCTCGGCGGCGACCTCGTCGCGGCGGCCCTGGTGCAGCAGCCAGCTGCGCAGGGTCTCGACGAGCTTGCCGACGGTGGAGGCGCGTTCGGCGGCCAGTGGGGCCAGGGCCAGGGCGCGCAGGTCGGCGAGGGCCCGCGGGTCGGCGGAGACGACGAGCTCGACGAGGTGGTCCTCGGTGTCGAGGCTGCCCGCGGCCGGGTGGAGGCGGGCGACCCGCACCGCCCGGTCGAGCGAGTGCCGCGCCAGGGACCAGGGCACGGCGGGGCCGGTGACGGCGTCGTGGCCGGCGAGGAGGCGCAGCAGGTGGCCGCGGGCGGGGCCGTGGGCGTCGGGGACGAGCAGGACGGACGTGTCGCGCAGGTGCTCGACGGTGGTCTGCAGGGTGCGCCGGTCGAGCAGGTCGAGCAGGTCGGCGGGGCGGGCGCCGTCGGGCAGCAGGACCGCGGTGAGGGTCTGCGGCAGCGCCCACTCCGCGGCTTCGGCGGCCGCGGCGACGGCCGGGGCGGGCTCGCCGGTCAGGAGGGCCTGGGCGAGCCGGTCGAGGGCCCTGCGGCGGGCCCGGCCGGAGGTGGCCAGCTCGTCGGAGTGGCCGGTGACGCTGGCCGCGGACAGCTCGTCGATGTACGCGAACGTCAGCTCGGCGAACCGGGCGACCGCCGGGGCCGGCATGCCGGCGGCGACGGTGACCGCGGCGAGCTCGCGCCAGGCGACGCGGGCGCCGACCCGGTACGCGGCGAGCAGCGCGTCGAGGCTGCGCCCGGAGCGGGCCTCACCCCGGCCGAGCGCGTAGGCGCCCTCCATGGAGGCGGCGAGGGGGGCGGAGCCGGCCTGGCGGGAGGCGAGGTTGAGGAAGCCGCCGAGGGCGGCCCGCACGGCGAGGGCGATCTTGGCGCCCATCTCGCCGGTGAGGGCGCCCGCGTACGCGGGGACCTCGGCGACGATGGCGGCGACGGCGTGGCCGGCGACCTCGGGCAGGGCGTGGCGCAGCGACTCGGCGGCACCGGGTGGGAGACGGAACGCACCGAGCGCGCTGGTTTTGTCCTCAGCGAACAAGAGTCGCGCCTCGATTCACACGGGACGGTCATGATTTTATGCTCCAGACTCCATCATGCTGGATGCATGGCCGCTACCCAAGCCCTCCGCGCCGGTGCCTGGCGGGTCGTCGAGCTGCTGACGACGCCGCTGGTGCCCGGTGACTACCTCGACGTGGTCGCGCCGTTGCGCAACCGTGAGGTGCTGCGGGCGAAGGTCGTCGGGGTGCGGCACGAGACGGACCGAGCGGTCACCCTCACCCTGCGTCCGGGGCGCGGCTGGCGGCGGCACCAGCCGGGGCAGTACCTGCGCCTCGGTGTCGACGTGGACGGCGTACGGCTGTGGCGCGCCTACTCCCTCACCAGCTCCCCCGACCGGCGCGACGGCCTGCTGACGGTCACGGTCACCGGGGTCGACGGCGGCGCGGTCAGCGGGCACCTGCTGCGGCGGGCCCGGCCCGGGATGCTGCTGGGCCTGGAGCGTCCCGCCGGTGACTTCACCGTGCCGCCGCGGGCGCCGGCGAAGGCGCTGTTCGTGACGGCCGGCAGCGGGCTCACCCCGATCATGGGCATCCTGCGCGGCACCGCCCTGCGCGACGTGGTGCTCGTGCACTCCGCCCGCTCGGCGCAGGACGTGCTGTTCGCCGGCGAGCTGCGCGACCTGGCCCGCGACGGCCGGATCCGCCTGGTGGAGCGGCACACCGGCAGCGACGGGCGGATCACCCCGGCCGACCTGGTGGCGTTGGTACCGGACATCGCCGAGCGCGACACGTGGGCCTGCGGCCCCAACGACATGCTGGACGAGCTGGCCGCGTACTGGACGGCCGCCGGCCTCGCCGGGCGGCTGCACGTGGAGCGCTTCCGGCCCGCGGTCGTCGCGGCCGGCGACGGCGGGACCGTGACGTTCCTGCGGTCGGGGCCGTCGGTCGAGGCGGGCGGCGGCACGCCGCTGCTGGAGGCGGGCGAGGCCGCGGGGGTGCTCATGCCGTCCGGCTGCCGGATGGGCATCTGCTTCGGCTGCGTGCTGCCGCTGCGCGAGGGCGCCGTGCGCGACCTGCGCGACGGGCGCGTCACCACCGCCACCGCCGGCGACGACGTGCTCGTGCAGACCTGCGTCAACGCCGCGGCCGGCGACTGCCACCTGGACGTCTGACCCGCCCCCGCCGGGAAACACCCCGCGAGCGACACCCCGCCCGATCCACTGGAAGGACCTTCGTGACCGCACTGCAGCGCAAGCCCGTCAACCCGGTCGGCCATCTCACCGCCGAGGACATCGAGGCGATCGGCCGGGAGCTCGACGCCATCCGCGACGAGGTGATCGGCAGCCGGGGTGAACGCGACGCGGCCTACATCCGGCGGGTGATCAAGGTGCAGCGCTGGCTGGAGCTGGGCAGCCGGGGGGTGCTGCTGTTCTCGATCCTGCCGCCCGCGTGGCTGGTCGGCACGGCCGGCCTGTCCGTGGCGAAGATCCTCGAGAACATGGAGATCGGGCACAACGTCATGCACGGCCAGTGGGACTGGATGCGCGACCCGAAGATCCACTCGACGACGTGGGAGTGGGACAACGCCTCGCCGTCGCAGCAGTGGAAGCACTCGCACAACGAGCTGCACCACACGTACACGAACGTGATCGGCCGCGACAACGACCTCGGGTACGGCATCATGCGGGTCGACGAGGACCAGCGCTGGCATCCGGTGCACCTGGGCCAGCCGCTGTGGAACTTCGTCAACGCGTGCTTCTTCGAGTACGGCATCGCCGCGTACGACCTGGAGCTGGGGCGCAACCTGTCGTCGAAGGAGCGCCGGCGCAGCCCGCGGTTCAAGGCCGGGGTCCGGCAGGTGCTGCGCAAGATCGGCCGCCAGGTGGCGAAGGACTACGTGCTGCACCCGCTGCTGTCGGGGCCGTCGTTCCTGCACACGATCGCGGCGAACGCGGTCGCGAACCTGATCCGCAACCTGTGGACGCACTCGGTCATCATGTGCGGGCACTTCCCGAAGGGCGTGGAGACGTTCGAGAAGTCCTCGATCGAGGGTGAGACCCGCGGCGAGTGGTACCTGCGGCAGATGCTCGGCTCGGCCAACATCTCCGGCGGCCGGCTCATGCACGTCATGACCGGCAACCTGTCGTTCCAGATCGAGCACCACCTGTTTCCGGACCTGCCGAGCAACCGGTACCAGGAGATCGCCCCGCGGATCCAGGACCTGTTCCAGCGCTACGGGCTCACCTACACCAGCGGTCCGCTGCCGAAGCAGGTCGCCTCGGCGTGGGCGAAGGTGTTCCGCCTGGCGCTGCCCAACCGCGGCGGCGAGCCGCGCGGCCCGCGGCCGGCCCAGCGCCGGCGCGAGCCGGTCGGCGTCGGCTAGGCCTCACGCCCGGTCGTCGGGGCGGCCCTTGCCGATGCGGCGCAGGTAGTGGTCGACGGCCGCCTTGTCGTAGCCGCGCCAGGTGGCGGAGGGGAAGCTGACGGCGTTCGCGGCGGCGAGGGCCTCGGCCCGCCGGGCCGGGTCGCCGGACGCGAGCGCCGCCGTGGTGCTGGCGACGAAGGCGTCGACGCGGGCCCGGTCGTACCCGCCGAACGTGACGGGAAATTCACTCATGTTCCCAGTCTGCTCCCCGGGTGGCGCGGGCGCCACGGTACGGTGCCCCGATGACCCGGCGGTTCGAAGAGCTCGACTGGCAGCAGACCCCGATCGGCGAGGTCAGCCTCCGCCGCCGGCACGACGTGACCCTGGACGTCGAGGTGTACGAGGTGAAGCTCGGCGACGAGTACCTCATGTCGAGCCTGTTCACGGCCGCCGAGATCGCGCTGGCCCGGCTGGGCCTGGCGCGGCTGCCGGCGGGGCCGCTCGACGTCGTCGTCGGCGGGCTCGGCCTCGGCTACACCGCGCACGCCGCGCTGCAGGACCCGCGGGTGCGGGACCTCGTCGTCGTGGACTACCTGGCGGCCGTCATCGGCTGGCACGAGCGCGGGCTGCTGCCGCTGTCGGCGGCGCTGACCGGCGACCCGCGCTGCCGGCTGGTGCACGGCGACTTCTTCGCCCTCACCGCCGGCGACACCGGCTACGACCCGGCCGCGCCGGGCCGCCGCTTCGACGCGGTCCTGCTCGACATCGACCACTCCCCCGAGCACCTGCTGCACCCGGGCAACGGCGAGCTGTACACCGTGCCCGGGCTGCGCCGCCTCGCCGCCCAGCTGTGCCCGGGCGGGGTGTTCGCGCTGTGGTCGAACGACCCGCCGGACGACGCGTTCACCGCGACCCTCGCCGCGGTGTTCGCCGATGCCCGCGCCGAGGTCGTCACGTTCGACAACCCGTTGCAGCGCCGGCAGTCGGCGAACACCGTCTACGTCGCGCACCTGCCCTGACGGTGCCGGTGCCGGTCGCCGGCGTCAGGTGAGCGCGCAGGTGGTGCCGTTGAGGGTGAACGCGGCCGGGCGGGCGTTGGTGCCGGTGTAGCCGGCGAGGAAGCCGAGGGTGACGGAGGCGCCGGCGGCGACGGTGCCGTTCCAGGTGGCGTTGGCGGCGCTGACCGCCGCGCCGGACTGGGTGAGCGTCGCGCCCCACGCCTGGCTGACCCGCTGGTCGCCGGCGAACGTCCAGCGCAGCGTCCAGCCGTTCACGGCGCTGGGGCCGGTGTTGGTCACCGTGACGGTGCCGACGAACCCGCTGCCCCAGTCGTCCGTCGTGTACCGCACGGCGCAGGCCGTGCCGCTGCCGCCGCTGGGCGACGGCGACACGGACGGCGACCGGGAGGCCGACGGCGACACCGACGCCGAGGCCGAGGCCGACACCGAGGCCGACACCGAGGCCGACGGCGACTGCGACACCGGCGGGCCCTCGGTCTCGATGGTGACGTCGTCGAGGTACAGGTCGCCGGTCGTGTCGGTGGTCTCCAGGTACAGCGACAGCGCCGTCGCGCCCGGCAGGAACAGGTAGTCGCCGCTGAGCCGGGTCCACGTGGTGCCGATCGCGGTGGTGGCGCTGATGTTCTCGTACCGGGTCGCGGTGCCGTTCTGCCGTTGCATGCTCAGCCGGGCGGTGCCGGACCCGGAGGCGGTGCGCGCCCACCCGGTGACCGTGTACAGCTTGCCGGGGGTGAGCAGGTCCAGCACCGGGCGGGTCGGGCCTTGCCAGGTCGCGGTGCGCCCGGAGGACAGGACGCTGCCGGTGCCGGCGTGCGCGACCGTCGTCACGTGCGCGGTGGTCTCGCCGCCGCGGGAGCCCCAGCCGTCGAGGCCGGTCTCGAACGGGTACGCCGCGACCGTCGCCCGGCTCGGCACCGGCGGCGGCGCGGGGACCGTCGCGGTGCCGCCGAGCGCCTCGACCACCGCCGAGTACGCCGGCCGGGCCTGCCACTGCTCGTCGAACAGCAGGGCGGCGCCGTACCCGGGGAAGAACTCGGGGATCCACGAGTCGACCTCGCCGACGCCCCAGGTCGTCACGCCCGTGCAGCCGGCGACGGCGGCGCAGGCACCGACGACGGCCCGGTAGTCGGCGGCCTGCTGGGTGAGCTCGGCGGCGTCGGCGGGCAGCGGGATGCGCACGTCGAGCTCGGTGATCTCGACGCTCAGCCCGAGCGCGGTGAACCGTTCGATGTTCTGCCGCAGCGACGACGGGACCTGCCCGACGATCAGGTGCGCCTGCAGCCCGACGCCGTCGATGGGCACGCCGCGGGCCTGCAGGCGCCGCACCAGGTCGTACAGGCCGGTGCTCTTGGCGTTGACACCCTCGACGTTGTAGTCGTTGACGAACAGTTTCGCGGCCGGGTCGGCGGCGCGGGCCGCGGTCAGCGCGTCGGCGATGTAGTCCTCGCCGAGCCGCGTGTACCAGACCGAGGAGCGCAGCGTGCCGTCCTCGTTGAACGGCTCGTTCACCACGTCCCACTGGGCGACGTCACCGGCGAAGTGCCCGGCGACCCCGGTCACGTGGTCGATGAGCACCTGGCGCTGTTCGGCGGCGGTACGTTCGGCGCTCACCCACGCGGGGAGCTGGTTGTGCCACACGAGGGTGTGCCCGCGCAGCCGCTTGCCGGTGGCCGCGGTGTAGTCGGCGATGGCGTCGGCGGCGGCGAAGTCGAACTGGCCCTGCGCCGGCTCGGTCGCGTCCCACTTGCCCTCGTTGCCCATCGTCACCGAGTTGAACTGGCTGTCCGCGACGTACCGCCACTGGCTGGACGCGAGGCTGTTGACCTCGGCGGCGGTGCCGACGTGGAACCCACGGGCGGTGGCGACCTGGGCGAGGGTCGGCCCGGCCGACGCGGCGAGCGCCGGCAGCACGGCCGCGCCGGCCGCGGCCAGGGCCACCGAGGCGGCGAGGACGCCGGTGATCCGTGCGCGGCGGGCGCGCCACCGCGGTCGTGCGTCGTTCATGCCTGTCGCTCCCAGGGTCCGTCGGTCCGGCGGCGCCCACCAGAGCACGCCCGGCCCGCCACGGACAACCCGCGCCGCGTCCCGGCCCAGGTCGCCGCGGCGCGACGGGTGAAAGGTGCACGGTCGCGGGGGTGGCAAGATCACAGCGTGAGCTGTTATCTGCTGGAGTTCTCGGTCGGGCCGGGCGGTGCCCGGCAGGGCGACGTGCACGCCGCCCGTGACCTGGCCACGCTGCGCGCCTCGTTCGAGCGCCGCTACGACGAGGACCATCTCGCCTACCTGACGCTGTGGTACGGCGCGGTCCTGCACCTGTGGGTGGTGCGGGACGGGGTGCTCGCCGGCGGGTTCGACCTGCACCCGATGCTGCGCACCGGCGACGCCCGGCACGACGCGACGGTCGTCGCGCTGCTGGACTCGCTGCAGGTCGAGCAGCCGTGGGAGCTGTTCGACACGATCACCGACCTCGGCGGGCTCGAGTGCCTGGAGGCGGTCCGCGTCGTCACCCACGCCCTGGACCTGCGGTCCCGCGCCGCGACGGACCCGGCCGCGGCGGCCGAGCTGGAGGCCCTCGAAGCGGCGGTCTCCGACGGGGACGTGCCCCGGGTCCCCGGCCCGCCGTGCCGGCTCGACCTGGACTGGGCCGCGGTCGAGGCCCGGCTGCCCCCGCTGCGGGAGCCGCTGCTGCGCCCGGGCGAGCCGACCACGGTCACCTGGACCGACGCGACCGCACCCCCGCCGGACAGCTACCTGCGCCACACCGACGTGCTGTACCTGGGGTTCAACGACGTCGAAGCCGGCCGGCACGAGCTGGAGGCCGCGTCATAGGGCGGCGGCCGCCGCCGAGACCGGGCAGCCCGACGGCAGGCACGCCGGGGAAACGCGAACGGTCCCGGGTGGCTGGATGCCGCCCGGGACCGTGCCGGAACAGAAGGGCGTCAGCGGCCCATGCCGCCGAAGAAGTTGTTGCCCTGCATGCCGCCCTGGCCGAGGCCGAACCGGCCGGCGAGGTCGGTGCCGGCAAGCGAGTCGTACGGGGGCATGAGCTCGGCCGGCTGGACCACGACGAGGCCCTCGCCGGAGAACTGCATCTGCCAGCTCTCGCCGGTGTTGCCGCGGGGCCGCCACACCGACGAGGACGTGACCGCCGCCTGCATGCTGACCTGCAGGCTCGAGGACCAGGCGATGACCGCGTCGGCGTCGGCGAAGTAGTAGTTGTTGGGCGTGACCCGCATGACCAGCGGCGCGCCGGTCGTGGTGACCGCCACCTTGCCGTTGCCGGTGAGCTCGATGTTGTAGCCGCCGGCGCCGGCGACCTGCACCTGCGAGTCGATGCGGACGATGTCCCACCGCAGCTGGGTCTCGAACGCGAGCACGTTGTTGCCGTCGACGGTGAAGCCGTCGCCGGTCAGGTCCAGGACGTGGATGTCCTGCGCCTGGTTGGCCAGGAACACCGTGCCGCTGCCGGAGACCTTCATCAGGTTCAGGCCTTCGCCGGTGAAGTGCCGGGCGATGTGCGAGCCCCAGCCCTGGTACTGCGCGTCGAAGTTCACCCCGCCCTGGTAGGCGACCATCGCGCCCTTGCGGGCGTAGAACTCGCGCATGCCGCTGGCCTGGCCGAGGGTGGCCTTGAGCATCTTGCCGTTCTGCAGCGTGAAGCGCTCGTTGCTCTGGACTTCCTGGTTGGCCAGGAGGGAACTCTGATACATGTCGGCCTCCTCAGCCACGCACCGAGAACGCGGGGCGCGCGTCCTCGCTCGGCTGCACCATCACGAAACCCTGCCCGGAGAAGCCGAGCTGGAACGACTCGCCGGAGCCGCGGCCGATGAGGCCGCCGAAGCGGGCGGTGCGCTTGGGCTGGATCTGCAGCCCGTCGGTGAAGCCGACGAGCGCGTCGGTGTCCACATAGGTCGGTGCCTCGCGGGTGTCGAGCACGACCGGCGTGCCCTTGCTGGTCAGCGCGACCCAGCCGTGGCCGCGGACGACCACGTTGAACATGCCCATGCCGGACAGCATGCTGACGCCGCGGACCCGCTCGATGTTCCACTGCAGGGTGGCGTCGAACGCGAGGATGTTCTTGCCGTTGACCGACAGGCCCTCGCCGGCGAGCTGCACGACGACGACCTCCTTGCCGTAGTCGGCGAGGTACAGCTCGCCCTGACCGGTGGCGGTCATCAGCGGCACGCCCTCGCCGGTCGCCCAGGAGCGGGCCATCTGGCCCAGCTGCGGCGGGTTCGGGTTGAAGTCGATGAGCCCCTCGTAGGCGATCATCGAGCCGGTGCGGGCCAGCAGGTCCTGACCCGGCCCCATGATGATCTTGGCGATCTTGCTGCCGTGAAGACTCATCCGGTCCCGGACCTGCGTCTGGCCATAGTGTTGGAGCAGCGGACCCTGCACAGCGTCCCCTTTCAGACCTCGTAGGGCTGGACCACGACGAAGTGGCCCTGCATTCCCATGAACTGGAGCGCGACGGACTCGCCGCTGGCGCCGGCGTAGATCTGCCGGGACACCCGGACCTGCGTCGACACCGCGACCCGCATGCCGGCGGTCCAGGCGACGACGGCGTTCATGTCGGCGAACGTCGGGCCCTGGCACTGCAGCGTGACCGGCGTGCCCTTGGTCATGACCACGACCGTGCCCTGGCCGCGCACCTCCAGGTGGAACATGCCACCGCCGGGGATGCCCGGGCTCTCGATCCGCTTGACCTCCGTCTGCAGGGTCGAGTCGAAGGCGAGCACGTTGTTGGCGTTGATGCACAGCGCCTGGCCCTGCAGGTCGACGATGTGCAGGTCGGCGGCGTTCTCGGCGAGGAACACCTCGCCCTGGCCCTTGATGGTCATGAGCTTCAGGCCCTGACCGGTCATCGCGCCCTCGAACATCGCCTTCAGGCCGCCGGAGCCCTTGTACTCGAAGTCGATGTTGCCCTGGTAGGCGACCATCGAGCCGCGCCGCGCGTGGGCGTCCGGGCCGAGGGTGACCTTGACCAGCTTGCCGTTCTGCTTCGTCCAGCGGCCGGCGGTCGGCGCCTCCCGGTACTTCGCCAGGTTGTGCATGACACCGGGCTGGGTCGGCTGCACCTGCGACGGCAGCAGCTCACCCGGGTAGCCGCCGGGCTGCCCCTGGGGCGGGTAGCCGGGCTGCTGCTGGGGGTAGCCGGGCTGCTGCGGCGGGTACCCCGGCTGGCCGCCCTGCGGCGGGTACCCGGGCTGCTGGGGCGGGTAGCCCGGCTGCTGCGGCGGGTAGCCGGGTTGCTGCGGGGGGTACCCGGGCTGCTGCTGCGGCGGGAACTGCTGGGTCGGCGCGGGCGGCGGCGCGAACTGCTGCGTCGGCGCCGGCGGGGGCGCGAACTGCTGCGTCGGCGCCGGCGGCGGCGCGAAACCCTGCTGGGGCGGCGGCCCGCCGGGCGGCGGCGCGAAGCCGGGCGCGGGACCCGCCGGCGCGGCGGCCGGGGCCGGCTCGTCGTCGACGTTGCCGCCGTAGGAGCGGATCAGGTCCGCCAGGCCGCCGGCGAAGCCCTGCCCGACCGCGCCGAAGCGCCAGACGCCCTTGCGGTACAGGTCGCCGATGATGATCGCGCGCTCGGTGCCGAAGTCGGCGCCGGTGAAGCTGTACCGCATGACCTCCTGGCCACCGGCGACGATGCGCAGGTAGCCGGACTGCAGCTGGCTGGCGGTGCCGGAGTTCTCGATCGCGGCGCAGAACGACAGCTTCGCGATCTTCTCCGGGACCGCGGGCAGCGTCGCGCGGAACGAGTCGGTGTCACCGGACTGCGGGCCGAGCTTCTGGATCGAGCCCTCGGGAGACTTCGGCTGGTTGAAGAAGATGAAGTAGTTGTCGTCGACCAGCTTGTCGTCGGCGTCCAGCCCGAAGCAGGAGATGTCCCACGTGATCCCGGGAGCGTTCAACTGAATGCCTACATAGAGATCATCTCCGGTGGTGAAGGACGAAATCGGGCTTTTCTGCCCCCGAGTGAATGTCTGAGACACGTGCTCTCCTCGGTCACAACGACAGCGCGTCTGCGATCAACTTATAGCGGCACCGCACAAACGGGGTACGGCAGTGCCGGATCATTGCCCCTCCGCCTGACGGGCCAGGCGGGCCAGGATCTCCTCGACGGCGGTGCTGCCGGTCGCCACGTCCGGCGTGAACGTCCAGGTCAGCCCCACCCACGGGTCCCCCATGTGGTCGCCGGCCAGCACCGGCAGCCGGGCCATCGACCGCCACACCGCCCCGACGAGCGGGCCGAGCGTCGAGGAGTCCGCCGGGTCGGCGACCATCAGCACGTGCACGCCCGCCTCCGGGCCCTCGTTGAGCAGGTAGTGCAGGTGCGCGACGGAGCGCTCGTCGAAGCCGTACGGGAAGTCGTGCAGCACCAGCAGCCGCCGGCCGCCGTCGATGTTGTCCTGGGGTCCGCCGCCCATCGCGCCGGCCCGCATCGCCATCTGCACCAGGTCGACCCGCTCGACGAGGTGCTCGAGCATCTCGCTGAGCGCCTGCGGGGTCGCCGCGACGGGCATCGTGGACCCGGCGCCGGGCGCGCCGCCGAGGTCGAGCGCGCGGGCCGCGGCGCCGCCGCCGGCGAGGTCGGCGACCGACACGCTGAGCTGGCCCGGCGGGTGCGCGGCGAGGAGCCGGACCACGACGGAGCGGGCCATCGCCACGGCGGCGTCGCGGTCCGCGCCGGTCGAGTCGATCCACAGCGCCCGCAGCAGCGGCAGCCGGAACAGCAGCGGGATGCGCAGCTGCGGCGTCTCCGGCACGTGCACGTCACCGACGCGGATGCCGACCGTCATCGTCTCCGGCAGGCGCCAGTCCCGCCACCGCGGGCTGTCCCACGCCGCGAGGGGCGCCGGCAGGGTCGTCGACAGGCCCTGGAGCTCGGCGACGAGCTGGTCGACGTCGCGGCGGCGGTCGGCCTCGGCGCGGCGCACCAGCTCCTCGTAGCGGCGGTCGGCCTCGGCGCGGGCCGCGGCCGTCTGCGGGGAGTTGCGCAGCCGCGGGTCGTTGAGCAGCTCACCGACCTCGTTGTCGCGGCGCTGCTCGGCGTAGCCGATGGCGGAGCGCAGCGCCGAGGTGGACCGGGCCGCGTCCTGGAAGATCGACCACACCTGCTGGTACAGCCGCTCCTGCGGGGGACCGCCGATCTCCTGCACCGGCTGCTGCGCGGCGGCCGGCGTCCCGGACGGGCCGGGGAAGTGCGGCGAGGAGGTGCCCGGGAAGTGCTGGGACGGGGTGCCCGGGAAGTGCGGCGAGCCGGTGACCGCGGCCGGCTGCGGCTCCTCCTGCTCGACGTCCACCCCGTGCGCGGCGACGAGCTGCGCCAGCCCGCCGGAGTACCCCTGGCCGATCGCCCGGACCTTCCACGCGCCGGCGCGGCGGTACAGCTCCCAGGCGATGACGGCGCGCTCCTCGCTGAGCCCGCCCATGGTGAACGTGCCGAGCTCCGCGCCGGTCTCCTCGACGAGGCGGGCGACCGGCGCGGGGCCCGCGCCGAACGTCATGGTGCGGTCGTCGGGGCTGATCACCGCGATGACCCGGTCGACGTCGGCGGGGACCGCGGTCAGGTCGATCTCGACCCGCTGCGCCCCGCCGGCGCCGCCGGTGAGCCAGGTCAGCCCGGGCGCCGACGGCTGGTTGTAGAAGACGAAGTCACCGTCGGACCGGACGCGTCCCGTCTCGGCGAGCAGCAACGCCGACAGGTCGACCGCGATCGCGGCGTCGACCATGATCCTGAGCCGCTGCGCCGCCAGGGGCGCGTTCTGCCCCTTGACGAAGGCCAGCGTCATGTTTCCCTCCCGATGCCGACGGAACCCGGACTGCTGACTGCCGCGCCTACAGGAAGCGACCCAGCTGCGGGATCATCTCCAGCGGCTGCTTGGCGTTCAGTGGCTCGCCGATCGCCGTCATCTTCCAGCTGTTGCCGTCGCGGTGCAGCTTCGCCATGACCATGCCCGTGCTCGGCGTGCCGCCGGAGAGCGTATAGCGGGTCAGTTCCGCGCGGGTCGTCTCGTCCACCAGCCGACAGAACGCCGCCTCGACCTGGGCGAAGGTGTGCCCCTCGTACGAGGTGACCACGAAGATGATCGTGGTGACGTGGGCGGGCACCCGGTTCAGGTCGACCATGATCGACTCGTCGTCGCCGTCGCCGGCACCGGTTCGGTTGTCGCCGGTGTGCTGGACGGAGCCGTCCTTGCTGCGCAGCTGGTTGAAGAACGCGATGTCGACCGGCTGGTGGTCGGCGAACAGGATCGCCGAGGCGTCCAGGTCGATCTCGACCTCGCGGTTGCCGAACAGGCCGCGCTTCTTCAGCGGGTCCCAGCCCAGGCCCATGCGGACCAGGCTGAGCGACGAGCCGTCCTGCTTGCGCAGCGAGACCCGCTGCCCCTTGCTGAGGTTGACCGGGCCGCCCGGGCCGCCGACCGGCGCGTCCTGCGGCGGGGTGGCGGGCTGCGGCGGCGCCGGCGGCTGCTGGCCGTACCCGGGCGCGGCCGGCGGCTGCTGACCGTAGCCGGGCGCGGCGGGCGGCTGCTGGCCGTACGCGGGCGCGGCCGGGGGCTGCTGGCCGTAACCGGGGGCGGCCGGGGGCTGCTGGCCGTACGGCGGCGGGTTGTGCTGCGGCGTGTTCTGCCCGTACGCCGGCGTCTCCTGCGGGGGCGCCACGTGCGCCGGCGCGGTCTGCGCGGGCATCGTGTACACCGGCGCGGCGGGCGGCTGCGGCGGCGGCGGGGCCATCGGCACGTTGCTGACCGGCGGGGCGGACTGCGGGGCCGGCGGGGCGGACTGCGGCGCGGGCGGGGCGGACTGCGGGGCCGGGGTGGCGGCGGGCGCCGGCGCGTCGTCGACGGACACGCCGTGGTCGCGGACCAGGTCGGCGAGGCCGCCGGCGTAGCCCTGGCCGACGGCCCGGACCTTCCAGTCGGCGCCGCGCCGGTAGATCTCCAGCGCGATCACCATGCTCTCGGTGTCCAGCCCGGTCACCACGTACTGGATGAGCTCGGTGCCGGCCTGGTCGTACACGTGCGCGACCGGCGGCGCGAACTGCCCGAACCGCTGCCCGGTGCCGTCGACGCTGACCACCACGCGGACCTTGTCGACGTCCGCCGGGATCGCCGCGGTGGACACCGCCGCCTCCCACTTGCCGCCGCCGGTGTCGCGCACCGAGACGCCCGGGCCCTGCGGCTGGTTGTAGAAGACGAAGTCGGCGTCGGAGCGCACCTTGCCGGCCGACGTGACCAGCAGCGCGGACAGGTCGGTGGCAACCCCGACCTCGACCACGACGCGCACGTCGTTGGCGGTCAGTGCGGTGTTCTGGCCCTTCACCAGCATGGTGGCCATGCGTTGGTTCCCCTCTTGTCAGATGTCCGTCAAGGCCGACCGTCGCCGGTCTGCGCCACGTACCACTCGAGAATCTCGTCGCCGGCCGCCGCACCCGCGGATGCCGTGGTCAGGCAGTGCGGCGAGGTGAAGCCGGTGAGGTGCAGCTCCCCGTGCGCCGGCCGGATCGCCGCGTGCGCCGCCCGGAGCATGTCGGCGTCCAGCAGGGAGTCCCCGCCGGCGACGACCCGGTCCGCGCCCAGCCGCTCGGCGGCGTGCGCCACCGCGGCGGCCTTGTCCAGGCCGGTGGGCAGAAGATACAGCTTCCGGCCCTGCAACGAGACCCGCCAGCCGTTGATCCGTCCCCAGTCGGCGGCCTCCTCGGCGAACGCCGACAGCCACGGCTCGCGCTGCTTGACCGTGAGGTAGATGAAGAAGTCCTCCACGGCCCGCACGGCGTCGAAGCCGCGCTGCTCGCGCCAGCGCTGCGCCTCCCGCCACACCGTGTCGAACGACGCGCCGCCGGCGGCGAGCCGCTGCCGCACCCGCCGCTCCCAGGCGGCGTCGGACTCGTCGCCGACGAGCAGCCGGGCGCCGTTGCAGACCACCGCGGACGGCGGGCGCTGCCCGGGCAGCCGCAGCCGCCGGTACTGCTCCACGGACCGGGTCGTCGCGGGGATGACCACCCCGGCGCCGGCCAGGTCCGTCCACTGCCGCACGACCGTGGTGGTCATGTACGCGTACACCCGGTCGCCGTCGACGTCGACCGGCACCAGGTCCTCGTCGGCGGGGCGCACCGGCCCGTGCGACATCGCCTTCTCGGAGAAGATCACGGTGCCGTCGAGGTCCGTGGCGACGACCGTGCTCACGCCAGCTCCTCCGCTGCGCTCCGGGCCGCTCACGCCGTCACCTCCGCTGCGCTCCGGCGCCGCCGCGAGCCAACACTGAACCCATGGTTCGCAGCTCCTCCGCTCCGCTCCGGGCCGCTCACTGGTGGACCGCCTCCTGGGACGCGACCGCCACGGGACGCCTGCCGCGGGGGCGGATCAGGCCGACGCACGCGTACGGCAGGTCCTCGACCTCGTCGACGGGCACGCCGACGTCCTCGGCGAGCAGCAGGATGTGCCCGAGGTCGGCGCGGGCGTCGGGACGGATCAGCACCCGCCACGGGGTGCGGCGCAGCAGCACCCGGGTCGTCTCGCCGACGCCGGGTTTGAGCAGGTTGATGTCGTCGAGCCCGTACTCTTCCGCGAGCCGCACCGCGATGCGCCAGCCGCTCCAGTCGGGGGTGCGGTCCGTCGCGGCGAGGGCCGGCCAGTCGGCGGCGACCCGGTCGGCGACCTCGGCGAACCGGGCCGTGACCGCGTCCAGGAACAGCCCGGACACGTCGCCGGGGGCCAGCTCCCGGTAGAACTTGGCGCCGTGGAACTGGCCGGGGCCGATCAGCCGGTCGTTGAGCACGGTGCGCGACACCAGGCCCGACACCGTCGAGTTGAGACAGGCCGACGGGATCAGGAAGTCGTCGCGGGTACCGAAGACCGTGGTGCAACCGCCGGGGTCGGCGAGCACCGCCAGCTCCGGGTCGAAGACCGGCCCGCCGGCCGCGGCGAGGTCGGTGACCGCCTCGCGCAGCTCGCGGCAGATCGCGCCCTTGCCGGTCCAGCCGTCGACGAACATGACGTGCGCCGGGTCGTGGTGGCCGGCCAGGTAGCGCATCGCCACACCGTCGATGCCCCGGCCACGCACGATCGACACCGCGTAGTGCGGCAGGTCGACGCCGTGCGCGAACCGCGCCCAGCGGCGCATGAGGATGCCGACGGGCGTGCCGGCCCGGGCCAGGGACACCAGCACCGGGGTCCGCCGGGCGGCGACGACCAGCTCGGTGACGACGCCGACGGCGTGCGCGACCCGGGCCGCCGACGCGGCGAGCGCCTGGTGGAACAGCTCCAGGTACTCCGCCGTCGGCTGGTACTCCACCGGCAGCGACTCGGCGTAGTGCCCGGCCTTCGCCTGCATCATCGCCTCGCGCTCCTCCGCCGGCGCCTCGAGCGCGACGTGCGACAGGTCGGTGAGCAGCCAGCTCACCTCGTCCGCGGCGTAGGAGGAGAACTGCGGGCCGTGCAGCGGGGGTGGGACGTTCACCGGGTTCCTTCCTGCGGATCCTGTTCGGCCGGCCGGAGGTCCGGGATGACGACGACCGTGACACCCTTGCAGACTCCGCGCAGCGCCGCCACCAGCCCCCCGGTCTCCCAGAGCGCCGGCGTGTCGCCGGTGCGGTCGACGACCAGCACGATGCGGTCGAAGCCGGCCCCGGCGACGTTGTAGACGAACCGTGGCGTGCCGGTGTCGGTGCCGTCGTGCGCGGGGAACGTCAGCCGGGTCCGGATCGCGTACCCGGGCTCGTCCACGGGCAGCACCGGCGACCTCGTCGTCGAGGAGCACCGCACCTCGCCGGGGTGCAGCCGGGTCAGGGCCCGGGCCAGCAGCAGCGGCGCGTACATCAGCTCCTCGCTGCCGAGCACCAGCACCCGGGCGCCGTCCGGCAGCCCCGCCGCGACCTGCCCGGCGACCTGCCCGACCGTCTCCAGCAGCGCGGGGCGGTGCGCGGCGGCGAACCCGTGCCGCCCGCCCTCCGGCAGGCCGGCGGGCCAGCCGGCGTCGAGCCTGGTCACTGGCGCCCGCGTGGTGGCCGCGGCGGGCCGCGGCACGTCCAGCGACGCGACGAGGTCGGCGCTGCGTTCCAGCACGTCGGCGGGCAGCCGCACCTCCCCGGCGGCGAGGGACACCACGTCGACCCGGGTGCCGAGGGCCTCGCCGAGCGCGGCGAAGCGCGGCCGGTCCGCGGCGGTGCGCAGGTCGAGCAGGGCGGCGAGCACGTACCGCTCCCGGGGGCGCACGGCGTGCAGCGCGCGGATCGTCTCCTCCGCGGTGCGGCCCGTGGTCAGCTCGTCGTCGACGAGGACCAGCGGGCCGTCGCGGTCGAGCCAGCCGGGGTCGGCGGGCAGCAGCAGGTGCTCGGTGGCGTGGCTGTGCGCCTCGTCGAACGTGCCCAGCAGCGGCACGCCCGGCACGGACCGGCGGGTGGAGTGCAGGTAGTCGGCGTCGGCGAAGCTGTCGGCGACGACGTGCCCGAGGCAGGTCGCGGTCTCGGCGAAGCCGACCACCAGCGGCGGCCCGCCGGGGAGCTTGACCTCGTCGAACTCCACGGTGTCCCAGTCGCCGGCGGGCGGGTCCTCGGCGCCCAGGACCGCGGCGGCCCGCAGGCCGAGCAGCCGGCCGGCGGCGTAGATCACGTGCGGGCCGGCCGGCACGTGCTTGCCCAGGACCTGCGACACGACCAGGTGGGCGCGGCGCGGGTTGCGCCGCACGGCGAGGCCGGCGAGGTCCGCCACGCGCCGGCCGGCGGCGCCGGTCCCTGCTCCGGTCCCGGTGCCGGTTTCGGTCCCGGTGCCGGCTCCGGTGTCGGTGCCGGCTGCGGTGCCGGCATCGGCTGCGGTCCCGGCGTCGGTGAGCCGGACGCCGAGCCGTTCGGTGACCCAGGTGCCGGACCAGATCGGTGCGCTGCCGTTCAAGCGACGTGCTCCCTGCTGACCGCGGCGTCGAGGAAGTCCACGAAGCCGAGGCCCTCGGCGGCCACCCCGAAGATCCGGGCGCGGACCAGGGTCCGCTCCGCCCAGGACAGGTGCGGCCGCACCTCGTTCATCTTGTTCATGTACACGCTGCGCAGCACCCCGCCGCCGCCGTCGCCGGCGTAGTCCTCGCAGATCGCCTTGGCGTCGCAGTACTCCTCGTGGCTGACGACGCTGAGCGCGTGCACGGCCGCCGCGTGGCTGGGGTGGATCACCGTCTTGCCGACCATACCGTTGGCCTTGTCGAGCATGATCTCGCGGATCAGGCCGTCGAGGGACTGCCGGACGAGCTTCGTGCGCAGCATCGGGTCGTGGTCCTCGAACGGCGTGACCCGCAGCTGCGGCTTCAGCACCCGCTCGCCGCCGGAGAAGTACTCCCACACCGGGCCCGTCACCTCGTACCCCTTGCCGTCGCGGCGGGCCAGCACGTTGACGATGTCGGTCAGGATCGTGGCCACGACGCTGACGTCCCACGCGGTCAGCTCCGCGGTCCGGCGCAGCGCGTAGATGCTGCTCAGGTCGGTCGCGCCGACCCGCACGGCCAGCACACGGTCACGGTTCTGGTCGAGCATGTCACGCACCGCGAGCAGCGTCGACAGCCGGGTCTCCTGGTAGGCGATCTCCGGCGTCTCGAGGACCGGCATCGCGTACAGGGGCAGGCCGCTGCCGTCGGCGACCTCACGGACCGCCTTCAGCCCGGCCAGGCCGGACGCGTCGGGACGGAACTTCGGCAGCACGAACCCGCTGAGGATCCGCAGGTCGTCGCCGAGCCGGTCGGCGAGCCGGTAGATCTGCTCCGGGTTGCGGACCCGGACGAAGACCAGCGGTCCGCCGGTGTCCATGCGGGCCAGCAGGCGCAGCTGGTCGGCGAGGTTGAGCTCCGCCGCGGGGACCTCGCTGTCGCGGATCGAGTCCTCCAGGCAGCCGACCATGCTCATCACGCCCTCGGCGTGGCAGCGCACGATGTCCTCGGCGAGGCGCGGGCGCACCGCCGGCGAGTACAGGGTCGCGCCGAGCGCCATCGCGAGCGTCTCGGGCGGGCTGTCCTGGGAGAAGGCGGTCGGCAGCTGGTGGAACAGCTCGTCGTCCGACACCCCGACCAGGTGGGAGAAGTAGCGCACTCGGTGTCCTTTCTTCTCGGCCCGGGCGGGTAACGGTGTGCTGGTGCGCCGGCGCGACGCGGTGCGCGCGTGGGTGCCGGGTCCGGCCGGCGGTCGTCTGGGTGAGTCCGTGGTTGCGGCTGGTAGCGCTGCCCCCGGTACGGCACCGCGGGCCGTCCGTCCGGCTGGAGGGCGACCCGCGGCGATGGTACTGAAACGAACAAACATGAACCGGATTCAGGTAAGAATCCGGACTTGCGTCCGGGCGGCACCAGTCAACACGGCAAATGCGAAGCGTCACCGCATCCGCCGGTGAACAGTGTGTTTCAGACGTTGATCCCGAAGTCGCGGGCGATGCCCGCGAGGCCGGACGCGTAGCCCTGGCCGACGGCCCGGAACTTCCACTCGCCGCTGTTGCGGTAGAGCTCGCCGAACACCATCGCGGTCTCGGTCGACGCGTCCTCCGACAGGTCGTAGCGCGCGAGCTCGGCGCCGCTGGCCTGGTCGACGACCCGGATGTAGGCGTTGGACACCTGCCCGAAGGACTGTGCGCGGGTCTCGGCGTCGTAGATCGACACGAGGAAGGCGATCTTGGCCACGTCGGCGCCCTGGGCGGCCAGGTCGACGTTGATCTGCTCGTCGTCGCCCTCGCCCTCACCGGTGGTGTTGTCACCGAGGTGCTTGACGGTGCCGTCCGGCGAGGCCAGGTTGTTGAAGAACACGAAGTGCTGGTCTGAGATTGCCTTGCCCGACTCGCCGCAGACGATCGCGCTGGCGTCCAGGTCGAACTCGGCCCCGGTCGTGGTCCGGACATCCCAGCCGAGACCGACGGTGACGGCCGTCAGACCAGGCGCCTGCTTGGTGAGGCTGACGTTGCCGCCCTTGCTGAGGCTGACTCCCACGAACTCCTCCAACTCGGTATGCGGGGGGACCCCCGCTGCTGCACAGGTGGCCCGGACTGCTCCGGACCGTTACGGGCCGCCGTGAAATGTGCCGACCGTCGCGGAAAGCGTCGCAGATCAGCGGAGCCTCTGACGACAGCAGCGATCGGCTGCACCGGAAATTCATGTCGGAGTGTAGTGCTCCGCCCCAAATCACTGATCGACATCCGGACCCGCCGGCCGCCGCCGCGGCCCGGCCGTCAGGCGGATCGCCGCAGGTCAGCACGGCTGCGCCGGATCCGGCGCCCGGTGCCGCGCGGGCGGGGCGGGGCGGCCGCGACCCCGTTGCTGCGAGTTCGCTGTGAACCGCGCGGGACCCGTCAGGGCGTGGCCTGCTCCGGCGCGGGCGGGTGCTCGTCGCCGGTGTCGGGCTCGGGCGTGCCGGGCCGCCAGCCGCTGGCGTTGAGGCGGCGCAGGCGGCGGACCCGCTCGGTCAGGTCCGCGGTGATCTCGTCGGGGCTCTTGCCCTCGTCCATCGCCGTCGACCGCGCGGTGCGCAGCTCACGGTGCAGCAGCTCGGTGATCCGGTCGGCGGGCGGGTCGGCGGGCGGAGTGGCCATGGCGCCTATGCTCCCAGACCCGCGCCCGGACGGCCTCCCGTCGCGGGCAACGGGGTCCGGCCGGAAGAACCGGCCGGGACCGGCCCGGTGGAACTGCGCATCACGGCGACCTCCGCGCTCGGATCCTGGGGCGTGGTTGCACCGCCCGGAAGCACACTGACGGACGGCACCGGAAGATCGGCGCACCACCCGTTGCGCTTTCGCCTGGCGAACCGTCGCCGTCAGATCAAATATATTGGCGCCCGGCAATGCGGTGCGAGGTGCGCCGGCCGCCCCCGGCCGGGGTCGTCCGTTCCCGGTGACAGCGGGCGGACGGCACCTCCGCGGTGTGCCGGATCGACGCCGGTATCAACCGGAAAGGTGACCCGGCTCGGTCTGATCGACCTCCGATTCGCCGGTTCGTGCCGTTCCCTTCGGTATCTGCGATGCGAGACTGACAGGTGCGTTCAAGAAGGCGATTCGGCGCACCATCCGTGCTCGCGTCCCGCGGCTCGACATTGTTGAAGGGGAATCGTCATGCCTCGACGCAGTCCGACGGCGGCCGACGAGGTCCGCGGCCTGGCCAGGGCCGGGACGCTCGCGGCGACCGTCGCCGACGCCGACGAGCCGCGGCGGCGGCGGCTGACCCGCGGCACCTACTCGGTGGTCTACCCGGTGGTCTACACCGGGCTGACGCAGGGGCTCGAGCGGCGGCGGGGGCACCCGGCGTGCGCCGTCTCGGTGCGGCACCTCGCCGACGACTGTCTCGACCGGTTCCACGACGACGTCGAGGCGGTCGTCCATGACGTGGTACGCCGCGCGACCGCCCCGATCGACAACCTCGACGCCTGGATCTGCGGGCTCATCAACTCCGCGACCGTCAACGGGCACCGGCGCCGCCGCGGCGAGATCGGCGCCCTGCAGCGCCCCCGCGCCCCGAAGTGGCTCGTCGACGGGCTCGGCGGCGACCGCTGGCTGGTCCACCTCGCCGTGCAGATGCTCAACTGGGTCGGCAACCCGGTGACCGCGGGGTCGCAGGTGTGGCCGGTCGACAGCTGGGCCGCGCTGCGCTGCCGGTTCACCGGCGACTGGGACACCGGCTCCGACACCGCCGTGCGCGCCGACATCGAGACCGTCCTGCGGGTCATGCGCGCCAAGCGGGAGTGGTACGAGCGGTACGTCGAGGGCCCCCTCGGCCACAAGCACGTGCCGGTGCCCCGCTTCGCGCCGGAGAGCCCGGGCGGCACCCCGCTCGCCCCGGCGCTGAGCCTGGTCGACGCGGGCGAGCGCGACGACCTGTACATGCGCGAGCTGGCACACCTGGCGATGACCGCGATGCGGACCCGCCTGCTCGCCGGCGAGGACCCGCACACCGTGGTCGCCGAGGTGATCGAGGTCGCGTTCGGTGGCGGCGCCGTGCCGGCCCTGGACGGCCGCCCGCAGCTCAGCGACGCCGAGGGCGAGCACGTCGGGCGGCTCCTGCGCGACCGGGACCGCATCTCCCGCATCGCCGTCGCGGTCCTCGCCATCGTCGAGGACCTGTGACCCCAGCCTCAGCGGCTTCGTCGTCGCCGCCCACCGTCGCCCCGTAACAGTGGTGCCGTCGCCAGCGCCCCTTCAGGCGCCCCGTTCGGGCGCCCTGTCCGGGCGCCCCGTGGCGCGCTCCGGCGGACCGGTCCGTCAGAGAGCGCCGAACCACGGGCCGGCCTGGATAGGAGCGACGACATGCACGACGAGGCGCGTCACACGGCGGCGGCCACGGGCACCGGCACCCCCAGGATCGAGACGCGCATCCGCACCGGCGGCCGGCCCGCCCCGCAGCCCCCGGCGGCCCCGGCCGAGCGGACGTTCGTGCGGTACGAGGCCAGGACACCCGACCCGGACCCGTCGCTGCCGGCGTCGTTCGGGCACGTCACGGCCGGCGGCACGTACGCCACGACGGTCGAGCGGCACGCCGGCGACGGCAGCCGCGTCACCCACGGCCTGGTCACCGCCGACCCGGCCGACTACGGCACCCTGCGCCCGGCGCAGCTGTTCGGCGCCCCGTTCTGGTCGCCGGCCGCCGCCGGGGAGCCGACGACCACCCTGACCCCGTCGCTGGTCCGGGAGTGCGTGCTGGCCCACCCCGGCGGCGCTGCGATGCTGCCGGCGCTGGTGGCGGCGCTGCGCCGGGCCGGCCGGCCCGGCGGGCCCGGGGTCGTGCTGATCGGCGCGGACCTCGCCCGGACCGTCGAGTGGCTGGTCGCCGGGACGCTGCTGCTGCCCCGCGCGGACGCCCTGGCGCTCGGGTTCGCCGTCTTCGCCGACCCGGCCACCGCGGCCGTGCCGGTCGTCGGCGTGCACCCGGACGACGCCCCGGACCTGCTGGCCGCCGCCCACGCGGGGCCACCGGCCGCGGCGCTGCCGGACGGCACCGGGCCGGTGCCGTGGGCCGTGTTCGACCTGGCGACCGGGGCGTGCACCGGCGCCGCGCCGACCCGGCACGCCGCCCGCTGGGCCGAGCTGTTCTTCGAACACGACCCGGGCGAGGTCGTCGAGGCCGTCGACGTCGCCGCGGCGTGCGGGCTGGAGCCGGACGCGGCCACCGACCTCGCGCTGGCCGCCGTCCTGCGCCGCGAGCCGGGCCCGGCGCACGCCCTGGCCGTCGCCGGGTGGCTGCGCACCGGCCCCGAGGACCTGCGCGGCCGGTACGCGACCGGCGTCGCGGCCGCGTTCGCGGTGACGGTGACGGACTGGCCGCTGCCGGTCCTGGAGGAGCTGGACGCCGCCGGCGCGGCCGGGCACCTGCCGGGGCGGGCCGCCGAGGTCCGCCTCGCGCTGCTGCGCGCCGAGACCGAGGCCGCCGCGCTGCGCGCCCGGACCGGCGAGCGGGCACCGGCGCCGCTGCCCGCCGGTGAGTGGAGCGCCGCGGACGCGGCCGCCGCCCGGCGGTTCGTCCTCGCCGCCCTGAACGCCGGGCCGGCACCGGCGGGGTTCGAGGCGCTGCTGCGGGTCGCGTCCCGCCACGGGCTGGACGTCCAGCTGTCCGACCTCGCCGACCGGGGACGCGACCTCGTCGAGCACTGGGCCGACCATCCCGGCGCCGGCTACGACCCGGACCGCTGGCCGTGCGGCGACCGCCTCGCGCACGCCCTCATCGGCGAGCTGACCCGGCGCGTCAAGGCCGTGCCGGGGCGGCGCCGCGACGTCGGCGCCGGCTGGTGGCGGTGGCTGCTGCCGCGGCTGGACTCGCTCGAGGCGCCCCTCGCGGAGGTCGTCCTCGCCGGCGCCGTCCAGCACGGCGAGGACCGCGCCGGCTTCGTGGAGGCGCAGCTGACCGCGGCCGCGCACGACCCGGACCGGTTCACCTGGACCGCGGCGGCACTGTACGGCCTCACCCCGCCGACCGTCGCCGAGCTGCGGCTGGTCAAGCGGCTCGCCCCCGCCGGGGTCGTGCTGCCGCCGGCCGTCCTGGACGGGCTCATCCGCCGGCTCGTCGGCGAGGCGCCGCTGACCGAGGAGGACGTCGAGGTCGGGCACCTGCTCGTCGACGCGGGCCTGGTCCCCCGGCACCGCCTGCTGTTCCAGCTGCTCGCCGACGACCGGGTGCTGCACGCCGTGGTGCGGCGGCTGACCACCGGCCCGGCGGCCGGCGACGGCGCGACGGTCGCGCTGCTGCACGAGCTGGAGGAGCTGCCCACCCGCCTGGTCGGCCTCCGCGCCGACCGGGTCGCCGCTGCCCTGGCCGCCAGCGCCCCGCCGCGGGAGCTGCTCGCGGTGCTGCGCCGGCACCCCGGCGTCGTCGAGCACTACGTCGCGCTGCTGCACGGCCTGCTGCGCAAGCCGGGCGACGAGCGGCACGCGGTCGTCGCGTACCACCTGATGCACAACCTCGACAGCCGCGGCCTGCGGCCGGTGCTGACCGCGCCCGTGCTGCGCTGGGTGACCCGCGCCTCGGGCCGCCAGCTGCACCGGGTCGGCGAGCTCATCGCGGCGTTCGGCCCGGCGTGGTCGGCGTCGTGGGAGGGCTACCTGGAGCACGTGCGCGGGCACCGGCGGATGAGCCGGCTGATCCACCCGTTCGGCGGCCACTGACCGCCCGGCCCGCGCCGACGGCGTTGGCGACGGCCAGGGCGCCCAGCAGGACGACCGACAGCCAGAACCCGACGCCGGTGCCGACCATGTCCCCGGCCGTCTTGCCCTCGGGCAGGCGGCTCTGCGCGGCGACCGCGCCGGCGAGCCGGTCGGTGACGATGAGCTGACCGGCGGCGAGGGCCGCCACGGCGAGCCCGGCGAGCGCGGCGTTCGCCGCCCGGCGGCGCCGCTCGTCGGCGAGGCCGCCGGTGACCGCGAGGATCGCGGCGAGCAGCAGCAGCGTGGCCAGGTGCGGCGGCTGCGGGTCGAGCCGGTCGGGGTGCCGCGGGTCGGGCGGGCGCAGCTGTGCGGCGGGCCGGACGTCCGGGGTGCCGCCGAACGCCAGGTCGAACGCGGTGTACCCGGTCGTCCCGCCACGCTGCGCGCGGCCGTAGCCGTCGAGCGGCTCGCACGAGACGGTGGCGAACGGCAGCGCGAAGCACAGCAGCACCAGCAGCACGACGGCCGGGCTGCGCCACCGCCGCCACCGGCGTCGCGGCGCGGTGCGCGGCGCCGCGTCGATCGGACCGGCGGCCGGCGGCGCGGCGGCCGCGGGCGCGGACGCCGGCGGGGGCGCGGCGAGCAGGGCGCCTTCGGCGACGACGGTCTCGGGGCGTTCGACGGCGACGGGCGCGACACCGAGCCGGGTGTGCAGCAGGCCCGCCAGGACCGGCAGCCGGCTGCCGCCGCCGACGAGGAGCACGCCGCCGATGCCGCCGCTGGAGCGGGCGAGGTCCTCGGCGAGGTCGGCGACGGGCGCGAGCAGCGGCGCGGCGACCGACACGAGCTCGTCGCGGGTCAGGTGCGTCCCGGCCGGGCAGCCCGGCACGTGGACGGGCGCGACGGCGATCCGGGACAGGCTCTCCTTCGCGGCCCTGACCTCCTGCCACAGCAGCAGCCGGTCCCGGCGGTCGGCGGCGGTGACCGGGGCGTCGAGACGGTGCCACGCCTCGGGCGCGGCGGCGGACACCACGCCGCCGAGGACACCGACGAGCGCCGCGTCGACGTCGAGGCCGCCGACGTCGAGGCCGCCCTGCGCGACCACCGTGCCGTCGCGGACCACGGCCAGGTCGGTGGTGCCGGCGCCGGCGTCGACGACGAGCAGCGCCGCGCCGGGCGGCAGGGCCCCGGCGGGTCCGGCGGCGGCGTACGCGGCGGCGGCGACCGGCTCGCTCACCAGGTCGACCGGGCCGAGCCCGGCCCGCGTGGCCGCGTCGAGCAGCACCTGCCGCCGCGGCGCCCCCCACCCGGCGGGCACCGTCAGCACCACGGCCGTCCCACCGGCCGTCCCACCGGCCGTCCCACCGGCCGTCCCACCAGCCGTCCCACCGGCCGTCCCACCGGCACGGCCGCCGCCGGCAGGACCGCGGGTTGCACCACCGGCCGTATCACCGGCCGAACCAGCGGCCGAACCAGCGGCCGGGCCGGCGGTGGCCGGGTCCACGGCGGCGGGGCGCAGGCCGGCCCGTTCGGCGACCGCGCTCAGCACCGCGGCGAGCGCGTCGGCCACGGCGACGCCGTGCGCGCCGAGCAGGACGGTGCCGTCGTCGACGCGGCGCTTCGGGTTGGGCTCGTAGGCGGCCGGGTCGGCACGGGCGAGGCGCTCCGCGTCCAGGCCCGCGACCAGGGCGCCGCCGGGTGCGGCGTACACCGCGGACGGCAGCTGCTCCCGCCCGTCGAACAGCACCGGCCGGACCCTGCCGTCCCCGCCCCGCAGCACGGCGACCGTGTTGGAGGTGCCGAGGTCGATGGCGAGCCGGTCCACGGGCGCAGCGTAACCCCTGCCCGGATCGACCGCCTCGACTGCGCGAGACGGCCGCCGCCACGGTCCGCGCCGCCGCCACGGTCCGCGCCGCCGCCGCGGGCGACCGCCGGACGGTGTCACACGGCGGCGGCCAGTCGGGCGGCGACCTCGTCCGGGTGGGGGCGGGCGGCGATGCTCGCCCGGAACCTCGCCGCCGACGTGCGCAGGCCGTAGTCGGACAGCAGCCGGTGCAGCTGGTCCGCGCTGATCGCCGCCGCCGACACCGCCCACCCGGCCCCCGAGCGCTCCACCACCGTGGCGTTGTGCCGGCGGTCGCCGGGGCCGGGGACGACGAGCTGCGGCACGCCGGCGGCGAGGGCGCCGAGGACGGTGCCGGCGCCGCCGTGGTGCACGACGGCGTCGAGGGTCGGCATGAGCGCGTCGAGCGGCACCCAGCCGGCGGTCGACACGTTCGGGGCAGCCGGTCCGGCAGGCCCCGCTCCGGGCGGACGAGCAGGATGTCGGCGTCGACGTCGGCGGCGACCGCGACGACCGCGCGCATGATCCCGCCGCTGCCGGGGCCGGCGACGGTGCTGCGGGACACCGCGATGCGGGGCCGGCCCGGCCGGGCCGGGAACGCCGCCGGCGGCTCCGCCGCGGGGCCGGGCAGGTGCCGCATCGGCAGGCCGGGGCGCTCCCCGACGAGCTCCGGCGGCGCGAGCTGGACGGCGGCGACCGGGTCGGGCAGCGTGTCGACGCGGTGGCGGCGCAGCGCCGGCCCGGCGGTCACGGCGGCGAGGACGGCGCCGTCGAAGAGGTTGTTCTCGTGGCGGACGGCGGGGATGCCGCGCCGGGCGGCGGCGACCGCACCGGCGACCGCGAGGGGCTCGTACACGACGAGGTCGGGGCGGAACCGGTCGGTGAGCGCGGCCACGCCGTCGACGAGCCGCGCGTTGACGGCGCCGAACAGCAGCGCGACGCCGCGGGTGCCGCCGGTGCCGGCGAGCTCGGCGCGGGCGACGAGCGGGTGGCGCAGCATCATCCGCCGCGCGACCCGGGCGAAGGAGAAGCCGGGGGCGACGTCGGCGGTCGGCAGCTTCCTGGTCCGCCCGGCCGTGAGGGCGTCGGCGGCGGTGCCGATGAGGACCTCGTGCCCGGCCCGCCGCAGCGCCTCGGCGAGCGGGACGAGCGGCAGGACGTGGCCCAGCAGCGGCGCGGACACGAACAGCACACGCATGGGACCGACCCTAGTCGATCTCGGTGAGCGGCTCCCGGTTGGCGTGCAGCGCCTCTTCCAGCTGGTCCTCCAGCACGATGATGCGGCACGCCGCCTCGAGCGGGGTGCCGCGGTCGCACAGCTCGCGGGCCCGGATCGCGAGCCGCAGCTGATGCTTGGAATACCGCCGGTGCCCGCCGGGCGAGCGCAGCGGGGTGATGAGCTTCAGCTCCCCGAGCCGGCGGAGGAAGTCGTGCGAGACACCGATGATCGCCGCCGCGCGGCCCATGGTGTACGCGGGAAAGTCGTCGTCGTCCAGCTGCTGTTCGGCCTGCGCCACGTCACCTCCGGGTCGAGGGCCCCGGCGCTCGTGCACCGGGGCCCAGGGTTTTGGGTCTAACACCATCTACCGGCACGTGTGCCGGATTGTCATACCGCGTCCGCAGCGCCGTTCGGCGCCGGGTGCGGGGATCGCATCAGCCAGACCGGAGACCACCTCTCGTGCGATGGGACCTGCGGTGCTCGCCCGACCAAGGTCGACGGCGGGCGATCCAACGGTGTGAAAGCCCTCCCCTTCCTCTCGTCGTCCTGCACTTGCCGAAACGAACGGAGTCGCAGCCAATCGCGCGGCTCTGTCCCTTCGCCCACGGACGGGGCGGCAGCGTCAGCGTGTGTACGCGTCTCTCTCTTGACTCCTGAAACGCTACCTCGACCGATCACGAAAATCTAGGTTCGCCGCACGAGATTTCCTTGGTTCACCCGATGTGGTTCGCGGACGGCGTACACCTGCCGCGGCCACCCTGCCCTACGGTCGGCACATGACCGCAGTCCGTGACGTCACCGGCCGCCTCGCCACCTGGCTGCGGCGGCTCATGCCCGACGGCGACCGGCAGGCCGCGCTCATGACCGAGCTGGCGGCGTTCCGCGACGACGACCGGCCGGTGACCGCCGAGCTGTGCGCGCGGGTCGAGGCCGCCGCCTGGCGGGTGTCGCGGCACGTGGCGCTGATCTTCGAACCGGACGGCACCGGCGCGCCGGACACCGAGGCGCGGCAGTGGCCGCGGCAGGACCCGGCGGCGGTGCGGGCCCGCGCGGGGTCGGTGTCGCAGGCGCGGCGCCTGCCCGACGGCACCGCCCTCATCCGCGTCGACGGGCTGGACGAGGCGGGCCTGGCCGCGCCGTACGTCGATGCCGCGTTCACCCTCGCCCGGGGCGCCCGGCGGCTCGTGCTGGACCTGCGCGCCAACGGCGGCGGCGACCCGGCGACGGTCGCGCTCATCGCCGGGTGGCTGCTCGGCGACGAGGCCGTGCGGCTGTCGGAGGTCGTCGACCGGGACGGCCGCCGGCAGTGGTGGACGGCGGACCGGCCACCGGGCAGCGCGCTGACGCTGGACACCACCGTGCTCGTCGGGCCCGGCACGTTCTCCTCAGGGGAGGCCCTGGCGTACCACCTGCGGGCCCGTGACCGGGTCCTCGTGGTCGGCGAGGCGACGCCCGGCGCGGCGGACCACGTGCTGCCGGTCCGCCTGGCGCCGACCGTCCTGGCGCACGTGCCGCGGGCGTACGTGGTGGACGCCGTGACCGGGACGAACTGGGAGGGCACCGGCGTGGTGCCCCACCGGGTCGTCCCGGTCGACCAGGCGCTGGACGCGGCCCTGTCCGGCAGCTTCCCGGGCTAGGCCGCGCGGTAGGCCTCACCGGCGGGGGTCGGCGTCGTGCCGTCCTTGTACAGCCCGTACGGCAGCGAGTCGCCGACCGCGGGCAGCGAGAACCACGCGTACCGCTCGATCCACGTGGTGGCCTGCAGCTGGGTGGTCGTCGCGGTGATGAACGCGGTGATCTGCGCCGTGGTCGGGTACTTCGGCGTGCCGGTGAAGTTCATCAGGCCGTACTCGGTGACCCAGATCGGCAGGTTGTACCGGTCGTGCACGGCCTTGAGGTAGCCGGCGAACTGCCCGGCCGCGGCGGCGCTGAAGTCGGAGCCGTACCAGTGCAGGGTGATGAAGTCGACCCGCCGGCCCTGCTGCCGGGCGCCGGTCATGAACCGGTCGAGCCAGCCGCCGGGGGTGTTGCCGCCGTACGCGACGGCCGGGCTGCCCAGGCGCATGCCGGTCGACTCCAGCCGCGGCCACAGGCTCAGCGCCTGCTCGACGCTCATGTCGGCCTGCCCGGCGAGGTCCGGCTCGTTGAAGCCGAGCAGCACGGTGCCCTCGCTCTTCGCCTTGGCCAGGGTCGCGTCGGTGACGTTGGCGGCGCCCCAGATCATCGGCACGAACTCCGCGGCGGCGGGCATGCTGTCGTTGCTGGGCGACCAGTTGTAGTACCAGCCGGCGCCGACGTTCGTGACGGCGGCGGACAGGCCGGGGAACTGCCAGGTGCTGACGCCCTTCTTCTTCGCGGCGGGCGGCCCGGTCGGGCTCGCCGGGCCGCTGGTCGGGCCGCTGGTCGGGCCGCTGGTGGGGGTGGCCGCCCCGGGCAGCTTCCAGGCCTGGTTGGCGCCGCCGGTGCAGGCCCAGATCTGCAGCCGGGTGCCGTCGGCGGAGCTGTTGCCGGACGCGTCGAGGCACTTGCCGGAGTTCGGGTTGATCAGCCGGCCGGCGCTCGCGGTCCACTGCTGGGCGCCGGTGCCGTTGCAGGCGTACAGCTGGACCTTCGCCCCGTCGGCGGTGGACGCGGCGGCGACGTCGAGGCACTTGCCGAGGGCGCGGAGGCTGCCGTCGGACTCGACGGTCCACTGCTGCGCGCCGGTGCCGTTGCAGGTGTACAGCTGGACCGCGGTGCCGTTGGCGGAGTTCGCGCCGGCGACGTCGACGCACTTGGCGGCGATGCCGGTGATCGGGCCGGCGGTGGCGGCGGTGGCGTTGGTGAGCCCGAGCACGCCGAGTGCGGCGACCACGGCGACCGACACTGCGATCGCGAGGGTCCGGCGGCGGGGGCGCCTGCGGGCAGGCCGGTGGGCGGGCGGGTCGTACGTCATGCGCTCAAGCTCGCCGATGCGCCACGCGGTCGCAACCTCGCTGCGGCGACTTCATCAAAGTCTAAGACAAACTTGAGAGAGCGCTCTCCGGCCCTGCTTCCAGCGCGGTGCCGGTGCCGCCGGAGCTGCTCCGGCGGCACCGGCACCCCCACCCCCGTCGGTCAGCGGCGCGGCAGCTGGCGCGGCACCTGCGGGATGCGCGGCTGCACCAGCGGCGCACCCGCCGCGGCCAGGTCACCCTGCACGGTCCGCAGCGACTTCTTCGGGTTGTACGCGGCGTCCCACAAGCAGCCGGCACCCTCGGGCGGGTTCTTGAACCAGGTCGGGATCCACGAGTACTTGTCGGTGAAGCCCCACACCGTGAACGACAGGCAGTGCCGGTTGAGCAGGCAGGCCTGCAGCAGCACGTGGTAGTTGTACGCCGCCGCCTGGTCCCGGGCGTTGACGTCGGCGCTGTTGGCGGCCAGGGCCGGGTCGTCGGCGTTCTTCAGCAGGCTCCGCGCGTCGACCTCGGTGAGGGCGACCGCCAGGCCCAGGTCGGTGAAGCGCTGCATCGCGTCGGCGACCTGGAAGACGTCGTAGTTGCCGTACTGGGTGGCCAGGTGCCCCTGGCTGCCGACACCGTCGATCGGCACCCCGTCGGCCCGCAGCCGCTTGACCATGTCGTAGACGAACTGGGTCTTGTCGCCCGGGCCGCCGTCGCCGAACGCCTCGATGTTGTAGTCGTTGTAGAACAGCAGCGCCTTCGGGTCGGCGGCGCGGGCGGTGCGGAACGCCTCGGCGAGGTAGTCGGGGCCGAGCAGGTCGGCGAACTGCTGCTTGAACGACCCGGCGTTGCCGCCGAGGTGGATCGCGCTCGGCGTCTCCCACGGGTCGCTGACGGCCTCGTTGACCACGTCCCACTGCCAGATGCGGCCCTTGAAGTGGGTCACGACGGCGGTGATGTGCTGCTTGAGCAGCGCCCGCAGCTTCGGGCCGTCGATCGAGCCGTCCTGGATGCCGGCGGTGACCCACGCCGGCAGCTGGCTGTGCCAGGCCAGCACGTGGCCGCGCACCAGCTGCCGGTTGCGCACGGCGGCGTCGACCAGCGCGTCGGCCGGCCCCCAGTTGTACGTGCCGCGGGTCGGCTCGAGGCTCTCCCACTTCATCGCGTTCTCGGCGGTGACGGTGGAGAACTGCGTGTCGACCGTCCGCTTGTACGCCGGGTCGCTGGCGTCGCCGTACGCGGCGGGGTCGACGGCGGTGCCGAAGTACAGGCCGTGCCGGGCGGCGAGCGCCCGCAGGGTCTGCTCCTGCGGCTTCGGCGGCCGCGCGTCGTGCGCGGACGCGGCCACGGTGCTGAGCGACGCCACGGCCACGACGGCCAGGACGCTCGCGTTGACCAGTCTGGTGAATCTCATCCGTGCTCCAGTTCTGTGCCGCGTCAGGGGGTGCGGCAGGTGGTGGCGGGTGCGGAGAAGTTGCCGTTGCTGACCATGACCGTGAACCCGAACGTGGTGCTGCCTCCGACGGGGAGGCTGCCGTTGCCGTCGGGGCGCATCGTCATGACGTTGCCGCTGGGGTCCCAGCTGGGGCTGCCGTTCCAGGTGGCGGAGACCCGCTGCCCGGAGCCGACGGTGACGGTGGCGGTCCAGCTGGTGATGGCGGTGCTGCCGGCGCGGATCGTGACCTGGCCGTTGAACCGGTCACCCCGGCGCTGGGTCTGCGCGTAGGTGGCGGTGCAGGTGCTGGTGCCACCGCCGGGCGGCGGGGTCGTCCCACCGCCCGGCGGCGGGGTCGTGGTGCCGTCCGGGGCGACCGCGCGCCCGGTGGCGGTGGAGATCATGCCGGGGCACAGGCCGCGCCCGGCGAGGTCCGCGACGATCCGCGGGATCGCGTCGATCGTCGTGCGGTAGCCGTCGTGCATGAGCATCACGTCGCCGGCCTGCAGGTGCGACGCGGCCCGCACGATCTGGGCGGTGCTGGCGCCGTTCCAGTCCTGCGAGTCGACGCTCCACAGCACCTCGGTGAGGCCGAACCGGGCCGCCACGCCGCGCAGGGTGGCGTTGGTCTCGCCGTACGGCGGCCGGAACAGCTTCGGCGCGGTGCCGGTCGCCTGCTGGATGGCCTGCTGGGTCCGCGAGATCTCCGAGCTCATCTGGGCGCTGCCGAGCTCGGTCAGGTGGGCGTGCGTCCAGCTGTGGTTGCCGGTCCACATGCCGGCGGCCTGCTGTGCGCGCACCAGCGACGGATCGGCCCGCGCCCGCCGGCCGATGTTGAAGAAGGTGGCGCGGGCACCGGCGGCCAGCAGGGCGGACAGCAGCGCGCCGGTGGTGGCCGGGTCGGGGCCGTCGTCGAAGGTCAGGCCGACGTGGCCGGCGGAGCAGTTCGCCGCGTGCGACGGGGTGTCGTTCATCGCGACGGCCGGGACCGGGACGAGCGCGCGGCGGCGATAGCGGCGAGGGGTCGGTGCACGTGCTTCACGAGCCCTCCTGGGTGGGACGGCGGCGGGGGTGCAATGTTGATAACCGCCGATTCCGGGCCCGGGAATCCTTTTCGGAAGCTTTCGAAAGGCCTTGACAGTTATGCGGCGCCCGGCGGCGTGGTCGCGGGCGCTATGCGGCGTCGGCGATGTGCTCGTCGATGAGGGCGATGAGGTCGGTCCAGTCCTCGACGAGCTGCGCCTGGTCGATGCGGGCGAGGCGGCGCTGCGCGGCCCTTCCGGCGGTGGCGTCGTCGAGGTGCCGGCGCAGGACGTCGTCGACCTGGTCGATGGTGGAGTGCTCGCCGAGCATGTCGTCGGCGTCGTCCAGGTCCAGGAACACGACGAGTTGGGCGCACAGGTCGCGGCAGCGGCACACGAAGCTCGGCAGCCACCGCTGCGGCGGCCCGCTCAGGTGCTCGACGAGCAGCTCCAGGTCGAAGCGCCGCTCGTCGGCGCCGTCGTTGCGCACCAGCCACGGCGGGGTCGCCACGAGCCGGTCGGCGGTGTCCCGGGCCGCGTGCCGGGCCAGGGCGAGGGTGTCGGCGAAGACCAGCAGCCGCCCGTCGGCGTCGGCGGGGAACACGTGCTCGACGACGCCGTAGCCGCCGTGCAGCTGCCCGCGCAGCGTCACGCCCCGCCGCCGCGGGGTGGCGAGCTCCAGCAGCTCGACGTTGCCGAGCAGGGTCCCGTCGGGCTGCGGCACCGGCCGCCCGCCGCTCCAGGGCGCCGGCGGCTGCCCGTGCCATGGCGGCGGCTGCTGCGGTACGTGCACCCACGGCTGCTGCGGCGCGGGCCACGGCTGCTGGGGCGGCGGCCGCAGCGGTGCTCCCGCGGCGGGCTGCCGTGGTGCTCCGGCGGCGGGCTGCCGCGGTGCTCCGGCGGCGGGCTGCCGCGGTGCTCCGGCGGCGGGCTGCCGCGGCGCTCCGGCAACGGGCGGCCAGCCGGGCCCCTGCGGCGGGGTCCGCGGCGCGGGTGGCGGGGCGGGCATGGTGCCCGCAGTGTCGCCGCCGCCGGAGATGGGCACCGGGCCGGTCCATCCGGTCGGCGGCTGCCCGTAGGCCGGCGACATCGGCGGGTTCGCCGGCGATCCGGGCGGGGCCGCCGGCGATCCCGGTGCGGCGTAGGGACCGGCGGGCACCGGCGGGCCTGCGGGCACCGGCGGCGGGCCTGCGGGCACCGGTGGCGGGGCGGTGGACGGCAGGCCGGTCACCATGGGGTCGATGCTGCCGGCGGCCACCACCAGCTCCGGCTGGTCGATGATCGTCGGGGCGACGCCGAGGGCGCGGTGCAGCATGGTGGCGACGAGCGGCATGCGGCTGGCGCCGCCGACGAGGATGACGGCGCCGAGGGGGCGCAGCGGCACGGGGCATTCGGCGAGGGCGGCGGCGACGGCGGCGACGGTCCGCTGGATGAGCGGCGCGGCGAGCTGCTCCAGCTCCTCCCGGGTGACGATCTGGTCGGTGTCCAGCAGCGGCAGGTAGATCAGCGCCGAACTGGTCCGCGACAGCATCTCCTTGGCGTTGCGCACGTCGTCCCACAGCTGCCGGCGGGCGGCCCGGTCGGCGACCGTGGCGGGGTTGTCCAGCCGCGCCCACAGCTCGGGTGCGCCGCTGCGCCGGCGCAGCAGGTCGACCACGGCCGCGTCGACGTCCTGGCCGCCGGTCTCGTCGAGCCCGGCGCTGCACAGCACCTCCATCCGGCCCGCGACCCCGTCGGGCGCGTGCCGCACGACGGCGACGTCGAAGGTGCCGGCGCCCAGGTCGTACACGAGAAGGTCGGCGGGGCCCGGACCGTGCCGGCGCAGATGGAACGCCGCGGCCGCGACCGGCTCGGGCACCAGCCGCACCGGCCCGTCCAGCCCTGCGGCCGCGGCCGCGCGCAGGAGGGTGGCGCGGCGGCCGGGCCCCCACGCGGCGGGGTGGCAGATGGTGGCCCCGGTGACCGCGGTCCCGCCGACGCGCCGCGCCTCGGTCACGACCCGCCGCAGCAACGCCCCGAGCAGCGCCTCGACCCGTACCTCCGCGCCGAGCAGCACCGTGCCGTCGTCGATGCGCCGTTTCGGGTTGCCCTCGAACCGTTCGGGCCGCGCCCGGGCCGCGTGCACGGCGTCCCGCCCGACGAGCAGCTCACCGTTGTCGTCGGCGTACACCGCGGACGGCAGCAGCGGCGCCCCGTCGAACAGGACCGGCTCGGGCGGCGCGCCGCCGCGGCGCAGGAACGCCACGGTGCTGGACGTGCCGAGGTCGACGCCGAGCTCCACGCTGACCCCGCCCTCTCCCCGATCCGTCCGACCATCGAAGTCGCGCATCAGGGGCGTGTCAAGCCCGGTCCGCTCCTCGCCGGGCGGGTTCCGCCGCCCGGGTGGCGGGCCCGCCGGGGCAGGGCGGGCCCGCGCGGGCGCGGGTCAGCGGGGGGCGGTCCAGCCGGCCGGGAGGCGGCCGAGGCGGACCCGCTGCGGGTGGTCACCGACGGCGACGCTGGCCACCTTCTGGCCGGTGGCGAAGCTGATCGCGGTGACCCGGTCGGCGCCGGACTCGGAGATGACGCAGTCGCGGCCGTCGGCGCTGACGGTCGCCCAGTACGGCTTGCTCGCCGCGACCAGCGCGCCCGGGGTGAGCGTGGCGCGGTTGACCACCGTGGCGTAGTCGTCCATGGTGCCGGCCACGCAGACCTTGGTGCCGTCGGGGCTCATCGACAGGCCGTGGTGGCGGGAGTCGTTGACCCAGGTGGTGCGGTCCTCGCTGGTGGCCGGGTTCTTCGGCAGCGTCGCGACGCGGGTGACGCGGTCGGCGGCGACGTCGTACTCGACGAGGCCGTTGAAGAACGACACCTGGAAGTACAGGGTCGACTCGTCGGGGGTGAACACGGCCGGGCGCACCGCGTCGGACAGGTCCGACCGGCCGAACGCGTCCAGCCGCGACCGCATGTCGATCACCTTCACGGTCTGGAAGGTGGTGGTGTCGACCACGGTGATGTGCCGGTCGCCCTTCGTCCAGTCCAGCCACGGGTCGTCCAGGGCGGTGTTGACCTCACCGATCGACATGTTCCACAGGTACCGGCCGCCGCCGGTGAAGACGTTCTCGTGCGGCTTGTCGCCGGTGGCGAACGAGCCGACCTGCCGGCCGGTGGCGATGTCGAGCACGTGCACGGTGTTCGACGTGGACGCCGACACCGCGACCCGGGTGCCGTCGGGCGAGACGGCCATGTGGTCGGCGCGGTACCCGGACACGGGGAACCGCCAGCGCAGCGCGCCGGTGCGCAGGTCGATCGAGACCACGTCGGCGAAGCTGGGCCGGGACACGACGAGCGCCGAGCCGTCCGGCGTGGTGTACATGTCGTCGACGAGCTGGTCGTGGCCCTCGCCCGGGCCCTGCTGGACGCCGAGGTAGAACGCGAGCTTGACGGGGTTGAGGTAGATCTCCCAGAGGCGCTGGGTGCGGTCGGGCACGACGTTGATCCGCCCGAGGCCGGTGTACCCGCCGCTGGGCTGGATGACGTCGACGGTGCCGTCCCAGTTGTTGCCGACGAACATCACCTGCTGCAGGGTGGTCGCGGCGGCGGCGGGCACGGCACCGGTGGCGGGGACGGAGGCGATCAGGCCGGCGGCGGCGACCAGACCGGCGACGAGCGTGCGGCGGGCGCGCTTGCGTGTCACGGGGCTCTCCTGACGGCGAAAGCAATGTTACCTTGCGGTAACAGAAAAGCGGGGGTCCACGTTCATCGATAGGTGTCGGGGCGCAACGCCGGGGCGGCGGGTTGTGCGCCGGCCACAACGGCCTTGGGAGGCGGAGCCGATGTCGCTGGTGCCGTTGCTGCGGGACATGGCCGCCGACCCCGGCGTCGTCGACGATCTCGTCGAGGCGGCCCGCGCGTGCTCGGCGGAGGTCGCCCGGCTGCCCGCGGAGGAGAACCGCCGCCACATCGCGGTCCTGCTCGCCGCCGGGCTGGCCGCGTTCGAACGGCTCGCCGACCCCAGCGGGCACGACTTCGCCGAGGCCACCCGCCTCGGCGCGGACCGTGCCGCGCAGGGCGTGCCGCTCAGCGCGCTGCTCAGCGCCGTGCAGGCGGGCCGGACCCGCGCGTTCGAGATCGCCGTCGGTCGGGGCCGCGCCGCCGGCATCCGTGACCAGGTCCTGCTCGAGGCGGCGTTGGAGTTCGACCGGTACGCCGGCGCCCTCGAACGGCACGTCATCGCCGGGTACCGCGCCGCCGAGCTCGAACTGTCCCGCGGCGGCCGCGACGAGCGCACCGCCCTGCTGCGCCGCCTGCTGCTCGGCTCCCCCACCGGCGGCGTCGACGCCCGCGAACTGGCCCGGTTCCGCCTGCATCCCGCCGGCCGGTACCACTGCCTGCTCACCGACGTGTCCGACCCGGCCCGCGCCCGCGCCCTGGAGCAGCACTGGTCCTCCTGCGGCGGCCTGTTCGGCGTCGTCGAGGGCCGCCTCGCCGGCCTCACCGCGCGTCTCCCCGCCCCGGCCGGCAGCCTCACCGCGCGCCCACCCGCACCAGCCGACGGCCACACCGGCCTCACCGCGCGCCTGCCCACACCAGCCGACGGCCGCCGCACCGGCCTCACCGCCCGCCCGTCCACACCGGCCGACGGCCGCCGCACCGGCCTCACCGCCCGCCCGTCCACACCGGCCGACGGCCACACCGGCCTCACGCCGCGCCCACTCGCACCAGGCGACGGCCGCCACGCCGGTCTCAGCGCCCGCCCGTCCACACCGGCCGACGGCCACACCGGTCTCGCGGGGGGCGAGGCGCCGGTCCTCGTCGTGGTCGCCCCGGCCGCGCCGCCCGCGGAGGCCGGCACCGGCTACGCGCTGTGCGTGCCGGCGCTCGCCGCGGCGGCCCGGTTCGGCCGGACGGGGGTGCACGCGGTCGCCGACCTCGCCGGTGAGACCGCCCTGACGCTCCAGCCGCGGCTCGCCGCGCTGCTCGGCGACACGCTGCTGGCCGCGCTGCGCCCCGCCGACGAGTTCCACCGGGAGCTCGCGTCGACCGCGCTGGCGTACCTCGACCACGGCCAGCGCCTCGACCGGACGGCGGTGACGCTGCACGTACACCCGAACACGGTCCGCTACCGGCTGCGGCGCCTGCAGGAGATCACCGGCCTGCCGCCGGCCGACGCGGAGCAGCACCTGACCGTGCTGGAGACCCTGCGTTACTGGTGGGCGCTGCGCACCTGGCTCGACACCCACCCGCCGGCCTGACGGTCCCCGCCGCCGGCTTGACGTTGCCGCAACGTCAACGTTTCTACTGGACGCATGCGCATCGGCGAGCTCGCCGCGCTGGTCGGGGTGTCCACCCGCACCGTGCGGCACTACCACCACCTGGGGCTGCTGCCCGAGCCGGCCAGGCTGGTCAACGGCTACCGCGAGTACCGCCTGCGCGACGCCGTCGTCCTCGCCCGCGTGCGCCGCCTCGCCGAGCTCGGCCTGTCCCTCGACGAGATCCGCGACGTCCTCGCCGACGACCGCGGCCGTGAGCTGCGCGAGGTCCTCGAGGAGCTGGACGCCGACCTGGCCCGCCAGCAGGCCGCCCTCGCCGCCCGCCGCGCCCGCCTCGCGGCCGTGCTGGCCCGCCCCGACCTCGACCCCGACGCGACCGTGTCGCCCGACCTGGCCGCGGTGCTGCGTGACCTGCCGGCCGGCGACTCCGCGTTCGGCGCCCTGGACCGCGAGCTGCTCACCCTCATCGACACCGGCGCCGACGAGGACGCCCGGGCCGGCTTCGCGCAGCTGCTGCGCCCGCTGACCGAGCCCGCCGCCGTGGACCGCGGCCGCGCCCTGTACGCCCGCCTCGACGCCCTCGCCACCGCAGACCCCGCCGACCCCCGGGTCGCCGAGCTCGCCGCGGACCTCGCCGACCACCTCCCCGAAGGCATGGCCACCGCGATGACCACCACCGCCGACGACCCGGCCGGGGCCCGCTGGTGGCAGACGATGGCCCAGGAGCTGTCCCCGGCCCAGACGGAGGTCTTCCGCCGGCTCCTGCTCCTGCTCCGCGACCGCCCGTGACCCGGCGCCCCGCCACCGACGTGCCCGCCACCCACCCTGGAGGACCCGTGATGCTGCGACTTGCCCGCGCCGCGCTGTTCGCCGCCGTCGGGGCGGAGGTGCTCCTGGTGGTGCTGGTGGCGTCGGGGGTGTCGCTGCCCGGTGCCGTCCTGGCCACCGCGGAGACGCTGGCGCTGGCGGTGCTGGGGCTGGAGACGGTGACGGTGCTGCGGCTCTACCGAGCGGCCCGCCGCGACGGCCTGTCCCGCCGCGGCGCCGCCCGCGCCGCCTACGAACGCCTGGTCCCCGTCCAGGTCCGGCGCATCATGGGCTTCGACGTGCGGGGCATGGTGAGCGTGGCCCTGTGGCTGGCCCGCCGCCGCCACGGCGTGCCGCCCGGTGCGGTGCCCGTCCCCTACTTCAGCGCCCAGGCACCGGCCCTGCTCGTCTTCCTCGGCGCGATGGTCGTCGAGCTGTTCGTGGTCGAGGTCGTGCTGCGCTCCCTCGGCGCCCCCGTCGCGGTGCGCACCGTGCTGGTGGTGCTCGACGCGTACGCCATCCTCGTGGCCCTCGCCGTCATCGCCTCGTGCGTGACCCGCCCCCACGTCGTGTCGGCCGCCGAGGTCCGTGTCCGCTCCGGCGCGTTCTTCGACCTGCGCATCCCCCGCGACCGGGTCGCCGCGGTCCGCCGCATCCGCGGCCACGCCGAGCGGGGCACGGTCCGCGTCGCCGACGACGTCCTCACGGTCGCGGTGTCCTCCCAGGCGAACCTGCTGCTGGAGCTGACCGCCCCGGTCACCGCGGTCCGCCCGCTCGGCGCCACCTGCGAGGTGCGGACCGTCCGCTGCTTCGCCGACGACCCGGTCGCCGCGCTGGACGCGTTCACCCGCACCGCGCCCGCCCGGGACGGGGCACCGGAGCGCACCGTCTGACCGCTGCGGCCGTCGGCGGTGTGGCCGGACGGCGACGACCTGCGGTGGCGCGGCGGCCGCAACCGCCGCGGTCGCAGGCTCCGTGACGGCCGCGGGCCCCGCTGCGGCCGGTTGTGCCGCCGCAGCGCCCGCCGGAGCAACCCCCGCAACCGACGCAGCCGCCACAGGCTGACCCGACGCAGCCGCCACAGGCTGACCCGCCACAGTCTTTGCCACCGCAGGCCCCGCAAACGACACGGCCGCCGCCGCGGGCACCACCGTCGCGGACCGCCCCGCCGCCGGCCGGTCCGCCACCACCGCAGGCCCAGCCACCGCAGGCCCAGCCACCGCAGGCCCAGCCACCGCAGGCCCAGCAGCCGCCGCTGCCACCGCCGCAGCCCCCGCAGACCCTGCCCCCGCAGGCCCCGCAGGCCCCGCCGCCGCCGCAAGCCCCGCAGGCCCCGCAGGCCCCGCCGCAGGCCCCGCCACCGCGGCCCCCGCCGCCGCAGGCGTCGCCGGTGCGTGGGCTGCGGCGTGCGTCAGCTCCGCCAGCAGCCTGGCGTTGCGCAGCCGGGCGAGCTTCGCCGCGTGCCGTGCCACGAGCCCGTGCCGGCGGGCCGCCGCGAACTCCGCCTGGGCGCGGGCCCGCTCCGCCCGCCACCGCTGGCGTTCGGCGCGGGCCGCGGCGAACCGTGCGGTCCAGTCGATCGACTCGGACGACGCCACCGCGCCGGAGCCCGGATCGGGTGCGTCCAAAGAGAAATATGGTCGTGGCATGCGCCGCCTCCCCCCGTTGGCGCTGCCCCCTCATTCTCCCGGCCGCCCCCGACCACGTCCAGCGCCATCACCTTCAGCGACCGTCGAGACACGCATCGTTACCGGCGCCGGTGACGGTGAACAGGTCCCCCGGCTGGCAGTCGAGGGCCTCGCACAGGGCGGTCAGCGTGCTGAAGCGGATGGCCCTGGCGTGGCCGTTCTTCAGCACCGAGAGGTTGGCCAGGGTGATGCCGACCCGGCCGGCGAGGTCGGTCAGCGTCATGCCGCGCTCGGCGAGCAGCCGGTCGATGTGCACGTCGACGCGGTGGTCGTCGGCCGGTGGCATCAGATGACCCCGGCGAGCTCGGACTGCAGCGCCCGGCCGCGCTTGATGATCTCGGCGAGGGCGAGGAAGCCGAGGCCGCACAGGCACCAGACGAGCGGCACCTGGGCGCCGGTGTTCGGCGGGTCGGTCACGACGGTCATCGACAGCTCCAGGCCGGCCCACAGCTCGGCGTAGAACGCGGCGAAACTGCCGAGGAACACGACCCAGCCCAGGACGCGCAGCCGGCGCACGTTCGCGGCGGCGAACGGGTCGCCCCGGCGGGCGGCGCGCACCACGAGCAGCAGCATCGCCAGGGTGAACCCGGCCAGCAGGTACCACGGCACGACCTGCACGGCATGCCAGGCCACCTGCGGCACACTGGGGTGGTCGACGAGGACCTGCACGTCGCTGCCCGGGTCGAGCCGGGCGCCGGGCAGCAGCCCGGTCACCGCGTCGGGCGCGATCCGCACGCCGGCGCCGACGGTGACCGTGATCGGGTCGCGCACCGCCATGGCGCGCGCCTCCACCACCGCCACGACGGCGCCCAGGCCGAGCGCCACGTACAGCAGCGACTGCAGCTCCGCCAGGTAGTCCCGGCGGCGCAGCCGGGCCAGCATCCGCTTCATCCGAACCCCCCTTATCGAATTTCGATATACCGATAATCGATAAGAAGCGGCGCCGTGTCAAGCGGGGACGTGGGCGGTGCGGGCGGCCGCTACGATGGGCGTCGCTGCGCCCGTACATCCACCGGATCCTGCGACGCCGGGAGGCTTTCCCCGTGCCGACGAGCGACCTCGACCACCCCCAGCCGGACCCGCGGCTGGACGCCGGCAGCGTGTCCCCGGCCCGCCGGTGGAACTACTGGCTCGGCGGCAAGGACCATTTCCAGGTCGACCGCGAGTCCGGCGACCGGATCGCCGCGGCGTACCCGGCGATCCGCACCGCCGCGCAGGAGGGCCGCGCCTTCCACAACCGCACCATCCGCTTCCTCGCCGGCGAGGCGGGCATCCGGCAGTTCCTGGACATCGGCACCGGCCTGCCCGCCCCGGACAACACGCACGACGTCGCGCAGGCGATCACGCCGCAGGCCCGGGTCGTGTACGTCGACAACGACCCGATGGTCCTCGCCCACGCCCGGGCGCTCATGATCGGCTCCCCGGAGGGGGCGACCAACTACATCGACGCGGACCTCAACGACCCGGCGGCGATCCTCGCCGCGCCGCAGCTGGCCGCCACCCTCGACCTGCGGGAGCCGGTCGCGATCCTGCTGTACGCGGTGTTGCACTTCATCCGCGACGACGCTCACGCCCGCAGGATCGTGCACGACCTGCTGGACGCGGTCCCGGCGGGCAGCTACCTGGTGGCGACGAACTCCACGAAGGACTTCGTGCCGCCGCACATCGCCGGCATGTACGACCAGATGCTCGCGAAGGGTCTCGTGGACGCCTGGCCGCGCGACAGCGCCACGTTCGCGGGCTTCTTCGACAGGGTGCGGCTCGTCGAGCCCGGCGTCGTGCCGATCAGCGAGTGGCGGCCGGTCACCGCCGACCACCCGTCACCGGCCGAGGTGTCGATGTACGGCGCGGTCGGCGTCAAGTAGGCGGCGTCCGCCGCTCACCGGCGCGGCCGTCGTCCGTCAGCGGCGCGGCCGCCGGTCAGCGGCAAACGTCGGCCAGGCGCGGCACACCGTTGCGGACGACGGAGCCGCCGCTGCCGAGCAGCACCGGCGGCAGCGGCAGCGACCGGCCCGCGACCCCGGCGTGCCCCGCGCCGGGGCGGGTGGTGCAGTCGACCGTGACCCGGCACCTCGGCCGCTTCGCCGACGTGTTCGCCCGCTCGCCGTGCACGACCCGGGCCCGCGCCCAGCCGCCCGCGGCCGGGTACCGCAGCCGCCGCCCGCCACCGGCCCGGCCGGTCACCCGCCGGCGGGTTTGCGGATCACCGCCTCCACGTAGTCCATGCGCAGCACGAGGGTACCGTCGGCGGCGACGTTGAACCGGTCGGCGATCGCCGCCATCTCCGCCTTCAGCTCGGCGGCGCGCGCCTCGTCGAGGGCGGCGAGGGTCCTGGTGACCGGCCCGTAGAAGGTGGCGAAGAACTCGGCCTGGTGCGCGGCGGACGGGAACCGCCACAGGAACTCCCGCCGCGGCGCGGAGATCCCGACGGCCGGGCCGAACAGCTCCCGCAGCCGCCCCTCGTCGCCCCACTGCGCCGGCGGACGCAGCCCGGGCGGCGGCGGCACCTGCCGCCCGATGGCCCGGAACAGCTCCGCGACGTAGCTGTCCGGGGTCCAGTTGACCATGCCGATCCGCCCGCCGGGCCGGCACACCCGCAGCAGCTCCGCGGCGGTGCGTTCCTGGTCCGGGGCGAACATGGCGCCGCACGTGGACAGCACCGCGTCGAACGACGCGTCGGGGAACGGCAACGCCTCCGCGTCACCGTCCTGGAACGTGACCTCGAGCCCTTCGGCGTCGGCGCGGCGGCGGGCGCGCTCCAGCAGCGCCGGTACGTAGTCGACGCCGGTGACCTGGCAGAACCGGCGGGCGGCGGCGAGGCTCGCGTTGCCGTTGCCGCAGGCGACGTCGAGGACCTGCTCGCCGGCGCGCAGGTCCGCGGCCTCGCAGAGCAGCTCGGCGGTGAGCAGCAGCCGCGTGCCGACGGCCGCGTAGTCGCCGGAGGCCCACGCGGCCTGCTGGCGTTGCTTGACGGTGACGGTGTCCATGACGGTCCTTCCCTCGCGCTCGAATTCGCTGTGATCGCAAGGTATGACCTGGTCAGGGGCGCGGGGATCGGGATCGGTCCCTAGTTGTGGCCCCTGGGCTCCCCATCTTTGCCCGGTACGAGCCCGAGCCGCACCCCGGCCGCGGCCGCCTGGTGCCGCGAACCGGCGCCGAGCTTCGCCAGCAGCGCCGACACGTGGTGCCCGACGGTCTTCGCCGACAGCGACAGCCGCGCCGCGATCTCGGCGTCGGTGAGCCCCTCGGCGAGCAGCCCGAGCACCTCGACCTGGCGGGCGGTGAGGCCGGCCGGGTTCGCGGCGGTGGCCTTCGTCGGCCCGCGCGGGATCCGCGGGTTGCCGCCGGCCCGCAGCCGCCGCCGGACCCGCTGCGCCGCCTGCCGCGCACCGAGCCCGTCCAGCAGCGCCAGCGCCGCCAGCCCCGCGTCGCCGTCGCCGCCCGCGAGCGCCAGCGCCTCCTGGTACGGGCAGCCGAGCGCCCGCCACGCCGCCGCGGCGGCCCGCCAGTCACCGGTGAGCAGCAGCCGGTACGGCTCGGCCATCACCGCCAGCACGTCCGGCCCGGGCGCGGGCCCGCCGGCCTGCCGCAGCCAGAACGCCAGCTCCCCGGTGAACCAGGGGTGGCCGGCCCGCACGGCCCGCTCGTACTGGGCCCCGGCCTCGGCGGCGATGTCGGCGTCGGCGCCCCGCAGCCACGCGTGCTCCGCCCTGGCCGCCGCGACCTGCGCCGTCCACTGCAGCTCCGCGGTGGCGTACCCGCGCTCGGCCGCCTCCCGCAGCGTCCGCGCCGCGGCCGGGTCGCCGCGCCGGGCCTGCAGCAGCCCGAGCGGCACGAGGGCGTCGACGTACCTGGCGCCGCCGGCGACCCGCTCGGCGAGCGCGTCCAGGGCGTCGCGTTCCGCGCCGGGCCAGTCGCCCTCCTCGAGCCGGATCCTGGCCCGGTGCCCGAGGACGTGCTGGACGTAGCCGGAGAGCTCGTGTGCGCGTACGAACGCCAACGCCCGATCCAGGTCCGCCCGGGCGTGCCGGTGGTCACGCATCTCGGCGCCGATCGTGGCGAGGTTGCACAACGCCCGAGCCGCGTCGTCCTCCAGCCCCGCGGCGACCGCGACGTCGAACGCCTCCCCGAGGTCCGCCCGGCCGCCGGCGTCGCCGCCCAGCAGGCGCGCCGAGCCGATGTTGGCCAGTGCGTGGCTGAGCGTCTCCCGGTCCCCGAGCCGCCGGGCGAGCCCGATCGCCCGGCCGGCCCAGGCGGTGGCGGCCGGCAGCCGGTTGCCGAGCATGTCCAGCTGCGCCTGGTTGCTGTACGCCATGGCGAGCGCCCGCCCCGCCGGCAGCTCCTCGAGGACGGCGACCGCCCGGGCCGCCGCCGCTTCCGCCTCGGGCCGGTTCCCGTCCCACCAGTACAGTCGCGACAGCCTGCGCAGCCCGTCACCGAGCCGCTCGACGTCCCCGGCCGCCTCCCGCGACGCGAGGGCCTCCCGCCCGGCGGCGACGGCCTCGGCGGACAGGCCCGACAGGTAGCACTCGGCGGAGTACCCCTCGAGCAGCTCCGCCCGGTCGGGGATGCCCGCGGCGAGCGGCAGGACGGCCCGGTAGTGCTCGACCGCCTCCCGGTGCGCGGCGACGGCGGCGGCCTGCCGGGCGGCCTCGGGCGCGTACCGGAGCACGGCGGCGGTGTCACCGGCCTCGCGCGCGTGGTGCACGATGCGAGCGACGTCGACGCGCTGGGCGCTTGCCCGGACCGCGGCCATGGTTGCGGGCCGGGCGTCGGCCGGCCGGTGCTCTGCCGCGGTCAGGATCCGCAGGATGCGCCGGTTGAGGTCCCGGCGGGCCATGGCGGACAACTCGTCGACGACGGCGCGCCGCAGCAGCTCGTGCCGGAACCTGACGGTTCCGTCACCCGCGACGAGCAGCCCGGCGGCCATGGCCGCCTCGACCGCCTCCGGCGCCGCACCGTCCAGCAGCCACAACTCGGTCGACGTCGGCACGACCGCGACGAGCCGCACGACGTCCCGCGCACCGGGCGAAAGCCCAGCCAGGCGCGCCATCACCAGGTCCCGGACGGTCACGGGCACCCCGCCGTGCTCGCCGGGTCGACCACTTTCGGACAAATTACCTAAATCGCCGCGAGTCGGACTTTCGTCGTCGCGGTAGTCTCCGCCGTCGCCTCCGCCGCCGCCCTCGCCGTCGCCTCCACTGTCGCCTCCACTGTCGCCTCCGCTGTCGCCTCCGCTGGAGAACCCAGCCGCCAGGACCTCGGTGACGAGCAACGGATTCCCGCCGGTCAACGCCCGCAACCCGCCCGCCGCCCGCCCCGCCCGCCGGGCCAGCTCAGCCACCGCCCGCTCCGACAACGGCTCCGGCCGGACCCGCCGCACCGCATGCGCCGGCAACAGCCCGATGACCGTCCTCAGTGGATGATCCGTGGCCAGCTCGTCGTCGCGGTACGTGACCACCAGCAGCGCCTTCGTCTGCGCGATCCGCCGCCCGAGGAACACCAGCAGGTCCAGCGTCGCCTCGTCGGCCCAGTGCGCGTCCTCCACGACAACGACCGGCGTACGGTCACTGCGCTCCAACTCGTCCAGCAGCGCCGCGAACAGCTGCTCCCGCTGCCCTCCGGCCGCGAGCAGCTGCGCGAGCGCGCCCCCGGTGCGCCGGCCGACGTCGTGCAGCGGCCCGAGCGCCCGCGGGGTCAGCAACGGGTCGCACGCCCCGAACAGAAACCGCGCCCGCTTGCCGTGCCGCTCGCTGAACCGCCGCACGAGCGCCGACTTGCCGATCCCGGCTTCCCCCGCCACGAGCACCACACGCCCCGCCGTCCTCGCCCCGTCCAGCACCGCGGCGAGGTCGTCGAGCAGCGGATCGCGTTCGAGCAGGTCCGTCACAGCGCGACGGTACCGCGCCAGAACCCCCTCCGCCGCCACCGCACCACGGCCCGCCCAGCCACCGGCCCGCCAGCGACCCGACGACACCGCGACACCGCGACACCGCGGCACCGCCACGGCGGCCAGCGGCACCACGGCGGCGGCCAGCGGCACCACCACGGCGGCCAGCGGCACCACGGCGGCGGCCAGCGGCACCACGGCGGCGGCCAGCGGCACCACGGCGGCGACGCGACCGCGGCCGTACGGCGCCCACGGCAGCGGCCCGATCGCGCCCGCCACAGCGGCGCGACATCGCCCGTGACGGTGCCCCGACGGCACCGCGGCACTGACCCGACGGCGGCCCGACGGCCGCCCGCCGCAGCGACCACTGCGACCCGACAGCGCCGCGGCAGTGGCCCGCGGACTCGACGGACCAGCGGACCGCTGTCGGCCGAAGGCGGTACCCCAGCGGCGCCGCCCCGGCACCGGAGAACAGGAACCCGCGCGCTCGCGGATCGGAGAGTCCAGGAGGCGACCCGGCGAGGTGTCGGCTGCTCTACCTGACCGTAGTACACCGTAGGAAATTGATGTTCGAAGCCATCACCACCCGTAGTCTAACCTGCCTCCTGCCCTGCACTTCGCCCCGCCGACGCGGCTTCCGGACGGCGATCATCGTGGGACACCGCCGCCGGCGAGTCGCCCGCACCCGTCCCGGACGTCCGCTCGCGACCCCCCGACGATGCCGGCCCAAGACCCCTGAAGGACGCCGGCTCGCGAGCGCCCAGGCCGGCACCCGCCGGCGCCGAAGGCGAGCGACGAGCACGCAGCCACAGCAGCACGACCGCCGCCGCCGTCGCGGTCCCCCACGCCGCGAACCGTACGGCCGCCGCACCGTCGATCTGGTTGTCGGCCGTCACCAGTGGTGGCAGCCGGTCGACCGAGGTGCCGAGCAGTGTGGCCATGCGGTCCAGGGGCGTGTTGCGCGGGTCTGCCAGCCAGTGGAACCGTTCCAGCGGGTACGCGTCCGACAGCAGCGACATCGTGTACCCGTACAACGCGGCCAGCTGGGCGGCTGCCAGCAGCGGCCAGGACGGCAGGCGTTGCAGGAGGGCGGCGGCGTAGTAGGCGAGCAGCGGCACGGTCACCGACAGCAGGCGGCCGGGTGGGGAGAAGCCGCCGGGCCAGTTCGGGTACGTGGCGATGAGCACCGCGTACGGGACGGCCGTGCCGAGCAGGACGAGGTTCAGGCGGCGGTGGGCGCGGGTGGCGCACAGCAGGATGCCGGCGCCGGACAGGAGCAGGACCGGGAAGTTGGGCAGCAGCCCGAACCGGCCGTCGAAGGTGAGGTACAGCAGGCCGCGCAGCGGTGACTGGCGCAGCAGGCCCTCGCCGAGCGCGTCGGTGCTGCCGGGGGCGGGGCTCAGCGAGTGGTACATGACGGCGTTGAACGCCTCCAGACCGGTGGCGAGCACGGCGACCGGCACCAGCGCCGCGATCAAAGCACCACGAGCACCAAGAGCAGCACCACGAGCACCAAGAGCAGCACCACGAGCACCAGGAGCAGCACCACGAGCATCACGGGAGCGGGGCACGCACAGCACCGCCAGGACCGCGAAGGTCACCGGGAAGATCGCGTACCGGCCGTGCACCCACGGCAGGTAGCCGATCCCGGCGGAGGCGAGGGCCAGCCGCCACACCGCGGGGCGGGCGGTGAGCAGGACCCGAGCGGCGTACACGAGGGCCAGCATGCCGAGGGGCTCGACGAACAGCATCGAGGCGTACACGTACAGCGGTGAGCCGAGCACGAGCAGCCCGGTGGTGAGTCCCGCGTACGGGGTGCGGATGCCGTGCTCGCGTTGCAGGCGGTAGACGTGCACGACGGTGAGGAGGGCCGCGGTGAGGGTCACGAGGTGCGCGCCGGCGCGGCCCCACAGCAGGAACGGCACCGCGAACAGCAGCGGCGCGCCGAGGTTGTGGAACGGCACGGGGCGGCCGTCGACGACGGCGACGTGCGCGTCGATGTCGGCCGGGTAGTACGACCAGTAGTCGCGGTGCTCGTAGACGGGGGTCGGGTCGAACGTGTGGTGTTCGACCATCGCCTGGGCGAGCGCCAGGTAGTGCGGCTCGTCGCCCATCGGCAGGGCGGGCAGGCGGAGGCGCACGGCGGCGGCGAAGACGGCGGCGGCGAGCGTGACGAGCCCGGCGAGGACGGTGCGGTCGGCGCCGGCCTGGTCTTTGATCATGCCGTGGGAGTGTGCCCCGGCCATGGTACGGCCACCGTCAGCGATCTTCTGACCGTCCCTTTACCACCCGCCTGGCATGCTGGTGCGGGCAGCACAAACGCCGTACGACAGCAACAGCAAACGGCACGACAGTTAGGGACCAGCATGCGGGTGCTCGTGGCCGACGACGAGCGGCTCATGGCCGACACGATCGCGGCCGGGCTGCGCCGCCAGGCGATGGCGGTCGACGTCTGCTACGACGGTGACGGCGCCCTGGAGCGGCTCGGGGTGCACCGGTACGACGTCGCCGTCCTGGACCGGGACATGCCTGGCCGTACCGGCGACGAGGTGTGCCGGTGGATGACGGGCGCGAGCCTGGACACGCGGGTGCTGCTGCTGACGGCGGCAGGCGGGATCCGCGACCGGGTCGAGGGGCTCGGGCTCGGCGCCGACGACTACCTGACGAAACCGTTCGCGTTCGCGGAGCTGGTGGCCCGCATCCAGGCGCTGGGCCGGCGCAGCGCGCCCGCGGTCGCGCCGGTCCTGGAGTACCGCGGCCTCGTGCTGGACGTGGGGCGGCACACGGCGGTGCGCGACGGCCGGGTGCTGGGGCTGACGCCGAAGGAGTTCGCGGTGCTGCACGTGCTGCTGCGCGCCGGCGGGCGGGTGGTCAGCGCGGAGGAGCTGCTGGAGCGGGCGTGGGACGAGCACACCGACCCGTTCTCGCACGTGGTGAAGGTGACGGTGATGACGTTGCGCCGCAAGCTCGGCGACCCGCCGGTGATCGCGACGGTGCCGCGCGCCGGGTACCGGATCGGGCCGGCGTGAACGTGCGCACGCCGCGGCGGCGGGTGCTGGTGCTGGTCGCCGGCGCGCTCGGCGCCGGGTACGCGGTGCGGTACGCCGCGGACACGTACACGTTCACGCCGACGACGTTCCGGTTCCTGGCGCTGTTCTGCGACCCGCGGCTGTCGCTGTGCGGGGCGGCGCGGGAGCAGGCGTGGTGGCTGCTGCCGTACGGGTTCGCGGTGCTCGCGGCGCTGGGGCTGCTGCGGTTCGTGGCGCCGCGGCTGGTCACGTGGGCGTTGCGGCCGATGCGGGACCTGGTGCCGGTGATCGGGCAGGTCGGGCCGCAGAACCTCGGGCACCGCATCCGGGCGGGCGGCAGCCGCCGGGACGAGTTCACCGCCCTGTGCCTGGCGGTCGACGACATGATGGACCGCATCGTCGCCGGGTACGAGGGGCAGCGCCGGTTCGCCGCGAACGCGTCCCACGAGCTGCGCACGCCCCTCGCGGTGCAGCGCACGCTGATCGAGGTCGGCATGGGGCAGCCGCTGACCGACGAGCAGTTCACGCTGCTGACGGCGCAGCTGCTGCAGACCAACGAACGCAACGAGCGGCTCGTCGACGGGCTGCTGGTGCTCAGCGAGGCCGACCAGGGGCTCGCGGTGCGGCTGCCGCAGCGGCTCGACGCCGTCGCCGCCGGGGTCGTCGCCGCGCACGAGGCGCGGGCCGCGGCCGCCGGGGTGCGGCTCACGTCGCAGCTGCGCCCGTGCACCGTGCGCGGTGAGGAGGTACTGCTGGAGCGGCTCGTCACGAACCTGGTGCAGAACGCGATCAAGTACAACCACCGCGGCGGCGCCGTGCACGTCACCGTCGGCGGTGGCACGCCCGAGCTGACGGTCGCCAACACCGGGCAGGACGTGCCGCCGCACGCGGTCGCGGAGCTGTTCGAGCCGTTCAAGCGGCTCGCCGCGGACCGGATCGACCACAGCGGCGGCGCCGGGCTCGGCCTCGCCATCGTCCGCTCGATCACCCAGGCGCACGCGGGCACGGTCACCGCCACCGCCCGCCCCGGCGGCGGCCTCCTCGTCGAGGTCCGCCTCCCCACCGAACCGGAGTAGACCACCGCGACCGCCGCACTGCCGCAGCCGGCCGCACCGCCGACGGAAGCCGCACCGCGGGCAACCGACCACCCTGTCCGCCGGGCGACCCCCACACGCCCGCGGAGGGCCGGAAATCGGGTGATGCGGGCACGGCCGCGCCCCGCCTCCCGGCGGCCGGGTCGACGCTGGGCACATGCACCGCGTCACCACGCTCATGCTGCTGCTGCCCGTCGCCCTGGCCGGCGGGTGCACCCCGTCCGCCGGCGGCGCCCAGCCCGCCCCGTCGCCGCGGGTGACGTCCGCGACCGGCACGTTCGCGGCGTACACGCCCGGCGCGACGGCGGTCACCTACGACCAGGGGCTCGTCCCGGCGGGGGCGGTCGCCACGGTCAGCATCGCCCAGACGTCGTCGGACAGCCGGGTCTGGTTCACCGTCGCCGGGCTGCTGCCGAACCGCGGGTACGGCGTCCACCTGCACACGAACCCGTGCGGCGCGACCGGTGAGGCCGCCGGGCCGCACTACCGGCACCGCCACCAGCAGGTCGCGCCGAACCCGCCGTCGCCGCCCACGGTCGCCCCGGGGCCGGTGACGCCGTCGGGGCCGGCCCAGGGGTCGAAGGTGACGCCGCAGGCGTCCGCGGCTCCGGCGGCGTCGGCGTCGGTGCCGGCGGCGAACCCGTCCGACGCGAATCCGCAGAACGAGGTGTGGCTGGACGTCACGACCCGCCCCGACGGCCGGGGGTCGGCGGTCGCCACGCACCCGTGGACGTTCGACCCGCCGCCCCGGTCACTGGTGATCCACGCGGCGCCGACGAAGACCGGGCCGAGTGACGCGGGTGACGCCGGCGCCCGGGTCGCCTGCCTCACCCTGCCCGCATGACGGAGGCCGGCGACGGCCCCGACCACCGACCCACCCCACCCGGCGCGCACCCGCCGGACCCGGACGAAGCACCCGGCGCGGGCGAAGCACCCGGCACGGACGAAGCACCCGGCGCGGGCGAAGCACCCGGCGCGGGCGAAGGACCCGGCGGGCGCGCCCCGGCCGGCCACGCCCACGCACCGGCGCCGGGTGAGGCGCCCGCCGGGCCGCCGGTGCCGGACCGGATCACCGTGCCGGTGCCCGCCGGCGGGCGGGTCCTCGTCTGCGGCGACCTGCACCTCGCGTCCCGCCCGACCGCCGCGTCGAGGCGCCTCGAACAGGACCTCGCCGGGCGGCTCGCCCGGTGGGAGGGGCCCGGCGCGGTCGTGCTCAACGGTGACGTCGTCGAGCTGTGGGGCGAGCCCGGCGGCACCGTCGAGGCCGCCCTCGACGCGCACCCCGCCCTGACCGCGGCGCTGCACGCGTTCGCGGCGCGGCCAGAAAGGCACGTCGTCGTCATCGTCGGCAACCACGACGCGCCCGTCGCGTGGGACGGAGTGTCGGCGGACACGTTCCAGCGGCGGGTCGGCGCCCGGTGCGCGCTCTCCGCGGACCTGCGGCTCGACACGCCCGCGGGTCCGCGGGTCGTGCGGTGCGAGCACGGGCACGCGTTCGACCCGGCCAACGCGCTGCGGGACCCGCGGGAACCGCTCGACTCGCCGCTCGGGCAGCACATCGTGCAGGAGGTCCTGCCGGAGGTGCGGCGCAGCCCGCTGCTCGGCGACGTCGCCGCGCTCGCCGACCCGAACGCGGTCGGGCAGTTCGTGGCGTCGCGGCTGGTGTACCGGCGGCTCGGCGTGCACGCGTGGTGGCTGCTGCTGCCGCTGCTCGTCGCGGTGCTGCTGCGCGTACCGGAGCTGGTGCACCTGCTGTCGGCGGCGGGCCGGCTGCGGTGGCTGCCGCACTGGACGGCCCTCGCGGCGACGGGCCTGATCGTGGAGGCGGCGCTGCTCGTCGCGATCGCGGTCCTGCTGGCGCGGGCGGTGTACACGGCGATGGCCGGCAGCCGGCTCGGGCCGCGCGGCATGCACCTCAACGGCGCGCCGCGGGCCGTGGCGGCGTCGCTGTGCGCGGACGGGCTCGCCGGGTTCGTCACCGGGCACACGCACCAGCCGGAGCTGGCGGCGGTCCCCGGCGGGTTCTACGCCAACAGCGGCTGCGGGGTGCGGTGCGTCGAGTCGCGGCCCGCCCGGTGGTTCCTGCCGCCGGTGTTCACGGCGGTGCTGCGCCGGTCGTGGGTGGAGCTGCACGCCGGCCGGGAGGTGCGGGTGGAGCTGGTGGTCGCCGAGTCGGACTCCGGTGAGACGACCCGCCTGGAGCGGCTCGCGGCGCGCCGGCGGCCCGTGGCCGCGCCGCCGGAGCCGGCGGTGGTCGCGGCGCTGCCGGGCGAGGCGGGGTGGCCGCTGCTGCAGCCGGACCTGGACCGGCGGGCCCGCGACGAGCGGGTCCGCCGGGTCGCCGCGGTCGCGGTCGCCGCCGTCGCGGTGCTGAGCCTGCTGTCGGCGTTGACGACGCCGCTGCGGGGGCGGCTCGCGGCGCTGCTGGCGGTGCTGCCGGTGGAGGTGCCGCAGGCCGCGGCGGCGACGGTCGTGTTCTTCGCCGCGGCGCTGCTGATCCTCGCGTGGGGGTTGCGGCGCGGGCGTCGGCTGGCGTGGACGGCGACGGTGCTGCTGCTGGCGGCGACCGCGGCCCTGCACCTGGTGAAGGGTATCGACGTCGAGGAGGCGGTCCTGGCGGTCCTGGTCGCGGGGTGGCTGCTGCGGCACCGGGCGGCGTTCCCGGCGCGGCCCGACAGCCGGCAGGTGCGGCTGGCGACCCTGGCGCTCGCCGGTGGTGGCGTGTTCGTCGTGGCGGTGTCGGCGGTACTGGCGCTGCTCGCCGGCGCGCGGGACCGCACCGGTGCGGACCGCACCGCGCAGGCCGTGGCAGGGCGGCTCGTCGGGGACCGGGTGACGCCGCTGCCGGCGGCGTCGCCGCTGCTCGCGCCGGTGCTGTACGCGGCCGGGCTGAGCCTGCTGCTGGTCGTCGGGTGGCTGCTGGTGCGGCCGCGGCTGCACCGGCCGCCGAGCGCCGACGAGCACCGCGCGGACCTGGAACGGGCCCGGCGGATCGTGGCCGCGCACGGCGGTGACACGCTCGCGTACTTCGCGTTGCGCGACGACAAGTCGTGGTTCTTCACCGGTGACTGCGTCGTGGCGTACGCGGTGCGCGACGGGGTGTGCCTGGTGTCGCCGGACCCGGTCGGTCCCGCGGAGCAGTGGGCGCAGGCGTGGGCGGGGTTCACCGCGTTCGCCGACCGGCACGGCTGGCCGGTCAGTGTCGTCGGGGCCGGCGCCGGGTGGCTGCCGGTGTACCGGGCGTCGGGGATGCGGCCCGTGTACCTCGGTGACGAGGCGATCGTCGACTGTGGCGCGTTCACCCTCGACGGGCACGCGATGAAGGGGCTGCGGGGCGCGTGCAACCGGGTGCGGCGGGCCGGGTACACGGTGCGGTTCTACGACCCGGCGCGGCTGCCGGACGACGTGGCGGGGCAGCTGCGGCAGCTGTCGACGCAGAGCCGCCGCGGCGACGTCGAACGCGGCTTCTCGATGACGCTGTCGCGGCTGTTCGACCCGCGGGACACGGGGCTGCTGCTGGCGGTCGCGCACGGGCCGGACGGGCGGGCCGGCGGGTTCTGCCACTGGATCCCGGCCGCGGACATCGCCGGCTGGTCCCTGGACGTGATGCGCCGCGGCACCGGCGACGACGTGCCGAACGGGCTCATTGACTTCATCATCGTGGAGACGATCGCGCGGCTGCGGGAGTGGGGTTCGTGGGGCCTGGGGCTGAACTTCGCCGTCATGCGGCAGGTCCTGGCCGGTGAGCGCGGCGAAGGGCGGCTCAGCGACCTGCAGCGGCGGCTGCTGCACCGGTTCTCCGACACGATGCAGATCGAGTCGCTGTGGCGGTTCAACGAGAAGTACCGGCCGCTGTGGCGCCCCCGGTACCTGGTGCTCAGCGGCCTGGGCAACGCGCCGGTGCAGGGGCTCGCGGTCGCCGACGCGGAAGGGGTCGCGGAGCTGCCGGTGATCGGCCGGCTGCTGGGCCGCGCGGAACAGCCGTCCACGGAGCAGCAGGGTCCCGCGTCGTGAGTGCCGCGCCGGGTGTGGCGCTCGCGTTCGCGGCCGCCGGCGCCGTCGGCTACGGCGTGTCGTCGGTGCTGCAGGCCGCCGGCGCGCGGCGCGCCCCCGGGATGCTGCAGACGTTGCGGGCGCCGGCGTACCTCGGCGGGGTCGCCCTCGACCTGCTCGCGTGGCTGGCGTCGCTGGCGGCGTTGCGGACGCTGCCGGTGTACCAGGTGCAGGCGGTCCTCGCCGGGTCCCTCGCCGTGACGGTGGTGACGGCCAGGTTCGCGCTCGGTGCCCGGCTGCGGGGCGGGGACGTGGCCGCGGTCGCGGTGACCGTCGCCGCGCTCGGGGTCCTCGCCGCCGCGTCCGGGCCGCAGGACGCGGCGACGCCGTCGGCGGCGACCCGGGCGGTCCTGGCCGCGGCGGCGGTCCCGGTCGCGGCCGCCGGCTGGGCGGCCACCCGGTGGTGCCGGCCGTCGCTCGCCGGCGCCGTCACCGGCGCCCTGGCGGGGCTCGCGTTCGGCGGTGCCGCGCTGTGCGCCCGCGCCGCGGTCCTGCCGGCGCGCCCGTGGCGGGACCCGGCCGCGGTGGCCGCCGAACCTCTCGCCTGGGCCCTGGCGGTGTTCGGGGTGACGGGGACGCTGCTGTACGCGTACGCCCTCGAACACGGCGGCGTCGGCCCGGTGACGGCGCTGCTGTGGATCGTCGAGGTGCTGGTGCCGTCCGTGGTCGGGGTCGGGCTGCTCGGCGACACGGTGCGGCCCGGCTGGGGCGCCGCCGCGGCGGCCGCGGTCGGGGCGACGGTCGCCGCCGCGGTGGCCCTCGCGCACGCCCCCGCGACCGCCGCCGCGGCCGCCTGAGGGGTCAGCGGGCGGGCGCCTCGACGGCCGGTTTCAGGACCTCCTCGCACCACTGGCGCAGCGTGGTCGGGGTGGTGGCCGCCGGGGTGCGCGGCTCGGCGTTGTCGAGGCCGGCGTCCTTGGCGAGCATCATGTCGAGCATCGCCTGCGCCATCGGCGCCGACGCGCCGCGGGCGAGCACGCCGGCCCGGAACGCGTCGGCGGGGATCCGCTGGTAGCGGACCGGCCGGCCGAGCACCTCCGACATGACGCGGGCCGCGTCGTCGAACGTCACGTCCCGCGGGCCGAGGACCGCGACGCTGTCCACGCCGGTCCAGGTCCGGTCCAGCAGCAGCCGGGCGGCGACGGCGGCGATGTCGCGGGTCGCGCACATGGGGGCGGCGAGGTCACCGGCGAGGGGGCCGTAGAGGACGCCCTGGTCGCGGATGGTGGCCACCTGCCGCAGCAGGTTGTCCATGAACGACGGCAGCGCCAGCGCCCGGTAGTGCACGCCGGCGCCGGCGATCAGGTCGTCCATGGCGAGCGACGCGGTGACGAGGCCGGCGTGGGCGGCCTGCGGGGTGCCGCGGCCGAGCGCGGAGACCCCGACGACCCGCGGCACGCCGTGGCGGCGCAGGGCGGCGCACGCGGGCCGGGTGAAGTCCAGGTACGCGACGTCGGGGCCGGGCGCGGCGAGGTCCGGCGGCACCAGCCAGAACACGGCGTCCGCGCCGTCGAACGCGGCGTCGGTGACGGCCGGGTCGCCGTGGGAGCCTGCCACGACCTCGACCCGGTCGCGGACCTCGGCGGGCAGCCGGGCCGGGTCGCGGACGACGACCCGGACCGGTTCGCGGTGGCCGTCGTCGAGGAGGCGGTGCAGCACCTGGCGGCCGATGGCACCCGTGGGTGTCGTGACAACGATCATGCGGTCGAGTCAACGCGTCACGGCCGGGAACCTGAAGGACCGATCCGGTCCGCATTGATACCGTGGCGATATGAGTGACGTGGAGGTGCGGCAGCTGCGGTACTTCGTCGCCGTCGCCGAGGAGCTGCACTTCGGGCGGGCCGCGGCCCGGCTCGGCATGGCTCAGCCGCCGCTGTCGCGGGCGATCCGGGACCTGGAGCGCCGCCTCGGCGTGCCGCTGCTGCACCGCACCACCCGGCACGTCGCGCTGACCGCCGCCGGTGAGGGGTTCCTCCGCGACGCCCGCACCGCCCTCGACGCGGTCACCGCGGCCGCCGCCCGGGCCCGGCACGCCGGCCGCCCCGCCCCGGCGCTGCGGGTCACGCTGAAGGCCGACTACGACGCCGGGCTGCTGCCCCGGATCCTCGCCGCGTACCAGGCGCACGAGGCGGCACTGCCGGTCGAGGTGCTGCTCGGCGGCCGCGGCGAGCAGGCGCCGGCGCTGCGTGAGGGCCGCGCGGACGTGGCGCTGCTGCAGACCCCGTACGACGACCGCGGCCTCGACCTGGAGCCCCTGCTCACGGAGCCCCGCCTGGTGGCGCTCGCCGCCGGCGACCCCCTCGCCGCGCGGCCCCGGCTGTCCCTGGCCGACCTGGCCGGCCGGGTCCTGCCCGACGGCGCCCCTGCCGACCTCGGCGACACCCGGCCCGCCCGGCCGGCGCCGGCGGATCCGGGCGGGGCGCGGCGGCTGGACCTCGCGCAGATCTTCAACCTCGTCGAGCTGGGCAGCGTCGTGTGGTTCCCGCCGGCGTCGGTCGCCCGGCGGCATCCGCGGCCCGAGATCGCGTACCGCCCGGTCACGGACCTGCCGCCGGCCACCCTCGCCGTGGCGTGGCCGCAGGACTCGCACTCCCCCGCCGTCGCCGCGTTCGTCCGCGCCGCCGTCACCGTCGCCGCGGCCTCGCAACGCGTGCGGGGCCCGGCGGCGGCGCGTCAGGACGCGCCGGCCTCACCGGTGCCCGGGTCCGGGCCCGTCGTCACGGTCGACCTGACCGGCCCGGCCGCGTCGAGGGTGTAGGCGGCGCTGCCGGCCGGCCCGCACCGCGCCCCCGGGCGACCCCGGCGCGACCCCGGCGGGGCACCGGCGCCGGTGCCGGTACGGCATGATCGGGTCGATGCAGGCACGACGGCTCTTGCCCACCCTCGCCTCCGCGCTCGCCGCCGCGGCGGTGCTCACCGGGTGCGGGACGACCCCGGCGCACCCGGACCAGACCGTGGCCAGGCCCGACGTGTCGGCGCCCGACATGGTCCCGGCGACGACCCCGCCGCCGACGACACCGCCCACCTCGGCGGCCCCGTCGCCGCAGTGCCTGGCGCCGGGGGTCACCCTGTCCGTGGGCGAGGTCGACGCGGCGATGGGGCTGCGCGCCGTCGGCATCACCCTGCGCAACTGCGGCGCGGCGACGTACACCGTGCAGGGCTACCCCGACGTCGACGTCCTCGACGCCGACCGCCGGGTCCTCGACGTGACGGTCCTCGACGGCACGTCGAACGTCGCCATGATCGAACGCTACGACGCGCCGCCGAAGCGGGTCACCGTGCGGCCCGGCGGGACCGCGGTCGCCGTCCTCGTCTGGCGCAACCTGACCACGGACGCGGCGACCGTCGCGAAGGGCGCGTACGTGAGCGTCGCCCCGGCCGGCGGGCAGGCCCGGCACGTCCTCGCCCTGGACGTCGACCCGGGCAACACGGGACGGCTCGCGGTGAGCCCATGGACCGCGCCCTGACCGTGTCCTTCGGTGTCCGGCGGCCCTCTTGACGGCGGGCGGCCCTTCGATGCCCGGCGGCCCTCGATGCCCGGCGGTGCGGGCGCCGGGCCGTCAGCCGGCGGTCACGCGCGCGTGACGGGCCGGTGGGCCGGCGGTCACCTCGGTGGGCCACGCTCGGCCGATGGACGCCACCGCGTTGGCCAGGTCCCTGCTGGACCGGGTCCCGGCGCACCGCACCGCCGGTCTCGAGGTCCTGCGCGCCGTGAACGGGGTCGGCGTCGTGGCGGTACCGGCGGCACCCGCCCTCGCCAACGTCATCGGCTCCCTGCACTCCGGCGGCCTCATCACCCTCGTCGACGCGGCCGGCCTCGCCGCGATCATCTCCGCCGCGCCCACCGGCGACGCGTTCCGTGGCACGGTCCCGCTCGGCGCGGCCGCGACCCTGCAGTTCCTCGCGCCGGCGCGCGGGCACCTCGTCGCCACCTGCCGGCTCGACCCCGACGCCCGTGAGGTCCTCGCCGAGGTGTACGTCGGGGTCGCCAGCCGGGCCCGCGTCACCACGACCGCCGAGGTCACCGACGACACCGGCGCCGTCGTGTGCCGGGGCGGCTTCGACTGGAGCATCCGCAGACCGGCCGCCTGATGCGGGTCAGGCTCGCCGTCGGGTACACGCTGCTGTGCTTCGCATGGCCCGCCCGGACCGGCTGTTCGAGTTGGTCAGTCCCACCAGAACCGCCACAGCCGCCGTCCGACGAGGTGCGTGGCGTACTGCAGGAACTGCGCCCCGTCGGGGTCCGCGGCGAACCCGCCGGCCGGCTCCGCCTCGGGGCAGAACCCGAAGTGCTCCACCGCCACCCGCACCGCGTCCCGCAGGGTCACCGGCGGCGCCGCGACACTCAGCAGCAGCGTGCCGCCGCCGACCCCGACCAGCCGGGCCCCGTACCGGTCCTCCCAGCTGCGCACGACGGCCGCGAGCGCCTCGGGCAGGCCGGGCTCACCGTCACTGGGAACCCAGCCCCCGACGGCGAGGGCGTCCGCACCCCGGGCGCACGGGACGAGGGCCAGCTGGACGCCGGGCCCGACGTTCGCCGCGGCGACCAGGTCCCCGGCCGCGTCGATGACGCCATGCTGCTCAACACCGTCGGCGAGGTCCTGCGCCACGGCACCGCCGGTGAAGCCCTGCTCATCGGCGTCGTCGGTGAAGTCCTGCTCGTCGGCGTCGTCGGTGAAGTCCTGCTCCTCGGAGCCCTTGGTGACTCGGCCGGTGACCGCCGCGACCAGGCGGGCCGCGGTCAGGTCGGCGAGCCGGTCGGGGTCGGCCACGCGCGTGCCCGCCGGTGCGCTCCCGGGCCAGGGTGCCGGCAGCCGCCGCCAGTCCTGCCACCACCGGGTGGTGAGCCCCAGCGCCCGCCGGTCGGGCCGGGTCAGGAACCCCACGGCGAACCCCTCCCACGACCGCGTCAGCACCGCCGCCGCGTCGAGCCGGTCGACGGCCGCCGCGTCCGTGGCGAACCAGCCGAACGCGAGCTCTCCCAACCCGTCGAACACCAGCACCGGCCACAACCCGGACCGCCCGTGCGCGGCCCGTAGCCGCCCCCACAGCCGCGCCGGCACCGCCCCGTCCGACACCCAGCACACCGGCCCGCCCGCACCGCCCCGGGCCGCGACGATGTGCCCCTCCGGCAGCGGTACGCCCAGCGCCCCGCCACCCACGAGCACCCCTGGGTCGTCACCGCCCCCGGCGCCGACCGATCCCCTCGCATGCCGGCGCATCCTACGCCCGGCCGGCGGGCGCCACGACGGGCCGGACAGGCGGCAGAGCCCCGATGAACGGTGTCGCGACGCACCTCGTCCATGCGCCACCGCACCACCACCCTCCCGCTGATCCTCGCGGCCGCCGCGCTCGCCCTGTCCGCGTGCGACCCGGCCCCGAAGCCCACCACCGCGGCGCCCGCTCCCCCGTCCCCCGCGGCCCCGGCCGCCCCGGCGTCCGTGACGTCCGTGGCGTCCGCGCCCGTCGTCACCGAGACGAGCGACGTCAAGGACGGCGTCGTGTTCCGCACCCCGTCGGCCAACATCGGCTGCGGCGTCTTCCCCGACAGCGTCCGCTGCACCATCCTCACCAAGACGTGGACCCCACCCCCGGCCCCGGCCGACTGCGACCTCGACTGGGGCAGCAGCCTCGGCCTCGACCCCCAGCACGGCGCCACCCTCGTCCGCGCCGGCGACAGCGCCTTCACCCCCGACGCCAAGGTCATCGCCTACGGCCACGCCCTCCGCGTCGGCACCGTCCTCTGCACCAGCACCGAGACACACCTGCGCTGCGAGAGCGTGACGACGAAGCACGGCTTCACCGTCGCCAAGGAGACCTACACCGTCTTCTGACCCGCCGTCGAGGCCCGCACCGCCGCACGCTGACCGCCGCGGCGGTGCGCCGCCCCGACCGCACGATGGCGCGCCCAGCCCCCGGCGCTTCCGTACAGCATCGAACACAGCGACAGCATCGGACGGCCAACCGCGCTGCGCCCGGACACGGCTCGCACCACCGGCACGCAACCGCGGGCCCGACGACGGCCCACGCCGTCGCCCAGCGCCGCCGCCCGAACAGCCACGCCGCAACCGCTGCCAGGCAACGCCGTCAGTGGCCGCGCCACCGTCAACAGCGCCCGCCCACCACCAACGGCCGCGACACCACCAACGGCCACAACACCGCCAACGCGCGCGACACCGCCAACGGCCGCAACACCGCCAACGCGCGCGACACCACCAACGGCCGCGACACCGCCAACGCGCAACACCGCCAACGCGCGACACCACCAACGGCCGCGACGCCGCCAACGCGCGACACCACCAACGGCCGCGACGCCGCCAGGCCCGGATGGCCCCGAGCAGCACCGGTCCCCCGCCGCCCGGTCAGCTCACCTGGTGCTGCTCCGCCAGCTCCGTCAGCCGCACCGTGCACAGCCCGCCGCGCTCCGTCTTCACGTCGGTGACCTTCAGCTGCGTGCCCGGCGTCAGGATGAACTCCTCCTCCCCGGTGAACGCGGAGAACCGCCGGATCCCCACCGCCCGCTGCGGATGGACCTCGAACAGGGTCCGTTTGCCCCGGCGGCCCAAAAACGCCTCGGCGACGCTGAGCTTCGACGTGCACGACGACACGCCCCACCAGGTGACGGTCTGGCCCGCCGGGTACTGGGCGCGCAGGTCCATCGCCACGCCCCGCCACAACGGCTCGGTGCGCACCGGCAGGCGGGACACGGCGGAGAACAGCAGCCGCAGATACGGCAGGTACGGCACGATCCTGCTCCGGTCGGGGCTGCGCAGCGTGGCGTTGATCTGCCGGTAGAACGCGGACTCGCAGGTGTACAGGTAGAGGGCGGCGACCTCGTCGGCGCTCAGCCCGCCCGCGTCGCCGGACAGGCCGGTGCCGAACTGGTGGGACTGCTCGACGTGCCAGTCGAGGCCGGACAGCACCTTCGCCGCCGGGGCGATCGCCTCGCGGAAGTCCATGAGCGGGGTGTCGAACACGCCGGTGATCGCGGGCAGGGCGAGGCCCTCGTCCTTGACGCTGGCGAGGCGCTCCAGATACAGCTGGTGCAGCTCCATGGTGGAGGCGATGAACGCGGCCATCCGGTCGGCGGTGCCGGCGTCGGTGCGGCCGTCGTCGGCGGGCAGCGTGTTCCAGCCCTTGCTGGGCAGCCAGTCGACCGGCTGCGCGCCGAGCGTGTCGAGGGCCGCGTTGACGGCGGCGAAGTGCTCGTTGTCGCAGAAGATGTCGCCCTGCGCGGCCGGGTTGGCGTGGTCGATGTGCCGGACCCGCACGCCGGGATACTTGCGTTCGAGGCGTTGCACGACGCTCTTGAGGCTGCGCGCGTGCGCGCCCCACCAGGCGAACACGACGCTGCGGTCGGCCTCGTCGGCGTCCTGTTTCGCCTTCAGGATCTCCTCGACGAGCCGCTCGACGACCGGCCGCCAGAACGCGGTGTGCTGGTCGGTGGCCATGGCGCCGTCGCTGCTGGCGGTGAGCGCCGCGTTGAGCAGCAGCACGCCCTGGGTCAGCATCGCCTGGAACCATTCGGGCGGCTGCACCGTGTCGTGCTGCTTGAGCAGCTTGCGGATGTCGGCGATCGGGGTCTTCTTCGGGATGCCGTGCTTCCACATCGCCGCGGCCTTGATGATGCAGCGGATCGACACGGTCTTGCCGAACTGGCTGTCGTCCCAGTCGTGGAACGTGTTGTCGAACATGGCGATGCCGGTGGCGCTCTCCGGCCTCGGATACGGGTTCTGCCCGAAGACGACGACCTTCCACTTGTGCGGCGGGTTGGGCTTCAGCGCCTGGAACGTCAGCTCCCGCACCGGCACGACCCGCGGGCTGCGGCCGGGGCCGATGAACGAGGCCGCGGCGGGCTGCGCCTCGATGACCGGTTTCAGCAGCGGCAGCCACGGCTCACCGCCGCCGCTGAACAGCTCGGCGAGCGCGAGAAGGTCGTCGGTGTCGCTCATGATGGCTCCCAGGGACGGCACGGCGAGGTCCGCCCTCGGCGACCCGCAGGCCCCGAAGGCGCCCGGAGATTAGCACCGACCTCCGACAATTTTTCGGCGGTGAGGGCCCCGGTATCTTCGAGCTCTCCCGCAACCAGACCTTCGTCCACATCGGAGTGAGCCATGACCGCAGATGCACCGAAGCAGCAGCTCAGGGTCGTTCTGAGCGACGTCAACGCCAATGTCGTGCAGGCGTGGCGGTCCGCGTTCGCCGACACGCCGGAGGTGACCATCGTGCAGGGCTCGATCCTCGACCAGCGTGTCGACGCGTGGGTGAGCCCGACCAACTCGCAGGGCCGGATGGACGGCGGCGTCGACGCGGTCGTCAAGCGGCACCTGGGCGCCGGCATCCAGCTGCGGGTGCAGCGCGCCATCCGCGACGGGTTCGCCGGCTCGCTGCCGATCGGCAGTGCGGTGTGTGTACCGTCGGGCGCCGCGGACCCGAGGTATCTCATCTCGACCCCGACGATGACCCAGTCGGTGCAGAACGTGCGGGAGACCCTCAACGTCGCCCTCGCCTGCGCCGCGGCGTTCCAGGCGATCCACCGGCAGAACGAGGCGGAGCCGGGCAGCATCACGTCGGTCGCGCTCGTCGGCATGGGCGCCGCCACGGGCAAGGTGCCGCCGCAGGTGTGCGCCAACCTGATGTGGGCGGGGTACACACTGTTCCACGACTACACGTTCAGCGACTACGACGAGCTGCGGGCGACGGTCACCGCCCAGCTCGGCGACATCGAGCAGCGGCCGGTGCAGCGGGTCCGCATCACCCCGCCGGCCCGCACCGACCGCCGCCGCTGAGCACCCGCGACGGGCCGGGACCGCGGCCCCGGCCCGTCGCGGCGGCAGACGGTCAGCGACAGACCGTCAGCGACAGACCGTCAGCGGCAGCCGGTCAGCGGCAGCCGACGATCCGCACGTCGTCCTCGGCGCGGTAGGCCGTGCCGTCCCGCAGCAGCCCGGTGACGAGCGCGACCGTGGTCGTGCACTGCAGTCCGGCCGCCTGCGTCTGCGCCCGGCAGACCAGGTCCGGCCGGCCGTCGTCGTTGACGTCCTCGCCGCCGGGCGCGCACGACACGACGCTGTCCTCGGTGCCGAGCCGGCCGAAGCGCAGCGACGCCGGGTCGACGCCAGCCGTCGCGTCGAACGTCGCCGTGGACAGCAGCGCGAAGGGCACGACGCCCTCCTTGCCGACGTTGACGGAGCTCGGCAGGCTGCGGGGTTTGACGTCCGCCGGGCCCCACACCGTCACGGTCGTGTCGTTGCCGGTGGTGAGGTCCTCGGCGTGCGGCTCGTCGGCGCGGACCGCGGCCGTGACCGTGACGCCGTGCCGGCCGGCGCTGGTGCAGGTGAGCTGCCACGTGGCGGTGACCGTGCGGACCGTCCCGGCGTCGAGGACGGCCGCGGTCCGCTGTACCGCCGCGGGGACGGCCGTGCAGCCGGGCGCAGGGGCGACCGTGAGCGTGGTGACGGTCGCGACCCCCGGGGCGGGTCCCGCGTTGCGGACGGTGGCGGTGGCGGTACACGAGGACGCGGCCGTCGAGGACTCCCGCTCGGTGCACCGCACGTCCAGCCCGGTCACGGCGAGGTCGACCGGTTCGAAGACCGGCACGGTCGTGGCCGCGGTGCCCGCGCCGTTGTCCGGCCGCGGGTCCTCGACGTGCAGGTGGTCCAGGACGGCGGCGGCGGTCGCGGTCACCGGGTGGAAGCTGCGGCTGGCGCACCGCACCTGCCACGACGACACGACGGTCACCGGCGTGCCCACCTCGAGCGTCAACGGCTGGGTGCCGCTGCCGCCGACGTCGGTCGCGGTGCAGTCCGCCGGGGGATGCAGGCCGAACGTGACGCCGGCGCCGGCCGGGCCGTAGGGGCCGGCGTCGGTGACGACCGCCTCGACGGTGCAGGTGAACACGGTGCCGACGGCGCCGCGGTCCGGGCAGGTGACGGTGGTGCCGTGCAGGGTGACGTCGGCGCGGTCGAAGACGGGGAACACGTGCTCGAAGGCGACGGTGTTGTCGCCCGGGTCGGGATCCTCGACGCCGGTGGTACCGACGGCGAGATGGTCGGTGAAGGTCACCGGGTGGAACGACGGCCGGTCGCACACGAGCCGGACCGGTATGTCGACGGTCACCGACGCGCCCGCGGCCAGGAACCGCGACACCTCGGCGTGCGCGGGTTGCGCCCGGCAGTCCTCGGGGACCGCCACGTCGACGGTGTCGGCGGCGGTCGCGTCGGCGGGGCCGTCGTTGCGCAGCACGGCACGGACGGTGAGGTCCGCGGCGGTGTGCGCGTCGAGGCGGGCCGGCGGGTCCACCAGCCGGAAGTCGGCCTTGACGAGGTCGGCGCGGGTCTCGGCGTTGCCGAAGCGCAAGTGGGCAACCTCGGCGTCGCCGGCGCCGTCGGACACCACGAACGTCTGCCGTGCCGGGGTCGTGGCCGCCCAGCCGTCCTGCGGGAGCTCCTCGGCGGCGTACGTGCCGGGCCCGATCCCGTCCAGCGCCAGGTCGAGCGTGCCGTCGGCGCCGGTGGTGACCCGGGTGACCTCACCGGTGGGCTGGTCGCCGAACGTGCTGCCGAGCCGCTCGATCCGGAACGTCCACCCGGCCAGCCCCGGCTCGCCCGCGTCGCGCGCTCCGTTGCGGTTGCGGTCGTCGAACTTCTCCGCCGTCAGGTGCGGCACCGGTACGCCGGCGGTGGCCGGCGGGTAGAAGAAGTTGCCGCACAGCCGGGCGATGCTGCGCCCGCCGTAGCTGAAGACGCTCAGGTGCAGCGGCCGCTGGCGGAAGCTGGCCAGGATCGGGTGGTGGTGCAGCGTCACGTCCGACGGGCAGGTGCCGCCGACGTGGGTGCCGGCGGGGCAGCCGACCCACTCCTGCGCCGACCCGGACGGGATCGACACGCTGGTGCTGGGCGCGTACCAGAGCCACTGCCGGCTGAAGCCGTGCGCCGCGTACAGCGGCGCGGCGTCCAGCAGCTGCCGGCGGTCCAGGAAGTGTCCGACGCCGGGGTCCACCAGCCACGTGCTGCGGCAGTAGGCGCCGTACGCGTCGGCCATGTCCTGTTCGTCGTCCCACGGCTCGTCGCAGAGGTTCGGCGTCGCCGCGGCGTGCGGCGCGACGGCCACGACGGCGCCGGCGCCGAGCAGCAGCGCCAGGACGACGGCCCGCAGGAGCACGGGTAATCGGAGTCGACGGATCGGTGCGGAGGCCATGCGTCACCGCTTTCGGCAGGCCGGCCGGACGACCTCCGACCGACTACGGAACGTGTCGAACCGACGCTATGGAGTGACCTGGCCGGTGTCCATCGACCGTCGGTACGCGCACCGGCGACACCGACGGCGCCGCTGCGGCCGTTCGGGCGAACCCGCGTGGGTGGCCGGACCCGCGCCCCGGTCCGTCGTGCCGCGGCCGGCGAGGGACCTCGGCACGAGCCGCCACTGTTCTGAACCGCCCCGTCCGGGGTATGCAGGACGGGTGCCGCGCCGACCCGACTCCGAGCTGGGCCTGCGGCTGACCCTGGCCGCGGTCGCGGCGGTCCTGCTGCTCGTGCCGTTCACGGTGCTGGTGCTGCTGGTCGCGACCGCGTGGCCGCCGCTGCTCACCCTCGACGCCGACCTCGCCGCGAGGCTGCACGCCGGCACGTCGGCGAACCCCACGCTCGCCGGCGCCCTGCAGCTGTGGACGGACGTGTTCGGTCCCGGCCCGCTGCGGGTCGCCGTCGGCGCCGCCGCCGGGTGGCTGTGGTGGCGCGGCGCCCGCCGGGTCGCGCTGTGGGCCGTGGTCACCATGGTCGCCGGCGGCCTGCTCGGCGCGGGGCTGAAGCTGCTGCTCGGCCGGGACCGGCCGGAGTTCCTCGACCCGGTGTCGCACGCCGCCGGCTACTCGTTCCCGTCCGGGCACGCCCTCACCGCGGCCCTCGGCGCCGGTGTCCTGCTGCTCATCTTCCTACCGTTCGTCCGCCATGCCGCCGCGGTACGCACCCAGCGCCTCACCCGCTGCGCCCTGGTCGCCGCCGCCCTGATCGTGGCCGTGGTGACGGGGCTGACCAGGATCGCCCTGGGTGTCCACTGGCTCAGCGACGTGGTGGCCGGCTGGACCCTCGGCGCCGCCGTGGTCGCGGCCACCACCGCCGCCTTCGCCACCTGGCGCGGCCAGCCCGCCCGGCGGCCCGCGTCCCGGCCCGCCCACCGGTCCGCGGCGCAGGCCGTCGACGGGGCGTTCGACGAGGCGGCGCACCCCGACGAATAGCGGACGACGGTGTCGGGTACCACGGCCGCATGCACCTCGCCACACTGCTCACCGTCGCCCGCCAGGCCGCCGTCCGGCTCGTCGCTCCGGTGCTCGTCCTCTACGGCGTGCTCGTCGGCCTCGGCCTGCTGGTGACCAGGGTGCTGCCCGATGAGTGGCCGCTGAGCGTCGAGGACGCCGTCAACCGCGGCCTCGAGGCACACCGCACCGGCGCCCGCAACGACCTGTCCCTGGTCTTCAGCACGATCGCCAGCACCCCGGCGATCATCGCGGTCACCGCCGTCGCCGCCGCCGTGCTCTGGTTCGTCCTGCGCCGCTGGCGGGAGCCGCTGTTCCTGATCGCCGCCGTCAGCGCCCAGGCCGCGGTGTTCCTGTTCACCACGCTCGCCATCGACCGGCAGCGTCCCGAGGTCGACCGCATGGACGGTTCCCTGCCCACGTCGAGCTTCCCGTCCGGCCACACCTCCGCCGCCGTCGCCCTCTACTGCGGCCTGGCCGTGCTGCTCGCCCGCACCGCCAGCCGCCCGTCGACCCGCGCCGCCTGGTGGACGCTGCTGCTGCTCGTGCCGATCGGGGTCGCACTGACCCGCATGTACCGCGGCATGCACCACCCCAGCGACGTCACCGCCTCGTTCCTCAACGGGGCGACGTGCCTGTACATCATGGCCCGCGGCATCCTCGACCGCGCCGTGCACTGGGGCCGCCGCCCCACCGGCACCGGCCACGTCCCCAGCCAGCGCACCGAACCGGCGTCGTCCACGTCACCGGCCACCACCTGACCACGCACCGCCGCGCGACGGCCCGGCCACGGCGCCGCCGCGCGGGACTCGGGTGACGGCGCTGTCGGCGGGCGCTCGGTGCCGGCGCCGCCGGCGAGCCGGTGAGGGCTCGGTGACGGCGCCGCCGGTGGGTCAGCGGGACTGGGTGACGGTGCCGTCGGCGGCGATGCGGAGCCCTGCCTGCGGCGCACCACCCGCACAGTCGGCCGTGGCCGGGGCGGCGGTCGCCGGTGCTGTTCCGGTGCGGCCACCCGGGCACACCATCGCCGGCCGGACCTGCACCTCGGCGGCGATCACCAGCGGCGCCCCGGGCGGGGTCGTGACGGTGACCGTGACCGGTTCGGCGGTGAGCTGCGGCACGGGCGCGTACCCGTGCCCGGGACCGGGCCCCGGCAACTGCACCGCCGCGCACGCCGTGTCGGGGTCGGCCGCCGGACCGGACGGGCACGGCATCGCGCTCACCGGCCCCGAGATGTGCACCGGCACGTCCTGCTCGTGGCACCCCCAGCTCCCGCAGACCCGCAGGTGCACCACCGGCACCCGCGGCGCCACCGCCTCGTCGACGTCGATGCCGAACCCCCGCAGCGGCGCCGGCCCGCCCACCTCCCCACCACCACCGGCCGGGCCACCGGGCCCGGCAGAGCCCACGGCCGCACACCCGGCCAGCACGAACCCCAGCATCACCGTCACCGGCACCGCCCGCAGCATCCTCACACCACCTCCGACGCCGCCGCCCGCCCACCGGTTCCCGGCCCCGCCCACCGCGACGACCCGACCCGCGCCCGGCCACCACACCAGCACCACCCCGCCACCGATCCCAGCCCCGCCCACCGCAACGACCCGAGCCCACCGCAACGACCCGACCCGCGCCCGGCCACCACGCCGGCACGGCACCACCCCGCCCACCGCGACGGCACGACCGGCCCACCAGGTCCGACACCGCCCACCGCAACGACCCGACCCGCGCCCGGGCCCACCACGCCGGCACGGCACCACCCCGCCCACCGCGACGGCACGACCGGCCGACCGCGCCGGCACGGGCCGGGCCGACGCCGCACCCGGCAGCGCCGACCTGACGCACATCGCCCTGCCTCCGCGCCGCCGGCAGCGCCCGGTGTGCCGGCGCCGGGTCAGGGTGGCGGTCGTCATCTCAGGTGAGGGTGACCACCTGCCGCTCCTCGGCGGAACGGCGGGCCGCCTCCAGCACCGTCAGGGTCGCCACCGAACCGGCCGGGTCGACCGGCGGCGGCGCACCGTCGCGCAGGGCTGCGACGAGGCCGCTGTAGAAGCGCTGGTACGCGCCGGGTTCCGTCGGCACCGGCTCGTCCTTGCCGTCGACGGTGAGCACGCCGTAGCGGGCGGGGTCGTCCTCGCCCCAGCCGGGGTCGGTGGGGAGCCGGCCGGCGCGCAGGGCGTCCTCCTGCACGTCCATGCCATGTTTCGTGTACGCGCCCCGGTCGCCGAGCACGCGCAGCCTCGGGCCGAGGGACGCGGCGACGGCGCTCATCCACAGGTGCGAGCGGGCGTCGCCGGCGTGGCGCAGGGCCACGAACACGTCGTCGTCGACCTGGATGCCGGCGCGGCGGGTGTGGACCTCGGCGTACACCTCGGTCGCCGGGCCGAGCAGTTGCAGGGCCTGGTCGACGAGGTGGCTGCCGAGGTCGTAGAGGAGGCCGCCGACGTCGGCGGGGTCGGCGCTCTCCCGCCAGCCGCCCTTCGGCACCGGCCGCCACCGCTCGAACCGCGACTCGAACCGCAGCACCCGCCCGAGCGTGCCCTCGTCGACGAGCCGGCGGGCGGTGAGGAAGTCACCGTCCCAGCGCCGGTTCTGGTACACGCTGAGCAGCAGCCCCCGAGCCGCCGCCAGCCGTACAAGGTCGTCACCTTCGGCGGCCGTCGCGGTCAGCGGCTTGTCCACGACGACCGGCAGCCCGGCGTCGAGGGCCGCCCGGGCGAGCGGCGCGTGGGTCCGGTTGGGCGAGGCGACCACGACGACGTCGAGGTCGTCCGCCGACGCCCACAGCCCGTCCGCCGTGTCGAGCAGCACGGCGCCGGGGTGCGCCTCGGCGGCGGCCCGGCGGCGGCCGGGGTCGGCGGTGACGATCGCGCTCAGCCGCAGGCCGGGCGTGGTGCTGATCAGCGGGGCGTGGAACGCCGAGCCGGCCGTGCCGTAGCCGACCAGCCCGACGCGCAGGGAGGTGTCGCTCATGCTGTGCAGTCTCCCCTACCTCGCCGGCACCCGGGACGTGATCCCGCGCGCCGCCGCCCGGCACGGCGCAGACCCGGCGGACGGCACCGCGACAGTGGTGTCATGGCCGCGGCTCCGCGACGAGGGCCAGCAGGTCGCGGACGGTCTCGGAGCAGGTGACAGGGTCGAGCGCGGCGCCGCCGCAGTCAACGTGGACGGCGGTCACGGTCTGCTCGCCGCTGCTGTCGGGCCGCCCGGCGAACACGCCCGGCTCCAGTCCGACCACAATCGTTGCGCCACCCGGCACAGCGCGGGAGACCTCACGGATCCGACCGCCGTCGCCGGGCGCGGCCCGCACCCACCCGCGCCGGTCGAGCAGGAACAGCCGGCGCGGGTCGGCCCTGCACCCCACGAAGCCCGCACCAAAGCCCACACCGGACCCCGCGCCGGACCCCGCGCCGAAGCCCGCACCGGGCACGGCACCCGGCGCGGCATGGTGGACGTCGCGGGCGAGCTGCGGGAACGGGTGGAGGATCTCGTAGTCCGCGAACACCTCGGCCCAGGCCCGCACCGCCGCGGCGCCCAGCGCGGCCGGGTGGGCGACCCCGACCACGGCGTCGCCGGCGAGCGGCACCGGAGTGTCGTCGGCACCGGCGAGGGTGCGGTCCTCGGCGATCCGGAACCCGGTGACGACCGCGGCGTGCGGGCCGGGACCGTCGAACGTGGCCCACACGAGACGGCGGGCGAGCTGCCACAGCAACGGGTGGGCGAGGACACCGTCGCGGAACCCGGCACCCGACCAGCGGCCCCCGGTCACCATCGCCGCCTCCAGCCGGCGGGACTGCTCCGCCGCGATCGTGCGGACCTCCTTGCGTAGCGCGGCGAAGCGGGCGTGCGGCGCCGGGTCGTCGGCGGGGCCGGGTCTGGGCAGGTCGCGGCGGCGGCCGGTGGGGTCCAGGACATACGGCCGCAGCTGCTCGTCGAAGCCCACCGTGAACCGGTGCGGGCCGGCGTCGAGGGTCACGGTGGCGTCGGCGGCCAGGCCCAGGTCGGGCACGAGCCGGTCGGCGAGCTCCTCGGCGCCGAGCCCGGCGGCGGCCGCGGCCTCGGCCGCCCTGCGGGCCGCGTGCTCCCTGAGCCGGGCGCTGCCGTCGCCGGCGAGGCGCACCAGGTGGCGCAGCGCGGCGGGGGTGCCGATCGCGGCGAGCACGTCGGCGCCGAGGCGGGCGTTGGTGGGTTCGCCGGTCGCGGACCAGTCCCGCACGACCGGGGCGAGCCGCGCAGCGGTCGTGTCGTCGCCGAGCAGCCCGAGCGCGGTGAACGCCCACCGGTGCCGTGCGGGCCGCCCCGCCGCCTGCCACGCCTGGAACAGCGCCCAGCCGAACTCGGCGAGCCCCGCCGGGTCGCACGCCGCCCGGACGGCGGTGATGCCGGCATACGGCTCGTCCACAGTGGACATCGCGAGCATCGTGACGACGTGCCGGGCCGCCGCGACAGGAAGCGCCGCGGCGACAGGAGGCACAGCAGCGACAGCAGATACCGCAGCGACAGCAGGTGCGGCTCCGGCGCGCAGGCGCACCGGTGGCAGCAGCGCGGCGCCGGCCCAGTCGGGCACCACCGGGACGCGGGCCGGCAGGACGAGCAGCGGATCGGTGTCGCGCAGGGCCCGGATGCCGTCGAGGGCGGCCGGACCGTAACCCTCCGCAGCAGCCAGGACCTCGACGGCGTGTCCACATCGGACGAGGAAGCGCAGGGCCCGCTCGGCGTCGCGGCGGGCGGTGCCGGGACGGGCAAGGGCCGCCGGGATCAGCGCGGCGGCGGCCGGGCCGGGGTGGCGGCGCAACCACTCCTGGGCGACCGAGCGGCCCTGCTCGGAGCGGGCCAGCCACCCGGCCATCCACCCGGCGACGTCCGGCCCCACCCGGTCGAGGAGCGCGCCGGCACTCGCCGCCGCCCACGAGCCCGTGCCGCGGCCCGCGCCGCGGCCGGGGACGGCGGGCGGGTCGGGGCAGACCAGGCCCGCCACGACGGGCGGGGGCGGCCGGTGCCGGGTCCACGGCGGGTCGGTGAGGACCGCGGGCAGGTCCTCCGGCGCGGCGACGGGGCCCGTCTCGGTCCGCAGCAGCGCCCGGACCCGCGCCGCCGCCGCGGTGCCGAGCTCGGGCAGCAGCCGGGTGGCGCGGGCCGGGTCGGCCCGGACGTGGGCGGCGAGCAGCACGTCGACCGTCTGGTGGGTGGGGGCCTCGGCGAGGCGGCGCAGTGCCCGGTCCGGGAACCGGCGGACCGCGGCGGTCAGGGCCGGCCGCACCCGCCGCTGGCCGGCGCGCTCGGCCAGGGCGTCGAACGCGGTGTCGGTCGGGAACGCGGCGAGGATCTGGGCCGTCCAGCCGACGGCGTCGGCGGGCAGCTCGGCGGTGCGCAGCAGGTGCACGAGGACCGGCTCCAGGTCGGGTCCGACCGCGGCGGCGAGGGTGAGGATGGTCGGCTCGTCCCAGAACAGCCAGTGCGGCGCCACCGCGCGCAGCAGCAGGTCGACGTGGGCGCGGGTGCCGGCGGCCGGCAGCAGGAGCCGGCAGGAGGTCTCGTCGCCGGCGGCGGCGAAGGTGGCGCAGTCCTCGTCGACCCAGCGGGTCTCGGTGGGTGCCAGCAGCGACGCCGTCAACCGGCGCAGCGGGCGCGGGTCGTCGCGCAGGGCGGTGAGGTCGGCGACGACGGCCCGGTGCTCGTCGTCGCCGGCGGCGGCGAGGTGCGCCCGCAGCCGCAGCGCGAGCCGCAGCCAGATGTCGCGCAGGAACGCCTGCCGCGGGCCGCCCGGCACCGCCCACGTGACGAGGTCGGTGGCGCCGGTGCGGCCGGCCGCGGCGTAGAGGCCGGCGAGCTCCGCCACGACCCGCGCGGCCTGCCGCACGCCCGCCGCGGCGACCCACACGTCGACCAGCGAGTCGAACGCCGCCTGCGGCATGGTGGCGCACCGCCGCGGCAACACCGCCACCGCCACCGCCGCACCCAACGGCGAAACGCTCAACGGCAGAGCACCCCACGACAGAGCACCCGACGCCGAGACACCCGACGACACCGGCAAGGACGCGATCGACCCAGGGGTCCGCGGATGCGCGAGCACCACGGGCAACCGGGCGAGCGCCCCGGCCAGCTCCCGGCCCAGATCAGGATCGACCGCCGCCGCCACGGACCGCGCCGGCCCCGGCGCACCGCGCCGCGGCACCACATGCCGCCACCACGCCGACGGCACCACGAAACCGTCCATCAGAAGGCACCCCCAGACCAGCCGACGGCGCCACCATAACCACACCCCCCGACAAAAACCGGGGTCGCTGTAGCGTGACGATCATGTTCAGTGTTCCGCTCACCGAAGACGCGCAGCTGCGCCCGCTGGAGCCGTGGCAGGCCGCGGAGTTCCTCGCCCACATGGACCGGGCCCGGGCCACCGTCGACCCGTGGATCCCGTGGGCCGGGGTCAGCACCGACCTCGCCTCCGCCAGGGCCACCCTGCAGCGGTACGCGGACCTCGCCGCCCGCGACGCCGGCCGCCTGTTCGGCATCTGGCTGGACGGGACGCTGGTCGGCGGCACGATGTTCGTCGCGTTCGACGCCACCGCCGGCAGCTGCGAGATCGGCTGCTGGCTGGAGCCGGCCGGGCAGGGCCGCGGCCTGGTCACCCGGGCCGTGCGGGTGCTCATCGACCACGCGGTGCACACCCGGGGCATCCACCGCGTCGAATGGCGCTGCCGCACCGACAACACGGCCAGCAGCGCCGTGGCCCGCCGGGTCGGCATGCGGCTGGACGGCGTGCTGCGCGAGTCGACGCCGTACCGGGGGGTCCGCCACGACCTGCAGGTGTGGTCGCTGCTCGCACCCGAGGCGCAGCAGCACCGGCCATGAACGAGGGGCGGCGGACCGCACCGGTCCGCCGCCCCCGTCCGAGCTCACCTAGCCGCGATGCTGGTGCGACGAGCGCCCCGCGGGCTCCTCGACGGACGCGCCGTCCTCCAACGGTGCGGCGGCCCCGGACGCCTCGGGGAGCGAAGCGTCGTCCGCAGGCGGGTGGCGCAGGCTCAGCACCACCGACCCCGCCAGCACCACGACGACGACCGCCAGGCTCACCAGCGACGGGATCTCCGGCACCGACGCGCTGATCGTCTTGTGCGCCGCCTGCAGGACCAGCTTCACGCCGATGAAGGCGAGGATGATCGCCAGGCCCTTCGACAGGTACCGGAACTTGTCCAGCATCCCGGCGAGCAGGAAGTACAGCGCCCGCAGGCCGAGGATGGCGAAGGCGTTGGACGAGTAGACGATGAACGTGTCGTCGCTGACCGCGAGGACCGCGGGCACGCTGTCGACGGCGAACACCAGGTCGGCGGCCTCGATCGCGACCACGACGACAAGCATCGGGGTGGCGACCCACTTCATGCCCTGCTTGACGAAGAACTTCGCGCCGGCGTACTCCTGCTGCACCGGCACCACCTTGCGCACCAGGCGCACCGCGATGTTGGTGCTCGGGTCGTAGTCGTCCTCGTCGTCCTTCAGCAGCTTGTACGCGCTCCACAGCAGGATCGCCGCGAAGACGAACAGCACGACGGTGAACTTGCTGATGATCGCCACGCCGGCCGCGATGAAGATCGCCCGGAAGATCAGGGCGCCGATGACGCCGTAGAACAGGGCGCGGTGCTGGTACTGCTTGGGCACCGCGAAGTAGCCGAAGATGAGGGCGAACACGAACAGGTTGTCGACCGACAGGCTCTTCTCCAGCAGCCAGGCGGTGGTGAACTCCACGCCGGCCTCGGCGCCCAGGGTCGCCCAGACGAGGCCGGCGAACGCGAGCGACAGCGCCACCCACACGGCGCTCCACCGGGCGGCCTCGCGGAAGCCGATGACGTGTTCCTTGCGGTGGGCGAAGAGATCGACGGCGAGCATGACGACGACCCCGATGCCGAACGTCGCCCACAGCCAGATCGGCACATCGAGCATGAATGCCTCCAGATAGCAATCGTCTGGGTTCCAGCGTCGCTCGTCGGCATTGGGTCGCGCTGCGTCCGCCACCGGACGTTCGGCCGCGCGTACGTTGCCGGTCGCCGGCAACGTCGCGGTCAGCTCTCGAGGGGTGTCGCGGGCCAGTCGAGCAGTCGCGCGGCCGTGACGGCGGCGTGCAGGGTGAGCCGCTCGGCGGGCTCGGAAGGGTCCCTGCCAGTCAACTCTGCCACGCGGGCGAGCCGGTAGGTGACGGCCCGGACGGACAGGTTGAGCCGGGCGGCGGTCTCCGTGGCGACGCAGCCGGTGGCGTAGTACGCGTCGAGGGTCTCGACGAGGTGGGCGGCGCCGCCGCGGGCCCGGGTGAGCGGGGTGAGGGTGCTGCGGACCAGGTCGTGCACGGCCGGCAGGTCCTGCAGCAGCACCCGGTAGATGGTGAGGTCGCGGGCGTCGGCGACGGGCTGCTCCAGGCCGAGCCGGTCGGCGAGGCCGAGCGCGTAGCGGGCCTCGTCGTGGCTGGTGCGCACGGCGGCGGCGCCGATGCGGGGGCTGCTGACGGCGCCCCGCCACGAGCGCGGGGCGCCGCCGGCGCGGGTCTGGCCGTCCAGCTCGCGCACGACGATGTCGCGGACCGCGTGGACCGCCGACGCGTCGGGCGCGGCGAACACGCACACCAGCTCACCCGAGCGGATGAGCACGAGCGGCTGCGCGTCGCCGTGGCGGCCCTGCAGGGCGCGCTCCAACCGGCCCGGGGCCGCGGCCGTGTCGGGCCCGCCGAAGCCGGCCGGGCGGCGGGCGACCAGCACCGCGACCGGGCCGGTCAGGGTCAGCCCGATGTCGGCGGCCGGGCCGGTCGCCTCGATCGCCTGCTGCCCGCCGGCGAGCAGCGCCTCCAGCACGTCGTGCTTGACGGACTCCTGCAGCCGGATCACGTCGGCACGGGCCAGCTGGAACCCCTCCACGAGCGCGGCGACGCCGTCGTCGGCGGCCCGCAGCACCGCCAGGGCGGCGTCGCGGACACGGTCGGCGTCGCCGGCGGCGACCTGCGGCGCGTCGCGCCACAGCCGCCACGCCGCGGACAGGTACAGGTCGACGAGCGCGCGCAGCGCCACCCCGCGCACCGCGGCCCGGCGCCCCGAGGTCGCGCACGCCTCCAGCTCACGGCGGCGCAGCCGCCGGCCGGCGGCGGTCGCCGCGACGACCGCGGGCAGGAAGCCGCCGAGCAGCTCCGGGTCGACGCCACCGGCGTCGCTGGACGCGGCCGCGGCGATCCTGGAGAGGTCGGGCCCGTCGCCGTCGGCCCGGCGCGCCACCACCATCGCCCACCTCACGTCGCGGGTACGCCCGAACCTTCAGGCTACAAGGCGTCAGCCGCGGGCCGCGCCGATGCCGAGCAGGACGGCGAGGCCGAGGGCGCTGCGCGGCGCGTACGCCTGCCGCCACAGCCCGCCGTGCGCGGCCGCGTACGCCTCCTCCTGCCACGGGTGGGTGCCGGCCGGCCGCGGCACGTGCAGGTCGTGCACGAGCAGCGCGGCCATGAGGGTGTTGCTGGTCGCCGGTTCGAAGATCTCGATGCCGAAGCGGTGGGCGCCCGCGTACGCGGCGGCGAGCAGCCGGTTCTTCAGCACGCTGCGCGTGCGGGTGGCCGGCGCGACGGTGAGCGACACGGTGGCGCCGGCGGCGCGTTCGTGCGCGGCCCGCCACCGTTGCAGGCGTTTCGCGAGGGCGTAGTTGGGCCCCTGTTGCGGCACGAGACTGTCGTTGACGCCCGGGTACCGCCCGGCGGGGTAGTTCGGGGCCAGCAGCCGCCCGCCGCTGAGGGCCCGCAGCGGGCGGCGCAGCCGGCCGATGCCGGTGGCGGTCGCGTAGCGGCGGGTGGCCTCGTCGACGGCGTCGTCGGGGACGGCGAACACGTCGGTGGGCGTGGCGAGGAACGCCAGGGCCACGTCGGGCCGGGCCGCGCGGAGCCGGACGGTGAGCGCGTCGACGGCGGTGGCGACCCGCACGTTGAGCGGCCCGTCGGCGTACACGTAGTTGCCGAGCACCGGCGCGCCGCCGACCTCGCCCAGCCAGCCGGTGACCCGGCGCAGGTCGTGCAGCAGGTCCGCGCCGGCCCGCCGGGCGAGGTCGCCGTCACCGTCGGCGACGGGGACGTGCAGCCGGCCGCCGTGGCGGTGCGCGGTCTCCAGGAGCCGCTGCCAGATGGCGGGGCGGGGCAGGTCGACGGCGACGACGTCGGCGCCCCAGCGCAGCAGCGCGGTCAGCGGTCCCATCTCGGCGCCGGCGCCGAGCACGACGACGGGCCGGCCGGGCAGCGCGAGCCAGTCGGGGTTGGCGGCGACGGTGCGCACCGCGTCGGCGCAGGAGCGCTCGACGACGCCGCCGTCGACCCACCGGTCCAGCTGCCGGTCGAGGCTCGCTCCCTGCAGACGTTCTCCCCGGTACGGCACGACGAGGTCCCGCCGCACCTCGCCGGAGCCGGTGACGGTGACCGTCCGCAGCGGCGCACCGGCCGGCGCGTCGAACGCGGCGTCGAGGGGCTGCTCCTCGTCGCCGGGGCGGTGGCGGTACCGCATCCGCGACCGCAACCCGGTGAGGCCGTCCGCGGCGACGGTCAGCGCCGCCTCGCGGGACGGCAGCCCGGCCTCGACGAGGCGGTGGAAGTGGCGCAGGTACCCGCCGCGCCAGTCGGTCGTGCGCTCCGCGTCGCGGGCCCATTCGGGGTTGACCGCCCGCAGCGCGTCGGCGACGACGCCCCGGCCGAGCGCGGACGTGCTCGGTGCCCCGTCGACGGTCGGGATGACCACCCCGGTGGGCTGCGCCGTTTCGCTCATGGTCGCCCAGTCTGCCACCCCCGGCATCCGCGAAGGCCGCCCAGGACCCCGGGGATCCTGGACGGCCTCCGGCACCGGGGGTGGCCAATTGGCTACTTGACGGTGACGTTGAAGCGCGGGTCGGCGGCGATGCGCTGGAACGCGGTGAGCGCCTGCGGCGTGTCGTCGACGCGGATGTCGTGGCCGGACTGGTCGCGGGCGGTCTCGAAGTACACCAGGCCCTTGATCGCGGGCAGCGCGGCCAGGTCGCCGAGGACGGTGTCGAACACGTTGGCCTTGTTGACGCCGGCGACCTTGGCCGACGAGTCGTACACGCCCCACTCGGCGACCATGACGGGCTTGCCCGGGTGCTTGGTGGTGGCCCAGGTGTAGAAGCCGGGGTACTTCGAGGTCTGGTTGCCGGTGGTGCGGTTCATCAGCGAGGTGAAGTCGCCGCTGTGGAAGCCGCCGGGCTGCGCGTTGAGGTACGAGTCGACGCCGATCCAGTCGATGACGTCGTCACCCGGGTACAGGTCGGCCCACCACGGGGAGTTGTTCCACTTCTCGTAGTTCATGTACGCGATCGTCGACACGGCGTTGGTGACGCCGGCGGCGCGCAGCCGCTGGATCGTGTGCCGGTACATGGCGGCGAAGTCCTTCGCGGTCATGCCCGAGCCGGCCTTCGGGTTGACGTCGTTCTCCGGCTCGTGGTGCAGCACCAGGAAGAACGGCCTGGTGAAGTTCGCCTTCAGGTACGCGGCCTCCCGGTCGATGCGGGCGTCCTGCGCGCCGGCGGCGACCTTCGCCCACGTGGTGCCGTACGCGACCTTCCAGTTGAGCATCAGGGTGCGCGGCTTCGCCGGGTCCGTGGTCATCGCGACCTCGTCCTTGGTCGGGAACAGCTCGTTGCCCTTGTGGTAGGTGTGGTAGATCGCGGCGGTCCGGCCGGTCTTGCGCTCGAACGTCTTGAGCGCCTCGTCGCGCGGCACGTCGGAGAACCCGCCGGCGGCGGCGCCCCACAGCACCCCGCACGAGGGGACGAGCTTGGCGTTCACCGTGCACTGCGCACCGGTGGCCGTGGCGGCGAAGGCGGCCTGCCCGGTGCCGGCGCCGGCGAGCACACCGGCAGCGAGCACACCGAAGGGCAACAGCCGGCGCACGGCGCGACGGACACGGTCGGAGTTGAGCGCGGCGAACGACAAAACGGATCTCCCCCGGAGTCTGGCGCCAGGCCCCGGCGGCCTGACCTCCACAAGATTCCGGGGCGCCCGGAGCGCCCCCGGTTCGCCGCGGGTTGCCGTTGGGGTGTCCGCCCCACGCTGTCCGCGTCCACAGTGGACAGCCGATCGGGGGACGTCCGCCGCGCCGGCGGTGCCCCTCGGTTGCCGGGCGGTTGCGGCCTGTGTCCGGATCCGCGCCGCCGGCCCGGTATCCTTCCGGGCGTGCACATCCGATTCGACGTCCCGGCCGACCCCGCGTACGCGGCCCGGGTCGCCACCGTGCTCAGCGACGTGTACCTGCGCAAGTACCGGTACATCGGCTTCGCGCTGATCGCCGTGGGCCTGATCGGCCTGTGGGTGCCGATCGGCGGCGACGGCTTCGACGCCAGCGCGATCTTCACCACGATCCTCGTCGTCGGCGTCGCGTCGATGCTGTTCCCGCTCTGGGCCCGCTGGTCGGCCCGCCGCCGCCTCGACGGCCTCGCCGTCGACGGCGGCTACGACATCAACGACGACACCGTCACCATGCGCAGCGGCACCGAGAGCGGCCACCTCGACTGGGACGAGGTGACGAAGGTGACCGAGTCGCGCGGCTTCTGGGTGCTGTTCACCGGCCGGGTGCCGTACACGGTGATCCCGCTGCAGTTCATGTCCGCCGACGAGCAGGCGACGCTGCGCGCGTTCCTGACCGAGCGCGGCAGCCTTCCCTCGGCGCCCGCCTGACACACACCCTCCGGGTGCGGGTCGGCGCGCACACCCTCCGGTGCGGGGCGGCGCTCACACCCTCCGGGTGCAGGTCAGCACGATCGGGGTGTCCGCCGGCACCCGGTCGCCCGCGGCCGCCGACTGCCGCGCCACCGTCCAGTTCTGCGGCAGCACCACGTCGGGGTCGCCGGCGTCCGCCGAGCCGAACCGCACGTCGGTGAAGCCCAGCCCCTCCAGCTCGATGCGGGCCGCGGCCGCGTTCTTGCCCACCAGGTCCGGCATCACCAACCGCGCCGCCGCCGCACTGGTCGCGGCCGCCGCCGTCGGGGGCGGCACCACCGGCGAAGCGTCCCTGGAGGCGGTCGCGGCGGCGCTCGTACCGGCGGAACCCGACGTCACCACCGGGGCCACCGCCGACGTGCCCGCACCGGCACCCGGTGCACCGCCGTCGCCGCCCCGCCCGGCGAGCACCAGCCCGGCCACGACGACGACCACGACGGCGACGACCGGCCCGGCGACGAGGCCGGCCCGCCGCCGCGACACCGGCCCGGGCGGCCCGCCGCCGGCCGGCTGATCTGCAGAGGTCACCGCCGGATTCTGCCCCGCACCCACCCCGACGGCAATCGCAGGCCTCGCACGCCCCGCTGTCCGCGCCGATCATCGACCGGACATCGGTCGCACGGTGGAATTGATCCTCCTCGTCGCGCGGTAGTCTCGGATGGCCCGGTCGGGCGCGAGCCGACGAGGAAGCCGTGGGATGAAGCACCCGGAAGCCGCCATCAGCACGGCCGAGCCACAGGTCGCCGGGCAGCGCCGGCAGGCGGCGGCCCGCGCCGTTTCGCGAGCGGTCCGATGACGCCGGGCCGCTGGATGCCGGGCGTGCTCGGCGAGCGCACGCCCAGAGGGACCCGCTGCCGGCTGTGCCCGCACCACTGCGTGCTGTCCGCGGGCCAGGTCGGCGCCTGCAAGGTCCGCCGGGGTGCGGCGGGCGGCGGTATCGAGACCGTCACGTTCGCATCGTCGGTGCGGCACGTCGATGCGGTCGAGCGCAAGCCGTTCTTCCACTACCGGCCCGGCACGCCGACGGTGACGCTGGCGGCGCCGGGCTGTTCGTTCCGGTGCGACTACTGCGTCAACTACCGGATTTCGCAGTACGGACGCGACGACGAGGCCGGGTGGGGTGCCGCCCCGGTCGACACGGCCGCCGTGGTGGCCCAAGCGGCCGCCGCCGGCGCCGCCGTCGCGCTGTCGTACACGGAGCCGTCACTCGCCCCGGAGATGACGCTCGACCTCGCCGCGCGAGGCCGTGCCGTGGGCGTGGAGGTCGTGTGGAAGAGCAACGGCTTCCTGACCCCGGAGGCCGTCGCGGTGTGCGCGCCGGCGCTCGCCGCGGTGAACATCGACCTGAAAGGCGTCGACGAGCCGTCGCACCGCCGCCTCACCGGCGCCCCGGCGCAACCGGTGGTCGCCGCCATCCGGGCGTTCCGCGAGCACGGCACGTGGGTCGAGGTGTCCACACCGCTGATCCCCGGCGTGACCGACCCGGCGGCGGTGGCCACGACCATCGCCGCGATCGGCACCGACATCCCATGGCACCTGGTGCGGTTCACCCCGGCGTACCGGATGCAGGACGCGGACCCGACGGCCCCGGATGCGCTCGTCGAGGCGGTCGACGCGGGTCGTGCCGCCGGGCTGCGGTACATCTACGTCGAGCGCGCGCTCGGCGACGCGGGACGGGCCACGCGGTGCCCTTCGTGTGCCGCCACGGTGGTCCGCCGCGGGATATGGTCACTCGAGGAGAACCTGCTCGACAACGGGCGCTGCCCGGGCTGCGCCACGGTGCTCGAAGGCCGCTGGTGAGGCGTGCGCGATCCGATGAGCGGCGAAGGAGCGGCATGAGCGAGTTCAAGTTCGTCGAGAACCTGCCCGACCTGATCCAGCCGGAGGAGTACGCCGAGCACCCCCAGGGCCGCCTGGTGCGGTTCCAGGTCTCCGTCACCGAGGAGGGTGTCGAGGTGCTCGGCGACGCGTTCCGGCCCGAGGTGATCGAGGCGATCCTGCGCGGCTTCGACCCGCCGGAGATCGAGCAGATGCTGTGCGGCTGAGCCCCGCGGGGTGGCGGACGCGCCGCTGGGACGCGGTCACGACGAGGCCAGGATGTCGCCGATGAGCGCGTGCAGCGTGTCGGCGTCCGCGCCGGGGGCGATGACGTGCGTTCGCGGCGACGGGTCCTCGACCGGTATGCCGGGGTAGTGCACCCGCACGACGTGCAGCCCCGGCCGGCTCGCGCACGGCAGATACGGATGGGTCAGCAGCAGCAACCGCGGTAGCCCGTTCACCGGGTCACTGAGCTGCGCCGCGACACCGTTCGCGGCGGCGAGCGCCGCCGGGAGGTCGGGGCGCTCGACAGCCCCACCCGCCCACAGGTGCACCAGGTCGGCCATCTCCGTCAGGAAGGTCACCCGCGAGGAGCTCAGCTGCACCAGCGCGCACCTGCGGTGCTGCCGCACGGCCACACCCGCCAGGAGGTTCGCCACCACCCGCAGGGTGACCCCGACCGCGCCGAACGCCGCGGGTGTGTCGTCCAGCAGCAGCACGACCGGCTGCGCCTCGACGGGAAGGTCGCCCTGGCGGGTCCTGAACAGCAGCTCGTCGCGGCCCTTCTTGGCCGTGAGCACGGCCCGCGGCAGGGCAAGCTGGGAGGGCAGCAGCGACGGCAGCTCGCCGTGCCGGGCGATCCCGCCCCGCGTGTCGCCGACGCCGTGCCCCTGGGATCCGCCGACCGTGCTGACGGTCGCCCGCAGCCCCAGCAGGCGCCGTTGCGGCGGCGCGAGGGACCAGCCGCCGAAGCTCTGGCTGCGCACCCGGGCGATGAGGTCCGGGGCGGCGGCCACCGCGGCCGGCCCGAGCAGGGTCGCGAGCACCAGCACGGAGTCGTCGATGGTGTCGAGCTCGGCGAGGATCTCGGCGGCCGGCACCTGGTACGAGCCGGCCGGCAGGGCGACCCCGGCAAGGGCGTGCTCGACCGCGCCGCGCAGCTCCTCCAGGGTCGGATCGGCCGGCGGCGCGAGGTCGGGCGCGGCGGGGAGACCGGCGGCGACCAGCACCGCCAGTCCGACCGCCGCCTCGGGCGGCCAGCGCAGGCTGCGCAGCAGCACGATCCCCGGATGGCCGTCGAACTCGGCCAGCGGCCCGGCGTCGCGGCCGAGCACGAGCGCGAACAGGTCCCCGAGCAACCCCAGCGGGACCGTCGTGCCGCGCAGCGCGGTCGCCGCGACGAGCGTGGCCAGGATCGGCGCCGGATGTGGCAGCGGCCGCTCGTCCTCCTGCGGCGGCGGGACGCTGATCGCCCAGCGCACGACCGTCCCGTCGTCGTGCACCACGGCGAACCGCCCGTCGGCGGACCAGTCGATCTTCGACACCGGTCGTGCCCCCTCCGGTGGTGGGGGCACGGTCAGGACCAACCGGCCGTGGCGGGCGTCCCACAGCTCAACCGCGCCGATCGGCCGCATCGTGGGGACCGCGAGGAGCCGGGAGTCCGGTGACCACGCCAACGCCTGCCGGCCGTCGCCGGCCGACCTGCCCATCGGGCGTCCGGCCTGCCAGGTGCCGGTGTTCCACACGGTGACCGGGCCACCGGTGCGCCCGACGGCGAGACGGGCGCCGTCCGGCGACCAGAGCACCGCCGGTGGATGCGACGTCGCCCCGATCTCCAGTCTGCGGGTCCGGGCGAGCGTGCGGCCGTCCCAGACGACGATCGCGTTGGTCGACGCGGCGGCGAGTGTCGTGCCGTCCGGCGACCAGGCCGGGTCGCCGACCCCGTCGGGCACCGGTACTGTCCGGACGTTCCAGCTCAGGTCGTAGACCAGGATGTCCCGGCGGCGCGGCGCGGCGACCGCCAGGGCGTGGGGCGCCCAGCTCGCCGGTCCGGTGCCGGCGAGCACCGTGATCGGGCCGCCGGTCGCCGCGTCCAGCACCGTGGTCCGCCCGTCCGCGCCGCCGATGGCGACGAACCTGGTGTCGCCCGACAGCGGGCCGGTTCCGGCCGGCGTGACCCAGCGGCGCTGCCCGTCGGCCCCGAAACGGGACAGCTCGCCGGAGGCGCGCTCCTGCAGCAGCCAGCCGTCGTCGGTCCAGGCGAAGCCGGCGCGCCGCGCGAGGGTGGAGGGCACCGGCGACGGTGCGTCGCGCTCGATCGGCGCCGTCACCCGGGCGACGCCGGCCGCCCAGCGGCGCAGCGCGACCGCGCGCCGGCGGCCCTCGTCCGGCAGTGCCGTGTCGGACAGCCCGAACACGGTCACCGTCGTCGCGTCGGACCGGACCGCGACCAGGCCGGTCTCGTTCACGTGCAGCATGGCCGGCTCGGTGACGGCGGCGGACCGTCCGCTCCGCAGGACCTCCGCCGGCTGCAGCTGACGGTCGAAACACGCGACCGACCCGCCCGGCAGCGCGACGAGGAGCATCGCACCGGTGCGGCTGAAGCCCAGTCCGGCGGGGCGTCCGCCGGTGAGGAGCGGCGGCGCGCTCTCGCCGCGGGTCATGACGCTGAGCACGCGGACGTCGCGCAGGCCGAGGACCACGATGAGGTCGCCATCCGGCGCCCAGGCCAGGCGCAGCGGATTGACGTCGCCCATGTCGACTGACGAGATCATCGTCTCGGCGGGTAACAGCCAGAACTGGAGGGACCGCGGTCGGGCGACGCAGAGCTCGTCGCCGGACGGACGCCAGGCGAGGGAGGACACCGGGTCGCCGCCACCGCGCAGCCGGGTGACCCGGCCGGTGTCCTGCTGCCACAGCAGGACGATGCCCTCCCGGGTACCGACGGCGAGCGTCAGGCCGCTGTGCGACAGCCCCAGGGCGGTGACGTCGGAGCGTCCGGCCAGCTCGTCCGGCACGGGCCGGTCGGCGCCGGTCACCGCGTCCAGGAGCCGGAGCGCGCCGCCGGTGAGCACGGTGACCGAGTCGCCGCCGGCACCCCACACCGACTCGACGGGAAACTCGGCCGGCACCTGCCACGCACGGGACCAGCCGACCGGCCCGCCGGACGCCTCACGGACCTGGATCCCCTCGTCGCCGACGGTCAGCACACTGGTGCCGTCCGGCGAGATCCGGACGCATCTGCATCCGGCCACGGTCAGGGTCGCGACGGTCCCCGGCATCGTCATGTGTCCGCCTCGGCGGCCAGCTCGTACAGCCGGGCGGCCAGGGCCGGCTCGCCGGCCTCCCAGTACTTGTGTGCGGCCTCGGCCAGCCTGCCCTGCTGTTCGAGCAGGAAGCCCTCACTGCGCAGGTTGCCGCTGGGATCCTCGGACGGCGGCACCAGGCCGGCCGGCTCGACCCGTGCCTCGACGGCGTCGACCTGCGTGAGGATCGCCCGCGCGGCCGCCGACAGCGGCTCAGGCTCCACTGCGGGGGCGACCGCGGGCCCGAGCCACAGCGACCAGGCCGGCACGGCGTCGGTCAGCCGCAGACGGTGCGCGCCGCCGGCGGCGAGGACCACCAGCGACGTGTCGTCGAGGTCGAACAGCTTCGCCCGCGCCGGTCCGGGCAGCGCCGGCTTGAGCCGGTAGCCGACCTCCTGGTACAGCGCGCCCGGCCCGACCCGGTGCAGGGGCAACCCGAACGGGATGTCCGACACGGTGCGGGCCGGCTCCGCGAACAGGTGCAGCCCGGGACCCAGCACGATGAAGGCCCGTTCGGCCGCGGGATGCCCGGTCAGGAACCGGCGCAGCGGGACCAGCTCGTCGTCGCGCAGCAGCAGTGCGTCGACCGTCCGCGGCTGCTCGTCCCGCACCAGGGTCACGTCCACCCCGATGCCGGACGGCAGGCGCCCCTCCGGCGGGGGTGGTGGCGGCGGCAGCGTCGCGTCGGTCCGCAGCGGCGGCACGTACTCGGCGCCGCGCTCGGTGATCTGCCACACGCCGAGATCGCCGCTGAGCAGCCACTCCTGGTCGTTCGGCACCCATAGCGCCAGTTCCGGGTCGGGCAGCGGCAGCGCCAGACGCTGGTCGATCAGCAGCCGGCCGCCGCTGAGCCGGCACACGACCGTGTGCGGCAGCCCGCTCAGCGCGTGCGCGAACGCCCGCGGCACGGTCCGCCCCCTGCCCTCGGCCCGCACCAGCACCGCCGGCCACTGCTGGGCGGAGCCGCGGAACAGCGGCGTCAGCTGCGCGGCGGCGACGTGCAGGTCGACGTCGGACGCCTGGAACCGGTCGATGACCCACCGGGCGAGCGAGCCCGTCGTCACGACGAGCACCTCCTGATGCTCGACCGCCCCCGCCGTGGTCGCGAAGTGGCTCGCCAGCTCCACCCACGACACGGGCGACCATGCCTGCAGGTCGTCCCAGCGGTACCGGCGGCCGCGCGGCGAGACCACGTCCGGGCCGTCCGGCAGGTGGACCACGCCGCCGAGCGCCCACGCCAGTTCCGCGTCGGCGGGACGCGGCGCCTCCACGACGACCCAGATCGCACCGTCCGGCGCGCGTCGCGTCGGCGGGAACCGGCGCTTCGCCTCGTCGCGGACGGCGGCCAGCAGCGTGAGCGCGTCCGCCGCGGCGGCGAACCTGGCCGCGTACATGTGCTCCGGCGCGGCCGCCGGGGCGGCGGCCGGCGGCGCGGTGCGCACCGGTTTCGGGTCCAGGCGGGTGATGTGGAACGCGCCCGGCGGCGGTTCAGGAGGGGTAGGTTGTCTGCGCCACCGTGCCATCACAGCTCCCGTTCCGGTATGCCAGCGGTGCCGCCGAGGGCCGGCCGGGCCCACTCACGCCACCGGCCGACCGTGCCACGCAGCCTGCAGCGGTATGCGGCGGCGAAGACCTGCGCCGCCAGATCCGGGCGACCCAGCTGGTCGGCGGCCTGCACCGCCCACCGGGTGAGCCGGTCCTGTTCGCTGGCCGGGGCGACCGCGGCCAGCTGGTCCTCGACCTCGCGCAGCACCGTGACGAGCGGCTCGGGGCGCCGTTCCAGGGCACCGCAGAGGGCAGCCGCGAGTCGCAGCCGCAGCTGCTCGCCGCGGCCCGCGGGCGTGCAGCCGGCCAGCAGCCGGCGGGCCGCCTGCGGCTCGCGGGCGTCGACCGCCAGGACCCAGGCCGCCTCCAGCGGGGCGTCCGCCTGCGTCCACAGGTCCGCCGCCTGACGCGGCCGGCCGAGTGCCAGCAGGCAGGCGACCGCGTCGGCGGTCCGCCCCGCCCGGTGGAAGCAGGCGGCGGCCTGTTGCAGGTCCCCGGCGGCGCGGAACAACCCCGCCGCCGCGACGAGCTCCCCCGCCTTCTCCCGGCACCGGGCCGCCTCCCTGAGCTGCCCGGCCTGCTCGAAACACAGTGCCGCCTGGGCGAGCAGGTGCAGCCGCGCCGCGGTCATTCGCTCGTGGTCTCCCCGTCGGCAACCGGCGGCAGCGTGTCCTCGGGCTGGTAGACCAGCGGTGTCTGGTCACCGCTCACCCCGCCGACGACCTGCTGCGGCGACGGCCGCCGCTCGACCACCTTGCCGACCTCGTAGGCGATCCGGTCATGGGTCGCGTCGTGCTCCGGTTCCGGCTGCGTGCTGATGTCCTCGACCAGGAACTCGTCGACCTGGCCGGTCGTGGCGTCGACGCGGAAGACCACCCGTACGCGCATCTCATTGCTCCAGCTCGAACTGAATCTGGATCACGCCGTCCTCCTCGGTGACGCGCAGGTTCTCGCCGTACTGTTCGGCGTACGCCTGCAGCGCCTGGGAGTAGCCCGTGGCGACCAGCTGGAAGATGCCCTTGAGCGTCTCCTCCTGGACCTCCTCCAGCCGCCGGCCGGCCTCGTCGTCGAGACTGGTGCGCATCTCGTCCGACTTCAGCGTCAGCTCCCGCTCCGCGCTGCGGCGCGCCTCCAGCACCGCCTCGCCGGCGCGGGCGTTGAGCTCGAAGCGGGCCCGCTCCTCGGCCTCCAGCTTCAGCGCGGCCAGCCGGTCGTCGGCCAGCGCGGCGACCTTCGCCTCGGCGGCCGCGCGGGCCCGCGTCTCGGCCATCTCGCGGGTCTGCCCACGGTAGTTGTCGTCGTAGTACTGGCCGCTCGCCTCGGCGGCCACCTCGTCGGTGACCTCGCCGGCCGCGACGAGCTTCGCCGTGGCGACCGCCTCGACGGCGGCGCTGAGCATGATGACGATCTCCAGCTCGCCGGTGTCCGGCCGGTAGGTGATGGTGCCTCCCGGCACGGCCCGGCGGTACTCTCCGCCGGACTCGGCCCAGTCCGCGGAGTCCCGCATCGCCCGCTCGAACGCCATCCGGGCGGGTCGGGGCAGCAGGTCGTCGATCAGCTGGACCAGCCGGGCCTCCGAGCTGACGTCGCCGCGTGCGGTCGCGGCCCGCTCGATCTCGGCCTTCCACGCTTCGGCAATCTTGCGTTTCGCCTGGACACGTATGCGCCTCGGATTGCACATGCCTCGTCCTTTCAGGGCTGTTGGTCCAGCAGCACGGAGACCCGGTCCCGCTGGGTGCGGATCAGCTCGTGCGTCGGGTGGGCCGCCGGGTGGTGGGTGCGGGCGTCGGTCAGCAGCTCGTTGATGGTGCGCAGCGCCGCGATGACCGAGCCGCGGGCGACGGCACCCTGCCGGCTCAGGATCATCGCCGCCTCGTGCTGGGCGATCGCCGCGAGTTCGGCGGGGCTGCGCCGAGCCGTCGCCGGCTCGCCGCCGTCGTCGATGACCCGTTCGTAGACCGCGTCGCGCAGCAGCGCCGCATCGGACTGTTCGGTCCACAGGTGCGCCAGCGGCCAGAAGTCCCGCGGGCGGGCCGTGCCGTCCTCACGCAGCAGCGCGGCGGCCGCCACGAGCTTCTGCGCCCGCACGATCCTGCGGTCCGACAGCGTCACCCCCTGGGCGAGCAGCTCACCGATGAGGTCCGCGAGCATGCCACGCACGGGTTGCAGGTCCACGTCCCGCAACACGTCGGAGAGCTCCCGCAGCTGCTCCACCCGCAGCATCGGCGGCTCGGCCCCCAGCAGCCGCAGGCGTTCCTGCTCCCAGCCGCGGTCCAGCAGCTCCGGCAGCCGGGCGGCGCCCACCGGCGTGACCTCCAGCCGGAGCAGGAAGCGGTCGCTGAACGCCTGCAGCGCCGGGTCCTCCGGCAGCTCGCTGGACGCGGCGAACAGGCTGATCAGCGGGGTCGACACGGTCCTGGCCCCGTTGTGGTACCGCCGTTCGTTGATCAACGCCAGCAGTGTGTTGAGGATGGCGCTGCTGCCCTGGAAGACCTCGTCCAGGAACACCACCTCGGCCTCGGGCAGCATGCCGTCGGTCTTCACCTGGTACGTGCCCTGCTGGAACAGCTCGAAGTCCAGCGGCCCGAAGATCTCCGACGGCTCGGTGAAGCGGGTCAGCAGATAGTTGAACCGCCGGGCCTGGATGAGCCCGGCGAACCGGTGGATGAGCTCCGTCTTGGCGGTGCCCGGCGGCCCGATGAGCAGCATGTGCTCCCGGGCGACCACCGCCAGCGCGAGCAGGGACACCGCGGCGGACCGGCCGACGAACCGGGCGTCGAGGTCGCGACGGACCGCGTGCAGGCTGCGCACCACACCGAGTTGCCGGTCGCTGAGCTTCATTGACGTCCCGCCTTGCTGCGCTGTTGTTCCCGCCGGGCCCGCTGGTAGTGCCCGACGAGCTCGCCGAGCCGCTCGGCGTCCGCCGCCTTGTCCTCCCGCCACCGGTCCACGAACGCGTCGCGGAACAGGGCGCGGATCTCATCGCCGTTCCAGCCCTCGGAGGCGACGATCAGCGGTTCCATCAGCCCGCTCACGTCGATGTGGAACCGGCGGGCGTGGACCTCGATGATGCCGCGGCGCGCCTCGGCGTCCGGCAGTCCGATGTGGAAGCTCTGGAACCGGCTGGGCCGCAGCAGCGCCCGGTCGATGATCTCCAACCGGTTGGTGGTGCCGATGACGAGCATCTGCACGTCGGGCCGGAAACCGTCCATCTCGGTGAGGATCTGCGCCACCATCGCGTTGCCGGCCCGGCTCCCGCCGTCGTCGGCGGTGCTGCGGCTGGCGGCGATGGAGTCGAACTCGTCGAAGACGATGACGGCCGGGGCGTTGCGCCGGGCCTCCGCGAACAGCTCCCGGATCTTCCGTTCGCTCTCGCCCACGTACTTGTTGGTGACCTCCGGACCCGACACCACCTGGATCGTCGCGTCCATCGAGTTGGCGATCGCCTTGGCGAACAGGGTCTTACCGGTGCCCGGTTCGCCGTGGAAGATGAACCCCCGGGGAATCAGCTCCCCGCGCAGTTCCTGGTACTCATCCGGCAGCTCCCGGGCTCTGGCCATGACGTCCAGCGCCCTGATGATCTCGGACTTGACGTCGCCGTAGCCGCCGATGTGGTCGAACGTCACGGTCGGGATCTCGAAGCTGCTCGATGCCTGGGCCTTGAACTTGCGGATGTTCTCCTGCAGGTCCTTCACCGTCACCCCCTCGCGGCCCTCGGTCTCCTGATAGGAGTAGCGGATCGCCTGCCGCAATCGGACCGGGTTGAGCCCGGCGACGTACTTGTAGAAGTCCGCGGTGTCGATCCCGGTGAACCGTTCGGCCTCGCCGACGGTGACCAGCGCCCGTTCGATCGGCTGCAGGCTGCCGCCCAGCGGCACCAGACGAGGGCTGCCCTCGAACCCGACGCGGACCGCGAACCGGGCCGCCAGCACCTCCGGAAGCGTCAGCGACGGGTCGCTGAACGCCAGCATCACCGGGTCCTCCGCGCCGTACAGCAGGTCCACCAGGTCCCGGGTCTCGTTCGCCAGGGCCGAGTCCGAACCGCCGCCGAGCAGATCGAGGTGCGTGATGACCAGCACCTGTCCCTTGGTGATCTCGCGGAGCAGCTCACGCAGCTGGGCCAGCTGCCGCTGCCGGAGGCTCGTCTGGGCACCGCCCAGTTGCCGCAGGTCGATCGGCGGCTCAGCCTGGTCCTCCGCACCGGCCGGCACGGTCAGCACCTTCGGTTCCTGGCCGCTGAGCCGCACGATGTGCTCGGCCAGGTGCGGCACGACGACCTTCTCGCACGCCACCAGCACCGACAGCCCGGACCGCAGGAACGAGGCGACCTCACGGATGTACGCGTCGTAGGCGATCCGGGTCGCGTCGCCCTCGGTGATGCTGTCCGGGCGCTTGACCGGCGGCGGCTCGGGCGGGGGCGGCGGCGCGTGCCGCACGATGCGCGGTGCACCGTCGGCCTCGTACACCTCGCGCCCGTCCTGCAACTGCGCCACCGGCAGCCAGCTGATCTCCACCGAGCCCATCGGCAGGGCTGCCACCTTCGGCTGCAGCCGCTGCAGCAGCAGCAGCCCGGCATGGGCCAGGGCCACCCCGAACTCGGTGTGGCCGGGCAGCTGACTGAACCGGGAGACCTGCTCCGCCTCCGCATACACCAGTTCGACCCGCATACTCACGCTGCCTCCAGTTGCTGCACGCGCCGGAACAGGTTGGTGCCGACACGGCGGTGCTCCAGGCGGGGACGCCGCCGGATCCGGGCCGGCTCGGCCGCCTCCAGCTCGGCGAGGGCCCGCCACCAGTACGCGGTCGGCGCGGCGAGCTCGGGCGCACGGTCGACGAGGATCTGCCGCCAGGCGAGCCGCGCCTGGATCTCGTGCTCGCGCGCATGGTGCAGCAGCGCGGTCTCGTACACGTCGAGGACGAACTCCGGATCCTCGTGCCGCACATAGGTCAGGCATTCACCGCGCCAGCGTGCCTGCGCCCCGGTCTGCGGCGCCGCGGCGAAGCGCAGCACCAGCATGGCCCGGGTGCCGGGGTCGGTCCGCAGCCGGTCGAGCAGGCTCTCGCACGCGCCGGTGCTGCGCGGGCCGGGCCGGTCCAGCACCCCGGTCAGGGGTGACAGGTCGCGCAGCTGCTCGGCGAGGTCGGGCAGCACCGCCGACGCCGGCTCGACGATCCCGTGATGTGCCAGCAGGTCGGCGGTGCGGCTGGCCGGGCGGACGGCGCGCAGCAGCAGCGTGGCACGCTCGCCGAGCCGGTGGGCGCCGACCGCGGCGGCGAGCACGGCGACGCCGAGGCCCGCGGGCCGCCGGTCGTTCAGCGGCACCGGGTCGAGCCGCAGCCGGGCGGCCGTCACCGCGGCCAGCCGGCCGATCCACCGCTGCGTCTCGGGATCCGGCTCGGCCAGGTTCGCCGCCTGCGCGAGATCGCCCTCCGGCATGGCCTGCCGCATGTCAGTCGTCGCCCATCGGACGAGGTGCAGGGCGGTAGCTCGTGCGGTCATCGGAGATCCACTGGTCGTACTCCCGCAGGGTCTTCTCGTCGCGGCCGTAGAAGCGCAGGACGCGGTCCCTGCGCCGGATGTTGATGAGCGCGGCGACCTGCCAGGGGCGCTGGAAGGTGGCCAGATGCAGGTCGACGTCGATGGAGGACAGGCCCATGGAGAAGTCCAGACCGAACAGGTGGGTGTGGTACCAGCCGACGAGCTGCTCGTCCTCACCCCGGTCCTCGATCAGCTGGGCGGCCGCCAGGAAGCTGTCCCCGGTGAACGTGAAGTGGATGACGCCGGCGCCGGAGCGGTGCGCCGGCGTGATGTGGGTGATCTGGACCAGGTGCACGTCGTCGGCGGCCTTGCTGATCCGCCCGAGGAGGAACCCGCCCTCCTCCATCCGGTTCGACAGCGGCATGCGGCGCAGGAACTCGTCGTGGATGTCCTTCGACATCAGGATGTTCAGCCGGCCCAACCGTTCCGGATCGAGGCCGAGCGTGCTCGGCTGGACCAGCTCGGCGTCGGTGGCCGCCATCGGGGTGAGCGTGAACGGCCGGTGGCGGCGCTCGCCGGGGTCGACGTCCACGGATCCCTCGGCCTCCGGCGCCGGCCGCTCGTTGCTCAGCAGCCGCTCCGCCAGCACCTCGGCGACCTGCAGCAGGGTCGCCACGCGCCGTTTGCGGAGCCTGAAGGCCCAATGGGTCTCCTCCGGCTGCAGCTGCGCCAGTTCCGGAGCGAGCACCGGACCGAACAGGTCCACGACCCGCATCCGCTCCACCGCGAGGGTCTCGCCGTCATTGAGCAGCCGGATGCTGCAGCGGGCGAACCGGTCGGTCAGGTTGCGCACCTGTGGCGGACCCGTCCAGGGCCGGTCGTCCTCCGACTCCTCCAGCTGGAACTCGATCTGCCCGCGCCGGGCCCGGTCGCCGAAGCACAGCAGGGCCGCGTGGCGCAGGACCGGTGACAGCGCGAACTCGCCGAAGTGGAACTGGTCCTCGCCCTGATAGATGGTCAGATCAATGTCCATGTGGCACCTCACCGAGTGGCTTGATCCAGAACAGCCGGGGCGAGCGCGTCCGGGGGTCGCCCTGGCGCACCACGTCGGTCAGCGGGCGACCGCCGATCGATCTGATCATCCGTTGGCCGGCCTCGGTCCCGGCCCACCGCGCCGCGTCGGGATTGGGCGCGGCGGCGCCCTCGGTCAGGTCGTAGTCGCGGTACGCGGCGACCGCGGTGAGGACCCGGGCGATGTGTGCCGAGTCGACGCCGGGGTGGTAGCTCACCAGCAGCGGATGGAACTGCAGCGTCCCGGCCGGGAACTCGTCCTGGCCGGCGGCACGGATGTTGGGATGGAAGATCGGGCTCTCCCACACGATATGCGGCGCCACCAGGGGAAACATCGGCCGGAAGTGCACCGCGACCCGGTGCGTCGCCACCGGTTGCGGCACCCCGTCCGGATCGGGCGGCGGTGCGAGGCCGGGGCGGGTGATCCGCACCGTGACCCGGCACGGGACGTCGGGGTCGTCCCAGTCGTCGATCACGAACTCCGGGCGGCGGGCCGCATAGCCCCGCAGCTGCGCGGCGGCCCGCACGACCGCCGCCATGCGCACCTGCGGCGACAGGCTGCCGGCCACCGCGTTCGGCGCGACCCGCAACCTGTCGCCGTCGCCCACGCCGCACTCGTGCAGCGTGGCGAACGGGTCGAGCCGGCGGCTGGCGTCGGCCTCGTCGTGGTCGACGACCACCCGGATGAGCCCTTCGACGCCCGACTGCGCGTCGCGGGTCTCGGCGATGATCGCCGCCGCGATGTCCTCGGGCGTGGAGGTCGCCGGCACGTCGCCCAGCACGTACGCCGACGTGTCGGGCCCGTGCACGATGAGGTGCTTGTACAGGTACGGCCGGAACGGGAACACCTGGAACGTGACACGGCAGCCCGGCGAGTACGCCCGCATGTCCTCCTGGATCTTGTGCCTGATCTCCTCGTCCCGGTCGCCGGGGTCGGGGATCCGCAGCGCGCACTGTTCACGGGCCACGTACAGCATCGAGATGTCGTCGCCGAGCAGTGCCCGGGCCACCGCCAGGAACTGCTCGGGCAGGTCGGCACCCTCCAGGCCCAGCGTCGGGCACCGGCCGGCGCCGGCGCGGGTGGCGTCGTCGGTCACGCCCGGCGGAGGCGGCGCCGGGGCCCCGCTCGTGTCCTCGGTGGCGCGCCATCCGCCGGTCTCCGCGTCGTGCCGCTCAGGCACGTCACCGTCGGCGGCGGCCGGCTGCTGCGGGCCCGGCCCGGCCGGCCCGGACCGGTAGGGCCGGGCCACGATCGAGGCGCCGAGCACCTCGTCGTGCAGTTCTTCCAGGGCCGCCACGCCCGGGTAGCCGAGCATGGCGGCCTTCAGCAGCTTGATCATGCCGTCGCTGACCCTGGCCTCGAGGGTGAGCATCACCTGCGGCCAGAAGGTCTCCGCCGTGACGAACTTCGGCAGCGCCGACAGCGGGTAGCCGATCCTGATCAGCACGCCGCGCGCCGCGTCCTCGTCGAAGTACAGCTGGGCCAGCAGCTCCCGTGCCCGGTCCTCCTGCGGTGTCACAGCGCCCCCCGCAGTGCCAGGTAGCGGACGTGCTGGCTGGGGCGGGCCCGCAGCACCGGCAGGAACTCCGCCGGGGGTATCCCGAGCTCGCGCAGGCGCCGCTGCGGTCCCGCGGCGTCGAGGTGCAGCGGTGACAGCGCGTCCTGCCGGTCGACCGGGTTCCAGGACTGGACCCGTTCGCCGGCGGTGGTGAGGGCGAGCACCTCCTCGACCGTGGAGTCGACGGTGAGGTCGGTCGTGGCGATGTACCGGTGGTCGATGACCTCGTGGCAGGGGCAGTCCTCCGCGCGGTCCTGCAGCACCGGGCGGCTCAGACCGGCCGCGGCGTCCACGGTCACGATGCCCTCCGGCAGCGGCTCGTCGAAGAGCAGCCGGACCGCGAACATCGCCTGCCAGGACGCCACGAGCGTCACCACGGGCGCGGGCGCGCCGAGCACCGGGGGGAAGCCACAGGCGACATGCCAGGCGGGCATCGACCGGTCGACCGGTGAGCAGCCGCAGACGTAGCAGCTGCCGTCGCTGCTGTAGTGCCGGACCTCCCCGCCCCAGGGGTGCAGCCCCGCGTCGAGCAGGCCGCGCGGGCTGCCGGAGAAGATGCACCGGCTGGACAGGGCGATCCTGTCGGCGATGCTGTCCAGGCAGCTCAGCACCAGGTCCGCGGCCCGCAGCTCACCGAGCCCCACGCCGTAGCGGAAGTCGTCGGCCCGGACCTCGACCTCCATCCCCGGGGCGAGCTCACGCAGCACCTGCGCGGCGGCATCCACCTTCGGCAGCCCGACGTGGGCGGGCAGGAAGAGCGCGCCGCGGCTGAGGTTCGAGGCCTCGACGGTGTCCGGGTCGCAGAGGATCATCCGCCCGACACCGGCCTGCGCCAGCAGCCGCGCCACCTCGGTGCCGAGCCCGCCGACGCCGACCACCACGACGGTGGCGGCGGCCAGGTGTTTCTCCACCCGCGGCAGGGGCACCAGCCTGGTCGCGCCCTTCACGGCCGCTCCATCGGGTGCACGTCGGCGAGGGGTCGCAGCCACAGCGACGGCGCCAGCGGCTTCTCGTCCTCGCGCTGCGTCGGTGGGCGCATCGGCGGCCCGCCGATCGACCGGATCAGCTCCTGCCCTCGCTCGGTGCGGGCCCACAGGGCCGCCGGCGGGTCGGGGTAGGTGTTCGCGTCGACCACGTCGTAGTTGCGGTACGTGCCGATGTCGACCAGCAGCTGGCACAGGTAGCCGAAGTCGAGGTCCGGCCGGTAGCCGTCCATGAGCGGGCCCAGGCAGACGGTGCCCGGTCGGATGCCGGGCTGCACCAGCCGCCAGATGTTCGGGTGGAACACCGGCGTGTTCCACACGACGTACGGCGCGACGACCGGGAACATCGCGGACAGGTACATGGTGAACCGGTGGAACGAGATCTTCACCGGCGTCAGCTGCTCCCACGGCAGTGCCCGGTAGTCCTCGATGCGGAGGTTCTCCGTGCCGGCGAGGAACTCCTCGAGGTTCTCCGGCGGGGCGAGACCCGGGCCCTGCGCCTCGAACGTGATCCGGTTGGGCAGGTCCTCGTTGTCGTAGTCCACGATCTCGAAGTGCGGCTGACCGTAGGCGTAACGGCGGATCTGTGCACGCATCCGCAGCTGTGCCTCCAGCCGCTGCTCCGGTGAGATGTTGCCGGCGATGGCCTTGGTGCCCACGCGCAGCTTGCCCTTGTCCTTGACGTTGTTCTCGTGCAGCGTGCGGTCCGGGTCGAGGCGGGACGGGCCGTCCTCGGTCTCGGCGTCGATGACGGTGCTGACCGGGCCGCCCTGCTTGTCGGTCATGGCACGGGTCTCGGCGACGATGGCGGCGGCGATGTCGCGCGGGGTCATCGTCGCGGGCACCGACTGCAGCAGGTACGGGGTCGTGTCCGGGCCGAACACGGTCAGCGCGCTGAGCAGGTAAGGCCGGAACGGGTACTTCTCGTAGACGACCTGCAGCTTCACCCCCGGCGCGTAGGTCTGGATCAGCTCCTGGATCTGCTGCTGCAGCTGCCCGGCGTTCTTGCCGGGGTCGGCGATGGACACCGCGCACTGCTGCTTCGACACGTACAGCAGGTCGGGTGCGTTCGAGCCCAGCTGCTCGCGGATCACGTCCAGGAACTCGTTCGGCAGGTCCGCGCCGATCAGGGTCAGCGTCGGGCACGGCCCGTCCGGGGCGACGGGCCTCGCTGAGCTGCTGACCTGCGGTCCGCCGTTGAACTTGGCGTGCAGCGCCTGCGCCTCGGGGCTGCCCTCGAACATCTTCGCCGTGGCCGCGATCAGCGTCATGATCGAGTCCGCCGGCCCCAAGCCCTTCTCCATCTGCAGGACGGCGTGGGACCAGAACGACGACGCGTCCGCGAACGCCGGGATGGCGTGCGCGGGGAAACCGGCCTGGATCAGCGCCGACCGGGCCGAGTGCTGGTCGAAGTAGAGCTCGGCCATGAGCCTGGCGACTTCGGGATACTTCATGCCGGCGCTTCTCTCTGCAGTTCCAGATACCTGACTTCATCTGGCGGACGGACGACCGGGAGGATCTCCCCCGGTGGGATGCCGAGCTCCGCGAGCGTCGCGCGGGGGTCGGCGGCCGCGATGGTCATCGGCGCGAGCGGGTCGCCCGGCACGATCGGTTGCCACGCGAGGGCGTGCTCGCCCGGCTGGACCAGCGCCAGCAGGTCGGCGACGGTGCCGGCCGGGCCGAACCCGGCCAGGGTGATCCGGGCGGGATCCAGCCGTTCATGGCACGGGCACGCCGGATCGGCCCGCAGCCCGACCGGCTGGCTGAGCCCGCTCACCGGATCGAGCCGCACCGCGCCCGCCGGCACGGGAAGGCCGAACAGCAGCCGGACCGCCGTGACCGACTGCCACGCGGCGGTCAGCGCGGACACCGGGCCGGACGCGCCGGCGTGTGCGGGCGGATCAGCGCACGTGACGTGCCAGGCGGTGAGGGAGCGCTCGGCCGGGCTGCAGCCGCAGGCGAAGCACGCCCCTCCCGGCGGGTAGTAGCGCACCTCGCCGCCCCACGGGTACGTGCCCGCGTCCAGCAGTCCGGCACCGACCAGGCCGCACCGGCTGGCCAGGGCGATCCTGTCCGCGACACTGTCCAGGCAGCACAGCACCGCGTCGGCGGCACGCAGCTCGGCGAGGCCAACCCCGTGCCGGAAATCGGCCGTCCTGGCGGTCACGGCCGTCGCCGGGTCCCGGTGGCGCAGTGCCGCGGCGGCCGCCTCCGCCTTCCCGCGGCCAACGTCGGCCGGGCCGTAGAGCGCGCCACGGCTCAGGTTCGACTCCTCGACGGTGTCCGGGTCGCACAGCAGCAGCCGGCCCACGCCGGCGAGGGCGAGCAGCCGGGCGACCTCGGAACCCACCGCGCCGACGCCGACGATCACCACGGAGGACCCGGCGAGGCTGCGTTGGTCCCAGCCGGGGATGAGGGCGTGCCGGACGAACCGCTGCCCGGTCCCGGTCACTGCACCTTCTGGAAGCTTGTCGGGCAGCGCACCAGCGGCCCGTTGGCGACCCAGGCGTCGTAGCAGTCGTTGCCCCGGCCGGGGTCCCGGTGCACGCCGAGGCGGCACTTCGGCGCCTCGAGACTGCACGGGCAGATCACCGCCATCTCGTACGGGCGGAACGTCTTGCTGCAGAAGGCGCAGTGCAGCCGGGGACGCACGTCGACCAGCAGAGGGTGCCCCGGCAGCAGCCGCTCGGTGAGGGTGCCCTGCGGCGGTGGGTTGGCCGCATCCAGTGCCTTGTGGAAGGCGCTGGCCCGGCTGCCGTCGTCCGTCAGTTGCCCGCCGCCCTCCACGTGGCGCGAGCACGGCAGCGCCGGGCTGTGGTGGCGCACCACCAGCGGCGGGCCGTACTCGACGTACACGGGGTCGCCCTGGCGGAACGTGTGACCGCACTCGCAGTAGTCGGCCAGCCAGAGCGAGTCGGTCGTGGTGACCGCCACCCCGTCCGCGCCGGTGTTCACCGGGTCGCGGCCACGCCGGCGCCCCCGCTCGAACCGCTTGATCGCGTCCTCGCTCATGGTGTGCCGCCGCTGGCCGCGGGCGCCGGGAGGAAGGACACGAAGTGCAGCCCGGTGGTGTCGTGCTGGACGAGCGCGGCCTCGGCCCGGCCGGTCTCGAACGCCAGGCCCGGCGGTTGCCCGGCACCGATCCCCGTGTAGAAGCCACGGGCGAACGCGAGCGCGCAGTCGTCGCCGAGCGCGGTGACGCAACCGGCCACGGCCCTGGTCGCACCGCGGAACGCCTCGGCGGCGGCGCCCGAGTAGCAGGAGTTGAGCACGACGCACTCCAGGACGCCGGTCGCGGTGATCGCCTCGGCGAGCCGGGCGGGCTCGACCACGGTCGGCCTGCCGTCGTCGTCCTCGAACACCAGCCATCCGTCGGCGCGGCCGTGACCCGCGAAGTGCAGCAGCTGCGGCTTCTCCTGCAGCAGCGCGCGGATGATGTCGCTGACGCGCGTCGCCTGGCGGGTCCGCAGCTCGAACCCGCCGAGACCGGCGAGCTCCTGCAGCAGCCGGGCCTCGCGGTCCAGCCGCAGCTTCGACGACCGCGACGGGTCGGCGAACAGGCAGAGCACCCGCGGGCGCGGCGACGGCGGCGTCCCGCCGTGCCGGGCGAGCAGCTCCTGCACCGCGTCGTTGCCGGGGTGGTCCTGCGCCGCATTGACCAGCACGAGACGGATGCCGTCCTTGACGATTCCCCGCTCGAGCCGCAGCACCACCTCCGGCCAGAACGTCTCCGCGGATCGGAAGAACGGAATCTGTGCGGGTCGATATCCCGACCTGATCAACAACGACCGGGCGGCGTCGCCGTCGTAGTACAGATCCTGCAGGACGTCGGCTAATGCATTTGCCACGTACCACCCCCGGTCGAGCGATTCACGTCAGCATTGTGCGGCCCCGCGGTCGCTGTCAATCGTACGAGCGTCAATACGGACCGACCCGGGGCTGCGGCCAACAGTACCCATTAGTCTGGTACCCCGGAACTTGTTCTTCCGAGTATTTTCGCCTCAGCCACCGGCTACCGAACAGGGATGGGTGGATGGCCGAAGAGACGCTCTCACTCATACTTCCGAACGATCTGTCACACACTCCGGCGGCGTATGTCGTCGACTTCGGCCAGGTACAGCGCCTGGCCGGCGGAATCAGGTACCGGTTGGGGCACCACTCGTTCAGCGGGCCGGTGGCCCTGAAAACCGTGCAGGACGACGGTGCCGCGACTCCTCGGCTACGCCGTGAGCTGGAGGTTTCGCGTTTCCTCGGCACCCATGGCGGTGAATTGATCTCCAAATGCCTGGGGTACAACTTTGACGATTCCCCGGCCAGCAGCGTGGTCAGCCTCAGGGGCACCGCACTGGCCCGGCTCGCGCGGGATCATAATGCCTGGCCGTTGCCGCATGCGCAGCGCATGAAGATCATCACGGATCTGCTGCAGGCCCTCTCACTTCTTGAGCTGTCAGGCATCGTGCACGGGTCGATCGGTATGGACACGCTGCAGTGGGACGGCACGACGCTGCAGATCGTCGATTTCGGTCATGCCGCTCTTTGCGGTGAATATCCAGACGGAAGTCCCGCGCATCCTGGCGACGACATAGCGGCGGCCGGTCGGGTCATCTATTGCGTCTACACCGGTGAACCGCCACCGGATGATCCGGCAGCACTGCGCGCCGAGTTGGACGATGTCCAGGACACGGCACTGCGCGACCTGCTGCTGCGCCGGGACCCGGTGGCGGGGCTCGACATCGACTACGTGTTCGCCGCCGAGCCGGACCGGCGCCCGACCGCCCAGACGCTGCTGGACCGGTTGCAGCGGCGGCCGCACGGTGTCCAGCGGCCGCAGCTGGTCGCCAGGGACGAGGCGATCCGCGGGGACTTCCGCCGGCTACGGGACCGGCAGCGCAAGTTCCGGGTCGCGTACCGGCAATGGGCCGCGGAGCAGGAGGCCACGAGCCGCATCCCCGGGCAGCGCGCCGCCGGGCCCGGCACGCCGGCGGCGACGGTCGCCGCACCGTCCCCCGCGCCGCGCCCGGCGCCGGCCCGCCCGGCGCCGCCGCGGCCGGCCACCTCGGGCGGGTCCGGCAAGGTCTACGGCCGCCCGTCGACGGCGTCGACGCTGTCGAAGGCCAAGCTGCAGACACTGGCCGCGGCGGCGGTCCTGCTGGCCGTGGTGTTCCTCGTCGCCGTCACGTGCGTCGGGCTGCTGCGATGACGGGCCCACGCGTTCCGGCACCCCGGCGGCCACGCGCGGTGCACTGCCCGATCTGCGACCGGCGGATGGACTGGGACACGACCCCGCCGTACCGTATCGGCGACGACGGTGTGCCGGTGCCGCTGGAACGTGACCCGCGCGCGAGCGAGGCCACCTGGCGGGACCTGCTCGGCATGGCCTACCGGCCCTGCGGCGACCCGCAGCGGCCCGGCACCCATCTCCTGCCGTTCGACTACGCCGACTACACCCCGGTCAGCATCGGCATGATCGGGCATTCCGCGGCCGGCAAGACCCACCTGCTGGCCGCTATGATCTCGCGGCTGTGCTCCAACGACGCCGCCATCCGAGCGCTCGGCCTGCGGGTCGGCCCGCTCGACCTGCGCATCCACCAGCGCTACATGGCCGAGTCGGTCACCCCGCTGGTCACCCACCGGCGACGCCTGCGGGGCACCGCGGCCAACACGCCGATGGCGTTCTGTGACGCGCTCAAGGTCACCAACGCGGCCGGCCGGTCCTTCGCGCTGACGTTCTTCGACATCGCCGGCGAACGACTGGAGCGGCCCGACGACGGCGAGGTCCGCTTCTATGCCTCGGCGGACGCCCTGATGTTCATCGTCGACCCGGAGGCGCTGCCGCGTCCGGGCCGGGCGGGCACGCTCGGTGACCGGAGCTTCGAGGTCGCCCTGCACCGGCTCGCGTCCCGGCCCCGTCCCGACGTGCCCGGCGCGCTCCACCCGGTCGCGGCGGCCGTCATCGTCGCGAAGGCGGACCTGATCAGGTTCGAGGACCAGCTCGCCAGCGACTGGCTCGCCCGCGGCAGCGGTGAGGAGGAGGTCGACCTCGGCACCGTCGAACGGGAAAGTGAGGACGTCTATGCCTACCTCGCCCACCGTGGCGCGAATTCCTGGCTGCGCCCGGCGCAGGAGTGTTTCCGCAGCACCCTGCACTTCGCCTCGGCCACCAACTGTCCGGCCGTGGACGACCGGTTCCCGGGCGCCTTCCGGCAGTGCCGGGTGCTCAAACCGCTGCTGTCGGTGTTCGCGATGACCGGCATCCTCGAGGAGCGCCTGCTGCGGCCGGCCTCCGGCGTCGGGACACCCGGATGAGAGACGCGCCCATCCACCAGATCCGCTACGGCTGGTCAGAGTCGTCGCTGCTCGGGACCCGCGGCATGGGCCCGGTCGACGCGACGGTCCCCCTCGAGCGCCTCCCCGGCCTGGACGGCTTCCTGCGCGACCACGTGTGGGCGGCGGGCCCGGAGCCGGGGTACACGTACCTGTCGCACCCCGACGGCGGCGTCATGGTCCGCAAGTACACGACCCCGGCCGCCGACGGCCGTCCGAACTCCTTCGCCCACATCCTGCTGTGCCCGGCGCTGCGGGGACGGGAAGCGCTCGGGCTCACCGGTTGGGACGGCTGGGACGAGCCCGCGCTGCGGGTGCTGCACCTGTCCGATCTCGACGGCGTCATCCGCGCGCGGTTGCGGACCCTGCGCGCACACGCCCGCCAGCTGCCGGCCGACTGGCTCGCGGCGCTGTTCGCCCACTACCTGAGCGCACCGGCGGCGAGCTACACGATGATCGGCGAACCCGACCCGCTGTCGGTGGTCTGCGCGCTCGGTGACCTCGTCGGCCGGCCGACGACCTTCGCCACCGACGAGGCGGACGACGCGTCGGAGCGGCTGCCCGCCGCCGTGTTCCTGCGCCGCGCACCGTCCACGGCGAACGTCCCGACCCGGCGCCGGCTCAGCCCCGCCGGCGTCCCCGCGGACCGGTACGTGTTCGCGTTCACCACCGCCGTCGCCGACGCGTACGTCGCCGACGGCACCCGGGCCCTGGCCCGCGTGCGGCCCGCCCGGCCGCCGGTCTCCGTCGAGGAGGTCCACCGGTGGGCGCAGGGCGCACAGTTCGCACCCGGCGTCCTGGCCGACCTGACCCGGCTGCCCGGGTTGCGCGACGACCAGCTGCACCGCCTCACCGACCCGCGTGCCCTGCAACGCGTCGCCGACGCCGCCCAGGCGGCACCGGCCGAGGACCTGGCAGGCGCCATCGACGCGCGGCTGCCCCCGGCCGCGCTGACCGTGCTGGTGCGGCAGGCACTGGCCCGGCAGTTCCACGCCGTGCCGGACCCGGTGCTGCTGGAACGGCTGAGCGAGATCTCACCGCTGCCGGAGGATCTGGTGGCCGAGCACCTGCCGGTGCCGTTCGACCAGCTCGCCCGGCTGACCCGGACGCTGCTCGGGCCCGACGCGCGACGCCGGCTGCTGGAGGCGGCGGCAGCGGAGCTGCCCTTCGCGGAGCTCGTCCGCTGGACCGACGAGCAGGCCGCAGCCGACCCCGGCAGCGCCCTGGCGGTGTTCTCGGTCCTCTGCGTGCGGATCCGCACCGCGTCACCGGAGGAGGTCCGGGCACTGCTCGACCGGGGCATGCTGGCCTTCGCCGTGCGGCAGTTCGCCGACACCGCACACGGCCGCTCACTGCTGCTCGCGACGCTGCTCAGTGCCCTGCCGAAGGGCATGCTGACGGCCGGGACGGTCGACGCCCTGAGCGCCGGCGGTGACCCGGCGTTGCTGCACGCGCTGGACGGTGTCGTCACCGACCCGGCCGCCCGGGCGGTGATCCTGCGCCAGGTGCGGCTCGCCTTCTACGCCGGCCACCAGCTGCGCGAGCCGGGGGGCGCGGAGCCGGACGGTCCGTCAGAACCGAGAGCAACCTGGTGGCAGCGCTTCGTCATGGCCCTGCACCGCCGACGCACAGTCAACGACGGGAACCCGACGTGACCCGAACCCTGCTGCAGGTCTCCGCGGATCTCACCCAGCTCGCACCCGGCTCCTCCCCGGGCGAGCGGGCCGTCCGGCACCTGGCGACGCTGCTCAAACGTGCCGACTGCTCCGACCTGGTCGGCATGGACCTCGCGGCGGTCTACCCGCCACCGGTCGTGCTGCCCGAGCACACCGGCACGTTGCGGCACGTCGTCAGCGTCCTCGAACTGGCCCGCGACGTCCTCATCTTCGTCCCGGTCATCTACACCTGGTGGAAGCTCGCCCAGGCGCTGCAGGCCTACCGCCGCTACGACGGCACGGAGAACTTCCTGCTGGCGTGGCAGCAGGGCTTCGGCGAGCGGACCGACCCGCTGTCGGGCTCCGCGGTCGTCGTCGCCACCGTGGTGCTCGCGGTCATCCTGCTCACGGTCGCGGCGCACGTCGCCCGCGGCCGGTACGAGGCGGCCGTCCAGGACCGGCAGCAACGGCTCGCCGCGCTGCTCGCCGAGGCACGCATGCTGCTCGCCCGCTCGCTGCTCGCCGGCGCGCCCGACGTGTCCCGGGTCGACCTCGCGGCCATCGGCGCCAGCATCACCACCAGCGCCCAGGCGCTGCAGACCGCGCTGCGCAGGACCAGCGCCGACATCACCGCCGCGGTCAACACCAGCCCCGGCAGCAAGCTGCGCGAGATGTTCGAGCAGTGGACCGCGGCCGCGAACGAACTGCGCACCCTCGGCACCCGGCTGCAGAGCACCCAGGAGGTGGTCAAGGAGCTGCGCAGCACCCAGAAGGCGCTGTCCGGCATGGCGCAGAACATCGGCACGGAGACCAGCCGCCTGCTGGCCGCGCTGGAGACCGAGCGCACGCTGTCCAGGCAGGAGGCGCACACCCACCACAAGCTCGCGGCGGAGGTCGGCAAGTCGACCGAGCTGCTCGGCGAGTCGCTCAAGGGCCTCAACGAGCGGGCGGCGCAGTTCAACGAGCTCATCCTGCGGCTCGCCTTCATCGTCGAGCGCATCGACACCGAGGACATCGAGGTGTCCCCGACGGGCGGGCCGCACCTGTGAGGCGCCGAGCACGACCCAACCTGACGATGATGGCGGGCTGGCTGTTCGCCGACCTGTTCCTGCTGCTGCTGGTGACCGCGCTCGCCGTGCTGCCCGCGAAGGGCTCGACGGCACCGGAGCCGGGCCCGACCGCGTCGAGCTCCGCCGGCTCGTCGGCCCCGCCGTCCGCGCCGCCCCCCTCGCCGACCCGACCGGCCGGGCTGGACCCCGAGTTCCTGACGTTCACGATCCCGGTCTCCCCGGCCGCGCTGCGCGCCGGTGGCGGCGCGCTCGACCAGTTCGTCACCCTGGTCGAGGCCGAGATGCGACAGCGCGACCTACAGGCGCGCAAGGTCGGTTTCGTGCTCGTGTTCGCCACGGACACCGACCCGGACCGCGGCGTCACCACCGGCACGAAAGGGCTGGACCTGCTCCGCCAGCGCTCGGACGTCTTCAGATCCGCCGTCGGCTTCGGCTACTGGGGTGGCCAGGGCGATGACTTCGAGCTCAAGGTCTTCCTGCTGAACTGACGGCCGCTGCCGGTGGTTTACCGGCCGCTCCGGCGGGGACGCCATGCATGCATGGGCGAGATCAAGGTGGGCACCGCCTCGTGGACGCACCGGTCGCTGCTGGAGTCCGGCTGGTACCCGCCGGACGCGAACACCCCCGAACGCCGCCTCGCGTACTACGCCACCCGGTTCCCGATCGTGGAGGTCGACGCCACCTACTACGCGCTGCCGGCCGAACGCACCACGCTGCTGTGGGCGCAGCGGACCCCGCCGGGCTTCACGTTCAACGTCAAGGCGTTCGGCCTGCTCACCGGGCACCCGGTGCGGGCCGGCGCGCTGCCGAAGGACCTGCGCCCGGACGGCGGCAAGCCGCGGCTCTACCCCGCGGACCTGCCGCCGCACGTGCTCGACGAGGTGTGGAGCCGCTACCTCGCCGCCCTGGATCCGCTGGTACGGGCGGGCAAGCTCGGCGTGCTGCTCTTCCAGTTCCCGCCGTGGTTCACCGCCGGCGAGCGGGCCCGGCAGACCCTGCTCGCCGTGGCGGCGCGCTGCCGGCCGCTGCGGGTCGCCGTGGAGTTCCGGCACGTGTCGTGGTTCGCCGGCGACCGGCACCGCGAGACGCTGGACTTCCTGCGCGCGCACGACCTGCCGTACGTCGTCGTCGACATGCCGCAGGGCCACCGCTCGTCGGTCCCGCCGGTCGTCGAGGCCACGTCCGACCTCGCCGTGGTCCGCTTCCACGGCCGCAGCGACAACTGGACCAGCTCCGACATCGACGAGAAGTTCGCCTACCGGTACTCGGAGCGCGAACTGGCCGCCTGGGCGGGCGACGTGCGCACCCTGGCCACCCGCACCACCGAGACCCACGTGCTGTTCAACACCTGCTGCGCCGACAGCTCCCAGCGCGACGCGGCCCGGCTCGCCGAGCTCCTCGAAGCCCCCGAGCCGGGCCGGTGACGCCGTTCACGAACGCCGCATCGTCCCCCGTCACCCAGCCGGCGCCGGCAGGGACGAGCCGGTGGTCTGCGCCGGGACCGTCCGGCCGAGGTAGGAGGACCGGCGGCCGTTCGCGGTGCTGTCGCGGTGCGGCGGGGTGCGCGGTCCCAGGTTCTCCTGGTACGTGTCGAACCGCCGCGACCGGCGCCGCAGCTCCCGGGCGATCCAGTCCTTGCCCTCGGCGGCGACGGCCTCGAGGATGTGCAGCGCGGCGGTGATGCCTGCGGAGTCCAGGGCCAGGTCGAGCAGGGTCCGTGGATCCTCCCGGACCCGGTCCACGAGACCTTCGTCGAAGTTCTCGACATGGACGTTGAACAGGTCGTTGTTCACCAACGCCAGCCGGAAGGAGCGGGCGAACACCAGCTCGCCCCGGTTGAGGTCGGCGTTTCGCCGCAGGTCGGCGGCGTCGCCGGCGTCCAGCGCTGAGGTCCTGGCCGAGGGGCGGAGGTTGTCGATGCGCACGCTGCGCTGCGTGACCCCGGCGGACGCGATCGCGTCGTACCTGAAGGTGAACCGGTTCTCGTTGCTCACGGTCCCGGTGGCGAAGTCGACGAGCACACTGAACTGGCGCACGCCACTGCCGGTGAGCAGGAAGACCAGGACCCGATAGGTGGAGTACCTCGGCGGGCCGTGCACGACCCGGGAACGCCGCGGGTTCCACCCACCCGGCTCGCACAGCACGGTGTGTGCGAACACCTCACGGTTGCTCAGCCGGTAGTGCCGCATCGCCAGCATCCGCACGTGCGCCTTGTCCCGGTCCAGCCACTGCGCCATCTCGCTGTCGCTGGGGCGGTCGGCGAGGACCACCCGCATGCGGTCGTAGGCGGCCGTCTGCTCGTCGAACCGCTCGGCCGCCTCGGCCACGTCGTCGGCGTGGCGGCGGTACTCGAGGTAGACCGCCGTGCCGCCGACGGCCAGCGGGATGCAGCCGACCAGCAGCGCCGGGACAGCCCAGAGCGTCACGGTCCAGCTGACCGGGAACGCGATGACGTACGCGCCGCCCAGGCCGGCGAGCGCCGCGAGCACCCCGAGTGCGATGGCCGCGGACGCGAGCGGCGGCGCGTCGGCGCTGGGCTTCTGGTCGGCGGGGGCGCCGTTGTACCACTGCCGGACGAACTCCCGGGTGTGCCAGCGCACCAGCCACTTCGCCGGGTCCAGCTCGCCACCGTCCTCGTAGACGTCGATGATCTCGCGGCACAACGCGTGCTTCACGGGTGCCGACTCGGCGTCCCAGCGCTTGGCCGCGGGCTGGTCCAGCCGCGGCCGGTAGTAGCGGAACTCCGCGTTGACCAGCTTCTTCACCTCGGCGGAGAACGAACGCTCGTCCGGTCCGCTGATCCAGGACTCGTCCGGCAGCGGCTGACGCGCCGCCAGTCTGGCCTCGAGCCGGCGCTGCCGGGCCAGCTGCTCCCATCGTTGCCGTAGCGCGACGAGGACACCGATACCGCCGACCACCGGCAGCATCACGACCGCCGGCCGCCCGCTGCGGACCAGCACCGGCAGGAGCAGCGCGAATGCGGTGGCGACCAACACGCCGCCGACGACGACCGCTGTCCAGGCGGCCGGGGAGACCTTGGCCGGTGGCGGCTGCCGGCGCAACGGTGGCACCGGGTCGGGTTCGAAGAACTTCCAGGCTCGGTACTTGCGCTGACCGTCCAGCCGCTGGACGCCGAGCTCCCGGGCGTATCGGGCGTCGAGGTGGTCCTGCATGCCACCGTCGAGGATCATTTCCAGGTGGCGGCTGATCTCCTCCCGCCGCGACGCCGGCAGGCGGTCGAAGTCGGCCATCACCTCGGCGAACTGGTCAGGATCGGCCTCGCCCTTGCTGTCCTGCTCCGCGAGGCAGTGCATGAGGCGGGAGACGACCGCGAGTGCGCGCCTCCACTGCTCGGGGGACGCCGCGTCCGCGTACCGGAACGCCATGCCCAGATGTCCGAAGTCCTTCTGGTCCAGGTGGTCGAACGACCGGCCGCTGAGGACGGCGAGCGCCCAGAAGTACGCCACCTCGGCGCTTTCGTGGCCGTGCACGAAGGCCTCACCGATCAGCTGCTCCGCCCGCTGCTGCGCGTTGCCCTTCAGGTAGTTGCAGCCGACCCGGAACTTCTCGGCCAGGGTGTCCCCGGCGATCTGGTACAGGTTGTGCACGTCGCCGTGCATCACCCCGACCTGCACGGCGACCTGGGTCTCGCCCTGCGCGACATTGTTGTAGACGGTCTGGCCGCCGGGCTGGGCGGGCGCCGCGGGGGCCCGGTCCGGACTCATCGCCCACCTCCTTGCGTCACTGACACGGTGGGCCGCGCGGTGGCCCCGTCCGGGTGCCGGCCCGTCATGACATGCCCTTCACCACGGCGACGACGGCGGCCACCTTCGCCGCGAGATCGGCGAGGTCACCGACCAGACCGCCGAGCCTTCTGAGCGCCATCAGCAGCGGCGCCCTGCGCTGCGGCGCCGGCGCGTCGGCCGCCTCCGTGGCGACGTCGAGCTCCGCCCGGGCGGCGGCGTACGTGTCCTCGTCCAGCCGTCCGTGCTCCCGCGCCCGCTCGACGGCGGCACGCAGATCCGCGAGCTGGACGGACAGCTCGATCGCACCGGCGGCCGCCGGTGACGCGTGCACGTCGCCCTCGACCACGCCGACCTGCATGCCGACCCGCGCGTTGTCCTTGGCGGTGTTGTTGAACGTGGGACCCATTCCTGCACTCCTCCGGTTCGCTTCGACGCTGACCCGCTGATCGGCACGACGTTCCGCGGACAGTTGCTCGGCGAGCGCCACGGCGAACGCGGCGGCGTTCGCGACCGCGCGGGGCTGCCAGTTCACCCCGTCCGTCGCCGTCTTCGTCCCATCGGCCATGTCGCTGATGCCCCGCACCACGACCACCGGCAGCGACCTGTTGAGGTGGCCGGCCTGCGCGACGCCCGCCGCCTCCATCTCGATGGCCAGGGCGTCGTTGTAGTGCTGCCTGACCCAGACGGCGTGTGCGGCGACCGCCGAGTCCTGGACCACCTCACCCGCGGCGATCGGTCCGAAGTGGACGGGCGGCACGGGGACGGTCGGCGGCAGACGGCGCGCCCAGCCGCCGTCCCTGGCGAGGTGCCGGGCGATCTGGTCGGGCTCGTGCGGCACCTCCCAGACCCTCGGGCGCGCCTTGAGCCCGTCGTCCTCGCTCGTGCCCCCGTGGTACGCGTAGACATGCGTCGCGACGACGACGTCGCCCAGGGCGATGCCCGGCCACAGCGATCCGGCGACGCCGACGAAGAGCACCGCCTGCGGATCGAACTCCGCCATCGCCCGCTCCGCCAGCACCGCCGCGGGGTTGTTGCCCTTGCCCACCAGCGCGAGCGCGATCCTGCACCGGCCACCCGCCAGCGTGCCGACCTCGAACCGGGTGCCGGCCCGGTGCCGGTGCACGTGCGTGCGGACGAGCTGGTCCCGGATCGCCTGGTACTCGAGGTTCAGCGCGGTGAGCACCACGACCGGACTACCGTCCATCGTCGGCTCCCTCCTCGGTCACCAGGGCGGCCGGGCGGAGCATCGGCGGATGCAGCGTCCTGCCCGGTCCGGCCCGGAAGAGCCGGGCGGGCCGTCCGTGCTCCGTCCTGCGCAGCGGTCCGGCCGCGATGATGAAGTCCTGCACCTGCTGCACCTTTCGGTAGAAGTTGCGGGGATCGAGCCGGATCCCCCATACGGCCTCGTACACCTGCTGTAAATCGGAGATGGTGAACGTCTCGCCGCAGAACGCGGTCGCCAGCGACGAGCGCTCCAGCTTGGCCCGGGCCCGTTCGACGCCGTCCTCGACGATCCGTCGGTGGTCGAAGGCGAGTTTCACGTGGCCGGTGAGGACGTCGTCGACCGGCGTCCAGCACGCGCCGGCCGCGTCGGTGCCGGCCACCGGCTCCGGCAGTCGCGGTGCGATGGCGAGGTAGGCCACGGAGACCACCCGGTCCCGGGGGTCGCGACCCGGATCGTCATAGACGCCGGACCGCTCCAGGTGCAGCGACGCGGCGTCGAGCCCGGCCTCCTCAGCCAGCTCACGATGCGCCGCCTCCGCGATGGTCTCCTCCGCGTCCCTGAGGAAGCCCCCGGGGAGCGCCATCTCGCCGCGGTGCGGCTCGACCCCGCGCCGCACCAGCAGTACGTGAAGGTGGGGCCCGCGAAGGGTCAGGATCACCAGATCGACGGTGAGGAGCACTCTCGGCGCATGCCAGTCATCGACTTCCATGCATGCACCGTAGCTATTGTCACTCTGACAGTAAATGGAGTTTCGTCAGTCGTGCAAGCGGACTATCAGGCTATTGCGCGCGTACCATCCGAATGCCCACACACCAGTTCGAACCGGTCGCGGCCCTCCGTTACCGGTCGCCGGGTTCAGGAGCCCCAGATCGCCGCCGCCCATTCCGGGTGGTCGATGAACGGGTTGCGGTTGTGCTGCCAGGCGGCGTAGATCCGCTCGTTGCGGCGGCGTTCGAAGGCGTCCGGCGGGTCCTGCCGGTGCCACTGCAGCAGCACCGACAGCCGGCCGATGCGCGGGGCGGTGCCGTTGCCGACCAGGTCGTTGAGCTCCAGGTCGGGCCAGCCGTCGTCGCCCTCGTAGCGGATCGCCATGTACATGAGCATGCGGGCGACATCGCCCTTGACGGCGGCGCGCGGCTCGAAGGAGTCGCTGTCGGTGAGGCAGCCGGGGGCCTCGCCGACCGCGGACCCGCCGGTGTCGAAGTCCTTGTTGCCGCGCACGGCGTTGACCGACACGTCCTCGGGGCGCAGGTGGTGCACGTCGGTGCCGGGGCCGGTCGCGGTGCCGAAGTCGCCGTGGGACTTGGCCCACACGTGTTCGCGGTTCCAGTCGTCGGCGCCGCCGCCGTTGGTGGACTTGCTCTGCGACCGCCCCGAGTACAGCAGGATCACGTTGGCGCTGTTGCCCGGGTCCTGGTCGGTGTCCTTGAGGGCGTCCCACACCTGGTCGTACGAGATGGTGGTCTGCACCTTGATGATGCCGTGCAGCGCCGCGCGCAGCGCCGGGCCGGTCTTGCCGGCCGCCGCGGCGTAGTAGGGCTCGACCGGCCCGGACGCGGTCGGCGTCACCGTCGGCGTCGGCGTCGCGCCGGCGAGGCTCATCGCGGTCGGCGACTTCAGCCCGGCATGGGAGAAGTACGCCGTCAGCTGCCCCGCCACGACCAGCCGGCGACCCATCAGCGACGGGTTCGACTGCAGCCCGAACGAGGCCCGGTACGCGGCGGTGATCTGCACGTACAGCATCCGCGTGGCGCCGGTCTCGCCCGCGGTGTCGGCGAGCGCGAGCGCGGTGTCGCCGGTGAAGCCGGACCGCAGCACGGTGCTGGTCGCGGTCGGCTGCCCGACGACGTAGCCGACCACCGACGCGGACCGCCCGTCCTGCGCCGCGACCGCCTGCGCCACCGACAGGTCCGCCGCCACCGCCGCCGTCGAGGCCGCCACGACCACGGCGCCGGCCGCGGCCAGGGTCAGCGCCACGGCCACCGCGATCCGCCGGGTTCCGCTCATGGTCGCCCCACCTCCGCACACATCCGCTGCGGTCAATATCCATCATGACCTCGGCCCGCTGACCCATACCAGCCGCATCATCCCGGCCGGACGATGCCCCGCGTCGCCACCGTCACAGCGCGCGGGACGGCCGGTATTGGCCGCTCTTGTTAGGGTTTTCGGCGGGCGTACGAGAGGCGGTGGGCATGGCGGACGAATACGCGCAGCGGATCGACGACGCGAAGCGGCAGCTCGCCGAGGTGCGCGCGGTCGCCGGGCGCCGGGACGCCACCGCACCGGCGGTCGGCACGGGGCGGGAGGCGACCGGACACGCCGGGGACGGCGCGGTCGAGGTCGTCGCCGACGGCGGGCGGCTGCGCAGCGTCACCCTGGCGCCGCAGGTCATGCGCCGCACCGGCGAGGAGGTCGGCGCGCTGCTCACCGAGGCGGCCAACCAGGCGCTGCGGCGGTCGCGGGTCCCGGTGCCGACCGGCGCCGAGGCCGGCGTGCCGTCCCTCGCGGCGCTGGAGGCGAGCGTCGAGCAGGTCCGCGACCAGGGCGAGCGCGCCATGTACGAGATCCAGACCGCCCTCGACCGGACCATCGCCAAGGTCGGCGACCGCACCGGCCTCGGCGGCGACACCGGCGGGCAGGGCCTGGACCAGCTCCTCGCCGCCCTCGCCGGCACCCTGCGCGCCGCCCGGGCCACCGGCGCGGCGGGCACCGGCGCGGCGGGCACCAGCGACGCGGGCACCGGCGCGGCAGGTCCCGGCGACACGGGCAGCGGCGACGCGGACGCCCGCACGGCGCGCGGCGCGGACGACGAGGGGCACGTCTCGGCCCTGGTGGACGCCGGCGGCACGGTCACCGGGCTCACGTTCGGGCCGTGGGCGATGCGGCTGCCGTCGGTCGAGCTGGCCGCGCACACCGTCACCGCGGTCAACGCCGCCCTCGCCGGCGCCGAGGCGGACGGGGCGGCGCGGGCCGCCGCGGACCTGGCCGACCTGCGCCGCCGGGTCGAGGACGTGCGCCAGGCCAGCGTGACCCAGATGACGCAGCTCACCGCGGCGCTGACGGGCATCATGTCGAGGATCAGGGAGCCGTGAGCCGATGTCGTCGGACCGTGTCGAGATCGACCCGGAAGGGATCATGCGCTCCGGTGACGGGATCCTCACCGCCGCACAGGTGATCCAGCGTGAGATCACCGCGTTCCAGGGTGAGCTCGCGGCGTACGGCGAGCCGTGGGGCACCGACGACGTCGGGTCGCTCATCGGGATGGTGTACGGCGTGATCAGCGACCTCGCGTTCGAGACGTACACCGGCAACACCGACGAGATCGGGCAGATCGGCGCCCTGACCCGCCGGATGGGTGAGAACTACGTGGAGACGGAGACCGGCAACCGCACCGACCTCAACTCCTACAAGCAGGCGCTCGGGGGTGGATGATGGGGCTGCAGCTGCCCGGTGAGCTGGTCTCGCTGCTGGCCATGCTCGGCTACAGCTGGCCGGAGGCCGACGAGACGAAGCTGTTCGAGATGGCCGGGGCGTGGATGGCGTTCCCGGACCGGGTCACCAGCGGCCTCGCCGACGCCGACGCCGCCGCGCAGCGGGTGTGGACCGCCAACCACGACAGCGCCGTCGAGGCGTTCCGCGCGTCGTGGCAGCAGGGGGACTCGGCGCGGGCCAACCTGGAGGACGGCGCGACCGCGGCGCACCTCATCGGCGCCGGCCTGATGATCTGCGCCGGCATCGTGCTCGCCTTGAAGATCAACGTGATCGTCCAGCTGGTCCTGCTCGCGATCGAGATCGCGCAGGCCATCGCGACCGCCGTCGCCACGTTCGGCGCGTCGCTGCTGGAGATACCGATCTTCAAGCTGCTCACGCAGGTCGTCATCGACCAGCTCATCGACCTCGCGCTGAACGCGGTGCTGGGTGGTTAGACGGCGCGGCGGGGGCCGCAGCGGCGTGTTCCAGCCGGTCGAGAAGTGGCTGCGGGCGCGGCTGCGGCACCCCCGGTACCAGCACGTCTTCCGCGGCCACGTGGTGCGCAAGCCGCACGGGCTGCGCGGCTCCGGCTACCACCACCGGCACAACGGCTGGAACCCGCCGGGTGCCCGGGTGCGCCGCGACGCCGACGGGATGGAGCTCATCCTGGAGCGCAACCCGTCCGGCACGTACCGGGCCCGGGTCGACGTGCAGGCCGCCGACGGCACCTGGCACCCGAAGGACGGCTCGAGCACGTTCTTCCCCGACAACTGGCACCCCCAGCGCGTCGAGAACGCGATCAAGGACGCCTTCGCGAACCGTACGCCGCACCCGACGAACCCGCGGCGCTGGCGCGGGCAGTCCGACGGGCTGGTCATCGAGGGCAGCTACGATAACTTCCCGACGACCACGTCGTGGAACTCGGCCTGGCCGATCAACTAGCCGATCAACGAGTCTCCTGAACCTTTGACGCAGACGGGTGCACGCATGCGCGACCGGATCACCTTCAGCCGCGACCAGTACGGCGCACCGTCCGCCAAGACCGACACCGGCCACTTCAACCTGCTCGCCGGCCAGCTGATCAGCGACATCATCAACTACGCGCCTGACCTGCTGCAGCTGCTCGACAAGATCGACCGGGTGCGCACCGGCCAGTCGCCGGTCGAGGAGTACGAGGGCAACTCCGCGCTGTTCCAGGCCACCCCCGACGGGGTGCTGGTCGCCGACCTCGAGGACGACGGCGACTCGGCCACGTACACGTTCGACGAGGCCCGCGCGGCGATCCTGCAGTACCTGGACTTCCTCGCCCCGTCCGCGGCGCAGAAGCAGGACGCCGTCGCCCGCTGGGAGGCCGAGTCCGGCCGCGCCTACCCGCACCGCGCCGAGCTCGGCCTGAGCTGACACCCGCCCCACCCCTGACGGCACCGGCGGCCGCCGCCGGACCGGTTCACAGGGTGCGGGCCAGGTCGCCGGCGAGGTCCCGCACCACGGCGAGGAAGGCGGCGACGGCCGGCGGCAGCGGCCCGTCGCGGCGCACCACGACCAGCCGGCGGCCGAACCGGCCCTCGGCGACGTCGCGGACCGCCACCGCCGGGTCCGCCGCCGGGTCCGCCGGCAGCACCAGGGCCGGCAGCAGGGCGACCGCCGCGGCCGCCCGCACCAGGCCGAGCTGGACGTCGGCGTCGTTGGAGCGGTGCCGGACGTCCGGCTCGTAGCCGCCGACCAACCGGCAGTTGCCGACGACCATGTCGTGGTGGCCCGTACCGACGTCGGAGGCGACCCACACGTCGTGCCGCAGCGCGGCCAGGGCGACCGGCCCGCCGGGCGCGGCGAGACGGTGCCCGGCCGGCAGGACCACCCGCACCGGCTCCTCCAGCAGGACCTCGAACCGCAGCCCGGCCGGCCGGGGCCGCGGATGGCCGTCGTACTCGTCGCTGACCACCAGGTCGACCGCGCCGAGCCGCAGCCCCGGCAGCGCCTGTTCGAGCTCCACCTCGGAGATCTCGGTGCGCACCTGCGGGTGCCCGGCCGCCATGCGGGCGACCGCGGGGACCAGCAGCCGCCGCGCCGCCGACTGCAGGCCGCCGGCGCGGACCGTGCCGCGCACCGTGCCGCCCAGCGCGGCGAGGTCCGCCGTGGCCGCCTCGGCCGCCGCCAGCAGGACCCGGGCGTGCGCGGCGAGCAGCCGCCCGGCGTCGGTGAGCCGCACCCCGCGCCCGGCCTTCTCCAGCAGCCGCGTGCCGGTCTCCCGCTCCAGGACGCTGAGCTGCTGCGACACCGATGACGGGCTGTAGCCGAGCGCGACGGCGACCGCGCCGAGGGTGCCGCGCTCCTCCACCTCGCGCAGCAGCCGCAGCCGGCGCAGATCCAGCGTGACCATGCACAAAATCTAACCGGTCAGCTCCAAGAATCGTCGCTGGATTCGACGGGTACGCCCACCGATGCTGAACGGCATGGGTCCCGCACTGTGCCTGCTGTCGGCCGCCTGCTTCGGCGCACTGCCGATCTTCGGCAAGTTCGCGTACGCCGCCGGCGTCACCCCGGCGACGCTGCTGCTCGTCCGCTTCGCCCTCGCCGCCGCGATCCTGGGCGCGCTGCTGCTGCTGCGCCCGGGCCTGCGGCGCACCGCGGACGGCCCGGTCCGGCTCACGCCCGGGCTGGTCCTCACCGGGCTCGGCCTCGGCGCCGTCGGCTACGCCACCCAGGCCGGCCTGTACTTCGCCGCCCTGCGGCGGATGGACGCCTCGCCGCTGTCGCTCATCCTGTACACGTACCCGCTGCTGGTCACCGTCGCCGCCGTGCTGCTGCGCCGGGACCGGCTGACCCGGGCCCGCGCCGCGGCGCTCACCGCCGCCTCCGCCGGCACGCTGCTGGTCCTGCTCGGCACCGGCGGCGCCGACTTCGACCCGCTCGGCGCCGTCCTCGGGTTCGGCGCCGCGGCGACGTACACCGGGTACATCCTCGTCGCCGACACCGTCGTGCACCGGCTGCCACCGGTCCTGCTGTCGGCCCTGGTCATGGCGGGCGCCGCGGTCACCCTGACCGGCCACGCCCTCATCACCGGCGGCCCCGGCCCCGGCGCCGGCCCGCGCGCCTGGCTGTGGCTGGCGTGCATCGCGGTGGTCTCCACGGTCGCCGCGACCCTGACCTTCTTCGCCGGACTGCGCCGCACCGGCCCGTCGACCGCCGCGATCCTGTCCACCTTCGAGCCGGTCGTCACCACCGCCCTGGCCGCGCTGACGCTGCACGAGTCGCTCACCCCGGTGCAGCTCGCCGGCGGCCTGCTCGTCCTGGCCTCGGCCGCGGTGCTGCAGCTGCGCCGCACCGCGGCCGTCCCGGTGGCCGCCCCGGTGGCACCGCCGGGCCACCGGGACGGCGCGGCACCGGCCCCTCAGCCCGCGACGCAGGTGTAGACACCTCCGCCGACCCCGACCCCGTCGGCCAGGAGACCGAAGCCGATGGTGACCGCGTGCGGGCCCGGGGTGGCCGGCGTGTAGGTGATGACGACGTTGCCGGCGGCGTCGGTGGGCGCGACCACCTTCGGGCCGTTGTCGATCCGGTACGAGTACGACACCACCCCCGGCACGTATGACGTCACCACGAACACCCCGGGGGTGCCGGCGGCCGCGCCGAGCGGGCCACCGATCGGGCACTGCTCGGACGTGACGATCGGCGCGCCGCGCGGGTTGACGACGGCCGAGCTCTTCTCGGACCTGGTGCCGTCGGCGCTCCGGCCGGCGACGTGCAGGTCGGATCCGCCGCCGGACTCGTTCACCAGCCGCCGCATCGGGGTCGTGGTCCTCGATCGTCGGCGCGTCGGACGCGACCCGGTACTCGTACAGCGCGACGCCGGACGGCCTGGCGCAGTCGGCGACGAAGAGCTCCGGCACCCGCACGGCCGCCGAGGTGACGCTGAGACCGGCGTACGCCGACAGGTCGAACGTGGAGTAGGAGCCGGCGCGTGCCGCCCGCACGTCCATAATGGACATTCAACTCGATCGCGGCGGCGGCGGCGTTGCGACGGCGTGGTCCGGCGGCGCCACCCTCGACCACCGGATCCCCGCCGGTGACGCCGGCCGCGGGCCCGGCACCGAGGCATCCCTAAACATGATTCGTATGATGTATGCTGTCCCGCCATGTAAGGGTGTCGATTGGTGCCCGGGGTCCGCCGCCACGCCCGCGCACCGCGTCCCTGACCACACGACGCCGGCACCGGTTCCGTGGCGAGCGAAAGGAGCAGTAGGTGAACGCAGCCTCACCCCCGCGACGGTTGCTGACGGCAGCCGCGGTGCTCGTCTGCGCCGCGGCGACGGTCACGGTCGCCACGCAGGCGCCGGCCGCCGGCGCCACCCAGGCGACCCTGTACGTCGCCCCCACCGGTGACGACGCCGCCGCCGGCACGATCTCCGCGCCGCTGCGGACCCTGCAGCGCGCGCGGGACGTCGTGCGCACCATGAACGCGAACATGACCGGCGACATCATCGTGTACCTGCGCGGCGGCACCTACCCGGTGAGCAGCACCGTCGAGTTCGGCCCCGGTGACAGCGGGACCAACGGCAACCGGGTCGTCTACGCCGCGTACCAGAACGAGACGCCGGTCCTCGACGCCGGTGTCCCGGTCACCGGCTGGACCCAGCACAGCGGCAACATCTGGAAGGCGCCGCTGGACCGGTCCACCAAGCTGCGCGCGCTGTACGTCAACGGCAAGCGGGCGTTCATGGCGTCCAAGACGATCAACTCCGCGGGCTGCTACGGCACGTACACCGTCACCGCCGGGCAGGCCGCCTGGGCGTGGGAGTCCGGGTCGCAGTGCGACGGCGCCAAGTACAGCCTGTCGGACCTGCCGGCCGTCTCCCGCAACCAGGACGACCTGGAGATCGAGACGGGCACGACCTGGACCACCGCCGTCGTCAGCGTCCGCCAGGTGACGACCAGTTCCGACGGCGCCAACCGGGTCGCGCTGTTCCAGCAGCCCGGCGCCGCCATCGCCCAGGGCGCGTTCAACGGCAACGCCCAGATCGGCGGCTCGCACAAGCTCATGAACGCCTACGAGTTCCTGGACAGCCCCGGCGAGTTCTACTTCGACCGGGCCGCCAAGACGGTCTACTACTACAAGGCGAGCAGCGAGAACATGTCGACCGCGGCGGTCGTCGCCCCGAACGGCGTGACCACCGCGCTGCGCGTGGCCGGCACGTCGACGAGCAGCCACGCGCGCAACATCACGTTCTCGGGTCTGACGGTGCAGCACTCCGACTGGAACCTGTTCAACGTCGCCGGCTCCTCGTTCAAGCAGGCGCAGCAGGGCAACCTCGGCGCGACCGCGTACGCGCGGCAGAACTTCCACGCGTACTACTACCGCAACGTCGACGTCACCCCGGCCATGGTCCAGATCCAGAACGCCGACGGGATCCTGTTGCAGCGCAACCGGATCCAGCACACCGGCGCCGACGGCATCAGCATGGTCAACGACGTGCAGGGCTCGCAGCTCATCGGCAACGTCACCAACGACATCGCCGGCAGCGCCATCGACATCGGCCACCCGCAGCACGTGTACATCGGCGACGGCACCTCGACCAACCGCGAGAAGTACTCCCCGCAGGTCGAAGGGCTCACGAAGAACATCGACATCAAGAACAACTACCTGTACGACAGCGCCGTGCTGTTCAACGGGCACAGCCCCATCTCCGCCTACTTCACCGACACCCTGACCGTCCAGCACAACCGGATCGAGAAGGCGCCGTGGGCGGGCATCACCCTCGGCTGGGGGTGGTGGAACTTCGACGGCTCATCGGGCTCGATCGCGCCGAACCGGCCGACGACGACGGCGCGCAACAACACGATCAGCTACAACCACATCATCGACACGGTGCAGCGCCTCAGCGACACCGCGCCCATCTACACCCTCGGCGCCCAGCCGGGCACCACGGTCACGAACAACTACCTGCAGGGCGTCCCGTCCGGCCACAAGTACGGGCTGCACCCGGACGAGGGATCGGCGTACATCACCTTCCGCGACAACGTGCTCAGCGTCGACAAGAACGTCACGTGGCTCATCAACTCCGACGACTTCGGACGCAAGCACGACCTGAGCATCACGCAGACGTACGGCCCCATCAACAAGGTGTCGAACAAGAACCTGCCCAACAGCACGATCCAGGACATCATCGTCTCCTCCGACTACGTGTGGCCGGCCGCCGCGTACGCCATCGCCGCGGGCTCCGGGCTGGAGGACGCGTACCGCGACCTGGCAGCGGTGACGCCGGACTACGTCCTGCCGGCGAGCACGTGGGTCAACAGCACGACGGCGACCGTGCCGGTGCGCAGTACCGGCGACGCGTCGAAGACGATCTGGCTGGCGCCCTCCGGCACCACCACGTTCACCGCCGGAGCGACGATGACCCGGGCGACCGGCACCGCCACGTCCATCGCCGTGCCGGCGACCGCGGGCGACTACCGCCTCTACGTCCTCGACGCGCAGGGCAACCGGTCCGCCGAGTCCGCCTCGCTGGTGCGGCAGCAGGCCGGCGGCGGCAGCAGCCAGCAGAACGTGCAGATCGTCGGCGCCCAGTCCGGCCGCTGCGCCGACGTGCCCGGCTCGGCCGCCAACGGCACGCAGGTCCAGCTGTGGGACTGCTCCGGCGGGACGAACCAGCGGTGGACGTACACCAGCGGCAAGCAGCTGACCATGTCCGGCACCCGGTGCCTGGACGCGTCCGGCGCCGGCACCACGAACGGCACCCAGGTCATCGTCTGGGACTGCCACGGCGCCGCCAACCAGCAGTGGAACGTCAACTCCAACGGCACCATCACCAACGTCCAGTCGGGGCTGTGCCTCGACGCCAACGGTGCCGCCACCGCGAACGGCACGAAGCTCATCCTCTGGTCGTGCAACGGCGGCACGAACCAGCGGTGGAGCCTGCGCAGCTGACCGGGCGCGCCCGGGGGCCGGTGTCCGCGCCGGCCCCCGGGCGCCATCGCACCGCCGGTCCCCCGCCGCCGCCGTCGCGCGGCCGGCGCGTCAGCCGGCCCGGACCATCGGGAACGGCGCGACGGCGGCGCAGGGGTCCGGCTCGGCGAGCGCGATCTCCGCGGTCAGCGTCGTGCCGTGCGCCGGCGGGCTGACGACGCTGAGCCGGCCGCCCAGCGCCTCGACACGGTCGCGCAGGCCGACCAGGCCCGTGCCGCCGTCCAGCCTGGCCCCGCCCACACCGTCGTCGCGCACCGACAGCCAGACCCGCCGCTCGTCCGCGCCGACCGTCACGCTGGCGGTCGACGCGTGCGCGTGCTTGGCGATGTTGGTCAGCGCCTCCGAGACCACGTAGTACACGGCCACCTCCACCCGCTCGGGCAGCCGGCGGTCGACCTGCAGCCGCAGGTCGACCGGCACGGTGCTGCGCCGCACCAGCGTGCGCAGCATCGGGCAGATCCCGCCCTGGGTGAGCAGGGCCGGGTGGATGCCGCGGGCGAGGTCGGTCATGCACTCGTGGATCTCGGTGAGGTTCCGCACGGTCTCGGACAGCAGGCGCCCCGCCGCCGCCGGGTCGTCCAGCACCGAGTCCTGCGCCATGCGCAGCCGCAGGGCGAGCGCGACGATGCGCTGCTGCGGCCCGTCGTGCAGGTCGCGTTCGATGCGGCGCCGCGCGTCGTCGGCGGCGGCGACGAGACGGCCGCGGGACGCGATGAGGCGGGCGCGGTTCTCGGTGCTGGCGATGGCGGCGGCGACGAGCTCGGTGAAGTCGCCGAGGCGCTGCTCAGCGTCGGCGGGCACCGGCTCCGGCCTGACGGACAGCACGAGCATGATCCCCCAGAGCTCGCCGTCGACCACGATCGGCACGCCGAGACCCCGTCGGACCCCGCGGGCCCGCAGCCGCTCGGCGATCGGCCCGGTGGCGGTGTCGTAGTCGATCTGCGCCGTGCGGCGGGTCCGCAGGATCATGCCGGCGATGTTCTCCCCCGTGATCGGCAGGCTCGGGTGATCGGGCATCAGCCGCCCGCCGGTGTCGCGCTCGGAGACCGCTGTGACGGTGCGGTCCGGCTCGTACCGCATCAGCGCCGTGTGGAAGCCTTGGAACAAGCGGTGCAGCTCGGCCGTCACCGCCGCGAACACCTCCCGGGGCGGGCTGCCGGTGGCGACCAACGTGGCCACCCGCCGCAGCGCCGCCTGCTCGGCCAGCAGCGCCTGGGTGGCCTGCTGGCTGGCGCGCAGGGTGCCGATGAGCTCGTGGCGGTCGACGGCGATGTGGACGATCTCGTCCAGCACGGGGCCCAGCCGGTCGCGGAGGCGTTCCAGTGTCTCCGGCGGGGTGGTGTCCGGGACGACGAGCCGCACCCGGCCGCGCCCCTTGCCGGCGAGTTCGAGCACGGTCGCGCCGGCGATCTTCGCCTCGCCCGGCGCGGCGCCAATCTCGATCGCCACGGGGGACAGGCCCAGCCAGGCCGCGAGACACCGCGATCCGGCCCGGAGCCCGGAGGCCAGCTCGTCCTCGGCGAGGACGCGGCGGGCGAACTCGGAGGCAAAGTCTCCCTCCGCCGCCCGCTGCCGTGCCTCCGCCGCACGCGTCCGGGCGACGTCGGCCAGCCCACCGCTGGCCAGCGCCACGAGCCCGAAGGTCACGGCCCGCTGGAGATCCTGCGACGTGCTCAGGTGCAGCCCGAGCGGCGAGATGTAGATGAAGTTGAACACCAGCGTGCTGGCCAGCGCGACGCCGATGCCGAGCCGGGCGCCCCACACGGCCGTCAACGCCACCACGCCGAGGATGTAGATGACGGCGATCGGCGGTCGCTGCGGATCAGCGGCGTGCAGCAGCGCCAGGCCCACCGTCTCGACGGCGACGACCACCACGGCGACGATGACGCCGACGAAGAGCGGCGGCGGCTTCTCCGGCAGCAACAATGTGATGAGCCGGTGCTGGACACCCTTCGTCACCGTCATGCGCCTTCCCGGTCGGCGGGGTCGTGGATCGGGACTGGGCCGTGTCCGCATCCGTCCGGCATGCACACGTCCGACCGTTCGCCTGCTGCCCGACCCCCAACACCACCCGATCCGGGTGACCTGCCCCCGGCCGCAGGCGCGCGCCGGGCGCCACCGCCCTCACGGCTCGCCGAGCGGCAGGTCGGCCTGCAGGCGGGTGCCCCGGCCGGCCGGGCTCTCGATGGTCAGCTTGCCGCCGAGCGCCTCGGCCCGGTCGATCAGTCCGGTGAGGCCGGTGCCGCGTTTCGGGTCGGCGCCCCCGACGCCGTCGTCGCTCACCGTCAGGCGCAGGTAGTCGTCCAGGACCCGCACGGCGACGTGGACGAGCGTGGCCTGGGCGTGCTTCGCGGCGTTCGTCAGCGCCTCCGTCACCATGTAGTACGCGCCGACCTCGACCGGCTCCGGCAGCCGCCCCTCCACCTGGACGTCCAACTCCACCGGGATGGCCGCCCGGCGGGCCAGCCCGCCGAGGGCGGGTCGCAGGCCGCCCCCGACGAGGATCGCCGGGTGGACGCCGCGGGACAGCTCCCGCACGTCGTTGACCGCGCCGCTGAGCCCTTCGGCGAGGCCGACCAGCTCCTCGCGCAGCTCCGGCAGGTCCGGCGGCACGGTCGCCTCGATCCTGCGCACGTCGAGCCCCAGCGAGATGAGCCGCTGCTGGATGCCGTCGTGCAGGTCGCGCTCGAGCCGGCGGCGGGTCTGGTCGGCGGCGAGCACGAGCCGCGCCCGCGACGCCACGAGGTTGGCGCTGTCCACGAGCACCACCGCCTGGCGGACGATCAGCAGCCCGATGACCGCGGTCACGGCGACGACCTCGACGCTGTCCATCCCGATGTCCCGGACGAGCTGCACGACCAGCAGCACGACCGTCCCGGCGACCGGCACGTACGGCAGCAGCAGGTGACCCCAGTGCGCGTGCGGGCACGCGGGCCAGCGCCGCCCCTCCCGCGCCGGCGTGAGCGCGGCGACGGCGATCAGCGCGAACCCCGCCACGAACCCGGAGTTGGCCAGCGGCGACATGCTGTTCGCGCCCTTGGTCACCAGGTAGGCGAAGACCGTGTCGGAGAACGACAGCGAGCACAGCCCGGCGCCGAGCAGGACCAGCTGGAACCGGTTCGGCGCGGTCGCCGTCGTGGTGACCAGCAGGACGATCATGATGGTGAGCAGCAGGTCGGTGACCGGGTAGGCGATCGCGACCGAGTAGGCGAGCGGGGTGGCCGCGCCGGTGCGCACCACCGCCCCGAGCGCGGTGGCCCAGGCGAGCGCGAACAGCGCCCCCACGACCATGAGCCCGTCGAGCACGATCAGCAGGTTGCGCTGCCGCCGCGGCGGGCCGTGCGTCGGCCGGTCCGCGGCCAGGACGATGATCGCCAGGAGCGCGAACCCCGGCATCGTGAGGTACCCGGCGTCCGCGTACGACGGGCTCGGCAGCCCGGCGTGGTTGACCAGCCGGTACCAGGTCCAGAAGAACTGCCCGACCATCCAGCCGCAGGCCCCGGCGCCCATCCACACCCGCCACCACCGCTGACCGCCGGTGTGCCGGCCGGCGGTGGTCCAGCAGGCGACGGTCGCCGCCAGCGCGGCCGTGAACTGGCCGACGTCGTCGAGGAACGGCGACCACCGCCGGCCCAGCAGCCCCGAACTGGCCAAGCCGACAACGGCGACCACCGACACGGCGGCGACGGCGAGCGGGGTCGGCGAGGGTCTGTGCAGCAAAATGGGTTGATCCTGACCAAAAGCGGATCAGAACGACATGCGCTTACGCTACCGCGTCCACCGCGCCGCGAACCGTCGCGGGGGTACCGCCACCATCCCCGGTTTCACCCCGCCCGCACCCGCCGCGACATCGGTGGTGTGAACCCCGCCGCCGTGGGAAGAGCGCGGGAAGCCCACCGCTCCGGCACCGGCCGGCCCGAGGACGACGAGGAGGCTGCCATGGTGACCACCAAGCACTGGAATGTCGACGTCTCCATCGGTGAGGACGACGGCCGCACGTACGCCGAGGCCCGCCTGGAGGCCGGCGACGCGACCCAGCTTCGCGGGTACGGCGAGGCGCGCCTGAACCCCGCGGACGAGGACGTCCCGGAGATCGGCGACGAGCTGGCCGTGGCGCGGGCGCTGTCCGACCTCGGGCACCGCGTGCTGGTCGCGGCCGCGACCGACATCCAGGCCACGTCCGGCGAGCCGGTACACCTGGCCGGGTGAGCCGCGGGCGGCGGACGGCGCCGCCCGCGCGTGAGCGGAAGCCCAACCCCTGGAGCATCCTAGGACATTCGCGGCACCGCCTGGCGCGCCGCGCGGCGGGCCGGGCAGGCCGCGGCGTTCACCGGCGCCTGAGCCGGGTATCAGCCGGCGGTGGGGCGGCGACGGCGTCGCCCCACCGCCGCGGTCGCCCTCCTGGCGGCACGAAGGCGGACACCGTCGAGGAGGTACGGCATGCCGGAGCAGGACGACGCGATCGCCGAGCTGCGGCGCCGGGTGCGGGACCTGGAGGACCGGCTCGCCATCATGCAGATCCTCGCCACGTACGGTCCCGCCGTCGACAGCGGCTCCGCGGGCCCGGCCGCGCAGCTGTGGACCGACGACGGCGTCTACGACACCTACCCGGCGGTGCTGCACGGCCGCGCGGCCATCGCGGCCATGGTGGACGGCGAGCTGCACCAGCGGCTCATCCACGCCGGCGCCGCGCATCTGCAGGGCCTGCCGCACGTGGAGGTGGCCGGCGACCGGGCCGTCGCCACCGCCTACTCGCAGCTGGTGCTCCGCGACGACACGACCGACAGCTTCCGGATCTGGCGTACGGGCGCCAACCGCTGGCAGTTCGTCCGCACCGCGCGGGGCTGGCAGGTCACCCACCGGGTCAACCGCCAGCTCGACGGCGGCGCCGAGGCCCGGGACCTGCTCAGCGCGGCGCTCGACGAGGGCCACGCCCAGGAGGGTGGCTGACGGGCGGGTGCCGGGATGCGATGTCTCGCCCCTCGGCCGCCGCCCGGCGGCGCGGCGCGGAGGGCACCCCTGCTAGCTGGTATGTGCGGGTGCGGAAACCCGCACTCGGACAGTCTTGCTGGCGCCGAGGCCGTCACCCAACGGTACGAGGGACGGTGGATACAGACCCATTCGATACCCCTTGAACAGGTGATCCCCATGACGACTTGCCCGGTCGATCCGCTGCTGAGCATGGCCCTGTTCGTCTCCGACGCTTCCGCATTCAGCGACCTTGACGACACCACTGTTCGCGAAACCGTTCACCGCACCCTCGGACAGCTCGGTGCGGACGAGTGCTACGCCCGCGCCGCCGAGGTGTTCGGCGACCGGCCCGAGATCGCACAGGGCCGGATCCAGTGGGCCCGCGAGCTGTGCGCCCGGGCCATGGCGCCCGCGCTGGCCGGCGCCGCCGCCTGACGGTCCGGCCCGGCCCGCCAGCCGCGCCACCTCGCACCACACATCAATACGCACACCACACGAAGGCCAGCTGAGCTGGCCTTTCGCATGTGCCGGGACGGTGGTCAGGGGGTCACCGGCTCGGGGTACACCGGTGCGGCCCAGCGGCGCCGCGCACCACTGAGCGCCAGACCGGCGGCGACGCACGCCCCCGTGGTCAGCACGCCCGCCAGGACGAGGGTCTGGCGCGGACCGACCCACTCGGAGAGCCAACCCAGCAGCGGCGCGCCGAGCGCGCCGGCGAGCGAACCCGTCACCGACATGACCCCGAGCATCCGGCCACGCATCCCGGTGTCCGTGTCCAACTGCACCCGGGCCGACACCGTGGTGTCGATCAGCACCGCACCCGCGCCGATCAGCACCATGGCCGCGGCGAAGCTCCACACCCCGCTCGACAGCCCGGAGTACACCTGCAGCAGGCTGGTGACCAGCCCCGCCCCGATCAGCGTCTGATAGCCCAGGTCCGACTGCGAGGCCGCGACGAGCGCGCCGAGCACCGTGCCGGCCGCGAAGCACATGGACAGCAGGCCGTAGCCGGACGCCCCGATGTGCAGGGGACCGTTGCTCATCGCCGCCATCGTCACCTGGTAGTTGCGGCCCAGGCTGCCGAGCACCGTGGCCAGCCCGAGCGTGATCAGCACGACCGGTCGCCGGCGCAGGTACCGCAGACCGGCGCGGACACCGTGGACACCCGCCATCTCGACGTCGTGGACGATCTGCGCCCGGCCGGCGCCGCCGAGGCGGGGCCTGATGGCCAGCAGCGCGACGACCACCCCGAGGAAGCTGACCGCGTTGCCGGCGAACAGGGGCGCCGGCCCGACCGTCGCGGCCGCGACGCCACCCAGCGCCATGCCCAGGATCCGGCCGCACGAGTTGACCAGCGAGCCGAGCGACAGCGCGTTGGTCAGCGCGCCCGGCTCGACGATCGTCGAGCCGAACCGGCCCATCGCCGGCCCCTCGACGGCGTTGACGACACCGCCGAGGACGGAGATGGCGTACACGACCCCGAGCCCACCGACGTGGCTCCACGCCGCCGCGGCGAGCAGCCCGGCGAGGCCGGCGTGGACGAGCTGGGTGCACAGCAGCAGCGGCCGGCCGGGCACGCGGTCGGCGAGCGCACCGGCCCACGGGCTGAGCAGCAGCACCGGCAGTGACTGCAGCAGCAGGGCCACGCCCATCAGGCCCGCGGATCCGGTGGCCTGCAGCACGTACCAGTTGACGGCGAGCGACTGCATCCAGGTGCCGCTGACCGACACGAAGCCGGCGCCCATCCAGATCCGGAAGTTGCGTTCACGCAGGGCGATGAAGAGGGTGCGCAGGTCGTCGTCCGTTCTGTGCAGTCGGACGGCAGCGGCGACCCGCGTGCACCGTCCGTGCCGGTCCCCGGCGTCGGCTACCACACCGAGGCGAGCACCCGGGCAGCGTTATGCCCGAATCACTCCTTCGGTCCGCATATGCTGCAGACGCCTCGGCCGGGACGGCACGCCGGGGGCGACGATCGTGAAGCGCTTCACGTTTCCGCGGAATGCCGCGTATTTCCTGCTCAGTGGCCCTTTGCGCGGTGTCGTGGCGAGGGCGGCCCCGGCACGGGGGTGACCGTGAGCCGCACCCCGACCTCGATCTCGTGGCACGCGTCCGGCCCGCCGAACGGCACCAGGTGTGCCATCAGGACCCGGACGGCGCCGCCGGCCGGCACCGCCGATCGTGAGCAACCTGTGAAGCCCGCGTCGGGTTCCGGTCCGATCCGGGCCGTTCGTGGGTTCTTCATCGGATCCGCACAACCGCCTCCCTAGCCTTGCGCCACCGGATCACCTGCTGTCTCGCCGAAAGGTGACCCTCCGCGCATGTCCCAGCATTCCCCGATCGCGTGGTCCACCGAGGTGCCCGGCACCTCGTGGGACGACGACCTGTTCGCCCGCGGCGGCCACTTCCTGCAGAGCACCCACTGGGCCGCGTTCAACCGGCAGCTCGGCCGGCACCTGTTCTTCGGCCGGGGCCCCGGCTGGCAGTGCTTCGCCATCCTGGAGCGGTCCAACAAGGCGACCCGCCTCTATTGCCCGTACGGCCCGGTCGCGGAAAGCATCGAGAGCTACCAGCACGCGACCGAGGAGCTCAAAGCCCTCGCCCAGCACCAGGGCGCCCTCTTCGTCCGGATGGAGCCGTGGGCCCCGGTGACGAAGGCCGACCTGCGACGGCTCAGACACCGGCCGGCGCTGCGGGAGATCCAGCCGTCACTGGTGCTGCAGCAGGACCTGACCAAGCCCCGCGACCGGCTGCTCAAGGAGATGTCGAAGAACAACCGGCAGCGGTATCGCAACGCCGCCAGGGCAGGCGTCCGCATCGAGGCCAGCCACGACCCCGCCGACGTGGACGCGCTGCTGATGGTCGTCCACGAGGTGGCCGCCCACAACCACATCGTCCAGCACCCCGACGACTACTTCCGCACCATGGCGCGGGTGCTGCTCCCCCGCGACGCGGCCACCCTGTACATCGCCTACCACCACGACGAACCGGTCTCCGCCGCGATCGTCTTCGACAGCCCGACCACCCGCCACGTCGGCCACTCCGGCAGCATGCACGCCCACCGGTACGCCCACCCGGGCGCCATCATGCGCGCCACGATGCTCCTGGACGCCCAGGACCGCGGCCAGAAGATCTTCGACTCCCTCGGCGTGGCACCCCCGGACGAGCCGGACCATCCGTGGGCCGGACTGACGAGGTTCAAGCTGTCCTTCGGCGGCGAGCGGCGGTACTACCTCGGCACCTGGGAGCTGCCGGTGAGCCCGCTGTACCACGCCTACCGGTCGGTCTACCTGGCGTACTCGGCGACCCGCCGCTGACCCCCGGCCCTGCTGTCACCCCGCGGGTTTCCAGGTCCGCGCACCGGTGTTCGAATGAAGCACGCGCCGCCATGCGCTCCACAAAGAATCTTGACTGGACTGTAGACGCCGGGCCAGGCGTCGAGCGAGTCAGCTTTCGTCCGAGGCGTGAACGTTTCGCATGCGACGGAAGGAGCCTCGCAGTGATCGCACATTGGGAGTCGCTGGCAGCACTCGGGTTGCCGCTCTTGCTGGCGCTGGTGCGCTGGATGCGGGAGCGGAGCAGGTTTCGCAGCGCCGAACGGCTGATTCGCGAAGCCCGACCTGGATGGAAAGTGTCTGTTTCGTCGCGAGAGCCGCAATATTCGCTCGAAATGACCGTCGAGAAGCGGACAGGACGCCGCGGGTTGCGCCGGAACCGGCGGCGCGCGGCGCGGCAAATACGATGATGGATGCCATGGCCGACCCGGTCCCGGATGCTGCACGGCGCCCACCATTGACTGGCTTCGACCAGTTTTACGAGCAGGCATTTCGTCGGGTCGTCGGCCGCATGTTCCTGGTCGTGGGCAACGTCCATCTGGCCGAGGAGCTGGCGCAGGACGCAATGGTGCAGATCATGGATCAATGGGGCGAGCGGCGCGACCGGTCGGTGGAATCGAATGTCGCGTGGACGGTGGCGATCGCGGTCAACCTGGCCCGGCGTCATTGGCGCAGTCTCGCGGTACGGGCCAGGGCCGTGGCCCGCCTGGCGGGGCGCGGCCACTCCGGCGCCGTCTCGCTGGACGTCGAGGCGATCGAGCGGATGGACACCTACGGACTCCTCGCCACACTGCCACGCCGGCAGCGGGAGATCGCGACGTTGTCGGTCCTGTGCGACATGCCGGCGGAGGAGATCGCGGCCGTGCTGGGCATCAGCGCCTCTGCGGTACGTACGCACATGCAACGCGTCCGCAAGCGACTTGCCGGCGGCGTCGGCAAGCCGCTGACCGACGCAGGGGGTGAGCGGTCATGACCCTTCAGCGGCGGGACGACGACGGCAACGGTCGGGTGCGTCGCGCGGTGACCGACGCGGAGCACGCCGTCCAGCGACACCTGACGGTCGACGTGAACGCGGGGATGGCGGACCTCATGGCCCGTCGCGCGCGCCGCGACCGCGACGCGCAGCGCCCGATCCGGCGGCTGCTCGCCCGGATCGCACGCTGGCCGGGCGGCCGGCGACACGAAATTGCACCGCTCGTCGTCATCGAGCACCCGCATGTCGTCGATGCGGACGGACGCTCCGGCTCGGCGGAACCGCCCGTCGTTCCTCGCGGACGCCGTCTGCTCGTGGCGACGGCGCTCGCCGTCATCGCGATCGTGCTGTGTGTCGGCTCCCGAGGCGACCGACCCGCCGATCTTCAGCCCTCACTTCCGCAAACCTCACCGACGGTGACGCCGGCGACGGACAGCGTGTTGGACCCCGAACCGGTCAACATGCGGCTGACCGTCGACGTTCCTGGCCTGCTGAGCGGAGACGCCGCGGTCGAGGAGGCGCTTCGACGGCAGGTGCTGAACGAACCGAGCATCGCCGGACGTCGCGTGGCTCTGGTGCTCACCTATGGTGGTCTGCAGAGGGGTAGCGGCGCGGAGGCCCTGGCTGTCGCCGACCGCGTCAACGCCGTCCTGGCCGCATCGGCAGGCGCGTTCCACGATGCCGTCTACCGGTCGATGATCGGTATCGACGGTGCGCCGGATTCGATCGGCATCGACATCTACCTCGTTCGTTCCGGGCATTCACCCGCGTCGCCGGAGACGTCGCTGGAGCTCGAACCGGTGAGCATGCAGGTGACGGTCGACGCAGCCGGGCTACTGAGCGGACATGCCGATGCCGCGGAGGCGCTCCGGCAGCAGGTGCTGACGGCGCCGAGGATGGTCGGGCGTCGTGCCGGTCTGGTGCTCACGTACGGGGGTGCGCTGGACAGGGGTCCTGCCTCCGCCCTTGCCGTCGCCGCTGCAGTCAACGCTGTCCTGGGTGCATCGGGAGCCACGTTCGACGGCACCGCATACCGGCAGTACGTCAGCCTTGCCGCGCACGAGAACCTGGTGACGCTGGACATCTACCTGTGGCGAACGTAGGTGACGCCGGCGCAGACCGACGCGCGGCCCGCGGACCGACCGGGCACGCAGACGGTCATCGCCGGGCACGCGTTCCTGCGGAACCTCCGCCGGCGCCGGCGGCCACCGGCACCGCGCCGAGCAGGGCCAGGCAGTTCGCCCACAGCGCGTCGAGGCGCCCGGTGCTGTTGTACAGCTTCGCGAACAGCACCTGCCCCTCGAGCTGCGCCACGACCGAGCGGGCCGCCTCGCGCGGGTCGGCGACGGTGACCTCGCCGCGCGCCCGCGCCTCGGCGACGACCCCGGCGACCAGCTCGACCTGGGCGTCGAAGATCTGCTGCAGCCGGGCCCGGATCGGCTCGGTCTGGTTGGACAGCTCCAGCGTCAGGTTGCCGAACAGGCAACCCGTGATGGTGCCGCACGTGCGCTGACCCTCCCGCAGGTCCGCCTCGGTCTTGGCGAACAGCTCCCGCAGCCGGTCCAGCGGCGCCGCGGCATCCTGCAGGATGCGCCGCCACTCGCGGTCCTGCCGCGCCCCCTGCTCGTCGATGACGGCGAGGGCGAGGGCCTCCTTGGACTCGAAGAAGTAGTAGAAGCTGCCCTTGGGCACGCCGGCGGCCGCGCAGATCTCGGCCACGCCCAGCCCCGTGTAGCCGCGGACCTCGATGAGCTCCTGCGCGGCGGTGAGGATCTTCTCGCGGGCGTTGCTGGTGCGTCCCATGCCACAACGATTCCCGACCGGTCGTCTATTGGCAAATAGTAGACCGGTCGTCTAGTTTCGAGTGACCGAACAAGGGAAGGGAAGGTCCACCATGAGCGAGCAGATGCAACGGGTCGCCGTCGTCACGGGCGCTTCGCAGGGCATCGGGGCCGGGGTCGTGGGCGGCTACCGCAAGCTCGGTTACGCCGTCGTCGCCACCTCACGCAGCATCGGCCACTCCGGCGACCCCGCCGTCGTCACCGTCGCCGGGGACATCGCCGACCCGGCCACCGGCGAGCGGGTCATCGCCGCCGCCGTCGAGCGCTTCGGCCGGGTCGACGCCCTGGTCAACAACGCCGGGATCTTCGTCGCCAAGCCGTTCACCGACTACACCGCCGAGGACTACGCGGCGGTGCTCGGCACCAACCTCGGCGGCTTCTTCCGCATCACCCAGCTCGCGGTGGAACGGATGCTGGCCCAGGGCAGCGGGCACATCGTCAACATCACCACCAGCCTGGTCGACAACGCGAGCTCCGGCGTGCCCTCGGTGCTGACCTCGCTCACCAAGGGCGGCCTGCAGTCGGCGACGAAGTCCCTGGCGATCGAGCTGGCGACGCGCGGCGTGCGGGTCAACGCCGTCTCCCCTGGCATCGTGCGTACCCCGATGCACCCGCAGGAGACGCACGGTGCGCTGGCCGGGCTGATGCCGATGGGCCGGCTGGGCGACGTCAGCGACGTCGTGGACGCGATTCTGTACCTGGAGCAGGCGCCGTTCGTCACCGGCGAGATCCTGCACGTCGACGGCGGCCAGAGCGCGGGGCACTGACATGGGCGACGACGAGGCGATCCTGCGCGGCGTGCTGGACCGCTGGCGGGCCGGGATCGGTGCGCACCAACCGGAAGCCGTGGCCGCCTGCTTCACCACCGACGCGATCTTCCAGGGCCTGCACCCCTACGGCGTCGGGCGGCCGGCGGTCGCCGCCTACTACGCCGCCCAGCCGCTCGGCCTCGCCGCCGACTACCGGATCATGGAGACCCGACGGTTCGCCGACGACCTGGTGCTCGGCTACCTGGCCGTGGACTTCACGTTCACCGACGGCCGGCCACCGCTCGCGGTCAGCCTCGGCGTGCTGGTGCGCCGGGTCGGCGACGACTGGTACATCAACCACTACCAGGTCTCCCGACTGCCCTGAGACCGGAACGTCGGGGCGACGATCCCAGGCGGCAGGATCGGCCCGCGGCGGGCCGATCCTGCCGCCGCACCCGGCCCGTCGGCCGCGCCTTCCTGCACGCCACAACCATCCCGCGGCTCACCCTCACCGGGCACGGCGGCCGCGGCACGGACCACAACCAGCGCGCCGGGCCCCGGCTGCAGCCGTCACCCCGGCGTCAGGTGCTTATCCCTTCCCGGGCGGGGCAGGTCGTATCCCGATCGGCGCGCGGCCGAGCCCCGGCACGGGCCCGGCCGCAACAGGTGAGTCTCTTGCGGAAGTGGGCCTTGACGTGTGGGCTTTTTGGGATGCGCTGACAGCCGGCATCGGTCGTCTGACGTTGGCGGAGGGGATTCAGATCATCTCGGCGATCGGTGCGGTCGCCGCGGCGGTCGCCGGTGCCTCGGCCGCCCGCGCGGGGCGCGCCGCGGCCCGCACCGCCGCCAAGCAGCTGCCGGAGCTGCAGCAGCAGGTCGAGCTCGGTACGGCGCAGTCGAAAGCCGCCGACGAGCAGGTCGCCCTCGCTCAGGAGGTCCTCAAAGCCGCCACGGCGGCGGTCCGGGAAGCGGCACGCGCCAGGACGGACGAGCGGGCTCCCCTCGTCGTCGCGCTGTTCGAGGCGCCGAAATGGCCTCCGTTGATCGATGCGACGCGTGATCGGATGCCTTACGGCAACGAGTTGCCACTGCTCGACCATCGATCCGTGGCGCAGGCCGAAGCAGCCTCGCCGGCGCGGCTCTTCCCACGAAATGAGGAGCGGACCCGGCTGCTGTGGTTTCAGACCCGGGGTGTACTGATCAACGAGGGCGCGACCACCGCACGGGTACGACTCGCCGACGAGGCGCAGTTCGTGGAGGCGACCACGGCGAAGCGGGAGCGCCTGTTGCGACCCGGAGAGGTAGCCCTGTTCGAATGGGGAGCGGGTCACACCATTGCGGAATGGGCGGTCGCCCGCGAGCGACCCGACCCACCCAACCCGCTCGGCGCCTGTTTCCTGACGATCACCGTGTTCGACTCGTTCGAGCACGGCATCTTCGACCACATCCACGTCGTCATGAGCGGCCGGCCGATCGTCCCGGTCGACGACTCATTCGACGAGGTGCGACTCGCATCCCTGGAGTCCGAGGCGGAAATGGCCGTCACCGTCTTCCCCACCCGGCGCACGTACCGCTCCGACGGCGTACGAAGGGACCCCCTGCCCTGGGACGGCACGTACGCGGCATGGTGGAGGGAGAACGGCCGGCGCGCCGCAGGACCGAAGGCACCGTCGCACTGACGGCAGCCCCGGCGGGTGCCCTCCGGCACCCTGATGCCGCGCCCGCAGGGTGATGGGCCGCCCCCGTTTGCCGGCCCATGACCCTGGCGCGCGTCTTCCCGGCGGAAGTGCGGATACCTGGTATCGGCACCTCCGCCGGACATCCCCTTACGATCGCCGGACGCGGTGGTGACCGCCAGGTCAATGGGCGGCAGTTGACCGGCAACTTCGCCAGTCGGCATCATGGGCACGGCACCGGTCGGGCCGATGCGCCGGTCCTCGCCCAGCGGGTGCTGGGGCCGGCACGGAAAGGATCGGATGTTCAGCGCGCAGGTACGGGCCCACCGCCGGCGGCTTGGTATGACGCAGGAAGACCTGGCAGCCACAACGGGTGTGAGCGTGCGCACCATCCGTAACCTCGAAGCCGGCCAGACCGGCCGCGCCCGGCCTGCAACGGTACGACGGCTGGCCGACGCGTTCGCGCTCAGCGGCACCGAACGGGACCGGTTCTGCCAGTCCGCGCTCGACGGCACCGACCAGCGGCCCGCAGACGAGGCCCCGACAAGCGCCGCCGGCACTCCCCCGGCGCACGGACGACCCGTTCCGGCGCAACTGCCCGCCGACGTGGCCGGCTTCGTCGGCCGCACCGACCAGCTGCGACAGCTCACCAAGCTGCTCGACGACGATGACCGGCCGACCGCGGTGGTGATCGCCGCGATCGCCGGCACGGCCGGCGTGGGCAAGACCGCCCTCGCGGTGCACTGGGCACACCAGACCCTCGACCGGTTCCCCGACGGGCAGCTGTACGTCAACCTGCGCGGCTATGACCCCGACCAGCCCGCCACCCCCGCCGAGGTGCTGGCCCAGTTCCTCACCGCCCTCGGGGTGCCAGGCACCGACATCCCCGCCGACCTCGACGAACGCGCCGCCCGCTACCGCACCGAGCTCACTGGCCGGCGCCTGCTCATCGCGCTCGACAACGCCGCCACCGTCGACCAGGTCCGTCCCCTCCTCCCTGGAACCGGTTCCTGCCTGGTGGTGGTGACCAGCCGGGACAGCCTCGCCGGACTGGTCGCCGTCAACGGCGCCCACCGCCTCGACCTCGACCTGCTCCCCCCGGCCGACGCGATCACGTTGCTGCGCCGGCTCATCGGCCACCGCGTCGACGTCGACCCTGACGCCGCCACCACCCTCGCCACCCAATGCGCCCATCTCCCCTTGGCGCTACGGATCGCCGCCGAGCTCGCCGTCGCCCGCCCCACCACCCCGCTGGCCGAACTGGTCATGGAACTGGCCGACCAGCAGCACCGCCTGGACCTGCTCGCCGCCGACGGCGACCCCCGCGCCGCCGTCACGGCGGTGTTCTCCTGGTCGATGCGCCACCTGCCGGCCGACGCCGCCCGCACCTTCCGGCTGCTGGGCCTGCACCCCGGCCCCGACATCGATGCCTACGCCACCGCCGCGCTCACCGACACCAGCCTGTCGCAGGCCCGCCTCGCCCTCGACCGGCTCGCCCGGGCCCACCTCGTGCACCCCACCGGCCCGGCCAGGTACGGCATGCACGACCTGCTCCGCGCCTACGCCACCACCCTCACCGCCGAACACGACGCCGACGCCGACCGCCGGGCGGCGTCGACCCGGCTGTTCGACTACTACCTGGTCACCGCCGCGGCCGCCACGCAACAGCTGCGCCTCGTCGATGCCCACAGCCGGCCCGGCACCGCCGCGCCGGCCACCACCCCGACCCCGGACCTGACCGGCCCCGGCGCCGCCCGGCGGTGGCTGGACACCGAACGGCCCTGCCTGGTGGCCGCCGCCGCGCACACCGCCACCCACGGCTGGCCCGTCCACACCGTGCAGTTGTCGATGACCCTGTACCGCTACCTCGAGAGCGGCCACTACATCGACGCGCTCACCATCCACACACACGCCCGCGACGCCGCCCGGCAGACCGGTGATCTGGCCGGGCAGGCCCACGCGCAGCTCGGCCTCGGCACCACCAACGGTCGCCTCGACCGGCTGGAGCTGGCCACGGAGCATTTCGTCCAGGCGTCAGCGCTGTTCCAGCAGGCCGGCGACCTGGTCGGCCAGGCCCGCGTGCTGACGAACCTCGGCGTCGTCGAGGACCATCGAGGCTTCTACCAGGCCGCCGCCGACCGCTCGGAGCAGGCGCTGGCCCTGTACCGACAGACCTCCCACACCACCGGCGAAGCCATAGCGCTGCACAACCTCGGTGTCGCAGAGGACCACCTGGGCCGCCATCAGGCCGCTGCCGACCACCTCGAGCAGGCACTGGCCCTGTACCGACAGACCTCCCACACCATCGGCGAAGCCATGGCGCTGCACAACCTCGGCCTCGCCGAGATGGGGCTGGGCCGCTACCAGGAAGCCGCCGACCGCCAGGAGCAGGCGCTGGCCCTGTACCGACAGGCCGGCTACCCGCGCGGGGAAGCCTGGGCGCTGTTCGGCCTCGGCAGTGTCCAGACCCACCTCGGCCGGCCCGAGCAGGCCATCGCGCTCCACAGGCAGGCCCTCACCCTCTTCCGGGAGTCAGGTGAGCGCGGCGGCGAAATCCGAGCGCTCAACGGCCTGGGCGAAGCCGCCCTCGCCGCCGGCCGCCCTGCCGACGCGCTGACCCACCACATCACGGCCCTGAGCACCAGCGTCATCCCCGATCAGCAGGCCCGCGCCCACACCGGTGCCGGCCGCGCCCACCACCTGCTCGGCGACCTCGTCCGCGCCCGGCACCACTACGAACACGCTCTGGCCCTGCACACCCGCCTCGGCTCACCGGATGCCGACGACGTGGCCGCCCGCCTCGCCGCCCTCGGCGCGCCACCCCGCACCGGCGACGACCAACGCGACTGACGGACCCTCTGCCGCGCCGGCGGACGGCAATCGCGGCCATCTCGGCGTACTGCCGCCGGATGACGTCGCCGACGGGTGCGAGAACTGTCCCCATGCACCGACGTCCGAGCCGGCCTTGGGCACCCGCCCAGGGCCGGCTCGTCACATCGACATCCCTCAGCAGGAGCTTCCGTCGGGCCTGGTCGTGCAGTTGGCCAGCCGGGAGCGCCCACCGGCGGAGAAGCCCACGGCGACCTCGAGCCGGTACTTGTGACTGGCGTTGAGACCGTAGTAGGTGTGCCAGGCGTCGTTCGCGGTGAGGCCGGAACCGGTCTGCGCGACGACGGTGCCGGTGGTGCGGTCGACGAGCTTGACCGCGGTGAGCGACGGCAGCCGGTACCGCAGCCAGTACTGGGAGGAGTGCGGGTAGATGTCCGGCGTGGTGACACAGGTCGTCTTCGAGGGAAAACTCACGTCGCAGTAGACGCTGTCGTACGCCGCCCACGCCGCACCCGGCGTGGCGATGACGGCTGTCGCGGCCGCGAGAACGGTGGCGGCGACACCGATGCTCACCTTGCTCTTCTTGCTCTTCTTGATGCTGTTCGTAGAGGGACGTGTGTCGCGCATGAAGAATTGAGCCTCTCGATAGGTCTGAGGCGGTCTCGTGGGCCGCTTTCTGTCGGCGGTAATCGTCATTCGCACCGCTTGCGCATCGGTAGCGGCGCGGTTGCGTCACTTCGTTCCTCTGCGAATCCGCAGGCCTTGCGACTTGTGAGAGCAATGCCTCGCGTGGTGTGGGCGTTCTGGCTCGGCCGCAACCGCGGCGAGGCCGGCGCGGCGGCGAGCGTGGCCGTCACCGCGAGCGCAATGCCGAGTTCGTGTGCCGGCGGTAGCGCCTCGGTTGCGGCGTGGTTGCGGCTGTCAGCGACCCCGGCCTAGTTTGGTGGCCGAGCGAGCCGATCAAAGCGGGGGACGCAGTGATTGAGTTCAACGTGTTGGGGCCGTTGACGGTGTCGCGCGGTGGCAAAGAGATCCGGCTGCATGCGCCGATGCTGCGTCGGGTGCTGGCCGTCCTGTTGTGCAGCGCGGGACGGCCGGTCCCGGTCGATGTCCTGATCGACTCGATCTGGGAGGGTGCGGCACCGCCGAGCGCCCGCAAGACCCTGCAGATCTACATCCGGCGGCTGCGCCAGGCCCTCGACGATGACCAGCGGGTCCGGCACACGCCCGCCGGGTACGCGGTGCTGGTAAGCCCGGGCGAGCTGGACGAGCACGTCTTCGCCGAGCTGGCCGCGAAGGGCCGCGCCGCCCACCGGGAGTCGGATCTTGTCGCCGCGAGCGCGTGCTTCGCCGACGCGCTTGCGCTGTGGCGCGCGGCCCCGTACGCGGACATCACTGGCGTGCCGCTGGTCACGCAACACGCGCAGCATCTGGAAGAGCAGAGGTTGGCAGTGGTCGAGGACCACGTCGGCGTCGAACTGGAGCTGGGGAGGCACCTCGAGTTGGTGGCTGACCTGACCGTGCAGGTGAAGGCGCAGCCGTACCGGGAGCGGCTGCGCGAGCACCTGATGTTGGCCCTGTACCGCGCCGGCCGGCAGGCGGAGGCGTTGGAGGCGTACCGGCAGGGCCGTGCGCTGCTCGCCGACGAGTTGGGGGTGGAGCCCGCGACAGCGTTGCAGTGGTTGCACGAGGCGATCCTCCGCTCCGATCCGACGCTGGAGCTGGTCCGCACCACCTCCGCTCACGCCGCCGCCGGCGTGCCGGCGCAATTGCCACCCGACGTGGCGGACTTCACCGGCCGGGCCGGCGAGCTCGACCAGCTCGACGCCATCCTGGACGAGACCGCGACCGTGGTGATCACCGCGATCACCGGCTCCGGGGGGATCGGCAAGACCGCCCTGGCGGTGCACTGGGCACATCGAGTGCGGGACCGTTTTCCCGACGGGCAGCTGTACCTGAACCTGCACGGCTATTCGGCCGCAACGCCGACACCGCCGCTCGACGCGCTCGGCCGGCTGCTCCGCGACCTGGGCGTGCCCGCCGAGCAGGTACCGGACGAGCTCGACGAGGCCATTGGCGCGTACCGCAGCCTGCTCGCCGACCGGCGGGTCCTGGTGCTCCTTGACAACGCCAACCATCCAGACCAGATCCGGCCGTTGCTGCCCGGTGGCCCCGGCAGCCTTGCCCTGATCACCAGCAGGGATCGGCTGAGCGGCCTCGTCGCCCGGGACGGTGCCCGCCGGGTGGTGCTCGACGTACTCGCGCCGGACAAAGCGGTCGCGTTGCTGTCCCAGATCGTCGGCGACCGCCGGATCCAGGCCGAGTCTTCGGCCGGTCTCGAACTCGCCGGGGCGTGCTGCTGTCTGCCGTTGGCGTTACGCATTGCCGCCGCCCACCTTGTGGACAACCCGCACCGGCGCGTCGCCGACTACCTCGCGGAGTTGCGTGCCGTCGGCCGCATGGACACGCTGCGCATCGACGGCGACGGCGAAGCTTCGGTACGCGACGCGTTCGACCACTCGTACACGGCGCTCAGGCCCGAGGCACAGCGGTTGTTCCGGCTCCTCGGCCTGGTGCCCGGTCCCGACTTCACTGCCGCCGCGGCGGCGGCCCTGGCCGGCGCCGCACCTGAGGAGGCCCGCCGGCTGCTCGACCAGCTGACTGCCGCGTACCTGGTGGAGCAGCGCGTATCCGGCCGGTACGCGCTGCACGACCTGCTCCGTGACTACGCCAAGGAGCGGGTATCCGACGACATCGAGCAGGGGCTGGCGCAACGGCGGCTGTACGACTGGTACCTGTCTGCCGCCGACGCCGCAGCGAGGTCGCTGTACCCGCAGATGGCCCGGCTGCCCATGCCGTCGCTGACACACGAGGCGACGGGTCTGGACGATCCGACCGCGGCGTCAGCGTTCTTCGATACCGAGCGACCCAACCTGGTGGCTGCCATCCGGCACGCGGCCGAGCACGGCCCGCCGTCGATGGCCTGGCTGCTCACCGATGCCATGCGCGGCCACTTCTGGCACCGCCGTGAGATCGCCGACTGGCTGTCGTGCGGCAGCACCGCACGGGCCGCCGCCGCGGCAGCGGGAGCGCCTGCCGGGGAGGCAGCGGGGGAGCTCGCCCTCGGCAACGCGCGCCACAGCATGGGGGACCACCGCCAGGCAGCGGAGCACCTGGCGCGGGCGCTCACCCTGTGCCGCCGCGCGCAATGGACCCGCGGCGAGATCGGCACCCTGAACAACCTCGGCCTGCTGTGCTGCTACTCCGGCCGGCTCGGCGAGGCAGAACGGTACCTCCGGCGAGTCCTTGAGCTGGCGGACCAGATCGGCACCGAGGAAGGCGTCGCCGCGGCGCTGACCAACCTGGGTCTGGTCTACCTGCAGACCGGCCGGCTGCGGCGCGCCGTCGAGCAGTACACCTTGACCCTGGCCTGGCTTCGCCGTGCCGGGGGCCGCGGCACCAGGGCCATGGCACTGGTCGGCCTCGGGTCCGCCCTCGCGGGCATGGGCCAGGTGGAGACCGCCATGGGGCATCTCAACGAGGCGCTGGCGTTGCACCGTGCGGCCGGCAGCCTGCACGGCGAGGCCACTGCGCTGGTGAACATCGCCGATGTACAGAACCAAGCCGGACAGCACCATGCGGCGCTCGACACGGCCGCCAAGGCGTTGGCCATCTCCCGCCTGGTCACGGACCTCGGCAACGAGGTCGGCGCACTGCGCATGCTCGGCACCGCTCACCGGGCGCTGGCGGATCCGCTGGCCGCGACCGTCCGGTACCGCGAGGCGATCGAGTTGTCCTCCGAGACGGTGCACGGCTACCACCACGCCGCGGCGCTGAGCGGGCTCTCGCTCGCACTCGTCGACCTGCGCCGCCCCGACGAGGCCCGCACCTACGCCCGGCGGGCACTCGCGATCAGCCGCGCGGCCGGGTACCGGCTGCTGGAAGCCGATACACTCGCCGCGCTCAGCCTGGCCCTGTGATCAGTTGACCTGGAGGTCCCGGAACCTCAATCCATGGGCGGTGACCTGCCGGTTCTCGGATACTGCCGAAGACCGCGAGACGGGGTACGCCAGGATGATGCAACGTGCTACTGCGACTGCCCTACCTGGGGCTCACGAGCATGTTCGCCTTTGTACGGCTGCTGCCGATGAGCGACACCTCGGCAGCAACGGCCGGGGCGCCACGCTCGGCCGATCACACATTCGGGACCTGGTCGACGTCACGGCGTTTCGCCCGGGGCCCGCAGGTATTTACTCAAGGCCCGTGCAGTCTTCGGCCCCTTGCCGTAATCCCACGGACTCGGTGTTCATGTCGAGGTCGGTCAGCAACAGATCGCCGACCTCGTGCAGACGGGCGCCGGTGTTGTAGTCGGCGTCTTCGGCTGATTCACCCGGTCCATCGGCGACCAGTCCATCTCGTCCTTGTCAACGAGGTACTTGAAGAACTGCTGCAGTCCCTTGTGCTTGTTCAACGTCCTGCGTGTCAGGGTCCGGACCAGTCGCCGACGAGACCTTCGGTGAGCTTTCGATCTTGAGCAGGAGCATCTCGTCATCCGTCGAGTCAAGGGGTCCAACAGCGGCGTGCTCGACCTCGACGAACTGCTCACACACGAAAAAAGGGCTCCCGCAGACTTGTGACCTGCGAAAACCCTTGCACTGTCGGGACGGCGGGATTCGAACCCACGACCCCTTGACCCCCAGTCAAGTGCGCTACCAAGCTGCGCTACGTCCCGTGCACCCGGACGCCGTCCGGTGCAGCCGCTACAGACTAGCGCATGCCCTCCCCATCCCGCGCACGAGTATCCCCCGTCCCAACTAGGGTGCGGGGATGCGACTTGATCTCGTGACGCTCGTGGTGCGGGAGTACGACCCGGCGATCGCCTTCTTCACCGAGGTGCTGGGCTTCGAGCTGGCCGAGGACTCGCCCTCGACCACGAACGCCGGGGAGCCGAAGCGGTGGGTCGTGGTGCGGCCGCCGGGTGGTGGCACGGGGCTGCTGCTGGCCAAGGCCGACGGTGAGCGGCAGCAGGCGGCGGTCGGGGCGCAGGTGCAGGGGCGGGTCGGGTTCTTCCTGCGGGTGGAGGACTTCGGGGCGGCGGTCGCGCGGATGCGGGCGGCCGGGGTCGAGTTCGTGGGTGAGCCGCGGTCCGAGGTGTACGGCCAGGTCGTCGTCTTCGTGGACATCGCCGGCAACAAGTGGGACCTGCTGGGGCCACCGCGGCGGCAGGACGGGTGACCCGCCCGGGGGAAGGACGCAACCGGCCCGCACCTGGGCACGACGCAGCGGGGTGATGGCGGGGGCGCAGTTATCCGTGGTGAGCTGGACGTATCAGGGACGTCACAGCGCGCTCTCTCTAGGTGACACCACTTGGAGGGCACCATGGGATACCTCACCCCACCGGTGGACGCTCCGCAGCGTCCCGACTCCAGCCAGGACCAGGCCGACGAGAACCTGAAGTCCCGGATCCTCTACCTGCGCTCGTTCCTGCTCATGCGCACCCTGATCGGCGTCATGGGGCTCCTGCTGCCGCTGACGCTCCTGCTCGGCGACGGGTTCCTGTTCGAGGGCGGGAAACCCCGGGGGTCGCTGAGCGCGTACTACTACTCCGGCATGCGGGACATCTTCGTCAGCTGCCTCTGCGTCACCGCGTTCTTCCTGATCTTCTACAAGTTCTTCGAGCGGAACCTGGAGAACACGCTGAGCATCGTCGCGGGTGTCGCGGCGGTGGGGGTGGCGCTGTTCGCGACCGGGCGGCCCGGCGGGGGCACCGTCGCGCTGTCGCCGCTGCAGGAGAAGCTCGGCGAGGGCCTGGTCGAGCAGGTGCACTACGTGTGCGCCGCGACGTTCATCCTGAGCCTCGGTGTGATCAGCTACTTCTTCGGCCGCCGGGAGGGGGTCAGGACGCAGCGGCGCGACGGGCACCGGGCGCGGTTCAGCCCGCGGTTCTGGCGATCGTTCCACTACACGTGCGCGGCCGGGATCGCCGGCGCGGTGGCGTACATCGCGCTGACGAAGGTGTTCGGCTGGCCCGACGCGTACAGCCTCATCATCGGCGAGACCGCGGCGGTGCTGTGCTTCGGCGCGTCGTGGCTGGCGAAGGGCCTCGAGATCGACATCCTGGGCAGCGCGGCGGCGGCCCGGGACCAGATCACGGCGGGCACGACGGAGGAGACGGCAGCAGCGTAGGTGCGGCCGTGGTGCGCGCCTCATCCGGGGCGCGCACCGGCCGAACTCGCCGGCATGGGACTGACCGTCTTCGCCGTGCTGATCGTCGTGGCCGTGGCCGTCGAGGCGCTGCTGCCGCGCCGCGCCGCGCCGCGACCAGAGGCTACTTCTTCCCGCGGGGGCTGTTCTTCTTGCGGGGCTTCACGGTGATGTGGATCGGGGTGCCGAGGAAGTCGAACTCCTCACGCAGCTTGCGCTCCACGAACCGGACGTAGCCGGGGTCGAGCGCGCCGGTGGTGAAGAGCACGAACTTCGGCGGGGACACCCCGGCCTGGGTGGCGAACAGCACGCGCGGGGCGCGCCCGCCGCGGACCGGGTGCGGGGTCTGCTGCACGAGCGCGGTCAGCCACTGGTTCAGCTGGCCGGTCGGCACGCGACGCTCCCAGTTCTCCAGGGCGGTGTTGAGCGCCGGGGCGAGCTTGTCGACGGCCCGGCCGGTCAGGGCGGACACGTTGACCCTGATCGCCCACGGCACCCGCCGCAGCTCCCGCTCGATCTCCTTGCCGAGCTGGTGGCGGCGGTCCTCGTCGACGAGGTCCCACTTGTTGAACGCGATGACGAGGGCCCGGCCGGACTCGATCACCATGGTGATGATCCGCTGGTCCTGTTCGGAGATGACCTCGCTCGCGTCGAGCAGCACGATCGCGACCTCGGACGCCTCGATCGCCGCGTTGGTGCGCAGGGAGGCGTAGTACTCGGTGCCGCTGGCGTGCGCGACGCGCTTGCGCAGCCCGGCGGTGTCGACCATGTGCCAGGTCTGGCCGCCGAAGTCGACGAGGCTGTCGACGGGGTCGACGGTGGTGCCGGCGACGGAGTCGACGACCGCCCGCTCCTCCTTGGCCAGCTTGTTGAGCAGGCTGGACTTGCCGACGTTGGGCCGGCCGACGAGGGCGATGCGGCGCGGGCCGGCCTCGCGCGGCGCGGTGGGCCGGGCGGCGGGCAGCGCGTCGAGGATCTTGTCGAGCAGGTCGCCGGAGCCGCGGCCGTGCAGGGCCGAGACCGGGAACGGCTCGCCGAGGCCGAGCCCCCAGAGACTGGAGATCTCGCTCTCGATGCGGGCGTTGTCGACCTTGTTGGCGACGAGGATCACGGGGCGGCCGCTGCGGCGCAGCATCCGCACGGCGGCCTCGTCGTCGGCGGTCGGCGGGATCGTGGCGTCGACCACGAACAGCACCACGTCGGCGGTCTGCGTGGCGATCTCCGCCTGGGTGGCGATCGCCTTGGCGCGTTCCTTGGCGTCGGGCAGCCAGCCGCCGGTGTCCACGACGGTGAAGTGCCGCCCGGTCCACTCGGCGTCGTAGGCGACCCGGTCGCGGGTGACGCCGGCGACGTCCTCGACGACCGCCTGCCGGCGGCCCAGGATCCGGTTGACGAGGGTTGACTTGCCGACGTTGGGCCGGCCGACGACGGCGACGATCGGCACACTCAGCTCGACGTCATCGACAACGTCGACGTCGACCTCGGCACCTGTGGATGCCTCAGCGCTCACGGGGATCCTTTGTTCACGGCCGGGGGGGCCGGCGCTCGCCTATGCGGTGACCTTGTCCAGCATCCGCTGGAGGCGCTCGACCACCTCGTCGATGCCGAGCGTGGTGGTGTCGAGCACGACCGCGTCGTCGGCTTGGCGAAGTGGATCCGCGGCGCGCGTCGAGTCAAGTCTGTCACGCCGGGCCAGGTCGGCTGCGGTCGCGGCCTGGTTGGCGGCGTTCTCGGTGCTCCGGCGCCGGGCCCGCTCGTCCGCGGAGGCGGTGAGGTAGACCTTGAGGTCGGCGTCGGGGGCGACGACGGTGCCGATGTCGCGGCCCTCGACCACGATGCGCGGCGCGCCGGCGATGATGTCCCGCTGCAGCGCCACGAGCAGCGCCCGCACGCCGGGGACGGCGGACACGGCGGACACCGCCTGGGTGACCTCGGCGCCGCGGATCTCGCGGTCGACGCCGACGCCGTCGACGCTGATGTGCGGCGCGGCCGGGTCGGTGCCGATGCCGATGGTGACGCCGGTCGCGACCGCGTGGATCTTCTCCGCGTCGCCCAGGTCGACGTTGTCGCGCAGCACGGCCCAGGTCACGGCCCGGTACATGGCGCCGGTGTCCAGGTAGCGGGCGTCGAGCGCCTGCGCCACCCGGCGCGAGATCGTGGACTTGCCGGAGCCGGACGGCCCGTCGACGGCAACCACCAGCTGGCCGCGCTGTCCTGACACGCCCACTCCTTCACCCTGACGACCCCTGCTGTTCGACAGTACTTGACCGGCCAATGGCCCTACCTCACGGGAGGACGTCGTCGCAGGAGGGTGGCACATCGCACGGTGGACACGCCGCACCGTCGGTGCGGTCCGCCTCGCGCAGGTGCGCCAGGACGGTGTCGTTGAGGTCGAGTAGCGCCTCGACGTGCCGCGGGTCCAGCGCGTCGAAGAACCAGCGCCGCACGTGCGCGACGTGCAGCGGCGCGGCGGCGGTGATCGCCTCCCAGCCGGCCTCGGTGAGCGTGACGAACGCGCCGCGGGGGTCGTCGGGGCAGGGCTCCCTGACGACCAGGCCGCGGCTGGTCATGCGGGTGATCTGGTGGGTGAGGCGGGTCTTCTCCCAGTCGGCGGCGACGCGCAGCTGGAACACCCGCAGCCGCCCGCCGGGCGCCTCGGAGAGGCTGACCAGCACCGCGTAGTCGGCGCTGGACAGCCCCGTCTCCTGCTGGAGCTGGCGGGCAATACGACCCCGGACGGCGGCGTTGACCGCGAGGAAGCCGCGCCAGGCGCGCTGCTCGCGCTCGTCGAGCCAGTTGGGATCCGTCACACCTGCATCCTACGTCCTTGGGTGACATGTCACCGTGGGTCTGCGCTAGTGTGTCGGTGACACGTCACCCATGACGATGAGAAGGTTGTGCCATGACCAAGATCGGAATCATTCTCGGCAGCACCCGTCCCGGCCGGAACGGTGAAGCCGTCGCCAAGTGGGTCTACGACATCGCGAGCCGCCGCTCCGACGCGGAGTACGAGCTGGTCGACCTGCTGGACTACGCCCTGCCGCACCTGGATGAGGCCGTCCCGGCGGCGATGGGGCAGTACGCCAACGAGCACACGAAGCAGTGGGCGGCGAAGATCGCCGAGCTGGACGGCTTCGTGTTCGTGACGCCGGAGTACAACCACTCCACCAGCGGCGCGCTGAAGAACGCCATCGACTTCGTGTACGCGGAGTGGAACAACAAGGCGGCGGGCTTCGTCAGCTACGGCTCGGCCGGTGGCACCCGCGCGGTCGAGCACCTGCGCCTGATCATGGGCGAGCTCCAGGTGGCGGACGTGCGGGCGCAGGTGGCGCTGTCGCTGTTCACCGACTTCGAGAACTTCTCGTCGTTCAAGCCGGGGCCGCAGCACGAGGGCACGCTGGGGGTCGTGCTCGACCAGACGGTGAGCTGGGCCAAGGCTCTGGAGGCGGTCCGCAAGGGCTGACCCGTGGACGCGCGACCGGACCCGGCAGGCGCGCCGGGCCCGGCCGCGACCGTACCGGCGGCGGCGGGCGGGTCAGCCCGCCGCCGCTCGGGCGAACCGAGCCGCCAGGGCGGCGGTCGCCTCCCGCAGCTGCGGCGGCCCGATCAGCTCCACCTCCACGTCGAACATGCCGAACCACGCGGCCAGCCCGGTCCACGACCACGACCCGGCGCTGACCCGGCACCGGTCCGGGGCGACGTCCTCCACGATCGCCTGGCCCCTGGTCCACTCCGTGATCGCCGCCGCCGGCGCGTGCAGGATCGCCTCGCCGCGGCACGGCAGGGGGTCGTGGCCCTCGAAGCGCTCCGCCACGAACGCGGCCACGTCCGCCGCCGGCAGCGGCCGCGGCGCGAACCGGGGACCGTTCGGCGTGCGCAGCGTCATCCGGTCCACCCGGTACGTGCGCCAGTCCGCCCGGTCGAGGTCGTAGCCGATGAGATACCAGCGCCCGCCCCAGGTCACCACGTGGTGCGGCTCGACCCGGCGCCGGTCCCCGGCCTGCCCCGCGGCGAGCTCCCGCACGCCGGCGTAGTCGAAGCGCAGGACCTCCCGGGCCCGCACCGCCTGCCCGATCGCCAGCAGGACCGCGGTGTCGACCCGCGACGGCTGCCAGCCGGCCTTCGCCACCCTGGTCACCTGCAGCGCGTCGACCCGCTGCCGCAGCCGGGCGGGCATCACCTGGCGCACCGTCGCCAGGGCGCGCAACGCCGCCTCCTCCACCCCCTCGACCGACATCGTCGCGGTCTGCAGCGCCACCGCGACCGCGACCGCCTGGTCGTCGTCGAACAGCAGCGGCGGCAGCTCCGAGCCGGCGTCGAGCCGGTACCCGCCGTCCGGGCCGCGGGTGGCCTGCACCGGGTACCCGAGCTCGCGCAGCCGGTCGACGTCGCGCCGCACCGTGCGCGGGCTCACCTCGAGCCGGTCGGCGAGGGTCTGCCCGGGCCAGTCGCGGCGCGCCTGCAGCAGCGACAGCAGCGCGAGGAGGCGGGCCGAGGTCTCCAACATGTTCCCCAGTATCGCCCGGCGTTCAGGACAGGAACTGTCCGCATCTGCTGGCAACGTCACCGGCATGATTCACACCAGGGCACTGACGAAGGACTTCGTCGTCAACCGGCGCACCACGGTGCACGCGGTGCGCGGCATCAGCTTGGACATCGGTCCCGGTGAGCTCGTCGCGGTCCTCGGCCCCAACGGCGCCGGCAAGACCACCACGCTGCGGATGCTCACCACGCTGATCGCCCCGACCAGCGGCACCGCCACCGTCGCCGGGCACGACGTGGCGACCGAGGCCGCGCGGGTTCGCCGGCAGATCGGGTACGTCGGGCAGGGCAACGGCGCCGGGCACATCCACCGCGTCCACGACGAGCTGCGCACCCAGGGCCGCATCTACGGCCTGGACCGGGCCGCCGCCACCCGGCGCACCGACGAGCTGCTCGAGGCGCTCGACCTCGCCGAGCTGCGCGACCGGAAGGTCTCCGACCTGTCCGGCGGCCAGCGGCGCCGGCTCGACGTGGCGATCGGCCTGGTGCACGCGCCGCGGCTGCTCTTCCTGGACGAGCCGTCCACCGGTCTCGACCCGCAGAACCGGGCGAACCTGTGGCAGCACATCCTGCGCATGCGCGAGGAGCACCGGATGACGATCGTGCTCACCACCCACTACCTCGACGAGGCCGACACCATGGCCGAGCGGGTCGTGGTCGTCGACCACGGCGAGGTGATCGCCGACGACACCGCCGCCGCGCTGAAGGCGAAGCTCGCCGGCGACAAGCTGATCCTGACCGGCGACGACCTGACGCTGCTGGCGAAGGCCGCCGCGCAGCTGCCCGGCGCCCGGGACCTCACCGAGACGTCCGGGGTCCTGAGCCTGCGGGTCAACGACGGACCCGCGGCGCTGCCGGAGCTGATCGCCGCAGTGCCGGGCGGTGTGCGTACCGCCGAGATCCAGCGCCCCACCCTCGACGACGTCTTCCTGTCCCTGACCGGCCGCAACCTCCGGGAGCACTCATGAGTGGCCCGCAGCGCAGCGGAGGTGACGTCATGAGCACCTTGGCACTTCGTGACGTCGGCATCGTCGCGGCCCGCGAGCTGCGGCCGCTGCTGCGCTCGCCGTTCTCGCTGATCTTCGGGATGATCCAGCCGCTGGTGTTCCTGGCCCTGTTCGGGCCGCTGCTCGTCGGCTCGCTGCGCGGGCAGCAGGGCGGCCTCGGCGACGACGTGTGGCAGTGGTTCGTCCCCGCGATCCTCGTCATGACCACGCTGTTCGGCACGTCGACGGTCGGGGCGAACCTGCTCGGCGAGTTCGTCACCGGCGCCCACGAGCGGATGCTCGTGACCCCGCTCGCCCGGCACGCGCTGCTCGTCGGCCGCGCCCTGAAGGAGATGGTGCCGCTCGCCGGGCAGGCGCTCGTCATCGTGCTGGTGATGCTGCCCTTCGGCTTCGACCTGCACCCCACCGGCGCGCTGCTCGGCCTGGCCCTGCTCACCGTCTTCGGCGTCGGGCTCGGCTCGCTCAGCTACGCGCTCGCGGTGGCCGTACGCCGCAACGACTGGATGTTCTGGGTCGTGCACCAGACGCTGCTGTTCCCGCTCATGATCCTGTCCGGGATGCTGCTGCCCCTGGAGACCGGGCCGGGCTGGATGCGGGCGCTGTCGCACTGCAACCCCCTCGCCCACATGGTGACCGCGGAGCGTCTGCTCTTCGCCGGTACGGTCGGCGACCGCGCCGTGCTGTGGGGCGCGATCGCCGCGGCCGCGACGGCGGTCGTCGGGCTGGCCGTCGGCATCCGGGCGATGCGCCGCTCCACCTGAGGTCCGGGGGCTACTCCCCCACGGCCTTGAACAACGCGCCGATCTCCGCCTGGGACAGGTGCCGGGTCCTGCCCGGGCGGAGATCGCCGAGCCGGATCGGGCCGATCTGCGTGCGGATCAGCCGCTGCACCGGGAACCCGACCGCGTCGAACATCCGCCGCACGATGTGGTTGCGCCCCTCGTGCAGGACCACCTCGACGAGCGCGACCTTGCCGTACGCGTCGACGACCCGGAACGAGTCGACCTTCGCCGGCCCGTCGTCGAGCTGCACGCCGGCCTTCAGCTCGCGGCCCATCGCCCGCGGCACCGGCCCGGCGATCTCCACCTGGTAGGTCTTCGCCACCTCGTACGAGGGATGCATGAGCTTGTGCGCGAGCCCGCCGTCGTTCATGAGCAGCAGCAGGCCCTCGCTGTCGAGGTCGAGCCGGCCGACGTGGAAGACCCGGGTGGTGAGGTTGGGCACGTAGTCGGCGAGCGCCTCGCGGCCCTTCTCGTCGTCCATCGTGGACACCACGCCGCGCGGCTTGTTCAGCGCGAGGTACACCAGCCGCGTGTCGGTGACCAGCCGCGACCCGTCGACGTGGATGACGTCACGGGTCGCGTCGGCCTTGTCGCCGAGGGTGGCCTCCTTGCCGTTGACGGTGACGCGGCCCTCGTCGATCATCCGCTCGCAGGTGCGCCGCGACCCGAGCCCGGCCGCGGCCAGGATCTTCTGCAGCCGCTCCTCGTGCCGGGGCGCGACCGCGTCCGGCGGCGCGTCGAACGCGGAACCCTCGAAGGTCAGCGGCGGGTCCTCGAACCGGTCGTCGGGATGGGTGGACGGGTCAACGCTGGGCATCGGCGATCTCATCAATGTCGTCGGGAAGGAACGGGGCGAGCGGCGGCAGCTGGTCGACGCTGTCCAGGCCGAGTTTCTCCAGGAACAGCGACGTCGTCCGGTACAGGAACGCCCCGCTTTCGGGCTCACTGCCGGTCTCCTCGATCAGACCCCGCGTCACCAGCGTACGGACCACGCCGTCGCAGTTCACACCGCGGATGGCCGAGATGCGCGATCTGGTCACCGGCTGCTTGTACGCGACCACGGCGAGTGTCTCCAGGGCTGCCTGGGTGAGGCGGATCTGCTGGCCGTCGAGGACGAACTTCTCCACGTACGGGGCGTACTCCGCCCGGGTGTACAGCCGCCACCCGCCCGCGACCCGGCGCAGGTCGAAGCCGAGGCCGAGCTGCGTGTAGTGCCGGGAGATGTCCTCCAGCACCGCGCGGATGCGGTCGACGGGCTGGTCGAGCACCTGCGCGAGGCTGACCTCGGTGGCCGGCTCGTCGACGATGAGCAGGATCGCCTCGACGGCGCCGCGCAGCTCGGCGTCGGACATGACCGGGGCCGGGGCCTCGGCGGGCGCGGTCTGCGCGGCGGGCGGCTCCGCCTGCGCGGGCACGTCGAGCTCCGCGACCGGCTCCGCGACCGGCTCCGCGACCGGCTCCGCGACCGGCTCCGCGACCGGCTCCGCGACCGGCTCCGCGACCGGCTCGGTCTCAAGGTCCGTCTCGGTGGCCGACTCGGGCTCGGCGACCGGCTCGGCCTCGGCAACCGGCTCAGGCTCGGGCTCGGGCTCGGGCTCGGCGACCGGCTCGGCCTCAGCGACCGGCCCGCAACCGGCTCAGGCTCCGCAACCGGCTCAGGCTCCGCAACCGGCTCAGGCTCCGCAACCGGCTCAGGCTCCGCAACCGGCTCAGGCTCCGCGACCGGCGCAGGCTCCGCGACCGGCGCAGGCTCCGCGGCTGGTTCGGGTTCGGGTTCCGGGGTGGGTTCGGCCGGCGGCTGGGGGCGCGCCCAGGGCGGGACCCAGTTCGCCGCCTGGTCGGCGAGCGACCTCGACTGGTCGTCCTGGCTCACTGGTCCACCTCGCTGTCCTGACCGTCCTGCTCACGCACGTGTGACCCGCCGCCGGCCGGCCCGTCCCCGTCCCGGTCCTCGGCGTCCGGTGGGGCCGCCGGGGCCGGGGCCGCCGCGGGGTCCGGGGGCGGTGCGGGCGTGCCCTCGTACTCCTCGACCTCGATCGTGGCGGCCGCCGCGTCGTCCGGCCCGGTCCACCGCACGAGCAGCTCGCCGAGCGCCTGGACCTGCTCGAAGGAGACCAGGTCCTCCCGGTACAACTCCAGCAGGGCCAGGAACCGGGCGACAACCTCCAGGGTCGACCCGCAGTCGATGCACAGCGCGCTGAACGTCGCCTCGCGCTGCTCGATGAGCCGGTCACGGACGATGTTGGCGTGTTCGCGGACGCTGACGCGGACCATGTGGATGTGGGCGATCGACACGACGGGCGGGCCGGCCTTCGGGGTGAACGCCTTCAGCGCCAGCTTCAGCAGGCGGGCCGGGCCGACGCCGAGGACCAGGTCGGGCAGGGCCTCGGCGTACTGCGGCTCGAGGGACACGGAGCGGGGGTAGCGGCGCGAGCCGACCGCTTCGAGGCCGGCGATGTGCGCGGCGGCCTCCTTGAACGCCTTGTACTGCAGCAGCCGCGCGAACAGCAGGTCGCGGGCCTCGAGCAGGGCGAGGTCCTCCTCGTTCTCCACGGTGGCCGACGGCAGCAGCCGGGCCGCTTTCAGGTCGAGCAGGGTGGCGGCGACGACCAGGAACTCCGAGGCCTCGTCGAGGTCCCAGTCGTCGCCCATGGCGCGGATGTACGCGATGAAGTCGTCGGTGACCGTGTGCAGCGCGACCTCGGTGACGTCGAGCTTGTGCTTGCCGATCAGCTGCAGCAGCAGGTCGAACGGGCCGGTGAAGTTGGCCAGCCGCACCTGGAAGCCCGACGGCGCCGGGTCCGTGCCGGCGGCCGCCGCGAGCGCGTCCCCGGGCGCCGGCGACGCGCCGGGGGACGGCGCGGCAGCAAGGGCCGGTGCGGCGTCGGGCGACGGCGCGGCGGGTTCGGCGGCAGGCGCCGGCCCGGCATCCGCGGTGGCGGGCGCCGACGCGGCGTCCACGGTGGCGGGGTCGGTCACCGGAAGACCGTAGCGCAGCGGGACCGGATCGCCGCTACAGGCGCCGCTCGGCCTGCTGGGCGATGACCTCGCGGGCCAGCTGCCGGTAGTTGCGGGCGCCGGACGACGACGGGTCGAGGGTGGTGATCGGCGCGCCGGCGACCGTGGACTCGGGGAACTTCACGGTCTTGGTGATCACGGTCTGGTACACCTTGTCGCCGAACGCCTCGACGACCCGCTGCAGCACCTGGCGGCAGTGCGTGGTGCGGCTGTCGTACATGGTGGCGAGGATGCCCTCGAGCTCGAGGTCGAAGTTGAGCCGCTCGCGGACCTTGTCGATCGTGTCGAGCAGCAGCGCGACACCGCGCAGCGAGAAGAACTCGCATTCGAGGGGGATCATGACGCCGTGCGCGACGGTGAGCGCGTTGATCGCCAGCAGGCCCAGCGAGGGCTGGCAGTCGATCAGGATGTAGTCGTACTCCTTCAGCACCGGGCGCAGCACCCGGGCCAGGGCCATCTCCCGGGCGACCTCGGTGACCAGCTGGATCTCCGCGGCCGACAGGTCGATGTTGGCCGGCAGCAGGTGCAGGCCCGCGATGTCGGTCTTGATCCGGATGTCCTCGACGGTCACGTCGGAGTCCATCAGGATGTTGTAGATCGTCAGGTCGAGGTTGTGCGGGTTGACGCCGAGGCCGACCGACAGGGCACCCTGCGGGTCGAAGTCGACGAGCAGGACCCGCCGCCCGTACTCGGCGAGGGCCGCGCCCAGGTTGATGGTCGACGTGGTCTTGCCCACGCCGCCCTTCTGGTTGGCCATCGCGATGATCCGCGCCGGGCCGTGCCGGTCCATCGGCATCGGCTCGGGGATCGGCTTGCGCATCGTGTAGGCCGTCGGATCCGCCGGCCCGAGCTCCGCGCCGAGGTCAAGCGATGCCTGCTCGGCGCGCATCGTGGTCGTCCACGACTCCGCCTGGTCGCCCATGCCTGTCATCGAAACTCTTCGCCCCTCCCGGCGGCTCATCTCCACCCGGGGCCGATTCGTCGTCGGCGATCTGGGGAAGCGGGACGGCCGTTGCCCGACTGTACGTCACTGCAGGGTACATACCCCACTCTGTGCGCCCGGCGTGTCGCGGATGCCTTCGTTGGGTACGGTCATCGTCGTGTTGGGACCAGGGGACGTGCTCGGCGACAGGTACCGCCTCGATGAGTTCGTCGCCAGCGGCGGCATGGGGCAGGTCTTCCGCGCCACCGACAAGACGCTCAACCGCACGGTCGCGGTGAAGGTGCTGCTGCCGGGCCTGACCAGCGACGCCGAGTTCGGCAGCCGGTTCCGGGCCGAGGCGCGGATCATGGCGTCCATCGGGCACCCGGGCGTGGTCGGCGTCTATGACTACGGCGAGAGCCCCGAGGGCACGATGTTCCTGGTCATGGCGTACGTCGAGGGCCGGCCCCTCGGCGAGCGGATCACCCGTGAGGGTGCGCTGCCGGTGGCCGACACGATGGCGATCGTGGCCCAGGCCGCCGACGCGCTGCACGCCGCGCACCGCAACGGGATCATCCACCGCGACGTGAAGCCCAACAATCTGCTGGTCAGCGACAACGGCGCGGTGACCCTCGTCGATTTCGGTGTGGCCCGCTCGTCCAACGTGACGTCCGTCACCAAGGTCAACGCTGTGATCGGCACCGCCCTGTACATGTCGCCCGAGCAGGCGTCCGGCAAGCCGATCTCGCCGGCGACCGACATCTACGCCCTCGGCGCGGTCGCGTACCACTGCCTGACGGGCGCCCCGCCGTTCACCGGCAGCTCGCCGCTGGAGATCGCGATCAAGCACCTGCAGGACGAGCCGCCGCCGCTGCCGGCCGAGCTGCCCGGCAGCGTCCGGGCGCTGGTCGAGCGGGCCATGGCCAAGGATCCGCAGGACCGCTTCCCGACGGCCGCCGCGCTCGCCGCCGCCGCGCGGGCCGCCCAGGACCCGACGTTGCAGGACGCGGCGGTGGCACCGGCGCTCGCGCCGCGACGCACCGCGACCGTCACGGCACCGAGGCCGGCGGTCGTCGTGCCCCCGGACGGCACCGGCCCCCGGCGGGACCGGCCGGCCTGGATCCCGGTCGCGGTCGGGGCCGCCCTGCTCGCGGTGGCCGGTGGCGTGGTGCTCGCGATCCTCGCGCTGACCGGCGACAACGACCGCAAGGAGCCGCCCGCCGGCGGGCCGGGCGTCTCGCCGACCGCCACCGTCGTCACGTCCGGCCCGGCACCGGGCGGCGGGGGCGCCACCCGTACGTCGGCGGCGCCCTCGACGAGCGCGCCGGCGTCCGCGTCGCCGAGCACCGCGGCGACCACGGCCGCGCCGCCGCCCGCGTCGAGCGAGCCGCCGCCGGTCGTGACGACCCCGCCGCCCGCGCCCACCACCGGTGGTGGCGGCGGCGGCACGACCCCGCCTGTCGACGCCTCGGTCCCGCCCGCGTAGCCGGTCGGGCACATCTCGCGACGGGGGTGAGGATTTGTCTCACCCTCGTGCAACCCTTTCGTGCCGGGGCTCCGTCTACCCCGCGACGAAGGGAGCCCGAGCGGGTGAACGAAGACGACGAGGCGCAGTTCCGGGAGTTCGTCGCCGCACGGTTCGACGGTCTGCGCTCGCTCGCCTACCTGACGTGCGGGGACTGGCACACGGCCGAGGACGCCGTGGCCTCGTCCCTGGCGAAGCTCTACGTGCACTGGCACCGCGTCGACACGCCCCTGGCCTACGTGCGGCGGGCGGTCGTGCACGCGCTGGTCGACGAGAGCCGCCGGCCGTGGCGGCGCAGGGAGCGGTCGGCGGGCTACAGCCTGCCCGAGCTGCCCGGCCCCGACCACGCCGACCAGGTGGACGAGCGGATCCGGATCCGTGCCGCACTCGCCCGGATGGCCCCCGGCCAGCGCGCCGTGCTGGTCCTGCGGTACTACGAGGGGCTGAGCGTTGAGGAGACCGCCGAGGTGCTCGGCCGGCAGCCGGGCACCGTCAAGAGCCAGACCGCCCGCGGGCTCACCGCCCTCCGCGCGCTGCTCGGCGCGGAGCCGCGCGACGACGACGACCCGGGCGTCCCAGGCCTCGGATCCGGCCTCCCGGGGCTCGGTGCCGGGCCGGGCCGGCACGCACGGCCACAGACCGGTGCCCACGAGATGGCGGACAGGAGGGAAGGGCATGGAGCACGACCTGCACAGTCTGCTGGCGGCGGCCAGGGACGACGCGCCGCCACCGCGACTCAGCATTGACGACATCACCTCCGCCGGCCGCCGGCTCGCCCGCCGTCGCCGCCGCCGCACGCTGATCTCGTCCGTCGCGGGCGGGGTCGCCGCGGTCGTCGCCGGCGCGACCGCCGCGGTCGTGCTGCTCGCCCCGCCGGCCGGCACGCCGAGCGTCGGCCCGAACGGCAACCCCGGCGGCGTCGCCGGCGCGACCCCGTCCCCGGTGCGCAGCGGCGGCTTCGTCCCGGCCGGTGCCTTCGAGACGAACTTCTCCGGGTACACCTCCGGCCGGTACGTCGTCAGCGACCCCGACCTGGTCACCACCGGCTACCAGCAGGCCGACATCGACCTCGCCCAGGCCGCGCCGTCGGTGTCCGCCTCCCCGCGGCAGACGGTCGACGCCGCCCCGAGCGCCGCCCGCAGCACCCTGCCGGGTGCCCGCGGCGACATGGTGCCGCGCGAGGGCCGCCTCGTCGTGTACAACGCCGGCGCCTTCGACACCCGCGAGTTCATCAAGGCCGAGAAACTCCAGGTCGACGGCCGGACCGCCATGCTGCGCCTCGCCGGCGACCCGACCTCCCCGGCCACGCCCCTCGGCGGCAAGGACGGCTGCTGCCTGCCGGCGACCGTGCCGACCCTGGCGTGGCAGTACTTGCCCGACGCGTGGGCGGTCATCTACTGGTCGACGCCGCAGACCGCCCCGACCCGCGCCGAGCTCGTCGCCCTCGCCGAGGACATGCCCCCCGCCGAGCCCCGCGCCTTCCCGGCCGCGCTGCGCATGAGGGACATCCCGAAGGGGTACCGGCTGATCGCCGTCAGCACCCGCACGTCGTCCTACGACCGGACGAACCTGTCGGTGGTGCGGCTCGCCCAGAAGCCCCCGGGCCCGCCGTTCACCGGCCCGGCCGACCTCGACGCCCACCCGTCGATCGTGCTCAGCCTCGGCGTCTCCGACCCGGAGACGAGCGCGGTCATCGCCAAGGCGTCCTGCCGCCCGGGCACCACCGCGTGCGCCGTGCTGCTGCCCGACCGCCAGTACTTCCTGCAGGTGGAGAGCTTCGGCGACCGCGCGATGAGCCCGTCGGAGCTGCTCCAGCTGCTCAAGTCGATGACGACGGAGGACCCCGAGGACCCGTCGACCTGGCCCGCGGCGAAGGACAGCTTCACGACCTGAGTCGGACGGGAGGGGGCCCGGCACAGGGGTCCGGCACAGGGGTCCGGCACACCGGGGGTCCGGCGTCCGGAGGCTCACCTGGGGCGCCCGGCGCACTGACGGTCCGGCGCACCGCAGCGGACGGCAACTGCGGCGACCGCGTTGCCCTGCTGCCGAGCGGGCTCAGCGGCTCAGCGGGTTGAGCGGGCGGGCGCGCCCGACCGGCTCAGCGGGCGATTCGAGGGGGGAGCACCGCGGCGAGTGCCTCGCGGGCGGCGGGAACATTCCGGCGAGGACGACGGCGAACCGACGGCACGGACGAACCAGCCAACGCGGACGAACCAGCAGGCGCGGGCGAATCAACGGCGCGGGCGAACCAGCGGCGCGGGCGAACCAACGGCGCGGACGAACCAGCGGCGCGGACGAACCAGCGGCGCGGACGAACCAGCGGCGCGGGCGAACCAGCCGGCGCGGGCGAACCAGCCGGCGCGGGCGAACCAGCCGGCGCGGGCGAACCAGCCGGCGCGGACGAACCAGCGGGCGGCGGCACGGGGCACTGCACGGCGTCGCCGGCAGCGGACAAAAGCCGCGGGGCGCCTGCCGGGTGGCGGGCGCCCCGCGGGCGTGGGTCACTTGTGCCGGTTGTACATGCGGGGCGACTTGGCCTTGGCGCCCTTGCCGGCGGAGGACTTGCCGCCGCCGTGCTGCTGGACGCCCGGGGGCAGGGAACGGTTGGCCTGGGCGCGGCGGATCGCCTCGAGGGGGTTCCGCGGTGGCGCCTCGGTGTCGGGTCCGGCGTCCTCGGCCGCGGCGGTCCGGGTGGCCTCGGCGTTGTCGGGGTGGTTGTCTGCGGCAGCGGCAGGCATGGCGTCTCCTTCGCGGATGACGTGCGCGATCGGTGCGATGGGAACGGTGCGCGGCCGGCCGGCGCGCCGACTGCTCGGCGCCCGGCGGCTCGCGCGACCGGAGCTTTTTCCGCGGATGAGGTGCGGACGGGGGCCCCGCGGGAACGGGACATGGACAGGCGTCGGCCGCACGGTGCGAAGCGGGAGTCAGCGAGAACCCACAACGGGGGCCGCTGGCAGACCCCGGATCAGGGGTGCGGCGGCACGCGCGGCGTCAATGGGCTCAGGAACGCATGCGCCTACGGTAGCACGCCTCACAAGGGCCCGGTGAGGTACCGCTGCACCGTCGCCCCCACCTGGACGACGAGGGTCTCGGGGGTGGCGCCGGCGACCGGGGGCAGCCGCAGGATGTGGCGGCACAGGGCGAGGCCGAGCATCTGGGTGGCGACCAGGCCGGCCCGCAGCGCCGCCTCGGCGGGGTCGGCGCTGACCCGCACGGCGACCGGGGCGACCTGCTCGCGGAACACGCCGCGCAGCCGCTGGGCGGCGTCCTCGTCGGTGGCGGCGGAGCGCAGCAGGGTCAGCAGCGCGTCGTCGGTCGGGTCGCCCTCCCAGCGCCGGATGAAGTGTGCGACGAGGGTCTCGCCGAGCTGGTCGCGGGGGATGCCGTCGACGTCCGGCAGCCGCAGGTCGGCGTTGACGGCGGCGGCGAACAGCTGGGCCTTGTTGCCGTAGTACCGCATCACCATGGAGGGGTCGATGCCGGCGTCGGCGGCGATGGCGCGGATCGTGGCTCGCTGGTAGCCGTCGGCGGCGAACCTGGCCCGGGCGGCCCGCAGGATCCCGGCGCGGGTGGTGTCGGAGCGCCGCGCCGGCTGCGAATCGGTCATGCCCACAACCGTAGGCCAACGGCCGTTGACACTCCAGTCAACGCGTGTTGGCATAGACGGGTGTACGACGTCATCGTGGTCGGCGCGCGGCCGGCCGGCGCCGCCACCGCCGTGCTGCTGGCCCGGCGCGGGCTGAAGGTCCTCCTCGTCGACCGGGCCCGGTTCCCCAGCGACACCCTGTCGACGCATCAGGTGCAGCCGGCGGGGATCGACCGCCTGCGCCGCTGGGGGCTCCTCGACGGGCTGCTGGCCGCCGGCACCCCGGTCACCGAGCGGGTCCGCTTCGACGTCGGCGGCACCGTCCTGGCCGGCGGGTTCCCGCAGGGCGGCACCCTGTGCAGCCCCCGCCGGACCGTCCTGGACACGCTGCTGGTCGACGCCGCCCGGCAGGCCGGCGCCGAGGTCGTCGAGGGCTTCCACGTCGCCGGCCTGACCAGGGACGGCACGGGCCGGGTCGACGGCATCCGCGGCCGCGACGGCGGCGAGCACCACGCCCCCGTGGTCGTCGGCGCCGACGGCAAGCACTCCCTGGTCGCGAAGGAGGTCGCCGCGCCGGTGCTGCGTGCGGCGCCGGCGCGGACCGTGGCCAGCTACGCGTACTGGGAGGGCGTCGAGCTGCCCCAGGGCGAGCTGTACCACCGGCCGGGCCGGGCCGTCGCCGCGTTCCCCACCAACGACGGCCTCACGATGGTGTACGCGGCCGCCCCCGTCGAGGAGTTCGGCGCCTGGCGCACCGACGTGGAGGGGCACCTGCTGGCGGCCGTCGACGGCTGCGGCGACCTCGGCGCCCGGGTCCGCGCCGGGCGGCGGGCCGAGCGGCTGCGCACCACGATCGACCTGCCCAACGTGGTGCGCCGCGCGTACGGGCCCGGCTGGTTCCTGGCCGGTGACGCGGCGACCGTCATGGACCCGGTGACCGCGCAGGGCATCAGCAACGCCCTGGCGGACGCCGAGCTGCTCGCAGACACCATCGCGGAGGGGCGCGGCGGGGAGGCGTACCAGCGCGCCCGGGACGAGGCGAGGCTGCCGCTGTTCGAGCTGACCATCGGGCTGGCCCGGCTGCGGCCGCCGCGGGGCCTGGCCCGGCTGTTCCTGCGCGCGGCCGCCCGCCGGCGGGCGAGCACCGAGCAGTTCCTCGGCGTGTTCGCCGGCACCGTGCCGGTGCGGACCTTCCGCCGCCCGGGCAACGTGGCGCGGATCCTGCTGCAGCCCCCGGGCGGGTGAGCGGGTCAGCGCGCCCGCGGGTGGGCCGTCGCGTACACCTCGCGCAGCTTGTCCACGGTGACCAGGGTGTACACCTGGGTCGTGGTCACCGAGGCGTGCCCGAGCAGCTCCTGCACGACCCGGATGTCGGCGCCGCCGTCGAGCAGGTGGGTGGCGAACGAGTGCCGCAGCGTGTGCGGTGACACGCCGTGCGGCCCGTCGACGGGCAGCCCGGCCCGGGTGGCGGCCTTGCGCAGGATCGTCCACGCGCTCTGCCGCGACAGCGCGCCGCCGCGGGCGTTGAGGAACACCGTCGGCACGCCGGTGCCGTTGGCGACCAGGGTCGGGCGGGCGCGGACCAGGTAGGCGTCCAGCGCGGTGCGCGCGTAGCTGCCCATCGGCACCAGGCGGGTCCTGCCGCCCTTGCCGCGCAGCAGGACCATGCCGTGCGTGCCGGTGAGGTCGAGGTCGTCCACGGCGATGCCGACGGCCTCGGAGATGCGGGCGCCGGTGCCGTACAGGAACTCCAGCAGCGCCTGGTCGCGCAGCCCGAGCGGCCCGGCGTCGGCGGCGGTGGCGAGCAGCCGCGACACCTGGTCGACGTCGAGGGCCTTCGGCAGCCGCTTCGGCAGCGACGGCGGTTTCACGTCCCGCGACGGGTCGGTCGGGGCGAGCCCCTCCAGCAGCAGGAACCGGTGCAGGCCGCGCACGGCGCTCGCGGCCCGCGCCGCCGAGGACGCCGACAGCGCCGGGTGCTCCTCGTCGCCGGCCCGCAGCGCCGCGACGTGCCCGGCGATGTCACGCGCGCCGACGTCGGCGAGGTCGGTGAAGCCGCCCGCGGCGAGCCACTCGACGTAGCGGTCGAGGTCGCGCCGGTACGACGCCAGGGTGTTCTCGGCGAGGGCCCGCTCGACGGTGAGGTGGTCCAGGTACACGTCGACGGCCTTGCGCAGCACCGCGGCGCACGCGGCGACCGACGCGGCCGCGCCCGAAGGCATGCCGGCGGCCGCCGTGGCAGCGCCCGAAGGCACACCGGCGGCTGCCGGTGTGCCTTCGGGGGTGTCCGCCGGGTCGGGGTGCACCGTCGCTAGGCCAGCACGTCCGCCAGCGGCAGGTGGCTCATGCCGTGCGCGTCGGCGACCGGCCCGTAGGTCACGTGGCCGTCGTGGGTGTTCAGCCCGAGCGCGAGGGCCGGGTCGCGGCGCAGCGCGTCGCGCCAGCCCCGGTTCGCCAGCTCCAGCGCGTAGGGCAGGGTGACGTTGGTCAGCGCGTACGTGCTGGTGTGCGGCACCGCGCCGGGCATGTTCGCCACGCAGTAGAAGATCGAGTCGTGGACCTTGTAGGTCGGCTCGGCGTGCGTGGTGGGGCGGGAGTCCTCGAAGCAGCCGCCCTGGTCGATGGAGATGTCGACCAGGACGCTGCCGGGCTTCATCCGCTTCACCAGGTCGTTGGTGATGAGCTTCGGGGCCTTCGCGCCGGGCACGAGGACCGCGCCGATGACGAGGTCGGCGTCGAGCACGGCCCGCTCGATCTCGTAGCTGTTGGACGCGACGGTCTGCAGGTGCCCCTGGTAGATCGCGTCGGCGCCGCGCAGCCGGGAGATGTTCTTGTCCAGCAGCAGCACCTCGGCCTGCATGCCGAGCGCGATCGCGGCGGCGTTGAGGCCGGAGACGCCGGCGCCGATGACGACGACCTTCGCGGCGTAGACGCCGGAGACGCCGCCGAGCAGCACGCCGCGCCCGCCGCCGGCCCGCATCAGGTGGTACGCGCCGACCTGCGGGGCGAGCCGCCCGGCGACCTCCGACATGGGGGCGAGCAGCGGCAGGGACCGGTCGGCGAGCTCGACGGTCTCGTAGGCGATGCCGGTGACCTTGCGCTCGACGAGCGCGTCGGTGCACGCCTTCGACGCGGCCAGGTGCAGGTAGGTGAAGAGGACCTGCCCGGGGCGCATCCGGTCGTACTCCTCGGCGATCGGCTCCTTGACCTTCAGCACCAGGTCGCCGGCGGCCCAGGTGTCGTCGGCGGTCGGCAGGATCTGCGCGCCGGCCTCGCGGTACTCCTGGTCCGTGATCGAGGAGCCCTCGCCGGCGCCGGCCTCGACGAAGACCTCGTGCCCGTTCGCGGCGAGCTCGTGGACTCCGGCCGGGGTGATGGCGACCCGGTACTCGTGGTTCTTGACCTCGCGCGGAACTGCGACCTTCACGTTTCGTGACCCCTCTCCAGCGGCGACCGTGACGCTGCGTGTACCAGCGGCAGTCTATGGCCCCGCAACGGCCCGCGAAGGCTGCACAGTGTGAACTCCTCCGCCGGCGGATTGACACAGTGTCGCCTGCTGGCCGGCAACGGCCGCCCGGACGGCTGATCTATGCTGTGCGGCCATGACCGTCTACGGCGGGCCCCGCCCGACGCCGCCCGGTGCGCCGGCCGGCGCACCGCCTGGCGCACCGCGCGGTGCGTGGCCGCGCATCACGCAGGACCCGCTGCTGTTCGGCGCGTTCGCGTTCCTGGTGGTCGCGGTCATCGCCGGTCTCATCTTCGCCTTCCAGGGCGGCGGCGACGGCGAGGGCGGCCCGAGCCTCGCCGAGCAGCAGACCGCGGCGCCGGCCGGGCCGCCCCCGTCGCAGGCCGGGTCCAGCGCCCCGGCGCCGCCGCCGTCGAGCGCCGCGGCGTCGACGGCACCGCCGCAGGGGCTGCTGCCGGCGAAGCCGACGCTGCTGCGGGCCTCGCACTCGGGGCTGTGCCTGCAGGCCGCGGAGGGCAACGGCGGTGCCGCGACCCAGATGCCGTGCGACAACAACCCGACGCAGGTGTGGATGCCGCAGGCGGTGGCCGGCACCCAGGACGTGTACGCGTTCGTCAACACGAAGGACAACCGCTGCCTGGACGTCAACGGCGCGTCGAAGGACAACGGGGCCCAGGTCCTGCAGTGGGACTGCCACGGCGGGCCCAACCAGCAGTGGCGGCTGCAGCGCGACGGCGACGGGTTCCGGTTCGTCAGTCTCAACAGCGGCCGCTGCATCGGCGTCGACTCCGGCAGCCCCGCCCCGGGCGCGGCGGCCCGCCAGTGGGACTGCGACAACTCCGCGAACCAGCGCTGGCAGGTGCCGAAGTAGGGGTTCAGAGCGCGGCGATGTCGCGGGACTCCAGGATCCGTTTCGGCGCGCCCTCCCGGGCGACCCGCAGCATCGCCCGGCCGATCTGCTCGGTGCTGGTGGCGATGCCGGGCGCGAAGCGCACCAGCGGGCCGGTCACCGGGCGCAGCAGCGTGTACAGCACGCGGAACAGCCGGACCTTCGACACGGCGCCGTGCCGGGGTTGGATGAACCCGGGCCGGAACATGTAGGCCCGCAGGTCCATGCCGAGCAGCGCGTCCTCGGTGGCGCCCTTCACCTGGGCCCACCGGGCGCGGCGGGTGGTGCCGGTGCCGGCCCCGGACACGTAGACGAAGGTGCTGCCCGGTGACACGGCCCGCGCGGCGGCGAGGGTGTAGTCGACCGTGATGTGCCGGTACACCTCCGCCGACATGCCGACGGAGCTGACGCCGAGGCAGAAGAAGCAGGCGTCGTAGCCGGTGAGGCCGACGCCGGTGAAGTCGGTGAAGTCGGTGTGCGTGACCTCGCGCAGCTTCGGGTGCCGCTGCCCGGTCGGGGACCGCCCGACGACGAGGACCTCAGTGACGTCCCCGGCGAGCAGGCACTCGCGCAGCACACCCTTGCCGACCATGCCGGTGGCGCCGAAGACGATGACCTTCATTCCTTCATCATGCCCGCAGCACGGACAGAGTGGCGTTGTCGAGGGTCGTGTACAGGTCGGAGCCGGTGAAGCCGGGGCCGGTCTCCTCGCCGATGTAGACGTCGACGTGCTTCGAGCCGCCCAGGCCGGGGGTGAACTCGTCGACGACGGTCCAGGTCGGGGCCTTGAGCCGGGCGCAGACGGCGGCGGTCACCTCGGCGGTGCCGCACCGCAGGACGCTGAAGCGGGTGCCGGCGGGCAGCACGTCACCGTCGGCGGCGGCGGACACCCACGGCACGAGAGGGCGGCCGGCGGTGTCGCGCGGGGCGGTGTCCATCCAGTACCCGGTGTCGTAGGACCAGTTGAGGTACCGCCCGTCGGCGGTGCGTCCGGTCCCCTCGTCCTTGACGGCCTTGACGAACGACGCCGGGAACGTGCCGAGGTCACGCTGGTCGCGGCCCTTGCGGCAGTCGATCGTCGGGCAGCCGGTGACCTGCTGCGACGCGCCGCCGTGCAGGTCGGCGACGGCGGTGTAGTAGACGGTGACCTCCCAGCCGGTGGACGGCACGGGGCTGCGGCCCGCGGCCGGCGCCGGCACGTCGGAGATCCCGGGCAGGGCGCCGGTCTGCGGCGGGTGGCCCGGCGTCTCCTGCGCCCGCGCCGTCCCGCCGGGCGACGGCGCACCGGAGGTGCAGGCCGCGAGCAGGGTCACGACGAGCAGGAGGGCCGGGAGTCGTACCACATCCTGATCTTCTAATCCTGGGGGCGGCGGCGCTCCTGTTTGCGCAGCGCGGTGCGGCGCTTGTCGGTGAGCCGCCGCTCGATGGCACCTTTGGAGGGTTTCGTCCGTTTCCGCGGCCTGGGTGGCGGGGCGATCGCCTGCGCGATCACCGCGACCAGGCGCTCCTCGGCCGCGCGCCGGTTCTGCAGCTGCGAGCGGTGCTCCGACGCGACGATCGACAGCACCCCGTCGACGAGCCGGTTGGCCAGCCGCAGCAGCGCCCGCTCCTTGAGCGGCTCCGGCAGCGCCTGCGTCGCGGCCAGGTCGAAGCGCAGCTCGACGCGGGAGTCGGTGGTGTTCACCGACTGCCCGCCGGGCCCGCCGGAGCGGCTGAACCGCCACCCGAGCTCGGCGCGCGGCAGTGCAATGTCGTCGGTGACCCGCAAGTCGTCGTCCACGCCGTCAAGGATGCGGGTTCCGGTCTGCATCTTGCACTGCAGGGTGACTTCGGCGCGTGTTCCGCGGCGGGGCGGGGTACTCTCGGCACGTCGCAGCGGAGACGCAGCGGAAAGGTGACACCGTGGCCGAGGCCGTCGAGACGGCGCTGCTCGTCGAGGAGTTCGACGCTGAGCAGATCACCCCGGTGCGGCACGCCGTGAGCCGTGCCGCCGCGGCCGTCGGGCTGCTCGGCCAGCGCCTCGAGGACTACGTGCTGGCCGTCAACGAGATCGTCACCAACGCGGTGCGCCACGCCGGCGGGCGCGGCGCGGTGCGGCTGTGGACGTCCGGCGGCGAGCTGCTGTGCGAGGTCACCGACAAGGGCTCCGGCATCCCCGCGGAGCGGCTGGACGGCCGGACGCTGCCGCCGAGCCACGCGGTCAGCGGCCGCGGCCTGTGGCTGGCCCGGCACCTGGTCGACGAGGTCACGGTGCTGTCGACGCCCGCCGGCACAATTGTCACGCTGCGCAGCTCACTGGCGGGTTAGCATCCTGACGTGCTCCGCCCCTCCTACCCCATCCGGACCGCGCGCCTGGCGCTGCGCCCGTTCACCGAGGGCGACTTCGACGACCTGCACGCCCTCACCGGCGATCCCGACGTGGTGCGCTACCTCTACTGGGAGGTCCACGACGAGGAGATGACCCGGGCCTCGCTGAAGAACCGCATCGCCCAGGACGCGCTCACCGCCGAGGGGCAGTGGCTGGTCCTGGCGATGGACCTCGGCGGCCGGGTCATCGGCCAGGTCGTGCTGAAGTGGGAGAGCGCGCTGAGCCGCCAGGGCGAGCTCGGTTTCGTCCTGCACCCCGACTTCCAGGGCAGGGGCTACGCCCGGGAGGCGTCGGAGGCGATGCTGCGCCTGGGCTTCGACGAGCTCGGCCTGCACCGCATCTGCGGCAAGTGCGACACCCGCAACGTGCCCTCCTGGCAGCTGCTGTCCCGGCTCGGCATGCGCCGCGAGGCGCACTTCGTCGAGGACGAGCTGTTCAAGGGCGAGTTCGGCGACCAGTACGTCTACGCGATGCTCGACCGGGAGTGGCGGGCCCGTCAGACCTCGTCGACGTAGTACCACACCCCGTCGGCCTTCACGAACCGGCTGGTGTCGTGCATCACCCCGGGCTTGCCGTCGGCCTCGTAGCGGGCCTTGAACTCCACGGTGCCCTCGGTGTCGAACAGGCCGCCGCCGGTGCGCCCCAGGATGTGCAGGCCCTTCCAGTGCTGGCCGTCCTCGACCGTGAGCAGCCGCGGCCGGGTCTTGTCGTGCCAGGTGCGCAGCAGGAAGTCGCGGTCGCCGACCACGTACGCGCTGTACCGGGCACGCATCAGCAGCTCGGCGCTCGGCGGTGTCCCGGCGCCCCGGTGGAAGCGGCCGCAGCAGTCGTCGTAGGGCTCGCCGAGCCCGCACGGGCAGAGTGACATGTCACGTGACATGTCAGGATTGTCCACGATGCTGCTGGGGGCTCACGCCGCGGACACGCTTGAACGCCGCGCTGAGCGCGAAAGCACCCCCGTAGCCCACCCGCCGGGCCACCGCGCCGAGCGTCGCGCCGGGCTCCAGCAGCAGGTCGGCGGCGAGGGCGAGGCGCCAGCCGGTCAGGTACGCCATCGGCGGCTCCCCCACGACCTCGGCGAAGCGCCGCGCCAGCAGCGCCCGGGACACGCCGACCTTCGCGGCGAGGGTGGCGACCGTCCACGGGTGCGCCGGGTTGTGGTGCAGCAGCGCGAGGGCCGGGCCGACGACGGGGTCCGCCTGCGCCCGGTACCAGCCGGGGGCGCCCGCCTCGGGCCGGTCGAGCCAGCCGCGCAGCGCGGAGATGAGCATCAGGTCCAGCAGCCGGTCCAGGACCGCCTCCTGCCCGGCGCGGTCCTTGGCGATCTCCTGCGCCAGCAGCCCGACGAGGGGCCCCTCCTCGCGGACCACGAGCGCGTCGGGCAGCGCGGTGAGCAGGCGGCGGCCGACCTCGCCGGCCAGCTCGTAGGCGCCGGTGAGGACGAGCGTCGGGCCGTCGGGGTCGGTGCCCCAGGTGCGGACCCCGAGGTGCATCTCCGCGGCGAGGTCCCGGCCGTCGGGGGTGGTGCACCGCTGCCCCGGGTGGATGACGACCTGCGGCGGCGTGCCGGGCGGGTCGGCCACCGTGTAGTGCCCGGGCCCGCGCACCACCATCACGTCACCGGGCCCGATGGTGCGGGCGGCGCCGTGGTCGGGGACGTACGTGGCCTCGCCGCGCACCATCGCGACCAGTGCAAGGGGCGCCTCGTCGCGGATCCGCAGCGACCACGGCGGGGTGAGCACCGAGCGCAGCAGGAACGCCCCGCGGGCCCGCGGCCCGTCCAGCAGCGCCGTCAACGCGTCCACACCGTAGACGATGACACATGCATCGGCGATGCTCGGCCATGGCCCGTCTGCGCCGCGGGGGATTGACTGGTCGGCATGGAACAGTTGCGCAGCGCCGTCCTCGCCGCGGCGACCCTCTTCGTCGGCCTGTCCGCGGGCGTCTTCTTCGCCTACTCCACCTCGGTGATGCTCGCCCTGCGCCACGTCGAGGACCGCACGTTCGTCGACGTCATGCAGAAGATCAACACCGCGATCCTCAACGGCTGGTTCCTCACCGCGTACGTCGGTGCCCTGCTCGCCGCGCTCGCCGCGGTCCTGCTGCACCTCGGCGGCGCGCACCGGGCGATGCTGCCGTGGCTGGTCGCGGCGACCCTGCTCTACGCCGTGGTCTTCGTCGTCACCGCGGCGGTGAACGTGCCGCTGAACGACCAGCTCGACGCCGCCGGCCTGACCGACCCCACGGCGGCCCGGGCCGCGTTCGAGGCGTCGTGGAACCGGTGGAACACGGTCCGCACGGTCTCCTCGGCCGGTGCGCTGCTCACCCTCGCCGTCGCGCTGCTGCGGCACTGACGGGCGCCGGCCCGGGGACGCCCCCGGGCCGGGCCGCGGACGTCAGGTGGCGGAGGCGGCGGGGCGCAGCGTCTTCCAGCCCCGATCGCGGGCGTGCGCGGCGCCGAGCACCCCGACCAGGCAGGCCGCGTTGGTGATCTCGCCGCTGAGCGCCATGCCGACCGCCGCGTCGAGGTCGATCCAGTGCAGCTCCATCTCCGCCTCCTCGTGCGTACGGGCGTGCCGGTCGCCGTCGGGCACCGGCGCGATGTCCCGCGCGAGGAACAGGCGGATCTTCTCGTTGGAGCAGCCCGGCGACGGATGGACCTCCGTCAGCAGGTCCCAGGTGGCGGCGGTGAGGTCGACCTCCTCGGCGAGCTCCCGGGCGGCCGCGTCGACGAGCGGCTCGCCCTCAACGTCGACGAGCCCGGCGGGCAGCTCCCACAGCACCTGCCGCACCGCCGGGCGGTACTGCCGCACCAGCGCGACCCGCCCGTCGTCGTCGACGGCGACGACACCGACCGCGCCGACGTGCACCATGTAGTCCCGCTTGGCGGTGTCGCCGCCGGGCATGACGACGTCGTCGGTGAAGATCGCGAAGACCTTGTTGCGCAGCCGCTCGGTGTGCGACAACACCTCGTAGGTCGCGCGAGCGCTCACGCGTCCACCGTCTCGAGCTCGACGGGCAGCCGGTCGGCGGCGTTGTAGGCGACGGCCGCGCCGACGAACGCCGCGAACAGCGGGTGCGCCCGGGTCGGGCGGCTCTTGAGCTCCGGGTGCGCCTGGGTGGCGACGAAGAACGGGTGCCGCTCCCGGTCCAGCTCGACGAACTCGACCAGGCGCCCGTCCGGCGACGTGCCGGAGATCAGCAGGCCGGCACCGGTCATCGCGTCGCGGTAGGCGTTGTTCACCTCGTACCGGTGGCGGTGCCGCTCCGACACCTCGGGCGCGCCGTACGCCTCCGCGGTCAGCGTGCCGGGGGCGAGGACCGCCGGGTACGCGCCGAGCCGCATGGTGCCGCCGAGGTCGCCCTTGCCGGCGACGATGTCCTCCTGGTCGGCCATGGTGGAGATGACCGGGTCCGCGGCGTCGCCGTCGAACTCCAGCGAGTTGGCGCCGGCGATGCCGGCCACGTTGCGCAGCACCTCGATCGTCATGCACTGCAGGCCGAGGCACAGTCCGAGGGTCGGGATGCCGTGCTCGCGGGTGTACTGGGCGGCGCCGATCTTGCCTTCGATGCCGCGCACGCCGAAGCCGCCGGGGATGACGACGCCGTCGACGCCGGCGAGGGCCTGGGCGGCGCCGGCCGGGGTGGTGCAGGTGTCGCTGGGCACCCAGCGGATCTCGACCCGGGCGCGGTGCGCGAAACCGGCGGCGCGCACGGCCTCGGTGACCGACAGGTACGCGTCGGGCAGGTCGACGTACTTGCCGACGATCGCGACGGTGACCGTCTGCCGCGGGTGGTGGACCCGCTCCAGCAGGTCGTCCCACTTCTTCCAGGCCACGTCCCGGAACGACAGGCCGAGGCGGCGCACGACGTACGCGTCGAGGCCCTCCTCGTGCAGCACCCGCGGGATGTCGTAGATGCTCGGCGCGTCCGGGGCGGACACGACCGCCTCGGTGTCGACGTCGCAGTACAGGGCGAGTTTGTTCTTCGTCTTCTCCGGGATCTGCCGGTCGGAGCGGCACACCAGCGCGTCGGGCTGGATGCCGATGCTGCGCAGCGCGGCGACGGAGTGCTGGGTCGGCTTGGTCTTCAGCTCACCGCTCGGGGCGAGGTACGGCACCAGCGACACGTGCAGGAAGAAGCAGTTGTCGCGGCCGATGTCGTGGCGCACCTGGCGGATCGCCTCGAGGAACGGCAGCGACTCGATGTCGCCGACGGTGCCGCCGACCTCGGTGATGACGACGTCGGGGGCGACGCCGTCGGCGTCCGGCGCCGACATCGCCCGGATGCGGGCCTTGATCTCGTTGGTGACGTGCGGGATGACCTGCACGGTGTCGCCCAGGTACTCCCCGCGCCGCTCCTTGGCGATGACCGCCGAGTAGATCTGGCCGGTGGTGACGTTGGCGTTGCGGGACAGGTCCTGGTCGAGGAACCGCTCGTAGTGACCGATGTCGAGGTCGGTCTCGGCGCCGTCCTCGGTGACGAACACCTCGCCGTGCTGGAACGGGTTCATGGTGCCGGGGTCGACGTTGAGGTACGGGTCCAGCTTCTGCATGACGACCCGCAGACCGCGGGCGCTGAGCAGACTGCCGAGGCTGGAGCCGGTCAGACCCTTGCCGAGTGAGGAGGCGACGCCCCCGGTGACGAAGATGTGCTTAGCCTGCCGGCTCGCACCGGTCCGTGTCGAAGAGCGATCCACGGGAGTTCAGCCTAACAGCAGGTGAACGGCCCCGCTCCGGACACTCCGGCCGGTTCAGCCGGTGGGACGCTCAGCGGGTGCGGTCGTCGGCGTGGTCCAGCACGCGCAGGCACGCCAGGACCGTCAGCGGCGCGGCGGTGGCGAGGGCGGCGCCGAGGACGTTGAGCGACACCCCCTCCACGACCCCGGCGAGCAGGCTGGCCAGCACCAACCCGGCGAGGGCGCCACGCATCGGCGGGAACACCCCGAGCAGCCGGCGGACCCCGCCCCAGTCGCGCAGCAGCACGAACGTCACGTACAGCACGGTGCCGATCACCAGGATCGTCAACGGGCTGGTGACCGTTGTCACCACGTTCGCCTCGCCGATGCGCCGGGCGATGTACCCGGCGGTGCCGTCCTGCGTGCGCACGAGGAGCCGGCCGACGCTGCTGCGCTGGTCCTCGGGGCGGAACAGGTCGAGCACGCCGATGCCGGCGGTGACCGCGAGCGCCGCCGCGACCGCCCAGACGAACCGGGTGATCGTCAGCCAGCCGCCGACGGCCATCGCCGCGGCCGCGCACACCCCGGCGGTCAGCGCGACCGCGCCGGAGGCGTCGGCACCGAGGTACGGGCTGGCGATGACGACCATCCCGGCGGCGCCGACGACGGCCATGACGAACGGCCGCCACCGCCGCTCGAAGCGCTGCGCGAGGCTGGCACCGCCGAGCAGCACCCCGGTGACGAGCAGCCCGAGGCCGATGACGCCGACCCCGGCGTAGCGGCCGCCGGCCGCGGCGGAGTACCCGGCGACGCCGTTGAGCTGCAGCCGCGCGCCGGTGAGCACGTCGAGCGCGACGGCGAGCGCGCCGACGGCCGCGACCCCGCCGAGCGGCGCGTTGGCCCGGCTCCGCGACGACGTCCACGCGATGACGAGGGTCGCGGCGGCGAGCGCGGCGAGGGTCACCCCGGCGAACCCGAGCCCCGGCGACGACCACCGCCACCACGGCAGCAGGTCCGCGACGAGCGCCGCCGGCACCGCCAGCGACGCCGCGATGAGCAGCACCTCCGCGGCGCGCACGACGACGCGCGGCGCGGGCGGGTGCGCGACCGGGCCGGCGGGCCGCCGCGCCCACCGCAGCAGCGGCACCACCAGCAGGAACAGCGCCAGCTCGGCGACCACGAGCAGGGTGAAGAACGTCGAGCCGACCCGTTGCTGGACGCTGGCCTCCCGGTCGGCGTCGGCGAGGCGCTCGACGGCCTGCTCGACGGAGCCGGGCCGCCCGTCGCTCATGGTGGCGGCGCCGCCGGCGAAGAGCTTGCCGGGGATCGGCCGGTCCAGGGCGGCGAGGGCGGTCGGGGCGAGGTCGACGACCTGCACGTACCCGGGCCGCGACGTCGACGGCGAGGTGAGCCAGCCGCCGGTGTACCCGGGGCCCTGCGCGATCGCGACGTGCAGGCGGGTGCCGGCCTCCAGGTCGGACAGGCCGGCGAGCACGACGACGGCCCGTTGCGGCCGGTCGGCGATGACCTGGGCGAGCGCGGCGTCGGCGCGGCGGGCGTCACCGGCGCGGGTCGCGGCGTCGGTCCCGGTGATCTCGCCGAGGTCGACGAGGGTCAGCGCGCACGCCGACAGCAGGTTCTCGTCGACGGCGTCGGCGTACCGGTCGACCCGCCCGTACGGCCTGGCCGCGGCGACGGCGGCGCCCGGGCCGACGGCGGTGGTGCAGCGCACGCCCTCGGCGAGGGCCCCCGGCTGGGCGCCCCAGTGCAGCGCCCGGTTCTTCGCCACGACCCCGCCGTGGTCGGGCAGCGACGCGCCGGTCCTCGTCCCGTCCGGCGAGATCGACACCGCCAGCGGCGGGCACTGCGAGGTGACCGGGCCGGTCGTGAACGTCGCGTAGTTGCCGGCGCCGAGCGTGAGCCAGCCGTCGCCGGCGCAGGTGACCCGCCGCGCGGAGCGCACCGACAGCGCGCCGATCGCGCCGTCCTGCGCCAGCTGCCACATCGTCGGGGTGTCGGTCGGGTTGACGTCGTCCCAGCGCAGCCCGGCGACCCCGACGATGATGACGTAGTCGGCGGACGGCGCCACGGTGTCCGACGCGGGCCGCGGGATGAGCGCGAGCAGGGCGACCAGCCCGACCAGCAGGGAGAGCAGCGCCGGGGTGAGTCGGTGCAGCCGGTGCCGCATCAACGGTCCCCGCGGGGGTGGCGTGTCACGACCTTCCGGCAGCCTTCGGCAGCTGCGCGTACACCGCCTCGACCTGCTCCAGGGTGTCGCGCTCGGTCGGCCAGGTCGCCGCCCGGGCCAGCCCCCGCCGCCGCAGGTCCTGCAGCGCGGCCGGGTCGGCGAGCAGCGCCTCGACCGCGGCGGTGAACCCTTCCACGTCGTGCGGCTCCACCAGCCGCGCCGCGCCGCCGACGACCTCGGGGATCCCGCCGACGGCGGTCGCGACGAGCGGCACCCCGGCGGCGAGGGTCTCCTGCACGAACAGCGGCTGACCCTCCCACACGCTGGTGACGGCGACGACGTCGGCGGCGCCGAGCAGGTCGGCGATGTCGTCGCGGTAGCCGAGCAGGTGCACCGGCGCGTGCTCGGCGGAGATGCGCTGGGCGAGCGTCATGTACGACGGCCCGCTGCCGGCGATCGCCACGAACGGCTGCGGCTCGGTCCACTTCGCCGCGACCAGGGTCTCGAACCCCTTCTGCGGGTGCAGCCGGCCGACGGCCAGCACCAGCGGCCGGCCCGGCTCGACGCCGAGCTCGTCGCGGACCTCGTCGCGGCCGCGGGCGGCGGGCGGGCGCACCGGGGCGGGCACCAGCGCGAGCCGCACGTCCCGGCCGCCGAGCTCACGGACCCGCGCGACGAGGTCGCTGGACACGCCGAGGGTCACGTCGGCGGCGCGGGCGACCCGCCGCTCGAGCGGGTGGTAGAGCTTCGCCCGCAGGCCCTGCGCCAGGACGAGGTTGTGCCAGGTGACGACGAGCGGGGTGCCGGCGGGGCGGGCGAGCGCGGCGACGAACCCGGCGCGCAGCCCGTGCGCGTGCACGACGCCGTCGCCGTCGAGCCGGCGGCTGAGCGAGCGGCGCAGCGCCCGCACGGCGAGCAGGTCGCCGGGCTGGGGGCTGGCGGGGATCTCGACCGGCACGAACGTCGCGCCGCGGTCGCCGAAGCCGAACTGGGCGTCGGTCGCGGCCGGGCCGTGCACGCTGACCTCGTGGCCGTGCCGGGCCAGGCCCTCGGCGAGCATGGCGACGTGCCGGCCGACGCCGCCGGTGCTCGACGCCAGGACCAACGCGATGCGGGCGCCCACGCTCAGCCCCTCCTGTGTATGAGCCGCTGCAGGCTCCCCCGGTCCGTAGCGGCCACTCCGGCGAGGAACACCACCGCCACCGCGACCCCGCACAGCATGCCCTGTGCGGTCGCCCCGAGGACATCTGGGGTCCCGCCGCCCCACACCAGATCCTTGAGTGCCGATGCGACGGCCGCCGCCAGGACCGCCGACCCGACGGCGGCGGCGGTGGTACGGCCGGCGCCCGCGACCGCCGCGGCGCCGGCGGCCCGGCGGACGGCCACCAGCAGCGCCGCCGCGAGCACGAGCATGCCCACGGAGTTGGCCGCCGCGAGCGCCGCGACCCGCCGCTGCAGGGGCAGGGCGGCGGCGAGGGGCACGGCGGTGGCCGCGACGACCGCCCAGCCGAGCGCGGTCGCCCGGGCCGCCCGGTACGCGTCGCGGTGCGCGTACAGGGCCCGGGACAGCAGCGCGAACAGCCCGTAGCCGAGCAGCCCCGGGGCGAACCAGGCGATCCCGCCGGCGAGCTGCCCGATGTCATGCGGTTTGGAGGACGCCCCGGCGAGGATCACCGCGACCGGCTCGGCGAGCACCACGAGCGCGGCCGCGCCGAGGCAGGTCAGCACCACCACGGTGCGCACCGCGGGGGCGAGCACGCCGGCGAAGCCGGCCCGGTCGCCGGCCGCGCCCGCCTCCGCCAGCCCCGGGTACGCGGTCGTGGCGACCGGCACGGCGAGCACCGCCCACGGCAGCAGGAAGATCGTCTGGGCGAGGCTGTACACGAAGATGGCGCCCTCCCCCGCGTAGCCGCTCAGCGCGACCGCGAGGCCGAACACCAGCTGCTGCCCGCCGACCGTGACGACGCCCGCGACGACGAGCGGCCGCAGCGTGCGCACCTCGCCCACGTCGAACCGCAGCCCCGGGCGGATCCGCAGGTCGAGCCGGCGCAGCGGGATGAGCAGGCTCAGCGTCAGCACCGCCACCGCCAGGGTGGTGCCGCCGGACAGCAGCCACAGCTCGGCGTCGCCCACCCGGCCGAGGTCCGCGCCGCGCCCGGCGAGGGCGCCGAACGTCACGTACACCGTCATCACCGTCACGCTCGACAGCAGCGGCGCGATCACCGGCCAGGCGAAGCGCCGGTACGACTGCAGTGTGCCGGTGAGCACGATGCCGATGCCGTACAGCGGCAGCTGCGGCGCGAACACCCGCAGCATGTCCGCGCCCGCGTCGACGGCCGCGGCGGGCTGGTTGCGCATCAGCAGCGCGACGAGCGGTCGGGCGAGCAGCGCCATGAGCACCGCCAAGGGCACGAGCAGCACGAACACCCAGCCGAGCAGCGCCGACACGGTCTTGGCGACGGCGTGGCGGTCCTGCCGGGCGACGGCCCCGGCCAGCAGCGGCACCACGAGACTGGCGAGGGCCCCGCCGGCGACGAGCTCGAAGATGATGTTCGGGATGACGTTGGCCGCGGTGTACGCGTTGCCGAGGTACGTCGGCCCGACGGACCAGTTGAACACCAGAATGCGCGCAAATCCGGCAATCCGGCTCAGCATGGTGAGCGCCGCGACCACCGCCGCGGCCCCGAGCAGCCGCTTACCCGTCACCCGTCGCGACGCGGTCTCGGCGACGGCTTCGGCCGCACCCCGGCGTCCGCCTGCTCCTCGGCCGGCCGGCGCCGGGCCTCGGCTTCCGCTGCCTGAACTTCCGCTGCCTGAACTTCCGCGGCCTGAACTTCCGCGGCCTGGACTTCCGCGGCCTGGACTTCCGCGGCCTCGGCTTCCGCGGTGGTGCCGGTTTCGGTGGGTGCGGTCGCGTCCGCGGATGTCCGGGTAGCGGGTGGTGCGGCCATCACCGGTGGTGCGATGGGTCGCAGCCGGCCGAGCCGGTCGATCGCCCGCAGCGCCGGGGTCCGCTCGATGACCTGGGTGAAGCTGACCTTCTCGCTCGCCGCGGTCAGCGCGACGAGCCCGGCGAGCGCGGCGAGCCGCCCGAACGTGCCGGTCCTGGCCACGTACGCCGTGCCGAGCACCGCCCCGAGCGCGTTCGCCCCGGCGTCGCCGAGCATGATCTCCTCACCGAGGTCCGCCGCGAGCAGCGCCCCGGCCGCGCCGAGAGCGCCCGCGGCGGCGCCGCCACCCTTGCCCGCGGCGAGCGGCGTCCCGGCGATGATCCCGGCCTTGATCGCCCGCCCGGGGCGCAGGTCGAGCAGGTTGAACAGGTTCGCCGCCCCGGCGATGACCCCGGCCCCGAGCAGCACGTCGACCTTGCGCCGCCCCGGCAGCAGCGCCGCCGCCGCGACGAGACCCGCCGCGCCGACCCCGGCGATCTTGACCAGGCCGCTGGTGACCCGCCCTTCCTTCAGCGCACCGAGGTGCCCGCGGAACCCTTTCGCCGCGTGCTCGGGCCGCCCGCCGACCAGGTCGTCGTAGAGGCCGACGGCCCCGGCGCCGAGCCCGGCGACCGCCACGGCTCCCATGACCCGCGGCCCCCGCCCGCTGCGGTCCACCGCGCGGATCCCACGCCCGGCCGTGCTCCGCCCCGTCGCGGCCCGGCCCGTCGCTGCCCTGCCCGTCGCGGCCCGCCCTGCCGCTGCCCGGCCTGCCGCACTCCGGCCCGTCGCGGCCCGGCCGGCCACGGCGCGTCCGGCCCGGCCGAGGTCCGCCGCGCCAGGTGCGGGCCTGTCCCAGTGGCCGGTCGCCGCGTGGCCGGCGCCGTGGCGCCCGACCTGGTCACGGCGCGCCGTTTCGAGCGGCGCCGCGCCGCCGGCCGCCGCCGCGCGCTTCGCTGCGGCGCGGCGGTCACGCCCGGCGCCGGTCTTGGACGACCTGCCGGCGGCGCCGAGGAACGCGCCCGCGGCGGCGCCGGCGGCGAGGGCGGGGCCGCCGGCGAGGGAGACGGTGCGGCCGCGGAAGTTGGTGCGGTCCAGGGCCGGCAGGCCGCGCAGCTCACGCAGCACGGCCCGGGCGGTGGCCGCCCCCGCGGCGGCGGCGAGCAGCTTACGAACCACTGGTCACGCTCGCGGTCTTGGGCAGCAGGCTGGTGGCGCCGTTGCCGATGCCGTAGTGGCCGGTCTTGCCGCCGAGCCGTTCGACGAGGGCCATGACGGCGGCGACCTGGCCGTACGCGGTGAAGGCGTTGTCGACGGTGGACACGTCCTTGGCGATGGAGGCGTCGTCGCGGACCGAGGACACGAGGCCGTTGGCGGACAGGCCGGCCACGACGACGTCACCGGCGAGCGCGACGTCGAGGCGGCTCACCACGGTCAGCGCGGCGGCGTTGCGCTCCTTGGCGTCCTTGCCGGTGGCGGGCGCGCCGGCGACGACGATGACCACGTCGGCGGGGGTCTTCAGGTCGCCGTCGAGGCCGATGTACCCGCCGGACTGGTACGCCGACAGCACCGCGCGGGCCCCGTCGACCTGCGGGGTGCCGGGCTTGTCGGCGACGAGGACCGCGGCGAGCAGGGCGGCGGAGGTCTCCTGGCCCTTGCCGTTGTTGGGCAGGGCGCCGCTGATCGCCGGCGGCGCCGAGGACTCGGCGAGGTCCAGCAGCGTGTTGTCGCTGGCGGCGGCGGTGAACTTCTCCTTGACCGTGACGGTGCCGGTGAGCTTGGCGCCGGCGGTCTGCAGCATGGCGGCGATGCCGTCGGCGGCCGTGTCGACGTCCTTGTCACTGCCGTCGATCTTCACCAGCAGGGCGGTGCGGCCGGCGAGCTTGCCGTTGAGCAGCATCGGGGCGACCTCGGTGGCGAAGTCCGAGTTCTTCTTCAGCTCCGCCCGCGACTGGTCCAGGTCGTCGCGCAGCTGCTCCTTCTCGTCAGTGATCTTGTTGACCTGGTTGTTGAGGTCGTCGGCCAGCGGCCCGTTCGCCGCCGCGGTCCCGACGACGAGGCCGATGGCCAGTGCCAGGAAGACGGCGGCCAGCGACACCACGTGGTACCGGAAGTTGATCACAGGAAACGGTCCCGTCCAGGAGAAGCAGCGCCGGACACCAGCGCCAGGAGAACAGCGCTAGGAGAACAGCGTGAAGATCAGGTTGTCCCACCACTCGGCGATGACGCTCAGGTAGGCCCGGCCGATCGTGGTCACGGCCAGGGCCGCGGCCATCGCGGCGATCGCCGAGGCCAGCAGCAGCACCAGCGACGAGCCCGACAGGCTCTGCCGGTAGAGCCGGCTGACGCCCTTCGCGTCGACCAGTTTGCCACCCAGCTTGAGCCGGGTGAGGAAGGTGGAGGCCATGCCGCCGCGACCCTTGTCGAGGAACTCGATCAGGGTGTTGTGGGTGCCGACCGCCACCAGCAGTGACGCGCCCTTCTCGTCGGCGAGCAGCATCGCGATGTCCTCGCTGGTCGCGGCCGCCGGGAAGGTGATCGCCTCGACACCGAGCCGCTGCACGCGGGCCAGCCCCGGCGCCCGCCCGTCCGGGTAGGCGTGCACGACCACCTCGGCGCCGCAGCGCAGCACGTCGTCGGAGACCGAGTCCATGTCACCGATGATCATGTCCGGGGTGTAGCCGGCCTCGACGAGCGCGTCGGCGCCGCCGTCGACCCCGATGAGCACGGGCTTGTACTCGCGGATGTAGGGCCGCAGCACGTCGATGTCGGCCTTGTAGTCATAGCCGCGGACCACGATCAGGCAGTGCCGCCCGGCGATCTCGGTCTGGATCTCGGGCACGCCGACGCCGTCGAGCAGCAGCGCGCGCTCCTGCTTCAGATACTCCATCGTGTTGGCGGCGAACGCCTCCAGCTGCACCGACAGGCCCTCGCGGGCGTCGGCCATCGACAGCGCGACCGTCTCGGCGTCCTGCCGCTGCCCCTTGGCGACCGCGTCGTCACCGACATAGACGGTGTCGCCCTCGACGCGCACCGTGTCACCCTCGCGCAGCCGCTCGAACAGCTCCTCGCCGAGGTCGTCGACGAGCGGGATACCCGCCTTGATCAGGCCTTCCGGCCCCAGGTTGGGGTAGCGACCCGACACCGACGGCTTCGCGTTGAGCACCGCCGCGACCCCGGCCGCGACGAGCGAGTCGGCCGCCACACGGTCGAGGTCGACGTGGTCGATGACCGCGATCTCGCCCGGACGCAGCCGCCCCACCAAGCGTTTGGTCCGCCGATCCAGCCGCACGACGCCACCGATGACACCCGGCTCGGCGGGCCGGGTGCGGCGCAAGGTTGGAAGTCGCATCTCAACCATCCTGGCATGACCCCCCGACAAAAGCCGCGCGCGACATGTCCACTAGCAGGTGGAACGCCACTTTTCGGGCAGAGGGTGACCCCCGTCACCCTCTGCGAGTGTCAGCCAGGCGACACATTCCGCGCGTATTCACGACGGCTCCGGATGCCTCTTGTCGGTGTGCCAATCGGAAGGAGTGCCGCAGTGAACCTCTCCTCGATCAGCCTGACCCTCGTGCCCAACCTCACCGGCAAGTCGCCCACCGAGGCCGCCACGGAGCTGCGTGCCGCCGGCCTCGAGCTCGGCGTCATCCGCGAGGTCGGCCCCAGCGGCAGCATGATCGTGCTGGAGCAGTCGACCCTCCCCCTCACCGTCGCCCCCCGCGGGACCAGGGTGAACCTCCTCGTCGGCGTACCGTGACGTGACCCGCCTGAGCACCTCGGCGAGCACCAGCAGCAGCGCGGCGGCGGCATAGGCGAGCAGCAGCGCCTGCCAGGGCCGCCCGTCGAGGAACCGGCCGCTCGCGTACCCGATGAGCCCGGCCGTGCCCGCCCACACGCTCACCCCGAGGGCCGTCCACGCCTGGAAGCGCCCGGCGGGGTAGCCGACGACGCCGGCGGCGAGCGCCGAGGCGGACCGGCCGCCGGGCAGGTACCTCGCGAACACGAGCACCTGCCCGCCGCGGCTGGTCAGGGTGCGGTGGGCGAAGGCGTACACCCGCGGCCCCCGCCGGCCGGTCCGCAGCCGCCGCAGCACGCCGGCCCCGGCCCGGACCCCGATCCGGAACGACGCGACGTCCCCGGCGAACGCCCCGGCCGCCGCCGCGACGATCACCAGCCAGATCGCCGGCCGCCCCGCCTGCGCCGACACCACCGCGACCGCGATCAGCGTCGACTCGCTCGGCGACAACGGCACGACCGCGTCCAGCGCGGCCACCACGAACACGACCAGCACCACCCACGGCGTCGCCGCGACCGACTCCACCAGGTCCCGCATCGCCCGACTGTCCCGCGACGGACCGAACACCGACCGTCGCCGGGGCGACCGTCACCCGTCGATTTCGATACGTCCAGCCTGTCCGGCCTCGACGCGCCCGGGCCGCTCGACGGTGGCGTACCAGCCGAAGCACGCCGCGGTGCCGAAGTCCCCGACCGGCATCCGGTAGTGCCGGGCGAGCGTCCGCAACAGTCCGGTGTCCCCCGCGCCGCCGCCGTGCCCCAGCGACGGGACCACGCACCGCGGCGTCGGCACCAGCACCCGCAGCCGCACCCCGCCGATCTCCACCACACCGCCGGGCGCCGGGTCGCCGGGCAGGTCGAGCAGCAGGTTCGGCCGGAACCGCCGGTGGTCGACGGCCGCCCCGTGCACCTCCCCGAGCCGCGCCAGGGCGCCGGTCGTCACGACGTGCACGGCCCCGAAGTCGTGGAACCTGCCGCTGCCGATCACGCTGAGCACGTCACTTCCGGCCTCGGCGCCAGCCGCCCAGGTCGGGATCATGCCGGGCTCCCGCGGCCAGAACCGGTGCAGCACCGCCCCGTCCGGCACGACGTCGGTCACCGTCACCCGCCGTCCCAGCCACGACGACAACAACGCCCCGGCGTCCGTGTCCCCGCCCGCGCCGTCGGTCGCGGCGAGGGCCGCGGTCCTGCCGTCGGGCAGCCGCACCGTGCCGCCGGCGACGGTGACCCGCAGCAGCCGCTCCCAGAGCCGCGGCTGTTTCGCGCTGACCACGACCCCGTCCTCGTCGAGGCACGCCCACCGCCGGTCCCCCACGAGACCGTCCGCGGTGATCTCTGCCGCGTCGAGGCGCTCCCCTCCCGCGGACTTCATCGGGAACCGCCACAGCTCCACCACCCGCACGGGCTCCCCCATCCCTTGCCTGCGCCGGACGCTGTACCTCCGGCCCCACGACACTCCTGGCCGGCGACACTCCTGGCCGGCGACACTCCTGGACGGCGACACTCCTGGACGGCGACACTCCTGGACGGCGACGCTCCTGGACGGCAGCGCGACACCGGGGCCGCCGCCACCCGCGAGACGGCCGGCACCATGGCCTCTCACCGCCGGCGGACACCACCGTGGCGCGGACCTGGGCAGGGTCCAACGTCAAGGCCCACGTCGACGTCAACGGCGGCGCCAATCCCCACGCGCCACCCCCGACCGCACCCGGCCGGACCGCCACGGCACCCGGCCGGTCCGCGACCCCTCAGACCACCGTCAGGCCACCGGTCAGGCCACCGGTCAGGCCACCGTCGATGCCCGAGGGCAGACACCGCATCGGCGCCCCGGGCAGGCCGCCATCGACCTCCCCGGCAGGCACGGCACCGGCGCCCCGTCAGGCGGAGCGCCGGGCGGCCGTCAGGGGTGGGACTTCTCGCGGTCGGCGACCGACAGCAGCTCCTCCGCGTGCGCGATGCCGAGGTCCGAGTCCGGCAGGCCGGCCAGCATGCGGGCCAGCTCGCGGGCCCGGTCGGTGTGCTCGACGACCCGCACGCCGCTGGTGGTGACGGCGCCGCCGGTGTCCTTGGCGACCACGAGGTGCCGGTCGGCGAACGCAGCCACCTGCGGCAGGTGCGTCACGACGAGGACCTGGTGGTCGCGGGCCAGCCGAGCGAGCCGCTTGCCGATCTCGACCGCGGCCGTGCCGCCGACACCGGCGTCGACCTCGTCGAAGACCAGGGTGGGCGGGCCGCCGACACCGGCGAAGACGACCTCGATGGCGAGCATGACCCGGGACAGCTCACCGCCGGACGCGCCCTTCTGCAGCGGCTGGGCGGGGGCACCGGGGTGCGGCAGGAGCCGCAGCTCGATGTCGTCGGCGCCGTCGGGACCGACACCGGCCTCGGCGCCGCCGGCGGTGGGGACGGTGGGGCCGCCGCCAGCCGGCTTCGGGGCGACGACCACGTGGATGCGGGCGTGCGGCATGGCCAGGCCGGCCAGCTCGACGGTCACGTCGGCGGCGAACCTGCCGGCCGCCTCCTGCCGGGCCGCGGACAGCGCCGCGGCAAGCTCGGCGACCTCGCCGTGCAGGCGGCGCCGCTCCTTGTCCAGCTCCTCGAGCAGCTCGTCGGACGTGTCGAGCTGCTCGAGCTTGGCGCGGGCCCGGTCGGCCCAGGCGACCACGCCGTCGACGTCCTCCGCGTACTTGCGGGTGAGGGCGCGCAGGGCGGCGCGTCGCTCATACACCTCCTGGAGGCGGCCCGGGTCGGCGTCGAGGGACGCGAGGTAGCTGCCGAGCTCCGTCGACACGTCACCGGCGAGGGTGGCGACCTCGTCGAGGCGGGCGGCGAGCTCGCCGAGGACCCGGTCGACGCCCGTCTGCGCCTCGAGGGTCCGCCGGGCCGTCGACAGCAGGCTCAGCACGTCGGCGACGTCGTCGCCGCCGTCGCCGGTGCCGGTCAGCGACACGTGCGCCAGCTGCGCGGCGCTGCGCAGGCCCTCGACGTGCTCGAGCCGCTGGGCCTCCTCGCGCAGCAGCTCGTCCTCGCCCGGCTGCGGGTCGACCCGGCTGATCTCGTCGAGCCCGAGCCGCAGCAGGTCTGCCTCCTGGCTGCGCTGCCTGGCGTTGGCGCGGCGGTCGGCGAGGTCGTCCTCGACGGCGCGCCAACGGCTGTACAGCTCGGCGAACCGCCCGAGCAGCTTCTCGTGCTCCGGCCCCGCGTAACGGTCCAGGGCGGCGCGCTGCTCGGCGGGGCGCAGCAGCCGCAGCTGGTCGGACTGGCCGTGCAGCGCGAACACCCGCTCGCCGACCTCGCCGAGGACCGCGACGGGCACGGTGCGGCCGCCGACGTGCGCCCGGGAACGGCCCTCGACCGTGACGGTGCGGCTCATCAGCAGGGTGCCGTCGTCGTCGACCTCGGCGCCGGCGTCCACGATGCGGCTCTCGACCGCGGCGCGCAGGTGCGCGGGCAGCGTGAGCCGGCCGTCGACGGTGGCGCGGCCGGGGTCGGCGCGGACCCGGCCGGCGTCGGCGCGACCGCCGAACAGCAGACCGAGGCTGGTCACGACCATGGTCTTACCCGCGCCTGTCTCGCCGGTGATGACGGTCAGGCCCGGGCCAAGGGGCAGTGTGGCGTCTTCGATCACGCCGAGTCCGGTGATGCGGAGTTCCTCCAGCACAGTCAGAGACACTAGCCGCGGGGTACGACACTTCTCCACTCAGCCGTGCCGTTTGTTGTGTCTCCAACCATCGACCGGCAGCCCGAACTTCGCCACGAGGCGGTCGGTGAAGGGTCGCTCACGCAGACGGACCACCCGAACGGGGAGCGCGCCGCGCCGCACGGTGACCGTCGATCCCGGGGCGAGGTCCATGACCCGCCGGCCGTCGCAGGACAGCAGCGCGAAGCTGGTGAACGGCTCGACGTTCACCGTGATCGTCGACGACGGCGCGATGACGAGCGGCCGGCTGAACAGGGCGTGCGCGCTGATCGGCACCAGCAGCAGCGCCTCCAGCTCCGGCCAGACGACCGGCCCGCCGGCGGAGAACGCGTACGCCGTCGAACCCGTCGGCGTGGCGCACACGACACCGTCGCAGCCGTACCGGGACAGGGGCCGCCCGTCGACCTCGACGAGCAGCTCCAGCATCTTCTCCCGGGCGCCCTTCTCGACCGTGACCTCGTTGAGCGCCCAGGACGAGCCGACGGGCCGGCCGTCGTGCTCGGCGAACACGTCGACGGTGAGCCGCTCGTCGACGCTGTACGTGCCCTCGACGACCTCCCGGACGGCCTTGTCGACGTCGCCGATCTCGGCCTCGGCGAGGAACCCGACCTTGCCGAGGTTGATGCCGAGCAGCGGCGCCATCGCCGGCCGGGCCAGCTCCGCCGCACGCAGCAGGGTGCCGTCGCCGCCGAGGGCGAACACGATCTCCACGCCCTGCGCCGCGGTCTCCCCGCTCACCGGCACGGCCCGCGGGATGTCCAGCTCACCGGCCTCCTCGGCGAGCACCCGGACGGTGAACCCGGCGGCGAGCAGGTCCGCGGCGACGGTCCTGGCATGTTCGTTGTTGCTGCGCTTGCCGGTGTGCGTGACCAGTAGCGCTTCCCGGTCGCTCACGCCGTCACCTCCGCTGCGCTCCGGCGCCACCGTGAGCCAACACTGCGCCCATGGTTCGCGGCTCCTCCGCTGCGCTCCGGCCCGCTCACGCCCGCTTCGGGTGACACCGGCGGCGCGTCGCGGCGCAGCCAGAGGAAGAACTCGACGTTGCCCGACGGGCCGGGCAGCGGGCTGACCGTCACCCCGGCGACGCCGAGGCCGAGCTGCGCGGCGGCGGCCGCCACGTCGAGGACCGCCTCCGCCCGCAGCGCCGGGTCGCGCACCACACCGCCGTCGCCGACCCGCTCCCGGCCGACCTCGAACTGCGGCTTCACCATCGGCACCAGGTCACCGTCGGGTGCCGTGCAGTCGGCGAGCGCTGCCAGTACCAGCCGCAACGAGATGAACGACAGGTCGGCCACGGTCAGGTCGGCGGGCCCGCCGATCACGTCCGGGGTCAGGGTGCGCACGTTGGTGCGCTCGATCACCGTCACCCTGGCGTCGGTGCGCAGTGACCAGGCGATCTGCCCGTAGCCGACGTCGACCGCCGCTACGGACGCGGCCCCGCGGCGCAGCAGCACGTCGGTGAACCCGCCGGTCGACGCCCCCGCGTCGAGACACCGCCGCCCCTGTACGGCCAGCGCCCCGAACGCCGTCAACGCCCCGGCGAGCTTGTGCCCGCCCCTGGACACGTACTCGTCGCCGGCGGGCTCGCCCAGGACGCGGACCGCGTCGGCCGGGTCGACCTGGGCGGCGGCCTTCCCGGCCGGGACGCCCCGCACCTCGACGCGCCCGTCGGCGATCAACGCGGCCGCCTGCTCCCTCGAACGGGCCAGGCCGCGGCGCACCAGCTCGGCATCGAGTCGTGTCCGCCGCGCCATCACCGTTCCTCGATCGTGCCCAACGTCTCCTGCAGGGTGCGGTGGGCGTCGGCGTACACCGAGACCTGCCGCTGCAACGGCAGCGACGCTACCCCGTTGAGGGCCTCGACCGCCGCCTCGACCCGCCCGAGCGCCGCGGCACCCGGCGGACCGGGCACCGGCCCGGGCTGCGGACCAGGCACGGGACCTGCGGTGGTGCTCATCAGGACGACGCCCGCTTCCGCGGCGTGGCCTTCTTCACAGGCGCCACGTCGGACGCCTCGGCGATCTTCTCGACCGCGGCCTTCGCCGCCGCCTTCTTCGCCGGGCCGCTGCGCTTGACCGGCGGCAGGGGCGCGGCGGGCACCGGCTCAGGGGCCGCCTTCTTCGCCACCGTCTTCTTCGCCACGGTCTTCTTGGCGACCGTCTTCTTCGCCGCGGCCACCGCCGGCGACGCGGTGGCGTCGGGCTCGACGACCTCGGCGCCGACCGGCAGCGCCGGCTCCGGCTCGACCGCCGAGATCTTCGCCGCGGCCGCCGCGGAGGCGGCCTTGAGCTGCGCCTCGAGCTCGTGCACGCGGCTGGTCAGCGCCGCGACCTCCTCGGCCGTGGCGAGACCGACGGCGCCGAGGGCGCGGTCCAGCTCGTACCGCACGAGCTTGGTCACCGCCTCCCGGTTGGCGGTGCCGGCCTTCAGTAGGTCCTCGGCCATCGCCTGCAGCTGCTCGGCCGTCGCACCGCTGCGGCCGACGAGCTGGCGGACGGTCTTGGTGGCCTTCTTGGTCGTCGCCTCGGTCATGCCGTAGGCCAGTTCCAGGTATGCCCGCCAGGCTTCCTGCGCCATGGTTGCGCCTCTCCTCCAAGTGGTGTACCGCTGTTCACGCTACCGGGCGGTCCGTGACGCCGTACGGTACGGTCACAATCCAAGTGTCCGCATTGGACATTTGGATGCAGGGAAACGGGGGAATCATGGCCACGGTTGACGAGTGCCGCGCGGCGCTGGAGAAGCTCGCGACGCGCCTCGCCGAGAACGCGGCGGCGGCCCGGGAGAAGCTGGACTTCGACCGTTCCCTCGCCTGCCGGGTCACGGACCTGAACGTGGCGTTCCACGGGCAGCTGCAGGGCGGGCAGATCTCCGGCCTGACCGAGGGCGACGACCCCCGCGCGAAGATCAAGCTCACGTCGACGAGCGACGACCTGGTCGCGCTGGTCAACGGCGAGCTGAACGTGATGCAGGCCTGGACCAGCGGCCGGATCAAGATCGACGCCGGGGTGTTCGACCTGCTGAAGCTGCGCAAGCTGCTCTGACCTGGGCGGACGCCGACGTCTGCGTCTGCGCTTCGCGCGGCGGGCCGCCAGGTCTCGTTTCCCCGGCGCGCCGTCGTCCCGGCGGCGCTGTGTTCCGCGGCGCTGTGTTCCGCGGCGCTGTGTTCCGCGGCTCTTGTTTCGCGGTGCTGTTCCGGCGGGCCTTGTTTCGCGGCCCGCCCACGCGCGGGTCCCCGCCGGCGACGGCAGGTCGGTGCGTCGCCGGCGGGCCGGCCCCGGTGTCAGCGGAGCCGGCCGCCGCCCGCTACAGCTTCATCCAGCTCAACGCGGCCTCCGCCGCCTCACCCGCCGCCGTGACGGGCCGCACCTCGCCGGCCGCCCACGCCACCGCGCACAGCGCCTTGAGGGCGTCCACGCGCCGGCCGTCGCCGGTCAGCTCCCACCGGTCGCCGTGGTCGTCGACCCGCCACTGGTTCGTCCCGGCCGCCGGCGGCGCCTCGAACAGCCCACCGAGGTCCTCGGCGACGAACGTCGGCCGCCGCTCCACGGGCGCGGCGAGCAGCTCGGCGGCGTCGCTGACCCCGGTGAGGACGAGCAGGCTGTCCATGCCGGCCCGGTACGCGCCCTCGATGTCCGTGTCGAGCCGGTCGCCGACGACGATCGGGTGGGTGGCCGCCCGTTCCCGCGCCGCCTCGAGGAACAGCGTCGGGTCGGGCTTGCCCACGATCGTGTCCGGCTGCCTGCCGAGGGCCGTGGCGAGCGCCACGACCAGCGAGCCGTTGCCGGGCAGCGGCCCGCGCGGTGACGGCAGCGTCTTGTCCGCGTTCGTCGCGATCCACGTCGCGCCGGCCCGGATCGCGACCGACGCGTCGGCGAGGTCCCGCATGGCGACGTCGGGCCCGTACCCCTGCACGACCACCTCGGCCTCCTCGGCCGCCGTGACCGGTCGCAGGCCGACGGCCCTGACCTCCTCCTGCAGCGCGGGCGCGCCGAGGATGAGCACGGGCGTGCCCGCCGCGAACCGCTCCGCCAGCAGCAACGCCGTCGCGTGCGCCGACGTGACCACCTCCCGCACGTCGGCGGGGATGCCGATCCTGGTCAGCAGCGCCGCCACGTCCCCGGGCAGCCGCGAGGCGTTGTTCGTCGCGTACGCGCTCGGGATCCCCCGTTCACGCAGCTGCGCACACGCCTCCGCGGCACCCGGGATGACCTGGTCGACCAGGTACAGCACCCCGTCGAGGTCAAAGATGACCAGGTCGTAGTGGCTGACCAGGTCGCCGGCCGGGCCGGCCGCCGGGTCAGCCACGCGCGGTCCCGTCGCCGCGGGGGCCGGCCGGGGGCTCGACGTCGCCGTCACGGTCGTCGTCGGCTTCGTCGTCGTCCTCGCCGGTACGCCCACCGCCGGCCGACTCCTCGTCGCCCTCAGCGGCGGCCGGGACGTCACCGTCACGGTCGTCGTCAGCGTGGTCGTCGTCGTAGTCGTCCGCGCCGTCGTCTACGTCGTCGTCCTCGTCGTCCTCGTCGTCGTAGTCGTCTTCGTCGTCGTAGTCGTCCGCGTCCTCGTCGTCCGCGTCGTCTTCGTCGTCGTAGTCGTCTTCGTCGTCCTGGTCGCGGTCGTCCTCGTCGTCCTCGTCGTCGTAGTCGTCCGCGTCCTCGGCGTCCTCGGCGTCCGCGTCGCCGGCGGCGCGGGGCTCGTCGAGGTCCTCGTCGTCCTCGTCACCGTCCAGGACGATGCCGTCGAGCTCGAGGAGCCGCTCCGCCGCGTCGGTGGCCAGGTCCTCGTCGAGGTCGGCGGCGCGCGCGAACCACTCACGCGCCTCCTCCCGCCGGCCGGCGCGCAGGAGGGCGTCGGCGTACGCGTACCGCAGCCGCGCCGCCCACACCGCCTCGGGCGCCGACGTCAGCTCACGCACCTGCAGCATCGCCACGGCCGCGTCGTGCTGCCCCATGTCGCCCCGCGCCCCGGCGGCGACGATGAGCAGCTCGACGATCTCCTCCGCGGTCAGCTTCTCCCGGTCCGCGGTGCGGAACAGGTCGATCGCCTTCTCCGGCCGCCCGAGCGCCCGCTCACAGTCGGCGATGACGGCGATGTGCGTCTGCCGTCCCGTCATCCGGTGGTACGTCCGCAGTTCCCCGAGCGCCGTCTGCCACTCCCCGGCGTGGTACGCGGCCAGCCCGGCCGCCTCCCGCACCACCGCGATCCGCGACGCCTTCCGCCGCGCGACGAGCGCGTGCGCCAGGGCCAGCTCCGGGTCGTCGTCGATGAGCTGCCCGGTCGCCACGAGCCGCCGCGCGACCTCCTCCGCGACGGGCCGCGCCAGGGAGCTCAGCTCGCTGCGCACCTCACGGTCCAGCTCCGACGGGTCGATGTCGTCGGCGAGCACCGGGTCGGCGACCCGGCTGACCGTCTCCTCGCCCTCGATCTCCTCAGCCACGAACCCGGGGTCGCTCTGCCGCGGCCGGTACCCCCCGGCGTCGTCGCGCCGCAACCCCTCGGGCCGCTGGAACCCAGCACCCCGCCCACCGGCGTCGCGGTCACGGTACCCACCGGGCCGCTCACCACGATCGCGGTAGCCGGGCCGGTCGTCGCGGCCGCGGTACCCCCCGGGCCGCTCGCCGCGGGCGCCGCCGTCCCGGTCCCGGAAGCCACCGGGCCGGTCGCCACGGGTGCCGCTGTCCCGGTCGCGGAACCCTCCCTGCCGGTCGCCACGCGGGCCGCCGTCCCGGTCCCGGAAGCCACCGGGCCGGTCGCCACGCGGGCCGCCGTCACGTCCGCCGTCACGTCCGCCGTCACGTCCGCCGAAGCGGTCGCCGCCCGGACGGTCGCCGCGGTCGCGGTACGCCGGCCGGTCGCCACCGTCACGGTCGCGGAACCCGCCACGGGGCCCACCGTCACGGAACCCACCCTCGCGCGGCGCGCCGTCACGCGGGCCGCCGTCCCGGTCGCGGAACCCGCCACCGGGCCGGTCGCCACGCGGACCACCGTCACGGAACCCGGGACGGTCTCCCCGGTCGCCCCCGCTGCGGAAGCCGGGCCGGTCGCCACGGTCGCCCCCGCTGCGGAACCCGGGCCGGTCGCCACGGGAAGCGTTGTCGCGGAACGGCGGCCGGTCACCGGTCGGCCGGTCGCCACGGGGGCCACCGTCCCGGTCACGGAACCCGCCGCCCCCACCGTCGCGGAAGCCGGGCCGGTCCCCGCGGTCACCACGCGGGCCACCGTCGCGGAACCCGGGACGGTCACCGCGGGAAGCGTTGTCCCGGAACGGCGGACGGTCCCCACGGCCGCCCTCGCGGTCGCGGAAGCCGCCGCCCTCACGGTCGCGGAAACCACCGGGGCGCTCGCCACGCGGGGCGCCGTCACGGTCGCGGAAGCCACCGGGCCGGTCACCACGGGGAGCGCCGTCACGGTCGCGGAAGCCGCCGGGGCGCTCGCCACGCGGCGCACCGTCGCGGTCGCGGAACCCGCCGCCCTCGCGGTCGCGGAAGCCACTGGGCCGGTCGCCACGCGGGGCGCCGTCACGGTCGCGGAAACCGCCGCCACTACCTCCCCGGAAGCCGCCGGAGCCGCCCGGCCGGTCACCACGGTCACCGCGCGGGCCACCGTCACGGTCACGGAACCCACCGCTGCGGAACCCGCCCGAACCGCCATCGCGGTCGCGGAACCCACCGCCCTCGCGGTCACGGAACCCACCGCCGCTGCCACCGCGGAACCCGCCGGCACCACCGGGCCGCTCGCCGCGGTCGCCGCGGTCACCGCGCGGACCACCGTCGCGGAACCCGCCGGACCGCTCACCGTCGCGGAACCCGGGCCGGTCGCCGCTGGAGCGGTACCCGCCGCCGGCGCCGCCGGGCCGGAACCCGCCCTGCCGGTCGCCCCGTTCGCCACGGTCGCCGCGGAAGCCACCCTCGCGCGGGCCGCCGTCCCGGTTGCGGAAGCCACCCGATCCGCCGTCACGGTCGCGGAAACCGCCGCCGCCTTCGCGGTCGCGGAAGCCGCCGGGCCGGTCGCCGCCTTCCCGTGGGCGGTACCCACCGGAACGGTCCCCGCCCTCGCGAGGCCGGTATCCGCCGCCGGAGCGGTCGCCGCCGTCGCGGTAGCCGGGGCGGTCACCCGATCCGTAGCCGCCGGAACGGTACCCTCCGGAACGGTCACCGCCGGTCGTCCGGTCGCCGGAACGGTACCCGCCACCGGTCCCACCGGTGCGGGGTCCGCCGTCACGGTCGCGGTACCCGCCGGAGCGGTCGCCGCCGTCGCGCGGGGTTCGGGAGCTCGAAGACGATCCGCGGTCGCGGTCGGCACCGGTCCAACGAGGCTTGCGGTCGCCGGAGCCGGCGCGCTCGCCGCGGTCCTGGCCGCCCTGGTTGTCGCGGTCGTTGGGTCCTGCAGTCACGACTTCATCCTTCCCGACCGGGGTGCGCTGCATGCACTCGACCCGGTAAACGAATTAAGGGCCGCCCCATGAAGGGCGGCCCTTAATCGAAAATTTGTCCGGCGGCGTCCTACTCTCCCACACTCTCTCGGGTGCAGTACCATCGGCGCTGGAGGGCTTAGCTTCCGGGTTCGGAATGGGACCGGGCGTTTC
>NZ_JNYJ01000010.1 GCF_000716715.1 Dactylosporangium aurantiacum | reverse complement strand
CCGTCGGGACGAATCAGCTGATAACCCCAGCACCAGCCGAAGATCTCGTGACCGCGGGAAGCAACGAAGGCGAGAGCACCAGGACTTTCCAGGTATGGCTGGCCGGCACCGCGCGTCCCTCGGAACGTGCGCACGGCACGCTCGAAGAGCTCAACGTCTTCGGCCAGCACTCGATCGATCACGCCCTATTCTGCCCCGAACAGGGCAAGATCGACGCACTGCTCGACGACTACCGCCAGCTGTTGCTCTACCGCGACGGCATCCGCCGGCTCTATGTCGATCCGGGCAGCGGCCGCCCGCTGCGATTGGCGATCCTGCAGGTGCTGCGGCAGTACGGCGCAACGCTCGCCGAGTCCAGCGACACGTACACCCGCCTGACCGGAGAGATCAGCCTCGCCGCTGTTCCAGACCGAGACCTCCACGAGCCACACAGCGGACTCGAACTCAGCGCCCGTGACCACCGTGCCGCGATCCGGGTGCACCGAACGCACACGCCGCCGCAACCCGAACCCGGTCCACACTGACGCCGGTCCTGAATCGCCGCCAACCGTGCTCGATCACGTTTCCGCTCATGCCGCCGGGCACGTGTGCCACTGAGAGGGCAGGTGTGACTCTCCGTACGCAGTGATCAACGTGTTCGCCGAGCGTAGCCGTGGCAGGCACGTCATGGTCAATGGTCGACGACGCGGCCGAGGAAGCGCTCACCGACCTCGGCGATGTTCTCGGCGGTCCAGTCGAGGGCGGGTGCGGCGACGGTGACCTCGGTCATCGCCATACCCGGCACGGCTGTTTCCTGCCATCCAGCGACAAACCACACCCTTTCCTCCTCGGCGAGTGCCAGCGAAGCGTCGTTGAGCGCCTGCGCCGGGTGGGGCAGCCAGAGGAGGAAACGATGGGTGTGTGGAGGTGCTGGATACACCCGCGCGCCGGGAAGCGCGGTGAGCGCCGCGGCGACTGTACGCGCGTGCCGCACATACTCGGGGATGCGTGGCAGCTCCCTGTCGAGGCCGGCGAGTGCGGTCAGAGCGGCTGGCCACTGCTGGAACACCGCGCCGCCGTAGCGGTGCCGCCAGATGCGGGCGTAGGAGGCGAGCTCTGTGGTGCCCGCGAGCGCCGCCCCACTGATACCGCCGATCGTCTTGTAGAACGAGACATAGGTGCTGTCGGCGAGATCGGCGATCTCGCTGAGGGTGTGTGCCAGGTGTGGGGTGGATTCCCAGATTCGGGCGCCGTCGAAATGTACGCGGGCGCCGATGGCGTGCGCCGCGGCGGATGCGGCGGCGAGCTCGTCCCAGGAGGGGAGGACGAAGCCGGCGCCGCGCAGCGGAAGCTCGACGACGACGGTGCTCACGGGTTCGGCGAGGGCGGTGATCTCCTCGGCGGTCGGGTTGCGGGGCGCGGTGGTCGGCCAGGTACTGCGCAGGCCGCCCAGGTGGGCGTAGGCATGCCGTTCGTCCACCTCCAGATGGCCGAGCGGGTGTAGGGCGACCGTCGGGTGGCCGGTGCGGTCAGCGCCATAACGCAGCGCGACCTGCTGGGCCATCGTTCCGGTGGGGAAGAAGACTGCGGCCTCGGTTCCCAGTAGGTCTGCCACGCGTGCTTCGAGCGTGGTCACCGGGCCGTCGCCGTAGAAGTCGGGCTGATCGTCCAGATCACCACCTGCGTCCATGTCCGCGAGCCGCTCCCTCATGGTCGTGGGCCGGACGCCGGAAAGGATTCGGTCGCAGGCGCGCATCGCGTCAAGCCGACGCTGCCTTGTGTTGTGGGACATCGGCGGATGGTCGCATGTCACCGCAATAGGGGCCAATTGGTTTCCGGAGGCCGGCCCACGACCATGAGCAGTACCGCCCGCGCGAACTCTTGATCAGCTGCGCGCTTGCGCCGCCGCTGCTGTCCGCGGATCGGCGAGCAGATCGGCAATGGCTGCTGCAACCCGCTCGACCTGCCCGATGGACCCTTTGGCCGGCGTTGAGTGCGAGGGTGGTGCGACATGTTCCGACATCGCTGCATGGTCATCCTCGCCGGCCCGGAATCACAGGTCGTAGACGCTGTGCCCGATCGGCGTGGTGACGCTATCTACCGATCTTGGCGCACTCCTTTGGCACCCCTCTGTGTCAAGAGGCGGCCAGGAGTGGTGTTCTAGAGTGGGTTCCGGCGGGTCCGGGAAGTGGCTTGTCCGAAGTGCTGGCTGCTGGGATTGAGCCGGCCGCGCTGGATTGCAGAGTCGCTCCCGTTCGCACTGTCCCCGCATGATGCTTTCCGTTGCTGTTCCGGTTTCCGCTCATGACGCGACGGGCGCCATAAGGAGTCCGCCAGCCGTTACACAGCTACGAACCGTCCCATCGGTAAGCCGTCTCGCAGCGGCGGCCGCCGGAAACGCATGCCGCGCGCGAGGATGCACAGCAAGGCCACCGCTACACCGGGCCCGGGCCCGAATCGGCGCCGATCGCGGCCCCTCCACCAGGAAAGCGCGGAACGCCTGGCCGAATGGCGTCCCCGGCCGACGCCGATGGGCACCTCGCAGCAACGTCGGTCGGTCTCGGCGTTCCCCCGGCGATACGACTCCAACCTGCAAAATCCGTCCCCGACCGCAGCGGACGCTATTCCCGCAGCCTTAGGACGTCCTTTCGAGAGTGGTGCCCGCGACCGCGGCTTCGTAAGCCGCCCGCAGCTCGGCGAAGACAGACGGCGTGCCCGGTGGGCGCGGGATGCCCAGGTGCTGCTCGCGTAGCTCGTCCATGAAGCGGTTCCACAATTCGGGGCCGCCCTGCTCGAGCAGCTCGGCGCGCACGGAGAGCTCGTGACTGGCCGGCAGGTGCGACCGGCCCCACGAGCCGAGCGCGGCCATCACCGGGACGAGCTGCACGCCCGGCTCGGTGAGGCTGTAGCGGATCTTCTGGCGGTGAGTCTCGTCGTCCGTCCGCCACAGCAGGCCGTGGGTGACCAGGCGCCGCAGCCGGTCGGCGAGGATGTTCGAGGCGATGCCCTCCTCGGAGCCGGTCAGCAGCTCACGAAAGTAGTGCCGGTTGCCGAACATCACGTCGCGCAGCACCACCAGCGACCACCGATCGCCGAGCACCTCGACCGCCAGGTTGATCGGGCATCCCGATCTGTGCGCTCCCACGCGCTGATTGTACTTCGCAACCGGTCGTGCTAGCGTGACCGCAACCACTTTCGAACTGCAATCAGTTGAGGGCGCGGCGAGACCGACGACCGAGCAACTCTGCTCCACGTGACGCCGGACCGGACGCACGGCCACGAGAGGGGCGACCCGTTCGGCCACATCAACGACCGCTACTGAGGGGCACGATGAAGTTCCTGCTCACCGACTCCGGCGTCAAGAACCCGAGCATCCACGCGGCCCTGCTCGACCTGCTCGGCAAGCCGATCGAGGAGTGTGTCGCGCTCGCCATCCCGACCGCGTCGTACGGCCACCCGTGGGCAAAGCCCGCCGGGGCGTGGCGCTTCATCAGCGGCCGCGGCGACAATCCGATGACCGAGCTGGGCTGGAAGTCCGTCGGCGTGCTCGAGCTGACCGCGCTGCCGAGCATCGACCGGGACACGTGGGTCAATTGGGTGCGCGAGGCGGACGTGCTGCTGGTCAACGGCGGCGACGCGCTCTACCTGGCCCATTGGATGCGCGAGTCCGGCCTGCTCGCACTGCTGCCCACGCTCGGCGACAAGGTCTACGTGGGCTTCAGCGCCGGCAGCATGGTGCTGACCCCGCGCATCGGCGACGACTTCGTCGGCTGGAACCCGACCGGCGGCGACACCGCGCTCGGCATCGTCGGCTTCTCGATCTTCCCGCACCTCGATGTGCCCGGCTGCCCCGAGAACAGCATGGCCGCCGCGGAGAAATGGGCTGCCGAGATCGGCGTCCCTGCCTACGCGATCGACGACCAGACCGCCATCAAGGCCGTCGACGGCGTCGTCGAGGTCATCTCCGAGGGGCACTGGCTGCGCTTCAACGGCGCGGCATGAAGATCCTCGAGCTGGCCGAGCCCGGCCCGCTGCGCGACGCAGGCGTCAGCGCGATCCTCGCCGGCACCAAGACGGCGATGACCGGACTGCCCGCCATCTACGAGAAGGAGGGCGAGCCGCTGCCCGCAGCCGGCGAGCGCTACAGCGTCATCGACTCGGAGGGAAGACCGGTCGCGATCATCGAACTGACCCGCGTCGCCACCGAGCCGATCGGGGCGGTCGACGACGCGTACGCCCACGCCGAAGGCCGCGGCTACCGCGACGCCGCCGACTGGCGGTCCGCCCATGAGGACTTCTTCCGCAGCGACTTCGTGGCCGAGTACCTCGGATTCGTGCCCGACTTCGACGACGACACCCCCGTCGTCACCCAGCGGTTCCGGCTGATCGAGACGCTCGGCTGAACGCGTAGCCGGTGCCGTTCTCGCGCCGCTTCAAGGTCGGGCCGTACGGCGAGGGCGCTCGTCGCGCGGTCGGTCGTGCTGCGGGGCGGTTCGCCGCTGCCGCTGGTGCCCGAGTGGTGCCGTGGATCTTGCGGGTCCTGGCGTTGCGGGTGCTCTGGTCGCTGGCGTGGCCGACGGTACGGCGGCGGCGATGGGCTTCCGCCGCTGATGGTCTGACACGCCGTTGACCTGGCGCCTGGTCGACCCGGCAGCCGGCTGGTCTGGTCGTCACCCGGGCCTGTGCCAAGAGTTTCGCGTTCGAGGTCGCGCTCGGCTGCTGTGAGCGTCCCGGCTGAGGCGTCGCGGGTCTCAGGCGTCGTCGTGGGCCGCCAGCAGTGCCCGGAGCCGGTCCGCGTCGGGTACGCCGAGGTCCTCGTACAGTGTGAGCGCCGTCCGCAGGTGTGGCAGGCCGCCGCCGGGCAGGGCCAGGCCGATCCCGGTCTCCGCGTCGGCGCGCTGGTGCCGGTCGCCCGTCGCGGCCGCGACCGCGCGCGCCGCCGTGTGGTGGGCCAGCGCCGCGGCCGGGTCGCCGGTGGACCGGGCCGCCTCGCCGAGGCCGTTGAGGGCCTTCGCCTCGCCGTAGCGTTCACCGGTCGCGCGGTGGATGACCAGCGCCCGCCGGTGCAGCTCCAGGGCCTGCGCCGGAGCGCCGCGCAGGGTGGCGGCGGTGCCGAGGTTGTCCAGGGTCCACGCCTCGCCGTCGCGGTTGCCGGCCTCGCGGTACAGGTCGAGGGCGCGGCGCAGGTGCGCGGCGGCCCGGTCGGGGTCGCCGAGCCTGGCGGTGACGTCGCCGAGGTTGCACCGTGCGGCCGCCTCGCCGGTGCGGTCCCCCGCCGCCAGGAACAGCGCGAGGGCCTGCTCGTGCCGGCCGGCCGCGGCACGGTAGCGGCCGAGGCGTTCCTCGACGATGCCGAGCTTCGTCAGCGCGTGCGCCTCGCCGGTGGGGTCGCCGGTCAGCCGGTACAGCCGCAGCGCCTGCCGGTGCCAGTACGCGGCCTGGCGGTACCGGCCGAGGCGCTGCTCGACGTCGCCGAGCGCGGCCGAGGCGCGGGCCTGCCCGGCGCGGTCACCGGCCCGGCGGTACAGCTGCAGCGCCTCCCGCAGGTGCCGGGCGGCCGGGCCGTCGTCGCCGAGCCGCAGCCGGGTCGCGCCGAGGGCGGTGAGCGCCGCGGCCTGCCCGGGCACGTCCCCGGCGTGGCAGGCGGCCCGGTGCGCCTGGCCGTGGACGCTCAGCGCGTCGCCGTGGTGGCCGCCGTTGAGGTACCCGGCGAGCGTCGCGGACAGCGCCGTGGTGTGTCGGTGCCAGCCGTGGACGGCGGTGTGCCCGGCGACGGCGACGAGGTTGGACCGCTCCGTGTCCAGCCACGCGCGGGCCGCGTCGACGCCGCCGGGCGGGTCGGCCGGTGCCGCGACCCGCGGGCGGAGGTGCGCCTCGGCCGGCGCGAGCACGTCCATCGCGGCCGCCGCGGCGCCGAGGTAGTGGTCGAAGAGCCTGGTCAGGGCCGCCCGGCGGGCGGGCGGGGCGTCCTCGTCACCGGCCCGCCCGGCGGCGTAGACGCGCACCAGGTCGTGCAGCGTGTACCGCCCTGGCGTCGTCTCCTGCAGCAGGTGGTCCCGGCGCAGCTCCCGCAGCCCGCGACCGGCCGCTTCCAGCCGGTCGCCGGCCCCCGCCGCGCCCCCAACACCGGCCGCCGCGAGATCGCCGTCGCCGGCCAGCGCCGCCGCACTGAGATCGTCGCCGGCCGGCGACGCGAGGTCACCGTCGCCGGCCAGCGCGGCCGCCGCGGCGACGTCGAAGTCCTGGCCGGGGTGCAGGGCGACCAGGCGCAGCAGCCGCTGCCGGTCCGCCGGCAGGTCCTGGTACGACAGGGCGAGGGCCAGCTCGACGCCGCTGTCGAGCCGGCGGTCGCGGTGCCGCTCGTCGAGCCGCTCGGCGTGGTCGGTCATCGTCCACCCCGGCTTGGCCCGGATGTGCCCGCCGACGAGGCCGAGCGCGAGCGGCAGGTGCCCGCAGCGGGCGGCGACCCGGGCGGTGGCGTCGGGGTCGCGGCCGGCCGGCACGCCGGGCGCGGCGGCGGTCAGGAAGTGCACCGCCTCCTGCGGGGTGAACACGTCGACCGGCACGTCCGTCACGGCCGGCAGGCCGTGCAGCGCCCGCCGGCTGGTCACCAGCGTGACGCATCCGTCGACGGCCGGGACCAGGGGCCGGGCCTGCTCCGCGTCGGCGGCGTTGTCCAGCACGATCAGGCTGCGCAGCCCGGTGAGGCGTTCCCGCAGGGCGTCGCCACGGCCGGGCAGGTCGTGCGGGACGCGGTGGCCGGGGACGCCGAGCAGGCGCAGGAACCCGTCCAGCACGGCGGCCGGGTCCGCGGGCGGCTGCGCCGGGTCGGGGTGGAAGCCGCGCAGGTTGACGAACAGGACCCGGTCGAAGGGCTGGTCCTGGCTGAGCAGGTGGCCGGCCTGCACGGCGAGCAGCGTCTTGCCGACCCCGGCCATGCCCACGATCGCGAACGTGCCGGGCCGCCGCCGGACCGCGGCGCGCAGCCGGTGCAGCACCCCGGCACGGCCGGTGAACTCCGCGAAGGGCTGCGGCAGGCGGTCCTGCACCCGGACCTGCGCGGCCGCGGCCGTCTCGCCGCCGACGACCCGCAGCGCCTGCTGCCACTGCGTGGCGTAGCCGGGGTCGGGGTGCAGCGCCGCCGCGACCGCCGCCACCAGGTCCGGGTTGAGCCGGCGCCGGCCGGGGCGGAAGCAGTCGGCGACCGTGGTGCGGCGGGTCAGCTCGCCGGGCGGCCGGCCCGCCGCCGTCCAGGCCGCGTTGACGCGAGCGGTGATCGTCTCGTACGACACGTCGCCGGCCCACACCTTGAGTGCGCGCAGGCAGCCGGCCAGGTCGTCGAGGGTGCCCGCGCGCCCGGGGTCGGGCGGCGCCGAGAACGCTGGGGTGGAGGGCATGCACGCTTTCCGGCGGATCGGTGGTCGCTCGCCAGCCAACGTATGCCATCGACGCCGGTGCCGCCCACACCGCCGTCCGGATTCGTCCGGGATACGTGCCCGGCCGGGCCGCGGCGCGCAGAGTCGGCGGTGGACGGGGGCGGGTGAGCTGTGCCGTGCCCGGCGCACCCGGATCGACGCCGGCCGGGCCGAGGGGGCCGGCCGGCGTCGACGTGCGGCGTCAGCCGCAGGTGGTGCCGTTGACGGTGAAGACCGCCGGGTTGGTGTTGGTGCCGCTGTACGAGCCGTTGAAGCCGATGCTCACGGTGCCGCCGGCGGGGACGGCGCCGTTCCAGGTCTCGTTCGTGGCCGTCACCGCCGCGCCGGTCTGCGACCAGCGGCCGGACCAGCCCTGGGTGACCCGCTGGTCGCCGGGGAACGTGAAGTTCAGCGTCCACGACGTCCACGCGGTGGACCCGGTGTTGGTGATCGTGATGCTGCCGGTGAAGCCACCGCCCCAGCTGTTCGCCGAGTACGCCACCCGGCAGCCGCCGGTCTGGACCGACGGGGTGCGCACCGTGACCGCGGCGGAGAACGCGGAGAACTGCCCCGCGGTGTCCTTCGCCCGCACCATCAGCACGTACTCGGTGTTCGGCGTCAGCCCGGTCAGCACCGTCGACGGCCCGGTGCTGGTGGCGAAGACCGACAGCGCGTCGCCCTGCTGGCGGATGATCTCGTAGCCGGCGACGCCGCGGTCGTCCGTGGAGGCGGGCCAGGTCAGCGTCATGCTGGTGGCGGTCACGGCCGAGGCGACCGGGGTGCCGGGCGTGGTGGGCCGGGCGTCCGCGGGCGGGTCGGCGGTGGTCACGGTCACCGGCGCCGACTCGGCCGAGACGAGGCCGGCGCCGTTGCGGGCCGCCACGGTGAACGTGTACGCGGTCGAGGCGGTCAGGCCCGTCAGCGCCGCCGACGCCGTGGTGGTGGTCGCGACGACCGTGGAGGTGCCGCCGGTGACGCGGCGGACCTCGTACCCGGTGACGCCGCTCTCCGCGTCGGTGGACGCGGCCCAGGTCAGCCGCAGCGTGGTCGCGGCGACGTCGGAGGCGACCGGGGTGCCCGGCACGCTCGGCGCGGTCGTGTCCGGCGGCAGGATCGTGCCGGTGTGGTCCGCGGCCCAGCTGGCCAGGGACGCCAGCCCCGAGTTCCAGTTGATGGCGACCTCGTTGACGGAGTACGCGCCGATGTCGTCGACGAAGCACTTCTGCGCCTTGCAGCCGCCCAGCTGCGCCTGCGCGACGGGGTCCTGCAGCCCGCTGTTCGGCCCGCCGGACAGCGACCCGGGCGGCGCGGTCGGCAGCGACGCGTCGGACTGGTTCGCCCAGAACCGGTGGTGCACGTTGCGGACGGCCTTCTCGCCGTACCCGGCGATGTAGGACTGGTTCAGCGGGTTGCGGCCCAACAGGTAGTCCAGGGCCTGGAACGCGCCGGTGCGGTACTTGGCGAGGCCGGTGAAGTCGTACGCGAGGCCGAGGACCGCGGCGTTGTTGGCGATCTGCCCGTTGGAGCCCCAGTTGTAGGTGGTCCCGCCGTTCGGCGCCGGGTAGCCCTGCGCCGCCATCTCGCTGAGCAGGCTGTCGGCGAACGACGCGAACCTCGCCCGGGTCGCGGCGATGTCCGCGGCCGGCAGGCCGTTCGGCACCAGCGCGAGGGTGGTGTCGCCGAGCGCGGCGACCCAGCCCCACCAGAAGCCGCCCTGGTTGAACGCGGCACCCTTGTACAGCGAGGAGCCGGTCACGTCGGTGCGGTAGTTCGCGCCGCCGGTGGTGGTGTACAGCTCCGCCGCCGCCCAGTAGAACTCGTCGGTGACGGTGGCGTCGTCGTACGCGCCGCCGCCGGTGCTGTCGTTGGCGCTGGCCAGCCGGTTCGGGTTGGCCTTCGCCGCGGCGTACGCCTTCTCGGCGGCGGCGAGCGCGCGGGCGGAGAACGTCGGGTCGATCGTGCGCCAGATCCGCGCCGCCTGCGCCGCGACGGCGGCGAGGTTGAGGGTCGCCGCGGTGCTCACCGGCGACAGCAGGCGCCGCTGCGGGTCGGCCTCCGGGCGCATCGGCAGGCCGGTCCAGTTCTCGTCGTGGATCTTGTGGTGGACCATGCCGGCGTCGGTACGGCCGTCCGGCACCTGCATGCGCAGCAGGAACTCGACCTCCCAGCGGGCCTCGTCCAGCACGTCGGGGACGCCGTTGGCGCGCTCCGGGATGGCGAGGGTGCCGTCGCCGAGCGCGGCCCGGTCGCTGCCGGCCACGTTGGCGGCCCGCTCGTAGATGTTCAGCAGCTGCCACGCGGCGATGCCGCCGTTGACGACGTACTTGCCCTGGTCGCCGGCGTCGTACCAGCCGCCGCGCACGTCCAGGGAGTAGCCGCAGGACTGGCGGCACGGCACCGACGTGTCACCCTGGTTCGGCGCGACGCCGACGTGCCCGGCGGGGCGGGCGTAGCGGCTGCCGACGTACTGCGACTCGATCGCGATGCCGCTGCGCTGGTGGTAGAAGAACGCGAGGGAGTCGTACCGCAGCTGCTTGACCGGCGCGGCGGAGATGTCGAACGGGTAGCTGTTCGCGCCACCGGCGGACAGCACGTAGCCGCTGCCGGGCGTGTCGTAGCTGGAGAAGTCGACGATGTGCACGTTGTCGCCGGACAGCGCGTCGGCGCCCTTCACGGTCGTCTGGCCGGACGCGACGGTCGTCCCGGCGGCGTTGCGCAAGGTCCAGGCGATCGGCGAGGTCGAGCTGCTGACGACGGTGGCCTGCTTCGGCAGGCCGGGCACGTAGGCGACCTGGTCGACCTTGACCGGCGACCCCGGGTCGGGCGCGGCGGCGACCGGCGGCACGGACACGGCCAGCCCCAGCAGCGCCCCTACTGCGGCGACCGCCACGGTACGGCGGGCTCTTCGGCTCATCGGGATTCCTCCTGCGGAAACGTTGCCGGCACGGGCGGCCACCGGCGCGTGCCGGACCGTAGGTGGAGCCTCGACACGCTGTAAAGCTCCCGACGCTCGGCAGGCCGTCCGGCCGGTCCGCGGGCATGTAACTTACGGTCGGGAGGCCGGATGCGGATCGCGAGCTACAACGTCGAGAACCTGTTCAACCGGGCCAAGGCGCTGGACCAGCGCACGTGGGCGGCGGGCCGGCCGGTCCTGGAGGCGTTCCAGCGGCTGAGCGAGCTGCTCGAGGAGCCCGTGTACACCGACGAGGTCCGCCACGACATCCTGCGCGAGCTGACCCGGCTCGGCCTGCGCAACGGCGACTCGGCGAAGTTCGCCCGGCTGCGGCAGAACCGTGGCCGGCTGGTCGTGCGCCGGCGCACCGGCCGGGTCGAGGTCGTCGCCGGCGGCCGGGCCGACTGGATCGGCTGGGTGGAGCTGACCACCGACCGCGTCGACGAGCTGGCCCTGCTCAACACCGCCCGGGTCATCCTCGACCTGCGCGCCGACATCCTCGGCGTCGTGGAGGCCGAGAGCCGCCTGGCGCTGAAGCGCTTCGCCGAGGGCGGCCTCAACGGCATGTACGAGCACTTCATGGTCATGGACGGCAACGACGAACGCGGCATCGACTGCGGCATCATGTCCACTGTGGACTTCCCGCCGGCCGGCCAGCGGACCCACGTCGACGACCTCGACGAGCACGGCCGGATCTTCAGCCGCGACTGCCCCGAGTACCACTTCCGGCTCCCCGGCGGCCAGCTGCTCACCGTCCTGGTCAACCACCTCAAGAGCAAGGGCTACGGCGGCAAGGCCGCCTCCGACGCGCGCCGCCGCCGGCAGGCCCTGCGGGTCGCGCAGATCTACCGCGCCCAGCCGACCCCGCTCGTCGCCGTCGTCGGCGACCTCAACGACACCCCCGCCAGCGACGCCCTCGCCCCGCTGCTGCGCGACACCGACCTGCGCGACGTCAGCACCCACCCCGGCTTCGACGACGCCGGCCGCCCCGGCACGTACGGCTACTGCACCGCCCCGAACAAGCTCGACTACGTGCTGCTCTCCCCCACCCTGTACGCCGCCACCACCGGCGGCGGCATCCTGCGCAAGGGCGTCTGGGGCGGCCGCCGCGGCACCCTCTGGCCGATCTACGAGACCATGACGAAACCCGTCCACGCCGGCTCCGACCACGCCGCCATCTACGCCGACGTCGACCTGTCCCGCCTCCCCTGACCCCGCCGGACCGGCCCGGTCAGCCGCACCCGCTCCACGGGGCAGGGCTCAGATGAAGACGAGGAACGCGCCCCACATGACGGCCGCCATGCTTGGCATGACGTACGTGAACACGCTGAGCGCCGAGACGCGCCGCCGTGGCCGCCAGGTCTCACGGGTCTGCTTGTACTCCGGCAGGCGGTTGACCGCCGCCTCCTGGACGTGGCGCAGGTACTGCACGCCCCACCAGCTCACGTAGCCCCACACCGCGGCCAGCACCATGCCCACGACGGCGATGATGGTGGTGGCGACAGCCAGCCGGTGCACCTGCTGACTGACCGACAGCAGGATCGAGTACGCGACGACCAGCATCGACTGGGCCACGAGGAAGTAGTTCCCACGCTGGACGATGCTGTCGTCGATGTGGATGCCGTGCGCCCACAGGCGGTTGTCCTCGTCCCGGCGGTCCTGCTCGTCACGTGCGGAGGTCGTCACGGCCGCCACCCTTCGAGGCTCAACCCGGCGTCACGCTCCATTGTGTGCGCGCCGTCAACGCCGCGGCGGGTCGCACGGCTCGGCCGGTCAGGTCCGCGCGGCGGGGCGGGTCGGTATGTTCAGGGCGTGAACGGGCCGTATGTGGCGGTGATCGGGGCCGGGCAGGCCACCGCCGAGCAGGAACGGGTCGCCGAGCGGGTCGGGGAGCTGCTCGCCGAGGCGGGTGCCGTGCTGGTCTCCGGTGGCCGCGGCGGGGTCATGCTGGCGTCGTGCCGTGGGGCGCACCGGCGGGGCGGGCTGACGCTCGGGCTGCTGCCGGGGCCGGACCGGGCGGAGGGCAACCCGTTCCTGACGGTGACGGTGCCGACCGGCATGGGCGAGCTGCGCAACGGGCTCGTCGCGCGCACCGCGGACGGGGTCATCGCGGTCGGCGGGGGCTGGGGGACGCTGAGCGAGATCGGCTTCGCGATGCGCCTGGGCCGGCCGCTCATCGCCGTCGGCAGCTGGACGGTCGAAGGGCCGGCACGGGAGCCGTCCTACCCGACCGCCGACACCGCGGAGGCGGCCGTCTCGTGGGTACTGCGGCAGCTCGGCTGAACGGCTGTACGCCCGGCGTTCACGGGCGGGCCAACCGGCGACCGGCGGACGATGCAGCGCGTCATCGCCCTCGGCGTGGACGGTGTCATCTCCGACGACCCGGACAGGCTCATCGCCGTCGCCCGGCGGGCCGGCCTGCGCTGAACCCCCGGCGGGGCGGCGGGGCGCCGGGCCGCCGTCCCGCCGGGCTCAGCTGGTCTCGTCGTCGATGAGTCCGTACGGCGGCTGGTCCGGGCGGCGCGAGAAGCGCACCACGACGTCGGCGGCGGCCTCGGGCGGCGGGGCGTTGTCGGCGACCACGATCTGCGCGCCGACCCCGCGACCGGCCAGCCACCGGTCCAGGTGCCGGTAGACGCGTTCGATCGTCACGCTGTCGGCGGGGTCCCCGGTGAAGTCCCCGGCCACGCCCAGGTTCTTCTGCGGGCTGTCCAGCAGCAGGAACCCGGGGTGCGACGAGCGGGACTCCCACGCGATCTCGAACAGCGCCAGCTGCCACGCCAGGGCGATCAGGGTCCGCCCGCCGGAGGACGCCGCGGTGTACGGCTCGCCCCGCATGTACGGCGTGAGGTCCTCGGCGAGGTACGCGTCGGCGAGTTTCGGGTACCGCCACTCCTGCAGGATCTCCCGGTAGCGCGCGCCGACGCGCCGCACGACGGCGGAGCGGTCCGCGCGCCTGGCCTGCGCCCCGGCCGCGGCGAGCTCCTCGCGGTCCGCGGCGACCTGGTCCATCTGCTGCAGGATGCCGGCCGCGCGCCGCTCCAGGCTCGCGATGAGCCGCAGCCCGCTCAGCGCCCGTTGCAGGGTCGCCGCCGCCTCCTCGCGCCGCCGGGCGAGGGCGTCGCGCTGCGCCAGGTACGGCGTGATCGCGTGCGTGGTCGCCTCGTCGACCTCGGCGGCGGCGCGGGCCTCCGCGAGCTGGGCCCGCTCGGCCTCCTCGCGCAGCCGCGGCAGCTGCTCCTGCAGCTCGTCCAGGTAGCCGGTCAGCTCGGCGAGGCGGGTCTTGGCGGCGCGCAGCTCGGCCGTGACGTCGAGCGGGCCGGCCTGGGTGACCGGCAGCCGGCAGGCCGGGCAGTGCTCCTCGCCGCCGGACAGCGGCGCCAGGCACGACGGGCAGGACGCCACCCGCACCGGCTCGAACAGCCGGTCGGCCTCGGTGAGCATCGTCCACTTCGCGACATCCTCGGCGTAGCTGCCGCGCAGCGCCTGCATCCGCCGCAGCTGCGTCTCCCGGTCCCGCAACGCGGCGGCCGCGTGCCGGGCGGCGAGGGCCGCGCCGCGGTGCCGCTCGCGCAGCTCCTCGGCGAACATCGTGTCGGCGCGGGCCTGGGCGTCCAGCGCGGCGAGGGCCTGCGCGCACGCGGCCAGCTCGTCCTTCGCGGTGCGGTGCAGCGCCTCCAGGTGGTCGCGGTCGCCGACGCGCTGCTCCTCGACGATCTGCTCCGCCGCCCGGTACGCCGCCCTCGCCGCCGACAGCTCCGACTCGACGGCCCGGATCCGCCGGCCCAGCTCCACGGACCGGTCGTCGTGCACGTCGAAGACGACGTCGACCACCTGCCGCAGCTTGAGGTGCTTCATCGGCACGCTCTCGAACAGCAGGTCCTTGTCGTCGAGGCGCTCGTTGGGCAGGAAGCACAGCCACATGAGCTCCCGGAAGCTCAGCGGGTCCGTGTCGGCGCCGGGCTGGTCCTGGGCGAGCGTGTCACGCAGCCGGACGCCCTCCAGCTTGCAGTGCGACAGCAGCAGCGTCGAGAGGCTCTCCGGGTGGCTGGACGGGCGCAGCGGCCGGCGTACCGGCGGCGTCGCGCCCGGCTCGTCGAGGCGGCCCGCCCGCACGTAGGCGAACATCGACGGCTCGCCGACGGCCCGCTCGATGAGGTACGGCGAGCCGGACAGCTCGACCTCCAGCGTGGCGGCCCGCACCTTCGGCATGATCTCGGGGTGGCGCGGGTGGTCGGAGGCGCCGAGGCAGTAGTCGACGAACTCCAGCACGGTGGTCTTGCCGGTGCTGAACGCCCCGGCGAGCACGGACAGCGGCCGGGGCGCGTCGTCGGCGGCCCGGAAGTCCACGTCGTAGCTGCGGTCGCCGCTGTGCAGGCGCAGCCGCCTGAGCCGGATGCCGTGTGCCCGCAAACCGATCATGTCAGGTCCTTCAGCGCAGACGAAGGAGCCGGATGGAGCCACTGCCGCAAGCCTTCTCGCAGCCTCCGCGTGCTCAGGCGCCGGAGGCGGCGCACGACGACGCGGGCCGCCGTGCGGTACCGCTGAGCATACATCGCGGTAAATCGAGCGGCCATGTCCGCGCCCTCCTGGGTGAGCTGGTACGTCACCCGTCCGGTGGCCGTGGCCCGCACGAGCCCGCGACCGATCAGCGCGGCGAGGTCGCCGGCCAGGTGCAGCTGGGCGGTGACGTACCGCTGCGCGGGGCTGGCGTAGGCGACGGCCCGGTCGTCGAACCCGGCCAGCCGCAGCGCCGTGCGGTCCGGGTCGTCGCCGGCGCGGGCCAGCAGCAGCGGGTGCGCGGCCAGGAAGTCGTAGACGCCGAGGTGCTCGACGTCCAGCGGCTCACCGGCGCACTGCAGCACGAGCAGGATCCGCGCCTGCCGGAACACCGGCACGTCGTCCGGGGTCATGCCTGTCCCGCCTTTCGCTCAGATGATGTCCCGCCAGTGCCTGACCCAGCCGGCCCGGCGGTCCTGCACGACGCGGTGCATCAGCCCGCACCGGTGCACCGGCCCGGCCCGCAACTGCGCCGGGAACACCCCCGACTCCCGGATCTCGCGCATGACCTCGGCGTGCAGCCCCGGCAGCCGCGGGTCGGCGGCCAGCGCCGCGACGGCGTTGAACCGCGCCTCCCAGATGCCGTGCACGACCCCGTCGGCCTCGGCGAGCGCGAGCACCTCCGCCGGCAGCCGCTTGTCGAGCACCTCGCGCGCCAGCAGCTCGGCGTTGAAGTACTCCCGCTTCGCCGCGCCGACCTCGGCGTGCCCGGCCGCGCGCAGCTGCCGCACGAACAGCGCCTCGTCCAGCGCGGCCGCGTCGTCGCCGCCGAGGTCCCGGACGGGTGCCCGCTGTGCCGGCGCCGGCGTGTACGGGTCGTAGAAGTGCCGCCGCACGTGCGCGCAGTCCGGCCGGACCAGGTGGCCGCGCAGGATGCTCTCGTGCCACAGCTCGATCGCGACGCCGCTGTCGCGCTGCCGGCGCGTGCGCCAGTTGTCCCACCACTGCGCGGTCGGCGGGTCCATGCTGGCCGGCACGCACAGCACCCACTGGCTGAGCCGGTACCCGTTGCGGGCCGCCGCGGCGAGCGCGGCGTCGAACGACTCGCGGATCTGGCCCTGCGACGAGCGGCCCACCACCGGCCAGAAGTACTTCGACTGCCAGATCACCACGAGCCCGGACAGCTCACCGAGCAGGATGTCGATGCCCCAGTCACCCGGGTTCGCCGTGATCGCGCGGGCACCGGGGTAGATCGCCGCGAGCAGCATCGCCAGCATCTGCTCGAAGTCGTCCCGCGCCCCGGCGATGTTGCCGGCCCGCACCTGGTGCGCCGCGAAGTTGATCGGAGGTTCCCCGGAGGCAAGGTTCATCGCGGCCGCGGTCGCGGTCATCACCCCTCCTCACTCGTGCCGCAGCGTCGGTGACCCCCATTGATCTTCGCGACTCCAAGACTGTCACGCAAAGCAATGGATCCGCTACGAAGAGCGCGGTATTCGGCGATAATTCACCGGTTGTCTGTCGCCCGAACGGGTGACCCGCCCGTTCGTAGGTAGCCTCGCCCCGGTGAACCCGCTGCTGTTCGACGACGTCCCGGCAGGGCTGCCCCCGGCGGGCGGAGGTCCGAGGGCTGGCCGACACCTGGTGGCGCGGCGCCGACTCGCTGGTCGCCGTCCACTCCGGAGCGTCCACGTGCCTGGACTGGCCCGCCGGCCGGACACGTTGATCTATTCGGGCCTGGATCGTCGGGGCTTACACGGCGAGTGACGTTTCGCGCCGTGGGGGCGCCTGGGCAGTACTGGCCATGCGAGGGATGTCCGTCCGGCCGCGTATCGGACAGGCTGGCCCGGTGAACGTACAGGTGCCAGTCAGTGGATGCCGGCCGGTCGCGACCAGCGGCACCGCGCCGGTGACGTCGGCGGTGGACGTGACCGGTGCGGCTGCCTGATCCCGACCGGTCGGCGGTCCTGCTGATCGGCACCAGCCGGTACGACGTGCCCAGCCTCGACGACCTGCCCGCGGTCGCGAACAATCTCGCCGGGCTCGCGGCGGCGTTCACGGATCCCGAGTACGGCGTCGTTCGGCCCGACAACTGCCGGGTCCTCGCCGAGCCGGCGAACCCGGGCGTGATCAGCAAGGCGCTGCGCGACATCGGCGAGACCGCCGACGACGCGTTGATCGTCTATTTCGCCGGGCACGGCCTGCTCGGGATGCGCGGCGAGCTGTTCCTCGCCCTGCCCGGCTCGGACCCGGAGGACCCGGCGTTCACCGCGCTGCCGTACGAGGCGCTGCGGGCACTGTTCGTCGACAGCAGCCGGATCAACGCCCGCACCCGCATCATCATCCTGGACTGCTGCTTCAGCGGCCGGGCGATCCCGGCGATGTCCGACGGCCAGGTCAGCGGCATGGTCGACATCGAGGGCGTCTACGTCCTGACGGCAACGGCGGCCAACCGCAAGGCCCTGGCCCCGCCGGGCGAACGGTACACGGCCTTCACCGGCGCGCTGCTGGAGCTCCTGCGCGACGGCGTCCCCGACGGCCCCGAGCTGCTGAGCCTCGACGTCATCTTCACGCAGCTGCACAAGACCATGCGACGGCGGAGCCTGCCGCATCCCGAGCAGGTCAACGTCAGGACCGCCGCGGGCCTGGCGCTGCGACCCAACCCCGCGGCGCGTGCCGAGCGGGCCGGCGTCCGGACCGCCGCGGCGCCGCGACCCGTCTTCGCGGCACGCCCCGAGCGGCCCGCCACCGATGGGCCACGTCGGTCCGACGCGCATCCGGTCTTCTTCGTCAGCCATGCCCGGGCCGACGTCGACGACCGGCACACCAGGTTCTTCGTGACGCTGTCCGGTTACGTCAACGAGCTCATGGGGCTCGGCGCCGGCGAGGACAGCGGGTTCATCGACGCGACGCCGGACGGGCGCTGGACCGAGGAGGTGGCGTTCGCGGTCGGCCATTGCCAGGTCTTCGTGCCGCTGCTCTCCCCGAGGTACGTCAACAGCCCGCGGTGCGCCCAGGAGTGGGACGCGTTCACCCGCCGAGTGCGGTCCCGTAGCGACCGCCCCGGCTGGCGCACGTCGATCATCCCGGTCATGTGGACCGTCATGCCGATCCGCGACCTGCCCCGCCAGATCTCCGCGGTGCAGGTGTTCAGTCCGACCGGCCTGCCCGATCACAGCATGATCGGCATGTACGAGCAGGAGGGCCTGTACGGGCTGTCCCGGCTCGGCCCGACGGGTCGCGAGGCGTTCGACGTCATCGTGTGGCGGCTGGCGCAACACATCGTGCGGACGGCCGACGAACGGTGGATCGAGCCGGACGTCACCTTCGACGTGCGCCAGCTGCGGACCGGCTTCGACCGGGACCGGTGAGGCCGGCCGCCCGTCACAGGATTCCGTCGTCGACCTGCTCCAGGACGAGCGCCCACCACCCGGCCTCGACGGCGCCCCCGTCGACCTCCCGCAAGCTCGTCCTGAGCCGTTCGACGCGGGCGGAGCGGCGGTCCGGCCCGCCCGCCGCGGGGGTGATCTCACCGCGCCGGAACGCGGCCAGCTTCTCGGCCAGCTGCGCGGCCGTGTACGTCGCCGGCGGCGGGTCGTCGGCGGCCGCGAAGAACGCGCCGAACAGGTCGAGGAACCGGCGCAGCGCGTCGACGGACGAGTTCATCGGCATCCGGCCGCGCCGGTCCGGGGAGCACGACCACACCGCGCCGGCGCCGTCGAGACAGACCAGCTCGGTGGCCGGCTCCCACACGTAGCCGATGACCACCAGCCGCTCGCCGTCCACGACGACCTCAGCCGGCGCCGCCGTCGTGTCCAGCACGACACCGAGCGTGGCGTCGTCCGGTCCCATGTCCATCCCTCCCGCGGCGAAGACCAGTGCCGCGCCGGAGCATCATCATCGCCCGCGCCGCCACGACGCCGCGCCGGCAGCCGTCCGTCACCAGCCCCGGACCGTCGACGGGAGCCGGGTCAGCTCGCCGGAGTCGGCCGGCAAGGCAGCGCTCGAGGGCGGCCGCATGTGCGCCACGGTACCGGCGGCGCCGCGGAGAATGTGGCGGTGGTCAGCGCGTACAGCGTGTGGAGCGCGGCGGCCCCGGTGATCCGGCGTCGATCAGTGTCCAGCCAGGCCGGGTGACGTCATCCCGGTCGAGCCGCCGGGGCTGCTGGTCTCGACCGGGGTGTGGTCGGTCCAGCCGGTGCCGCCACTTTTTTCCGGGCGCTGTTGCATTGGAGATCGAACGCTTGCCCGGCGATGATCGTTTGCAGGTCCGGCCGGTCTACAGGCTGCGCATCGGTCCGTGCCGATGCTTGAGCTGGTTCGAGGTCAGGCTGCTCCGGTGGCGCCGGCCCGGGCGCAGCGCCTGGGATCCGAGCACCCGTTGCCCGCGCCGCCACTCATTACATTTATCGACGCCTGACAATTAAATTTTCCGTGACGCTCATTTCGATCGACACGTCCGGCAGTTTGGCAGCATCGTTGCGCCCGAGACGCTCCCCTTATCCGACTAGCCCAGTTGGTGCCGATCTACGTGGTAAAGTCCCGAAACAAGGATTTTGTGCCCTGAAACGAGAGTCACCTGGCTTATGGCGGGTAGGCGAAATGCAAACCTCAATTTCTGGTGAGACCACACAGCAGCGGCGACCGATTCGGTCATGGCTGCTGGCCCTGATGACCCGGCCGGAGCCGCCGCCGTTCTCGCTCGGGGTCCTGGTGGCTGTCGTGTTCATCGCGGTGGAGACCCTGGCGATGTTTGTGTTCTCCCGTGCCACACATCAACATGCCAGCGGGATCGTGTACCTGATCGGCGTGCTCGCGGTCTCGGTTGTGTGGGGAGCCCGGCTTGGCCTGATGACCTCGCTGGCCAGCGCCATCGTCTACAACTACGTCCACACGCCGCCCTTCGCGGCGCTACGCCCGCTCAGCGGCGGGGAGTTGCGCGACATGGGGATCTTCACCATCGCCGCATTGTTGGTCAGCGCCTTGTCCGCCCTCACCCGCTACCACGCCCGCGAAGCGTGGGAACGCCGTAGAGAGACCGACCTCTCCGCAGAGTTGGCCCGGCTCATGCTCGGCTCCGCCAACCTTGACGCTGCGCTGCGTGCGGGGGCGATGCAGCTCAAGCAGGCGCTCGACCTGCCGTTCGCCTCGATCGAGCTGGAGGCGATGCCCGCGAACAGCTACCGGACAGTGTTCCCGCTGCGTGACGGTACGACGGTCCTGGGTACCTTCGTCGTCCCCGCCGACTTGCCCGCCCACACGATGGAGCGCCTCCAACAGCGAGTTGTCCCAGCCCTGCGATCGCTGCTGCGCGCGGCACGCGACCGAGCGGACATGATCCAGTCGCTGCAAGCCAGCCGCGAAAAGGCCACCTCGCTCGCGAAAGAGCAAGCCGCGTTGCGGCGGGTTGCCACGCTGGTCGCCCGCGGCGCCTCGCCGGCCGACGTGTTCAAGGCGGTGGCCAAGGAACTCGGCGTGGTGCTTGGCGGGTACCCCACGACGCTGCTCCGGTACGAGACGGATGGAACGGCCACCAGGGTCGCGGGCGGCAACATCCTACGGGACAGGGAGTCGTTCCCGCTCACCGGCGACAGCCTTCTCGTCATGGTGCGTAACACCGGCCACGCGGCCCGGATCAACGACTACAAAACCGCAAAAGGTGCGAACGCGGAGGTGGCACAAAGCCTGGGCGTCCACTCCGGGGTCGGCGTTCCGGTCATCGTCGAACGCCAGATCTGGGGCGTGGCCCTGGTCATGTCCACCGCGCTCGAACCCTTGCCGGCCGACACGGAGATACGAATGGCCCGCTTCACCGACCTCGTCGCGACCGCCGTCGCCAACGCCGAGAGCCGCACCCAGCTCATCGCTTCCCGAGCCCGCATCATCGCGGCCAGCGACGAAGCCCGCCGCCAGGTCGAACGCGACATCCACGACGGCGCGCAACAACGGCTCGTCGCGCTGGGCCTCCAACTGCGCATGTTGGAATCCTCCATACCACCAGAACTCGAAGCGATCAGGGATCAGGCGTCACAAGCGGCGAACATCGCTACGGGCATCTTTGAAGATCTGCGGGAGATCGCCCACGGAATCCATCCAGCGATTCACGCCAAAGGGGGGCTCGGCCCGGCGGTCAGGACACTCGCCCGCCGCAGTCCGACGCCGGTCGACCTGAAGGTGGACATCGACCAACGCCTACCAGAGCAGGTCGAGGTAGGCGCGTACTATGTCGTGTCGGAAGCGCTGACGAACGCCGCCAAACACGCGAATGCGTCGACGGTTCACGTCGATGTCGAGTCGCGCGACGCCTTCCTCCGGCTGTCGGTCCGCGACGACGGCATCGGCGGAGCCGACACCGGCAATGGGTCCGGCCTCATCGGACTTCGAGACCGCGTCGAGACACTCGGCGGTCACATGGACCTCCAAAGCCCGACCGGCCTCGGGACGACGCTGCTCGTCAAGATCCCGATCGACCACAGCTGAGCTCACCACCGGGCACAGCGGCCGGGCGCTGGCAGGCCCCCGCCGCCGGCGGCATCGCGTGGCACCTGCCGCCCGCCGAACGTACCCGCGCCGTGGCCGCCTGGACCGTCATGCGGCCGGACCCGTGGTCATCCCGCTGAGCGGGCCAGCTCGGCCAGGCGGGACCAGGCCGGGGACGACGCGGCGGCCGAGGCGGCGGCGAGCTGCGTGATCGCCGGGTCGACGTCGCCGGTCGACTCCGGGGTGCCGGAGCGGGTGGCGTACCACCGCCGGGCCCGCGCGGCGAGCGCCGGCAGGCCCGGGTCGTCGGGCGGCAGGTCGAAGGCCGCGTCGTACGCGAGGTAGATGGCCTGGAACTCGGGGTCGTCGAGGGCGTCGAGCTTGTCGGTGACCCAGCCGTCGGCCGAGCCCGGCGACACGGCGTGCAGCAGGACCCACAGGTCGCGTTCCAGCCGGACGGTGCGGTCGCTGACGCCGAGGGCGCGCAGGCGTCGCAGGTACGCGAACACTTCGGGCGTGACGAAGAGGCGGTCGCCGTCGCGCAGCTGGGCGATGCGCTCGCGGCTGCGCCGGATCTTCGCGGCCTGCCGGCTCAGGTCGCGGTCGATCTCGGCGATCGCGGCGACGAACTCGGCCGGGGAGGCGGCGAGCAGCTCCTTGACGCGGGCGAGCGGCACGCCCGCGTCGGCCAGGGTCTTGATCTTCACGAGCTGGATGGCGTGGCCCGCGTCGTAACGGCGGTAGCCGGACCCGTCGCGCTCGGGCTCGGGGAGCAGGCCGCGGGCGTGGTAGTGGCGCACGGCCTTGACGGTGACGCCCGCGTGCTCCGCGAGCCGGCCGATGGTGAGCAACTGCATGACCGCATCCTGCTCAACCGTGGTCCGGCAGGACGCGGCGGGTCATGCGGCCGCCCGAGCACCGGTGCGTGACGGCACCCGTGCCGATGTCATGGCCGTGGAACGAGACGAGGTACTGCCGGGACGTGAGCCCCAGCTCGCCGGGCGGCATCCCCGCCGGGGCGAACAGCCCGTCGCCGATCTGGGTGTACCGCCGCGGCGGGACGGTGAAGGGGCCGCCGACGAACCCGGTGAACGTGGCCTCCTGCACGGCGTCCGCCGGCTCGTAGGTGATCCGCTCCTCCAGCCCGCCGTCCACCACGCTGACCTCGACGCGCAGCTGGTCGGAGCGGTACGTCCCGGCGTAGCGGGCCAGGTCGGGCGCCGCCGGCACGGGCCGGACCGGGGCGAGCCGCAGCGGGCCGGGCACCAGCGCCGGCAGCAGCTCGTCGTGCAGCGCGAGGGCGCGCGGGTCGTTGCCGTACGCGGCGAAGACCAGGTCGAGCTCGGGTGCGACGGCGAGGACGGCCACCCCGCCGGGTGAGGCCCCGGACATGGTCATGACGGTGGTGTCGCCGAAGCGCATCAGCAGCCACCCCATCCCGACGGGCGGCACGTTCGGCGTGCCCATGTCGTGCGAGACGGTCCGCATGAGCGCCGTCGACGCGGCGGAGAGCACGCCGGGCGTGAGGTGCTGCCGGCCGAGGGCGAGCAGGTCGCCGACGGTGCCGATGGCGGTGCCGCCGGCCGGCGCCCAGGTGTCGGGCAGCGTGAACATGCCGGTGCGCCGCACCTCGCCGGTGGTGGGGTCGGCGAAGTGACCGACGGCGGTGCCGCGCAGGATCGCCTCCGCGGCGGACGTGCACGAGCCGGTCATGCCGGCGGGCCCGTACAGGTCGCGGCGCAGCAGCTCGTGGTACGGCGTACCGGTGACGACCTCCAGCAGGCGCCCGGCGACCATCATGCCGCCGTTGGAGTAGCTGACGTGCTCCCCCGGCTCGAACAGCGTGCCGCACCGCCGGGCCAGCCCGGCGAGGTAGACCCGCAGCGCGTCGGGGCCGCAGCCGGCCGGGAAGAACAGGTCGGCGTCGATCCCGCTGGTGTGGGTCAGCAGGTGGCGTACCCGGATCCGGCCGGCGGTGTCGTGCCTGCCGAGCGTGGCGAGGGCGAACTCCGGCAGGTAGGACACGACCGGCGCGTCGAGGTCGACGGTGCCGCGCTCGACCTGGCGCAGCACCAGCATCGTGGTCATGACCTTGGTGATGGAGCCGAACAGGAACCCGGTGTCCTCGCGCATCGGCGCGCCGGTGCCGATGTTCGCCACGCCGTGCGCGAGGACGTGCCGCTCGCCGGCGCGGTACACGCCGGCGACGTAGCCGGGGACGTTCGTGGTGTCGCAGAAGGCTGCGATCCGCTCGCTGAGCTGTGCGATCTCGTTCATGCGCCCATCGTCGGACCCTGCCCCTGGGTCAAGGTCAAGCCCGCGGTTCAGCCCTGTTGCGTCGGTACGATGATGACCTCGGCGAGGTTGACCCGGGTGGGTGCCGCGGCGGCGTAGGCGATCGCGTCGGCGACGTCGTCCGGGGTCGCCCGGGTGTACACGCTGAACGACGACGGCCTCGCGCACCTGCGGGAGCTGGCCCGGCCGGCGGCCCGCCCGCGGCGCCGGTCCCGGCAGCCGGAGCGGGTCAGCCCCGGCCTGCTGCGCCTGCTGGACCTCTGGCCGGACACGCCGGCCGTGGTGGTCGGCCGCCACCTGGACGTCCTGGCCAACAACCGGCTCGCCGCCGCGCTCAACCACTGCTCCGTCAAGGGGCAGAACATGGTCCGGGTGGCGTTCCTGGAGCCGTACGCGCGCCGCCTCTACGCCGACTGGCCCAGGGTCGCCGCCGAGACCGTCGCCAGCCTGCGCGCCCGCGCCGGCACCGACCTCGACGACCCGCGCCTCACCGAACTGGTCGGCGAGCTGTCGCTGAAGAGCGACGAGTTCCGCCGGCTGTGGGCCCGCCACGACGTCGGGGTCAAGACCGCCGGGACCAAGCGGTTCGCGCACCCGATGGTCGGTGAGCTGACGCTGTCGTACGAGACGTTCAGCGTCAACGGCGCGCCCGGCCAGGAGCTGCTCGTCTACCACGCGGCCTCGGGCACCCCGTCGGCGCAGGCCATGGCGTTGCTGGGCAGCGTCGCGACCGAACCGGACCTGACACCCGTCGATGCCCGGCCGACCCGGTGACCACATTTGCGTGACGGCATCGTTACTGTGAAGCGGTGGCCGAACTCGCCGATCCGTCGTCGTCGCAGGTCGTCCTGATCGGCGTCGGCGAATACGACTTCCTCGACCCGATCCCCGCCGTGCGCAACAACGTCAACGACCTGCGGGCCGGGCTCATGCGGCCGGAGCTGTGGGGCGTACCGGCGCAGCAGGTGCACGTCGCGGACGGCCGGTCGGATCCGGCGGCGGCGATCGCGCTGATCCGCACGGCGGCGGACGACGTGGGCCCCGACGGGCTGCTGTTCGTCTACTACGCCGGGCACGGGCTGCCCGGCCCGCACGACGGCGGGCTCGTCCTCGCGCTGCGCGGCACCCACCCCACCCAGCCGGACCGGTCGGGCCTGCCGTTCCAGAGCCTGCGCCGCACCATCGAGGGCAGCCGGGCCGAACGGTGCGTCGTCGTGCTGGACTGCGGCTACGCGGAACGGGCCGGCACCCTGGCCCGCGGCCCGCGGCAGTTCAGCATCCTGGCCGCCACCGGCCGCGACGCGGTCGCCCTCGCCCCCTCGGGGCACCACCACACCAGCTTCACCGGCGCGCTCCTGCAGGTCCTGGCCGGTGGGATCGCCGGGCTCGGCCCGACCCTGCTGATCGACGAGATCATGCAGGCGGTGGCCGCCGCGCTGCAGGCGCAGGGCCTGCCCCGGCCGCAGTGGCAGGAGCTCGACCCGGGCATGGCGCTCGTGCGCAACGCCGCGTACGAGGCCCCACGCCCGGAGGCGGCCCCGGGCCGGTGGCACGCCGGCTTCCTCGCCGACGGCACCACCGGCGAGGACCGCCTCGGCGTCGACCGTGACGTGGAGACGCTCAGCGACATCGTCATGGCGCAGGAGGTCGCCCCGCCGCTGGCGATCGGCCTGTTCGGCGACTGGGGCATCGGCAAGTCGTTCTTCATGGGCCGGATGTACGACCGCGTCGAGGCGCTCGCGGCGATGTCCACCCGGGCCCGCACGGAGGGCCAGCCGACCGCGTACTGCGGCAGCGTCTGCCAGGTCCGGTTCAACGCCTGGCACTACGTCGACGCCAACCTGTGGGCCTCGCTGACCGGCACCATCATGGACCGCCTCGCGGAGCAGCTCGACGACGCCGCCGCCGGCCGGGCCCTCGCCGACCTGCCCTCGGCCCAGGAGCAGCGCCACCACCTGGAGCTGCGGCGGCGCGCGGCGGCCCGGCAGCTGGCGGAGGCCACCGAGGACCTGCTGCGGCAGGAGCCGATCGGGCTGCGCGACGTGCTGGGCGCCGAGCCGGTCGTGGCCGAGGCGCAGAGCGCCGTGTCGAAGGCGCTCAGCAACGCCGGCGTCCCGCCCGAGGGCCTGGACCTGCGGGCCGTCACGCAGGAGGCGCGCGGGACGTTCGGCCGGTTCTTCGTCCTGCTCCGGCGCGGCACCTGGGCCACCCGGTCGCTGCTGGTGTCGCTGGTCCTGCTGGCGGTGGCCGGACCGGCCGGCGCGATCGTCCTGGCCCGGCTGCAGGAGACCCTGGCCGCGGCCGCCACCGCCGTCGCCCCGCTGGTCATCGCCGGGCTCGGGCTGAGCAAGGTGATCGGCCGGGCGAAGCCCGCCCTTGACAAGGCCGAGGCGGTGGTCCGCACGCTCGACGAGCAGCGGCAGGAGCCGATCCGGGTCCGTCGGGAGACCCTGCGCCGCCAGATCGAGCGGTACGAGGACGAGATCCGCACCCTCGGGGTCCGCATCGACCTGCTGGAGCAGGCCGGCAGCGTCCGGTCGTTCGCGGCCGGCCGGTCCGCCGGCGACGACTACCGGCGGCACGAAGGGCTCGTCGCCGTCGTCCGACGCGACCTGGAGGAGCTCAGCCGGCGCCTGTCGGGCTCGACGGACGTCGAGCGGATCGTGCTGTACATCGACGACCTGGACCGCTGCCCGCCCGGCCGGGTCGTGGACGTGCTGCAGGCGGTGAACCTGCTGCTGGCCTTCCCGCTGTTCGTGGTCGTGGTCGGGGTCGACGCACGGTGGCTGACCCGGTCGCTGGAGCAGCACTACCAGGAGGTGATCGGCGGCGCCACCGAGCACGACCCGCAGAACTACCTGGAGAAGATCTTCCAACTGTCGATCAACCTGCCGGCGCTGACCGACGACGGCTACACCAACCTGGTCCGTGACACGCTCCTGCCGGACGTCGAGGTGGACGCGGACCTCGAGCATGCCGACGCCCCGCCGCCGCTGTCGCCCGCTCCCGCTTCGCCGGACAGCGGACCGGCGACCGGTGCCGGGCCCGCCGACGGCGCCGCTGCACCCACCGACGGCCGGCAGTTCGCGCCGGTGCTGGTCCGCGGCGTCGAACTGCCCGACCCGGTCGTGGTCGCCGGCTTCACCGACGGGGACCGGTTCCTGGTGGCGGTGATGCAGGACGGCACCGTCGCCCGGTGGGACACCGCCCGGCCGGCCGATCCGGGCCGCCGGTGGCGGCTGTGGCAGGAGCCGGTGGTGGCGGCCGCCGTCACCGGCGACGGGCGGGTGTTCGTGGTGAGCGCCGGCCGGTGCGGGCTGCTGGACGCGGTGGAGCTGTCGGTCCTGGCCGAGGCGGCGTGGGACGGTGCCGGCGCGGACGGCTGGGTGCTGGCCGGTGTGGGCCCCGACCCGTCGGGGCGCACGGCGGCGTGGATCGTGACCGCACGGGCGTGGGTCGCGGTCGAGTTCCCGGTCGACGGTTCGGAGCCGTCCGTGGACACGACCGCCGGCGACCTCGGCGGGACCGTCCTGGCGACCCGGCAGTTCCGGGTGGTGCAGCGGGGTTCGCGGGTGGCGTTCGTCCCGCTGCCGGAGCCCGCGTCCTCGGACACCGTCCCGCCGCCGCGGCGCACGGCGGTGGCCGCCGCCGACCCGGCGGGTGCGGTGGTCGCCGTGGCCGTCCCCCACGAGCCGGGGGTGCGGCTGTGGCGGGTCGTCGACGGCACGCCGCGGCCGGCCGCGCTGCAGCCGGGCACGGGCACCGTCGCCGCCCTGGCGGTCAGCGCCGACGGGACCCTCGCCGCGACCGCCGACCGGACCCTGCTGCTGTGGGACCTGACCGTCGACCGCGCGCCCGACCGCTTCCAGCTGCCCGCCCCGGCGGAGCCGCACGACGGCCCGCTGAGCCTGCCGGCGTTCAGCGCGGACGGGCGCCGGCTGGTGCTGCGGACCGGCCTGCGCCACCTCGCCGTCTACGCCGTCGCCAAGCCCGACATCCCGCCGATGGCCGTGCTCACGCTGCGCCTCACCGCCCAGGAACGCCAGGCCCTCATCGACGTCGGCCCGCTCATCACCACGCCCCGGTCGGCGAAGCGCCTGGTCAACACGTACCGGCTGCTGCGCTCGGGGCTCACCGCCGCGGAGGCGGAGCGGCTGTGCGACCACGACCTGCGCACCGTCTGCCTCATGCTGGCCATGCAGGTCGGGTTCCCCGCCGAGACCGTCGCCTTCCTGGAACGCCTCGCCGACGACGACGCCTCCGTCCCGGACCTGCTCGCCGGCCTGCCGCCGGCGCTGCGCGACCGGGTGCGGCGCATCACCGACACCACCGAGCTCGACCCGGACCCCGCTACCTGGCGGCACTGGATCCCGACGGTCGCCCGCTTCTCCTTCCGCAGCCGCCCCCTGATGTCCCGCTGATCACGGGCCGGTGTCGACGTATGCGCCCCGGTACGCGGCGCAGCCGGCGTTGAGGGTCCGGGACGGCGTGAGGGTGTCGGGGTCGAACCGGGTGCGCCAGGTCTTGTCGTTGCTGAGGGTCACCTCGATCTCGTCAGGCCCGACGAAGCGGGCGAACTTGAAGGTGAACTCCGGGTGGTCGTTGAAGACCGCCTCGACGCAGCCGAGCGGGCGGGTCGACTCGCGGGTCAGCAGGCCGTCGGGGCGGGCGACGCGCAGCTCCTGGCGAAAGATGAGGTCGCTCTCCACGAGGCTGACGATCTGGTACTCGCCGGTGGTGGCGAGGACGGTGCGTTTCCAGTGCGGGTCGCCGAACACGGCGACGATGCCGCCGCCACCGCAGAAGGCGATGCCGGCGGCGACGGCGCAGGCGACGGCGAGCGTGATCGTGACCGCCTTGCGGCGCACCAGGAGCAGCGCGAGGACCCCGGCGGCGAGGGGCAGGAGGGTGGCGACGGCGACGAGCGCGTAGGGGCCGTCGCCGAAACGCGCGTAGCCCCACGGGTTCCACGACGCGAGGACGCCCAGACCGCACAGCACCGCGGCCAGGACGACGGTCACGACGGCGGCGCGCTTGCGCGCCCTGGTGATCGGCGGGTCGGGCACGGGCGGTGGGGGCGGCGTGGTGAACGAACCTGGCGGCGTCGGGAACGAACTCATGCGCGCGATCGTGGCAACGCGGACCGACCGACGCCCGGTCCCGTCGTGATCATGACAGAAGCCGACCGGACCGCAACCGCCGGCGGCTACCGGCGGTCGCGGTGGCGGCGGATCAGCCCGGCGGCCAGCGGGGCGTCCTGGAAGGCGCCGGCCGCCAGCCGGGACGCCACCGTCCGGCGGACCATCGCGTCGGCGAGAGCGGGCAGGTGCCGGGCCACGGCCATCTCGAAGCGGCCGCGGCGGGTGGTGGCGACGTCGCGCGGAGGTCTGCGGGCGGTGGCGGCGCGCAGGATCGCGGCGATGACGCCCTCGACCGGTTCCAGCCGGGACACGCCCTGCAGGGACAGGCCGGCGGCGGCGGTCGTGTCGTGGATCGGGGAGGCGACCATGCTCGGGTAGACCACGCTCACCCCGACGTGGCCGCCGACCTCGAGGCGCAGCGCGTCGGCGTAGGCGACGAGGGCGCGTTTGCTGACCCCGTACGCGGCGGCGAGGGGCAACGGGAGCACCGCCATCCGGCTGGCGACGAACACGATCCTGCCGCGGGCCGCCTCCAGGGCCGGCAGGGCCGCGGCGGTCGTGCGCCACGCGGCGAGCAGGTTGACGTCGAGCTGGCGGGCGACGACCTCGTCCGGGGGCAGCTCCGCCGGGGCGGGGCCGCCGACGCCGGCGTTGTTGACGAGCAGGTCGAGGCCGCCGAGGTGGGCGACGGCGGCGGCGACGACGTCCGGCACCGCGGGCGAGGTCAGGTCGCCGGCGAACACGGTCACGGGACCGTCGACGGCGACGAGGTCGATGCCGGCGACGGTCGCGCCCAGGTCGGTGAGGCGCGCGCAGAGCAGCCGGCCGAAGGTGCCGTTGGCGCCGGTGACAAGGACCCGCCGGCCGCGCAGACCGGCCCCGGGCCCGCGGCCAGGACCCCCGGTCACGAGCGGCCGCCGGGCTCGTCCGAAGGCAGATCGTTCACGATGCGGCCCGCTTCCGTCCGGCCGCCAGCTCACGGGCGGCGAGGTCCAGGTAACCGTCGAAGTCGATCCGCATCGCCGGGCGGCGCGAGCCCCACCGGTCGGTGGCGGCGCGCAGCTCCTCGGCGCAGTCGGAGCGTTGGGCCGGCATGGGCGGCAGCGCGTACGTGCCGGCGACGTGCCCCGCGACCAGCCGGGCCTGGGCCTCGACGACGGGCAGGGCGGCGCCCGTGGACTGCATGAGGCCGACGAACATGAGCCCGGGCGCGTCGAGGTGGAACACGTGCCGGAACAGGGGCAGCCGGTCGGCGCCGTCGCCGAGCAGCGCCGGGTCGAGGAAGGGCAGGTCGACGCGGTACCCCGTACACCAGACGATGAGGTCGACCGGGTCGCGGCGGTCGTCGGCGAAGACGACGTCGGTGCCCTCGAAGCGGGCGATCGCGGGGCGCACGGCGATCTCGCCGTGGGTGATGCGCGGCAGGAGGGCGTCGGACAGCGTCGGGTGGTCCTGCAGGAACCCGTGGCTCGGGGCGGGCAGCCCGTACCGGGTGGGCGGCCCGACGGCGAGGCGCAGCATCGTCTGGCTGATGCGCTGCCGGGCCCGCCACGGCAGGCGCTTGGCGAGGGCGCCGTTGAGCGTGTCCGACGGCCTGCCGAAGAGGTACTTGGGCACGATCCACACGCCGCGACGCACCGACAGCAGCGTCCGGGCGGCGGCGTGGGAGGCGTCGACGGCGATGTCCATGGCCGAGTTGCCGCCGCCGACGACGAGGACGCGGCGGCCCCGCAGCTGCTCGGGGTCGCGGTAGTCGTGGCTGTGCAGCTGCTCGGCGGTGGTCTCGCCCGGGTACGGCGGGTCGGGCAGCCGGGGCACGCTGTTGTGGCCGTTGGCCACGACGACCGCCTCGGCGGTGACCTCGACCGTCCCCTGTGGACCGTCGGCGGTCACGGTCCACCCGCCGGCCGCCCGGCGGACCCGCGTGACCACGTGCCGGTGCCGGATCGCCCCGGTGAGGCCGAACGTGGTGGCGTAGTCGGCCAGGTACGCCGCGATGTCGGCGTGGCCGGGGTAGTCGGGCCAGCCGGCGGGCATCGGGAAGTCGGCGAACTCGGTGCGGGTGCGGCTGGTGTTGAGGTGCAGCGTGCGGTACGCCGACGAGTGCGGCCCGCCGAACACCCACAGCCCGCCGGGGCGCTCGCCCGCGTCGAAGCACACGGCGGGCACGCCGGCGTCGGCGAGGGCCTTGAGCGTGGCGAGCCCGGCCGGCCCGGCCCCGATCACCACCACCCGGTATTCCAACACATGTTGGATTGTGCGGTCCCCGCCGCGGATGCGTCAAGGCCAGCAGTCCGCTTGTCGTTCTGCCGGCAGTGCGGCCGGCCGTGCTCAGCTGACCGGTCGGACGATCGGATGACGTGGCCGGATGCTCGGACGCAGCCGCTGGATCTCGATCAGGAAATCGTTGTAGCGGTTCTCGTCGGCCTGCTCGTTCTCGACCCGTGCCGTGAGGAGCTCCACCAGCCTCGTGTCGTGCTTGACGGCCGCCGCGAACGCCGCCGCCTCCAACGGTCCGGTGCCCTGAGGGAGGACCGGGCGGAACCGGCCCCACCATCCGGGGTGCTCGCGCCCGAGGTGGATGTCCTGGGCCCAGACGACGAAATCGGTGAGGTCCTTGGCCGCCATCAGGAATTCCAGCACCGGGCCGGCCACGTCGGTGAGCAGGTCCGGCGGCAGCGGCCGATCGCGCGCCGGCAGTGGATACGACTCGTTGCCGCTGGCCGTCTCGGCGGTGCCGCCCACACCGTCGTGGCGACAAACGGTGACCGGCGCGGGCAGGCCTGCCACCGCCACCCGGACCAGCAGCTGCACCTGCGGTCGCGCACCGGTGGCGCGGGTGTACACGCTCAGCGTGCGGTGGAGGCCGCCGTCCGACCGCTCGCAACGCTGACCGGCGCGGATGAAGCCCGCTGACGCCAGGGTCGTCCTGTACGCAGGCACTAGCCGATTGTCGCCGCCGCTGATCACGTTCGTTGCCCGACCCTGGTTGGCTCGCGAGGCGTTCCGTAGGCTTGCGGATGGTCGCGTAGCCGCTGGCAGGCGGGGCCGATCGGCGACGTGGACCACATCCGGGCCCGGTGCACGCGTTGCGGCCACGCGGCCGGAGCCCCCGTTCTCACCGACGATGCCAAGCCCCGCCGCGTCACGACCGGGCACGAAGCGAGCGGCAGCGGCGCCTCACGGCCGGGCGTACATGCGGTCGAGCCAGCGGTGCACGAACGCGCGCAGCGCGAACCGGCTGTCGGCGGGGATGTCGCCGTGCAGGCCGGTCACCGCGTGCGCGTGGACGGCCCAGATGAGGCTCCGCACGGCGAGGTGCGGCTGCGGCTCGCGCAGCACGCCGGCCTTGTCAGCGGCCGCGAGGACCTGCTGGACCTGCTCGTACAGCGGCATCGAGAACTGCTCGTCGATGCCGGCGTGCCGGTCGGGCTCCAGCCAGCGCCGCAGCCACAGGCCGGTGGTCTCGGGCCGCTCCTCCAGGAAGTCGACGAACGCGTCGAGCACCCGGTGCAGCGCGTCGAGCAGGTCGCCGTCGCCCGCGGAGGCGGCCGCGATGACCGGCTCGAGGGCGCGCCGCTCGGCCTCGAAGACGAGCGCGAAGCAGGCCCGGTACAGCTCGAGCTTGCCACCCGCGTGGTGGTGCACGGTCGCCACGTCGACGCCGGCGGCATCGGCCACCGCCCTGACGGTGACGGCGTCGAAACCGTTGCGGGCGAACAGGTCCGTCGCGACCCGGAGGATCACCTCGCGGGTGGCGACGGCGTCCGCCGCGCGGGGGCGGCCGGGGCGGCGTCGCGTGCTGTTCAGATCGTCCATCGTCGCCTATTATCCATCGAACGTTGGATTCCGGGAGCGTGGTTGATGTCGGACGTCAGGCTGCCGCTGCGCGGTCTCATCCCGTTCGCGACCGGGTCCGTCGGCATGGGCGTGTGGGTCACCGTGCCCGGGCTGCTCCTGCTGTACTTCCTCACCGACGTGCTGGCCGTCCCGCCGCTGCTGGCCGGGTTCGTGCTGCTCGCCCCGAAGATCCTCGACGTGGTGCTGCACCCGTGGGTCGGCCGGCTGTCCGACGCCGACCTGGCCGCCCGCGGCCACCGCCGCCGGCTGATGCTCGCCGGCTGCGCGCTCGCCGTGGCCTTCGCGGCGCTGTTCGCGGTGCCCGGCGGCCTGCGCGGCGCCCCGGCCGGGCTGTGGGTCGCGATCGCGTTCATCGCCGGCAACCTCCTCTTCGCCGCGTACCAGGTCCCCTACCTTGCCACCCCCGCCGACCTGAGCATCGGCTACCACGAGCGCACCCGCCTCATGGGGTACCGCATGGTCGTGCTGACCGTCGGCATCCTGCTCAGCGGCGTCGCCGCGCCGCTGCTCGCCGGGCAGGACGACCCGACCGTCGCCGGGTACACCCGCATGGGCCTGCTGCTCGGCGCCGCCATGCTGGCCGCGATGCTGGTCGGCGTCACCGGCGTCGGGCGGCTCACCGCCGCGGCGCCGCTGGCCGCCGCCGCCCGCACCACCCGGCACGGGCTGCTGTCGTCCCTGCGCGACCCGCAGTTCCGCACCCTGACCGCCGCCTACCTCGCCATGTCGACGACGACGCACCTGGTGCTCGCCGCGGTTCCCTACTTCGCGGAGTACGAGCTGGGCCGGCCCAGACTCACGACCGTGCTCGTCGCGGCGTTCGTGGCACCGGCGATCCTCGCGACCCCGGTCTGGGTCGTGGTCGCCCGCCGCATCGGCAAGCAGCGCGGGCTGCTCCTCGCGCAGGCCGCGTTCGTCGCCGGCTCGCTCGTGCTGGCCCTCGGCGCCGCGGCCGGCCTGCCGCTCATCGTCGGCGCGGTCGCCGTGCTCGGCGTCGCCTTCGCCGCCATGCAGCTGCTGCCGTTCTCGATGGTGCCCGACGTCATCGCCGCGTCCGGGCCCGACGGCACCACCCGCGCTGGCGGCTACACCGGCGTGTGGACCGCGACCGAGGCGACCGGCGGCGCTCTCGGCCCGTACGTCTACGCCGCCTGCCTCGCCGCCGGCGGCTTCGTGGCCAGCGGCGCCGGCGAGCACGCCACCCAGTCCCCCGCCGCGCTCGCCGCGGTCCGCTACGGCTTCGCCCTGGTGCCGGCCGTGCTCATGACCGTGGCCGTCGTGCTGCAGCGCCGGTACACCCTGGACGGCCGCCGGTAGCACGGTACCGTGCAACCCTTCGCCCGGTGACCGCGTCAAGATCTGTGCCACGCGATCCTGCCCCGGAGGTGCCCCCGTGACCGGACTGTCCCGCAGACGCCTGCTCGGCGCCACACTCGCCGCGACGGGCACCGCGCTCGTCGCCGCCGGTTCAGCGGGACCCCGCCGGCGACCCGAGGAGCCCGCGCTCGCGCTGGCGGCCAGGCCGGTCGCCGCCCCGGCGCCGTCACCGTCCGCCGCCGCGCCGTCACCGTCGCCGCTCACGCCGCTGGACCGGCCGGTGTTCACGCTCGAGGAGTACCGCCGGCTGGTGCCCGGGCCCGCGTTCCCGAGCGACGCCGTGGCGCTGACCATCGACGACGGCCCGCACCCCGTGTGGACGCCGAAGGTGCTGCGGCTGCTGGACCGCTACCACGTGCCCGCGCTGTTCTGCCTCATCGGCAACCAGGTCCTCGGCCACGAGACCGTCGCCCGGGACCTGGTCGCCGCGGGCCACCACGTCGCCAACCACACCTGGAGCCACCCGGCGAAGATCGCCCAGTTCGCCCCGGACCGCGTCCAGCAGGAGGTCGACCGCGCCCAGGACAAGATCTACGCCACGACCGGAAAGCTGCCGACCATCTTCCGCTCCCCCGGCGGCGCCGTCTCCCCGGCCGTCTTCACCGCCGCCGCCCAGGCCCGCATGGTGCCGATCAACTGGACGAACGACCCCCGCGACTGGACCCGCCCCGGCACCCGCTCGATCACCGACCGGCTCCTCGCCGCCCGGCCCGGCCAGATCCTGCTCTGCCACGACGGCGGCGGCGACCGGGCCCAGACCTGCGCCGCCCTGGAGACCGTGATCCCGGCGCTGCAGGCACGCGGATACCAGTTCGTCGCCCTGGACGGCACGCCTCAGATGTCGTAGTCCCCGAACAGACCGCCGAGGTCGGCGCGCGCGCCGATGCGGCCGGTCACTGCTGGATGGTCGACGACCCGCAGTGGCGGACGTGCAGGACCACGACCCAGGCCTGCGCCGACCCGGGGCAGCCGCCCCGGCAATGGGTCGCGATCAGCCCGATGGGCGGTGAGTACCGCGTCTCCCCGCACACCGTGCAGGACCCTGACGACGACGAGTTCGGCGACCTGCCCAACTTCACGTCCCTGGACCCGGTCGACGAAGCCTACGTCGGCGAAGGCCGCGAGCTCGCCGCCGGCCCGGACGAGGCCGAAGCGATGGCGCTCGCCGAGCGCCGCACGGCCGCACGCCCCGACCGTTGGGTCAACCACGCGGTCGCCGGGGAGAAGTACGTGGACTTCGTCCGGGGCCGGCGAGACACCGCCCAACTTGGCCCTCAACCTGTGCGGCGCGGTCGAGGGTCGGTCGGCTTCTTCTGTTCCGACGCCGGTCTTGCGGGTTCTCTGCTGGTGACGGTGTGGGCGTCGTAGCGGCGGATGGGTGGAGGTTCGGTCGACCGGGTGGCCGGCCGGGTCCTGCCCGCGTGGGTCTCGGTGCGTTCGCGGGACGTGTGCCCGCCGCGCGGAGGTGCCGAAATCCGCGTCGGACGCGCGGCGGGTGAGTCGTTCGAGGGGCGCTGGTCGCTCCCATGGGCGGCGTCGGTCCGCAGCCGATCGGGCGGGAGGTGCGCGACGGCCGCGCCGTGGCGTGATGTGCCCGACCTGGGCGGCCCGTCCCCGCGGATGCCGGCCGGCATGCACGCCGACCGGCAGGCGAACCGGCGCCGCCACGGTGGCCCCGGCGGACGGCCGCCGGCCTCCGACCCGGGCCTCCACCGGCATCGCGACATCGCGCAACGCCGCTGCGACCGGCTCGAACAGCGCCGATCCGCAGCCGCCGATCCGCAGCCGCCGATCCGCAGCCGCCAATCCGCAGCCGCCAATCCGCAGCCGCCAATCCGCAGCCGCCAATCCGCAGCCGCCGATCCGCAGCCGCCGATCCGTGGCCACCGCCACGACGCCGAGGGCCGGCGCGGCGTCAGACGTCGAGCAGCTCCACGGTCACCGTGGCGGTGTCGCCCACGTCCAGGGCCTCCGCCGTGCGCACCGGGCGCTTGAGCGGCAGCACGAACCCGCCGCCCCCGCTGCCCGGGAAGATGGACGTCTTCCAGCTGGTGGTGCCGACCGTCGCCCGCACCCGCAGCGAACCGAAGCCACGCCGCACGCCCCCGGCCACCTCGCGGATCTCCTCCGACTCGTCCTCGGGCAGCGTCACGAACACCCAGCTGTCGGCCCGCCGCGCGTCCCACGACCACAGCTTCCCCTCAAACACGACCACCACCCGCACACCTTGGCACACAGGTACGACAAAACCTCCGTGCGGCATGTGTGCCAGGTCACACTGACTGGGTGTCGAGGTGGGCCGGGCCGCGGCGACCTCTGGGCGGCAGAAGGACGAAGGAGGTCGCCATGCGGAAGATCCTGTACTGGGTGCACACGTCGGTCGACGGGTTCATCGACGGGCCGAACGGGGAGTTCGACTGGCCGGTGATGGGGCCGGAGCTGTCGGCGTACTCCGAAGGGCTGGACCGGCGGGTCGACACGCTGCTGTTCGGCCGGCCGGTGTGGGAGATGATGGTCGGCTTCTGGCCCACCGCCGAGACGATGACCGACGACGCGCACGTCGCGGCGTTCGCCCCGTTCTGGCGGGCCACCCCGAAGATCGTCTTTTCGCGCTCGTACGAGGGCGACGCCTGGACCAGTCGCGTCATCCGTGACACCAACCTCGCCGAGGAGGTCGCCGCGCTGAAGGCGCAGCCGGGCGCGGACCTGCTGCTGACCGGCGGCGCCTCCGTCGCGGCCACGCTGACCGGGCTGGGGCTCATCGACGAGTACCACGTGGCCGTGCACCCCGTCGTCCTCGGCGGCGGCCGGCGCCTGTTCGCCGGGCCGCAGCCGCGCCTCAACCTCGAGACGGTCGACGCGCGGCTGGTCGACGGCAGGGTCACCGTGACGCAGTACCGGCCTACGCGGTAGGCGCCGGGTCGTCGGTGTACCCGGCCCGCACCGCCACCGTCCAGCTCATGAGCGTGCCGGTCGCGGCGGGTGCCACCGCCGCGCCGAGGAACCACGACTCCTGGGCGAGCGCCAGGCCCGTCGCCGGGTCGACGATCAGCCGCTGCTGGCCCCAGCCGCCGTCGCCCCGCCGCGTGTACGCGACCGCCATGCCGGACCTGCCCCGCCGGTCCTGCACCGTACCGAGGAAGCCGACCCCGGGCAGGTCGGCGAGCATCCGGTACGCGGCGGAGCGCACCGGCGCCGGCACGGGCAGCTCGGCGACGAGGTCGCGGCCGGCGTGGAACAGCGCGGCGTCCTCGATGGCCGGGCCGCCGGTGCGCTGCAGCCGCGCGGTCAGCCACGACCGCAGCGCGGCCGGGTCGGTGGGCACGCCGGCCAGCTCGGCCGCGGTGACCGGGGCGCCGGCGAGCATGAGCGACTCGCGGGCGGCCCGCTCCGGCAGCGCGCGCACCTGCCGCGGGCCGGCCGCGCCGCCGTACGTGACCGGCGCGGTGCCCGCCGGCCCGGACTCGGTCCACTGCGCCGGCGACCCGGCGGCCTTCCAGGCGGCCTCGTCCTGCGGGGTGACCGGGGCGGCGCCCAGGTACTGGAAGACCTCGACGCTCGGGTCGCCGGCGCCGCTCGCCTGCCACCGCTCGACGCTCATGCGCACCGCGACGCCGTAGCGGCCGCCGGGCGGGCCGACCTCCTTGCGCTCCCCGTGTTCCTGCAGACGCACCCAGTACCGGCCGCCGGCCGGCGCGGCGCTCGCGTCGCTCCGGGCGGCGGCGACGAGCAGCAGGTCCCGGGCGGAGGCCGGGGCGGCGGCACCGGACGGTGCGGCGGCACCCGGTGCGCCGGGCGGCGCCGGCGGGCGGCCGGTGCCGAGGACCAGCGCCCCGGCGGTCGCCGCCGCGGCGACCGGCAGCGCGCCGGTGAGGATGAGCCGGCGCGGCACGGGACGCCGGGCGCGGGCCGGCCGCGGGTGCGCGGTGTAGACCGCCGGGTCGGGCCGCCCGTCCGGGTCGAGGCGGCCGGGGCGGGCGGCGGACAGCAGCCGCAGCGGGTCGGGTCGGGTCGTCATCGGCTGTACTCCTTGGTCTGGGTGGGGCGGGACTGGCGGGTGGCGGTCATGGCCTGCCGCAGCCGTTTCCTGGCGCGGTGCAGGCGGACGAAGAAGGTGGCCGTCGAGCAGCCGACGACCCGGGCCGCGTCCCGGGCGGACAGGCCGTGCCACGCGGTGAGCGTCAGCACCTCCCGGTCGTCCTCGCTGAGCCCGCCGAGGGCGGCGAGGACCACCGCCCGGTCGGTGACGTGCTCGGCGACGTCGTCCTCGGTCTCGCGTACCCACGCCCGCAGCTCGGCGGCGATGGCGGCCTGGCGGGCCTCGTCGCGGTACCGTTCGCGGGCCACGTTGCGGGCGACCCCGAGCAGCCACGGCAGCGGGGTCGCCGGGATCTCGTGCAGCCGGCGCCAGGCGACGAGGAAGGTGTCACCCGCCACGTCGTCGGCGTGCGCGCGGCCCGCCCGGGTCACCGCGTACGCGTACACCTGCCGGTGATGCGCGTCGTAGATCCTGGTGAATCGTTCGGCATCGGTCACAGGGCTCCTGCTCCTCGCGTGGATGTGCGCCGTCACGGGGTAGTGCGAGCCGGGGCCTGATTCTTACCGGCGACGACGGCCCGGGTGGGCTGGTCTTCGGTGGCGGGTTCGGATATTGATAGACGGTGACCGCGTTGCGACTGGGTGTCGACTTCGGCACCTCCAGCACCGTGGCAGTGCTCCAGCGTCCGGACGGCACGTCGGGCGCGTTGCTCTTCGACGGCTCGCCGCTGCTCGCCTCGGCCGTGTTCGCCGCGCCGGACGCGGTGCTGACCGGCCTCGACGCGGTCCGGGCGGCGAGCGGTGACCCGGGCGCGTTCGAGCCGCACCCGAAGCGCCGCATCGACGACGGGACGCTGTGGCTGGGCGGGCGCGAGATCCCGGTGACCGACGTGGTCGCCGCGGTGTTCGCCCGGGTCGACGCCGAGGCCCGGCGGGTGGCCGGCGCACCGCCGGAGCAGGTGGTGCTCACGCACCCGGCGGCGTGGGGGCGGGTCCGCCTCGCGGTGCTCGCCGCGGCCGCGCGGCAGGCCGGCTGGCCGCGCGTGGTGTTCGTGCCGGAGCCGGTCGCGGCGGCCGCCTACTTCGCCGACGTGCTCGGCAGCGCGGTCACCGGTCGCCGTTCGCTCGTCGTGTACGACCTGGGCGCCGGCACCTTCGACGTGAGCGTCGTGCGGGGCGGGCCGGTGGTGACGGCGACCGCCGGGCTGCCCGACGTCGGCGGCCTCGACCTGGACGCGGCGGTGATCGGGCACGCCCGCGCGCACAGCGGCGCGCCGGACGACGTGTGGGGGCGGCTCGCGTGGCCCACCACGCCCGCCGAGCAGCGGGCCCGGCAGCAGCTGTGGCAGGAGGCGCGGGCGGCCAAGGAGCAGCTGTCCCGGCATGCCACCGCCGACCTGCACGTGCCCGTCGCCGACACCACCGCGCACCTGACCCGCGACGAGCTGGAGGAGCTGGCCCGCCCGCTGCTCGAGCCGACCGTCGCGCTCACCGTCCAGACGCTGCGCGAGGCCGGCGTGCAGCCCGAGTCGGTGGCCGGTGTCCTGCTCGTCGGCGGCGGCAGCCGGCTGCCGCTCGCCGCCACGCTGCTGCACCGCGCGCTACGCATCCCGCCGACCGTCATCGACCAGCCGGAGCTGGTGGTCGCCACGGGAAGCCTGCACGCGGTGCCGGCGGACGCGCCGGCGCCCGACACCACTGCGCCGGAGCCCGCAGCGGCGGAACAGGACCTCGCAACGCCGGAGCCCGCGGCGCCGGCGGAAGCTCCGGCCCAGCCCGCCGCCCAGGAACCCGCGCCACAGCCAAGGCCTCAGCCACAGCCGAAGCCACAGCCGAAGCCACAGCCGAAGCCACAGCAGGCACCGGAGCCCGAGGGCGGAGCGGCAGGCCAGGCCGCACCCGGGCGCGGGACCGGCCTGGTGCTGGCGGTGCTCGCGCCCGCCACCTGGCTGGTCCTGCTGTGGATCATGTCGGGCACCGACGGCGCCGCGGAGTTCTTCAGCTACGGCGTCAAGGCCGCCACCGCCCCCGTCGCCCTCGCCACCGCGCTGCCGCTGCTCGTCCTGCTCGTCGCCACCGCCCTGCCCGACGGCCGCCGGATCCCGGCGGCGACCCTGGCCGGCCTGGGCCTGCCGGTGCTGGCCGCGGTCGCCACCAGCCTCGTGCTGACCTCGCACGACTACCTGCCGTACTGGTTCGGCGCCGACGGGGACGCCTGGGCCGCCGTCACCCACCTGCTCGCCGGGTGGGGTCTCACCGCGCTCGGCGGCTGGCTGCTGCTGCGCGGGCGCCGGCCCCGGCCGGCCAGGGCGCTGCGGGCCGGCGCCGGGCTGCTCGTGGTCGTGGCGTTCGCCGGCGGCACCCTGTCCCGGCTCTGGTACACCGACGCCGCGCCCGCCGACCCGATGCTGGACCGCGACGGGTACGGCGTCGCGCTCTACCTGATCTCGATGAGCGACGGCGTCCTGCACGGCATCGCCGTCAACGCGTGCTTCGCCGTCGGGCTGGCCACCACCCTCGCCCTGCTCTGCGTGCCGGCCACGGTCGGGCGCATCGCCGTACAGGCGCGACATCCGCGGACCGGACCGGTGCTGCGGGCCGTCGCCGGCGGTGGCCTCGCCGTGGCCGGCGTGCTCGGGGTCCTGTTCTGGGCGCGGCTGCTCACCGCCCCCACCGACGAGCTGTCGCCGCCGACCGGGCCGCTCGGATGGGGCGTGACCGTCTTCGGCGGCTCCGGCCGGGTCCTGGGGGCGGTGTCCGTCCGTGAGGCGGTCGCGCTGATCGTCCTGTTCACCGGGATCAGCCTGGCGGTGGAGCGCTGGCACGCCCTGCGCCGGAGCGGCGGCTGATGCGCGGGCGCCGGGAGGTGGACTTCCGGCGGGTCCGGCAGATGGTGCGCGGCAACGACTTCCGGGGGCTGCGGGCGCTGATCCGCCACGGCTGGGACGTCAACCAGCAGGAGTACGGCACCCACACCACGGCGCTGCTGGCCGCGTGCGAGCTGGGCCGGGTCAAGCTGGTCACGCTGCTGCTGCGCCACGGCGCCGACCCCGACCTGTGCCACGTCGACGGCTGGAACTGCTACGACTCGACCCGCAGCGGGACGATCCGGCGGCTGCTCGTCGCGCACGGCTTCAGCTGGACACCGGCGCACTGGTCGGAGGGGGCCGGCCGGGCGGAGCTGCGGTGGATGTCGGCCCGCACGCCGGTGGAGGTCGTGCGGGTGCTGACGTTCACCGGCACCGACATCCACCTCGAGCACCAGGTGCGGCCGTTCCCGCCGGTCCACGGCGCCGTCGAGCTGGAGGTCGCCGTCGGTGGCGTGGTGCGGCACCGGCGGACGCTCACCGTGCCCGGGCACGGCCGGCTGCCCGTGTACCGCGCGGCGCCGCCCGCCCAGACGACGCTGACCTGCACGCTGCGCGGGTTCCGGGGTGACGTGCGGGTCCGCGCGTACTGCCCGGAGACGGTCGCCGCGCAGCCCGCGCCGCACCTCGTGCTGCCCGACTGGGGGGCCTGACGGGTCGCGGGCGGACCAAGTTATTCCTTGACAAGAATATTCTTCTCACGGAATACTTCCTGGCATGGACGTACTCCTCGCCGCCCTGGCCGACCCGGTCCGCTGGCGGCTCGTGTGCCTGCTGGCCGAGCGCCCGCGCTCGGTGGGGGTGCTCGCCCAGCTCATCGGGGCGCGGCAGCCGCAGACGACCAAGCACCTGCAGACCCTCGAACGGGCCGGGGTCGTCGCCTCGGAGCGGATCGGACAGCGCCGCGTCTACGCGCTGCGGCCCGGTCCGCTGCGGGACCTGGCGGCGGCCCTCGGCCGGCTCGCCGACACCGCCGAGCGGGCCGGCGGCCCGACCGCGACCTTCGAGCGGCACGGGCTCACCCTGCACGCCGAGCGGCTCGCCGCGGACGGCGACGGCTGGGCCGACGGCCGGGTGTTCACGTTCCACCGGTCCCTGACCGCCGGCGCCGACCTGGTCTGGCGGCACCTCACCGAGCCCGCCCTGCTCGCCCACTGGTGGACCCCCGAGGACCTGCGCGTCTCCGACCTGGTCTTCGACCCGCGCCCGGGTGGGCGGGTGGTGCTGGAGTACCGCGACGCCGAGGACGCCGACGGCAGCGACCTCGTCGCCGGCCGGGCGGAGGGCGTCGTCGAGGACGTCCTGCCCGGCGAGCGCCTCGCCTACCGCAGCTCGCCGCTGCTGCCCGACGGCTCGCCGGCCTTCACGTCCCACGTCGAGCTGCACCTGCGCCCGGCCGGGGACGCCACCGATCTCGACGTGCGGTACCGGATCACCGGCAGCACCGTCGACTCCGCGGACTTCGTCGCGGGCATCGAACTGGGCTTCGGCCAGAGCCTCGACAAGCTCGTCGCGGCCGTCACCACGTACACCAGCAAGCACACCGACACCAGGAGCGCGCAATGACCGAGCAGACCAGCGGCCGCCGGGTCGTGACCAACATGTCCCTGTCCCTCGACGGCCACTACGCCGCGCCGGACAACCCCGTCGACATGCGGTGGGTGCTGCCGTACGCGATCACCGACGTCGCCCGCGACCACCTGACGGGTCTGTGGCAGCCGGCCACGACGGCGCTGCTCGGCCGGGTCAACGCCGAGGGGTTCCTCGGGTTCTGGCCGACCGTCATCGGCATGGCCGGCGCCGACCCGCGGGACGAGGCGTTCGCCAGGTGGCTCGTCGACACCGAGAAGGTGGTGCTGTCCTCGACGCTCGGCGCGGCGCCGTGGGAGCGCACGACGGTCGTCGACAAGCCGACCGCCGAGGTCGTCGCGGACCTCCGGGCCACCGAGGGCGGTGACATCCTCGTGCTGTCCAGCGCCAGCGTCATCAAGGCCCTCCTCGCCGCCGACCAGGTCGACCGGCTCGCCCTCACCGTCTTCCCGGTGTTCCTGGGCGGCGGGCCGCGCCTGTTCGACGACGGCCTGCCCGCGGCCCGCTGGACGTTGACCAGCCAGCAGGCCGGCGAGCACGGCACCCTCGCCCTCGTGTACGACCGGGTCCGCTGAGCGTCGCCGGCACCATCCGCACCCCGGGGTGAGCGGTTCGACACAGTTTGCCGTCAATCCGGGGTGGGTAGGAGACCTCCCGCAACGAAGGGGAGGTTTGCACGATGTCGCACGACGAACGCGAGTACGACGACGATCTGCTGATCATCGAGGAGGAGCCCGTCAGCGGCCCCTACCGCGACGGGCGCCCGATCCTCTGAGGCTAGGCAGCCACCGGGTCCTTCTCCGGGACCGCGGGACTGGTGGCCCGGCCGAGTCCGCTGGGCCACCACATGCGCTCACCGACGTCGAGGTTCAACGCGGTGACCAGCACCGATCGCACGATGATCGTGTCGAGCAGCACCCCGAACGCCACCGCGAAGCCGATCTCGGCGAAGGCGGTCAGCGGCAGCGTGGCAAGGACCGCGAACGTGCCCGCGAGCACCAGGCCGGCCGAGGTGATGACACCGCCGGTGGCGGACAGCCCGATCAGGGCCGCGCGGCGGGTGCCGTGCTTGACCGCCTCCTCCCGCACCCGGGTCATCAGGAAGATGTTGTAGTCGATGCCGAGCGCGACGAGGAACACGAAGACGAACAGCGGCAGTGACGTGTCGGCGCCGCCGAAGCCGAACACGTGCCGGAAGACCAGCGCGCTGACGCCGAGCGCGGCGCCGAAGGACAGCACGACGGTCGCGATGAGGATGACCGGCGCGAGCACCGAGCGCAGCAGCAGGATCAGGATGAGCAGCACCACGGCCAGCACGATCGGGATGATCAGGTCGCGGTCGTGCTTCGCGGCGCGCTGCACGTCGAGGTTGATCGCGGTGGTGCCGCCGACCTTCGCCGCGGCGCCGGGCACGGCGTGCACCGCGGCGCGGACCCGGTCCACGGTGTCGTAGGCCGCCTGGCTGTCGGGCTGGGCGACGAGGTCACCGGTCACGTACGCGACGTCACCCTTGACGGCCGGCTCGCTGATCGAGGCCGGGTCGATGCCGGGCACCCCGGCGAACGCGGCCTTCGTGGCGGCGGCGGCAGCGGCGGTACTGATGACGACGACGGGACTGCCCGCGCCGCCGGCGCCGTGCCGGGCCAGCACCTCCTCGCCCACGATGGAGTCCTGGGTGTTGCGGAAGGACTCCTTGTTGGTGAGGCCGGTCGCGTCGAGCTGCACGACACCGATGGTGGCGACGGCGAGGACCAGGGCGGTCACGATCCACACGCCGCGCGGGCGGCGGGCGATGCGGTCGCCGACGCGGGCCCACAGGCCGGTCGCGGTCGGTTCGGCGGAGCCGACCTTCGGCCGCAGCGGCCAGAAGATCCACCGGCCGCAGATGGTGAGCAGCACCGGCAGCAGGGTCAGCATGACGGCGAGGCCGACCGCGATGCCGATCGCGGCGACCGGGCCGAGGCCCTTGGTCGAGTTGGTCTCGGCGAAGAACAGGCACAGCATGCCGAGCACGACCGTGGCGGCGCTGGCGATGATCGCCGGTCCGGAGCGGTGCAGCGCCTCGGCCATCGCCTCGTGGCGGTCCTCGTGGCGGCGCAGCTCCTCCCGGTACCGGGCGATGAGCAGCAGCGCGTAGTCGGTGCCGGCGCCGAAGACGAGCACCGTGAGGATGCCGGCGCTCTGCGCGTTGACGACCAGGTCGGCGTACTTGGCCAGCAGGTAGATGACGGCCTGGGCAGCGATGAGGGCGACACCCGAGGAGATGACCGGCAGCAGCCACAGCAGCGGGCTGCGGTACGTGATGAGCAGGATCACCACGACGACGGCGATGGTGCCGAGCAGGAGGCTGCTGTCGATGCCCTCGAACGCCTTGCTGGAGTCGGCGGCGGTGCCGGCGGGGCCGGCCACGTGCACGGCGAGCCCGTCGGCGCCCGCGGTCGCGGTGGCCCGCAGCCGGTCGACCAGCGCGCCGGCCTTGGACCAGCCGTCGGCGCCGAGGTTGACCGGCACGATGATCTGGGCGGCCTGTCCGTCCTTGGTCGGGATGGGGCCGGTGACGGTGCCGTCGAGCTCGGCGAGGTTGCCGAACGCGGCCGCGTCGGCGCGCAGCTTGGTCTCGTCGGCGGCGGTGAGGCCGGAGGTCCGCTCGTACACGACGATGGCCGGGATCGTGTCCGGCGAGGCGAAGCTCGACTGGACGTCGATGACCTGCACGGACTCGGCGCCACCCGGCAGCCACGACTTGGTGTCGTTGCGCTCGACGTCGGTGAGCTTGCCGGCCAGCGGGCCGGCGAGGGCCGCGACGGCCAGCCAGAAGATCACGAAGACGTACTTGATCCGGCGGCCCGAGATGGCGCCGGCGACAGACTTCCCCATGGGTCGATGCTTGCATAGGTAGTTGCACTACGCATTGTGACCCGGAACACGCTGCGTCACCGCCGGCCGCGGGGGGTTCTCCAGAGAGCGCTCTCCCGCGTATCGTCTGGGTTGACCAGCCTGAAAGGAACTCCGTGCCAGCGCCTCTGCCCTACCTCGACCCAACGCTCACCGTCGCCGAGCGCGTCGCCGACCTGCTCGCCCGCATGACGCTGCCCGAAAAGGTCGGCCAGATGCTGCAGCTCAACGCGCGCGACGGCGTACGCCACCTCGTGGAGGACATGCACGCCGGCTCGATCCTGCACGCCTCGCCGGAGCGCGTCCTGGAGGCCACGGCCCTGGTGGAGCGCACCCGCCTGCGGATCCCGCTGCTGGTCGCCGAGGACTGCATCCACGGCCACTCCTTCTGGATCGGCGCGACGATCTTCCCGACCCAGCTCGGCATGGCCGCCTCCTGGGATCCGGCGCTCGTGGAGCGGGTCGCCCGGGTCACCGCCGTCGAGGTCGCCGCCACCGGCATCCACTGGACCTTCTCCCCCGTCCTGTGCATCGCCCGTGACCTGCGGTGGGGCCGGGTCAGCGAGACGTTCGGCGAGGACCCGTTCCTCATCGGCGAGCTCGCCTCCGCGATGGTGCGCGGCTACCAGGGCGACGGCCTGGCCGACCCCACCGCGATCCTCGCCACCGCGAAGCACTTCGCCGGCTACTCCGAGACGCAGGGCGGCCGCGACGCCAGCGAGGCCGACATCTCCCGGCGCAAGCTGCGCTCGTGGTTCCTGCCACCGTTCGAGCGGGTCGCCCGGGAGGGGTGCCGCACGTTCATGCTCGGCTACCAGTCGATGGACGGCGTGCCGATCACCGTCAACAGCTGGCTGCTCGACGAGGTGCTGCGCGGCGAGTGGGGCTACACCGGCACCCTCGTCACCGACTGGGACAACGTCGGGCGGATGGTCTGGGAGCAGCGCGTCCACGTCGACTACGCCTCCGCGTCAGCCGCGGCCGTCAAGGCCGGCAACGACATGGTGATGACCACTCCGGGCTTCTTCGAGGGCGCCCAGGACGCGGTCGCCAAGGGCATGCTCGACGAGTCCGACATCGACCAGGCGGTGCGCCGGATCCTCACCCTGAAGTTCGAGCTGGGCCTGTTCGAGCAGCCCCGCCACCCCGACCCGGCCCGCCAGGCGGTGGTCATCGGCGCCCCCGCGCACGCCGAGGTCAACCTCGAGATCGCCCGCCGCAGCCTGGTGCTGCTGCGCAACGACGGCACCCTGCCGATGGCCGGCGAGGGCAGGACGGTCGCCGTGGTCGGGCCCAACGCCGACGACCAGCACGCCCAGCTCGGCGACTGGGCCGGCGCCTCCGGCCAGACCGAGTGGCTGCCCGACGGCCACCCCCGCGAGCTGACCGAGACGGTCCTGGACGGGCTGCGCGCCGTCGTCCCGGCCGGCTGGACGGTCACCACCGCCCGCGGCGCCGACATCCTCACCGTCGGCCCCGACCCGGAGGGCGAGTTCTTCCCCGACGGCCAGCCCCGCCCGCACATCGTGCACCCCAGCCCGGCGGACCCCGCGATGATCGCCGAGGCGGTCGCCGCCGCCGAGGCCGCGGACTACGTCGTCGCCGTGGTCGGCGACCACATCGAGCTGGTCGGCGAGGGCAAGTCGACCGCGACGCTGGAGCTGATCGGCGGCCAGGTCGCGCTGCTGGACGCGCTCGCGGCCACCGGCACGCCGCTCATGGTGGTGCTGATCAGCTCCAAGCCCCTCGTGCTGCCGCCGTCGGCACTCAACGCCGCCGCGATCATCTTCGCGGCGAACCCGGGCATGCGCGGCGGGCGCGCGATCGCCGAGCTGCTGCTCGGTGTCATCGAGCCGACCGGCCGGCTGCCGATCTCCTTCGCGCAGCACTCCGGTCAGCAGCCCACGTACTACAACCAGATCCGCGGCCAGCACGGCAGCCGCTACGCCGACCTGACGCAGCGTCCGGCGTTCGCGTTCGGGCAGGGCCTGAGCTACACCACCGTCGAGTACGACGACCTGCGCATCGAGCAGACCGAGGTGACGGCCGCCGACACGCTGCGGGCCACCGTGACCCTGCACAACAGCGGCACCCGGCCGGCCCTGGAGACGGTGCAGGTCTACGTCAGCGACACCGTCACGTCGGCGACCTGGGCCGACAAGGAGCTCAAGGCCTACACGCAGGTGTCGCTGTCCCCCGGCGAGCGGCGCACCGTGGCGCTCGAGCTGCCCGTGGCGGCGTGCACGTTCGTCGACGCGGCAGGTGCACGGGTGGTCGAGCCGGGCGACTTCGAGCTGCTGGTCGGCTCGTCGTCCCGCGACGAGGACCTGCTGCGGGCCGGCTTCAACGTCAGCCGGCCGGTGCACGGGCCGGCCTGACGGGCCGGCTCAGGGCCGGGGGTCCCAGGCCAGCAGCAGGGCGGTCGCGTCGTCCTGCAGCTGGTCGCGCTGGTAGGACAGCAGCGTGCGCACCAGCCGGCGCATCGTCTCGGCCGGCCGCACCTGGTCGGCCAGGGCCTTCGTGACGCACTCGACGAGCCGGTCGATGCCGAACTGCTCGCCGTCCGCGGTGCGGGCCTCGACCATGCCGTCGGTGTAGAGCAGCAGCGCGTCGCCGGGCTCGAGCCGCTCCTCGGCGACGACCGGCCGCCCGTCGCCGAGGTAGCCCAGGCCGAGCGGCAGCGCGGTCGGCCCGGGCAGGGACCGCACCAGCCGCCCGCCGCGCAGCAGCAGCTCCTCCGGGTGCCCGGCGTTGATCCTGCGGTAGCCGCCGGTGTCGATGTCGAGCTCGCCGAGCGCCGCGGTGACGTAGCCGTCCGGGTACTGCGCGTGCACCCACTTGTCCACCGACCGGCACGTGTCGACGAGGTCCAGCCCGCAGCGGCGGGCGTTGCGGTACGCGCTGATCGCCAGCGACGTCAGCGCGCTCGCCGCGATCCCGTGCCCGACCGCGTCGAACACCGCCACGTGCAGCGTCGAGCCGTTGATGGCGTAGTCGAAGGCGTCACCGCCGACGTCGTAGCAGGGCTCGAGGATCGCCGCGACCGCCGCGTCGCCGGTCGCGAACGTCAGCGGCGGCAGCTGGTTCCAGATGATCTCCGCGGCGAGCTGCATCGGCAGCCGCCGCCGGGTCCGCTCCAGGGCGTCGCCGTAGGTGCGCCGCGACGCCACGATCCCGGCGAACGCCGCCGCCAGGACCCGCAGGTCCCGCACGAACGCCGCGTCGTCGCGGGGCGGGGCGCCCACGTGCGCGGCGAGGACCCCGAGCCGGTCGGAGCCGCTGACGACCGGCACCCAGATCCGCTCGTCGCCGGGGGTGCCGGCGCGCACCGGCTCACCGCTGGTGTAGGCCCGCCCGGCGAGGGTGCCGTCGATGTGGACCGGCTCGCCGGGCATGTCGTGCTCCCCGGCCAGCGGCAGCAGGTCCACCTGCTCGTAGTCGACCAGGAACAGCTCGATGTCCAGCGCCCCGAGCCCCGCCGCGACCCGGGTCGCCATCGCCGGCAGGTCTTCCGGACGGGCATGATGCAGCGCGTCGACCAGCTCGTTGACCGCCCGCAGTGCACCTGTCACCCTGCCACCCCGCCAGACGTAGCGTGCCGCCGGTGCGGTCACGCCTCCACGATCGTCCGGCAGCATCGCCGAAACGCCAAATGCGAACACCTCCGTCGCACCGACCCGCTCCCCCTCCTCCGACCTGGGTTAGGCCGTTCGTCCCGGATCGGATCCCGCTTCGGCGACATCCGAACAAAGGTCTTGACACGATCCGTGGGCGGATCGCTACGCTGCCGACTCATGGCGCTCGATCGGCGAGGCCGCGTCGCCGGCCGCGTCGACGAGGTCGCGGAGTCGGCCGCGGCCGTCCGCGCGGAGTGGGGCGACTGGTTCGACCATCACACCGGCGCGCCCGGGTTCCTCAGGTTCCGCCGGCACTTCACCGTGCTGAGGGCCACCCTCGACGCGATGGCCGACGAGGTGACCGCCGACCTCGCCCGTGTCCGCGCGGACGCCGACGCCGACGCCGACGCCGACGCGGTCTATGCCCGCTGCCGGCACCTCGACGACTGCCTCATGCTCGCCAGGCGGTTGTTCCGCTGGTACGCCGAGAAGTACGAGCAACGCCACGACGCGACGGCCGGCGCGACGCTGCGGGCCGCCGACGCCCTGGTGTGGTCGTGCTGGGCGACGGCGTTCGACGCCTTCCGGCGGCCCGTGCCACCGGCCCCGGTCGTGTACCTGGACCACCGGTTCGACGCGCTCGCCACCCCGCGGAAGACCCCGCCGACGGACCTGCGGGCCGCCGGGGACTCGCTCGTCGCCGAGTTCGTCGCCGAGCTGCCCGTCGCGGCGATCGCGCTGCCCGCCGCCGCGCAACGACGGGCCTGGTGGCTGGTCCTCGCCGCGCACGAGACGGCGCACCACGTGCAGCTCGAGCTGCCAGGCCTGCGCGAGCAGACCCACACGGCGATCCGGGGCGCGATCCAGGCCGCGGCCCCGCCGGCAGGGGCGGCGCCGGGACCGGCCGCGCCGTGGCTGAGCTGGGCGGCGGAGATGTTCGCCGACGTCTACTCCGTCGTCATGGTCGGCCCGGCCGCGGCGTGGGCGGTACGCGAGCTGCAGCAGGACCTGCCGCCGGTGATGATCCGGGTCGAGCAGGGCGGCCTGTACCCGCCGCCGGTGCTGCGGCTCGCGCTGCTCGCGGCGGCCGCGCACACCACGGGTCAGCTGCCGGAGGGCACCGACCCGCTGGCCGACCTGCGGACGCTGGTCGAGGCGGCGCCGGTCGGCGCGCCCGCCCGGCAGTGGACCGCCGCGCACCTGGACACGGCGGGGGTCGTCGCCGCCGCCCTGGTCGAGCTGCTGCGACCGATCACGCCGCTCGGGCAGCAGCAGCGCCGGACCGAGTGGAGCCGCAAGCTGCTGCGCGACGCCCCGAAGCTGACGGGACTCCAGGACCGCGCCGCCGCGCGGGTCGCGACCGCCGCCGGTGTCGCCGCCTACCAGTACGCCGCGGGCGAGGAGGCCGCGCCGGCCGCCGGCACCGTGCGCCTCCTGCACGGCAACCTGGTCTCCACGCTCGGCGCGTGCGGCGAGGACCCCGTGCTCGGCACGGCGCTGCCGGCCGCCGAGGTCGCCGCCATCGCACAGCGTCTCGCCGCCCGCCTGCTGGACCGTCCGGTCACCGGGGGCGCGGCATCAGGACCGCCCGGCGCCGGGGCGGAGGTGACGGGGTGAGCCTGCCCAGGGTCGTGGTCAGCGTGCAGCGCAGCGGCACCGGCTGGCGCGTGGACGTCGGCGGGCACGTGCACGAGGTCGCGGCCCGCCAGGTCGGGCACGGCCGCATCCCGGTGACCGCCGACACCGACGTCGCGTACATCGACGCGCTGCTCGGCCGCCTCGAGACCCGCCAGCCCAACCCCGGCGACGCGCGGGCATACGGGCGCTGGCTCTTCGACTGCATGCTCGCCCCGTCCTGGCAGGAGGTGTGCCGCCGGCGGGACGTGGTCGCCGCGGGACGCGTCGAGCTCGCCCTGTCGTGGGACGTCGAGGAGACCGACCTGCATCCGCTGCGGTGGGAGGCGATGCACGACGGCCAGGGCCCTCTCGCCCTGCACCGGCGGCCGCTCGTGGCGATCACCCGGCTCGTCCCGGTGACGGTCCCCATGCCCGAGCCCGCGGCACAGCCGAGGCTCCTGCTGGCCCTGGGCTCATCCGCCGACGACGAGGTCATCCGGCCCGGCGTGCACCACATCGGGCTGCTGCGCGCGTTCGAGTCCGACAGCCTGTGCACCTCCCGCTTCGAGACGGAGGTGACCGCCGGCGAGCTGGAGGACCTGTGCCGCACCTTCGCACCGCACATCGTCCACCTCGTCGCGCACGGCGACACCGACTCGGGGCGCACGGTGCTGGAACTCGGCGGGTCCAAGCCCGACGCCGGCGACGTCGACGCCAGGCAGCTGCTGCACGCATTCACCGAGGGTGGCCGGCCGCCGGTCATGGTCGTCGTCAGTGCCTGCCGGTCCGCCGGCGGCTGCTCGCCGGAGGACGCCATGCCGTTGGCCACCCAGCTGGTGTCGGGTGGGATCCCGATCGTCGTGGCGATGACCGGCGACATCGGCGAGCAGGCGTGCCGCCTGTACACCCGCCGCCTGCTCGATGCGGTCCGGACCGGCATCCCCGTGGTGGAGGCGGCGGCGGCCGGGCGCCGGGCCGCGCTCGCCGGCAGCGGGGTGCCCGAGAACCTCGACTGGGCGATGCCCGCGCTCTTCCTGCCGGCCGGGTTCGCGGGCACCGGCCCCGGCGAGCCGCCGCCGCTGCGGGTCGTCGACCCGGAGCCGGCCCGCCGGATGTTGCTGCTGGCGTCCAGCCTGGAGCTGCGCCGCAAGCCGCTGTTCATCGGCCGGCACAACATGCTCAAGGTCGCCGACGACCTGTTCGACCCCGCCGTCTATCCACCGGTCGGGTTCGTCGGCATCACGTCGGCGCACCGGCTCAGCCGGCTCGGCGGGACCCGGCTGCTGCAGGAGATGGCGTACCGGCTGCTGCGGCTGGGACACGTGCCGCTGCTGCTCGGCCCGTTCCAGGACGGCAGCGCCCCCACCTCCCTGCGCCAGCTCGTCGTGCAGGTGGTCACCGCCGCGGTGACGTTCGTCGAGGAGCTGGGTGTCGACCGGCCGGACCTCACCGTGTTCGCCGCCGACGACACCCTCGACACGCTGCCCGGCGACGCCGGAGGCATCGAGCTGGCGCGGCACGTGCGGCGGTTCCGCGAGTCCGGCGGTCTGCTCGACCCGGACACCGTGCGGGCCGGCCTGCGCGACGACCTCAACGCCCTCGCACGGTCCGTCGCCGCCGCCGGCGCCCCGTTCGCCGCCGGCTCCCGGCCGGTGCTGCTCGGCGACGAGGTCCACCAGTGGCTGGACGGCCTCGACGTGCTGCTCGCCATGGCCGGGCCGAACGGTCTGGGCACCACCCAGGCCCGGATCCCCGTCGTCGTCACCGCCTGCACCACCGCCGGCCGCGGCCTGTCGATGGACCGCTTCGAGCAGCGGCACCGCGGCAAGGACGGCTACGAGTTCCGTGAGCTGGCCCCGCTCACCCCCGCCGAGGCGATGATCGGCTTCCAATCCGTGCTGCTCAACCCGTGGCGGACCTGGACGCCGGAGAAGGACCCGGTCTACGCGCCGGCGCGGCACGCCTCGCCGACGCGGATCGGGCACCTGTTCCTGAAGGCCAAGGGCTCTCCCGCCGTCGTGGAGGACCAGCTGTACGAGATCGCCGAAACGCTCGTGACCTTCGACCAGTTCGTCCGGGCCGACGACGACGCGGTCTTCGACCAGCAGACCCGGAAGCTGCGATGAGCAGCGTCACCGGCGCCGCCGCGGCCCACGAGGACCGGACCGTCGAGGCCCGGCGGCAACGGTTCGGCCAGCTCCCGGCGGACCTTCTGGCCAGGTTCGCGCTGCTGCCGGAGTGGACGGTCCGGCTCGCCGTGCAGGCCGGCCTCGGCGGCCGCGGCGCACTGGTCGCGCTGGTGGACCGGCTCACCGAGGCGGGCGTCCTGGAACGCCGCAGCGTGCTCACCGACGCCGGCCGCGACCACGCGTTCTGGGTCCGGCCGCGGGACCGGCCGGACCTGGCCCTGTACCTCAGCGGGCGGGTCGACGTCGAGGCGGTGCTGCGCGACCTCGCCGGCGCGCTGCGCGGCATCGACCGGGACAGCGGCACCACCGACCTGGGCTTGTGGTTCGACGTGGTCGACCGGCACCGTCGCGACGACTCCGGCGTCACGCTCGTCAACGACGTCGACCGGCTCGTCGACGAGGACGACCTGCCCCAGGCGGTCAGGCTGGTGGCGGCCGCGCGGACCGTCGCCGACCTGTGCCCGGGTCCGCTCGTCGACGCGGTCCGCCGGGCGCAGTGGCGGCTCGACCGGGCGCACCGCACCGTCCAGGACAACCGGTTCCTGCAGCACTACGTGCGCCGGCCGGGCATCGAGGCCGCCGTCGAGGCGCTGCTGGACGGTGACGGCCGGCAGTGGGCGCTGCACCTGCGCGGTGACGGCGGCGTCGGCAAGACGATGGTGGTGCGGTACCTCGCGGCCGGCCGCTTCGCCACCGACCGGGGCCGGACACCGTTCCCCGTGGCCCGTGTCGACTTCGACGATCTCGACCCGCGCTTCCCCGCGGAGCGCCCCGCCGACCTGCTCCTCGCCCTCGTCGGTGAGCTGCTGGGGTACGGCTCCAGCCGCGACCTCACCGCCCGCTACCGCCGGTTCATCGACGGGGCGACCCGACTGCACCAGGAGCTCGCCGGCGCCGAGCCCGACCCGGCGCAGGTCGCGCGGCAACGCGCCGACGTCGCCGCCCAGTTCGGCCGGCTCGTCGAGGCGCTGCCCGGCCCGGTCCTGCTCATCCTCGACACCTGCGAGGAGCTGTCGAAGCTGTACGCGCCCGGCGCGTCCGCCCCCGCGATCGACGAGACGTTCGCGCTGCTGCGGCTCGTCCACGAGGCCGTGCCGGGGATCCGGGTGCTGTTCTCCGGCCGCCGCCCGCTGATCCGGCCCGACGACGAGAAGGTCCGCGCCGCCGGCCCGCGGCTGGCCGCGCACGACTTCGTCGGCGAGCTGCCGGTCGGCGGCTACACCACCGCCGAGGCCGACGCGTTCCTCGACCGGATGGCGATCCCGGCCGCCGCCCGCGACGCGGTGCTGCGGCTCGCCGCCGACGGTCACGGCACGATCAACCCGTTCGAGCTGACCGGCTACGCCGAGTGGGTCCGCGCCGAACCCGACGTCGACCTCGACACGCTCGCCGCCGACACCTCCGACCCGTACGTGCGCCGCCGCATCATCGGCCGCCTGCACGGCCCGGCCCGCGACGCGCTGCCGGTCGCCGCCGCGTTCGGCCGCTTCGACCGCGCCCTCATCGGCCCGGCCCTGCAACGGCTCGGCGTCGACGTCGACGCCGCGTTCCAGGCACTCGTCGTCAACGAATGGGTGCAGATCCAGACCCTCGGCCCCTCCGGCGAGCCGCACGTCATCGCCGTCGACGAGCATCTGCGCGACCGCCTGCACGCCGCCACCGCCGACACGCTCGGCAGCGACCTGGAGCGCCTGGGCCGCGACGCCGTCGACGTCGTGGCCGCCACGCCGCTCGCCGGCGTGCCGGTCGAGACGATCGAGGCCGCGCTGCGCCTGCTGCCGGTGCCGGAGGCGGCCGCGTGGTGGGCGGGCATCGAGCAGCGCGTCGCGGACGAACGCGCCTGGGCGTGGGCCGCTCAGGTCACCCCGCGGGCGGCCGCCACGGCCCGGGCGACGGCCGTCGCCAGGGGCGGTGCGGACATGACGGCGGCGGTGCTCGCCACCCAGGCCGCCGCGCAGCTGCACACCGGCTCGACCGCGGGGGTCAGCCGGATCTGGTTGGCGGTCGGGCAGAGCGCTGCCGCACACCCGGATCCGGTGACCGCCCGCAGACTCAGCCACCGCGCGAGCCTCGCCTTCGTCGAAGGCCTGCCCGAGTTCCACCCGGCGCTGCCGGACGTCCCCATCGACGCCCTGCTCACCAGCACCGAAGACAGTCTGGCCGCCGGTGTACCCGTGCCCGTCGGTGTGCGCGCGGCCCTGGCCGCCGCGCCGCCCGCGCCCGGGACCCCGTTGGAGGCGGGCCGGCTGCTCGCACTGGCCGGTGCGGCGTTGCTGGCCGGGCACACCCGGCAGGCACTGGAGTACGCCGAACGGGCGTGGCAGGCCGTCACCGCGATCACGCGGTACCCCGAGTACGTCGACTGGGTCCGGCCGCGCCGGCTCGACCTGCGCTGCCACCAGGCGCTGCTGATCTGCGCGATGCGGGCCAACGAGGCCACCGTCGCCATGGGTACCGAGGCCATCGGCGCCGGCGAGCGCGCCGGCGACGACCACGACGGCGCGGTCCTCGCCTCGCTGGGCGTCGACTGCCTGCTCCGCTTCGGCCTGCGTCCCTTGTCGATCGCTCCCCCGCGGTACCTGCCCCGGACCACCTCGCCGTGCTGGACCCATGCGTACGCGCGCCCCCTGGTCGTCAGCTACACCGACCGGCGACTGCTCGACGCCGGCGGGCGGTGGCTCGGCCGCCCTACCGGCGCCGGTGCGGCCGCCTCGTTGCTCCAGGAGCACCTGGAGGCGGCCAACCGCAGCGGTGTCGACACCGCCACCATCGACGAGTGCACCGTCGCACTGATCCGGTTGTGCCGCCGGTACCGTACCCGCGAACATCTGCCGAGCCTGGCGTCGATCGCGGCGTCCACCGCGAGCACCGTCCACGACGAGGCGGCGATGGCGCTCGCGCTCATGCACGGCACGGGGACGCCGCGGCTGGCCGGGCGTGCCGCCGGCTGGCTGGCGCCGCTGCTGCGGATCCCTGACCCGGGCGCCCCGGTCGCGAACCGGCCGGCCGAGCACGACCCGGACGCCGTCCCTCACGCGCTGGCCGACGCGCTGCTCACCGGCGTCGGCGCCGAAGGCTGCGCCCGCCCCCGTGGTGCCGGCCTGGAGCACGTCCTGGACCTGTGGCAGCGCATCGACCTGCGGGCCGGACTCCATCCCGCGCTGGAAGCGCTGCCCCGCGGGCTGTGCGGCGCGGCACTGCTCAACGCGGGCGAGCTGCTCGCGCTCAGCGACCCGGACCGCGGCGCGGCGCTGCTCCGGCTCGCCGCGGAACGGCTCAGCGACCTCGACCCGGTCGGTGCCGCCCAGGCGGACACGCTCGCCGCCCTCGCCGACCGGCGGGCCGGCCGGATGCCGGAGCCCCTGCCATGGTTGACACGCCGCCGGGTGTCCGTCCTGTCCTCCGGCTGGCGCGACCGGGCCAGCGCGGCGCGGGGCGGGGCGGTGACACTCTGGGCGCCGGAGCTCGCGGTGGACGGGCTCAGATATCGACGCGAATGGTCGCAGATTCCGGTCATGGTCACCGGCACGGTCGTCACCTTCTCGATCGGCATGCTCGCCGGCGGCGTCGGCGGGGTCCTGTGGATCCTCGCCGGGCTCGGCGTCTCGGCTGCCATCGCCTCCGCACTGCTGACGATGCGGTGGCGGCGGGCCCGACCGTTCACGGTCGTCGTCGACGACACCACAGACCCGGGCGACGCGTTGGCGGGCCTGGCCCGCGACGCACGGTCGGCCGGCTTCGCGACGCTCAAGCTGGCCCTCGAACCCGCGTACGCCGAGGGCGCATGGGAGGCCGGCCTGCTGGCCGGGCTGGGGCCGGACGATGCGCTGTCCACCGCCGTGTACCGCAGCGTGCCGGCCCGCCATCCGCGGCCGAGCTGGCTGCGCTGGCTCACCGCGACGACCGACCGCTGGACGATCACGGTCAACGACCGGATCGTCAGCATCGTGGTCGGCCGGAAGGACCAGTTCGCCGCCGTCATGTTCACCGGGACCCCGGTCGACACGTACGCCGGCGCCCGCTTCCGCATCCAGGACGTGCCGGCGAGCTACTTCCCGCCGGCCGCGGCGGCGGCGATCGGCACCGACAACACCGGCGGCGAAGGCCTGCTCAACGTCGGGAGGCTGATCGGCGGACACACGATCCTCCTGGTGCTCGCCGCCGAGCCCGTCGACGGTCCACCACGACCGCTCGCCGACCAGCGCGCCGGCTTCATCGAACTGGCGCAGTCCGCGGTGGAGGCCGGCGCGGCGGCCGTGCTCGTCGTGCCACCGCTGCCTGACGAAGCAGCCCGTGGCCTCGAACGACTGCTCACCGAACGCATCATCGACCGGCAAGGCAGGTGGCGGCGACCGCCGCGGCCGAAGGACGTCCTGCGGCTCTCCACCGACGTCAAGCGGCTGGTCGCCGAGCCGCAGGCCGTCGGCGACGTGATCCTGTACCTGCGTGACCGCTGAGGAGTTGGACCTGTGTTCACCGTCGTCAAGGACTGGTTCTACACGAAGGCCGGGCACGTCACCTTCGCGTTCCTGCCCGACCCGCGCGGCGAGGAGCTCGACCCGGAGCAAGGGTACGTACGGATCTGGCTCGACGAGGGATTCCTTGCCGAGGCGCGCACGTGGGGCAACGACCACTTCGCCGCGCTGCACGGCGGGGTGAAGCTCGGGTTCGGTGATGCGGGACGGGCGGAGTTCAGCACGTTCACCCGGTCGCCGCAGGTGGTCAAGAGCGCCGGCGCGCAGCTGAACTTCCCGCTCACGCCGCTGCTGCCGTACTTCGGCGGGCTCGTCGAGGTGCAGGCGGCCCTGTACCGGGCGACCGTGAAGGGTGCCCTGGCCAGCGCCGCGCACGTCGCAGGGGCACTCGCCGGCCTCATCGGGCCGCCGCTGGCGACCGCGGCGGCGATCGCGGGAAAGGTGAGCGCCGGGCTCGACGTGGTCCTCGACGCGACCGGGAACCAGCCGGTGCTGGGCGTGCACTGCACGTTCGAGTCGGCCGGCGGCGGCGGGCGGGTGCTGCGCTCCGGGCACACGGTGATCGTCGACGCGCCGCCGGGGTCGCTCGGCGGCACCCTGTGCATGTCCGACGGGCTGCTGCACCTGGACACGGGCAGCGGTCCGCGGCGGCTCACCGGCGTGGACTACCTGGTGCTGCGGGTCGAGTGCCGGACGGAGCCGGAGATCTGGCTGACCCCGCCGATCCAGGCCAGGATCGACGCGGCGGGTCTGGCCTACCTGGCCGGTCGCAACGACTTCAAGGCGTTGCGCACGGAGGCGGTCGCGGCCGCGTGGACGCTGCCCGACCTCGTCCACCGCGACCGGATCAGGCTCGCCAAGCTGGTCGCGGCGAAGATCGACGAGGTCAAACAGCTCGGGGCGGTGCCGTCGGGCGGCGACGAGACCCGGGCGCTGCCGGCGGTCGACGACCCGGCGCTGGCGGCGCTGCGCTTCGAGGACCTGCTCGCGTGACCACCCTGCCCGGCGTCACCGGGCCCGGGAGCGGGGCGTTCGGCTCGCGGCGCTCAGCGCGGCTCACAGGTCCAGCACGAGGTCGGTGCGGGGGCGGGCGCAGCAGATGAGCACCGTGCCGGCGGCGGGCGGGTCCAGGGGCTCGGGGACCGACTCGACCTCGCCCGAAAGCAGGCCCGTCTCGCAGCTGTGGCAGACGCCGGTGCGGCACGACCAGCGGACCGGGACCCGGCAGTCCTCGGCGAGTGCCAGGACGCTGCCGTCACCGTCCGACCAGCCGGCCGTGACGCCGCTGCGGGCGAACGTGACGGTGGGCCCCGGCCCCGGGCGGGAGCGGGGCGGGCCGGCGGTCGCGGCGCTGATACCCGGTGTCGACCCGGCGAGGGCGGTGAACTGCTCGCGGTGGACCTCGACGATCCCGGCCGCGGTCAGGCCGGCGGTGACGTCGTCCATGAACCCGGCGGGTCCGCAGACGTAGGCGACCGCCGAGGGCGGCAGGTCCAGGCCGCTCAGGACGCCGGCGTCGAGGCGGCCGGCGCGGGTGTAGTCGACGCCGGGGCGGTCCTGCGGGCGGGGGCGGCTGTAGCAGACCACCTCCCGCGCCGACGGCAGCCGCGTGAGCAGAGCGCGGACCTCGCCGGCGAACGCGTGGCCGGCACCGTCGCGGGCGCCGTGCAGCCACCAGACCGCCCGCCCGGACCCGTGCCCGGCGAGGTCGTGCAGCATCGCCAGCAGCGGGGTGGCGCCGATGCCGGCGGAGACGAGCAGCACGGGCCGGTCGGACCGGTCGAGGGTGAAGGCGCCGCGGGGCGCGGCGGTGTCCAGGGTCGTGCCGGCCCGCACGTGCTCGCGCAGGAACGTGCCGCCCGCGCCGCCCGGTTCGAGCTTGACGCTGATGCGGTACGACGCACCGCCGGGCGGCCCGGACAGCGAGTAGCTGCGCACCAGCCCCGCGGCGAGCCGCACGGTGAGGAACTGGCCGGCGACCGGCGGCGGCAGCGGCGCCCCGTCGGGCGCGGCGAGCCGCAGCGACGTGACGTCGGCGGTCTCCTGGTGCACGCCGGTCACCACGAGCGGGCGGAACCCGGCCCACGCCGGCGGCGGCGCGACCGGGCCGAGCCCCGGGTTGCCGGGCCGGCCCTCGGGCTCCTCCAGCAGCGCCCGCAGCGACCCCTTCCAGCCGGGGCTGAGCGCGTCGACCCGCAGCGCCCGCGCGACGGCGGCCCGGTCGTGCCCCGGCAGGTACAGCAGCGCGTCGATCTCGGCGACGGTCACGTGCTCCGGCCCGTCGGCGACCTTGACCAGCTCGTCGCCGGCCCGGACCGCACCCTCCCGCAGGACCCGCAGGTAGAAGCCGGGACGGTGGTGCGCGACCAGCAGCGCCGGCAGGCGCGGCTCGCCGAGCCGCATGCCGACCCGGTAGCAGGTGACCCGCGGCTGGGTCACCTCGACCAGCGCACCCCCGACGCGGAACCGGTCACCGACGCACACCTCGTCGTCGGGCAGCCCGTCGACGGTGAAGTTCTCCCCGAACGCGCCGGGTGCCAGGTCGTCGCGGTCCAGCACGTCGCGCCAGTGCCGGTACGAGTCCAGCTGGTACACCAGCACCGCCCGCTGCTCGCCGCCGTGGCCGGCGAGGTCGCCCTGCCCGTCGCCGTCGAGGTTGGTCCGGCGCAGCATGACCGGCCCGTCGACGGGCGCCTTCCACACGCCGGTGTGCACGGTCCGGCCCTGCCACGCGACGTCCTTGGGCAGGCCCACGTTCACCGACACCAGCGTCGCCACCGCACCGACTCTAGCGCCGGCGCCGGCGCGCGCCTCCCCTTCGGCGGATGACGTGCACGGTGTCGCCGGCGGGCGCGGTCAGGTCGTCAGCGCGCGGCCGGCACGCCCGGGGTCGGCACGTCCGGCACGATCGGGACCGTCGGCAGGGTGGGCAGCGTCGGCGTGATCACGACCGGTACGGTGGGCGCCGGCACGGTCGGGTTCGTCGGCATCGGGTTTGTCGGCATCGGGTTCGTCGGCATCGGGTTCGTCGGCATCGGGTTCGTCGGCATCGGGTTCGTCGGCGACGGGTCCGTGGGGGTCGGGACCGGATCCGTGGGGGTCGGATCCGTCGGGGTCGGCACCGCCTGGCCGGTCACGTCGGCGCAGTCCAGGCCGGTGAGGGCGTCGGCGATCATCTCCCGGTGCTCGCGCAGCGTGGGCAGCAGGGTGCTGGCGAGCGTGCGCAGCTGCGGGTTCGCGCCGCGCTGGGCCTCCCGCTCGAACGCCCCGATGGTCGCGACGTGGTCGAAGTACTCCACCGGCGTGTACACGCAGTCCAGGGCCGTCCCGGTCAGGGACGTGAGCACGGCGAGGGCCGCCCGCTGCCCCGTGTCGGGCGCGTCGGGCAGCGGCACGCCCAGGGCGGCGGCGAGCGGGCCGAGCGAGCGGCCGGCGGCGGTGTGGTCGGCGACCATCCGCTCGCCGATGTCCTGGATCGCGGTGTCGGCCGCCTCCGCCGCGGCGTGCCGGCCGGCGGCGATCTCGAACGCGTTGCCGTGCCCGGCCGCCGTGATGAACGCCCGGTCCTGGTCGGACACCACCGGGTCGGCGGATGCCGGTGCGGCCGGTGCGGCGGATGCGGCGGATGCGGCCAGCAGGGCGGCGACCGACACGGACAGGACGGGGCGGCGAAGACGTACAGCGGGCATGACGCGACCTCCGGATCGTGAAGTGCTCTCACCCGCCTACGGTTTCCTGGCCTTTCGCCAGCTAACGCTGCCTTCAGGCGCAAAACGGTCGCAGTCGGACCGCTTCTGCTTGGGTTTTGCAAACTTTCGCTGAGGACTTCGAAAGGTGTAGACATGTCGATCAAAACTGCCTTAACCTTCCCGCGGGCGGTCCAGTCGTCGGCGTCGATGGACCCGCCTGAGCTCGGCGTCCCCTGACCGCCATCCGGGGACGTTACCCATCCCTCAGGAGGAAGCATGGGCATCAGGCCTCTGCGCTGGTTCTCCCTCGCCGCCGCCGCCGCGACCGTTGCCGCCATCGGGTTGTGGGCCGTGCCCGCGAGCGCGATCCCCGCCCAGGAGCCGGGCGTGACCCTGCGCGTCTACGACGTGCAGACCCCGCTCAGCACGATCTGCACCCTCAAGGCCGGCCAGACCCCGAACGTCGACAAGCTGATGCCGACGATCAACTGGACCACCCCGGCCGACTTCGGCTTCGACAACCTCTTCGTCTCACAGGTCACCGGCAACCTCAACATCAGCACCGCCGGCAGCTACACGTTCCGGCTGAGCAGCGACGACGGCTCGCGGCTGGCGATCGACGGCAGCACCGTCATCAACCACGACGGGCTGCACGGCGCGACGCCGCCGAAGGAGGGCACCGTCACCCTCACCACCGGGTACCACGCGCTGCGCATCGACCACTTCGAACGCGACGGCGGGCAGCAGATCACCCTGGAGTGGAAGACGCCCGGCTCGTCGGCGTTCGTGGTCGTGCCCAACTCGGCGCTCAGCACCGACGCCGGGGTCGTGCGGGTCACCGCGCCCGGGCGCAAGGAGTGCGAGGGCGCGGGCGACTCCCCCGGCGACGGCCTGCCGCTGACCTCGGTGCACCCCGGGTTCACGCTGACCAACCTGCGCCCCGACAGCTCGTTCCAGCCGAAGGTCACCGGGATGGACTGGCTGGCCGACGGGCGCCTGGTCATCTGCACCTGGGGCGGCAACGACCAGTCCGGCACGTCGCAGGCCGGTGAGGTGTGGATCCTCGGCAACACCGGCGGCGCCACGTCGCCCGGCAACGTCACGACCAAGCGGATCGGCAGCAACCTCAAGGAGCCGATGGGCCTCAAGGTCGTCAACGGTGTCGTCTACGTCAGCGAGAAGGGCCGCCTGACCCGGCTCGTCGACACCACCGGCGACGAGGTGGCCGACCAGTACCAGACCGTCGCCACCTGGCCGTTCAGCGGCGCGTTCCACGAGTTCGCGTTCGGCCTGCTGTACCGCGACGGCTACTTCTACCTGAGCCTGTCGGTCCCGATCGACTACGGCGGCGCGAGCACCGTCCCGCAGCCCGTGGCGAACCGCGGCACCTCCATCAAGGTGAACGCGACCACCGGCGCCGTGGAGTACGTCGCCGGCGGCCTGCGCACCCCGCACGGCATCGGCTGGGGTCCGGAGAACGGCCTGTTCGTCACCGACAACCAGGGCGGCTGGCTGCCCGCCTCGAAGCTCGTGCAGATCAAGCCGGGCCGCTTCTTCAACCACTACAACACGCCGGCCGGGCCGTTCGACTACAACGCCGTCACGCCGCCCGTGCTGTACATGCCGCAGAACGAGATCGCGAACTCCCCGAGCACGCCGATCGTCATGCCGACCGGCGTCTACGCGGGTCAGCTGCTCATCGGCGACGTCACCTACGGCGGCCTGCAGCGGGCGTACCTGGAGAAGGTCAACGGCGAGTACCAGGGCGCGCTGTTCCGGATGACCCAGGGCCTGGAGGCCGGCATCGCCGAGGTGAACATCGGCCCCGACGGCGCGATCTACCTCGGCGGGCTCGGCGCCGGCGGCAACTGGGGGCAGGCCGGCAAGCTCACCTACGGCCTGCAGAAGCTGACCCCGAACGGCACGGCCACGTTCGACATCCTGGCGATGCGTGCCACCTCGGCGGGCTTCGAGATGGAGTACACGTCTCCGCTGTCCGCGGCGACCGCGACGGACCTGGCCTCCAGGTACACGTTCAAGCAGTGGCGGTACGAGCCGACGTCCGCCTACGGCGGGCCGAAGATCGACGAGGAGACCCTGACGGTCACCGGTGCCACGCTGTCCTCCGACGGCAAGAAGGTCTCGCTGAGCGTCTCCGGCCGCAAGCCGGGCCGGGTCGTGTACGTGCGCTCGCCGCGGCCGTTCAGCTCGGCCGGCGGGCAGACGCTGTGGAGCACCGAGGCGTGGTACACGCTCAACTCCATCCCGGGCGGGGCCACCGTGGCCAACCTGGCACTGAACGCGACGGCCACCGCCGACAGCTCGTGCATCGCCGCGGAGAGCCCGGCGAAGGCCGTCAACGGCACCGTCTCCGGCGGTACCGCCGACAAGTGGTGCTCCAACAGCGCCAACAAGTGGCTGCAGGTCGACCTCGGCTCGGCCAGGTCCGTCGGCCAGATCGTGGTCCGGCACGCCGGCGCCGGCCGGGAGAACGTGGCGAACACGAGCAACTTCACGCTGCAGACCAGCACCGACGGCACCACGTGGACGACCCGGGCGACGGTCACGGGCAACACCGCGAACATCACCACGCACAACTTCCCCGCGGTGAGCGCGCGGTACGTGCGGTTCGCGACGACCGACACCCCGTACGCCCGCGTCTACGAGCTGGAGGTGTACTCGCAGACCGGCGCGACGTCCGGCCCGATCACCGGCATCGGCGGCAAGTGCCTGGACGTCGACAACGCCGGCACCGCCGACGGCACGAAGATCCAGCTGTGGACCTGCAACGGCACCGGCGCCCAGCGCTGGACCAGGACCGGCAACACGTACCAGGCGCTCGGCAAGTGCCTCGACGTGGACAACGCCGGCACCGCCAACGGCACCAAGGTGCAGCTGTGGACCTGCAACGGCACCGGCTCGCAGGTGTGGATGCCGCAGGCGAACGGCACGGTCCTGAACCCGCAGTCCGGCAAGGTCCTGGACGCCCTCGGCGGCTCCTCCGCCGACGGCACCCAGATCCACATCTGGGAGGCGGCCGGCGTCGCCAGCCAGCAGTGGGTGGTCCCGACCGGCTGACGGTGACCCGGCGGGGCCCGGCGTGGGGTGCGCCGGGCCCCGCCGGCACGCCCGCGGACCGTAGAGTCCTGCCCATGCGACGGGGACTCGTACCATTGACGCTGATCGTCCTGCTCACCACGGCCGGCTGCGCGCGGCCGGGCCGGGTCGACGCCGCGAGCGACGCCACGCCCGGCTCACCGCGGCCGGCACCGAGCCGGTCCGTGGCCGCCTGCGCCGACCCGGACGCCTCGCCGGCACCCGCCACCGGCGCCCCGGGCACCCCCGGCACGGCGACCGCCGGCACGCCCGGGTCCGAGGACCAGTTCCAGCGCGACAACCAGGCGAACCGCGCGTTCCGCCAGCGCGGGGTGCTGCCGCCGCAGGCGATGGCGGCCGTCCAGCCGTGCGTGGCGGAGGTCCGGGCCGGCCTGGACCGGCTGCGCGCGGAGGGCCGTTTCGACGGGCCCGCGATCGAGCGGGTGCTGACCGACGCCGGCCTCGCCGAGGTGGAGAGCCGCCGGGCCGGCCGGCTGGACACCGGCGACGGCAGCGGCCTGCTGTTCTGCGGCAACTCCGGGTTCGGGTACGTGTTCGGCCAGCACGGCCCGGCCGGCACCACGGTCGACGCGGGCGGCGCCATCGCCGACGGCGGTTGCCTGCCGGCGCCGGACTGAGCCGCCCGGCGGCCGGCGCCATGCCGAGCCACCCGGCCGCCGGGCGGCCGGACCGGGCCAGCCGGCTGTCGGCTACCCGCCTGTCACGGGCGGCCGCGGGGGCGCGACCCTACGCTCCCCGCCATGAGACGTGTGCGGAGTCACCCCGGCGCCTGGCTGCCGGTCATGATCGTCGGGGCGCTGCTGCTCACCGGCTGCGGCGGTGACGAGCCGTCCGCGGCCCCGGCCTCCGCGGGCGCCGCCCCGACCGCGGAGGCCAGCACCGGCGCGCCGGCCGAGGAGCCGCCCGCGTCGCTGCCGCCGGGCGCCCAGCCGGGCCTGGACGACTACGACGGCGACGGGCAGAAGGACCCGACCTGCTCGACGCAGGACTTCGGCGCCGGGCTCGTGCTGCGCATCCCGTGCCAGATCTCCAACGCGCACGACCCCGAGAACGACACCCGGCTGGTGAAGGACTCCCTGTACCGGCTGCCCGGCCCCGACGTCGACCTGACCGGCGTCTCCGGCTCCGTGCTGGAGGCCCGCGACCCCGACGGCGGCCACGTCTACATCGTCACGTTCAACAGCGACGCCCTCTTCGCGACCGGCAGCGCCGAGATCGGCAGCACCGACACCCTCGACAACACCATCAAGGTCATCAACAAGCTGTACCCGAACGGCGCCATCCAGGTCCGCGGCCACACCGACGCGACCGGCTCGGCGTCGGGCAACCAGGCGCTGTCGCAGCGGCGCGCCGAGACCGTCCGGGCGTACCTGACCGGGCACGGCGTCGCCGCCACCGCCGTCACCGCGGTCGGGCTCGGCAGCAGCCGGCCGCTGGTGGAGGAGCGGAACACCGACGGCTCCGCCAGCGTCGCCGGCCGGGCGTTCAACCGCCGGGTCGAGCTCGTCATCCGCCTGCCGAAGTGAGCCGCTCCGGCGTCACCGTGTCGCCCGGACGGCCGGGCGCAGGGCATGCTGGAGGCATGACGGAGCCGGAGACACCCAGCACCGCACGGATGATCGACTACTGGCTCGGCGGCAGCGACCACCATCCGGTCGACGTCGCCGCGGCGCGGGCGTTCGAGTCGGCGTACGGGCCGTGCGCCGACATCTTCCGCTCGCTGCGGGCGTTCTCCGGGCGGGCGGTGCGGCACCTCGCCGCCGAGGGCATCGACCGCTTCCTGGTGTTCGGCGCCGGCATCCCGACCCGCGGCAACGTGCACGAGCAGGCGCCCGGCGCACGGGTGCTGTACACCGACATCGACCCGCTGATCGTCGCGGCCGGCGCGGCGATCGTGGCCGGGATGGACGGCGTCGGCTACGTGCGCGGCGACGCCACCGACCTGGCCGCCATCGACCCCGCCGCCCGCGCGGAGGTGCTCGACGGCGCCCCGGCCGGCCTGGTGTTCCTGGGCCTGGCCGCATTCCTCGACGACGCCACGCTGGCCCGCGCCCTGGACGCCATGTACGACGCGGTCCCGCCCGGCAGCCGGCTGGCGTTCGACTTCGACGCCACCGAGCTGGAGGCGTACCCGCAGGCCCTGGCGATGATGGGACCGGCCTTCCACATGCGCGCGCCCGAGCGCTTCGCGCGGCTGCTGGGGCGCTGGACCCTCACCGGCGACGGGATCGTGCCGGTCGCGCGGTGGCGCCCGGACGGCGATCCGGAGCGGGTGCCCGACGCGTTCTGGGGCGGCGTGGCCGTCAAGTAGCCGCCCCCGCGGACTGCACACAACCTGCAACTGCCGGCGGGCTCCGCGGCGCCCGAACTCCCTTAGAGTGACGGCCATGGATGAGCTGGTGGTCCGCCGCACCGTGTCGTTCGCCGGCGAGGGGGCCGGGACCGGCGAGCTGTCGTGGGGGCAGCTCGACGTGTGGCTCAAGATGCGCCGGCTGGGCCGCACGTTCGCGATGGGCGGCGCGCGGGCCCTGCCGGCGGGCGCCACCGTCGAGGACGTCGCCGGCGAGCTCGCGTATCTCATGGGCCGCTACCAGTCGATGCGCACCCGGTTCGTGCCCGTCGACGGCGAGGACGTCCCCCGGCAGGTCGTGCACGACCGCGGCACGATCGGCCTGGACGTCGTCGAGGCGGCGGGCCGGGACGCCGCCGCGGTCGCCGAGGACGTCGCGCGGCGCTACCGGACGGTCCCCTTCGACTACGCGCACGAGTGGCCGGTCCGGATGGCCGCCGTCGTCGACGGTGACCGGTGCACCCACGCGGTGCTCGTCATGTCGCACCTGGTCTTCGACGGCGCCGGGGCGGTCGTCATGATGGCGGAGACCGCCGCCCGCACCACCGCGCCGGTGCGCGGCATCGCCCCGCTCGAGCAGGCCCGGCAGCAGGCGCAGCCGGCGGCGCGGCGGCACCACGCGGCCGCGCTGCGGCACTGGGAGACCCGGCTGCGCCGGATCCCGGTGCCGGTCGTGCCGCCGTCGCGGGACGTGCGCAGCCCCCGCTACCACCACGGCGTCCTGCGCTCCACCGCCCTGCCGGCGGCGCTCGTGGCCGCCGCCCGCCAGCACGGCACCGACACCGCCGCGGTGCTCCTCGCCGTGTTCGCCACGGCGTTCGCGTCGGTGACCGGCGTGCTCGTGCTGCCGCTGCGGCTGATGGCGAGCAACCGCTTCCGCGCAGAGCTGGACGGCAGCGTCTGCCCCGTGTCGCAGAACGGGCTGTGCGTCCTGGACACCACCGGCGACTTCGGCGAGGTGGTGCGGCGGGCCCGGGGCGCGGCGATGGCCGCGTACAAGCACGCGTACTACGACCGGCGGGAGCTGGAGGCCCGGGTCGCCGCCGTCGCCGCCGAGCGGGGCCCGGGCATCGACCTGGACGTCGCCTTCAACGACCGGCGCTTCGGCGGCACGCTGCGCCCGGTCGCGGCGCCCGCCGGCCCGGGCGCCGAGTTCACCTGGGTCAGCGCGCACGACGACCCGCAGTCGGCGTTCTTCCTCAGCGCGGACGGCACCGACGAGGTCCTCGAGCTGACCCTGTACGTCGACAGCCACTTCCTCGCCCCCGACGACGCCGCCGCGGTCCTCTGGGCGATGGAGGCGACCGCCACCCGGCACAGCACTGTCGGGATTGCGGCAGCAGGCCCCTGACCTGGGCGTTGTGGTGTCTGCACCACAACCCGCCTGGTCCTGCCACGACTGACCGCGGCCGCCCGCCGCCGGCAAGCTTGCACCCATGTCAAGCCTGAACTCCGGTGCCGGCCAAGCCCGGCTCGTCGGTTGCATCCTTACCGCCGTCGCCGCCGTCATGGTGGGCGTCACCGCGCTGCTGTTCGCCACCCTGCCCGCCTCCCCCACCAGCGACGACCTGATCGCCGCCGCAGCGGTCGCCGCGGTCACCGTCGTGCTGTTCGCCGTCGGCGTGCCACTGTTCGTCGTCGGCGCCCGCCGCCTCGCCCGCCAGCGGCGCGTCCTGCGCACCGGCACCCCGTGCCTCGCCACGGTCGTCGCCGCGCACCGGGTCACCGACCCCGACAACGACCGCCCCGTCGCCAAGATCCTCCTCGCCGTCCCGGCCGCGGGCCACGGCACCGTGACCGCCACGGTGCGCCAGGTCGTCCCGCCGGTCCTCACCCGGATCGTGCGGCCCGGCGCGGTCCTGCCCGTCCGCGTCGACCCGGCCGACCCGACGTTCGCCGTCATCGACTGGGAGCACGCCCAGCAGCGCCACCGCATCGCCGGCGACGTCGGTTTCCACGTGGCCACCGACATCGCCGGTGCCCTGCTGTTCGGCTGACCCCCGGCCCGCCGCGCCCACCGGCGCGGCTCGCCGGGGTCGCGCACCGGGGCGGCGGTCGGCTCGCCGCCCCGCGAGGGTCGACGCGACGTTGTATGCTGCCGGCGATGACTACCTCGTGGTGCAGATTGGGGGTCCCGTCCGCAAAAGGTGAGTGCTGATGCACACACCCGACGCGACTGGGGACACCCGCCGTTCCTTCTGGCTGCGCGTGCGCGAGTTCGCCGTGCCGCCCTCCATGATCGAGTCGGCGACCGCTCGCCGGCATGCCGGTGACTGGGCCGGCGCCTGCGCGGCCGCGCGCGTCGACGTCGATCTCGACCTGCGGGCCGTGGCCCGCGCCGGCGGCACCGAGCTCGCCGCCCGGATCCGGGCCGACCTGCGGCACCTGGCGCCGGACCTGCTGCGGTGGCACATGCCGCGCATCGCTCCGGACGGGTTGTTGCGCCCCGGCCTGACCGTGTCCCTCGCCCGGTACGACGGCCCGGTCCACCTCGTCGCCCGCACCCCGCCGGCGTGGGCGGACGCGGGCCAGCGGATCAGCCTGGCGGTGTGGGACGGCGCGCGGTGCGGCGTACCGCATCCGCATCCACATCCCGACCGGCGGTTCCGCCTCGACCTGCACCGGCACCTCTGGGACGCGCGCCGGACCGGTGAGCTGCCGGCCCGCTCCGGCGCACCACCGGGACCGTGGCCGGCCGGGCCGCCCGGCGGGCTCCCGCCGCCGGGCCGGGCCGACGGCACGGCCGCGCTGTCGGTGCTCGGGTGCGCGGTGGACCGGTGGGCCGCGGAGGCCGCGATCGTGCTGCGCACCGACGGGCACCCCGGCGGCACCGTGACCGTGCGGGTCGGCGCCCGGCGCCGGCTGGTCGTCGACGCCGGCGACGGCGGCATCACCGCGGCCCACGGCCGGGGCGGTCGCGGTCCGGTCCTGCCGGACGCCGCGACCTGGGTGCCGCCGGACGTGGAGCTGCTGCGCGCCGGGCTGCTCGACGCCGGCCGGCTGCACCCGCTGGTCGCCGCCGCGCTCGTGCCGGACCGGCCACCGCCGCCGGCGCCGCCGGACGACCCCGGGGCGCCACGCACCGTCGAGTGCCGCGGGCAGCGGCACCGCATCGGGCTCGCCGGTGGCGTGCTCGTCGCGTTCGACCACGACCCGGCCGAGATCCGCCGCGAGGAGCTCCTCGTGGCGCTCGGCGGCACCCCGCTGCCGTGCCTGCGGGCGATCGACGAGGCGCACCGCCGGCCGGAGTGCCTCACCGACGTGCGGGCGCGGCTCGACCACGGCGACGCCGCCGGGGCGCTCGCCGTCGTCGAACGGCTGCTCGGGCCCGACGCCCTGCTGCGGCACGGCGCGCTGCGCGAGGAGCTGGAGACCGCGGCGCAGCGCCTGGTCGAGCACGGCCTCTTCCGCGCCGGGCTGGCCGGCGGCCGCGGCCCCGCGCACCGCACCAGCCGGGCCACCCGGTCGCACCCGCGGCACGCCTCCCCGCGCTGACCTTCCCTGACCTCGTACAGGCTCCACCGGACACGACAAGGTGATGCATCATGCCCATGACCGACCCGTCCGCCGACCAGCTCGCCGTCGCCGCCGACCTGCTCGCCCTGCTGCACGACACCGGCACCGAACCCCGCGCCGATCCGCAGCTGGAGGCGCTGACCCTCGCCGTCGCCGCCGACCTGCCCGTCCTGCTGTGGGGCGAGCCCGGCATCGGCAAGACCGCCGCCCTGGCCCAGCTCGCCGAGGCGCTCGACCTGCCGCTGACCACCGTCATCGCCAGCGTCCACGAGCCGTCCGACTTCTCCGGCCTGCCCGTCGTCGGCGACGACCCCGCCGCGCAGGGTGTGCCGATGGCCCCGCCGGACTGGGCCGTGCGCCTCGTGCGCGCCGGCCGTGGCCTGCTGTTCCTCGACGAGCTGTCCACCGCGCCGCCGGCGGTCCAGGCCGCGCTGCTGCGGCTGGTCCTGGAGCGCCGCGTCGGCGCGCTGCGGCTGCCGCCCGGGGTGCGGATCGTGGCGGCCGCGAACCCCCGCTCCTCGGCCGCGGACGGCTGGGAGCTCAGCGCGCCCCTCGCCAACCGGTTCGTGCACCTGCAGTGGGCGCACGACCATGACGTCGTCGTGCGGGGACTCGGCGGGACGTGGCCGCGCGCGACGCTGCCCCGGCTGGACCCCGCGGCGCTGGCCCCGGCCGTCGCGTACGCCCGGCGGGCCGTCTGCGGGCTGCTCGCCGCCCGGCCCCGGCTGGTGCACCAGCTGCCGGGCAGCGACGCCCGCCGGGGCGGCCCATGGCCGTCGCCGCGCAGCTGGGACATGACGCTGCGGCTGGTCGCCTTCGCCACCGCCGCTGGGACGTCCCGCGACGTGCTGTCCATGCTGGTGCGCGGCACCGTCGGCGACGGCCCGGGGCTGGAGCTGCTGGCGAGCCTGGACCGGATGGACCTGCCGGATCCCGAGACGCTCCTGGCGGACCCGGCTGCGGCCACCCTGCCGGAGCGCGGCGACCTGCGGCAGGCCGTCCTCGACGGGGTTGTCGAGGCGGTCCGGAGCCGGCCGGAGAAGGCCCGCTGGGACGCCGCGTGGGCGGTCCTGGCCCGCGCCCTGGACACCGGCGCCCCGGACCTCGTGGTCGTGCCGGCGTCCACGCTCGCCGCGCTGCGCCGCGTCGACTGGGACGTGCCGGACCTCATCGAACGCCTCGCCGGCGCCGTCGCCCTGTCGCAGCGCGCCGACCGGGCCGGCGCCCGGGTCGCCGCGGCGGTGACCGGCTGATGGCGGCGGCACCCACCACACCGGTTCCGCGACCGGCGACGAGCCCCACGCCGGCTCGGCGGCCGGCGGCGGGGCCGACGCCGGCCGCCGGGTCCGCGGACCCGGCCGTCGATGCGCCGGGGCTCGACCTCGACAAGCTGTACGCGGCGCGCCTGCACGCGGCCCGCGCCCGGCCGTACCTGGCGACCGCCCTGTTCGCCCTGCACGTCGTGGCGTCGCGGCGGGTACCGACGATGGCCGTGGACCGGCAGTGGCGCTGCTACGCCGCGCCCGCGTTCGTGGCCCGGACCCCGGTCGAGGAGCTCGCCGGCGTGTGGGTCCACGAGGTGTCGCACCTGCTGCGCGACCACCACGGCCGCGGCGACCGGGTGGCCCTGGATCGCGACCTGACCGGCCCGGGCGAGCGGCTGCGGATGAACATCGCCGCCGACTTCGAGATCAACGACGACGTCTACGGCGACGGCCTGGCCCGCCCCGAGGGCGCCGTCTCGGCCGCCGACCTCGGGCTCGACGAAGGGCTGCTGATGGAGGAGTACCTGCGGCAGTTCCGGCTCGGGCCGTGCACCTCCGGCATGGTCTGGCTCGACTGCGGCAGCGGCGCCGACGGCCACGAACGCGAGTGGGACCTCGGCCCCGACGGCGCGCACGGGCTGAGCCGCGAGGAGCTCGACGCGGTGCGGTTCCGGGTCGCGCAGGGCATCAACGGCGCCCCCGGCGACGTGCCGCAGGCGTGGCGGCGCTGGGCGAAGGACGCGTTCCACCCGCCGCAGCCGTGGCGGGAGCTGCTCGGCGCCGCGGTCCGCGCCGCGGCGGCCGGCGCCGCCGGAGGCGACGACTACACGTACGGCCGGCCGTCGCGGCGCTCCGCGGGCCTGCCCGGCGTGGTGCTGCCGAGCCTGCGCCGCAACCCGCCGCGGGTCACCGTCGTCATCGACACGTCGGGGTCGGTGAGCGACGCGGAGCTGGGCAGCGCGCTGCTCGAGGTCGCCGCGATCGGCCGGGCCGTCGGCGGCCGCCGCGACCTGGTGCGGGTGCTGTCGTGCGACGCGGCGGCCGGGGTGGCGTACCCGCTGTGCCGGGCCGAGGGCATCGAGCTGATCGGCGGTGGCGGCACGGACCTGCGCAGCGGGTTCGCCGCGGCGCTGCGGGCGACACCCAGCCCCGACGTCGTGGTGGTCCTGACCGACGGGCAGACGCCGTGGCCCGCCTCGCGCCCGCCGTGCCGGACGGTCGTCGGCCTCTTCCCCCGCCGCCGCACGTGGACGGAGGACGACCCGGAGGAGCCGCCGGCCTGGGCGCGGGTCGTGCGGATCGGCTGACGGTCAGCCGGTGGTCGCGTACACCCGCAGCGTCACCTCGTTGCTCAGGTGGGTATCCCCGCCGACGGTCAGGGCCGCCTGCATGGTCCAGACGGTCGGCGGGGTGGCCTGCCCGCCGTCGGTGACGGTGACCCGCGCGTTGTTGCCCCGCCCGCGGAACTCGACCGGGCCGAGCAGCGTCTGCGCCCGCACCGTCCACTGCAGCGCGTCGGCGAGCCGCGCCTCGTCGAACCCGGCCGGGACCGCCACCGACAGCGGCAGCGTGAACGGCTGCACCGAGTAGCACGCCCCGCCGAACGTCTGCCCCGGGCACCCCGGCGCCCGCACCAGCAGCGGCAGCACCTCCCGCAACCGGTCACCGGCCGGCGGAGGCGCCCCGGTCGACGCCGCCGCGGGCGACGGGGCGCCCGGCGCCTTCGGGGATGCCGCCACGGCGGCGGTACGCCCACCGCCCGCCGACCCCGACACTGACACCGCGACGGCCGGCGCGGACACCACGATCGCCGGCGCGGCCCGCGGCGGGACGGTCGACGACGGGACCACGGCGGCGCCCGCCACCTCCTTCGGCGGCCCGCCGCGCACCCCGAGGAGCCCGGCCCCGGCGGCGAGGACGAGGAGCACCACGACGACGCCCAGCAGCACCGGCGGCCGCCGCAGCAAGGGCAGCCGCCCGCTGACCACGGCCGGCGCCGGGTGGTACACCGTCGCAAGTGGACGGTCCGGCTCCGCCACGACGACAGGCGGCAGCTCGGCGGTGACGTCCGCGTCGTCGCCCGGGCCCGCCAGGGTGCACCCGGCCTCGGCAGCGGCATCCGACGCGACGGGGTCGTCCGCCACGGCGGCGTCGCGCGGCGCGGCGGGTTCCCCGACCGGGTCGAGGGCGGCGATGTCGTCCGGCACCTCGGGCAGCGGGACCGCGCCCAGCACCGCGGGCACCGCCGGCCGGCCGTCCCGGGCCGCCGTGCACGCCGCGCAGTCCGGCAGGTGCGCCGCCACCGCCTTGCGCAGCGCGGGCCGCAGCCGCTTCGCGTCCCCGACGACGGCCGCCAACCGCGGGCAGCCGGACCCGCCGGCGAAGGCGTCGGCGGTGAACATGGCGAGGTCGAGGTGGCCGCCGGGTTCCACCAACCGGTCGACCGCCTTGCGGGTGACGTCGGCCTTCCTGCCCAGGGCCGCGGCGACCGTGGTGAGGTCGACCTGCCGGTGCCGGGGCCGGTCCGCGTACTCGGGCAGCACCAGCGCCAGCAGGCTCCAGTGCTGCTCCTCCAGGGCCGGCCGGGCCGCGTACAGGGCAGCCGCGGGACCGTCCGGCGCCGGCGCCGGTCGCTGCCGCAGCGCGGCCCTCACCGCGGCCCGGGCGAGCGCGAACATCGCCGGCGGGTCGCCGGGCGCCGCGGCCACCGCCTCGAGGGTGGCGGCCCGCGCCACGGCCTCGTCGCCGCACGCGAGGGTGACGCAGTAGCGGTACAGCTGGACGTGCTGCCGTTCGATGCGCTCCATCGACCGCCTCCTTCGCCTGGGTCCGCGGGCTCAACGATCGGACCGCGCCCCAGGTCGCGGCGGCGGCCCGGCCCGCAGGACGCGGACCGGGCCGTCGCGGGGCAGGTCAGGCGCCACCCACGCCGAACTCGCGCGGGCCGACCCGGAACAGCTGGGTGTTGGTCAGCCGGTTGCGCTCCCGGCTCTGCTCCGGGGTCTCGTTCGGCACCCGCTTGAAGAAGCCGCGCTGCACGACGGTGCCGTCGGCCTCGACGGTCATCTGCAGGCCGCTGCCGGCGTTGCGCACGAACGTCTGCACGTCGTTGGTGAGGAACACGAACGCCTGGCTCGGGGTGCCGTCGCACGGCCGCAGCTCCAGGGCCGCGCCCGCCTGCTGCGAGTCGCCGGTGACGTCGATGCACAGCGGCCGGCTGCCCGGCTGCAGGCTCGGCTGGAAGGCGTAGGAGGTCGCCCCCTTCACCACCTTTCCGTCGGCGCCGATGACCTTCGGGAACAGCTTCGTCCACACCTGCGAGTCCGGGGTCTGCCCGGCCTAGCCGACGCGCGGCTTCGACACGATCCGGGCGCCCGCCGTGTTCCCGGCGGGCTGCAGGACGTTCGCGGTCCCGGCCGGGACGATGACCTGGCTCTTGACCGGCGGCAGGACGTCCTCGGCGGACGCCGGCCCGGCGGCGAACCCGGCCAGCAGCCCGGTCGCCAGGGCGGCGCCGCCCAGCAGGGTGGTGGTCCGGCGCAGCGTGATGGTGCGCATATCAGTGCTCGCTTTCTGGTGGTCGGATGTCGGTGGACGTTCGCCACCAGATACGAGGCGGGGCCGGCGCCCGGTTCAGCGTCCGGCGCGCGGATCGTGGTGCTGGCACGACTTCGGGAGTGGTGCCTGCCGCCTTGTCGCGTAGCCGACCGCCGTGCGGCAAACCGGTCCGCGGGCGGCCGCGTGTGTACCGGCGACGCACCGCTGCCGATGTCCGATGAGGAGAACCGTTGTGAAAGCCCTTTCCGCCGCTGCCGTGCTCGTCGTCGCGCTGGGCGGCCTGACCGCGTGCGGGTCCGGCGGCACGCCCGCCGCGAGCCCGTCCACGGCTCCGGCGACGGCCCAGGCCGCCGGCGCGGACCTCGCCGACGGCGCCGCCGTCGCGGTCCCCACGCCGAGGGCGGAGCCGATCGCCCTGACCGCCGGCACCGCGAAGGTGGCCGGCGCCGACGCCGCCGTCGTGCGGTTCAAGGACCGCGTCGTGTACCGCTTCGAGGCCGACGAGAACAGGCCGCCGAAGGTGAACTGTGCCGGCGACTGCCTCGTCATCTGGCCGCCGCTGCTCACCGACGGCACCCCGGTCAAGCTCGCCGGCGTCGACCCGGCCCTGGTCGGCTCGGTCCGGCGCGCCGACGGCTTCACCCAGGTCACGCTGGACGGCTGGCCGCTGTACCTGTTCAAGCAGGACGAGTCGCCCGCCGACACGAAGGGCGAGGGCGTCGGCGGCAACTGGAGCGTCGTGCGCCCCGACGGCAAGCCCGTCGTCAGGAAGTAGCGCGCACCGGGCCGGGCCCCGCTGGTGGGGGCCCGGCCCGGCGCCGGTCACGGCTCGCGGTGGGAGAAGGCCATCTGGTACTGGAAGCTGCCGAGGCCGTCGGCGCCCGGCACGAACACCGGGTCGCCGAAGCCGTCGCCCTTCGGGTAGAACACGGACAGGCCGGTCATGCTCCAGTTGTCGACCGACCACACGGTGTTCGGCCGGTACGTGAGCCGCACGCTGAGCACGTTCTCCGCGAGCACGGTCGGCAGCCCCGCCGCGGCGAAGGACATCCAGCGGTCCCGGGTCGAGCGGTCGGGCCAGCCCTGCCCGTCGTCGCGGCCGCCAGCCCGCGCAGCACGGTGCGCCGGGAGTGCCGCCGGGGCGCGGGCGGTTCGATGCGATGGTGTCCACGTGACCTCCTGTCGTCGGCGGCCACCCGGGTCGGTCGCCGCCTGCACAGTGGTCGTGTCGGATGCCGCGGCGACCTCTCACCGCCGCGGCGGATCTTTTCCGGTCACTCGTGCGGTGATGCCGTCGCGTAGGTCAGGTCGAACGCGCTGTCCGCCGGCGTGCCCGAGGGCGTGCTTCACCGTTCGGCGAGGAAGGCGGCCAGAGCCGCCAGGTTGTCGAGGGTCAGCGCCACCTCCGGGTGCTCGGCGCCGCAGGTGCGGCGCCTGCCGTCCAGGGCGCGCCGGTACAGCCGCTGCGCGCCCCGCACCGGGCCGCCGGCGCGCGGCCGTAGCAGGATCGTGCGGCGACAAGCCTCGATCTTGGCGGTCCTGCCGTGTACCTTCACCGCCGTGACCATCCAGCAGGAGCGCCCGCCCGCGCTCACCCACCCGGTGCTGCGCCGGCACCCGATCGACCTGCTCGGCCGGGCCCTGATGCGGATGACCAGCCGCCGCCTGCCGCGGGCCGAGGCCGCCTGGCTGGTCGGGCCCAGCGCCGGGCGGGACATCGTCGGGCACGAGTGGGTCGAGCGCACCGCCGCGGACCTGGGCGGCTCGCTGAGCACCGGCCCCGACCACGGCCTGCTGACGTCGTTCGCCGCGCTGCGCGGCGACGGCTTCGACCCGGCCGACGTCGACCCGCGCATCGCCGACTTCTACGAGCACGCCTCCCGGTGGCAGCTGGACCTGTGGTCGGAGTGGTCGGTCGTCGCGTGGCCGTTCGGCCGGGTGCTGGCCGCGCTGCTCAGCGAGCGGCTGCAGCAGGCGTGCCTGCCGATGCGCCCGCTCGACGCGTCGTTCGGCATGAGCAGCGAGGTGGTGCACATCCACGACGCCGCCGGTGCCGTCGCCGGCGCCGCCTGGTTGCGCAACATGCGCAAGACCGGGCACGTCACCTACAGCGGCCTGTACGGCGTGCGGACCCTCCCCGGCAGCGCCCAGCCCAGCGTCCGGGTCGTGTTCCCGCTGCCGCTGGGCTCGGTCCAGATCTTCCTGAAGCCCTCCGCCGGCGAGGACGGCAGCTTCCACCTGCGCTCCCCCGTCGCCAGGTTCGGCGCCGACGGCGCCTACCTGGTGCTGGAGCGCAAGGACGCCACGCTCAACGCCCGCCGCATCCCGCTCAACGAGCACTTCCACCTGTACGTCGACGAGGACGGCGACGTGCGCGCCGACCACAGCCTCAAACTGTGGAACATCCCGGCGGTCCGCCTGCACTACCGGATGCGCCGCACGGCCGCGGCTCAGACGGTGACCGGGCCGGCGACGGCGCTGTAGTCGGTCCAGCCCGAGGTCTCGGCCTGGGTGGCCCAGCCGTACACGGTGCTGCCGTTGCCCAGCGACGGGCTGGTCCACGTGTACGTGCCGGTGGCGGCGACCGTCGCGGTGCCGGCGGCGGCCTGCTGCCCGGCCGGGCACGGCCTGACCGCACTGCGGCACAGCGTGACGGTGACCGACGTGGCGTAGGCACCGCGCCCGGCGGCGCCCGACACGACGACGGTCTTCTTGTTCACCGCGAGCGTCGCGGTGACGGCGGCGGGCGAGCCGGCACGGGTGGCCACCTCGCCGGCGCCGGTGCCGGCGCAGCGCCAGTACGCGTGGGCCGGCGAGGGCAGCGCGGCGAGGGCGAGCGCGGCGAGACCGGCCGCGGCGAGCCGGACGGTCAGTGCCACTGCTCGGCGCTCCCGGTGTACGTCAGGGGGAAGGACACCCGCCGGCAGGCGTCGGGCGCGGCGGCGGCGAGGGTCACCGTCAGCGTCACCGAGCCCTGCGCGCGGCCCGCCACGACGGTCTGCGGGGTGCCGTCGAAGACCGACACCGCCAGCAGGCTGCCGGGGCACGACCGGCCGGCGGCGCCCGCGGCGGCGGCGACCCGGGTGAGGCGCAGCGGCTGGGCGTTCGGGTTGGTCACCGTGACCCGCAGCGCCGCCGGTCGCCCGGGGACCAGGTCGGCCACGGCCCCGGTCATGGTGAAGCCGTGCGGGTCGGCCGCGGCGGCGTGCGCCGCGAGCTGCCGGCCGCAGAGCGCGCCGAGCACCACGACGGCCGTGGCGTAGCCGGCCCAGAGCGGTAGCCGCTGCCGTACCCGCACGATGCCCTCCAACAGGGGTGGTGCGGGGAGCACGCGGCGCGCTCCCCGCGGTCGGCCGTGACTCAGGCGTTCACGGTGTAGGTGATGGTGACCGTCGCGCCCTTGCAGGCGTCCTGGTTGGTGCCCGGGTCGGTCATCGCGACCTTGCCGGTGAACGCGGCGGAGCTGTTCGCCGCGACCGACGCCGCGGTGCTCAGGTTCGTCACCGTGTACCAGCCCGCCTGGCAGCCGGCGGAGGCGTGCGCGGCGTCCACGGCGACGGCCGCGGTCAGCGAGGTCAGCTGCACCGGGAACGTGTTGGGGTTGCCGATGCTGCCGGAGACGTCCTGCGCCGCGCCGCCGGGGGTGAGTGCCGAGCCGGCGAACGGGGCCTGCGTGACGGTGAGGTTCTGGCTCGACGCGGCGGTGGTCGCGGTGCCGGAGCCGGAGCCGGTCGCGGTCCAGTAGGCGAACGCGACGCCGCCGCCGACGGCGAGCAGCCCGGCCGTGGCCGCGGCGACGATGGCGGGCTTCCGCAGGTTGATCTTCATGATGGGGGTCCCCTCGAAGGCGTCGCGAACGGCCGAGCCGGTCGACAGCAGCGTCCGGGTCGGTTTCGCCTCTTGCTCCCTGCCGGACCGAGGGGCGACCAGTACGCCCGGCAGATCATCGCGTTCCCGACGGCCCGTGGCGGGCCGCTGCACACAGTGAACGGCACCGGGCGCCGGCGCGCTGTCAGCCGCCGGGACGCGCTCTGCCGCACCACTCGGACGACGCGGCCGGCGGGCCGCTCAGTGCGGGAACGGCATCCGGGGTCTCGGGGTGATCCCGTCGCGGAACCGTTCGATGATGTGGCTGACCTGGAGCATGTCGTCGGTGCCGCGGATACGGTCCAGGTACAGCGACCGCGCCGCGAGGCCGGCCAGGTCGAACGTGAAGTACATGGCCATCAGCGGGTTGACGAACAGCGGCGGGCCGCCGGTGCGCCCGTCGAGGGGTACGTCGCCGGCGGCGCCGGTCAGGGCGGCGGCGATCTGCCCGTTGACGATGCTGGCCCGCTGCGGGGCGGCGGCCCGGGCGTGCTCGACGGCGTCGCGGTAGAGCGCCGCCTCGGGCCCGTGCGACGGCACCGTGAACGCGCCGAGGTAGGCGCCGGCCCGGTCCAGCGCGGCGATGTTCTCCAGCACCTGGACGTGGTTGATCCCGTGGTACGCGTCGACGCCGAAGCCGATCGAGGCGACGAGCTTCACCGCCACCGGCGTGGCGTTGACGGCGGCGAGGCTCGTCGCGTCCTCGACCGGGGTGCCCAGGGCCGCCTCGTCCCCGCGCATCAGGATGTCGGTCCCGCCGTCCACGAGGATGATCGCGTCGAGGTCGAGGCGTTTCGCCAGCCGCCGGTACGCCGAGCGCAGTGGCCGCACCCCGGTGCGCGGGAACGCGTACACGGTCGGCGGCAGCCGGTGCAGGGCCAGCCACCTGGCCAGCGACCGCTCCGCGAAGGGGTCGCCGGGCGCGACGGTGTCCGGGGTCACGGCCGCGATACCGGGCTCCAGCCAGGCGTCCGACTCGTACAGGTTGGCGATCGACAGGCTGCCCAGGTGCACGGTCCTGCCCTCGTGCATGAGCGACAGCGCCAGCGGCAGCCCGGCGTAGACGTCGTACCCGCCGCCGGCGCCGGCGACGAGCACCCGGCGGGCGTCGCCGAGCGCCTCGAAGAACGGCAGCCGCCACGTCATGCCGCACCACCCGCAACCGTGTCCATCGACCGGTGAGACTACCGGCCGCGGCCCCGGCGGCCTGCGGATTTCGCGCCGGGCCGGGGAACGGTATCTTCGTTCGCACCGCCGGACCGGGGGGTGCAGGATGGGCAGGGTGACCCGACGACTGGCGCTGCGGCAGGCCGACCTCGACGACGCCACCTGCCCGGTGCCGGAGGAGGTCGTGGCCGCGCTGCGGCACCGCGCCACCGTCCAGGTCGCGCTCGACCACCGGGCGCGCGGCGTCACCGCCGAGCGGCACGTCTTCGAGGCCTCGTTCGGCCAGGACGTCGAGTGGCGGCTCGGCGGCGTCGAGTGGCCCGAGGACCTGCACCCCGGGGTGCTGGTCACCGTCGCGTGGCGGGCCGCCCGGGACGAGGTCGTCGTGCGCACCGCCGCGCTCGTGGAGCCGATGCGCGTGGACGGCGTCGTCTACTTCCACGAGTACGACCCGAAGGTCGTCACCCGCGAGTACACGCCGGGCCCGGCGAACTGGGCGAAGGTGCTGCAGACCGTGCGCCGGCTCGGCCGGGTCTTCGACGACGGCAGCGCCGTGTTCCCCGAGGCGGACCTCGCCCGGCGCAGCGGCCTCGGGCGCGGCTCCCGCGGCACGTTCCTGCTGCGCAACGCCGTCGACCAGCTCCTGCGCGAGGGGTACGTGACCCGGGTCGAGGGCAGCGTCGACGCCACCGGCCACCCGTCCTACCCGGCGGTCGACGGCGAGGAGCCGGCCGAGATGCTCCTGTACGCCCCGCTGGTCGAACCGGCCCCGCACCACGACGACGCCCACGGCGACGCCGGCGAACGGCGCGAACACTGGGTCAACGGCTTCCTGCGCAAGCTGCCCCCGGGCGCCCACGCCTCGCCGCGGCAGCTCACCCTGCTGCAGCAGACCGTGGAGCAGCAGGAGCTCGACGCGACCGAGCTGCCGCCCGGCTACACGTTCGTGAAGAAGCACCACCGCAACGGCTGAGGCCCTCGCGGGACGGGCGCCGGGGCGTAGCATCGGGCGATGGCCGCCGGTCGATGGGTGCTCCTGGCGCTGATGGTGCTCGCCGGGCCGCTGCTGTGGGTGGCGGGCGTCGGCGGCACCGCGGACGCCGCCCGGGTCGCGGCGGGGGCGGAGCCCGATGCCGCGTACTTCATCAGCGACTACGACGGACCCGGCCGGGTGATGGCCGGCCTGTTCGCGCTGGTGAACCTGGCCGTGGTCGCGGTGCTCATGCCGACCGCCCGGCAGCTGGCGGCGGGGCGGGCCGGCACGGCCGCCCGCGCCGTCGTCGCGGCCGCGGTGTCGGCCGCCCGTCAGCGGGCCCGCAGCGCCGTGGCGTAGTCGGGCAGGTCGAAGGCGCCGGCCTTGGCGAACTGCCCGGCGAGGACCTGCTTCATGGGCCAGTGCAGCATCATCCGCATCGACAGCGCGCGCAGGCGGATCATCGTCGCGGTCTGCGGCGCGTACCCGCCGATGCCGCCCGGCGGCAGCTGCGTGCCGGCCTCGACGTAGTCGCGCAGCCGGTCCTGGTACGCCGCGCACGCGGCCTCGACGTCGTCGCCGGCCGTGGCCAGCTCGCCGGCCAGGACGTACGCGCCGACGAGGGCCAGGCTGGTGCCGAGGCCCGCGAGCGGCGAGCCGCAGTAGCCGGCGTCACCGAGCAGCACCACGCGGCCGCGCGACCAGCGCTCCACCGACACCCGGCTGAGGGAGTCGAACACGAAGTCGGGGGCGGTGGGCATCGCCGCGAGGAGCGCCGGGACCCGCCAGCCGGCCCCGGACAGGCGATCGGCCAGCAGCCGCTGCTGCTCGTGAACCGGCAGCCGCTCCAGGCCGGGCTCGGCGCTGGTGAAGCTCAGGTACGCCTTCGCGGTGCCGCCCGACTCCGGGCGGAGGCCGGCGGCCAGCCCGCCGGGCGCATTGTACATCAGGTACCAGTGCCGCAGGTCGCCCGGGTCAGGGACGCTGAACCAGGCGATGTAGCCGCCGAGCGGGCGCACGAAGGAGTCTTCGGGGCCGAACGCGAGGGCACGGACGCCGGAGTGCACGCCGTCGGCGCCGACGACGAGGTCGACGTCCTCGGCGCCGCCGCCGGAGAGCTCGACGCGCACCCCGCGGCCGTGGCTGTGCAGCGCGGTGACCCGCTCGCCGAAGCGGTAGTCGACGTGGTCGCGGGTCGCCTCGTACAGCACCCGCGCCAGCTCCCCGCGCGGCAGCTCGATCTCCGCGACGAAGCCCTCGCCGCCGAAGGCGTCGGCCGGCATCCGCGAGGTCCACCGGCCGGCCGCGTCGACCGTGGCGATGCCGCGCTCGTCGACGGTCGCCGCCCGTACCTGCGGCATCAACCCCATGCGGTGCACGACCTCGCGGGCCGCGCCCCGCACGTCGACGGCCTGCCCACCCGGGCGGGGCCCGGACGCGCGTTCGACCACGGTCGCCTCGATCCCGTAGCGGTGCAGCCAGAAGGCCAGCGCCGGGCCGGCGATCCCGCCCCCGGAGATGAGCACCCGCATCCTTCGCTCCGTTCGTGTGTACTGCGTACATCGTGACGACCGAAGGCTATACATGCGCTCTGAGCAGGGGCAATCGCTACTAGTACACCGAGTACGGCGCCAGTGGCGATGCCCTGGTGTACTAGTACTCGTGACCGACACCGAACCGCCCTACCGCCGGGTCGCCGCCGACATCCGCCGCCGCGTCGAGGCCGGCGAGCTGGCCCCCGGCGACCTCGTGCCGTCCGCCCGGCAGATCACCCAGCGGTGGGGCGTGGCCATCGCCACCGCCACGAAGGCCCTCGCCCTCCTGCGGCAGGAGGGCCTCACGACGGTCCGGCCCGGCATCGGCACCGTCGTGGCCAGCACCCGGCCGGGCGCCCGCCGCCGCGAGCGTCGCGACACCCCCGAGCTGAGCCGCGACCGGATCGTGGCCACCGCGATCGCCATCGCCGACACCGAAGGCTTCGCGGAGGTGTCGATGCGTCGGGTCGCCACCGAGCTGGGCGTCGCCACCATGTCGCTGTACCGGCACGTCCCGAGCAAGGACGAGCTCACCCTGTTCATGATCGACGCCGCCTTCGGCCCGGCGGTGCTGCCGGCCACCCCGCCACCGGGCTGGCGGGCCCGGCTGGAGCTGGCCGGCCGGGTGCTGTGGCGGCTGTTCCGCCGCCACCCGTGGCTGGCGCCGACCCTGTCGCTGACCCGCCCCCAGCCGGCGATGAACGGCCTGCGGTTCACCGAGTGGGTGCTCGCCTCCTTCGACGGCACCCGGCTGTCGATGACCGACCGGCTCCACGTCCACCTGCTGATGTTCAGCTACGTCCGCGGCCTCGCCACCACCCTGGAGGCCGAGGCGGAGGCCGAGCGGGACACCGGCATCACCGGCAACGAGTGGATGGACCGCGGCTTCGGCGGCGCCGAGCTGCCCCCGGACGTGCCGGTCTTCCGGCACCTGGTCGAGATCGACGACTTCGACCTGGACCTGGACCACCTGTTCGGGTTCGGCCTGGACCGCCTGCTCGACGGGCTGGCCACGTACATCGACGGCCGTTGAGCCACCGCTACAGTCCACGACCATGAGCGTCGAGGTCGAGGTCGTCAAGGATGTCACGGACGAGGTGGTGGCGGCGTTCGGCCGGCTGCTGCCGCAGCTGTCCGGGTCCGCGCCGGCGCCGGACGCGGCGGGGCTGCGGGCCCTCGCCGGGTGGCCGGGCAACCGGCTGCTGGTGGCGCGGGTCGGCGGGGTGATCGTGGGGACGCTGACCCTCGTCGTGTTCCCGGTCCCGACGGGCCTGCGGGCGCGGATCGAGGACGTCGTCGTCGACGAGGCGGCCCGCGGGCTCGGCGCCGGCGCGGCGCTGACGCGGGAGGCGGTGCGGCTGGCGCGGGCCGGCGGCGCGCGGACCGTCGACCTGACCTCGCGCCCGTCGAGGGAGGCGGCGAACCGCCTGTACGAGCGGCTCGGCTTCCGCCGGCGCGACTCGAACGTCTACCGGCTCACCGACCACGAAACCGACCACCGTTGAACCCGACCACCGTTGAACCTGGGCCGTTGACCTGGGCCGTTGACCTGGGCCGTTGACCTGGGCCGTTGACCCGCCGGGACGGGTCGGAGTCGCTGGGGTCAGCCGGCGCGGGCGTAGCGCTCGGCGATGGCGGCGAAGGCGGCCTTCGGCTCCCACGGCAGGTCCGGGTACGTGGTGCCGCACCGGTCCTCGAAGACCTTGACGATGCCGTAGCTGGCCAGGTCGAGGTCGTCGCGGGGCGGGCCGTCGGGGCGGTGCGGGTGGTCGTACAGGGCGAGCAGGAACACGAACGCGGTGTCCACGCCGGCGGCGTCGAAGGCGTCGAGCAGCTCGCCGATGTAGGCGGCCTGCCCGGCCTCGTCGCGGACGTAGTCGCCGTCGAGCCGGACGGGGCCGTGCTCGTCGTGCTCGACGACGTCCAGGCCCTGCGCGCCGCGGTCGCCGGCGCCCTCGTAGGTGGCGGCGCCGAACTCGGTGACGGCGACCGGCTTGCCCTGCAGGGCGGGGTCGCGCATCCCCTCGGCGAGCATGGCGGTGAACTGCCCGGCGATGGCGGCGGAGCGGTACACGTCCATGGAGACGATGTCGAACGGCGTCCAGTCGACGCGGTCGATCGGCACGGAGGCGTAGGTGACCGGGCCGGCGAACCGGTCCCGCACCACGGCGACCGCCTCGGCGAGGAACGCGTTGACCCGCGCGCCGACGCCGGCGACGACCTCGCGCAGCCGCTCCGGCCGGCGCAGCAGCTCCAGCCGCTGCTCAAGGGTGTCGCCCGGCAGGAAGCCCGGATGCATGACGCTGAGCTCGGCGCCGGTGACGAACACGATGTCGCCGCCGCCCCGGCGCAGCCGCTCCGCCCGCGCGGCGCAGTCGGCGAACAGCGCCAGCAGCTCCTGCCGGTCCAGCTCCAGAGGGTACGGCGAGAACCACACCTGCAGGCCGAGCGCGACGGCGGCCGCGGCGGCGAGCTCGATGCGCGCCGGGTCCCCGCCGATCACGCGCACCGTGGTGCAGTGCAGGTCGTCGCGGATGACGCGCAGCTCCCGGTCGACCAGGTCAGGATCGAACCGGCGGCGTGACTGCACGCCGTGCCGCACGAACCCGGTGTCGTAGGTGATGCCCTTGCCTCGCACGCGCGGCTCCTTCGAACGCTCGAATTAGGTACGACTAGTACCGTATTTTGACGAGCGGCGGCGGTCAAGCCGATGCTGGGACGCATGGCCGAGGACAGCACGACGCGGACCCGGCGGCGGGGTGCCGCCCTGGAGACCGCGATCCTGCACGCCGCCGCCACCGAGCTGGCCGAGCACGGCTACGCCGGTCTGACCATGGACCGCGTCGCCAAACGGGCCGGCACCAACAAGAACGCCATCTACCGGCGCTGGCCCGACCGGCTCGCGCTGGGCGTCGCGGCGTACCGGCAGCTCGCCACGACCATCGAGCCGCCCGACACCGGCACGCTGCGCGGCGACGCCCTCGAGCTGCTGCGCCGGGCCAACCGCCACTGGAGCTCCCCGCTCGGCGCCGTGCTGCGGGAGCTGCTGGCCGCCGCCGGTGGCGCGCAGCACCTGCTGGCGCAGCTGCCGGGCCAGTCGGCCGACGCCATGACCACCATGTGGCTGACCGTCCTCGGCCGCGCCGTCGCCCGCGGCGAGGCCGCCCCCACGGCGCTGCACCCACGGGTCGCCACCGTCGCGATCGTGCTGCTGCGCAACGAGTTCGTCACCCGCGGCGTCCCCACCGCGCCGGACGACGTGCTCGTCGACATCGTCGACCAGGTGTACCTGCCGCTCGTGCGGCACCGCACCGCCGGCTGAGACGCCGGGGGCCGGGGTCGCGGGCCGCGGTCCGTCAGGGCATGCTGGTCCAGCCGGGCCGGTCGATGTGTCAGGGGGTTGTGCCGTGGACGACGCCATCCAGTTGGCGGACGTGATCTGGCAGTTGCGGCACGAGCTGAGCCGGGCGATGTGGGCCGGTGAGCACGCGGACCTGCGGTTCGAGGCCGAGTCGGTCGACCTGGAGCTGACCGTGGCCATGGAGCGCGTCCGCGAGGACGGGGTGAAGGTCCGGTTCTGGGTCCTCGACGGCAACGCCGGCAGCACGCGCACCTCGATCGTCACGCAGCGGCTCGCGTTGAAGCTGCGCCCGATCCGGTCCGACGACCCGGGCCGGCCCGCGACGATCTCCGGCGCGGCGCTGCCCGGCGAGGAGTAGCCCGCGTGGACGGCCGCCGCGTCGTCCAGGTGCGGGTCACTCACGACGGCGGCGTCCGGTTCGGCTCCGGGTACCGGGTCACCGCCGGCACCGTGCTGACCTGCGCCCACCTGCTCGCCGGCGCGGCCACCGTCGAGGTGGTCCAGGACGGCGACGCCGCGGGCGGGGCACCGGCCCGGGTCGCCTGGCGGGACGACGCCGCCGACGTGGCACTGCTCGGCGTCGACCCCGGGGACCCCGGGGAGCCCGGCCTGGCGCCGTGCGGGTTCGCCCGGCTGCCGGACGGGCACGCCGTCGTCGAGGTGACCGCGGCCGGGTACCCGCGCTGGAAGCTGCGCCGCGACGCCGGCGGGACGTACCGCGACCTGCACGTCGCGACCGGCCGGGTCAGCACCCTGGCGAACCGGCGCAGCGGCCGCCTGGAGCTCACCGTCGAGCCGCCGCTGGAGAGCCCGGACGCGGCCGTGTCCCCGTGGGAGGGCATGTCGGGCGCGGCCGTCCTCGCCGGTGACCGGGTGGTCGGCGTCGTCGTCGAGCACCACCGCGACGAGAGCGCCCGCCGCCTGACCGCCGCCCGCGTCGAGCCGGTCGTGCGCGGCGCGGGCGCCCTGCTGGGGCTGTCCGGCACGGCCGGGCTTCCCCTGGTGTCCGCGCCGCCGGTGGACGGGGAGCCGCCCCTCGTCGAGCAGCTCGCCGGGCGGGTCCACGCCGAGCTCGATCACGAGCTCGACCGGCTGGGGGTGCACCGGCCGTACCCCCTGCCGGTGCGCTGGCGGCCGGGGCCGGACGGGGACATCGCCGGCACGTACCGCGGCACGACCACCGGGCGGCTGGTCATCCTCGGCGAGCCGGGCGGCGGCAAGACCGTCCTGGCGCTGCGGCTGGCGCACGCGCTGCTCGCCGAGCGCCGCCCGGGCGCGCCGGTGCCGGTGGTGTTCGCCGTGCGGACCTGGGACCCGCGGACCACCGCCCTGGACACCTGGCTGGCCGGCGCGCTCACCGAGCGGTACCCGGCGCTCGCCGACCACCGCGGCGTGCCCGGGACCGCGGCGCAGGAGCTGCTCGACCGCGGCCGCGTCCTGCCGGTCCTCGACGGCCTCGACGAGCTGGCCCCGGACCTGCGGGCCGAGGCGGTCAAGCGGCTCCCCGGCACCGGGCCGATGATCCTGACGAGCACCGCCGAGGCGTACCGGACGGCCACGGAGACCGCCGGCAGGCTGCACCGGGTCACGCACATCACCGTCACCGGCGTGGACCGCGACGAGCTGGCCCGCTACCTGCCGCAGGCCGGCACCGCCGGCTGGGCGCCCGTCGTCGCGCGGCTCGCCGGCGAGGAGCCCGGCGCGGCCGCCGCCCGCGACGCGCTGCGCACCCCCCTCGCGATCGGGCTCGCCCGCGACGTGTACCGCACCGGCGACCCGGCCCGCCTGCTGGACACCGCGGCCGTGGGCGGGCGCGCCGCGGTCGAGCGCCACCTCGTCGAGGCGTTCCTGCCCGCCGTGTACGCCGAGCCGCTGCGCGGGCCGGCACTGCGGCTGCGGCGCAGCACCCGGCCGTGGCACGCCGAGGACGACGTCGAGCTCGCGGTCGTCGGCCGGCAGGTGCGCACCCTGGCCCGGCTCGCCGGCCGGTCCCGCGGCGTGATCGCCTGGTGGCACCTGTATGGCGCGGTGCCGCCCGCCTTCCGGATGCTGGCGTCCGGCGCCGCCTACCTGCTCGCGGTCGCCGTCGGGCTGCTGCTCGCGAAGGCGGTGCAGGCCGTCACCGGCGCGGGCGTGGACCCGGTCGCCCCCGGCGGGCCGCTCGGCGCGGCCGCCGCGATCGGCGCCGTGGCCGCCGTGATCGGTGCCGTCCACGCCGGGCGGGGCACGCCCGGACCGGTCCGCACCCGGCTGCGGTTCCGCGGCCGGACCAGGGCGGCGCTGGTGAAGTTCGGCCTGATGTTCCTGCTGGGCAAGGCGCTGCTGCTGCCCGTGAAAGGGTTCGCGCTGCTGACCGGGCGGCTGGACCTGCTGGCCCTGATCGTGGCGTTGTCGTGGGGCACCGGCCTGGCCTTCGCCGGCACCTTCGCGCTGCGCGGGTTCGTCGAGGCCCCCGCCGACCTCGGCACCGTGCCGAGCGCGCCGGCGTCGTACGCCGCCAGCCGGCGCAGCCTGGCGCTGACCTGTGCCGTCGTGGCCGCCTCGACCGTCGTCGCGATCGGTGGGGTCTTCGCGATCCTCCGCCCGTTCGCGGTGCTGGGCCTGATGCTCGCCGCCTTCGCCACCCCGGTCCGGCTGGTCGTCGCCGTGCTGGACACCGCGTACGGCCGGTGCTGCCTCGTCACCCGGCCGTACTTCGCCCTCACCGGCCGCCTGCCGTGGCACACCGTGGACTTCCTCGACGACGCCCTGTGCCGGGGTGTGCTGCGGCAGTCCGGCGCCGTGTACCTGTTCCGGCACGAACGGCTCCGGCGCGCCCTGCTCGACGGGCCGCCGGTCCCCCGGCAGGACGCGCCCGGCCCGGCGCCCGCCGACCGTGCCGGGTGACGGGCCGATCAGCCGCGGGCGGCAGCCGCTCGTTGGACTGCCCGTCGACAATGATCATGCGGGCAGGACAGGCCGTACCATGGCGGGGTGGCGGGTGGGGCGACCGGCGGGGTGGACGAGGTCGAGAGCAAGCATCCCGTGCCGGATCCCGGTGCGCTCACCGACCGGCTCGCGGCGCTGGGGTTCCGCGCGGCTCCGGAGCAGGAGCAGCTCGACGAGTACTACGACACCCCCGACGGGCAGCTGCGCCGCCAGGACCTGGTGACCCGGTTGCGGGTGGTCGCCGGGGTCGTCACCGCCGGGTTCAAGGGTCCGCGCTCGTACGCGGACGACGGCACCTACCGGCGGGTCGAGGTGGAGTTCCCGGCCGGCGCCGGCACCCGCGACGCCTTCGCCCGGCAGGGCCTCGTCGTGGTGTGGCGGATGGCGAAGCGACGGCGCGAGTTCCACCGCGACGGGTTGGTCGTCGCCGTCGACGAGCTGCCGCGGGTGGGCACGTACGTGGAGTTCGAGGGTGACCCGGCGCAGATCACCCTCGCCCGGCAGCAGGTCGCGGGGCTGATCGGGCCGCCCGAGCCGCGCAACTACGCGGAGCTGGCCACCGGCTGGCTGCGCGCGCACGGCCAGCCCGACGCGCGCGAGCTCACGTTCTGACCCGCCGCGGGCTCCGGATCCCGGGGAAGGGTCAGACCACCGCCAGCCGGTTGTAGATGCAGATCGGGTCGTGGCCGCCGTCCGCCGGCCGCAGCGGGCACCCCTGGCACGGCGGCGCGGTGCGGGCCAGCTCCGTGTCGCCGGCGCGGCGGAACAGGGCGCCGTCCTGCCAGTGGTACGCCGCGAGCGCCTCGTCCTCCAGCAGCATGCCGCACGAGAAGACCGCCCCGCCGGGCAGGAACTGCAGGTTGGTGCGGTCGCGCACGGCGCAGGTGCCGCGGTCGGCGCCGGGCACCGGGAAGTCGAACGCGACCTGGCAGTCGACCGTGAACGACTGGCGCGCCGGGCGGTAGGCGGCGACGACGTCGAGCACCCGGCGCCGCCACTGCGCGGCCGGCACGGACTGGCCGGCGGCGTGCAGGGCGCCCCGGCCGACGGGTGAGAACCAGTGCATGTTGAGCCGGCCGGCGCCGCTGGCCTCGGCGTAGGCGAGCATGTCCGGCACCGCGTCGAGCGTGTCGGCCAGCACCGTGCAGTTGAGGTCGAACGGCACGCCGGCGGCGCGCAGCTCCTCCACGGTCGCCACCGCGTCGGCGAAGGCACCACGGCCGCGCAGGCGGTCGACGAGCCCGGCCGACGGGGCGTCGAGGCTGACCGCGACCCGGCTCAGCGCCGCGTGCACCGCGGGCAGGGCGGCCCGGAAGCGCCGGCTGCCGTTGGTGACGGTACGCACGCGGATCGTCGCCGCCGTGTCCCGTACGATCGCCGCGAACTGCGGGTGCAGCGCCGGCTCGCCACCCAGGACGGTGATCTCGTTGGCCGCGCCGGACGCCCACCCGACGATCGCGGCGACGGTCGCCGGCGTCATGTGCTGGGTGCGGTCGAAGTAGGCGTCGGGCAGGAAGCAGTACGAGCAGCGGCGGTTGCACCGCGAGGTGATGTACAGGTCGATGCTGTCGAGCTTGAAGTCCGAGGCGGAGAGCCTGTGCCGCGCGGCGGAAGGCCTGAGCGGCGAGGCGGCAAGCCGGGTCACGCGGCGAATCATGCCATCGCCCGGGGCCGGTCCGTGGCAGAACCGGTCAGCGGGGCTTGAGCGAGTCGCGCTCGGCGAGCTCCAGCACCGTGCGGCGCTCGTGCTCGTCGCCGGTGCGGATCACGCTCGCCGGGCTGCGGAAGCCCAGTGCCGGGTGCAGGTCGCGGGCCCAGGCGCGGGCGACGCTGCCGAGGTCGAACAGCCGCTGCACCTCCAGCACGCAGTGCAGCCGGGTGCGGGCGGCCGGGTCGGCCAGGGCGGCCTCGGCGGACCAGCCGGCCAGCGGCGCGTCGAGCCCCGCGCCGAGCAGATATGCCAGCAGGTCGGGGCCCCAGACCTGCTCCGCGGTGTCGAGCAGGGCCAGGTCGTCCAGAGCTGGGTCGTCGGCGACCGCATCGGCCACGGCGGGGGAAGCGCCCATGTCCTCGACGGTACCCGCGGGTGGGGCGGCGCGCATGGGCCGATCAGCCCGACTCGCCCGGGACCACCCGGGCCGGCCGCCCGGTCACACCGACTCGTGCATCAGCAGCGCGGCGACCTCGCGGGCGATCACCCGCAGCGTGCCGGGGCGCAGCCGGGCGTCGAGCAGCGCCGCGCGGATCGTCTCCCACGAGTCGAGCAGCCGGCCGTCGTACGACAGCGGCGGCCGGTTGCGCAGGTACCGGTGCAGCACCACCGCGTGCTGGACGATCCAGTGCAGGTAGTGGTCCTCCCGGTCCCAGCTGGCCAGCCGCATCGCCTTGCGCAGGTGGTCCTCGACCTCGCGGAAGCTGCGGGCGCCGAGCATCCGCGCGTCCTGCCGGACGTTGGCCATCACCGGGTGGAACAGGTGCCCGACGGAGTCGGGGAACGTGTCGTGCCACTGGTCCCACATGACGGCCTCGTCCTCGCCGCCGAGGGTCATCACCGCCTCGGGGCGGGTGTCGCGCAGCAGGTACTGCAGGTACGCCCAGATCGCCGGGGTGCTCATCAGCCGCTCGGCGCGGGTGGTGCGGATCTGCGCGCCGACCATGGCGTCGTCGATGTCCAGGTCGCCGACGCCCGGGAACGCCTTGGCCCCGCGGGCGACGTCGAGGATCATCCGGTCGCCGCGGTAGTACTCCAGCTGCACCGCCCACGGGTGCGTCGGGCGGCGCAGCAGCTCCGGGTCCTGCAGCCGCTCCGCGACGCGGCCCGGCGAGCAGAACGACATCAGCGAGTCGACCTCCGGCGGCCGGGCGCCCTCGACCAGGGCGAACCAGCGCTCGACCTCGTCGGTGAAGCGGACCCGCCAGCTGCGGGTGTGCTGGTCGCCGGCCAGGTCGTCGAAGCACAGCACGACCCGCACGCCGCGCGCCGACAGCGCCGCGGCGACGGTCGCCTGCACCGCGTAGATGAGGGTCGGCTGGCGCAGCCGGACCGGCCAGAACACCAGGTCCAGCGGCGTGTCCGGGGTGTCGTCGACGCGCCGCCAGCGAAACTCGTAGTCCAGCTGCCGCAGCAGCTCCACCGCCGACGGCCGGGTGCCGAGGACCGCTTCGAGGGTCGGCAGGTGTACCCGGTGCAGCGCGGTCCCGGCGGGCGCCACCGGCTGCTCGACCGGCCGCGGGGGCGCCTGCGTCTCCGGGCCGGGCGGGGCGGGCAGGGTGGCCAGGCCGCGCCGGACCGCCGGGAACAGCCGGTCGACGTCGACGCCGGTGTAGATCAGCGCCGCGCCGACCGGGGACGCGTCCTCGTCGTGCCGGGCCCACAGCACGTCGGACTGCTCCTGGACCGCGCGGGTCAGCGCGTCGTTGCGGCCCGGCGGGTACCCGGCCACGCAGAGCGTGTCGCCGCGCAGCGCCTCGGCGAGCGCCGCGACGAGCGCGGTGTCGTCGGCCCGCAGCGGCTCCGGGTCGTGCAGCAGCGACCGTTCGTCGGTCTCCGACGTGGGCCGCCAGTACCCGTGCAGGTGCAGCACGTCGATGCCGTCGGCCGGGCCGAGCGGCCCGGTGAACGTGCCGTCGCGCCGCAGGGTGAGGCTGCGCGCGGTCCCGCCGGCCCGGCGCACCGCGATCTCGATGAGCGGGTCGAAGTTCGTGGTGACGACCCGGCGCTGGAACCGGTCCGGCAGGCCGGCGAGCAGCTCGCCGAGGGCCACGACCCCCGGCGGCAGCGACCACGCGTCGCGGTCCTCCTCCAGCTGTACCCCGCGGTGGTAGCCGACGCGTTCCCAGCCGACGGCGACGCGGGCCGGGCGGTACGCCTCGAGGGTGGCCCGCTGCACGACGATGTCGAACTCCACCGGGGACAGCCACTCGGTGAACGCCCGCCGGTAGGCGGTGTAGAGGGCGGCGTCGCGCCGGGTGGCGCGCAGCTCGGCGAGGGCCGCCTGCAGGTCACTGTTCTGCAGCGCCTGCGCGACGAACTCGTCGGCCAGGTCGACCATCCGCTCCACGCCGGGCACGACCCGGGCGGTCAGGCCGGAGCCCAGCACCAGGGTGACGTCGCGCCCCTGCCGGATGGTGGTGACCAGCCGGTTGACGAGGCTCTGTTCAGTACCCGTCACGCCGTCACCAGCCCTGCGGCGGATCGCTGAGCCAGGCGGCGAGGTCGGTGCCGGTGTCGACGAGGTCACCGGTGGCCAGCTCGCCCTCCAGCTGCTGGGGACGCCAGCCGAGGTAGCCGACGAACAGGTACGCGGCGGCGACCACCGACTCCGCCCGCGCGGGATCGGCATCCAGGGGCATGACGACGAGGTCCCGCCCGAGGACCCGCCAGCCGTCCGGCGCGGCGGCGCCGGGGCGCAGCACGGCCAGCAGCAGCACCACGTCGCGGACCGGCCCGCCGTCCAGGACGGCCGGCACGTGCAGCGACCCGGCCAGCTCGTCGCCGAGCACGTGCGCGGGTGAGCGGGTCGCGGGGCGGTCGAGCCGCACGCCGATCGCGCCCTCGATCGGGGAGTGGGCGAGGATCGCGACGGCCCCGTCGAGCTCCGGGTCGGCGCCGCCGGCGCCGCCGCGCAGGACCCGCCCGACGAGGGAGCTGTCGGGCCGCGGCGACTCGGTGCGCGACGGCCGGGCCGGCACGTCCGCCGGCCGGGCCGCCCGGCGGGCGTTGACGACCAGCGGGATGCGGTCGCCGCCGTTGCGGGCGCGCAGCTCCGGGATCGGCCGGCCGCGGGCGCGCTGGACCCGCCGGATCTCGTCGTGCAGGGTGCCGAGGTCCAGCAGCTGCGGCCCGCCGTCGACGCCGTCGCGCAGCAGCTCGACGAGCACGCCGGTGAACGCGGTGAGCGGCTCGTCGGGCGGCGCCAGGGCGACCCGGTTGCCGGACGCGGCGACCAGCACGCAGCTACGGTCGATCTCGACCTGGGTGGCGAGCGCGGCGTCGTCGGCGGCGCCGAGACCGGGGATGGCCCGCCCGGCGTAGCAGCAGTCGAGGATGACGACGCGGTGCGCGCTGCGGCTGCCCTGCACCAGGCGGCGCACCCAGTCGAACGGCACGGCGCTGGAGTACGCCGAGTCCGGCATCGTCTGGCCGACCGCGAGGTGCAGCACGCCGGTGTCCGGGTCGATCACACCGTGCCCGGCGAAGTACAGCAGCAGCAGCCCTGACACGTCGACCTCGGCCGCGGCGCGGCGCATCACGGCGTGGACGTCGCGCGGGGTCTCCGGGTTGTGCACGACCCGGCACGCGTCGGGGTCCAGCCCCCACCGCTGCGGGTCGATGAGGACGTCCCGCAGGGCGGTGAGGTTGTTGGTGACCGCCGGGATGGCCGGGAAGTTGTCGTAGGTGCTGGACCCGACCAGCACCACGCGCGACCGCCGCGGGTCGGACAGGTGCGTCAAGACGCGGGCTCGCCGAGCCGCCGGTCGCCGTCCCCGGAAACGTCCCGCACCCGCACCACGCCACCTTCCATCGACCCGCGTCGTCGGCACCGAGGGTATACGGTCGATGCCCCTCGGTGCATCCGCGGGGGCTACCCTTCGGCGGCCGCCGCCCTGCCCGCGGGTGGCGCGCCCTCGCCGGGCTCCTTGCCGTCGATGAAGTCGACCACGGCGCCGACCACCTGCGGCTCGCGCAGCAGCCCGCGGTGCCCGAGCCCTTCGGTGATCCGCAGCGTCGCGGTCGGCCACGCCTCGGCGATCGCGATGCCGTCGGCGACGGGGATGGACCGGTCGGCGCGGTCGTGCACGATCAGCGTCGGCGGCATCAGGACGGCCCGCCCCAGTTCCGGCACGTCGAAGTGGCGCATCGGCGCGCCGACGCGCCGCTCGACCCGCCGGTTGAGCCGGGACAGCACGCGCGGGCCGAACCCGAGCACCCTGGCGAAGTACTCGGCGTACGAGGCGGGGCTGGCCATCGGCGCGATCATCACGACCCGGCCGGCCCGCAGCCCGTCGCACAGCGCGACGGCCGCCGCGACCGAGCCGAGCGAGTGCGCGACGATGCCCTCCGCGGGCCCGTGCGCGGCGACGGCGGCCTCGAGCGCCGCGGCGAACTCCGGGATCGACGACGACCTGGGCCCGTACGCGCCCGGCCCGGACCGGCCGTGGCTCGGCGCGTCGAAGGCCACCACGGTGAAGCCCCGGCCCACGAGGCCCGGCACGAAGGGCTCCAGCTGGCCGCGGTGCCCGGCCCAGCCGTGCAGCAGGTACACCGCGGGCCCCTCACCCCAGGCGACCCCGGCGACGTCCGCGGCGCCGGCCTTGACGGTGAACGGCCGCCCCGGCGGCAGCGGGGTGCCGGCGGCCCGGGCGGTCCGGGCGGCCCGGACGGCCCGCTTCGGCAGCCGGAACCAGATCCGCTCGGCCCACCGCGCACCGAGCGCGGGCGTGGCCCGTTCCAGGATCCGGAAGGCGAGCCGCACCGGCCGCGGCGCCTGAAAAAACCGATCGTTCGTGCTTTTCTGTGTCGCTGCTACGGCCTCGACTGCCATGGGACTCCTCGGGGTGGGTGCGGTGGTGGCGACGCCGGCCGGCGGACCACCGGCGGACGGCAGGTGCGGGATCGGGCCGGCTGCGGCCGCGGGTCAGGTGCGGGATCGGGTCAGGCGCGGTCGCGGGGTCAGGCGCGGACGCGGTCGAACAGGTCCTCGAGGGCCTGCCGGGCCCGCGGCTCGGCCCGCTCGTCCTCGAGCAGATGGAAGGCCTGGTGGAAGGCGAGCAGGATGCCGTTGAACCCGTACGCGGCCTGGTCGGGGTCGGTGTCCTGGCGGAACGCGCCGTCGGCGACGCCGGCGCGGAACATCGTGGCGACCATGTCGCACATGTCCCGCTCACCGCGCACGACCTCGTCGCGCACGGCCCCGGGCTGGTGGTGGAACTCGGCCGCGGCGGTCACGAAGAGGCACCCGCCGGGCGCCCCCTCCCACCGCAGCCAGCCGTCGAAGAGCACGCGCAGCCGCGGCTCCCCCCGCGGCGCCGCGAGCGCGGGCCGGACCACCAGGTCCACGAACCGCGCCCTGGCGTGCTGCAGGACCTGCAGCTGCAGCGACTCCTTGGACTTGAAGTGCCCGAAGAGCCCGCTCTTGGACAGCGCCGTGCGCTCGGCGAGCGTGCCGATGGTCAGCCCGCCGAGCCCGACGGCACGGGCCACCCGCGCGGCCTCGTCCAGCACCGCGAGGCGGGTCTCCTCACCCTTCCCCATGCGCTAAGAAAAGCACGACCGTTCGTCTCACGCAACCCCGTCGCTACCGGGCGGTGACGGCGGCGACCTGCCACAGGGCGGCCGGGCTGCCCAGGCGCAGCGACTCGACGGCCACCTGCCGGTACGCGGTCACCGTGGTCGAGTGGGCCAGCATGCCGCGCACACCGTGCAGCTGCAGGGCGGTGCGGCTGGCGGCCTGGGCGTGCTCGGCGACGGCGGCCAGCAGCGCCGCCGCCGTCGTGGGCTCGTCGCGGTCGTGGTCCCAGGCGGCCTTGTGCAGCACCAGCCGCCAGCCGTCCGCCTCGCCCATGAGCACCGCCAGCCGGTGGGCGACGGTCTGGCGTTCCACGAGCGGCCGGCCGGACTGGACCCGGGTGTTGACGTGGGTACGGGCCACCTCGAGAATCCGGTCGGCCATCCCCAGCAGCAGCGCGGCCTGGCGGATCCGGGCGGCGGCGAGCGCGCGCTCCCAGTGCGCCGCGGTCACCGGCAGCGGCGCGGCGGTGGCGCCGTCGAAGCGGATCCGGGTGGCGGGCGTGCCGAAGTGCTCGAACGCCTCGACCAGCGTGGTGCCGGGGTCGGGGAGCACCAGGTGCCAGCCGTTGCGGCCGTCGTCGGCGGCGGCGTGCACCAGGCACAGGCCCGGGTTGCCGCGCGGCAACGGCTCCGATTCGCCCCAGACCGTGCCGCCCTCGCCCCACACCGTGCCGTCGGCCTTGACCCGCACGCCGGCACCGCCGCCGCCGGGGACACCGGCGACACCGGCGGCGGCCCGGGCGCCGACGAGCACGGCGTGGTGGGTGCCCTCGTACAGCGCGGCGACGGTCTCCGCCGGCAGGTCCGCGTCGGCGAGCAGGTCCAGGGCGAACGCGGTCTCCCGGTAGGCGCTCAGCGGCTGCAGGGCGTACCCGAGCCGCTCGTTGACGACGATGTCGGCGGTGAGGCCCAGGGCCAGCCCGCCGAGCCGCTCCGGTGCGTTGAGCGCCGGCACCCCGATCGTCGCCAGTTGGGCGGACAGGTCGCCGGTGTGGGTCAGCACGGCGTCCACCGCGTCACGCAGGCGCGCCTGCAACGGATCCAGGCGCGGGCCGGGCGCGCCGCCGGCGGCGCTCACCCTCGCGCTGCTGAGGATGTCCAGCATCACCTCGGACGCCCCGCCGGAGATGGTCACGCCGGGCGCCTCGCGCAGCGCGGCCTCCAGGATGCGGTCGCCGGTGTCCGGCCCCGGGACCAGCGCGTCGGGGCCGAGCGCGTCCAGGCTCCACCAGGCGACGCGCTGCGCGGTCTCGCTGCAGTGCCACTTGGCGAAGGACGACTCGGCGATGTCGGCGTTGCCCTCCTGCAGGTTCTGCATGACCTGGCAGCTGAGCAGCTTGCTGGCGGCGAGCCGGGTCCGGTAGCGGGCCAGGCCCACCCGGTCGCCGTGCTCGCCGAGGCGGTCGGCGATCATGTTCAGCCAGTGCCGGCCCCGGGCGTAGTAGTCCAGGCCGGTGCGCTCCGCGGCGAACATCTGGGTGATCAGCGACCAGCCGGCGCCGGCCCGGCCGAACACCGCCGAGTCGTCGACCCGCACGTCGGTGAACCAGATGTCGTGGAACTGCTCGTTGGCCATGCTCGGGATCGGCCGGATGACCACGCCGGGCGCGTCCAGCGGCACGAGGAAGAGCGTGATGCCCTCGTACTGGCTGGCCTGCGGGTCGGTGCGCACCGCGATGAGCGCGAAGTCGGCGTAGGCGCTCTTGAGGTTGTACGTCTTGCGCCCGTTGATCACCCAGCCGTCGCCGTCGCGGACCGCGGTGGTGGTCAGCGCGGCGAGGTCGGAGCCGTTCGTCGGCTCGGTGAACAGGATGCACGCGGTCGTCTGCGCGCTCGCCATCGCCGGCAGCAGCGTGCGGCGCTGCTCCTCGTCGCCGGAGGCCAGGATCAGCGAGCCGACGTTCTGCACCGAGATGCAGTACAGGTTCTGCGGGATCCCGCGGGCGACGAGCTGCTCGAGCAGGGTCACGGTCGCGGTGTAGTCCAGGCCGCGGCCGCCGTACTCGACGGGCCACGAGGGCGCGAGGATGCCGGCGGCGCCGAGGTGCCGGTACAGCGGGCGGACGTCACCATCCATGCCGTCGCGCCGGGCCCGCACGTCCTGCAGCAGCCGTGCCGTCTCCGGCGAGCGCAGCACCGCGTCCACCTCCGCGGCGAAGTCGGCGGTCTCCTGTGGCACATCGAAATCCATGCTCTGCCTCCTTACGACAGCGGCTCAAGAACAGCGGCGGCTCAGATAGGGGCGGCGACGCCGCGATGGCAACGGCGGCGTTCAGAGGCCCCGGATCGCGGTGGTCACGCCGCGCAGGACCTGGGCGTGGTGCTCGGTCAGGAAGAAGTGCCCACCCGGCAGCACCGTCAGGGTGAACGGCCCGGACGTCTCGTCGCCCCACGGCACCATCGCTGACGGCGGCACCCCGGGGTCGTCGTCCCCGCACCACGCGGTGACCGGGCAGGTCAGCCGCGGCCCGGGCCGGCGCCGGTAGTTCTCGATCATCGCGAAGTCCGCCCGGATCATCGGGATGAGCAGGTCCAGCAGGTCGTCATGGGCGAACACGGCCTCGTCGGCGGCGCCGTAGTCGCGCAGCACCTGCAGGAACTCGGCGCGCGGCAGGCCGCTGACCGGCTCCCGCGGCCGCACGATCGGCGGCGCCGGCCGGCCGGTCACGAACAGGTGCCGGGCGGGCCGTCCCATGGCGGTGAGCCGCCGGCCGACCTCGAACGCGATGATGGCGCCCATGCTGTGGCCGAACAGCACCGCCTCGGTCGGCTCGCCGGCGATGGCCTCGGCCAGCTCGTCGGCGAGGGCGCACAGGTCGGTGGCCGGCGGCTCGGTCATCCGCGCGCCGCGCCCCGGCAGCTGCACCGGCACCAGCTCCACCCGGCCGGTGAAGTACCGGTCCCACGCCGCGTAGTAGGTGGCGGAGCCGCCCGCGAACGGGAAGCAGTACAGGCTGTGCGTCGCGGTGGCGGACTGGAACCGCCGGTCGAACCACAGCGGGGCGTCACTCCGGTACGTCTGCTGCGCGCTCACGGACCCACTCACCGGGCGGCCGCCACGGTCTTGCGCGGCGTGAAGCGCACCGGGAGGCTCTTGTACCCGGGCACGAAGTGCGACGCGACGTGCTGCACCTCGCCGGCGATCTCGACGGTCTCCACCATGTCCAGCAGCTCCTCCATGAAGATCTGCAGGGTCACCTTCGCCATGCCGGCGCCGATGCAGTAGTGCGGCCCGACACCGAACGCCACGTGCCGGTTCGGCCGGCGGGTCAGGTCGAAGGTGTAGGGATCGTCGAAGACGCGCTCGTCGCGGTTCGCCGAGCCGAGCCAGGCGCTGACCGGCTCGCCGGCCCGGATCGTCTGGCCCTGCAGCTCCACGTCCTGGATCGCGTACCGCATGAGCGCGGTGACCGGCGACGCCCAGCGCAGCACCTCGGCGAGGGCGATCTGCAGGTCCTCCGGGTGGTGCCGCAGCCGCTCGAACTGGTCCGGGTGCTCGGCCATCTGCGTGAACAGGGTGCACAGGGTGTGCGGGGTGGTCACGTTGGCGCCGATGAGCAGCACGTAGCCGTTGACCATGGCCTGCTGCTCCGTCATCGGGCCCTCGGACAGGTCCATCTGCCGCATGATGCCGATCGCGTCGGGATGCTCGTCGTCGCGGGTGCGCAGCGCGAACTGCTCCTTGAACGCCTCGAACATCTGGTGCCGCGCCTGGCGGACGGTGGCCATCGCGTTGCCGGCCGCGTATGTCGGGTCCTCGTAGGCGATCGTCATCATCACCACGTGCATCAGCCGCTCCCAGGACTCCGGGGGCAGCCCCATGAGCGTGCCGGTGATCGACATCGCGAACATCATCGTGTCGTGGGCGATGTCGTAGACGTCGGCGTCCAGCGCCCGCTGGATCGCGTCGCGCGCCAGCCCGCGGATGAGCTTGTCGTGCGTGGCGACCAGCGACGGGGCGAACGCGTGGTTGAGCGGCTCGCGCAGCTCCCGGTGCCGCGGCGGGTCGGTGTCGGCGAGCATGTCGTCGGTGGCGATGTCCGGCGTGTTCAGGTCGAGCACGCTGAGGATCGTGCCGCGCCGGGAGGAGAACTCCGTGTGGCTGCGCAGCACGCGGCTCACGTCGGCGTGCCTGGTCACGACCCAGAACTGCTCCCGCCCGCCGCCCGGATCCGCCTTGTACACCGGGGCCACCTCACGCAGGTGCGCCCACAGCGCGTGCATGTCGGTCGTGGCGTGGAAAGCGGACCGGAGCAGATCCGGGTCGTCGAACTGCACCGGACAGAACGGCGGCGTTGAGATAATCATCGACCATGCCTCTCGATATCGCCTGTGCATGTCGTATATGTCGAGTGTCGAATAAGGCTACAGTAGCCTCGGGCACCGGGGGCGGCAACCGCTGCGCGCCGGATCAGATCCGGATCCGTCGATCCCACAGCTGCTCGTAGAACGGCAGGTGGTGCTCGTAATACCTACGCAGCAAGGGATCCGTCTCGACGGTCCGGTCGTAGGCGCGCTCCGTGCGCCGCACGGTCGAGCTGTTGCTGACGTCGGTGTGCCAACGCGCTGACTGGCGCCACTCGGACCGCTCCCCCGGCTGCCAGTGCAGTATGTCGTCACGGAACGGCAGCCCGACCGCCGCACAGTACGCCCGGGCGGTCCGCTCCGGCTGGTCGACGAAGTCGTCGGAGTCGACGACCACCGGCTCACCGCCGGCGTCCAGCACCGCCTGGTGGAGGCGCCACAGGTACTCGACGCCGACCTCGCGCAGCGCCATGTCGGGCTTGATCGCCGCGTACGACGGGATGATCTCCCGCGGGTGCCGCAGCAGGAACGTGTGCCGCCCGCCCTTGAGGAAGTCCTGGCGGTCGAACACGGTGTCGTACTCGCAGTCGGTGGTGTCCTTGAAGAACACCGTGCGCTGCCCGGCGAGCGCCAGCAGCACGTCGACCAGCTCGCCGCTGGAGGTGACCACCCGGTCGCCGGCCTCGGTGCGGCCGTCGTTGGCGATGTTGCAGAACGGCTCGTGCAGCGGCAGCAGGTCGTCGCGCTCCAGCATCATCCTGAAGAACACGGTGGACCTGGAGCGCGGCGCGCTCCACAGTGCGAGCAGTGCCGGTCCCATCAGCGCTCCATCTCTTCCAGCGCGGCCACCAGCCAGTCGACGATGCAGCCCGCCACGTCCACCCCGGTCGCGTCGATCGCGCCGTGGAACTCGGGGGTGTGGTTGACCTCGTTGGCGAACATCCGCCCCTGCTGGTCGATCAGGATGTCGACGCCGAGGAAGCCACCGCCGACCGCCCGCGCCGCCGCGACCGCGAGGTCGTTGAGCTCGGCGGTGATCGGGCACGGGGTCGGCGCGCCGCCGATGGCGGTGTTGGTGCGCCAGTCGTCGACCGCGTTCTTGTAGATGGCGCAGACCACCTCGCCGCCGGCGACGTAGGACTTGATGTCGCGGCCGGGCTTGTCGATGTGCTCCTGCAGGTAGAACACGTGCTGCTGCGGGTTGGGCAGGGCGGCGCGGTGCTCCAGCACGGTGCGGCCCTGCTCCTCGTCGTACACCCGGGCCGTCAGGTGCCCCCACGAGCCGGTCACCGGTTTCACCACCACCGGATAGCCCAGCTTGGGCATCGCGTCCAGGGCGGCGGGGGTACCCCACGCGACGGCCGCCTGCGGGATCGGCAGCCCTTCGCGGTGGAACGCCAGCGCCGTGCGCAGCTTGTCGCCGCACGTGTCCAGGACCTCGGGCCGGTTCAGCGTCGGGACCCCGAGCGCGGCGAGGGTGGAGGCGACCGAGCTGGCCCGGCTGTGGCTGACCTCGCGCATGAGCGCCGCGCGGAACGGTGGCCGCCCATCGGCCAGCAGCACCGTCAGGCGGCGCGGGTCGACGTGCTCGAAGCGCAGCCCGCGGCGGTGCATCGTCTGCAGGATCAGCCGCTCCTCCCGGCGTACCCGGGAGGCGACCACGGCGATCGGCAGTTCAGTGGTGTCCACGGTGCCCCTCCTCGATCTGCCGGTGCACGGCGTCGGCGGCCAGGTCCAGCTGCTCCAGCGCGACCTCGAGCCGGCGGACCAGCTCGGTGCCGTGCGCGCGCAGCTCGTCGAAGCGGTGCCGCCCCCAGACGCGCGAGTGCGCGCCGGTCATCCGCACCCCGGTCCAGCCGTGCGCGACGGCATCGACGCGGGCCGCGGCCTCGGCGAGCTCCGGGATGCGCCACCGCAGGCTCTGCGCCCGCAGGAACTCCGCGTGCAGCCCGGCCTGGGCCTGGATGTTCCAGCTGATCACGTACAGCTCGCTGAGCGCCTCGCCGGCCGCGGCCGAGCCGGGCTCCAGCGCGCACAGCTCGGCGAGGTACTGCCGCAGCCCCTCCACCCCGGTCTGGGTGCCGGGCGGGGACGGCTGCCGGTAGCGGGTGACGTTGTCGCGGAGCACGCCGGCGAGCCACTCCAGGCCGGCCTGCGGCGGCGGGCCGTCCATGCGGGCGTGCAGCCAGCGCCGGTCGCTCGGGCTGGAGCTGAAGAACACGTCGGCGTCGTCGGCGGGGTTGGCCGAGCCCCAGCTGTTGAGGAAGTCGGCGATCGGGATCGGTCCCTGGAAGGCCGGCGGCTGTGCGTCGGAGACGTACACGTGGGTGTCGGTGATGCGGTACACCACCAGCAGGTGCGCGGCGTGCACGTCGTGGAAGGCGGGGCGGAACGGCAGGTGGTAGTTGTCCACCGCGGCGATCGGCAGCACGCCCGCGGCGAGGGCGTCGCGCAGCTCGTCCAGGCCGTCGCCCGTGCCGTCGCGGGGATCGCCGCCGCTGCGGTGCCACGTCGACTCGAACGGGTGGAACAGCGCGAGCCGGCCGGCGAGGGAGTCCGGCTCGGCGTGGAAGTAGTACTCCTCGGTGGTCCAGGCGCCCGGGCGGCGGCGGAACTCCCACGGCGCACCGAGCACGGTCACCGGGTCGTGTCCGTCGTGCAGCAGCACGGTGGCGAGCGTGCCGTGCAGGCAGCTGCCGAGGTCGCGGGTCCACAGCTCGACAGGGGTCGCGGTGCTCGTCATGCGGCCGCACCGCCCGCGAGGCGCGCGTCGGCACCGCCCGCGAAACGCCCGTCGGCGCCGTCGGCGAGACGCACGTCGATGCCGGTCACCAGGGTGATCGCGAAGACGTGCAGGGCCACCAGGCGCGGCAGCCGCAGCGCCTGGGCGCGCCCGCGCCGGGGCATCCCGACCCTGGCCAGCCACATGGTGGTGGGCAGGCGCTCCTGGACGTGGTGCGGGTAGTGCATCCGCGCGGTGCGGAACGCGGGCAGCTCACCGAAGGCCGGCGTGCCGTCCAGGAAGTCCGAGACCCCGACCCGCAGCGGGTCGGCGTGCCCGTCGTCGTAGTGCACCCACAGCGTGTCCTCGCTGCGCCGCTCGGAGGCGGCCAGCAGGTAGATCCAGTCGTAGCGGCCGGGAGGGATGTCGATGACCTGCCCCTCGGAGCGCACGTTGTCGCCGTCGGGGTTGGCGTCGGGCCACACGAACGGGATGCCGGCGATCTCGATGACGGCGCCGGGCTCGGGCAGCTCCCGCGACGGGAACGAGTTGCCCCACGCGTTCAGCCGGCCGGCGTCCAGGTCACCCGTGCCGGTCGTGGCGCGGTTGTTGAGCAGGTCGTCGATGCCGATGAGGCAGAAGTCCGGTTGTGCCGTCGTGCCGGGCAGCCGCTGCACGAGACGGTCGTACGCGCCGGGGACGAGCACCGGACGGTCTGAAACCTGGCTCATGGAACCCTCCAATCACTGCAGCGAGCTGTGTGTGCGCCCCGCCACCTCGGTGAGGTCGGAGACCGTGTTGAAGTCGACGATCAGGGTGTCGCGCCAGCCGCACTCGCACTCCTGCTCGGTGCGGATCTCGCTGACGGCGTGCTCCATCGTCGTGTCGGACAGCACCAGCGCCTCCAGCGGCTCGGTCATCGTGACGCGGTGCTGCGCCCGCTCCTCACCGCGCCGGAAGACCTGGCTCTCGCCCCCGACGCAGTGGTGCCGGTCGATCAGGTGGATCGCCACGTACTCGTGGCCGTCGCGGTGCCGGCCCTCGGGCGCGGGCTCGGAGGCCTCGTCGGCGTCGGCGATCACGCGGATGAAGTGGATGCCGAGCTCCCAGTCGCGCTTGCCCGCGGCCTCGTTGACCAGCGCGACGGACTCGCGCAGGATCTCGGTGAACCGCGTGCTGGCGAGGGCCTCGTCGGTCAGCGGCTCGAAGACGCGCAGCTGGTCGCCGAACGCCCGGTTGATCTGCTTGCTCTGGAAGAATTCGGTGCCGACGAGCGGCTCGAGCGTGCCGTCGCGGTGCGCCAGCACCCTGCCGTACCGCCGGTTGCGGCGGCACCGCGCGGGGCCCAGGTAGGCGTCCGGGACCAGGTCGTCCCACGCCGACGCGAACCGTCGCCACTCGCGTCCTTCGGTCGGCAGCGGCAGGCGGCCGTGTGCCCAACCGTGCTGCGCGACGTCGTCGGCGCGGAGGTCTTCGGAGTTGTCCATCAGCGGCTTCCCCTCGATGGGTCAACGTGAACGAGTGCCTCGCGGGCCGGTGGCCGCATCACGCGCACTCGGGGCAGGAACCTGCAGGCTGTGCTCTACAGACCCCACAGTCATTACCAGCATCATAGCGTGGACCCTGCACCGTGTCCTGTCGACTGTTGCGCCAAATCTGTACTGCAGGGCGGCAAAACGACGCGTCTTAGCAGGTCAGAGCGGCATTGCCGGCCGGGCAGAGTATGTGCAGTGTGTGGAGGACACAACGGGCCCGGGACGGGTGGGTCGCACCGTCCCGGGCCCGGGTTGGACCGGGGCGGCGAGATCATCTCCGCCCCGGTCCGGTCTCATCCGGCGGCCACCGGGGTCTCCAGCCGGACCTGCGGCACGTGCCGGGTCAGGCTGGCGCCGCCGTTCGTCTCCGGCTCGCCGTCCACCGGCGCGTCACCGGCGTCCGCCGGCGCGGCGGCCTCCTCCTGCGCGCCGCCGACCTCGCCGGCGAGGAACGCGGCAAGCGCGCGGACCGTCGGGTTGCTCCACAGGATCGTCGGTGGCAGGTCCACCGCGAAGCAGCGGTGCAGCCGCACCCGCAGCGCCACGGTGAGCACCGAGTCGACGCCGAGCTCCAGCAGCGGCCGGTCGATCGCGATGTCCTCCGGCGCCAGGTTCAGCTCCGCCGCCACCTGCTGGTGCGTCTCGGCGAGGACCTTCTCCTGCAGCTCGCCGGCCGGCACGGCGGACCAGTCCACCGCACCGTCCGCGGCGCTCTGCGCGCCGGCGTCGGTGACCGACAGGTGCGAGAAGACCGGCAGCGTGTGGCCCGGCATCACCCGCATCACCGCGGCGTACGGCAGGCCGTACCGGTCCGCGTAGCTCCAGCTGCGCAGCGCCTCGGTGACGGTGATGCCGCCCAGGCCACGGGACTCGGCCTCCAGGATCGTCGCCTTGCCCGTGGTCTCGCCCATGCCGCGGCCGATCCACTGTGCCCACGCGAAGCTGGTCGCGCCGGCCTCGCCCTGGGCCCGCCGCAGCGCGGCGAGCGCGTCCAGGAACGAGTTCGCCGAGGCGTAGCTGACCTGGCCGGTGAGCCGGGCCAGCTGGCCGCACGAGGAGAACATCGTGAAGAAGTCCAGCGACCCGGCCGGGTACAGCCGGTGCAGGACCATCGCGCCGTCGGCCTTCGGCCCCATGGTGGTGTCGAGGTTCGCCGCGCCGGTCTTCTCCACCAGCGCGTCGGACACCACGCCGGCGCAGTGCACGATGCCACGCACCGGCGGCATGTCCAGCGCGCCCGGGTCGAGGGCCTTCGCCGTCGCCTCCGGGTCGGCGATGTCCAGCCGCAGCACCCGTACCGTGGCACCCGCCGCCTCGAGGGCGACGACCTCGGCGACCTGTGCCGCCACCGCCGGGTCGGTGACCTGGTCCCACTCCGAGCGCGGCGGCAGGCCCCGCCGGCCGACCAGCACCAGGCGCCGGGCACCCTGCTCGACCAGGTAGCGCGCGGCCTCCAGACCGAGCGCGCCGAGGCCGCCGGTGACCAGGTAGGTGCCGTCGGGGCGGCAGTCGACCGGCTCCCGCTCGGCGGGCCGCTCGACCCGCTGCAGCCGGGCCGCGAACAGCCCGTCCGGCGTCCAGGACAGCACGTCCTCGTTGGGCGGCAGGGCACCGATGACGCCGGCCACCTCGGCCAGCTCACCGTCGCCGCCGATGTCGATCGTGCCGCCCCACAGGTCGGGGCGTTCCCCGGCGACGATCCGGCCGGCACCCCACAGCGGGGCGTGCGCCAGCGCGGCCTCGGTCCGGCCCTCGCGGACCCCGCGGGTCAGCGCCCACACGGTGGGCCGGCGCTGCTCGTCGGGGATCTCCGCGATGCGCTGCACGGCGTCGACGAGCGCGAGCGCGCACCGCCGGGCCGCCTGCTCGGGTGCCTCGCCGTCCAGCAGCGCCGGCGGCGCGACGATCACCACGTCACCGGCGGCCAGCAGGCCGTCGCCGATCGCCGACGGGTCGGCCGTCGCCCGGGTCTCCACGCCCTGCGCGGCGAGCGCCTCGACCAGCCCGGCGGCGCCGTCGGGCTGGCCGACCAGCAGGGCCTGGCGCGGCGCGGGCGCGTCGTCGCGGATGGTGACCCGCTCCCAGGCCAGCTCGTGCACCAGGTCGCGGGGGCCGACCGCGCCCGAGCCGATGTCCTGCACCTTGACGTAGCGCAGCCCGCGCGCCTCGCACACGACCTCGCCGCGCTCGTCCGCCACGACCATGTTGATGGTGTCGGGTGTACGGGGGTCGCGCGTGGTGTGCACGTAGATGCGCGGCGGCGGCGCGCCGCGGTAGGACAGCGACTCCAGGTGCGAGCAGGTGCGCAGCACCGTGGAGTCCTCGGTCATCACCAGCACGCCGCTGGCGGTCAGCGCGGCGTCGACGACCGCCGTCCAGCTGGACGGGTGCCGCTTCGGCGTGTGGTCCACGGTGACGGTCGCGATCTGCTCGTCGTCACCGCGCAGCAGCTCCTCGACCTCCCAGGGGAAGGTGTAGCCGTCCACGCCCATCGCCCGGAAGATGTCGTCGACCTTCGTCCAGGTCCATGACACCGGGCAGCGGGCCCGGATGACGTCCACGTCCTCCATCGGGGTGGCCCCGACGACCGGCTCCGGCACCACGGTCGCGGTGGTGTGGGTCAGCCACTCGTCGTCGTGGACGCCGCCGCCGTTGTCATCGCGCTTGATCCGGCTGGCGAGGCGCACCTTGTCCTGCTCCATGACGACCTGCACCACGCGGGTCGGGTGCGCCGCCAGGGGGATGCGGAACACGATGTCGCGCAGCCCGAACCGCACGTCGCCCTCGCTGGCCGCGGCGGCCGCGCCGATGAACGAGTTGAGCACCACCGAGGCGGGCACCGTCTCGACCCCGACGACCTTGTGCGACTGGGCGTAGGGCCGGTTGGTCATGTCCAGCTCGGTCTGCCACACCCGCTGCACGGGTGCGCTGGCGACGGTGGTGTACCCGCCGATCAGCGTGTGCGTCTCCGGGTCGTGGCCACGGCCCGCGCTGTGCTCGTCCGGCGTGTCCGGGAAGATCCAGAACGGCCGGTGCTGCCAGCGCACCGCCGGCACGTCCACCAGCTCGCCCGGGTACGACCAGCTCACCGGCGTGCCCAGGCAGTGCAGCTTCGCCAGGTTGAACACGGCGGTGCGCTGCTCCGGCTCGTCGCGGCGCAAGGTGATGGCGACCTGGGCGTCGGCGATCCCGGCGTCCAGCGCGGTCTCGGTGATCGAGTGCGCCACCACGGGGTGCGAGGACACCTCGAGGAAGACCCGGTTGCCGTCGTCCAGGGCGGCGCGCACCGCCTGGTTGAAGCGCACCGGCTCGGCCAGGTTCGTCGCCCAGTACTCGCCCTCGCGGGGCGCGCCGGAGCGCGGGTCGGTCTGCGCGGTGCTGTACAGGGTCACCTGCGGGGCACGGGCGTGCAGCTGGCCCGCCGCCGCGCGGACCTCGTCGAGGACCGCCCCGCGGACGTGCGGGCTGTGGAACGCGACGTCGGTGTTGACCTTGCGGGCCCTGATGCCCTCGGTCTCCAGCTCGGCGACCACGGCCTCGACCGCGCCGACGTCGCCGGAGATCACCGTGGACAGCGGGCTGGCCGCGATCCCGGCCACGACGCCGTCCCGGCCGGCGAGCCGCCGCTCGACCTCGTCGAAGGCGAGCGGCACCATCGCCATCGCGCCGCGCCCGGCCACCTGCTCCAGGGCCCGGGCCCGCCGGCAGGCGAACCTGGCCGCGTCGGCCCGGTCCAGGCTGCCGGCCACCACCGAGGCGGCGATCTCGCCGACCGAGTGGCCGATCACGGCGCCGGGGCTCAGGCCCAGCTCCGACCACACCTCGGCGAGCGCGACCTGCATCGCGAAGGTCATCGCCTGGGTGCGGGTCACCGTCCACGGGCCGCCGGCGTCGATCGCCTCGCGCGGGGTCCAGCCCAGCTCCTCGGCGAAGACCGGGCCCAGCTCGTCGATGACGCGGGCGAACGCCGGCTCGGTGCGCAGCAGCTCCTGGCCCATGCCGGACCACTGGGCGCCGTGCCCGGAGAACACCCAGACCGGCCCGGGCGCACCGGTGTCGCCGAACGTGCGCGCGGCGCCCATCGCGACGGCCGCCGAGTGGTCCCCGCCGGCCAGCGCGTCGAGGCCGGCGAGCAGCTCGTCACGGTCGCCGGCGACGATCGCGGCGCGGTGCGCCAGGTGCGAGCGGCGCTCGGTCAGCGTGTGGGCCAGGGAGCCGAGGTCGGCGTCGGGGTGCTCGCGCACCCACTCGGCGACCGCGCCGGCGAGGTCGCGCACGCCCTGGCCGGCGGCGGCCGACACCGGGAACACCCACGGGCGCGCGGTGTCCGCCGCGCCGCCGTGCCGGCCGTCGGCCTCGTGCCGCACGACGGGCGGCTCCTGCAGGATGGCGTGGGCGATCGAGCCGCCGACGCCGTAGCTGGAGACGCCGGCCCGCTTGCCGTGCTCGCCGCCGGTCCACGGCGTGGGCTCGTCGACCAGCCGGATCTTGCTGGACTCCAGGCCCAGCTCCGGGTTGACCTCCTCGTGCGGGCTCGGCGGCAGCTCGCCGTGGCGCATGCCGAGCAGCACCTTGATGACGCCGGCGATGCCGGAGGCGGCCTCGACGTGGCCCACGTTCGGCTTGAGCGTGCCGATGAACAGCGGGTCGTCGCTGTCGCGGCCGGGGCCGAAGACACTGCCGATGGCCCGCGCCTCGGCGGTGTCGCCGAGCTGGGTGCCCGTGCCGTGCGCCTCGACGTACTGGACCGTGTTCGGGTCGATGCCGGCCCGCTGGTAGGTCTCCTCCAGCATCCGCTGCTGCGCCTCGCTGTTGGGCGCCATCATCCCGTCGGAGCGGCCGTCCTGGAACACGCCGCTGCCCATGACCAGGCCGTAGACCGGGTCGTCGTCGCGGACCGCGTCGGAGAGGCGCTTGAGGATGACGACGCCGCCGCCCTCACCGCGGCCGTAGCCGTCGGCGGCCTTGTCGAACGCCTTGCTGCGCCCGTCAGGCGAGGTCGCCGAGGCGGCGTCGAGGGCCACCACGAGCGCCGGCGAGGACATGATGTTGATGCCGCCGACGATCGCCACGCTGGTCTCGCCGCTGCGCAGGCTCTGGCACGCCACGTGCAGCGCGGTCAGGGAGCCGGCGCAGGCGGTGTCGACCGCCATGCTCGGACCGTGGGTGTCCAGGAAGTACGAGATGCGGTTGGCGATGCCGTAGAACGTGGTGCCGTTGACCGCCCAGGCGCTGGTGCGGTCCAGGTCCTCCAGGAGGCGGCGGCCGTAGTCGTTGGAGTTGGCCGCCACGTAGACCCCGGCGTCGGTGCCGGCGAGGGACGTCGGCGGCAGCCCGGCGTCGCAGAGCGCCTCCCAGGCCATCTCCAGCATGATGCGCTGCTGCGGGTCGATGTACTCGGCCTCGCGCGGCGTGATCTGGAAGAACTCCGCGTCGAAGCCCTCGATGTCGCGCATGAACGAGCCCTTGCGGGTCGTCTGGCGCAAGATCGCGCGGGTCTTCGGGTCGGCCTCGTACGGGTCCCAGCGCCGGGCGGGCATCTCGCCCACCGCGCTGCGGCCGGCGCGCAGGAACTCCCACAGCTGGCCGGGGGTGTCGAGGTCGGGGGCGAAGCGGCAGCTCATGCCGATCACCGCGAGCGGCTCTTCGGTCGTGTCGGTGGTCGTCGGCGGCGTGTACACCATCTCAGCCAACGTGCACACCCCCCTCGACGACGGCGGCCCGACGCAGGCTCAGCGGCCGCAGGTCCGTCCACACCTCGGCGATGTGCGCCAGGCAGGCGTCCTTCGGGCCGTCGAAGCCTTCTGCGGCCCAGCCGGCCGGGACGTCCTGCCCGGCGGGCCAGATCGAGTACTGGTCCTCGTGGTTGCGCACCACGAGGTACGTGCGCTCGTCCGTGCTCACTAGTCACTCCCATCGTTCGACGTGTGGTCTCGTCCTTGGCCGTGCTTGGGCTTGGGGCCTGGGCATCCTCCCGGTCCGTTCCCGTCGTGGACGTGTGGCTCCGGCCGGCCGGCGGTGGCACCGCCGGGCGTGGCCGGCAGGTCAGGACGCGTCGAGCGTCCGGATGTACCCGGCCAGGTGCGCCGGGGTGTGCAGGGCCCGCGTCCGCAGCAGCTCGCTCAGCTCGCCCGCGTCGTCGGGGACGGCGAAGCGGCGCAGGGTGCGGGGTGCCGGGGCGGCGTCGTGCGCCGCCAGTTGGGCCGCGACCTGGCCGGCGATCCCGGCCACCCAGACCCGGCCCGGGTCCAGGTCGCCGACCCGCGAGTACCACTCGCGGTCCGGGCAGGGGCGCAGTTCGTGTCCGGCGGCGCGGATCGCGTCCACCAGGTCCCGGGTGCTGCCGGTCGCCGCCGGGACGGCGTCGAGGTAACGGGTGCCCGGCCGGGTGTGGCCCTCGTCGGCGAGGGTCACCACGCGGGCGGCGGCGTCGGCCGGCAGCGCCTGGAAGAGCTCGTTGCCCTCCAGCCCGAAACTCTCCGGGTAGCGGCCGGTGTCGATCATCGCCCGGGACCAGCTCCACACCGCGTCCGCCGCGTTGATCTGGAAGCGCCGCTGGTCGCCGAAGACGCTCGGGATCCGCACCACGACGGCGGGCACGTCCAGCTCCTCGGCGTGCTCGAGGTACAGCTCGGCGACCGCCTTGGAGCGCACGTAGCCGTTCGCCGCGGACGGCAGCGCCCGCAGCGGGCCGGGTGCGACGGTGCCGCCATCCGGGTCGTGCACCGAGCTGGTGGACACCACGGTCAGCGCCGCCCGGCGGCCGGCCGCGGCCAGCTCCAGCAGGCCGGCCATGCTGTGCGTGTTGGCGTCGGCCAGCTGCTCGTACGGGTACACGTGGTTGACCCACGCCGCCACGTGCACGATGCGCCCAGCCGTCTCCGCCAGCCGGTCGAAGTCCTCCGTGGACAGACCGAGGCGGGGTGCGGCGATGTCGCCGTCGACGAGGTCCAAGCGGTCCGCGAGCTCCTCGCGCCACAGCCCGAGCCCGGTCATGCCGGCGATCAACCGGTCCCGGCGCCCGGCGCCGCCACGGACCAGGCACACCACCCGGGCGCCGCCGGCCAGCAGGTCCGCCAGGACGAACCGGCCGACGAAGCCGGTGGCGCCGGTGAGCAGCACGGTGCCGCGGTCGGCGGCTTCGCGCGGCCCGGGGCGCGGGATCCCGGCGGCGCGCCGCCGCACCTCGGCCCGTGCCGCGTCGATGTCGCCGGCCGGACGGGCGTCGTCCGGGACCGGGGTCGCGACCTCGTCCACGGCGTCGGCGAGCGGCTGCAGCTGCGGGTTGCGGAAGAGGGTCTCCATCGGCACGTCGACGCCGAGCGCCGTGCGGATCCGGGCGACCAGGTGCATCACCATCAGCGAGTGGCCGCCGAGCTCGAAGAAGTTGTCATCGCCGCCGACCGCGGGCACGCCGAGCAGGTCGGTCCAGATGGCGGCGAGGGCGACGGCGGTGTCGCCGCGGGGCGCCTCGCCGCGCGGCCCGGCCGGCGCGCCCCGGTCGGCGGCGGGGTCGGCGGCGCGGGCGGCAAGGGCCTTGCGGTCCAGTTTCCCGTTGCGGGTCAGCGGCAGCTCGTCGAGGACCGTGACCGAGGCGGGCACCATCCACTCGGGCAGGGTGCGCAGCAGCGCCCGGCGCAGCGCGCCGCCGGTGGGGCGGGCGTCCGCGGCCGGCACGACGTACCCGGCGAGGGTGGCGGCACCGACCCGGTCGCGCTCCAGCACCACCGCGGCCCGCGCGACGTCGTCGAGCGCGCCGAGCGCCGCCTGGACCTCGCCGAGCTCGATGCGGTGGCCCCGGACCTTGACCTGGTCGTCGCCGCGGCCGAGGTAGACCAGCTCGCCGTCGGCGCGGCGCACGGCGAGGTCGCCGCTGCGGTACATGCGCGCGCCGGGGCGGTCACCGAACGGGTCGGGCAGCATGCGGTCGGCGGTCAGCGCCGGGTTGGCCACGTAGCCGTGGGTGACGCCGTCGCCGCCGACGAAGATCTCGCCGGGGACGCCCGTGCCGACCGGGTGCAGCGCCCCGTCGAGCAGGTACAGCGACAGGTCCGGCAGCGGCGGGCCGATGAGCGACGCCGTCTCGGCCAGGTCCGCCTCGCGCACCGGCCGGACCGTGACGTGCACGGTGGTCTCGGTGATGCCGTACATGTTGATGAGCTCCGGCTGCCGGTCGCCGTGCGCGGCCACCCACGGGCGCAGCGCGCCGAGGTCGAGGGCCTCGCCGCCGAACACGACGTAGCGCAGCGCCGTCGGCCCGCCGCGCTCCAGCAGCGCGGCGCTCACCTGACCGAACGCGGACGGGGTCTGGCTGAGCACCGTGACACCCTCACGCCGCACCAGGTCGGCGAACACGTCCGGGGCGCGGGTCGCCCACTGCGGCACGACGATCAGCCGGCCGCCGTGCAGCAGGGCGCCCCAGATCTCCCAGACGGAGAAGTCGAAGGCGTAGGAGTGGAACAGCGTCCACACGTCGTCGGGCCCGAAGCGCATGTGCTCGTCGCAGGCGTCCAGCAGCCGCAGCACGTGGCGGTGCGCGACCAGCACGCCCTTGGGCCGGCCGGTGGAGCCGGACGTGTAGATGACGTACGCGGGCGCGTCCGGGGAGACCTCGGCGGTGACCGGCTCGGGCGCGGCACCGGACCAGGCCGGGTCCTGCCAGTCCAGCACCACGACGTGCGGGCCGCCGTCGGCGCCCAGCGCGGGGGCGTGCGCGGTCTCCGGCCCGGCGAGGACGGTGCGCACCCCGCACTCGGCGAACTGGTCGGCGGTGCGGTCGGCCGGGTTGTCCGGGTCGATCGGCAGGTAGGCGGCGCCGGCCCGCAGCACGCCCAGGACGGCGGCGGGCAGGTCCACGCCGCGTTCCAGGACGAGGCCGACGATGCTGCCCGGCCCCTCGCCGCGCTCGCGCAGGGCGGCGGCGATCCGGCCGGACCGCTCGGCGAGCGCCGCGTAGGTGAGCGGGGGCTGCCCGCCCTCGCCGGACACGGCGACCGCGTCCGGGTGCTCGGCGGCCCGGGCCGCGAACGCGGCGTGCAGCGTGCCCGCGCCGGTGAGGGCCGCGGCGGACAGGCCGCGGGCGGGGACGACGGCCCGCTCGTCGTCGCCGGTCATCGGCAGGTCGGCGACCGGGACGTCCGGGGTGGCCAGGCCGGCCCGCAGCAGCGTCTCCAGCCAGCCCGCCCAGCGCGCGACGGTCGCCGCGTCCAGCAGCTCGTCGTCGAACGGCAGGTAGCCGACGACCTCGTCGCCCTCGCACCACAGCTCGGCCATCAGGTCGTAGTGGGTGGCGCCGCCGTCGAGCTCGGCGAAGTCGACCTCGAGGCCCGGCATGCGGGGCGGGGTGGGCGCGCCGTCGCGCAGCGAGAACGACGTCTGGAAGATCGGTGTCACGCCCGGGCGGCGCGACGGGGCCAGCTCCCGGACCAGCATGTCGAAGGGGATGTGCTGGTGGGCCAGCGCGTCGGCGAGGGCGGCGCCGGTGCGGCGCACCAGGGTGTGCAGGTCGGGCCGGTCACCGACCCGCACGTGGATCGGCAGCCAGTTGAGGAAGTAGCCGATCATCCGCTGCGTCTCCGCCTGCGGGCGGCCGGCCACCGGTACGCCCACGACGAGCGAATCGGTGCGCACCAGCCGGGAGAGCAGGGCGACGTAGCCGGCGAGGAACGCGCCGAGCAGCGTGGTGTCGTGCTTGCCGGCCAGCTCGCGCAGCCCGGCGACCAGGTCGGCGCCGAAGCGCACGTGGTGGAACTGGCCCTGGCTGCCGCGGATCGCCGGCCGGGGCCGGTCGGTGGGCAGGTCCAGCGCGTCCGGCGCGCCGTCCAGCCGCTCCCGCCAGTGCTCCAGGGTGCGCCGCATCGACACACCGTCCACGGTGGCCCGCTGCCATTCGGCGAAGTCCGGGTAGTGCACCTCCAGCGGCGCCAGCTCGACCGGGACGCCGCACTCGCGGGCGTACAGCCGGCCGAGGTCGTCCAGCAGGATCCCCAGCGACCAGTTGTCGGACACGATGTGGTGCTGGACCAGCGCCAGCAGGTGCTCCCGCTCCCCGGTGCGGTACAGGGTGCACCGCACCAGCGGGCCCTCGGCGAGGTCGAAGTCCTCGACGACCAGGTTCGAGGCGAGCCGCCGCGCGGCGCCGGCCGGGTCGGCCTCGGCGCGGCAGTCGACCCGCCGCAGCGGGGTCGTCAGGCGGTCCAGCACGAGCTGGAACGGCTTGCCGTCGCGCTGGCGGAAGACCGTGCGCAGCGACTCGTGCCGGTCCGTGAGCCGCTGCAGCGCCCGCTCCAGCGCGTCGGCGTCCAGGTCGCCGCCGACCCGCAGCGCGACCGGGACGTGGAAGATCTCGCGCCGGGTCAGCAGCTCGTACATGAACCACAGCCGCTCCTGCTCGAAGGAGCAGGGCGCCTCCGGCGCGTCGCCGGCACGGCGGGTGATCCCGAGGTCGGTGCCCTTGCGGGCCAGCATCCGCTCGACCAGCCGGCGCTGCTGCGGGCTCAGCGCGGCCAGCCGCGACCGCAGCGCGGCGAGGTCCTGCGGGGCGGCGGCGCCGCCCACCGGCGTGTCGGGCCGGGTCTGCAGCTCGGTCGGCTGGTCCATGACAGGGGGCTCCTTGTCCGTCGTGGGTTGACCGTCGGAAGGGGGTGCTGCGGTGGCTGGCTCAGCGGGCCGTGAAGCCGCCGTCGACCACCAGCTCGGTGCCGGTGACGCCGCCGGAGTTGGGGCTGGCCAGCCACAGGCAGGCGGCCGACACCTCGGCGGCGGTGACCAGCCGGCCGATCGCGTGCAGCGCGGCGGACGTGTCCTCGTAGTCCTCCAGCCCGGAGCCGAGGGACTCCGCGACCGCGCGGGTGCTGCGGGTGCCCAGCTCGGCGTCGTCGGCCACGGTGCTCGGGCAGACCGCGTTCGCGCGGACGCCGTGCCGGCCGTACTCCAGCGCGATCGACTTGGTCAGCCCGACCACGCCGTGCTTGGACGCGACGTAGTTGGAGTACAGCTCGAAGGCGACCCGGCCGCCGGTGGACGCGGTGTTCACGATCCGCCCGCCGCCCTGCGCCACCATGTGCGGCAGCACCGCCCGGCAGCACCGCCAGGTGCCGCTGAGGTTGACGTCCAGCGCGAGCTGCCACTGCTCCTCGGTCAGCTCGTGCGCCCGCCGCCCGCCGGGGCCGAGCACGCCGGCGTTGTTGAGCAGCACGTCGATCTGGCCGAACTCGTCGAGGCCCTGGTCGACGACCTTGTCCACGCCGGCCTGGTCGCGCACGTCGGCGACGCCGGTGAGCACCCGGCTGCCGAAGCGCCGGCAGGCGTCGGCGGTCTGCTCCAGGTCGCGCCGGCCCGACATCGGGTACGGCCCGGCCTCGGGGTCGCAGTGGTCGACGAGGATGAGGTCGGCGCCCTCGCGGGCGAAGGTCAGCGCGTGGGAGCGGCCCAGCGCACGGGCCGCGCCAGTGATCATGGCGACGTTCCCGTCGAGCAGCATCATGCCTCCAGGGGATTCGGACGGTTGGACGGCAGGGCTCCGGCGAGCACCGGTTCGGGTTGGCGGGACGGCGTCGCGGCCAGCTGCCGGCCGAGCCGGGGCAGGGCGACGGCGAGGACGTCGATCGCGCGGTACAGCTCGCTGATCGGGATGTGTTCGTCGGTGGTGTGGTCCAGGTGGGCGTCGCCGGGGCCGTAGGCGGCCATCGGCAGGCCCCACGGGTCGAGGGTGTTCATGTCGGAGGTGCCGGCCTTGCGTTTGAACGTCGGGCGGGCGCCCTGGGCGGCGATCGCCGCGCGCAGCTGGCTCACCACCGGGTCGGCCCGGGTGCGGGTCACCCCGGGCACCCGCTCGTCGACCCAGATCCGGCTGTGCGTGCGGCTGCGGGCGAAGCGCTCCAGCGCCGCGAAGTCGAAGCCCGGCGGGACCCGGCAGGTCAGGAACGCCTCGGCGGAGGCGAGGTCGCCGCACAGCCGGATGAGCGTGCCGGCGGCGACGCCGAACGCGACCGGGTCCTGCTCCGGCGACAGGCCGCGCAGGTAGTCCTGCACGTCCCGGGCGAAGGCGGCGGCGCGCTCCACGGCCGTGGGCTCCGGGCTGCTGGTGTGCAGCGGCGGCTGGTGCATCTCGTACCCCAGGCCGATGCGGCCCTTGTAGCCCAGGCAGACCCCGTCCCAGCCGCTCGGCTCGCCGATGACGACGGCGTCCGGACGCGGCACGGTCGCCATCACGTGCCGGGCGCCGCGCGAGCCGGCCACCTCCTCGCCGACCGCGCCGACGACATGCACCCGCACCTCGCGGCTGCGCGCGGCGGCGCAGATCATCGTGACGAAGGCGCCCTTGGCGTCCACCGAGCCGCGGCCGTAGAGCAGGTCACCGACCTGGCAGACCGGGACCTGCCCGGGGACCGTGTCGATGTGGCCGAGCAGCATCACGGTCGGCCCGCCGTCGGGGCCGATGACGCCGTGCACGTTGCCGACCTCGTCGACGTGCGCGTCGAAGCCCAGCGTGTCCAGCTGCTCGGCCAGGAACCCGGCGAGGGGCAGCTCCTGACCGGAGACCGACGGGATGCTCAGCGCGGCGCGCAGCAGCCACGCCGGGTAGTCCTCCCGCAGCCCGCCCGGGCGCGCCCGGCGGCCCGTCCAGCCCATGGTCCTGTCCGTCATGCCTGGCCCCCGTCCCGGACGAAGGTGCCGGCGCCGCCGAGGGCCCGGCGGATCGGCCGGTCCTGCTTCGCCGCGGCGATGGCCACGTGCGCCACCGTCCGGCTGGCCCGCAGGCCGGCGCGGACCTTGTGCCGCATCCGGCCGCGGACGAGGTCGCCGTCCAGGTGCTCGGGGCCGACCTCCGGGAGCCGGGTCGACGGGTCGGTGGGGTCGGTGAGGACCCCGACCACGTCAGTGAGCAGCACCAGCGCGTCGGCCTCCAGGGCCACGGCGAGCCGCGCCGCGGTCTCGTCGGCGTCGACGTTGAGCAGGTGGCCCTCGGCGTCGCTGGCCGGCGGCGACACCACGGGGACGTCGCCACGCGCCAGCACCGCCTGGACCGGGGTCGGGTCGACCCGCTCGATCTGCCCGGACCGGTCGTCGCGGATCAGCACGGTGCGCCCGTCCTGCACCGACCGGATCGCCGGCTTGCGCTTCGCCGTCAGCATCTCGCCGTCGGCGCCGCTGAGGCCCACCGCGCGGGCGCCGCGCGCCCGCAGGCCGCTGACCAGCTCCGGCTTCACCTGCCCGAGCAGCGCCATCGTGATCACTTCGAGCATCGGCTGGTCGGTGCGCCGGCTGTGGGTGCCGTCCGGCGACCGGATCACCTCCCGCCGCACGCCGAGCTGGTCGGCCAGCTCGTCGGCGGCGGCGCCGCCACCGTGCACCAGCACGGTCGGCCGGCCGGCGGCGGCCCGCTCGGCCACCTCGTCCAGCACCGCCTCCGGATCGGCTCCGCCGCCGATCTTGACCACGATCACCCCGCCGGGGGTGGAGCGGCCGGTCCGCGCGCCGTCCAGAAGGTCCCGGCTGTCGTCCTGTGCCATGTCCCCGCTCACCTCCCGTCTTCGTCGCGTGTCGCTGTGCCGTCGGGTTCCGCCGTCCACGGCCGCACCGCGGCCGGCCGCGTCCGATGCCGCGGTCGATGCCGTGCTCAGGGCCGTGCTGCGGGCCGTGGTGCGGGCCGTGCTGCGGGCCCGGTCAGGCCGGGTGCAGGCCCGGGAACTCCAGACCTGTCTGTTCCGGCAGGCCGCGGGCGACGTTGAGGCTCTGCACCCCGCCGCCGGCCGCCCCCTTCACGAGGTTGTCCAGCGCGGCCACCACGACGATGCGCCGGCCGTCCTCGTCGACCGCGCAGCCGACGTCGGTGAAGTTGGTGCCGGACAGGAACTGCGGGTCCGGCAGCCGGTGCACGCCGCGGCTGCGGGCGACCACCCGGACGAACGGGCGGTCCCGGTACGCGTGCTGCAGCACCCGCAGCACGTCCCGGCGGGTGACCGGCTCCGGCGGCGTGACGTGGCAGATCACCTGCACGCCGCGGACCGCCGGGACCGCCGTCACGGTCATCCGGGCCCGTACCCCGGTGTGGGCGGCGATCTCGGTCTCGTGCCGGTGCCCGGTGGGCCGGTAGACCCGGAAGGCCTGCCCGCGCTCGGCGTGGTGCGAGGCCGGTCCCGGCTCGGCGCCGGAGCCCGACGAGCCGGTCCGGGCGTCCACCACGGCGTCGCCGGCCACCAGGCCGGCCCGCCGCAGCGGGGCCAGGGCCAGCACGGCGGCGGTCGCCATGCAGCCGGGGACGCTGATCCGGGCGGCGCCGGGCAGGTCGTCGCCGTACAGCTCGGGCAGCCCGGTCCGGTACGTCTCGCCCGACGCGGAGCTCGCGCCGGCCCGGAAGTCCGGACTGAGGTCGACGATGGTCCCGGCGACCTCTCCGACGCCGGCCTCCACCTCGGCGGAGGCGCCGGAGGGCAGCGCCAGGAAGGCGGTGTCCACCGGGCTCAGCTCCTGCGGCGGCTGGAAGGTCAGCCCCAGATGGTGCAGGTTCGGGTGCACCTCCGCGACCGGCCGGCCGGCGTACCGGCGCGAGACGGCCTGCACGAGGTCGAGCTCAGGGTGGGTGTGCACCAGGCGGAGCAGCTCCCCGCCGGTGTAGCCGGCCGCGCCGAGAACACTCACCTTCACCGGGCAGCTCCTTCCGGCTCGTGGTCGTCGTGTCGATTTCGCTGAAGGATGTGCAGTGTTTCCGCCCCGACCGCGGGGTGCGGGGGTCGCGCCTCGACCGTGGGCCTACTCGCCCCAGTCCTCCTCGACCTCGGGCGCGAGGGCGAGGACCACCGGTCCGGTCGCGACCACCTCGAGCTCGCTGGAGCAGTGCTGGCAGATCACGATCTCGGCAACCATCAGCTCGTCGGAGACGGGGACCGCGCCCGCGCACTCGGGGCACTGCACACTCAGCGCAACAGACATAGTTGCCTCCCGCAGATTTGTGTGATTACTGTTTGCTAACACTGCAGAAGCTAACACATGCTTCACGGCTGCACACCCCGAGAGACATTCTTGTCGCGAAGCAAGGACCGATCGGCGCCGATCACTGGCCGCCGCCAGCAGCGAGGATCGCGCGATCCGGCCACAGGAAAGAAAAATGCTGCTCCACAAGCCTTTCAGCCCGCGTCGTCGCGCGCGGCGGGTCCGCGAAGATCGAGTTGCGGAAGCCGTGGACCGGGACGATGCTGGCCGTCGTGACCGTCCTGCCGACTGGCTGACACTGCATCGGCGCGGCGAAGAGTCTACATTTTGTCTATCAAGTGTCTGCGATGACCGGAGGTCCGCCGGCCGCGCACCGTGTTCCGTCCGTCCGGAGGTGTCCACCCATGTCTGAGACGACCCGCACCGCGAGCCGTCCGGTGTCAGGTACCGAGCCGGGTGCCGGACCGGTCACCCGGTCAGATGCCCGGTCCGGCACCCCGTCCAAACGGGCCGGTGCGGAGCTGGCGCTGCTCGGCGGCCCCAGGGCCGTGCCCAAGGACTGCGCCGACGGCGTCTGGCCGATCGTCACCGAGGCCGACGAGCAGGCGGTGCTGCGCGTGCTGCGCAGCGGCCAGCTCAACGCCGCCTCGCCGGGCGAGCTGGAGGTCGGCCGGCTGGAGGCCTCGTGGGCGCAGACCACCGAGGTGCGCCACTGCGTGGCCGTCGCGTCCGGCACCGCCGCCCTGCACATCGCGCTGCGCGCCTGCGGCGTCGGCCCCGGCGACGAGGTGGTCGTGCCGGCGCTGACCATGAACGCCACCGCGCACGCCGTGCACGCCGCCGGCGGCACCGCGGTCTTCGCCGACATCGAGCCCGACACGTACACGTACACGATGGACCCCCACTCCGCGGCCGAGGCCGCCGGGCCGCGCACCGCGGCGCTGCTGCCGGTGCACCTGCACGGCCTGCCCGCGGACATGGCCGCGCTGAACCGGCTGGCGGGCCGGCTGGACGTGCCCGTGGTCGAGGACGCCGCCCAGGCGCACGGCGCGCTGCACGACGGGCGGCGGGCCGGCGCGCTCGGCACGGTCGGCTGCTTCAGCCTGCACCCGCACAAGAACCTGCCGACGTGCGGCGAGGGCGGGCTGGTCACCACGGACGACGACGAGCTGCACGAGCAACTGGTGCGGCTGCGCAACTTCGGCGAGCTGACCCCGACCGGGGCCCGCACGTACATCTCCCACCGCACGGCGCTCAACGCGCGCATCGCGCCGGTGGCGGCCGCGTTCACCCGCTCGCAGCTGGCCCGCTTCCACAGCGACGCCCGCCGGCGCGAGACCGGCATCCGCGCCTTCCTCGACCGGCTGGAGCACCTGCCCGGGCTGCACGTGCCGCGGGCGCCCGCCGGACGCACCCACACCTGGCACATCCTGCGCCTGATGCCGGAGCCCGAAGAGCTCGGCCTGGACCCGCAGCACCGCGCCGGGCTGCGCGCCGCCCTGCACCGGGCGCTGCGCGCCGAGGGTGTGCCGGTCTCCCAGTGGCAGGTCGCGCCGCTGCCCGCGCACCCCGCGTTCCGGCCCGCCGGGATGTCCGAGGACGCCGCGCTGGACTGGGTGGCCGAGCGCTTCCCCGCCACCGCCGACGCCGTGGACGGCTCGCTGTGCCTGCAACGCCGGCACCTCGACCCGGACGCCGGGCCGCTGCTGCAGCGCTACGCCGACGCCTTCGAGAAGGTCTGGCAGCACTTCGACCTGATCCGCCGGATGGCCCGCTCCCGGCCGGCCCCGGGCTGGCGGGAGGTGCTGCGCCGAGGCTGACCCGACCCGACCCGACCATCACCACGAAGGGAGCCAGACATGGCCGTGCCGACCACGACAGGCCCGCCGCACTCCCCCGCGGCCACGACCGTACCCGCCGGCCGGCGGACCGACCCGAGGCCCGACGCGGCGGCCATGGCGCAGCGCATCCGTCAGGACATCATCAGGATGGCCGGCGGGCCCGAGGGCGCGCACGCGGGCGGCAGCCTGTCCTGCGCCGACCTGATGGCCGTGCTGCACGCCGAGCTGCTGCGCCCCGGCGACGCCTTCGTGCTCAGCAAGGGCCACGCCGCGCCGGCGCTGTACAGCGCGCTGGCCCAGCTGGGCCGCTTCCCGGCCGACGAGCTGGACGGGTACGCCCGGCCCGGCAGCCGGCTGTTCGGCCACCCGCGGCACGACCTGCCCGGTGTCGAGTTCGCCACCGGCTCGCTCGGTCACGGGATCGGGCTGTCGGTCGGGCTGGCCCTCGCGGAGCAGCTCCGCGGCGGCGACCGGCGTGTGTACACCGTCCTCGGCGACGGCGAGCTGCAGGAAGGCAGCGTCTGGGAGGCCGCGCTGCTGGCCGGCCACCGCCGGCTGCCCGGCCTCGTCGCGGCCGTGGACCGCAACGGCCTGCAGATCACCGGCGGCACCGAGGAGTGCGTCGCGCTGGAGCCGCTCGACGCCAAGTTCGAGGCGTTCGGCTGGCAGGCGCGCACCGTCGACGGGCACGACCTGCCCGCGCTGCGCGAGGCGCTGCGGCCGTCCGCCGACGGGCCGGTCGCGGTCATCGCCCGCACCGTGAAGGGGCGCGGCGTGCCGTTCCTGGAGCAGCGGGTGGCCGGGCACTACGCCAAGCTCAAGCCGGCGCTGGTGCAGCGGGCCCTCGCGGCGCTGGCCCGGCCGGGAGGTGCGTCATGAGCGGTCCGGAGCGCAGCGGAGGGCTGCGAATCATGGGCTCAGGGTGGAGCTCAGGCTGGCGCCGGAGCGCAGCGGAGGTGACAGCATGAGCGCCCCCGTCGCCGAGGAGCTCGCGCTCGGCCCCGACCCGCGGGCCGCGTACCGCGAGGCGCTGCTGGAGCTGGCCGCCGCCGACCCGCGGGTGATCTGCCTGGACTCCGACACCGGCGGGCTGGAGGACACCTTCGCCAAGCGGTTCCCCGCCCAGTACGTGAACATCGGCATCGCCGAGGCCAACCTGATGACGGTCGCGGCCGGGCTCGCCAGCCGCGGCTTCATCCCGTACGTGCACACGATGGCGACGTTCGCGACCATGCGCGCGGCGGAGTTCCTGAAGCTCGACGTGGTCGGCAACCGGCTGCCGGTGCGGGTGATCGCCACCCACGGCGGGCTGTCGGCCGCGCACTTCGGCACCACGCACTTCGCCCTGGAGGACCTGGCGGTCGCCCGCGCCCTGGCGGACCTGACCGTCGTCGTGCCCGGCGACGGGCGCCACATCGCCGCCGCCACCCGGCAGCTGCACGAGCTGCCCGGCCCCGCATACCTGCGGCTGGGCCGCTCGGCCACGCCGGCGCCGCCCGGCGGCGACGACGCGCCGGGGTTCGAGCTGGGCCGGGCCAGGGCGCTGCGCGAGGGCACCGACGTCACCGTCGTGGCGACCGGTGCGCTGCCGCTGCTGTTCGCGCTCGAGGCGGCCGAGGAGCTCGCCGGGGACGGCATCGCCGCCCAGGTCCTCGAGCTGCACACGCTGCACCCGCTGGACCGCGACGGGCTGCTCGCCGGCTGCCGCGGCCGGGCCGGGGTGGTGACGGTGGAGGACCACCGCCCGCAGGGCGGCATGGGCGACGCCGTCGCCGAGGTGGTCGCCGCCGACCTGGCGGTGCCGATGCGACGGCTCGCGGTGCGGGGCAGCCCCGGCGCCCGCGTCGCCGGTCAGCGCGACGCGCTGGCAGCACATGGGGTGAGCACCGCCGCGGTGGTCGACGCCGCGCGGGACCTGCTCGCCCGGACCCACGACCAGCACGAGCGATCGGCGCGCCACGGGGCCGCCGCCACGAGGACGAGGTGATGACGATGGCCACGACGGCCCTGATCCACGCCGAGGACCGGATCCGCTACGTGAGCAGTGTGTACCAACGGGTGCTCAAGCTCGACCGGGACGTGTCCGCCGATGACGACTTCTTCGCCCTCGGCGGCACCTCGCTGACCGCCATGGAGGTCATCGACCTGATCGAGGCAGAACAAGGACGGCGTTTGCCGGTACGCAACTTCTATCAGGCGACCGTGGTCCGCGAACTGGCCGGGGAGCTGACCCCGGCCGCCGACTCCACCGGAGGTGCCTGAGCATGACGCCGAGAACGCAAGTCTCCAGCGCGGAGATCACCGCCGCGGACCATCAGGTCGCGACGGTCGCCGGCCCCGCGGCCGGGACCGACCGGCGGCGCAGCGACAAGCTGCACTCCCTCACCGGCCTGCGCTTCCTCGCGGCCTTCCTCGTCGTGCTCTGTCACGTCGGGATCAACCTGCTGCCCAACGTCGCCCGCGACCAGGTGTTCGTGCTGCACGTGTTCTACGGGTTCGGCTCCGTCGGGGTGTCGTTCTTCTTCATCCTCAGCGGTTTCGTGCTGACCTGGGTCGCCCGGGACACCGACACCGTGCCGCAGTTCTGGCGCCGCCGGTTCTTCAAGATCTACCCGAACCACCTGGTGACGCTGCTCGCGGCGGTGCTGCTCGCGGTGAGCGCGGCGCACGCGCTGTCGACCCGTGACACGCTCGCCACGCTGTTCCTGGTGCACGCCTGGATCCCCGACCAGAACCTGCTGTTCAACCTGTGGTCGAACACGCCGACCTGGTCGCTGTCCTGCGAGCTGCTGTTCTACCTGGCGTTCCCCTTCGTGCTCAACCTGCTGCGCAAGGTCCGCCCGGAGCGGCTGTGGCGCGGCTTCTGGATCACGTTCGCCGCCATCTGCGCCGTGCCCTTCGTCGCGCTGCTGCTGCCCAGCGGCGGGCTGCACCGCGGCACCGGCCTGCCGTGGCTGCACATGTGGTTCATGACGTTCTTCCCGCCGGTGCGGATGCTCGAGTTCGTGCTCGGCATGTTCACCGCGCTGATCGTCATCCACGGCCGCTGGGTGAAGCGGTGGCCGCTGCCCGTGGCGCTCGCCGTCGCGGCGGTCGGCGCCATCGCCGCCGGTGGCGCGACGCCGCCGGTGCTCGGCTTCGTCGCGGTCTCCGCGCTGCCGCTGGTGTTCCTGGTGGGCGCCGCGGCCAACGCCGACATCAACCGGGGCGGCAGCTCGCTGGGCAGTCGCGTCATGGTGTTCCTCGGTGAGATCTCCTTCGCGCTGTACCTGGTGCACTGGCTCGTCGTGGTCTACGGCTGGATCGGCCGGCACTCCCCGACCTGGGGCGCGAACCCGGCGGACGCACCGACCACGTGGGGGACGGTGCTCACCTACGCGGGCCTGACGATCGTCACCAGCCTGGTGCTCGCCTGGCTGCTGTACACGTTCGTGGAGCGGCCCATCATGCGGCGGTGGAGCCGGCCGGCCGCGAAACGCGACACGCTCGAGGCCAGGACCGCGGACACCGGCTGAGCGCACCCGCCGACGGAGCTCCCACCACGGACGGTGGGAGCTTCGTCGCGTCTGCTGCCGGGTATACAGACTCGTTGTACGGTGAGTATCTGTTGACTGCAGAAGGGGACGACGTGAAAGTCACCTGGAAACAGGTCGCCACGTGGCGGATGCAGCGCCAGTACGTGCACCCGCGGACGAAGCGGACCGCGAGCGAGATCGTCGGCAGACTGTGTGGTGTGCAGGCGCAGGTGTGGAGCGCCGCCGAGCTGGCCGTCGCGCTGCGGCAGACGACACCCGACACCGACGCCGTCGACCGCGACGTCGCCGACCTCACGCTGATGAAGACGTGGGCGATGCGCGGCACCCTGCACCTGCTGCGCCCCGATGACGCCGGCGCCTTCCTGTCGTTGATGGCGGACGCGGGCAGCTGGCTCAAACCCTCGTGGACGAAGGCGTCCGGCGTCAGCCCCAAGCAGGTCGACGAGCTGACCGAGGAGGTGTCCGGCATCCTCGACGGCGGCGCCGAGCTGACCCGCGACGAGCTGGTCACCCGCCTCATCGCCGACAAGCGGTTCAAGGGCATGGAGGAGCGGCTGCGCTCCGGCTGGGGCTCGGTGCTCAAGCCCCTGGCGTGGCGCGGCGCCCTGTGCCACGGGCCGAACAAAGGCAACAAGATCACCTTCACGTCGCCGGCGAAGAAGTTCGGCGCCGACTGGAAGGGCGTCCCCGAGCCCGACGACGCCGCGCCGGTGGCGATCGAGGCGTACCTCGGCGCGTACGGCCCGGCGACCGCGGACACCTTCGACCGCTGGCTGACGCTCAACAGCACCAGCAAACCGAAGCTGCGCAAGTGGTTCGCGGCCCTGGAGGACCGGCTGACCGAGGTCGACGTCGAGGGTCGCAAGGCGTTCATCCTGACCGAGCACGCGGACGCGCTCGCCGACGCCAAACCGTGCAAGGGCGTCAAGCTGCTCGGCCACTTCGACCAGTACATTCTCGGCCCCGGCACGAAGGACGACGCGCTGCTGGACGCCAAGCACCGCACCGCGGTGAGCCGCGCGGCCGGCTGGATCTCCCCGATCGTGGTCGTCGACGGCCGGGTCGAGGCGGTGTGGGAGATCGACGGCAAGGAGCTCGTCGTGACCCCGTTCGACGGCGTCGCCCTGCCCGAGAAGGACCTGCAGAAGGAGGCCACGCACGTCGGCAAGGCCAACGGGATCAGCGGGCTGACGGTCCGCGTCGCCTGACCGGCGGACCGGGCCGCGGGCCGGCCCCGGGGCTCAGCCGAACTTGGCCCGGTAGAGGTCGCGCAGCAGGCAGATCTCCGCGCCGTGGTGCATCACCTCGCGGTTGACGTGCAGCAGCAGCGTCGCCATCGGCCGCTTGCTCCACGGCCCTTCGACGTCGCCCATCGCCCGGGCGAGGGCGGCGCCGTCGAGGGCGGCGACCGCGTCGCGCCAGCCGCGGTAGTACCGCTCCAGGGTCGCCACGGCATCGTCCGCGGTCACCGGCAGCCGCGCGGTGTCCATGGTGAGCGAGCCGTCGCCGAAGTGGGCGCTGGTGCGGATGCCGAGCACGTGGAACGACACGTGCGTCATGCGCCACGCGATGGTGGTCACCGGCGGCGGGTCGGGGTCCCGGTCCCCCTCCGCCCCGTCGAGGCTCGCCCGGCCGTCCGCGGCGGTCCGCAGCGACCAGCAGTCCTTCACCGGCTCCCAGAAGTACTCGTCGTCGGTGAGGCCGGCCAGCCGGGGCGCCAGATGGTGGTCCCAGTAGAGGTCGAGCTGGTCGACCACCTCGGCGCGCCAGATCATCCGCGGCTCCCGTCGTCGATGAGGATGACGCAGCCACCGTATGCCGGCGGCGGCGGACACCACATCGGGTCGGCGCCCGGTCCCCCGAACGTGATCACCCGGGCGGCCCCGCGGGGTCAGCGCAGGTTCTGCAGCCGGACCTGCCCCCGGGCGACCAGGTTCCCCGCGGCGTCCTGGGTCTCCACCGCCCAGACCTGCTGGGTGGCGCCCCGGTGGATCGGCACCGCCGTCGAGGTGAGCCGGCCGTTCGCGGCGGTCACCGGGGCGTAGAAGTCGGTGGTGTTGCTGACCCCGACCACGGTGCCCCGGTCGCCGAGCCACCGGTCGGCGGCCACGCTCGCGACGGACTCGACGACCGCGCAGTGCACCCCGCCGTGCAGGATGCCGTGCGGCTGCAGCAGGTCGCCGCGGGCCGCCCAGGTGGCCACCACCCGGTCGGGGCCGACCTGCCCGAACTGCAGACCGAGATGCTCGACATAAGGTCCGAGGCGCTGCTCCACCGTTTCCGTCGTCATTCGTCAAGTATCCCAGTGTCTGCGAGAGTCTGCAGCGTCGCGACCGGGTCCGGGGAAGGCGCCGGCTCAGGTGTCGAGGAACTCCAGCACGCCGTTGCGGCGCAGCCGGTCGACCCAGGCCTGGGCGGTGTAGCGGGGCACGTCGAAGTGCCGGGCCAGCTGGCCCACGCTGCCGGTGCGGCGCAGCTCGGCGGCGACCAGCTCGGGGTCGGGCATGCGCCGGTAGGGCCGCTCGGGCTTGGCCCGGCGGGGCGTGGCGTCCTCGGCGTCCGACGGGGCACCGGTGAGCACGGTCGCGGCCACGGCGCTGCTGAGCGAGCGGGCCAGCATGTCGAAGTCGATCGACCGGGCGGCGTTGGTCGGTAGCGCGCCACCCTCCGGCGCCATCACCGACAGCTCGACGACCTGCGCCTCGAGGTTCTTGTTGATCCGGACCCTGGCGGTGATGGTGGCGGGCATCTTGTCGCCGTCCGGGCTCTCAGCCACGATCTTGACCGTGTAGTGCGTTTCAGCGTACTCCTGATCGGAACTCATCGAGACCGCCTTATTCCGTTGCGCTCCTCGGGTGAACCGAGGGAAAAGATGCGTGTGGGGTGGCGCAGCAATTCTGCCAATACTATACTCCCGTCGAATCTTGGAAACGTCACCCGAACAGTGACACTTCAAAGGCGACGCAAGCCCCGCCACAACCCACTCGACCTGGGGATTTGCTGGCTCAACTACCCACTCACGCGTCCGCTGACGCAGCAAAGTCCGCAGTGCGACGATGACACAGCGTGACTGCGGTGCGTCGAGTCCGCGCGACCGGGGGCGTTCCGCCGGGTGGCGGCCGCACCGGTCGCGCGGTCCGTCGACGCTCAGACCCGGCCCGGCGCGGCCAACGACGCGCCGTCGAGCCGTGCGGCTAGCGCACCGATCGGCGTGCCGGGCGCCTCGCCCGCCGCCGCCAGCAGCTCCAGCACCTGGTCGATGCGCCGGTGCCCGCAGTCGCGGTCCCACAGGTCCGTGTTCAGCTCCAGCATCGCCGACAGGCCCGAGGGGCGCAGCAGCCCGTGGAAGGCCATGTCGTAGCGGGCCGTGCCGTGGGAGATGAAGCGGTACTCGCAGCCGAGGCCGGCGAACTCGGCCGGCATCCACGACTCCAGCTGCAGCTCGCAGGTGACCTGGTAGATCGGGTGCATCCCGGGGACCCGCCGCGGCTGGACGGTCTGCACGATGTCGGCGAACGGCGCCTGCTGGTGCTCGTACGCGCGCAGCACCGCCGCGCCGACCCGCTGCACCAGCTCGTCGAAGCGGGGGTCGCCGGACAGGTCCAGCCGGATCGGCACCACGTTGAGGAAGCAGCCGATCAGCTGCTCGGCGCCGCGCTGCGTGCGGTTCGCGGTGGGGATGCCGATGACGATGTCGTCCTGGCCGCTGAGGTGATGCAGCAGCACCGAGACTGCGGCGCAGAACACCGTGAACGGCGTCGTGCGCCCGGCGGCGGCCAGCTCGCGCAGCGTGCCGGCCGCCCCGGCGGAGACGGGGCGCTCCAGGAACTCGCCGCGGAACCTCGCCCGGTCGCCGCGCGGATGGTCGGTCCGCAGCCGCAGCGCCGGCGCGCCGGCCAGCTCGCGGGCCCAGAACCGGCGCAGCCGGTCGCCCTCCGGGCCGTCCAGCATGCGCTGCTCGGCCCGCGCCAGGGTGGCGAAGTCGACCTCGTGGCGGGGCAGCGCCGGTTCGCGCCCGGCCGCCCTGGCCTCGTACGCGACGGCCAGCTCCCGCATCAGCAGCGTCATCGACACCTCGTCGGTGACCAGGTGGTGCAGCAGCAGCTGCGCCTGGTGCCGCCCCGGGTCGAGGCGCACGACGCGGGCCCGCAGCAGAGGTCCGCGGGTGATGTCGAAGCCGGTGTAGGCGATGTCCTGCTCCAGGATCCGCAGCTCGGCCTCCCGCGCGGCCTCGTCGAGCCCGCTGAGGTCGCACACGGGCACGTCGATGCCGGTGTACGGCTGGATCCGCTGCACCGGCTGCCCGTCCACCTCCACGAACGTGCCGCGCAGCCCGGGCTGGTGCGCGACGACGTCGTTGACCGCGGCGGCGAACGCGTCCGTGCGCAGCGGCCCGGTGAGGTCCAGCACCAGCGGGATGGTGTGGGTGAGCGAGCCCGGGTCGGCCTGCTCGGCCAGCCACAGCTGGCGCTGGCCGGACAGCAACGGCACGTCCACCGCGACGTCGGATCCGGCCACGTGCGGACCGTCGGCGTCGCCGTGGCCGTCGGCGGTGCCCGCCGCCCCGGCGTCGTCGGGCAGCTCGGCGACCAGCTCCAGCATGGCGTCCAGCTCCGGGTTGGCGGCGCGCAGGTTCGCGGTCAGCTCGGCCGGGGTCGGGTTCTCGAACAGGGTCCGCACCCTCACCCGCACCCCGAGCGCCTCCTGGATGTCCGCGACGAGCCGGGTGGCCAGCAGCGAGTGCCCGCCGCAGGCGAAGAAGTCGTCGTCCGGGGCGAGCCCGGGATGCTCCAGGGCCTGCGCCCAGATCTCGATGATCAGCGCGAGGAGCCGGTCGGGCCCGCCGGTGCCGGGCGCGGGCGCGGCGGTGTCGGCCGCCGCGGCGGGCAGCCCTTCCACGATCTCCAGGCGGCCCCGCGGGTCGCGCCGGGCGGTGAGCCCGGTCGGCGCCCCGGCCAGCAGCAGCGGGGCCGGCTGGTGCGCCGACAGTCCGGGCGCCGGCCGTAGCTGCCCGGCGGGCGCGCCCTCCAGGCCCGCCAGCACCGGCCAGTAGCCTTCGCCGCGGGAGCGGTCCAGCCGCAGCGTCACCGGCGTGCCGTCCGGCAGCGTGACGGGCACCGTCTCCTGCTCGGTGTCCTCACCGGCGGGCGCCGGGTCCGGCTCGCGCAGCCGCAGCTCGGTCAGGCGCAGCGCGGGCCGGGCCAGCCACTGCCGCAGCACCCCGGCGTAGTCCTCGACGAGCGCGTCGACGCCCTCGGGCGTGTAGAGGTCACCGTCGTACTCCAGCCACAGCCGGACCTGCTCGCCGGAGAACTCGACCTCGACGACGGTGTCGAAGCGGCCACGGCCGCGCTCGACGTCCAGCACCCGGACCGGGTGCCCGCCGAGGCGCAGCTCGCCGACGGCGTCGACGCGGGGCAGGAACAGGTGCTGGATGAGCGGGGTCCGGTCGGTCGGGCGCGGCGCCGACACGGCCTGCACGATCCGGGTGAAGGGCAGCCGGACGTGCTCGATGGCCGAGGCGACCCGCGCCGAGCAGCGGGCCGCCAGCTCGGGCAGGTCCGGCGCGCCGGTGAGGTCCAGGCGCAGCGGCACGGTGTTGGAGACCTGCCCGATCAGCGACTCCAGCTGCGGCACGCCGCGATTCGCGGCCAGCACGCCGAGGATCAGGTCGTCGCGCCCCGTGGAGCGGGCGATCGTGGCCGCCCAGCCGGCCAGGCACAGCGCGTACGGCGAGCACGGCAGCTCGCGTGCGGTGCGGCGCAGGACGGCGCCGTCGACGCCGGGCAGGACGAACTCGACGCGGCCGCCGACCCCACGCCGGATCCGCCGGCGCGGCCGGTCGGGGCGCACGTCCAGGCTGGTCGGCGCGGCGTGCAGGGTCTCGCGCCACCATGCGGTGTCGGTCTCCTGCGAGGCGGGCAGCAGCGCGTCGCGCTCCCACTGCACGAAGTCGCCGTACTGCAGCTCCGGCTCGGGCACCGGCGACGCCTGCCCGGCCAGGGCGGCGGCGTAGTCCGCGGCGAGCTGCGCCAGCAGCAGCTTCACGGTGGTGGCGTCGGCGATGATGTGGTGCACCGCCACGGCGAGGACGTCCTCGCGGTCCGGGCCGCCGCCGTGCAGCAGCAGGAACGCGATGCCGCAGCCGGCCGCGGGGTCGATGCCCGTGCCGGCGAACCGGGTCAGCTCCCGGTCGCGGTCCTCATCGGCGTCGGCGGCCGCGGCGCGGTGCGGCAGGTCGATCTCGGTCACCGGCAACGGGTCCGGGACCGGCAGCACGACCTGGCCGGGCTCGCCGTCGCGCAGCCGCACGGCGCTGCGCAGGATCTCGTGGCGGGACAGCAGCGCCCGGACCGCGGTTCGCAGGGCCGCCGGGTCCAGCCGGCCGGGCACGGCCAGGGCCACGCACTCGGTCAGCGGCGCCTGCTCCGCCGCCGAGCCGTCCGAGGACCAGAAGTGCTCCTGGATGGCCGCGAGAGGCATGAAGTCTTCGTAGTCTCTCATGGAGATACGATAACTCACTGTGAGCCAGATGCGCAGGAGTGACCGGTTCGGGTGGCTTTCCCGGTCAGGAGATGCGCTGTCTGCAGACCAGTTGTACGGTGAGGCCGTCGGCAAATGTGGTGTGTGCGCAAAGACTCGATGTTGACAACCGCATACACCACACCGGGATACCAGCGTCCCGCACGAATTCCTGCAGAGGAGCCATGGGGCATGACCTCAACAAACTCGCAAAACAGGACAGTAACCACCGGGCCCGGGCGTCCCGACGCGGTCTCGCCCAAGACGCCACCGGGTCCGTCCGGCACCGCGACCCCCACCGCCGGTGGTGACGGCGGCGGGCGCCGCCCGTCGGTGCTGCGCAACCGCGACTTCGCCCTCGTCTGGGGCGGTGAGTCGATCAGCCTGCTGGGCAGCGAGATCAGCGTCATCGCGCTGCCGTCCCTCGCCGTCATCGTGTTCGGGGAGGGCGCGCTCGGCGTCGGTCTGCTGATCGCGCTGCAGTGGATCCCGTTCGTGCTGCTCGCCCCGGTGATGGGGGTGCTCACCGACCGGTTGAACCGGCGCACGATGATGCAGGTCGCCAACCTCGCCCGGTTCGTGATCCTCGGCTCGCTGCCGCTGCTGTGGGCCCTCGACGGGCTGACGATCGGGCACCTGTACGTGGCGGCGGTGCTCAAGGGCGTCTTCGACGTCGTGTTCCAGCTGGCCTACCAGGCGTACCTGCCGCAGCTGCTGCCGCGGGAGGACCTCGTCGACGGCAACGCCAAGACCCAGCTGAGCCGCTCCGTCGCGCTGATCTTCGGCCGCAGCGCCGGTGGTGCCCTGGTCGGCGCGCTCGGCGCCGCGCGGGCGATCACCGTCGACGCCGTCACCTACCTGCTCGCCGGGCTGTCGCTGATGCTCGTGAAGTTCCGCGAGCCGGCCCCGCAGCCCCGCCCGGGCGGCGTGAAGGCCACCCTCGCCGACCTGCGCGGCGGGGTGTCAATGACCTTCGGCAACCGGCTGCTGCGCTATCTGACGCTGATGGCCACGTTCGGCAACACGGCCGTGTCCATGGTGCTCGCGATGATCATCGTGTTCGGCTACCAGGACCTGGACCTCAGCGCCGCGCAGATCGGGCTGGTGCTCGGCATCGGCGGCACGCCGGTCATCCTCGGCGCGATCCTGTCCCGCCGGATCAACGAGCGCCTCGGCATGGGCCGCACGCTGCTGCTGACCCACTCGATGCTGGTGGCGGCGTTCCTGCTGCTGCCCTTCGCGCAGTTCGGCAACACCGCGACCGCCGTGACGATCCTGATCATCTCGCAGGGCATCTCGTCGTTCACCACGCCGGTCGGCAACGTCGGGGTGATGACGCTGATCCAGAAGGCCACGCCGCCGCAGGCGATGGGCCGCGTCGGCGGCGTCGCCCTGCCGTTCGTCTGGGGCGCGAACGCCGCCGGTCCGCTGCTGGGCAGCGCGATCGCCGTGGCGTTCACCAACGTCACCGCCTTCTACCTGGCCGCCGGCCTCGCCGTGGTCGCGGTGCTCTGGGTCCTCGCGGGCCGGGTGCACAAGCTCGTCGACGACGTCCCGGAGCAGGAGCGAGTGGTCGTCCCGGCCGCGTAGTCACCAGGGAGGTAGACATGATCACCCAGCAGGACACCCCGGTCGTGCGGGAGCGCGGCACCGGTGCGGCGACCCTGGTCTCCAGGATCGAGGAGTTCGCCCGCACCGCACCGCGGTCGCCGGCCGTCCGGCACGGCGCGCGCGAGCTGACGTACGGGGAGCTCAACCAGCAGGCCAACCAGCTCGCCCACGAGCTGTCGGTCCTGGGTGTACGGCGCGGTGACATGGTCGCCATGTACCTGGGCCGCTCGATCGAGTGGGTGGTCGGCATGCTCGGCTGCCTCAAGGCCGGCGGCGTCTGCATGCCGCTGGACCCGTCGGTGCCGGTCGAGCGCTTCAACCGGGCCATCGCGGCGGGCCGCCCCACCGCCGTGGTGGCCGCCGCCCACTGCCCGAACCCGGCGGAGGTGCCGCCCGTCCCGGTCGGGGTGCCCGTGGCGCCCTGCCCGGGCGGCGGCAACCCGACGCCACCGGTCCCCGGCGGGCTGCCGGTGGTGGCGATCGACGCCGGCGTGCCGGCGCGGGAGCACCTGCCGGACCCCGCGCCGGCGGCGCGGCGCGACGAGCTCGCCTACGCGATGTTCACCTCGGGCTCCACCGGCGCGGCGAAGATCGTGCTCGCCCAGCACTCGTGGCTGGCGCTCAGCGCCGCGCGCAGCGCCACCATCAACGGCACCACCGCCGCCGACCGCGGCTCCTGGCTCGGCGCGGCCGGCGCCGGGATCGCCATCCACGAGGTCGGCGGGCTGCTCTGGCAGGGCGCGCAGATCGTGATCGGCGAGCACGACGTGATCGCCTCCCCGCCGGCGCTGCGCGACTGGCTGCTGCGGGAGCGCATCACGCTGAGCTTCGTGATCACTCCCGTCGGCGAGGTGCTGCAGCACCTGCCCTGGCCGGAGAACTGCGACCTGCGGCTGCTCACGCTGGGCGGGGACCGGCTCAACCGGTGGGGTCCGGCGGGCCTGCCGTTCGAGGTCGCGGTGTCGTACGGCAGCCTCGAGGCCTTCCAGATCGCCAACTCGGTCCATCCGTGGCCGCTGCGGTGCACCCCGTCGACGGCCACCGCGGCCGACCGGGATTCCGCGCCGCCGGTGGGCCGCCCGATCGACGGCGTCACCGTCCACCTGCTGGAGGAGGACGGGCTGACCCCGGTCGGCGACGGCATCGGCGAGGTGTGGATCGACTCGGACTGCCTGAGCCTGGGCTATCTCGGCGACCCGGCGCAGACCGCGGACCGGTTCCGGCCCAACCCGTTCGGCACGCCCGGCAGCCGTATCTACCGTTCCGGCGACGCCGGGCGGTTCCGCCCCGACGGCATCCTGGAGCACCACGGCCGCATCGACGACATCGTGAAGATCCGCGGCCACCGCGTCGAGCTCGGCGACGTCGACTGGGTGCTCGGCCGGCACCCCGACGTCCGCCAGGTCGCGGTGGTGCCGACCATGGACGGCGACCAGCGCCGGCTCGTCGCGTGTTTCGTCGGCGAGCGCGACGTGGCGCCGCTGGAGCTGCGCAACTACGCCATCGAGCGGCTGCCGGACTGGATGGTCCCGGTCGCGTACGTGCAGCTGGACGAGCTGCCCCTGAACACCTCGAACAAGATCGACCGGCGCCGGCTGCCCCCGGCGGACTGGGCCCGGGGCCGGCCGGCGCGGGCCTGGCGGGCGCCTGCCCCCGGCGCGGAGACGCGGCTGGCCGCGCTCTTCGCCGACCTGCTGCACGTCGACCGGGTCGGCGCCGACGACCACTTCCTGGAGCTCGGCGGCGACTCGCTGCTGCTGGCCCGGTTGCAGGGCCACATCGAGCAGGACCTCGGCGCCCGGATCGAGATGAACGACCTGGTGAGCGACCCGACCGTGGCCGGCCTGGCCCGGCTGGTCCCGTCCGGCGCCGCGGCCGGCGGCGGGGCCGCCGCCACGCCCTCGCTCCCCCCGATCACGCCGCGGCGGCGCTGAGGCGTCGCGGTACCGCAGAACCCCAAGAACGTCACGGGCCCATGGGAACCCCCATGGGCCCACCGACCCGGCTTGGAGGCTGGCATGGAAGCTGGCGTGACCATGGAGGCCGCGAACGCCACCGACAGGTTGGTGACCGCCTTCGACCATCACGACCCGGAATACACCCCGGAGACCGCGCAGCTGGTGAACAGCGAGATCCGTGAGCGCGGCGTCACGTACTCCCCCGCGTACGGCGGGATCTGGATCCTGTCGCGGTACGCCGACGTGCGCGCCGCGCTCACCGACTGGCAGACCTTCAGCTCGGCCCGCGGGGTGCACTTCCCGCGCGCCGAGGGGATGCCGATGTTCTCCCCCATCGACTTCGACCCGCCGCAGCAGCGCGAGATCCGCGACCGGATGGCGGACCCGGTGACCCGTGAGGCGGTCGGCGGGCTGGAGCCGCGGCTGCGCCGCATCGCCGCCCGGCTGCTGGCGCCGGTGGTCCAGCGGGGCCACGGCGACCTGATGGCGGAGCTGGCCGAGCCGTTCGCGATCGAGGTGCTCGGGGTGGCCTTCGGGCTGTCCGACGCGTGCCGCAGCCGGGTCCGGGCGGCGACGAAGACGATGTGGACGTACATCTCGACCGACCGCGACGCGAGCAAGTTCTGGCCCGCGTTCCACGACATCCTCGCCGAGGAGATCGACCGGGTCCGGCGCGAGCCCGACGGCGGTTACATCGCCAAGCTCGCGGCCATGCGACGCGACGGCCGGCCCCTGCCCGACGAGGAGCTGTACTCGATCATCGTCAGCTTCTGCGTCGCCGGGCACGACAACACGATGAACTCGATCACCCGCCTGGTGCACACGCTGGGCCAGGATCCGGGGCTGCAGCTGCGGTTGCGCCGCGAGCCCGGGCTGCGCGCCGCCGTCGCTGAGGAGGCGCTGCGCCGCTGGTGCCCGACCGACCGGTTCACCAGGGTCACCACCCGGGAGGTCACGGTCGCCGGCACCACGATCCCGGCCGGCGCCCGGGTGGTGCTGCTGTTCGACGCGGCCAACCGGGACCCGGAGAAGTTCCCCGACCCCGACGCGTTCGACCCCGACCGCGGCAACTCCCACCAGCACCTCGGCTTCGGCCACGGCATCCACCACTGCATGGGGGTGCACCTGGCGCGGGCCGAGTTCGCCGCGGTGCTCGACGAGCTGGCCGAGCTTCCGGTGTACGACCTGGCGGGGCCGAGCGAGCTGCACTTCGAGAACGGCCGCCACATCATGTTCGACCAGGTGCAGGTGCGCTTCCGCACCGGTGAGGAGCGCTGAGATGACCGCAGAGACCACGATCGCCCCGGGCCCGGCGCCGGCCGCGGAGACCGGCCCGCCGCCGACCCTGCTGATCGACCTGGCGACCGGCCTGTGGCGGGCGCAGACGCTGACCGCGGCGATCGAGACCGGCCTGTTCGAGACCCTGGACGACGGCGGCGCCACCGCCGCGGAGCTGGCCGACCGGCTCGGCATCGGCGCGCGCCCGGCGGAGGTGCTGCTGACCGCGTGCACCGCGCTGGGGCTGCTGGAGCAGCGCGGCGACCGCTACCACAACGGCGCGGTCGCCGACCGGTACCTGGTGCCCGGCCGCCCCGACTACTTCGCCGACTACGTGCAGATGGTGGCCAAGTACACCGCGCCCGGCTGGCTGCGGGCGACCGAGGCGGTGCGCACCGACGCGCCCACCAAGCCGGTGCCGGACCCCGACCGCAACATGTTCGAGGCTGGCAACCGGCCGGAGTCCTTCTGGGACGGGCTGTTCACGTTCTCCACCCTCACCGCCCGCCGGCTGGCGGCCGCCGTGGACCTGTCCGGCGTGCGGCGCATCCTGGACGTCGGCGGCGGGGCCGGGGCCACGCTGATCGAGCTGCACCGGCGCTACCCGCACCTCACCGGCACCGTGCTGGACCTGCCGCACGTGTGCGGCCTGGCCCGGCAGCGCATCGACGCGGCCGGCATGGCGCAGCGGATCGGCACCGTGCCGGCCGACTTCTTCAAGGACCCGATCCCGTCGGGGCACGACGCGGTGCTGCTGTCGATGATCCTGCACGACTGGGACGAGGCGCAGAACCGCCGCATCATCGCCGGCTGCCTGGACGCGCTGCCGTCCGGCGGGCTGCTGCTGATCAGCGAGCTGCTGGTGGACGACGACAAGTCCGGCCCGGTGGACGCGGCGCTGATGAGCATGAACATGCTGGTTGGCACCTGGGGCCGCAACTACACGGCGGCCGAGTACGGCGGCTGGCTGCGCGACGCCGGCTGCGCCCGGGTGCACACGGTCCGCTTCGACGCGCCCGGCGCGAACGGTGTGGTGATCGGGGAGAAGGCATGATGGAGCCGCACCAGCGCCGCTGGTTTCTCAACGAGCCGTCCGCCGGCGCCGAGATGCTGCTGCTGGCGATGCCCTACTCCGGCTGCGGCGCCTCCATGTACCGCGCCTGGCCGTCCCGCGTGGGGCCGGCCGAGGTCGTGCCGCTGCAGCTGCCGTGGCGGGAGAACCGGATGCGGGAGCCGCACTTCGGCACGTACCAGGACCTGGCCAAGACGATGCTGGACGACGTCGGCGAGCTGATCACCGCCCGCCCGTACGCGGTGTTCGGCCACTGCGGCGGCGCGCTGCCGGCGTTCGAGCTGGTGATCCAGGCCGCCGAACGCGGGCTGCCCGGGCCGCGGCAGATCTTCATGTCGAGCCAGGTCGCGCCGCAGGACGGCCCGTGGGGCCGGTTCCTCGGCCTGGACGAGGCCGGGCTGCGGGCGGAGATCGCCGGGCTGCTGACCGCCATGGGCGCCGCCGCGCAGGCCGACGAGCTGGTCGACCTGTTCATCGACGTGATGGAGGCCGACGTGGAGGCCAACCGGGTGTACTGGCGCCCGGCGGGCACCGTCCCCGGGCGGATCACCGCGATCGGCTGGGACGCCGACGTCGAGGTGCCGCACGAGCTGATGACCGGCTGGCCAATGTGGGCGCCGACGGAGAAGGAGGTCCTGCGCGGCACCCACTACACGTTCCTGGAGGCGCCGCCGGACCTGCTGGAGCTGCTGGAACGAAAACTCGGCTGAACGGTTCCGGCCCGCACGTCCGCCCACTGGAACCCCGGCACGGACCACGGTGCCGGGGTTCTTCGGGCTGAATGTCGACTGTGGAGTATCTATGCACTCCACGGTGCAGATGCTGTGAAGTCTGTATAGTCTGTAGTGAATCGAACGCTGACTGGGAGGACCGTGGCATGCCTCAACAGAGCGAGTTGCTTCGTCGACTGCGCCAGCTCCCCGGGGAGCGCCGGGACGAATTGCTGGCCCGGCTGGAGGGCGTCTCGTCGGGGATCCGATCGGCCCCGCTGTCGTTCCGGCAGGAGCAGCTGTGGCTGTTCGACCGGTTCGCCCCCAGCAGCCGGGCGTACGGTCTCGGGTTCGCCTACCCGATCGAGGGCCCGCTCGACACCGGCGCGCTGCGCGCCGCCCTGACCGACCTGCTGCAGCGGCACACCGTGCTGCGCTCCACGTTCCCCGACGACGACACCGAGGGCACCCAGCACGTCCAGCCGGCCCCGGCGGAGGTGCCGCTGCCCGTCGAGGACGTCGAGGAGGGCAAGCTGCGCGCCCGCGCCGACGAGGTCGTGCAGGACGAGCTGCGCCGCGGGCTGGACCTCAACTCCGGCCCGATGGCCCGCTTCCGGCTGCTGCGCGCCAACCCCGAGCAGCACCTGCTCGTGCTCACCAGCCACTACATCGTGCTCGACCCGCGCTCCGCCCGGGTGCTGCAGCGCGACCTGGCCGTCGCGTACCGCGCCCGGGTCGCCGGCGCCGCACCGCAGTGGCCGCAGGAGCCGGTCGACTTCGGCGCGTACGCGAGCTGGCAGCGCGAATGGTCCACCCAGGACGAGGCCCGCGACGCCGCCGAGCACTGGCGCGGCGCCCTCGCCGGCTGGGAGGGCACCGAGCTGCCGGCCGACGGCGCCCGCCCGCGCCTGCTCGACCTGAGCAGCGACGTGGTCCGCGCGCCGCTGCCGCCGCGGCTGCGCACCGCGACCGAGGCCCTCGTAGCCGCCGGCCACGACCGGCACGACGTCTTCCTCGCCGCGTTCCTCGTCGTCGTCGCCCGGCACACCGCCCGCACGGATCTCACCGTCGGGCTGCCGGTCGACGTCGCCGGCCCGTTCGACACCGACCGGCTCGTCGGCGACTGCGGCAACCTGGTGCCGCTGCGGGTCGAGCTGGACGAGGCCGACCCGTTCGCCGCCGTCGTGGCCGAGGTGCGCGCCGCCCGGCTCGCCGGACAGCGGCACGCCACGCTGCCCTTCAAGCTCGTGCTGGACGCGCTCGGCGTCGAGCCCGACGCGGGCCGGCTGCCGCTGGTGCAGATCGGCTTCGCCGACACCGGCGCGCCGGCCGCCCCCGTCGAGGCCGACGGGGTGCGCATCGGCTGCGAGCAGGTCGACGCCGGCGCCGGCACCTTCGAGCTGGCCCTGGAGGTCAGCGGCGGCGAGCGGCCCACCGTCGCGGTGCGCTACGCGACGTCCCTCTACGGCCGCGCCACCGCCACCCGCCTCCTGGAGCGTTTCCTGCAGACCCTCGGCGCCCTGGCCGCCGAGCCGGACCGTCCCGTCGGCGACGCGCCGCTGGGCACCCCGCAGGAGCGCGCCGACGTGCTGGAGCGCTGGAACGCGCCGATCGGCGCGCCGGCCGACACGACCCTGCACGAGCTGTTCGCCGAGGTGGTCGCCGCCGACCCCGGCCACACCGCGCTCGTGTGGCAGGGCGGCAGCCTGACCTACCGGGCCCTGGACAGCTGGTCCTGCCGCATCGCCGACCAGCTCGTCGCCGCCGGCGTCGGCCTCGGCGACCTGGTGCCGGTCGTGATGGAGCGCGGCCCCGCGCTCATCGCCGCCGTCCTCGGCGTCATGCGGGCCGGCGCGGCCTACGTGCCGCTGGACATCGGCCAGCCCGACGAGCGGCTCACGATGATCCTGGAGGACACCGCGGCCGACACCGTCGTGGTCTCCCCCGGCACCGCCGCCCGGGTGCCGGAGCCGCTGCGGCTGGTCGTCGGCACCGACCCGGCGGACGTGGCGCCGGACGAGGAGGAGGCGTGCCACCGGTGCGCCCCGGCCGTCGTGCCGCCCGCCTCCGCCGCGTACGTCATCTACACCTCGGGCTCGACCGGCCGGCCGAAGGGCGTCATCGTCGAGCACCGCAACGCGGCCAACTTCGTGCACACGGTCCGCGACATGTTCGACCTCACCCCGAAGGACCGGGTGCTGCACTTCGCCTCGCCCGGCTTCGACGTGTCCGTGTTCGAGATCTTCGGTTCGCTGCTCAACGGCACCGAGCTGTACGTGGTCGACGAGGACCAGCGCCGCTCGATCGACGCGCTGGACGCGGTGCTGCGCGAGGAGCACATCACCGTCGTCGACCTGCCGCCGGCCATCATGGAGCTGCTCGACCCGTCGAACTACCCGCGGCTGCGGGTCGCGTTCGTCGGCGGTGAGGCGTTCACCGGCGAGCTGACCACCCGGTGGGCCCGCGGCCGCGCGTTCTGGAACGGCTACGGCCCGACCGAGACCACGGTCACCGTCGTGGCGAAGCTGTGCGAGGGCGAGTGGACCGCGTCGCCGCCGATCGGCCGGGCGATGGCCAACCACCGCGCGTACGTGGTCGACGGCGCCGGCGCCCAGGTGCTGCCGGCCGGCGCGATCGGCGAGCTGGCCGTCGCCGGGCTCGGCGTGGCCCGCGGCTACCTGGGCCGGCCGGACCTGACCGCCGACCGGTTCCGCCCCGACCCGGACGGGCCGCCCGGCTCCCGCCGGTACCTCACCGGCGACCTCGCCGTCTGGGACGACGCCGGGGACCTGGTCTTCGTCGGCCGGGCCGACCGCCAGGTGAAGGTCCGCGGCGTGCGGATCGAGCTCGGCGAGGTGGAGGCGGCGCTGCAGGCCGTCGACGGCGTCGCCCAGGCCGTCGCCGAGGTCGCCAACGACCCGCGCACCGGCGCGCTGCTGATGGCCTACGTGGTGCCCGAGCGCCCCGGCGAGCTGCAGCTGGACACCGTCCGGTCGGCGGTCGCGGGCCGGCTGCCGGCCGCCATGGTGCCCTCGGTGCTGGTGCCGTTGGACGCGGTACCGCTCACCCCCAGCGGCAAGATCGACCGGCGGCGCCTGCCGGCGGTGGAGTTCGCCGCCGTGGACGAGCTCACCGAGGCCGACGAGGAGAACAGCACCCCCACCGAGCGCACCATGCGCGAGGAGGTCTTCGCCCCGCTGCTGGGCGCCCGCATCGGCAACGACGTGAACTTCTTCGCCGCCGGCGGCACCAGCCTGCAGGCCATCCAGCTGTCGTCGCGGGTCAACGCGGTCTTCGGCGTCTCCGTGCCGATCGCCGAGTTCTTCGCCACGCCGACGGTGTCCGGCCTGTCCGCGCTCGTCGACGCGGCGAGCTCGACCCAGGGCGCGCAGCGCGACGCCCTCGCCGAGGCCCTCCAGCTGGTCGAGGGGCGCAGCGAGGAGGAGATCGCCGAACTGGCCGCCGAGCTGGACGCCCGATGAGCACCGCCACCGTCACCTTCACCGCGGACTCGCCGTGGGTGCGCCGGGTGCCCCGTGAGGGCGCCCGGCTCCGGCTGGTCTGCCTGCCGTTCGCCGGCGGCGGCGCGTCGGTCTACCAGGGGATGGCCGCGCTGCTGCCGCCCTGGGTCGAGGTCCTGGCGGTGCAGCCGCCCGGGCACGAGGACCGCTCCCGCGAGCCGCTGCCGGCCAGCGTCCCGGGGCTGGTCACCGCGTGCGCGATCGCGCTGCGGCCGTACACGACGATGCCCTACGCGCTGTACGGCCACTGCGCCGGCGCGCTGCTGGCCTACGAGCTGGCCCACGAGATGGGCACCCGGTTCGGCACCTGGCCGCGGCGGCTCATCGTTGGCGAGCAGCCGGCGCCGCAGGCCCCCCCTCCGGCGCACCCGCTGCACCGGCTGCCGGACGAGCGGCTCGTCGCCTCCATCCGCGACCGCGGCGGCCTGCCCGACGCGGTGGCCCGCAACCCGCAGCTGCTGGAGTTCCTGCTGCCGGTGCTGCGCAGCCAGTTCGAGCTCTGGGAGAACTACCGGCACCGGCCCCGCCCGCCGCTGCCGGTGCCGATCACCACCGTCCGCGGCACCAGCGGCTCGGTCGGCGAGGCCGACCTGGCCGGCTGGCAGGAGCAGACCAGGGCCGGGCGCACCGGCATCACCGTGGAGGGCGGCCACTACTTCATCGTCGGACTGACCGCGGCGGCCGCCCGGGAGATCGGTGGGCAGCTGCCCGCCGACGCCGGCGCCGGGCCACCCGCCGCCCTGGACGGAGGGACCGCACCGTGAGCACCGCTACCACCGCCACCCGCCTGCCGTCGGACAGCATCGCCCGCATCGCCGCCGGCGCCGCCGGCGTCCAGGACGCCGCCGCCGTCTACGACCGCAAGCTGCGCGCCGCCGGCACCCGCCGGTCGGCCGGGCCGGGCACCGCCGGCCTCCCCGCCGGCGTGGAGATCCCCGCCGACCGCCCGGCGCTGGTGCGCGGGCCCGACCCGGTGCTGCCGCCGGACGCGGTCGCCACCCTGCCGGAGGCCCTGGAACGGGCCGCCCGCGTCGCCCCCGGCCGCGGCACCACGTACGTGCTGCCCGACGGCGGCACCGACCGGCAGACCTACGCCGAGCTGTACGACGAGGCCCGCCGCATGCTGGGCGGCCTGCGCCGGCACGGGCTGGCCCCCGGCGACGCGGTGCTGCTGCAGTGCGCCGACAGCCGCACGTTCGTCACCGCCTGGTGGGCCTGCGTCCTGGGCGGCTTCATGCCCACGGCGGTCGCGCCGGCGCCGGAGTACGGCACCGACAACGCCGCCGTGCGCAAGCTCGCCTCGGCGTGGCAGCTGCTCGGTCGCCCGCCGGTGATCGCCGACCCGCAGCTGCGCGACGGGGTGCGCTCCCTCGCCGGCCGGCTGCCCGGCGGCGAGGCGCTGCGCGTGCTGGACGCGGCGGCCCTGCCGGACTCCGTGCCCGCCGAGTGGACCGTGCCCGATCCCGAGGCGCTCATCGTCAACCTGCTCACCTCCGGCAGCACCGGCACTCCGAAGTGCGTGCAGCACCGGCACCGCACGATCGTGGCCCGCACGTACGCGACGATCGCCGCCAACGGCTTCACCGACCGCGACGTGTCGCTCAACTGGATGCCCCTCGACCACGTCGGCGGCATGATCATGTTCAACCTGCGCGACGTGTTCCTCACCTGCGAGCACGTCAACGTGCGCACCGAGTCGGTGATCCGCCGGCCGCTGCTGTGGCTGGACTGCGTGGACCGGTTCAAGGCCACCTGCACGTGGGCGCCGAACTTCGCGTTCTCGCTGGTCTGCCAGCGCGCCGACGAGATCGCCGCCGGGTCCTGGGACCTGCGCAGCCTCACCAACATCTGCAACGCCGGCGAGGCCGTGGTCGCCCGCACCGCCCGGCGCTTCCTGGAGCTGCTCGCCCCGCACGGCCTGCCCGCCGACGCCATGGTGCCGTGCTGGGGCATGTCGGAGACGTCCTCCGGCGTCACGTACACCCACATGCACCGCGACGACCCGGGCGCCGGCACGATCGCGCTGGTGCCCGCGTCGCTGGACGGCCACCTGCGCGAGCTGCCCGCCGGCACGCCGGGCGCGGTCGTCGTCACCGAGGTCGGCGCGCCCATCCCCGGGGTCGCGCTGCGCATCGTCGACCCGTCCGGCGCGGTGCTGCCCGAGGGGCGGGTCGGCCGGCTGCACGTGTCCGGCACCACCGTCCAGAACGGGTACGCGCACAACGACAAGGCCAACGCGGAGAGCTTCACCGCCGACGGCTGGTTCGACACCGGCGACCTCGGCTTCCTGCGCGACGGCCGGCTGTTCCTCACCGGGCGGCAGAAGAACATGGTCATCGTCAACGGGGCGAACTTCCCCGCGCACGAGATCGAGGCGGTGGTCGAGCAGGTCACGGGCGTGCGCCCGGCGTGCTCGGCGGTCGCCGGCGTGCCCGACGAGGACACCGGCACCGACGCCCTCGTGGTCTTCTTCGTGCCCGACACCGACGACGTGCCGGCCGTGGTCGAGGCCATCCGCACCGCCCTGGCGCGCGACCTGGCGCTGCGCCCCACGTACCTGGTGCCGGTGACGGCGCAGGAGTTCCCCCGGCAGAACGGCGGGAAGGTGCAGCGCGAGCGGCTGCTGGAAGGGTGGCGCGCCGGCGTGTTCGACGACCGCTGCTACGGCGGCGCCGACGACGGGGCGGCGGACACCGCGGCCCGCGACACCCCCGCGCTCGCCGTCGGCTGGGATCCCGCCGGTACGCCGCTGCGCCCCCGCCCCGCCGGCGCGCTGGTCGCCTACGTCTGCGGCCCCGCCGGCGAGTGGCTGGACCGGGTCGCAGACACGCAGGTCACCGACGTGTCGCAGCTCGCGGCGGCGCTGTCGTCGAAGGACTCGCCGCAGGTGCTCTTCGTCGCCGCCGGGGATCCGGCCGCGGCCCCCGCCGACGGCGACACCGGCGTGCTGGCGCGCTTCGTGGCGGTCGCCGCCGAGCTGGCCCGCGTCCGCCCCGACGCGGAGCTGACCGTGCTCACCCGCGGCGCCGCCCAGGCCGCCCCCGGCGACCGGATCGTGCCGGGCCGGGCCGGGCTGACCGCGCTCGTGCGGACCGCCGCCTCGGAGCGCCTCGTCGCCCGCACGGCCCTGCTCGACGCCCCGGCGGACGCCGGCGACGACGAGCTGGCGATGCTGGCCGGGCTGCGGCACGACGGCGACGTCGTCGCGGTCCGCGAGGGCGCCCCGCTGCAGCAGCGGCTGCGCACGCTGGCGCTGCCGGAGGCGTTCGACGTGCCGGCGGAGGTCCTGCCGCGCGGCGGCACGGTCCTGCTCACCGGCGGCCTCGGCGGGCTCGGCCGGACCGTCGCCGAGCACCTGGTGGTCGCGCACGGCGCCCGGCTGCTGATCGTCGGGCGGACCCCGGCGTCGCAGCTGGCCGACGGCTCCCGGGAGGCCCTGGAACTGCTCGCCACGATCGGCGAGGTCCGGTACCGCACCGCCGACGTCGCCGACGCCGACGCCCTCGCCCGCGAGGTGACGCAGGCCGAGCGGGCCTGGGGGCGCGGGCTGGACCTGGTGCTGCACCTGGCCGGTGCGCCGGTCGCGCCGCAGTGGCAGCGGCTGTCGGAGCACGAGCTGCGCGCCGAGTCCACCGGCTGGCTGTCGCGGATGCTGCGGCCGAAGGCCGGCGGCTGCGCCGCCCTGGACCGGCTGCTCACCAGCCGCCCGGACACCGCGGTCGTGCTGTTCTCGTCGGTGAACGGGGTCTTCGGCGGCACCGGGTTCGGCGCGTACGCCGCCGCCAACGCGGTCCTCGACGGCTGGGCGCAGCGCTGGGCCGCCGCCGGCCGGCGGGCGCAGAGCATCGGCTGGAGCATGTGGGACGGGCCCGGCATGAACCAGGGCAGCCCCCTGGTGGCCGCCGCCCGGCACCGCGGCCTCACCCTGATCGACCCGGCCCGCGGCACGGTGGCGCTGCTGGGCGCCCTGCACGCCGGTGCGGTGCACCTGCTGATCGGCGCCGACCCGGACAACGAGCAGATCAAGCCCTTCCTCGCGGCGGACCAGCTGCGCGGCGGCACGATCGCGGTCGCGGTGGTGCCCCGCCCCGGCGAGGACCCGCAGCGGGTCCGCGCCGCCGTCGCCGCCCGGCTCGCCGGCGAGGGCATCTTCGCCCGGATCGCCGTCACGTCCCGGATCGAGCGGGACCGCAGCGGCGCCGCCGACCCGGCGGCCGTCCTCGCCGCGATCGGATCCGGCGGTGGGGGGTACACCGCACCCGAAGGACGCCTCGAGGAGCTCGTGGCGGGCGCCGCGGCGGACGTGCTGGCGGTGCCCCGCATCGGGCGGGAGGACTCGTTCTTCAGCATGGGCTGCGACTCGGTCCGGGCGCTGCAGCTCGCGGAGGCGCTCAGCGAACGCCTCGGCGCGCCGGTGACGGTCGGCTCGCTGTACGAGTCGCCCACCGTGCGCGCACTCGCCGCCACCATCGCGGCCTGATCCTGACCGCCCGGGGGCCACGTCACGCGGCGCGCCCCCGGGCGGTCTTGACATCGCAAGTGTTATCGCTAACATTTTCGAAAGGTCGCATCGACGGGCGTCCGCCATCCCGTCCGCCGGTGCATGCTCTGCTATCAGTTCGCCGCATGATGCCGCCGCGCCGCCAATCGCGGCGGCCCTTCGCGATGCACCATGTTAGCGCTCACACGCACCCCGCAGAGAGGTCTGCCATCGTGCACCTTCGTCGTCGTACCTTCGTCCAGCTCACCGGGTTGTCCGCGGCGGCCGCCGCGATCGGGGTCGCCGCCACACCGGGGCAGGCCCTGGCGGCCAACAGCGCCTACGTCTTCGTGTACTTCACCGAGACGCCGAACCGCAACGGCGCCAACTACGGGCTGCACGTCGCGGTGAGCACCGACGGGCTCAACTGGACGCCGCTGAACCAGAACAACCCGGTCGTCACCCCCACCGCCGGCACGCTCGGCCTGCGGGACCCGTTCATCCTGCGCAAGCAGGACGGCACGTTCGTCATCCTGGCCACCGACCTCAACGGCACCGACTTCGGCCAGAACAACCAGTACCTGCACGTGTGGGACTCGACGGACCTGACCAGCTTCACCGGCTACCGGCGGATCAAGATGCACAACCTGGCGACCCACACCTGGGCGCCGACCGCCTTCTGGGACGCCGCGCGCGGCCAGTACGGCATCGTCTACTCCGCCAACAACGGCAGCGACGTGTTCATGGTCAACTACACGTCGGACTTCCGCACGGTGAGCGCCGACCAGGTGTACTTCAGCCCCGGATTCGGCGTGCTCGACGGCGACGTCGTCGTGGACGGCTCGACGTTCTACCTGTACTACAAGAACCTCGCCAACGGCCTGACCTACGGTGCCCGCTCGTCCACCGGTGCGCCGAACAGCTTCACCACGTACACCGCCGGGCTGAAGCAGGGCGGCTCCATGGAGGCGCCCATGCTGGTCAAGGCGAACAGCGGCACCGGCTGGTGGCTGTGGGGCGACTCGTTCAGCCCGGTCAACAACGACTACTACGCCTGGTCGACGGGCAACGTCGGCGGCGGCGCGTGGACGGTGCTCAACCAGCGCGACTACACCCCGCCGCTGAACGCCAAGCACGGCTCGATCGCCGGCATCACCGCCGCCGAGTACAACGCCGCCGTCGCCAGGTGGGGGTTGCCGGGCTGGGTGCGGCTCAAGTCGTCGAACTACCCCGACCGGTACGTGCGGCACGCCGACAACATCGCGCGGATCGACCCGTACCCGTTCGACCCGTACCAGGACCAGCTGTGGAAGCTGGTGCCGGGGCTCGCCGACAGCGCGGGCGTGTCGTTCCAGTCGGTCAACTACCCGACCCGCTACCTGCGCCACTACAACTACGCGCTGCGCCTGGACGCGAACGACAACACCGCCACGTTCCGCGCCGACGCCACCTTCTACCGCACCGCCGGCCTCGCCGACTCGACGTGGTCGTCGTTCCGTTCGTACAACTTCCCCGACCGGTACCTGCGCCACTACGACTACCTGCTGCGCATCGACCCGCTCAGCGCCGCCTCGAGCACCACCGACCGGCAGGACGCGACCTTCAAGGTCACCTCGTGAGACGGGTGCCGCTGGTCGACGCGACACTCCGGATCGTCGCCTGAGCACGCCCTCCGCCCCCACTCCCCTACGCCCTGACTGGACTCCGATGCGCAAACTGCTCACCCGGGCGGTCGTCGCCCTGTTCGCCGCGGGCCTGCTGCTCGCCGTGCCGAGACCCGCGGCCGCGCTGGACCCGTTCACCGGTTACCTGATGGCCCACTTCACCGGCGAGTCGTCGACCGCCCAGCAGATCTACCTCGCGCACAGCAAGGACGGCCTGCGCTGGACCGACCTGAACAACGGCAATCTCGTGCTCAGCTCCAACGTCGGCACCCGCGGGGTGCGCGACCCCGCACTGGTCCGCTCACCCGCCGGCGACAAGTACTGGATCATCGCCACCGACCTGTGCATCGGCTGCGGCCAGGACTGGTCGGCGGCCATCAACAACGGCAGCCGCAACCTCGTCGTCTGGGAGTCCCCGGACCTGGTGAACTGGTCCGCGCCGTGGCTGCTCAACGTCGCCGGCGCCATCCCCGACGGCCGCAACGCCTGGGCCCCGGAGGCGATCTGGAACCCGGCGACCGGCGACTACGTCCTCTACTGGGCCACGAACGTCCCGCTCAACGGCGCGACGAAGCACCGCATCTACTCCGCCCGCACGTCGAACTTCCGCTCGATCACCACGCCGCAGCCGTACATCACCCGCCCGGGCGCCCAGGAGATCATCGACACCCAGATCGTCGAGGTCCCGGCCGGCGTCGGCAACTACCGCTACGTCCGCACGTCCGGCGACGGCCAGATCACCATCGAGGGCAGCAACTCGATCCTCGGCACGTGGACGACGCTGGGTGACCTGTCCGGCATCGGCCTCACCGGCGCGCAGGTCGAGGGCCCCATGTGGGTGAAGTTCAACACCGGCAACTCGTGGGCGCTGTACCTCGACCAGTACGCCGCGGGCCGCGGGTACCTGCCCGTGCTCACCGGCAACCCGTCCAGCCCGTCCGCCTACCAGCTCCCGGCGTCCGGCTCGTACGCCATGGGCGGCACCAAGAAGCGCCACGGCGCCATCCTCAACCTCACCGCCGCCGAGGAGAGCCGCGTGCTGTCCCGCTGGCCCAGCACCACGACGGTGAACCGGCTCCAGTCGTACAACTTCCAGGACCGCTACGTGCGGCACGCCAACTTCGACGTGCGCATCGACGCCAACGTGTCCCCGGCGCAGGACGCCCAGTTCCGCCTCGTCCCCGGCCTCGCGGGCACCGGCACCGTCTCCATCCAGTCCGTCAACTATCCCGGCTACTACCTGCGCCACTACGACTACGACTTCGTCCTCGCCGCCAACGACGGCACGGCCACGTTCGCCGCCGACGCCACGTTCCGGCAGGTGGCCGGCCTCGCCGACGCGTCGTGGACGTCCTTCCAGTCCTACAACTTCCCCGACCGGTACCTGCGCCACTACAACTACCTGCTGCGGCTCGACCCGGTCACCACCGCCACGGCCCGCGCCGACGCCACCTTCCGCATCACCTCCTGAGCCCGGCGGCCGGCGCCCCTCACCGCCAACGGGGCGCCGGCCGCCGCTCGCCGGCTGTCGACCTCCGCCACGGCTAGGGTGGGGTCATGACGGGACCGATCCGCGCGCCGTGGCGCGGCGCCGGCCGCATGGCGCTGGACCTGCTGCACCCCGGCGGCACCGGGGCGTTGCCGTACGAGCCGGTGGCACTCGGCCGGTGGCTCGGTGCCGTGGCCGGGGTCGACGACGTCATCGCCACGACCGCCGACATCGCCCCGGTGCACGCGCTGCGCGACGCCGTGCGCCGGACCGCCCTGCGGGCCGTGGCGGGCGCGCCGGCGGGTGTGGTGGACCGGCTCGCCATCAACGCCGCGGCGGCGGTCGCGCCGCCGGTGCCCGCACTGGGGTCCGACGGCCGGGCGGCGGTGCCCGGCCCGGTGTCCGTGCCTGAGGTGCTGTCGCTGCTGGCCCGCGACGCGATCGATCTGTTCGGCGGCCCCATGTCCGGCCGGGTCAGGGCCTGCGGCGGCTGCGGTGCGCTGTACCTCGACCGGTCGGCCGGCGGCGACCAGCGGTGGTGCTCACCGCAGCGGTGCCCTGCCGCCGCGTAACAGCCGCGCCGCTCCTTCCACCCGACCCGCGATCCTTTGAAGATTTGCGAAGGCGACGCCTCGCCCGCGGCGGCCGGGACGGTGGCGGTCAGGTGACGGTGGGCTGCGTGGTGTGGCGGTTGCGGTGGATGCGGGCCTTGTTGCGGTTGCCGCAGCGCTCCATCGAGCACCAGCGGCGGTTCCCCGGCCGGGAGGTGTCCAGGAAGATGAGCCGGCACCGGTCGTCGGCGCACTCCCGCACCCGCCCGCGCAGCGCCGGCGTGCCGATCACGTGCAGCGCGTCCCTCGCGAACGCGCCGAGCACCTGCCCGCCGGTCACCGGCGTGACCCACCGCCGGGCCAGGTCCGCCGGGTCGACGCGCAGCCGGGGCGGCTCCCCCGCGGCCGCGTTGACGACCTCGACGTCGGCCGCGTCGGGCCGCTCCCCGTGCGCGAGGGCCGGCGCGACGGCCCAGAGCGTGTCCCGCAGGAGCCGGATCCGCGCCAGCTCCGCGGGCCGCACCAGCACGTCACCGGCGGTCAGCGGTGCCGCGGCGGCGAGCCGGGTGCGGGTCAGCCAGTCCGCCAGGTCGGCCGGGCGGTGCAGGATCTCCCACCGCCGGTATTCGCCCGGTCCACCGGTGGCGAGCAGCTCGAGGCTCAGACTGCCCGGGTCGAACGAGAACCGCTGCCCACCGGCGCTGGTCAGCACGTGGATGCCGGGGATCATGTAACCAGTTTAGCCGGTAGCGCTGCGGGTATCCCGACCAGCAACGGAAGGGGGCCAACATGACAATCGCCAGCGAGCTGAAGCAACTTGAGAAGGAAATGTGGCGCGCCAACCGCGAAGGCGACGGCGACTTCTACGAACGGGTCGTACGCGAGGACGCCCTGACCGTCAGTAAACACGGCGTCGCCGGCAAGGCCGACATCGTCCCGAACGTGACCAAGAACGAGAACCCGTTCCTCAAGACCGACCTGAGCCACCTGAAGGTGGTGCAGATCGGCGAGGACAGCGCCCTGGTCACGTACAAGGCGACGGTGACCGCCCTGATCGACGACGAGCAGCAGAAGTTCCAGGTCCTCGCCACCAGCGTCTACGCCCGCGAGAACGACGAGTGGCGCAGCGTCTTCCACCAGCAGACCGAGGTCTGACCCGGCACAGGACTCCGGCACCCGAGCGTGCCGGAGTCTTCACGCGCGGCGGGTGACGAGACCGGTCTGGTAGGCGACGACGACCAGCTGCGCGCGGTCGCGGGCGCCGAGCTTCGACATGGCGTGGCTGACGTGGGTGCGGGCGGTGGCCGGGCTCATGAAGAGAGCCACGCCGATCTCGTCGTTGCTCAGCCCCTGCCCGACGAGGGTGAGCACCTCGCGCTCCCGCTGGGTCAGCACGGCGAGCCGGTCCTCGGCGACCTGGGCGGCGACGCGGCCCGCGGTGAACTGCGCGATGAGCCGCCGGGTGATCCGCGGGGCGAGCAGCGCGTCCCCGGCGGCGATCACCCGGACGGCGTGCAGCAGCTCGGCCGGGCCGGCGTCCTTGAGCAGGAAGCCGCTCGCGCCCGCCTCCAGCGCCTCGAAGACGTAGGCGTCGGTGTCGTACGTGGTCAGGATGAGCACCCGCACGGCCTCCAGGCCACGGGTGCGGGCGATCTGGCCGGTGGCCTTGATCCCGTCCAGCTCCGGCATGCGGATGTCCATGAGCACGACGTCGGGGCGGGTGGCCCGGGCCCGGGCGACCGCCTCGGCGCCGTTGGCGGCCTCCCCCACGACGGTGATGTCGTCCTCGGCGTCCAGCAGCATCCGGAAGCCGGACCGGACCAGCGCCTGGTCGTCGGCGAGGAGCACCTTGACGGGGGCGGTCACCGGCGGGCCAGCGGCAGCCGGGCGGTGACCTCGAACCCGCCGCCGGGGCGCGGGCCGGCGACCAGCTCGCCGCCGAGCAGCTCGCAGCGTTCGCGCATGCCGGTGATCCCGCGGCCCGGCTCGGGCACCCGGTCCTGCGCCGGGGCGGGCCGCTGGTCCGGGCCGCCGTCGTCGGCGACGCGGACCCGCAGCGCGTCGGCGTCGTGGTCGAGGGCGACCGTGACGGTGGCCGGCCCGACGTGGCGGATCACGTTGGTGAGCGACTCCTGCACGATGCGGTACGCGGTGGTGTCCACGGCGCCGGGCAGCCGCGGGGCGGCCGGGTCCAGCTCGACGGTGACGTCGAGGCCGGCGTCACGGGCGATGACGGCCAGCTCGTGGACCTGACCGAGGCCGGGGTGCGGCGCCCGGCCGTTGTCGCGGTCGCGGTCGCGCAGGACGCCGAGGACGGCCCGCATCTCGTGCAGCGCCTGGGCGCTGGTCTGCTCGATGGTCACCAGCGCGTCGCGGGCCCGGTCCGGCCGGCGGTCCAGCATGTACGCCGTGACGCCCGCCTGGACGTTGATGATGGCGATCGCGTGCGCGACGGTGTCGTGGACCTCACGGGCGATGCGCAGCCGCTCCGCGTCGACCCGCGCGCGGGCCTCGTCCTCGCGGGTACGTTCGGCCAGCAGCGCCCGCTCCAGCGCGTCGGCGGCGGCGACCCGGCGGGACCGCACCGACTCGCCGAGGGCGGCGGCCATGACCGACGCGGCGATGCGGAAGAACACCCACCCGATCGCGGCGGCCGGCTCGATGCCGGCGGCCAGGACGAGCCAGGCGGTGGCGAGCACGGCGATGCCGGCCCCCGCCACGAGCAGCGACCGGCGCCCGTCGCCGTACGCGGTCAGCGTGTACAGGGCGACGAACAGCCCGATCCAGCCGGGCCCGTCGGTGAACCCGGCGGCGTAGTAGGCGAGGCTCGCCAGGGCGGCGGCGGCGAACACCGGCAGCGGCCACCGGCGCCGCGCGACGAGGACGAGGCCGCTGCCGAGGAGCAGCGCGGTGCCGAGGTGACCCAGGTCGTCCGGCGGGCGCGAGCCCACGTCGACGGGCTTGGCGAGGGTGCCCTGGACCTGCATCGCGGCAACGGCGACGGCGAGCAGCACGTCCTGCACCAGGGCCGGCGGGCGTCTCATGCGGCGAGCTTAACCGCCGCCCGCGGGGGCCCGGCTACGCCGAGCGGCGCGATCGTGCCGGCCCGCCTACGCAGATCTGCGTAGCCGGGTCAGTCCAGCGCGGCGCGGGCGGCGGCGAGGAACGCGTCGCGCAGCTCGTCGAGCTCGGGGTAGAGGTCCTCCAGCGACGGCACGCCCTGCCAGACGGCGCTGTTGAGGCGGCGCGTGTACGCCCGGGCGGCGGTGTGCACGTCGGCCGGGTACAGCACCTGCAGCATGCTCTCGGCGACCCACAGCCGCTGCATCGTCTCCTGCGCGAGGGTGGGCCAGGGCTCGCCGGCGGTCCAGTCGTCGGGGCGCTCGAAGGCGACCCGGTCGGCCGCGGCCGACACGGTGACGAAGTGCTCCAGGTGGGTGAGGCGTTCGGCGCGCCGGCCCTCGAGCCTGGCCTGCTCCTGCCGCTGCCGGTCGGCGCGCTCGCTCATCCGCTGCGCGGTGTGCTGCACCAGGTAGGACAGGCCGCCGCCGAGCGCGACGCCGCCGAGGGAGGTGATCGCGGCGACGAGCTGACCGTCCATTGCGCGCAGTGTAGTGCTCGCCGTCGATCGGTCGGGGGCGCGGTCCGGGTGGACGCCCGGGCGCCGCTGCGCGAAGCTGCCAGGCGACGGCTCCCGGCAGGGGTGTTCAACTGCCGATCTGCCGCAGTTGAACACCCCGGAGGAGGCGGCGCATGGGCGCAGCGGTCAGGTGGCTGGTCGCGGGGTACGGCGACGTCGTCGTGCGGCACAGCGTGCCCGCGCTGCGGCGGCTGGGCGCCGGCGTGACCGTGTGGGGGCGCGACCCCGCCCGCGCCGCCGCGGTCGCCGCCGGTCTCGGCGTCGAGGCCGCCGCGGACTTCCACCGGGCGCTGGACGGCGTCGACCTGGTGTACGTCGCCACGCCGGTCGTCACGCACGTGGCGCTGGCCGGTGCGGCCCTCGCCGCCGGCCGGCACGTCCTGATCGAGAAGCCAGTCGCCGGTGCGCTGGGCGGCGCGGCCGGGCTGGCGGCGCGGGCGGAGGCGGCGCGGCGCATCGCCGGCGTCGCCTACTACCGCCGGCTCGACCCGCTGCTCGGCGCGCTGCGGCAGCGGGTGCGCGGCGGCGGCCCGTGGCGGGTGGCGGTGGACTTCCGCGACGAATTCGCCCCCGCCGCCGACGACCCGAAGCGGTGGCGCACCGACCTCGCGGTGTCCGGCGGTGGCGTGCTCGCCGACGTCGGCAGTCACCGCCTGGACCTGCTGTGCTGGTACTTCGGGGCGCCGGCGACCGTCCGGGCGACCCTGGCGGGGCGCTATCCCGGCGGCGCCGAGCGGTCCGCCCAGCTCGTCCTGACCTGGCCGGACGCGACCACGGCGCGGGTACGTGCCGAGTGGGCGCCCGGTGCGCCCCTGGACCGCCTCCGGCTGGAGTCGGCGGATCGCGTCCACACGGTGTCGCCACTGGACGGCGGGCGGCTGGCGACGCACGGGGAGCCGCCGCGGGCGTTCCTGGTGCCGGACAACCGGCGGCTCGCCATGTTCGCCGACTTCATGGACGCGGCCGCGCACGGGCGGGCGCCGGTGTGCCCGCTCGCCGACGGTCTCCTGGTCGACCGGGTGCTCGTGGCGGCCGCGGCGTCCGACGCGCACGGCGGCGCCGAGATCCCGGTGCCGGCGGCGGAGACTACGGCGCCGCGTCCGCGGTGAGCCGCGGCGACCAGCAGTGCCACGCGGAGGTCACCATCTCGGTGAGCCCGCGGGAGGCGCGCCAGCCCAGCTCCCGCTGGATCCTGCCCGCGTCGGCGACGACGGAGGCCGGGTCGCCGGGGCGGCGCGGGTGCAGGGTGCGCTCGATCGGGCAGCCGGCCACCGCCTCGACGCCGCGCACCACGTCCAGCACCGAGTGCCCGCGGCCCGTGCCGACGTTGTACACCGCGCCGGCCACTGGGGTGCGGCACAGGTGCGCGACGGCGGCGGCGTGGGCGTCGGCGACGTCCTCGACGTGGACGTAGTCGCGCACGCCGGTGCCGTCCGGGGTGTCGAAGTCGGTGCCGGTGACCGCGAGGGGCCGGCCGGCCCGCGCCGCCGCGACGGCGATCGGCACGAGGTTCGTCGCCTCCCGGTCACCGAGCCGCGGGTCGCCGCTGCCGGCCACGTTGAAGAACCGCAGCGCGACCCACGCCACCCCGGCCTCGGCGATGCGGCGCTCGCAGGCGAGCTTGGACGCCCCGTACGGGTTGATCGGCCGGGTCGGCGCGCCCTCGTCCACGGCGGCGGCGGTGACCTGCCCGTAGACGGCGGCCGACGAGGCGAAGACCAGCCGCCGAACGCCCGTGGCCGCCATGGCGGCGAGCACGCTCTGCGTGCCGCCCACGTTCTCCCGGTGGTACCACGCCGGCCGGCGGACGGACTCCAGCGGCGACTTGCGCGCCGCCAGGTGCACCACGCCGGCGGCGGCGTGCCGGCGCAGCGCGGCGGCGACCGCGCGCCGGTCCGTCACCGCGCCGACGACCAGCGGCACCCCGTCGGGGACCCGGGCCGCGACGCCGCTGGACAGGTCGTCGAACGCGACGACGGCGTGCCCGGCCGCCGTGAGCGCCCGCAGCACGTGCGCCCCGATGTATCCGGCGCCGCCCGTGACCAGCCACGTCATGCCCACCCCCGGGTCAGGCACCGTCGTCCGCGGCCCACGGCCTGAGCCACCGCTCGTCGGCCCGGTCGGCCCGCACCGCGAACCGTACGTCGACCGACATGCGCATCGCGTCGGTGGCGTTGTCCAGCGCGGCGTGCACGGTGTGCGGGCCGTGCAGGGCGATGTCGCCCGCCTCGTAGTCGGCCCACAGCCAGCGGCGGCCGATCCTCTCGCCGACCCAGTTCAGGTCGTGGCTGAGCGGGCGCTGGTCGTGCGGCCGGTCGGTGACGGACCGCAGCGGCGCCAGCTCCTCCGGGGTCAGCCGGTGCGAGCCCTCCAGGTAGACCAGGCCACCGGTCTCCAGCGGGGCGTGCCCGATCGGCAGCCACATGGTGACCACCCGGCCCGAGCCGCGGTCCATGTACGTGTGGTCCACGTGCGCGCGGGACGACTTGCCGGAGCGGCGGTCGAAGTGCCGCAGGATCACCCGGGCGAGGCGGTGCACCGGCTCGCCGAGCACCGTCTCCGCGATCAGGCGCAGGGCCGGCTGGTCGACGAAGCGCAGGAACGCCGTGCTGCGCACGAACTCGTACGCCGGATGTCCCGGCACGCCGTACGGCGGCAGCGGCACGACCTCCTCGCCGAGGACGCCGGCGGCGGGGTCGGTGCCGGGCCGCAGGTATCCGGGCGGGAAGCGGCCGAAGTACGCGGCGCGTAACGCCCAGATCTCGTCCGGGTCGAGGACGCCGCGCAGGTGCAGGGCGCCGTCCTCGGCGAGCCGGGCCCGCAGCGCGGCGGCGTCGCCGAGCAGCGCGGAGCTGTCGGGCAGCGGGACGAACCGCTCCTCGGTGAACGGGATCGCGACGGAGTTGGAGTACACGAGGGGTGGACGGGTGGGAACGGTGGTCATCTGAGCTCCTTGTCAGGCCCGCGCGGGCAGGGCGGTGCACCGGGTCGCCCCGGTGCACCGTGACGTGCTGCGGGTCAGGCCAGCTCGGCGCGGACGGCGGTGATCACGCGCTCCTGCTGCCGCCCGGTCAGGCCGGGGAACAGCGGCAGGCAGACATGGCGGGTGGTGAACGCGACGGTGTTGGGCAGCCCGGCGTCGCCGGCGCCGCCGAAGTAGGGCTGCGCGGACACCGGCAGGTCGTAGACGCCGCCGGCCAGCGCGACACCCTGCCGGCGCAGCCGTTGCCGCAGTGCCTCGCGGTCCACGTCGCCGGCCAGCAGCACCACGTACTTGTAGTAGTTGCTCAGCGACGGGTGCGGCGGCCGGAAGACCCGCGCGTGGCGCAGCTCGCCGAGCTCCTCGTCGTAGCGGGCGGCCTGCCGGCGGCGCTCCTCCAGCATGGCCGGCAGCCGGCGCAGGTGGGCGATGCCGACCGCGGCGTGCACCTCGCTCATGCGCCAGTTGCTGCCGAGCACGTCGTGCACGTTGGCGGTGAAGGACGCCTTGCCCTGGTCGCGGTAGCGCAGGACCGCGTCGCGGTCGTCGGCGCGCGCGCAGCTCACCAGCCCGCCCTCGCCGCTCGTGGCGACCTTCGTCGGGTACAGCGAGAACGCGCCGAACCGCCCGAACGACCCGGCGGGCTGCCCGTCGAGAGCGGAGCCGAGCGCGTGCGCGGCGTCCTCGACGACGTCGACGCCGCGGTCCTGGCACAGCGCCAGCACCTCGCGCAGTGCCGGGGACACGACGCCGGCGATGTGCACGGGCACGACCGCGGCGACGTCGTCGTGCCCGGCCAGCAGGGTCCGCAGGTGGCCGGGGTCCATGCCGAGGCCGTCGGGCTCCGTGTCGACGAAGTCGACCTTCGCCCCGGCACGGATCGCCGACGCCGCCGTGGCGAAGAACGTGTTGCTCTGCACCAGCACGGTGCGGCCCTCGACGCCGACGATGCGCAGCGCGATCTCCAGCGCCGACGACCCGGAGGAGACCGCGACGGCCGGATGCCCCGTCCAGGGTGTGGCCAGCTCCTCCAGCTCCCGGCCGTACGGGCCGAGCGTGAGCACGCCGGTGGCCAGCGCGGTGTCGACCCGGTCCAGGATCTCCCGCCGGGACGGCACGTCGAACACCACCCGGCCGGCCGGCACGGGCTCGGCGTCCCTCGACGCGCCGGCGAGGTGCCGGGCGAAGAACGCCGCGGCCCGGTCGGCGTCGGTGCCGTGCCCGAGGTCCAGCGCGGCGATCTCGGCGGCGTCGCCGTGCCCGGCCCGCGCGTACGCCGCGGCGATCTCCTGCCCGGCGGCGGCCGCGTCGTCGAGGTCCAGCAGCGTGTCGCGCAGCCCGTACTGCACCTGCAGGGGCGCCGGTGCGAGCGCGCCGTACAGGTCGGGCAGGTCCGCGTGGCGCAGGATGCCCGGCAGGTAACCGCCTTCCGGTCCGGTGCGCAGCACGCCGTACAGGGTCGGGTAGGTGCCGAGGTGTCCCGCCGTGCACAGCGGCAGCGGCTCGCCGGCCAGCAGCGCCGTGTGCAGCGCGACGGCCGCGCCGAGGCTGTGGCCGAACAGCCCGGTCCGGTCCGCGTCGACCTGGGGCAGGGTCCGGGCCCAGTGCAGCACCGACAGGGTGTCCTCGACGAGGGCCCCGAGCAGCGACTCCCCGGCCAGCGCCAGGAACCTGCCGACCCCGAGCGCCTCGGCGGACGGCTCGGCGCCCAGGCCGTGGTCCATCGTCACGGTGGCGAAGCCGGCCCGGCAGAGCCGCTGCGCCACGTTGCGGTCGGGGTGATCGGGCGGGCTCACCCCGGTGACCCGGTCCAGCGTGGCGTTGAGGCCGGGGCTGACCAGCACCGTGGGGTGCGGCCCGGCCCCGCGCCCGGCCGGCACCAGCAGGGTGACGCGGAACCCGGCGCGCCGCGGGTGGGCCACGGTGAACTGTGTGACCGTGCCGTCCTCGCGGTCGGTGGTGCCGGACGTCAGGACCGTCAGCGGTCCCGGCCGGACCGCCGCGAGCCGCTGGGCGGCGGCCCGGATCGCGACGGGATCCGGGCACCGGGCGTTGCTGAGCTCCTTGCGGCGCTCCTCGATGAGGAGGCCGAGGCGTGTCTTCTGCATCGACGGCGGCTCAGACGAAGTCGGCGTGCAGCGTCTTGGGCACTTCGACCTGGTAGTCCGCCAGCGCGGTGTCCAGCTTGATCTGGCCGCGGTGCAGCATCTCCAGCAGCTCGTTCTGCGGGCGGTAGAAGCAGCTCTTGCACAGCGCGGTCCGCTTGGGGTTGGTCGCCTCCCACTCCGCGCGCGGGCCGCCCTCCAGGACGTTGGCGTAACCGTCGTCGATGACGTTGCCGATCCGGTAGCGGCTGTTGAGGTGTACCTGCGGGCACGGGTAGAGGTGCCCGTCCGCGCCGACCGCCGTCACGAACCGGCTGTAGTGGCAGCGTTCGAAGTCGCCCTCGACCGCCTCGACCTGGTCCATCGGGCCGCGCTCGAGTTTCGGCACCGACACCTCGAAGTCGTCGGTGCTCAGCGCCCGTACCTCGTTGAGCGCCTCGCTCACCTCGGTCATGACGCTCTCGATCGTCTCGTGGCCCAGCGCGCTGTAGAACTCCGGCTCGAAGCGGACGTAGTGCGCGCCCGACTCCGCGGCCAGGGCGGCCGCCTGGCGGATCTCGCGGTAGTTCTGCTCGGTGATGACGAAGTTGAAGCCGATGCGGAAGTCCGGGTCGACGGCCGCCGAGCGCAGCTGGCCCACCGAGGAGACGAAGCGCGAGAACGTGTGCTCGTGGTCCCGGGTGATCTCGTTGAAGGTGGCCTCGGTGCCGGCGTTGAGGCCGATCCGCACCCAGGTGTGCGTGTTGACGACCGTGTCGGCGATGGCGGGGCGGTGCAGCCGCGAGCCGTTGGTGATCAGGCCGATGCGCAGACCGGCCTCGTGCCCCGCGTTGCAGATCTCCGCGTAGCCGGGGTGAATGGTGCATTCACCACTGCCGCAGAATGTGACGGCGCGACCGCCGTTGTCCGCGAATTCGCGCAGCAGCCCGATCGCTTTCGGGGTGCGCAATGAATCCTTGTAGGAGAACAGGTCGTAGAAGTTCTCCTCATTCGGCGAATGGAAGTTGCAGAAGTTGCAGCGCATGTTGCAGGCACCCATGATGCCCAGCCGCATGTGCACCGGCGGGAATTCCTCGCCGGCGATGAACTTGCGCAGCAGGTCGCCGTGCGCGAGGACCTTGTCCGGCGCGTGCGCCTCGTCGAGAGCCACCGCTGCCAGCGCATCACTGTTCTTCGGGCGTGCGATCTGGTACAGCGGTCGGTGGTCACTGGTGTCCATACGTCGATCCCGCCTACTCAGGAAGGTTGCCGTCCGGCTGCCGATTCGACAATGGCAGCGGGTCGGCGGGGAACCATTGATCAAAAGCTGTTGATACCGTAGGGACGCCACGGGAGACGGTCAAGGAAGTTGAACGCGGGCAATCGATATTGACAGCTCCGGCAGGCCATGATTGCATCGGCTGCCCGACGGCAATCACGCCTCATTTTTCGCGCAGGCGCCGGCGGTTTCCATGATCGACGACGAAAGGTCATCCATGTTGCAATACCGGCTGACCGGCCGGCGACAGCTGGTGCTGCAACGGGATGCGGCGAAGCCGGTTCCCGGCGCCGGCGAGGTGCTCGTCCGGGTCGGCGCGAACTCGATCTGCAACCGCAGCGATCTGGCCTACTACCATTACTACGGCCTGCGTGATCACTGCGCCACCGGATGCTTCGGTCACGAGATCGCCGGCCTGGTCGAGGCGGTGGGGCCGGGGGTCGACGTGACCGCCCCCGGGCGGCGGGTGTTCATCCGCACGCCGCTGACGTCCGGATTCGCCGAGTACGCGCTGGCCAGGCAGATCGCCGTCGGCGCGCTGCCGGACGACGTGCCGTTCGAGCAGGGCTCGATCCTGCAGCTGCTGCCGCTGGCCGTGCACGCCACCCGCGGTGTCCGCCTGGGCGACCGCGTCGCGATCGTCGGGCAGGGCCCGGTCGGGCTCATGGCGCTGCAGGTGGCCCGCCTGCGCGGGGCCACCGACGTCGTGGTCTTCGACCTGGACGACTGGCGCCTGCGGCGCTCGGCCGCCCTCGGCGCCGGCCGGTGCGTGCGCAACGAGCCCGGCGGCGACCCGGCCGGCGGCATGGACGGCGAGTTCGACGTCGCCATCGAGGCGGTCGGCTCGCCCGCGACCGCCAACGCCTGCGTGCGGCTGGTGCGGCAGAACGGGCTCGTGGTCTTCCTCGGTACCCACCACGTGGACACCCACGTCGTCTTCGACATGGTGCAGTGGGAGAAGAAGGGTCTGCGGGTGCACACCGCGGCGGAGCCGACGGACACCGCCCGGGCCGACAGCATGCGCATCGCGCAACGCCTCGTCGACGCGGGCCGGATCGACCTGTCCCAGCTGCTGACCCACGTGATGCCGCTGGAGGAGCTGCCGGCGGCGATCGAGCTGCTCTCGCAGAGCCGGATCCTGGCCCCCGAGGGCGAGGAGACCCTGCCCGGGCCGCCGCCACAGGTACTGAAGATCGCCGTGCGGCCATGACGCCGGCCTTCCACCGGACGTCGCGGCGCTAGGGGATCCACGGTGCGAGTTGTTGTCCTGGGCGCCGGCCTGATCGGCCTGACCGCCGCGCTGCTGCTGGCCCGCGACGGCCACGAGGTGACGGTGCTGGAGCGCGACGCCGGCGACCCGCCCGGCGAGCCCGGCCCGATCTGGCGGGACTGGCAACGGCGCGGAGTGTCGCACTTCCGCCTGCCGCACATGATGGCGGCGCGCTGGCGGCACCTCATGGAGCGGGAGCTGCCCGACGTGCTCACGCACCTGCTGGAGCTGGGCGGGGAACCGGTCAACATGCTGGACATCGCCCGGTGGCCGGAAGCCGTGCGCGGCGGGGTGCGCCCCGGCGACGAGCGCTTCGGCACGATCGCGGCGCGCCGCCCGCTGGTCGAGGCGGCCCTCGCCGTCGAGGCGGCCCGGACCCCCGGCATCGAGGTGCGGCGCGGCGTCACCGTCACCGGGTTCACCGCGACGGCCACGGCGACCGGAGTGCCGCACGTGACCGGGGTCGCGGTCCGCTCCGCGCCGGCGCTCGACGCCGACCTGGTGGTGGACGCCGGCGGCCGCGGCTCGTCGGTCATGCGGATGCTCGCCGAGCTCGGCGCCCCGGCCCCGTTCGAGGACCGCCGCCCGGACGGCTTCGTCTACTACTGCCGGCACTTCCGCACCGGCGACGGGCGGCTGCCGGCGTTCCGCGGCATGCAGCACTACGACGGCGTGTCCGTCACCAGCGGGCCGTGCGACGACGGGACGTGGGGCGTCTCGTTCGTCACCACGACCCGCGACCGGCAGCTCGCCCCGCTGCGCGACCCGGACGCGTGGCACCGCGCCGCCGCGCTCTACCCCGACGTCGTCCCGCTGGCCGCCGGCGAGCCCATCACCGGCGTCGACGTCATGGCGATGCCGGACCGGTACCGCCGCTTCGTCGTCGACGGCCGGCCGGTGGCCACCGGCCTCGTGGTCGTCGGTGACGCCTGGGCCTGCACCAACCCGTCGCTCGGGCGCGGCAGCACCATCGGCATGCTGCACGCGTGCGCCCTGCGTGACGTGCTGCGCGAGGTGCCGCCGGACCGGCCGGAGCGGCTGGTGCTGCGCTTCGACGAGGTCACCGAGGCGACCGTGACGCCGTGGTTCCGCGCCTCGCTCGCCGTCGACGATCGCCGGCTGGACGAGCTGCACGCCGCGCTGGCCGGCGAGCCGCCGCCCGCGGACCCGCAGGCCGACTTCGGCAAGGCCGTCGCCGCCGCCGCGCTGCTGGACCCGGTGGTGCTGCGTGCCCGGCTCGAGATCTCGACGCTGCTGCGGCAGGCCGACGACGTCTACGCCGACCCGGCCCTACGGGAACGGGTGCGCACCGCGGCGCCCGCCGCGGCGCCGCACCCCACCACCGGCGCGGGCCGGGACGACCTCGTCGCGGTCCTGCACGACCGGCCCGCCGGGTGAAGCACGCAATGTCGAACAGCAGGTCCAGCAAAGGAGAGAACGTGTCCGAGGTATCCGCCGCCACCGCCGAAACGGTCGCGGGTCGTCTTGCCGACTACGTGGTGCTGATCCACGACCCGAACGTCCCCGAGCTCGCCCCGGACTACTTCGACGAGAGCGAGCCGCACTACACCGCGGTCAACGCCGCCACGACCGAGCTCATCGCGGGCGACCCCGCCGCGACGGCCGCCCGGGCCGCGCTCGCGGCGGACTGGTCCGGGCACGGCGCCCGGGCCGAGCTGATCGCGCAGCTGGTGCGGCTGCTGGGCGACGCGCCCGACAAGGTCGCGACGCTGGGCGCCCTCATCGACGAGGCCGACCGGCGCCTGCGCATCGACGTCGTGTACGGCGCCGTCGCCACTCCCGCCGACGCGCCGCCGGTCGAGGTGGACCGCCTGGCGGAGCTGCTGCGCGCCGCGCCCCGTGCCGTGCCCTCGGACCGCCCGCAGATCCAGGTGATCATCCCGTTCCGCGACGCCAGCGGCCGCGACCGGCTGCGCAACCTGCTGTCGTGCCTGCTCGCGCTGCACGACCAGGAGCCGGCCCCGGACATGTGGGTGACGGTGATCGAGACCGACGAGCGACCGCGCTGGCGGGACCTGCTCACGCCGCTGGTCGACTCCTACCTGTTCGCCCCGAAGGGCGGCCTGTTCAACAAGTCGTGGGCGGTGAACGTCGCGGTGACCAACGACGGGCGCGACGCCCCGCTGGTGTGCGTGCTCGACGCGGACGTGATCGCCGACCGGTCCTTCATCGCCCGCAACGCCGGGCGTTTCGCCGACGGCAGCCAGGACGCGCACCTGCCCTACCGCCGGGCCTGGTGCCTGGACGAGCCGACCAGCCGCCGCGCGATCGCCGCCCGCTGCGTGCAGGGGCTGCCCGACGTGCCCGAGGAGGTGGTGCGGGCGCTGGTCCTGGTCGGGCCGCCCGGGCACTGCATGTGGGTGACGCGGGAGGCGTACCTGAAGGTGAACGGCTTCGACGAGCGCTTCGAGGGCTGGGGCGGCGAGGACGACGACGTGGTGGCGCGGCTCGCCCGCGACGCCCGGCTGGTCCGCCACGACGACCGGCTCCTGCACCTGGACCACCTGCGGCCGGCGATGGTGCGCGAGGACGGCATCAACTTCAACAAGCACCTGTCGGCGCTGCTGGACTGGCAGCCGGAGGGGCGGATCGGCGACCCGGACCGGTTCGCGCACACGGTCCCGGCCGGGTCCTGACGGCTCAGCCGCCGCCCGGAGCCACGACGTTGCGCCACACCAGCCGCCCGTCCGCCGTGCCGGCCACCAGTCGGCCGGCGTGGGCGCAGAGGGCGACCGCGTCGCCGGCGGCGCCGAGCGTCGTCCACGGGGCGGGCGCCACGGTGCCCGCCCGGGTGCGCAGCCGCCCCTCGCCGTCCACCGCGAACAGCCGCCCGCTCATGGCGGCCAGCGCCACCGCGCCGCCGGCGTCGCCGCTCGGCGTCCAGGTGACCGGGCCCGGGTCCGGGTCCGGCTCGGCCCCGGGCTCAGCGCCGGCGCCGGCCTGGTCGCCCGTGGCGGCGGGGACGTGGCCCGGGCGGCCGGCGAGGTCGGCCAGGGCGGCGTGCCACAGCAGCCCGTCCGCGGTCGCCACGAAGATGCCCTGGAACACCACCGCGATCGCGACCGCGCCCGGCACCGCCGGGCACAGCCGGCGCCAGCCGGCCGGACCGGTCACGGGCGGCCGGGACAGGATCCAGCCGTCCTCGGCGAGCCCGTACAGCTCCACCGGCCGGTCGTGGTGCGCCTCACGGGATCCGGCCAGGCCGACGACTCGCGGCCCGCGCAGCACTGGGCGCCAGGGGAGGTTCTGAGCGTGGAACTCGCGATGCAGCAGCGTCCCGTCGCCGGTCGCGGCGAACAGGCGCTCCCCGCCGGTCGTCAGCGCGCGCACGTCGGGTGCCGCGCCGACCGGCTGCCACTCCTCGCCGGTGCCGGGGCGGGCGAGCCGGTCGAGCACGTTGCGGGTGATGCGGTCGACGACCGGGTCGTCGAGCCTGTTGCCCCAGTTCACGGTGGCCGCGTTGAACACCGTGCCGCGGCCGCGCTGGAAGATCGCCATGGTGGCGTGGCCGCCCTGCCCGTAGTCGCGCCAGCCGGTCAGGTCGGCCGTGGCGAGGATGACCAGCGACCGCGGGCCGCCGTCCCGGCCGGTCGCCAGGGGCACGCCGGCGACCTCCTCGAACTGCGCCGCGTCGGTCTCGTAGCCGACGGCGCCGCGGGCGAACTCGTCGCCGTCGCGCAGGCCGGTCCCGGCGAAGACCCAGTGCCCGGCGAAGCGCGCGGTGTAGCCGACCTCCGCCATGACCTCCTGCCGCTGCCAGCAGCCGCCGCCGGCGCGGAAGCTCACCCCGGTCATGCTGTTCTCCGGCCGCGACACCGGCTCCGCCGACCACTCCACGGTGGTCCGTGCGGGATCCGTGGCGGCGACCGGGTCGGCCAGCGCGTCGCGGTAGCACACGAGGGTCCGCCCGCCGTCCTCGAGCCTGGCCTGCCACCAGCAGGTGTTGCCGCCGAGGAAGGCGACGTTGCCGCCCGCCGCGGTGAAGGACTCGACGGCGTCGCGCATCTGCCAGGTCCAGTACTCCACGTGCCCGGCGACGACCAGCAGCGGGTACCCGGCGAGGCCCGCCGTCGCGGCGTGCAGGTCCACGTCGGAGCAGAAGTCGGCGGCGTAACCGGCGGTGCGGACCCACCGGTAGAAACGGTCCTCCCAGAATCCGGCCGGGCCGCCGCCGGGCCGGTCGAACGAGACCCGAAATGCGCGGTCGGGCTGCTCGGAAAGGTACAGTCCGGCGCCCGGCTCGCCAATTCGGTTGTACGCCTGCCAGGTCATGAACGGCACCACGACCAGCATTCGACCGCCGCGGTCCGGCGCCTGCGCGCGCACCACGAAATAGACGGGCTCGGCCGCCTCCGCGAATTCGGCGCGATAGAGCGAGCTCGGCAGGCCGGCCGGCACCCGCCAGCGCCAGTCGCCGCCCGAAGCGCTGGTCGTGCCGACGGTCAGGCCCGTCGTCGCATCCACGACGGACACCGCGAGCACGGCGCCGGGGCGCGCACCGGCGATGACGAAGCCAATTTCGGCACCGGGCGAAACGGAAGTGGTGTCGGCGTGCACCTGCACATTCATCGGCTCCCCCGCAATTGTCCGGCGCAATTCGCGACGTGACCGTACACGAGCCGGATCAGCCGGCCAAGTCACAGCAACTATTGACATCGAGTAATGCGCGGCCTAGCTTGCGAGGCCCGGTTACCGGCAGTTGGGGAGGATCGGCATGGGCGCGGTGATACCGCTGTTTCGGCGCGGTGAGTGGTACACGTCGCTGGACACCGAACCGGTCGCCGACCTCGACGGCACGGAGCTGTCGCTGGCGCCGGAGATCATGCTGCGCGACGACGCCCGGTGGTGGGGTCGGGTCCGGGACACGGCGCCGGCGCCCGCGCCGCACGCGCGGCGGGAGATCCTGCGCACCGCCCTGGACCTCTTCCAGCACGCCGACCTCGACGTCGGCGGGCTCGGCCGGCAGTCCCCGGCCGACTTCGCCGCCGCGATGGACGTGGTCGCCGGGCTGCCGCCGGAGCTCACCACGCGCTGGTGCGAGCTGCTGCGCGGCGCCCTGGACACGACCGAGCCGCACGGCACGCCCGGCACGCTGACCCTGGTGTACCTGCCGGGCAACACGTTCACCTGCCTGGACTCGGTGTGCCAGCGGATCGCCGGCGGCGGGGCCGTGTGGATCCGGCCGAGCCGCCGCGATCCGGTCTCCGCGGCCCGGTTCGTCGCGGCGCTGCTCGCCGCCGGCTGGCCCGCGGCGCGGCTCGGCTTCTACCCGACCCGCACCGACCTGTTCCGCACGCTCGTCGCGGTGACCGACGAGCAGGTGGTGTACGGGGGATCCGCGATGGCCCGGCTCGCGGGCCGGCAGCCGGCCCTCACCATGCACGGCCCCGGCCGCGGCCTGGCGGTGGTGCCGGCCGGCACCGACCCGGACGAGGTCGCGGTGTGGCTGGCCGGCCTCGTCGCCGCCGACTCGGGCCGGTTCTGCCGCAACGTGCGCACGATCGCCTGCCTCGGCGATCCGGCCGGGATCGCGCGGGCGTGCGCCGCCGTCCTCGACGGGATCACCGTGCCGCCCGTCGACCGGCGCTGGCCGGTGGCCGCCGTGCCCGAGGCGACGGCGCTGGCCGCGGCCGAGGCCGTGGCCGCGGGGCTCGGCCCGCACGACGTCCGGGTGACCGGACGGGAGCCGGTCGTGCGGGCCGCCGGACGGCACTGGCTGGCCCCCACCCTGCTGCACGTGCGCTGGCGGCCGGACCATCCGCTGCTGGGGCGCGAGCTGCCGTTCGCCTTCGCGGCGGTGGTCGGCGTCGACGCCGAGCGGCTCGCGGCGCTGCGTGCGGAGTCGCTGTTCATCTACGAGTACCTGGGAAAGGACGTCGTTGCACCATGAACATCCAGGGCACGGTCATCGCCGGTGACGCGGCCGGTTTCGAGGGCTCACCGGGCCCTGAGCAGCAGTGGAGCCTGATGCGGGAGCGCCTGCCGCTGCTGCGCGTCGAGCCCGACGAGTGGGTCCGGCGCATGATGCGCTGGCACTTCAGCCCCGAGACCGGCTCCCCGTTCTGGCTGCGCCGCCGCGAACGGCTGGACTTCGACCCGCTCCGCGACGTCACCGGCGTCGCGGACCTGCACCTGTTCGGGCTGTTCGACAAGGCCGACCTGCGCGACGCGGCGGTGCGCGACCTGCTGCCGCGCGGGTTCCGCGACCGGGAGTTCCGGATCGTGGAGACCGGCGGGACCACCGGCAAGCCGATCCGCGTCATCGACGTCACCCGCGCGATCAACGACGTCGCCATCTACCGGGCCATGCTCGAGGCCCGCGGGGTGGCCGGCGGCGACGCGGTGGCGATGGCGCCCAGCGGCCCGCACGCGTACGGTCACTTCGTGTCCCGCCTGCTCAACAGCTGGTCCGGGGCGACGTTCTTCATCGACTTCGACCCGCGGTGGGTCAAGCACCTGATCCGCACCGGCGGGGACGCCGGCGACTACGTCGCCCACCTGTGCGCGCAGACCGAGTCGCTGCTGGAGGACGAGCGTCCCAGCCTGCTCTTCACGACGTCGAAGCTGCTGCTGCAACTGGTCGCCACGCTGCCGCGTCCCCTTGCCGGCTACGGCGTGCGCGCCGTGTGCACCGGCGGCACCTCGTGCTCCCCGGAGGAGGCCCGCTACCTGCGCGAGGAGCACCTCGGCGAGGTGCAGTGGATCGACAACTACGGCAGCACGCTGATGGGGCACGCGCTGCCGGGCGAGCCGCTGCGCCCGGGCGGGTCCACCACGTACCACCTGCCGCCGCCGCTGTCGTTCATCCGCGTCGTCGACCCGGCCGCGCCGCACCGCGAGGTGGCCGTCGGCGAGCGTGGCCGCATCCTGGTCAACACGCTGCTGGAGGACCTGTTCATCCCGAACCTGCTGGAGCGGGACAGCGCGGAGGCCACCGCCCCGCACCCGTGGTTCCCCTGGCCGGGCGTGCGGCACGTGCGCCCGTACGAGGCACCTGACGCCGAGGCGGTGACCGAGGGTGTCTACTGAGCCACCGGCCGGCGCGGCCGTCATCGCCGCGCACCCGCCGGACACCGCCCGGCTGACCCGCGCCCGCTGGGCCACCGTCGCGGTGTTCCTGCTGCTCGGCACGCTGCTGGGCACCTGGTTCTCCGGGGTCCCCCGCTTCCAGGAAGGGCTGCGCCTCGACGAGGACGCGCTCGGGATGGTGCTGCTGGCGCCCACCGTCGGCTCGCTCATCGGCATGCAGCTCGCGGGGCGCCTCGTCGGCCGCTTCGGCTGCGGTCCGGTGGTGCGGTGCACGGCGGTGACGCTGCCGTTCACCCTGCCGCTCGTCGCGCTGTCGGCGCGGCCGGCGGCCGCGGTGGCCGCGCTCGTGCTGTTCGGCGTCGTCGACGGGGTCCAGGGCGTGGCGATGAACGTGCACGGCATCGCCGTCGAGCGGGGGCTCGGCCGCCCGGTCCTCAGCGGCATGCACGCCGCCTGGGGCGTGGGGGCGCTGCTCGGCGGCGCCGGCGGCACGGCCGCGACCGCGCTCGGGCTGACGCTGCTGGAGCAGTTCAGCATCGTCGCGGTGGTCATGGCCGCGCTCGGCGCGGTGGTCGGGCGGTGGCTGCTGCCGCGCGACGCCGCCGGCGGCCCGCAGCGCGCGACCGGCGCGGCCCGCGGCTGGCGGGCCGGCTGGACCAGGTCCGTGGCGGCGCTGGGCATCATGGGCGCCGGCGTCATGCTGTGCGAGGTGGGCATCTCCAACTGGGGCGCCATCTTCCTCGACGACGAGCGCGCCGCGACCGTCGTCGTGGCCTCGCTGGGGTACGTGGCGTTCTCCTCGGCGGAGACCGGCGTGCGGCTCGTCGGTGACCGGCTCAACCGCAGGCTCGGCCCGGTGGCGACGGTGCGCGGCAGCGCGATCGTCGCCCTGCTGGGCCTGGCGATGATCGTGCTGCCGCCGGACGCCGGGTGGAACCTCGCGGGCTTCGTCGTCTTCGGCGCCGGGCTGGCGGTGATCAACCCGATCGTGTTCAGCGCCGTCGGGCACGGCACGTCCGAGGCGGCGGAGCTGGCGATCTCGCGCTACACCACGCTCATCTACACCGGTGTGCTCGGCGGCCCGGCGCTCATCGGCTGGCTGGCCAACGGCATCGGGCTCACCGCGGCGCTCGCGTGCCTGGCCGTGCCGCTGGTCGTGGTGCTGGCCGGCAGCGGGCTCACCGCGGCGGCGAAGCCGCGCTGAGGTCGAGCGCGCGGTGGGCCGCGATCAGCGCGGCGTAGTGCCGGCCGCTGCGCTTCACCGTCCGCCGCTGCGTGTCGTAGTCCACGTGCACCAGGCCGAAGCGCTTGCTGTACCCCTCGCCCCACTCGAAGTTGTCCAGCAGCGACCAGGCGAAGTACCCGTCGACCGGCACGCCGGCGGCGCGGGCCCGGGCGCACGCGGCGACGTGCCGCTGCACGAAGGCGGCCCGGCGGTGGTCCTCGACGGCACCGTCCGGGCCGACCTCGTCGGGGAACGCCGAACCGTTCTCCGCCACCAGGATCGACGCCGGGCGGTAGTCCTGCCAGACGCGGGTGAGCAGCCGCTCCAGGCCGTCCGGGCAGACCTCCCAGCCCATCGCCGTCTGCTCGGCGCCGGGCACCGGCAGCTGCCGCGCGTGGGGCACCTCGCCGGCCGGGTCGGCGACCACCAGCTGGCGGTAGTAGTACGCGACGCCGAGGAAGTCCACCGGCGCGGCGATGATGTCGGCGTCCCCGGGCAGGGCCGGCGGTTCGACACCGTACAGCCGCAGCATGTCCTCCGGGTAGCCGCGGCCGAACATCGGGTCGAGCCACCAGCGGTTGAGGTGCCCGTCGGCCCGCCGCGCGGCGGCGACGTCCTCGTCGCGGTCACTGCCCGGCTCGATCGGGCTGAGGAAGTGGTGCAGCCCGATCGACGGCGGCAGCGCCGCGCCGGACCGCAGGGCCTGGACCGCGAGGCCGTGGCCGAGCAGCGTATGGTGCCCGGCCCGCACGGCCCGGACGAGGTCACGCTCGCCGGGTGCCATGTCGCCGGTCAGGTGCCCCAGCCAGGAGACGCACATCGGCTCGCTCACGGTGATCCAGCGCGGCACCCGGTCGCCGAGCCGGGCGGCGACGACCGCGACGTACTCGGCGAACGCCTCCGCGGTCGCCCGCTCGGGCCAGCCGCCCCGGTCCTGCAGCACCTGCGGCAGGTCCCAGTGGTAGAGCGTCACCACGGGCGTCGTGCCCTGGGCGAGCAGCTCGTCCACCAGCCGGTCGTAGAAGTCGATGCCGGCGGGGTTGACCCGTCCGACGCCGTCGGGCATGACCCGGGGCCAGGCCACCGAGAACCGGTAGGCGTCGACCCCCAGCTCCTGCAGCAGCCGCAGGTCCTGCGGCCAGCGCCGGTAGTGGTCGCTGGCGACGGCCGCCGTGTCGCCGCCGCGGATGCGGCCCGGTGTCCCCGCGAACGTGTCCCAGATGGACGCGCTCCGGCCGTCCGCCGCGATGGATCCCTCGATCTGGTAGGCGGCGGTCGAGACACCCCACAAGAAGCCCGCCGGAAGCTCCCGCAGCAGCTCCGCGGGAAGGTCGTCGCCCAGGTTCGACATCGCACACCTATCGGATCGTTGGAATGGACTGGCCCGGCGGCGCGGCGCGCGCCGCTCAGCCGGCCTCGACGGAGCAATGCCGCTCCAGCTGCTCGGCGAAGCGCAGCCATTCGAGGGCGTGCGCCCGGGCCACCCGGGCGGCCGCGTCGCCGCACTCGCCCGGGATCGACGGCAGCATGGTGCGCCAGCGGTCCGGCAGCGCCGTGATGACGCCGATCCAGCGCAGCACCGCGCGCCCGGAGTCGGTGAGCCGCAGCGACGGGTCCCGCGCCAGACCGTCCAGCGCCTTGCGCAGGTCCTGCCCGGCCATGGCGGCCGGCCCGGCGCCGCCCCGACGCGATTCGGAGCGCAGCCGCGGCGGCACCGGGTCCTCTCCCCGCTCGAGGCGCCGGCGGACGTCCCGGGCCGTGGCTGGCGCGACCCCGGCGGCGAGCGCGAGGTCCCGCAGCGACGCGGTCGGCCGCTCGGCGAGGACGAGCGCCGCGCGCAGCCGCCCGTCGACGGCGTCGACGGGGCGCAGCCGGCCGTCGTGGCCGATCCGGTGGGTCGTGGGCCGGGCGCCGGACCGGCGGCGCACGGCCGTGACGGTCCGGGCGGCGAGCCCGGACAGCTCCGCGATCGTGCGGTCCGACCAGTCCGGATGGCTGTCGATGATGCGCGCCGCCGCCTCGCGCCGCTCGGCCGGCGACAGGGGCAGGCCGTGTGCCACGTTGGCCCGCACGGCCAGCACGAACGCCGCGTCCGGCGGCACCTCGACCAGGTGGGCGTCGATGTGTGCCAGGCCGCGCAGCCGGGCGGCCCGGACCCGGTGGGTGCCGTCGATGATCCGCATCGTGGCGGCCTCGACCAGGATCGGCGGCAGCCGGCGCGGCGACTCGGCCAGCGCCTGGACATGCGCCTCGTCGACACCCCGCAGGCGTGGCGTGTCGGCGGCCAGCAGGCTGTCCAGCGCGACGCTCACCGCCGGCCGGTCCCCCGCCGGCTGGTGCCCCTGGTCGCGTGATCGGTGTCGGTCGGATGAGGGCGCAGTGATGCGCATGACGACCTCCGTGTTCCCCCGTGGACGGCGCGACATTGACCTTCGTCGCGCCGACTGGCGCCGATGCTAGCGGCGCGGATCATTGTCGGCAATTACTTGACTGCCATCCGGAAATTCGGACAGCCGTCGCCGCAACGGGGCATCGAGCGGGGCGCGCTTCCCGTACAGTCTCAGCAATGTCGCCCTCCCGCGATGCCGGTCCGCCGCCGGTCGAATATGTGCTGACCAGCAAATTGACACGTGGCGACTCGCCTCGCGCGGGTGATGTGGACCTTGAGCACGTGCGGCTGCTGGCACAGCTCGACGACGAGCTGCCGCCGATTCTCGTGCATCGATCAACAATGAAGGTGATCGATGGCTGGCACCGCCTCCGCGCGGCCGAGTCGCGCGGCGCCGACCGGATCGGGGTGCGGTTCTTCGACGGCACCGACGACGAGGCGTTCCTCGCCGGCGTCCAGGCCAACGTGGCGCACGGCCTGCCGCTGTCCCTGGCGGACCGCGAGGCCGCCGCGGCCCGCATCGCCGTGCTGCGCCCGTCGTGGTCCGACCGGGCGATCGCGGCGGCGAGCGGCCTGTCGGCCAGGACCGTGAAGCGGCTGCGCGCCCGCGCCGCCGCCGGCACCGCGCAGGAGCAGAAGCGGCGCGGGCGGGACGGCCGGCTCAGGCCGGTGGACGCCGGTCCGGGCCGCCGCCGGGCGGTCGAGGCCATCACCGCGCAGCCGGACGCCTCCCTGCGGGAGATCGCGCGGGTCGCGGGCGTGTCCCCCGCGACCGCCAAGGCGGTGCGCGACCAGCTCGCGCTCGCCGGCGCCGCACCGCCCACCGGCGCCGCACCGCCCACCGGCACTGCCGCGCCGGCCCGCACGACGGCCACCGGCACCGGCGTCCCGGCCCGCGCGACAGCACCGGCCCGCGCGACAGCACCGGCGGGCACGACGGCACCGGCCCGCGCGACGGCACCGGCCCGCGCGACAGCACCGGCCCGCGCGACAGCACCGGCCCGCGCGACGGCGCCAAAGGGCATGACGGTGCAGAAGGGCACGACGTCGGCGGCGGGCACGACGTCAGCTGTGCGTATGACCGTGCCGGACGGCACACGGGCGACGGCGGGTGGGCCCGGTAGCGGGGCGCCCGCAGCCGGTCAGGCCGGTGCACGCCTGGCTGCCGCGAGGCCACCGAGGATCGGACCCGCCGCGGTGCGGATCCCGCCGCCCGCCGCCCGGGCCGCCGTGGCGCCGGTCCGGCCCGACGAGCGCCGCGACGCCATCGAGGAGCTGCGCGGGCACCCCGCCCTGCGCTCCGGCGACGGCCAGGACCTGGTCCGGACGCTGGACCGGTGGACCAGCAGCCTGCGCAACGCCGACGCCGCCGCGGCGGCGATCCCGCCGCACTGCGCGTACATCGTCGCCGCGATCGCCCGCGCCTGCGCGGAGGAGTACCTCGAGCTCGCCAACGAGCTCGCCGCCGCTACTGACCGCCCGCGTCCACCCACGCCGCACCGCCGCCCTACGGATGGGCCGCGCCCCGGGCGGTGAACCACACCCGGCGAACGATGCCCGCGGGTCGCGGGGCGTCGGAGCCCGACGTGTGCCAGCACCCCGTCGACGCGGGACGGGCCGCCGAGGACGCGGCCGCCGCCCCGGGCCGGTCCTCACCAGCCGCGCGGCCGGCACGCGGCCCGCCACGCCGCCGAGGGCGGGCACGGCGAAGCGGTCACCGCTCGCCCCGCGCGTCGCCGGCCGCGGCGCCGTCGCCGGCCGCGGCGAGCAGCGCCTCCCGGCCGATGGCGTCGACAACGGTCGCCGGCACCGTGCAGGCGTACGCGCCGGCGACGGCACCGTACGCGGCGCACCGCAGCGGTGGTTCCCCGGCGAGCCAGCCGAAGAGGAACCCGGCGGCGAAGGCGTCACCGGCGCCGTTGGAGTCGACCACCGGCGCGGGCGGCGTGGCCACCGCGACGTGTGTCAGCTCGCCGCCGGTGAGCAGGTAGGCACCGTCGGCGCCGGCGGTGGCCACGACGATCCGGGCCCGGCCCAGCTCCACGATCCGCCGCATGGTGCGCTCCGGGTCGGCCAGCGCGGCGACGGACACGAACACCACGTCGGCGTCGAACGCGAACGTCTCGTGGTACGGATTGGCCCCGTCCCAGTTGTGCAGGTCGGTGGAGATCGTCAGGCCCTCCCGCCGCAGCGCGGGCAGCGCGAGCCCGCAGGGGTACGTGATGGACACGTGGGCGTGCCGGCTGGCCTTCGCCAGCGACCGCACCGTGTCCGGGGGAAGCGGGCCGTCCCCGCCGCCGCGGGTCTGGTCGTACAGTGACATGCGGCGGCCGTCGGGCCCGACCAGGTTCACCGCGCGGCGGGTGCCGCTCGGCATCGGCGCGGTCGTCAGCGGGATGCCCCGGTCGCGGTGCAGGGCGCGGACCAGGTCGCCGTGGTGGTCGTCGCCGACCAGGTCGATGTGGTGCACCCGCAGGCCCAGCGCGTGCAGGCCGAGGCTGATGAAGTCGCCGGTCTGCCCGGCCCGGGTCTCCACCGCGGGCACCAGGTAGCTGTCCGCGAACGGCAGCGGCAGCTGCGGCACGGAGACGATGGTGTCCACGCCGGCCCCGCCCAGGACCAGCACGTCGATTTCAGGGCTCACCGGGGCTCCTCGGTTGTCGCACGGATCGGGTGGTAACCGCACGCTACGGCGCGGCCCGGACGCGGCTCGAGCCGGTCGGCGGCGAGCCGGCCCGTCCGCCGCCCCTGCCCACCGGCCGGCAGCGCGGCCGGTGTGCGGCATCCGGCCCGGCTGCCGCGGAACCGGCCCTGCAAGCGGCCCCGGAGACGGCGCCGGAACGGCGCCGCACGGACCACGGGGAGGAGCCCGCGCTGGCTAGAATCCCTTATGCGCTCCCCCGCGACCGCCGGTCCAGCACCCGGCCGGCACCCCGTGTCGTCCGGTGCCCGCGACACGCCGGCGGGCGGCAGGGTCCGGCTCACCGACATCGCCCGCCAGGCGCAGGTGAGCGAGGCGACGGTGTCCCGCGTCCTCAACGACCGCTCGGGCGTCAGCCCGGACACCCGCCGGGCGGTGCTGACGGCGCTGGACGTGCTCGGCTTCGAGCGGCCGGACCGGCTGCGCAAGCGCGGCACCGAGCTGGTCGGGCTGGTGACGCCCGAGCTGGAGAACCCGGTCTTCCCGCTGTTCGCCCAGGCGATCGAGTCCGCGCTGGCGCAGCACGGCGCCACGGCCGTGCTGTGCTCACGCACCGCCGGCGGCGTGTCCGAGGACCAGTATGTCGAGATGCTGCTGGAGCGGGCCGTCGCCGGGATCATCTTCGTGTCCGGCAGGCACGCGGACTCGACCAGCAGCCCGCAGCGGTACCGCGACCTGGTCGACCGGTCCCTGCCGATCGTGCTGATCAACGGATACCTGCCGGGCGTGGACGCGCCGTTCGTCTCCTGCGACGACCGGGCCGCGAGCCGGCTGGCCGTGTCGCACCTGGTGTCGCTCGGGCACCGGCGGATCGGGCTGCTCAGCGGCCCGGAGCGGTTCGTGCCCGTGCAGCGCAAGCTGGCCGGCTACCGGGAGCAGATGCGGGCCCACGGGCTGGCGGAGCTGGTCGAGCTGTCGATGTGGTTCACCGTGGAGGGCGGGCACGCCGCCGCGACCCGGCTGCTCGACCGCGGTGCCACCGGGCTGGTCTGCGCGTCGGACCTGATGGCGCTGGGCGCGGTCCGCGCGGCCCAGGCGGCCGGGCTGTCCGTGCCGCGGGACGTGTCGGTGGTGGGGTTCGACGACTCGCCGCTGATCCCCTTCACCAACCCGCCGCTGACCACCGTGCGCCAGCCGGTGATCGACATGTCGAACGCGGCGGTCCGGGCGATGATCGACGAGATCCGCGGCCAGGGACTGCCGCCGGCGGAGTACCTGTTCGGCCCGGAGCTGGTTGTGCGCGGCTCCACCGGCGTGCCGCGCGCCGCCGACCGCGGCTGAGCCGCCAGCGGGCGCGGCTATCCGGCCCTTCGTCCTGGTCCACGGCGCTCACCTGGACGCCGCGGCGGTCCGTGCCGCGCTGGACCGGGTCGACGCCGGGTTCGTGGCCCGGTTGCCGGCCGGGACGGACACCCAGCTGGGCCTGTCCTGGCAGGGCGGCGTGGAGCCGTCCGGCGGCGAGTGGCAGCAGCTCGCGCCGGCCCGGGCGTTGCTGCGCGACGGCGCGCCGCTCAGCGTCCTGGACGAGCCGACGGCCGCGCTGGACCCGCAGACCGGGCACCTGCTGAGGCTTGCCGCCGCGGGAGCGTCATCAAGCGGGGCCGAGGCCCCGGGCGGCCGTCCATCTCGTGTGGACACCCGCCCGGGCCGGTCGGCTACTGGGCGCGCAGGTGGTCGATGTCGTGGACGCCGTTGCCGTCGAACCAGAGGTAGACGGCGCGGACGTCGGCCAGGGCGGCCGCGTCGCAGGACATGGCGGTGCCCAGGTCGACCTCGACGGTGGTGGTGGTCGCCGCGCCGGCGTAGCCCCAGGTGGACTGGCACCAGGTCCAGGCGTCGCCGGTCTGCACCGCGATGCTGTACGAGGTGCCGGTCGCGCCGGTGCGCAGCTCGTACCGCAGCACGGACCTGCCGGACAGGTCGACGGGCTCGGGCAGGCCGGCGACGCCGAACCAGCCGCCGTCGGCGGTGGTGATCCGCAGGCCCGCGGCGCCGTCGGGGTGGAACTCGGTCGTCTGCGCTACGGTGCCCGCGTCGGCCTGCCAGCTCGCCGGTGCCCAGCCTTCGGTGCCGGTCTCGAACGACGCGAGGACCAGCGCGTCCCCGGGGCGGTTCTTCACGGTGACCCGCAGCTCCGCCGGGTTCGACGTGCGTCCCGCCTGGTCGCGGATGGTGTACGAGGCCACGGCCCGGCCCACGAACCCGGCCGCCGGGGTGAACGTGACCACCCCGCCGTCGAGGCGGAACGCGCCGCCCGGCACCGTCACCGTCGTCTGCTGGCCGGCGGCGGCCGGGTCGAGGTCGATCGTGGACGGCTTGACCTTGCTGCGGTAGGCGATGTCGTTGGCCGCCGGGGTCAGCGTCACCGGCTCGTCGCGCAGGGTCTGGGCGGTGTCGTGGTCGGCGACCGGTGGCCGGGACCGCTGCCCGCGGCGCAGCTCGTCACCGGCGTTGGCGATCGTGGTGCACACGGGGCTCGGGCAGTAGACGGTGAAGCCGTCGTAGTCGGGGTAGTCGGTGCCGTCGTCCTGGACGCCGGACAGGATCCAGTACAGGAAGCCGTCGATGCCGGCGCGCACCGCGGCGTCGGTCCACTGCTGGTACACGACGTTGCGGGTGGCCTTGTCCAGCAGCCCGAACTCGCCGAGCAGCACGGGTTTGCGGAGCCGGTCGGCGAGGCGGACGTGGCTGCTGATCCAGCCGGTCCCCCACGCCGGGTCCTTGTTCCAGTGGTCCGGGTACAGGTGGAACGACATGAAGTCGATCGCGGGCAGCGCGGCCAGGGCGGCCGAGTCGACGCCGTCGGCGCAGTTGAGCGTGAAGTCGGTGCCGGCGCGGTCGGTGCACAGGAAGCCCTCGTCGCCGGGGCTGACGAGGTGCCGGCCGTCCACGGCGTCGATGTGCGCGCTGATGTCCGCGGCCCATGCGGTGATCGTGGTGTCCGTGCAGGTGGCCGAGCGCGGGTAGACGCCGGATCCGCCGCAGCGGGGCTCGTTCGCCAGCTCCCACGCCATGATGGTGGGGTCGTCCTTGTACTTGACGCCGGTGAGGCTGTTCGTGCGGTTCAGCACGTGGCTGATCCAGTCCTTGTACCAGCCGCGGATGACGGGGTCGGTGTAGAAGTCGTCGTGGTGGGTGCCGCCGCGCCAGCGCACGTACTGGTCCATGCCGCCGAACGCGCTCCAGTTGTTCGTGAGCGGGATGACGAGCTTGACGCCCTTGTCCCGGGCGGACTTGACGACCTGGTCGAGGTGCTGCAGCCCGTCGGCGCCGTCGTTGTACGCGGGGCGGGTGCCGTCCCAGTACTGGAAGTAGACGCCGTTCTCCTTGTGGTGCACGGACCCGGTGTCGTCCTGGTTGCCGATGTCCAGGAAACCCCAGGTCCGCATGACGTTGAACCCGGCGCCGGCCGCGTCGGCGAACACGTCGTCGACCATCGCCGGGGAGCGGTACATCAGGTAGTAGTTGTTGGACCCGGCGAAGCGGAACTGCCTGCCGTCGAGGGTGAGGTCGGCGCCGTGGCGCGTGACGAAGCCGTCGTGGCGGGGGTTCGCGGACGCGGCGCCGGCGCTCGCCATGACGGCGAGCCCGGCGCACACGGCGAGGATGCGTCTGATCATCGTTCGCCTTCCTGCGGGGGTCAGGGCGTGACGAGGTCGTTGGCGGTGCGCAGTGCGGGGGCGGTGCGCCAGGCGGGGTCGTCTGGGGTGGGCAGGTTGGTGCCGGTGACGTGGAGGGTCACTGACTCGCC
>NZ_JNYJ01000009.1 GCF_000716715.1 Dactylosporangium aurantiacum | reverse complement strand
GTGTCGCCACCCGCTTCGACAAGCTCGCCGTCCGGTACGAAGCCACCCTGCACATCGCCGCGATCAACGAATGGCTATGACTTCGACACACGACCTAGGGCCGTACGGGTGCTCCTAGGGTGATCGGCCGCCAATGGACCCATCATTACCGGGCAACCTCAAGGAGCACGGCCACCTCACCAGAACTACATAAAAGCGGCATACCGTCGGCAACTCGGAACAGACATCACCGAACAAATGCCCGGAATCTAGCTCTTAATCTGCGGGTTGTAGGTTCAAGTCCTACGCGGCGCGGGACCGGCACGCTCGCCCTCGCAGCCACCGCGTCGAAGGCACCGGCCGACAGATCACCTGACGCACCCGTCTCCCGCTCGTGGCTCGGCCCGGGCCCGCTGCGCAAGCACCTGCTCGATGTGGTCGGACTGGTTCCAGGCGAGCGACTCGTGCCCATCCTCGTCGCTCATCCGGCGCAGCTGCGCCAGCGCGTGCGCGTCCCCACGCAGGGCCAGCCCGGTCGCCGCGTGAATCCGCGCCTCCCTGTCGTCGCCGTCCAGCTGGGCGGCGAGCAGCTCACGCAGCGCGGGCGCGTGTCGACCGAGGAGTAGATGAGCGCGGTCGTCGCCCAACGCCCGAACCGTCGGGTGCGACACCATGAGCGATGCCCGCTCATCGGCATTCTGCGCACTGCCGCCGTGGCTCGTCGTCGGAACCCGCTGCCGGGTTGATCGCATGGACGCAGTAACCGACGCCGCGCAGCGCCTGCTCCCAGGCGCTGCTCCAGAGCCGTCCCGCGTCCGCCGGCTGACAAGCGCCTGAGCGATCCGGATGGCTGATCAAGCACGCAGTTCCGCCGAGGCAGCCGGCGCCTGGGTCGGGCTGTTCATTGGCCCCGAGTTCGTCGCGCCGGAACCCTGCGGCTTGTGAACAGGATCGTTGCTACCCCGGTGTCCTGGCGCGGTCGATCAGCGCTTGGACGCCGTCGAAGAGCCGATCGAGCCCGAAGGCCAGCGGGTCCTCGATCGGCGTGAAGGCGCCGTCGAGGATGGCCTTGGTCAGCGCGGGGAAGCGATCGGCGTGCCGGGCGAGCAGCTCGCCGTTGAGCCGGCTCCACTCTCGGGCGTGCGCCTCGTCGAAGTCGAGCTGTTGCTGGGCCAGGTTGCGCACGAGTCCGGCGACGAGCAGGAAGACCTGGTGCTGCTGCGCGGCGGTCAGCCCGGTCGGCTGCAGGGCGGCGATGGCCGCGTCCATCCAGCCGATCTGGTGCGGCCCCATGGCTTGACGGCGCATCGCGGTCGCCGGCAGGAGCCACGGGTGCGCCTGGTGGACCGCCCAGGACTGGCGCGCCCACGCGGTGAGCTGCGCGCGCCAGTCGTTGCCAGCGCCTGACAGGTCGGGCCGGTCGGTGAGGATCGCCTCGACCATGAGCGCGACGAGCTCGTCCCGGCCGGGCACGTACCGGTACAACGCCATGCCCGACAGGTTGAACACGCCGGCGACCCGGGCCATCGAGACCGCGTCGAGGCCGTCGGCGTCCGCGATGGCCACGGCGGCGTCGGCGATCCGGCGCGGGTCGAGGCTCGGCTTGGGGCCACGCGTGGGTCGTTCGGTCTCGTCCCAGAGCAGCGCCAGCGCGGCCGCCATGTCGCGCGGCTGTTTCGGGCCGCTGGTCCTGGCCACGGTGGTTCTCCTCGCTGGCGGTGAATGCGGGGGTTGACGTCCTCCTGGAACTGTTTATACAGTAAAACGTACTGCTTATCGGTTAAACAGTTTAGGAGTAACGCAGTGATTGGTGCTGTCGTCGCGGCTTCCTCCGCCACCGTGCTCGCCGCCCCCGCCGCCGGCCTGCTGGGCTACCGGCAGCTGCGCCGCGCCGCGAACGCCAGGCGTCTGCGCATCACGAACCCGCACGGCATCGACGAGTCCGGGTTCGCCCGCATCGGCGGCATCGACCAGTGGGTCTCGATCCGCGGCGACGACCGCAGCAATCCGGTCATGCTCGAGATCCACGGCGGCCCGGGCGTGAGCAACCTGCCCTACAACCCGCGCACCCGCGCCTGGGAGCGGCACTTCACGGTCGTGCGGTGGGACATGCGCGGCGCCGGCCGGACCTTCGACCGCGGCGGCCCGGCCGGGCAGGGCGAGCTGACCCTCGACCGGCTGTGCCGCGACGCCGTCGAGGTGACCGACCACATCCGCGCCCGGCTCGGCGTCGCGCAGGTCGTGCTGGTCGCCAACTCGTTCGGGTCGTTCGTCGGGTTACGCCTGGCCCGCAACCACCCCGAGCGGTACTCGGCCTATGTCGGCACCGACCAGAACATCAACGCCGGCGGACGGGAGCGCACGGCCTACCACGCCCTGCTGGACCGACTCCGGACCGCCGGCAAATCCAAGGAGCTGGCCGCCGTCACGACAATCGGCCCCGACCGGGCGACGTGGACCGGGGCACAGTGGTCGCGGTTCCACAAACTGGTAGCCGCCGCCGACCCGCTCACCCTCGACACCATCAAGACCGTGGTGCTCGGCTCACTGCTGACGTCTCCCCGGCACACGCTGCGCGACCTGCGTAGCCAGCCGAAGGCCATGACCTTCTCCGAGCCGCTGGCGCTGCAGTCCACGGCGATCGACGAATGGCTCGAAGGCACGACCTTCGCGATGCCGTTCTTCATCTTCCAGGGCGCGCACGACGTCATCACCCCGCCGGCGGCCGCGAAGCGGTTCTTCGACGACGTCTCGGCACCGGTGAAGGAGTTCGCACTCATCGCGGACGCGAGCCATTTCGCGTCATTCCGCCACCCCGACCGATTCCTCGACCTGATGCTGACCAAGGTCGGCCCCGCCATCACGAGGCCATCGTCCCAGCTGGCAACCGATGGCCGCGGCCGCCCGGAGCGGTCCTGATCGACGCCGCCCCGGCGGCCCGGCCGCCGTGCATCATCCAAGCCGACGAACGGCTCGTCACCGGTGACCCTCTGCACGCGGCCGCCACCACACGCACCTGGTTCACCCAACTCGCGGCGGACGACAAGCCATAGATCATCGTGTCGCTCGCGTTCGCCCAGCACGCGGCCTACTTCGCCGGGCGGCTCGGCGTCGCCACGGTCATCGCCACCGACGGCGTCGCCCCGACGCCGCACTGCCGGCCGCCCCGATCGACGAGGTCGCCCGCCGCGTCCTCGCCACCGCCTGACCCGCGGGGTCAGGCGGCCTGGGAGTACCGGCGCAGGCGGCGTTCGACGCGTTCGGCGGTGGCGAGGATGTCCGGGGCGCGCAGGTGGTGGACGCGGGCGTTGTCGGAGGTCGCGCCGTGGCGGGCGAGCATCTCGGCCATGCGGGCGTGGACGTCGACGCGGGCGCCGGTCGGGCCGACGGTCTGGTCGGCGTAGGTGAGGGCGTCGGCGACCGGGGAGTGCTCGCGTGGGAACTCGGCCAGCTCGTGGTGCAGGCCGCGCAGCTCGGCGACGTAGCAGGCGCCGGAGTGGTGGGCGACCAGGGCGCTGATCCGGGCGGTCCAGCCGGTGCGGCGCAGGAAGCGGGCGCCGTCGAGGGGGTGGAAGCCGGTGTCGAGGACGGGCTCGGCGTAGCCGATGTCGTGCAGCCACGCGGCGGCGACGACCTGGTCACGGTCGGCGGGGTCCATGGCGGCGCACAGCTCGGCGGCGCGGGCGGCCACGCCGGCGGTGTGTGCCCAGCGCTGCGGGAGGCCCGTGAGCAGGGCCTCGGCGAGGTCCCGGGCGGTGGCGACGTCGACCCGGGGCCGCACCATGGTGGTCATACGCACGACGGTAGAACCTGCCCGGCCCCGCGCCGACCGGCCGGAGCCGGAGTTCATGCGGGCAACACCTGTTGTTCATCTTCGAACGAACCGGGTCCGGGGTGCTATGACGGTGACCATGCACATCTTGGCGATCGACCAGGGCACGTCGGGCACCAAGGCGATCGTCACCGGCGCCGACGGGGCGGTCCTCGCGATCGCCGAGGAGCCGCTGCGGCCCGCGTACCGGCCGGGCGGTGCCGTCGAGCAGGACCCGGTGGCGCTGCTGGACTCGGTGCTCACCGCGGGACGGCGGGCCGTCGCCGAGGCCGGGGTGCCCGTCGCCGCGGTCGCGCTGGCCAACCAGGGCGAGACGGTCCTGGCGTGGGACCGGGCCACCGGCGCGCCGCTGACCCCGGCGATCGTCTGGCAGGACCGGCGCGCCGAGAGCGTCTGCGCCGCGCGGGCCGGGTCCGCCGGCCGGGTGGCGGCACTGACCGGGCTGGTCCTCGACCCGTACTTCTCGGCGCCGAAGATGCGCTGGATCCGGGAGCGGCTCACCACCGCCGGGGTCGTCACCACCACCGACACGTGGCTGGTGCACCGGTTGTGCGGCGCGTTCGTCACCGACGCGTCGACGGCGAGCCGGTCGCTGCTGCTGGACCTGGACGAGGGCCGGTGGCACGACGAGCTGCTGGACCTCTTCGGCCTCGGCGGGGAGGCGCTGCCGGACGTGGTCGCCAGCGACGCGGTCGTCGGCACCACCACGGCGTTCGGCGGTGACGTGCCGGTGACCGGGCTCATCGTCGACCAGCAGGCGGCGCTGCTGGCCGAGGCGTGCCTGGCGCCGGGGACGGCGAAGTGCACGTACGGCACCGGCGCCTTCCTGCTCGCCCAGCTCGGCGGCGCGGCCGCCCGGTCGCGGTCCGGGCTGTCCACGTCGATCGCGTGGCGGCTGCGGGACCGGGTCGACCACTGCGTCGACGGGCAGGTGTACACGGCCGCGTCCGCGGTGCGCTGGCTCACCGACCTCGGGCTCGTCACCGGCGCCGACGAGCTCGACACGGTCGCGGCGGCGGGCAGCGACGGCGTGCTGTGCGTGCCGGCGCTCGCCGGGCTCGCCGCGCCGTGGTGGGACGCGGGCGCGACGGCGTCGTTCAGCGGGATGACGCTGAGCACCGGCCGCGGCCACCTGGTGCGGGCCGTGCTGGAGGGCGTCGCGGCGCAGGTCGCCGCGCTGGCCGCGCTCGTCGGTGACGACCTGGGCACGCCGCTGACCACGCTGCGGGTCGACGGCGGACTGACCCGCTCGCGGGTGCTCATGCAGGCCCAGGCGGACCTGGCGCAGCTGCCGGTCGAGGTGTACCCGTCGCCGCACGCCACCCCGCTCGGCGCGGCCGCCTGCGCGGCGCTCGCCCTGGACCCGGCGCTCGGTCCCGCGGACGTCACCGGCGGGTGGCGGCCGGCCGCGACGTACGAGCCGCGGTGGTCACCGGAGCGGGCCGCCGAACATCTCGGCCGCTGGCACGCCGCGGCCGGCGCGACCCTGTCCCGGGCGGCGACATGACCACGGACCGCTACGACGTCGCCGTCGTCGGCGCCGGCATCGTCGGCGCCGCGATCGCCCGCCTGCTCGGCGGCACGTCGCTGTCGGTCGCCCTGCTGGAGGCCCGCGACGACGTCGGCGACGGCACCAGCAAGGCCAACACGGCGATCCTGCACACCGGGTTCGACGCGACGCCCGGCACCCTGGAGGCGCGGCTCGTCGCCCGCGGGTACGCGCTGCTCGGCGACTACGCGGCGGCCACCGGCATCCCCGTCGAGCGCACCGGCGCGCTGCTGGTCGCCTGGACCGACGAGCAGCTGCGGACGCTGCCGGCGCTGCGGGCGAAGGCCGAACGCAACGGGTACACCGCCTGCGAGCTGGTCGACGCGGCGGCGGTGTACGACGCGGTGCCAGCCCTCGGCCCCGGCGCGCTCGGCGGCCTCACGGTGCCCGGCGAGTCGATCACCTGCACGTGGACGACGAACCTGGCCCTGGCCACCGACGCGGTCAACCGGGGCGTGACGCTGCTGCGCGGGCACCGGGTCACCGCCGCCGACGCCGGTCCCGACGCCACCCGCCTGGACACCACCGGCGGCGCCGTCACCGCCCGGTGGGTGATCAACGCGGCGGGCCTGCACGCCGACGCCCTCGACCGGTTGTTCGGCTACGAACGGTTCACGGTCACGCCGCGCCGTGGGGAGCTGTACGTGTTCGACAAGCTGGCCCGGCCGCTGGTGCCGTGCATCGTGCTGCCGGTGCCGTCGAAGGCCGGCAAGGGTGTCCTGGTCAGCCCGACCATCTACGGCAACGTGATGCTCGGCCCGACCGCCGAGGACCTGCCGGACCGCACCGCGACCGGCACGTCGGCGCGGGGCCTGGCGTACCTGCTGGAGCGCGGCCGGGAGCTCATGCCGCGGCTGCTGGACGAGGAGGTCACCGCCACCTACGCCGGGCTGCGCGCCGGGATCGGCCGCGACGACTACCTCGTCGACGTCGACGTCGACGCCGGGCGCCGGTACGTGCTGGTCGGCGGGATCCGCTCCACCGGGCTGACCGCGGGGATGGCGATCGCCGAGCACGTGGCCGGGCTGCTGGACGGCGCGCTGGACCTGACGCCGCGCCCGGACCTGCCGGACCCGCCGCGGATGCCGAACCTCGGCGAGGCCGGCGTCCGGCCGTTCCGGGACCCGGCCGCCATCGACGCCGACCCCGAGTACGGGCACATCGTGTGCTTCTGCGAGCGGGTCACCCGCGGCGAGATCCGCGACGCGTACCGCTCCCCGGTCCCGCCCGCCGACCTGGACGGGCTGCGCCGCCGTACCCGCGCGATGAACGGCCGCTGCCAGGGCTTCTACTGCGGCGCCGAGGTCGGCGAGCTGCTGCGCACGCGCGGCGGTGCCCGGTGAACGAGCACGTCCGGGTCGCGATCGTCGGCGGCGGGCCGGCCGGGCTCACCGCCGCCGCCGCGCTCGCCCGCCGGCTCGGCGACGGTGTCCTGCTCATCGAGCGGGAGGCGGAGACCGGCGGCATCCCCCGGCACAGCGACCACCTCGGGTACGGCCTGCGCGACCTGCACCGGTTCGTGTCCGGTCCCGCGTACGCGCGCCGCCTGACCGCCGCCGCCCGCGCCGCCGGGGCCCGCCTGGAGACCGGGGCGATGGTCACCGGCTGGGCCGGCGAGCGGGCGCTCGAGGTCACCTCGCCGCGCGGGCGGCGGGTCGTGCACGCCGACGCGGTCGTGCTCGCCACCGGCGCCCGGGAACGGCCCCGCCCGGCCCGGCACATCCCGGGCGACCGGCCCGACGGCGTGTACACCACCGGGCAGCTGCAGCAGCTCGTCCACCTGTACCACCGCGACGTGGGCCGCCGGGCGGTCGTCGTGGGCGCCGACCTGGTCAGCTGGTCGGCGGTGCTCACGCTGCGCGCCGCCGGCTGCCGGCCGGTGCTGCTGGCGACCGAGGGCCCGCACGCGGTGCTGCGGCGGTCGGCGCGGGTCGCGTTCGGCGTGCCGGTGCTCACCGGTACCCGGGTCGCCGCGATCAACGGGCACGGCCGGGTCACCTCCGTCGACCTGGAGGACCCGCGCACCGGTCGGCGGCACCGGGTGCCCTGCGACACCGTGGTGCTCACCGGCGACTGGATCCCCGAGCACGAGCTGGCCCGCACCGGCGGGCTCGACATGGACGCCGGGACCCGCGGCCCGCGCGTCGACACGGCCCTGGCGACCAGCCGCCCGGGCGTGTTCGCCGCCGGGAACCTGCTGCACCCGGTGGACACCGCGGACGTCGCCGCCCTGGACGGCCGGCACGTCGCCGGCGCCGTCCTGGCACACCTGACCGGCGCCGCGGCGGGACCTGCGCGACCGGCGGGACCGGCAGCGGGGCCGGCGGGACCGGCGGCCCCGCTGGAGCTGCGGTGCGCGGCGCCGCTGCGCTGGATCGCGCCGCAGCTGATCCGTCCGGGCGGTCCGGCGCCGGTGCGCGGGCGGCTGCTGCTGTGGTGCGACACCTACCGCGCCGTCCCGCACGTCGTCGCCGTCCAGGACGGCCGGCGCGTCGGCGCGGTCCGCGTGCCGTGGCCGGCCGCGCCGGGCCGGGTGTTCCGGGTGCCGTTCACGCTCGTGGCGGGCGCCGACCCGGCGGGCGGCCCGGTGACCGTCGCACTCGACCGGTAGCCGCGGCCGGTGCCGTGCCGCGGTAGGTCCTTGCCGACCGGCCGGCGTGACGGTTACGGTCGTGATGTGACTGCCGGGTCGGCCATGTGCCGTGCACAGACAAGGCGTCCGGCAGTTCGGTGAGCTGCCGGCGGGCCCGTGGCCCGCCACTCCTTCCGCACCGCCCGCATGAGCGGAGCCTGCCGAGGAAGGAGGTGATCGCATGTCCCGCTTCGAAGACTTCAGCATCGGCGACGTCGTCGTCGGTGAGGTGTCCGGCGTGGTGCCGTTCGGCACGTTCGTCCGGTTCGCCGACGGTGTCGACGGGCTGCTGCCCGGGGTGACCGGCCTGCAGGTCGGCGCCGCGGTGACGGTCCGCGTCCTGGACAAGGACAGCGAGCGCCGGCGCGCCAGCCTGGCCCTCGCCTGATCGACGGCGGGGCACCCGGACCGCTGCTTCGGGTGCCCCGCCCCTGATCACCGCGCCACGGCGCCCGCGGGCTCCAGGACGGGCCGGCGGCGGGGAGCGACGCGGGCCACGAACAACGCGAGGGACACCAGCAGCGACCCGATCGCCAGGATGCCCATCGCGGTGCCCGGCGCCACGTACTGGGCGACGAGCCCGCCGAGCGTCGCGCCGACCGCCTGCATGGCGAGCAGCCCCGAGCCGAACAGCCCGAGCGCCTGGCCGTGCAGCGGCTCCGGGGTCGTGGCCAGCAGCCGGTCCTGCAGCAGCAGCGTCGCGCCGTAGCCGACGGAGGCGACCCCGGCCACGGCGGCCGCGACCGGCAGCGGCGGCTCGAGGAAGAACAGCAGGTACGGCGCGGCGAGCAGCCACCGCAGCGGGCCGCTGAGCCGGAACCGCAGCCGCGGCGGCACGAACCGGCCGGCGATCGCGTCACCGGCGAGCATGCCGATCGCCGCGGTCACGAACAGCACGCTCGCCGCGGCCGGCGAGTACGGCACGAACAGCGCCTCGCAGCCGACGATGAGCCCGTTCGGCACCCACATCGCGATGTACACGCCCGGCTGCCACACCTGCCGGTTGCCGCGCCAGGTCGCCCGCACCGACGGGCGGTCCGCCGCGCGCGGCGCCCTGCGGCTCAGCCCGAACCGGGCCACGAGCGCCGACACCACCTGCAGTCCCGCCCCGACCAGCAGCGCCCCGCGCGGCGAGACGGCGGCGACGAGGGCACCGCCGACGGCGAAGCCACCGATCTGCATCGCGCCGACCGACATGTTCAGCAGCGACCGGCCCAGGATGTACCCGTCGGCGGGCAGGATCTCGGCGAGCAGCCCGTACCGGACGCCGCCACCGACCGACGCGGCCAGCCCCTGCGCGAAGATGACCGCGAACAGGGCCGCGATCGGCAGCCCCGGCACCGCCAGCAGCGCCGTCGTCACCGCCGCGAACCCGGCCAGCCCGGTCAGCGCGGCCCGCGGCGGCACCCGGTCGGCCCACGACAGCAGCGTCGCCGCCCCGACCAGCTGGGCGAACGACGCCCCGAACATGCTCAGCGCGGACAGCAGCGGCGAGTCGGTGGCGGCGTAGACCAGCGTGCCGAGCCCGATGCCCGCCACCGTCCCCGCCGCCACCTGCCCCGACAGGGTCGCGAACAGGGCGGTGAACTCCGGCGTGCGGAACAGTTGCCGATACGTGCGCATGATCGGCATCCTGCGGCGACGGTACCGGCGCGACGTACAGTTTCGGGTGGAGGCGAAACGTGGGGTTCTGGCAGATCGGCACCGACGTGCTGGCCCGCAGCCGTTTCGTGGTGTCACCCCTGGCCGAGACGGTCGCCTGCCTGTCCGCGCTCGGCGGCCAGCGCGCGGTGTCCGCGCCGCAGCGGGAGTGGCTCGCCGCGCACCGGCCCGCGTTCGAGGCCAGGTACGCCGGCGACCCGTTCGTCCGGCCGTTCCTGCACGCCGCGATCCGCCCCGGCTGGATCGCCGACTTCCTCGTCACCCCGCCGCACACGCCGGGCGAGACGTTCTCCACGGAGCTGGCGCGGCTGCGCCGCACCCCCGACCCGACGGCCCGCGAGCACCTCGGCCTCGGCGACGCGGTGCCCGAGGTGCTGCGCGCCGACGGCCTCGCCGGCCGGGCCGCCGACCTCGTCGACTGGGTCTGGTCGCACCTGGTGCGCCCCGGCTGGCCGCGGCTGCGCCGGGTCTTCGAGGCCGACATCGTGTCGCGCACCGACCGGCTCAGCACCGGCGGCTGGGCCGCGGTCCTGGACGGCATGCGCCCCGGCATGCGCTGGCTCGGCGACGGCCGCCTGCAGATCAACACGTACGACTACGCGCCGCTGGACATCAGCGACGCGGAGCTGCTGTTCATCCCCACGACCGCCGCCCGTGGCTGGGTCGGCTGGGAGTCGCCGCCCCGGTCGTACTCGATCATCTACCCGTGCACGGGCTGGCTCGCGGCCACCGGCGGCACCGCACCGCCCGACGCCCTGGCCCGCCTGCTCGGCCCGCTGCGGGCCACCATCCTGACCCTGCTCGCCACGCCGCACAGCACGACGCAGCTGGTCGCCCTGACCGGCGCCGGCCTCGGCTCCGTCGGCGGTCACCTGCGGGTCCTGCTGGACGCGGGGCTGATCACCCGCCGCCGCGCCGGCCGCTCGGTGCTGTACTACCACACCCCCACCGGCGAGGCCGTCTGCCGCGGCTGAGCCGGCGGGTCACCGGTGGCGCGGACGCCGTCCGCGCCGCGATCTCAGTCGACCGGCAGCACCGACGGGTCCAGCTCCCACGCACCGGGGATCAGCATGACGCACACCGGCCGCTCCTCGGGTGAGGTCGCCGCCTCGTACGCCATGGTCACCTCCCGCGCGGCCCGGCCGGCCGCCGGCAGCAGCCGCATGACGATCCAGTAGGCCACCCCGTCGCCGCGCTCCGCCGCCTGCCGCAGCAGGGCGAACGCCGCGGCGTCGGCGCCCTTCTGGTGCAGCACCCCGGCCAGGTTCACCGCCACGTCGGGCTCGCCGTCCGCGAGCGCGGCCCGCAGCAGGGTCTCGGCCTCGTCCAGCGCACCGTCGTCCCAGAGGGTGACGCCCAGCATGTTCCGCGCACCCGGTACGCCGGCCGCCACGGCCTCCCGCAGCAGCCGCAGCGCCTCCTCGTGGGACGCGGCGTCGGCGGTCGCGCACTGCAGCAGCAGGAACTCGGCCAGCCGGACCTTGGCCGGTCCGTGTCCGGCCGCCACCGCCGCGCGCAGCAACGCCAGCGCTTCGGCCTCGTCCGCGCCACCCTCGTCGGCAAGCGCACTGCCGCGCTGCAACCACCGCTCCGGGTCGCCCACCCGGCCATGCTACGGGCGTCGACGCCGACCGCGCGGCGGACATCAGCTTCGCGCTCACGTCGATCGAGGTATTCGAACGCCTGACCACGACCTGCGGCTGGCCCGTCGACGACTCCACCGACTGGCTGGCCGCCACCCTCACCGCCGCCCTGCTGCCACCGCCCACGGACTGAGCCGCGGCCTTCGCGAATCCGCTACGCGAGTTCGAAGGTGAAGCGGTCGCCCCGCCCCCACGCGACATCCTGGTCGGCCACGGCGCGAAGGGTGCGTTCGATCCGAGCGAACGCCGGCGCTCCCATTGCCGAGCGGCTCACCCGGGCCGCGGTCCAGATGACATGGACGGGACGTGGAACATCGGTGGTCAGCCGGTCCCACAACGCATCCAGGTTGTGTCCGTAGTAGGGCCCGAAGTCCAGCAGCGCCGCCAGGTGCCGATGGAAGTCGGCCTCGGAGTGGATCTGGTTCCCGTCGAGCCGCACACGCACCACCGGACGATAGCGGCGATCGTTCGGTCGCGCCGTCGGACGGGCTGGTCGGGTACACCTGACTCAGGCGGGACAGTCCTCGAGGTCGCGCAGCGCCTGGATGACCGGGCCGGGCCAGCTGGGGTCGGTGTCCTTGTGCTCGACGGTGCGCACCACCCGCATGCCGACCGCGGCCGCGCCGGCCAGCTCGCCGTCCGCGCCGTCGCCGACGTACACGCAGTCGGCCGGGGCGGCGCCGAGCGCCTCGGCGGCGGCGAGGTAGATGCGCGGGTCGGGCTTGCCGACGCCGACGACGCTGGAGAAGACCGCGACGTCGAACCGGGACGCCAGCTCGCACGCCGGCCACGCCTCGGCCGCCTCCGCGGTCGCGTTGCTCACCAGCGCGAGCCGCGCACCGGCGGCCCGCAACGCGTCGAGGGTCTCGAGGGTCGCCGGCGCCACCCGGTCCAGGACGCGCCGCGCCAGGGCCCGGCGGTGCGCGGCGGCGCGGGCCACCGACTCGTCGGACGGGTGCGCGCCCAGCCGGCCGGCGAGGATCCGGATCGTCTCCTCGACGCTCCAGCGCTTGAGCCGTTCGTCCCACGTCTCGCGGTACGCCCGCCGCAACGCCTCCGGGTCGACCCCCACCATCACGGCCATCTCACCGACGACCCGGTCGCGCTCGCTGTCGGCGCCGTCGACCAGCGTGTGGAACAGGTCGAAGACCAGGAACCTCGGCGGCATGCCTGGCACGCTAACAGCCGCCGCCGGACTGTGAATCGACGCACGCGGCGTTGTGGGCACCCCCACTGCCACGGTTGGCTCGGGGGCATGGCCCGCATCGCGTACGACGACCGGGACGCGGCCGCGTTCCTGGCGAACCGCCACCTGACCGACGACGGCCTCGCCGCCTGGCGCGCGGCGGTGGCCCGGCACCTGCGCCCGCTGCCCGGCCGGCGGCTGCTGGACCTGGGCGCCGGCACCGGCAGCTGGGCACGGGCGTTCACCGCCTGGTTCCCCGGCCTGGAGGTCGTTGCGGTCGAGCCGTCCGCGGCGATGCGCGCCCGCTCGGTGCACCGCCCGGTGGTGGCCGGCGACGCCACACACCTGCCCCTGACCGCCGGGTGCACCGACGCCGCCTGGATGTCGACGATGGTCCATCACGTGCCGGACCTGGGCGCCGCCGCGCGTGAGCTGCGCCGGGTCGTGCGCCCGGGTGGTCCGCTGCTGATCCGGTCGGTTTTCGCCGGCCGGTACGAGGGCCTCACCCTGGTCCGCTACTTCCCCGAGGCCGCCGCGGTGCTGGACACCTACCCCTCGGTGGCCGACGTCGAGGCGGCGTTCGCCACCGCCGGGTTCCGCACCGTCGCGCTTGAGCCGGTCGCCCAGACCACCGCCGGCTCGGTCCGCGAGGCGGCCGCCGCCCTGCGCCGCGACGCGCACACCCCGCTGAAGCTGATCGGCGACGAGGCGTACGCCGCGGGGGTCCGGCGGCTGCGCACGGCCGCCGACACCGTGCCCGGCCCGGTCGTGGACACCATGGACCTGCTCGTCCTGCGCTGACCGGCGCCGATTCTGGCCGTTTTCCCGAGGGTTCTGCGGATTGGTGCCATGGTGCACTGTTGCCCGTGATCGAGTCCGAGGTACCGGCAACCCCCGAGCCGCCGGCGACGGTCGGTGGCCTGGACGGCGACGTGGGCACCGGCGCCGGCGGACCGCCGCCGGCCCGTCAGGTGTTGTTCGTCGTCGGTGGTGGGCTGGTCCTCGTGCTGGGCGCCGCGCTGGGCGTGGCCGCCCTGCTCCCGACCGGAAACACGACGCGGCCCCGAGCGACGTCGGCGGCGGCCGATCAGATCGTGCTGAGCCCGTCGGTGGACCCGGGCAGCGACATGGCGAGTGCGCCCGCCAGCGAGCCACCGGCCGGATCGGCGTCCCCGCAGCCCGGTCCGGCGACCCCCACCAAGGCCGGCCCCACCCGCACGCCGACCCCGCGGAACACGACGGCCGCGCCGCCGCCCGCCGGAGCGCAGGTCACGTCGGCGCGGGTCACGGTGAGCCCGGACAGCAGGCAGGGTACCTGCGACCCGGGCAACGACCTCGTCTCCGTGCACGTCACGGTCACCGTGTCGCAGCCCGGGGTGCGGGTGTCGTTCAGCGTCAACGGCGGCGCGGACCACAGCGGCATCGCGCAGTCGAAGACCTACACCGACAGCTGGCCGATCAGCATCCCGCACACCGCCGGCGAGCACCGCATCACGCTCAAGGTGATCTACCCCAGCAGCGCCACCGACACCGCGATCTACACCTACACCTGCATCGGTCACTAGCGCTCGTCCGCGCTGACGGAGCGGGGATTCGGTGCGCCGGCACTGGCGGGTCTGCTGTCGGCCGGATGGTTCCCCGCGGGGCCGAACTTCGTCAACGGGGATCCGTGGCGGCGACCGGGCTTGACTGGGTCTGGCACCCGGGCGACACGCCGACGGAGGCCATCGAGTTCGCGTTGACGGCGCACAGGCCGCTGACCTGCCCGGCGGTCGTCACGCCAGGAGCGCGGCGCTGGCCGGCGCCGCGCTGACGCGGAAGAAGACGTCCTGCTCGTCAGCCAACCGGGCCGCCCGGGGCGGTGCGGCGGTCAGGCACGACGAGGAGGCGGTCGACGGCGCGGGCGGCGCGGGTCGCGGCGGACGGGTCGCGGCGCAGGCGGTGGGCGGCGTGCAGGGCGAGCAGCACCCCGGTCAGCTCGAACACGACCTGCTCCGCCTCCTCCCCCGGCCAGTGACCGGCGAGCCGGGCCTGGTGCAGCAGCTCGCGGTGCCAGCGGTCGGCGGCGCCGGCGATCGCGGACCGGACCGGGCCGGGGCGGTCGTCGAACTCGGGGCCCACCGCCATGAAGAAGCAGCCGCCGGGGAGGGCGTCGGATGCGACGTACCGCAGCCAGGAACCGGCGACGGCGCGCAACCTGGGCAGCCCGGCGGGGGTGTCGGCGACCGGCTCCCAGACCGCGCGCCAGAACGCGTCGGTGGCCAGCTCGACCACGGCGAGCTGCAGGGTCTCCTTGTCGCCGAAGTGGCCCAGCACGCCGGACTTGCTCATGCCGAGGTCGGCGGCGAGCCGGCCGATGGTGAGGCCCTCCAGGCCCTCCACGGAGGCGACGGCGACGCCGTGCCTGACGATGCCGGCCCGGGTCTGGCGGGCCTCCGCGACGGTGCGCCGGGGACTCATCACACCAATATAGCGTCCGACCGTTCGGACGCTATATTCGCCCGATGCGTCTCCTGCGACTGCTGTTCTCGCTCTGGTACCGCCCCACCGTCGAAGGCCTGCACCACGTGCCCAGGCACGGGGCGGTCGTCATCGCCGGCAACCACCTGTCGTTCTACGACAGCGTCGTCATCCCGCTCGTCGTCCCGCGCCGGGTGGTGTTCCTGGCCAAGGCGGAGTACTTCGACCGCGGCCGGCTGCGCCGCTGGTGGTTCCGCACGACCGGCGCGGTCCCCGTGCGCCGCGGCGACGCCCCCGCGGCCCGGGCCGCCCTTGACACCGCCCTCGACGTGCTCGCCGCCGGTGGCGCGTTCGGCATCTACCCGGAGGGCACCAGGTCGCGCGACGGCCGCCTGTACCGTGGCCGCACCGGCGTCGCGTGGCTGGCGCTGACCGCGGGCGTGCCGGTCGTCCCGGTCGCCCTCACCGGCACCGGCGCGCTGCCCCGGCGGGCCAGGATCACCGTGCGGTTCGGCGCCCCGCTGCGCTGCACGGGCCTGCCCGGCGACGCCCGTGCCCGGCGCGCCGCCACCGACGAGGTCATGGACGCGATCGCGGCGCTGTCCGGCCAGGAGCGCGTCCCGCGGTACAACACCGTCCCGTAGCGCGACGCGCCGGCGAGGTCCGTCAGTCGGCGAGGTGCCGCTCGACGCTGGTGACCTTCGCGTCCAGGGCGCCCGTGACGCCGTCGCGCCAGTCGACCTTGATGACGGTGGAGGTGCGGGGGGACTTGGCGTGCACGGCCTCGACCGCGGTGCGCACGACGGCCATCACCTCGTCCCAGGTGTCGCCCTCGACGGTGGTGAACATGGCGTCGGTGCGGTTGGGCAGGCCCGAGGCCCGCACGACCCGCACCGCCTCGGCGACCAGCGCGCCGACCTCCGGGCCCGCACCGAGCGGGGTGACACTGAATGCGACCAGCACGGACATGCCAGCCACCCTACCCACGAACCGGCTCAGCACACGCGCAGGAAACGGTCCAGGACGCGGGCGCCGAACAGCAGACCGTCGACCGGGACACGCTCGTCGACGCCGTGGAACAGGGCGGTGTAGTCGAGGTCCGGGGGCAGGCGCAGCGGGGCGAAGCCGAGGTGGCGGATGCCGAGGCGCTGGAAGGCCTTCGCGTCGGTGCCGGCCGACAGCATGTACGGCAGCAGCCGCGCGTCCGGGTCCTCGGCCGTGATGGCGGCGGTCATAGCGTCGACCAGGACGCCGTCGAAGCTCGTGCTGACCGGCGGCATGCTCTTCCACTCGCGCCGCACGGACGGGCCGACGACGGCGTCGACCTCGCGCAGGAACCCCTCCTCCCGCCCGGGCAGCAGCCGGCAGTCGAAGATGGCGGAGGCGGTCGAGGGGACCACGTTGTCCTTGTACCCGGCGGAGAACATGGTGACGTTCGCGGTGTCGCGCAGGGTCGCGCCGATCATGCGGGCCACGGCGCCGAGGCGGCCCAGGACCGCGGCCGGGTCGGCCTCGTCGAAGGCGACGCCGGTCAGGTCGCTGACCCCGGCGAGGAAGTCGCGCACCGGCGGGGTCAGCACGAGCGGGAACTCGTGCGCGTCGAGGCGGGCGACCGCGGCGGCGAGCTTGGCCACCGCGTTGTCGGTGTGCAGCAGCGAGCCGTGTCCGGCCGTGCCGCGGGTGTGCAGCCGCAGCCAGCCGACGCCCTTCTCGGCGGTTTCGACGAGGTACGCGCGGACCCCGTCGCCGACGGTGAGGGAGAAGCCGCCGACCTCGCTGATCGCCTCGGTGACCCCGTCGAACAGCTCGGGGCGGTGCTCGACCAGCCAGCCGGCGCCGTGCACCCCACCGGCCTCCTCGTCGGCGAGGTACGCGAACACCAGGTCCCTCGGCGGGACCACCCCGTCGCGGCGGAACCGGCGGGCGACGGCGAGGCTCATCGCGGCCAGGTGTTTCATGTCGACGGCGCCGCGGCCCCACACGTAGCCGCCGGAGACCTCGCCGGAGAACGGGTGCACCGACCACTCCGACGCCTCGGCGGGCACGACGTCGAGGTGGCTGTGCACCATGAGCGCGCCGCGTGACGGGTCGGCGCCGGGGAGGCGGGCGATGACGTTGCCGCGGCCGGGCGCGCCCGACTCGACGTACGTGGTCTCGTAGCCGGCCTCCTCCAGCCGGGTCGCGACGTACTCGGCGGCGGCCCGCTCGCCACGGGTGCCGGACGGCTCGCCGGTGTTGGTGGTGTCGATCCGGATCAGCTCGCTCGCCAGCGTCACAACCTCGTCCACCCCGCAGACGGTAGCGGGCATCTTCGGCACCGCGGCGGTCCACTGAAGGGTTTCGCCGGTATCCGGTACGTGCGGCGGACGCCACTGCGGTGGACCGTGTCGGGCGACCGACCCGAACCCGTCCGGGGCCGGTGACAGCGGGACCCGCGCGCCGCGATGGTGGTGGCACTGCCGACGCGATTGGAGCGCCCCTTGGTGACCCTCAGACGGACCGTGCTCGCCGTGACCGCGGGCGCGACCTGTCGTTCGAGTCGCAGGCGGCGAATCTGCGCTACCTCGACACGTACGGGCACGGCACGCACATGGCCGGCATCATCGTCGGCAACGACACCGCCTCCGGCACCAGGGGCATCGCCCCGGACGCCAAGCTCACCTCGGTGAAGATCGGCACGGCCAGCGGCGCGGTCGACGTGTCGCAGATGATCGCGGCGGTCGACTGGGTGGTGAAGCACCGCAACGACGACCCGGCCAACCCGATCCGCGTGGTCAACCTGTCCTACGGATCCGGCGGTACGCCACCGAACTGGACCGACCCGTTGCAGTTCGCGGTGGAGAAGGCGTGGCAGGCGGGGATCGTGGTGGTCGCCGCCGCCGGCAACAACGGCAACGCCACCGCCAAGCTCACCAACCCGGCGATGGACGAGTGGGTCCTCGCCGTCGGCGCGACCGCCACCAACGGCACGACGGCGACGGCCGACGACACCCTCGCCACGTTCACCAACCTGGCCACCTCCGGCAACCAGGTCGACCTGCTCGCACCGGGCACGTCGATCGCGTCGCTGCGCGACCCGGGGTCCAACGTCGACAACATGTACCCGGCGGCGCGGGTCGGCACGACCCTGTTCAAGGGCACCGGCACCTCCCAGGCGACCGCTGTGGTCAGCGCCGCCGCGGCCCTGCTGCTGCAGGCGAAGCCGGCCGCGACGCCCGACCAGGTGAAGGAGTGGCTGACCAAGGGCGGCACGTTCCTGCCGTCGGGCAAGGCGGGCACGCTCGGGCTGCTCGAGCTCAACGTCAACGGCGCGCTCGCCCGCACCGCCACGGCGGCGGCGAAGCCGACCTGGGCCACGTCGTCGGGGCTCGGCACGTTCGAGCTGTCCCGCGGCACCAGCCACGTGATGCTGGACAACGCCGCCCTGTCCGGCGAGCGGACCGTGTGGGGCGCTCTCGCCACGGCGTCGTGGGCCCCGAAGGCCGCGGCGCAGGCATCATGGTCGGGCGGCACGTGGATGGGCTTCCGGGTGGCCGGCGACGGCTGGACCGGCACCTCGTGGACGTCCCGGACGTGGGCCGCGGCGACGTGGACGTCGACCCCGTGGGTGAGCGGCGCGACGTGGAGCGACCCGGCGTGGTCCGGCCGCACATGGTCGGGCCGTACCTGGTCGGCGGGCACCTGGCTGGGCCGCACCTGGTCCAGCGACGCCTGGTCCGGGCAGGCGTGGCGCTGAGGCCGGGCCCGGTAGGCCGGGCGCCGCGCTCGCCGGCGTCCCGGTCGTGGTCCGGCGCCCGCCAACAGTGTCAGGCACGACGCCTCCCGGTGCGACGCGGTCCGGACCTCACGGGCATCGGTGTGCGCGCATCGCCGCGAGCAGCCACGCGAAGGCGGGCACGGCCGGCGGCCCCGCTTCGGCACCGTTGAGCGTGGCGAGAAGGTGCCAGTACCGCTCGATGCGGGCGTCGGCGACCATCTCCAGCCAGGTGACGTACGCGGCCGTCTCCCGGGCCGGAAGGTCGACCGGCACGATCCGGTCGAGTGTGTCGCGCCCCGCGGCGGAGTCAGGGGCGACCCGATCGTCGACGGCGCTCCCGGCGTGGGCGAGGACGAGGGGCCGCAGGTTCAGCCCGAACTCCCAGCGTGGGTCGCCGGCTGTGCTGGGCGCCATGGCACGCATCGTGCCCTGGAAGCCTTCGTCTGCGACCAGCTCGGCCAGTTCCAGCCAGGCGTCGATCTGTTCGTCGGTCGGGTCGTCGGGGAGCTCGGCCGGCAGTTCGCGCATCCAGCCGGCCACGACGGCGCTGTCCGGGTCGGACGGACCGTCGAACGCCGTGGCGACGAAGTCGTCGATGACGTGCTGGCGCTCCTGTGCGGACAGCCTCGCGAGCTTGTGCAGCACGGTCATCTCCTCCGTCGTGCTCTGCCGGCGGGCCACGGCGCGCAGGACCGCGCGGCGCAGCCGCAGCGTGCGGATCTGCGCATCGAGCGCCGCCGCGTGCGCCGCGGCCAGGCCGGCCAATGTGACCTGACTGGCCAGCAGCGCCGCGATGGCGTCGAGACCGAGGCCCAGGTCACGCAAGGTCCGGATGAGCTCCAGGCGGGCGACGGCCACCGCGTCGTAGCGCCGGTACCCGCCGCCGGACCGGTCCACCGGTGGCAGCACGCCCTGGTCCGACCAGAACCGGACGGTCCGGGTCGGCACGCCGACGCGCCGCGCGAGCTGCCCGATGGTGTAGAGATCTGATCCGCGATCCACCGACCAAGCCTGCACCTTCCACCGGGTGGAACCTCAAGCGGAGCGCACCTAGCGGCGGTGCAGGGTGGCGCACTGGCATCCACCACCGAGCCATCTCCACGAATCCTACCGGCAAGATAGGCAAAGATATAAGCATTGAACTTTTATATAGATTGTCGATACAGTTGGCCGGTGCAGAGAGCTCAGGTCGATGCGCTGACGACGCTCATCGAAGACTTCAACACCCTGTTCATCCGGCTGCCGATGGTGCAGCGGCTGGGCTTCAGCGCCCTGTCCGTGGTGCACACGCTGTCGCGGCGCGGGCCGATGCGGCTCACCGCGCTGACCACGACGGAGCAGCTCACCCAGCCCGCCATCACCAGCCTCGTGCAGCGCCTCGAGGAGGACGGCCTGGTCGAGCGGCGGCCCGACCCCACCGACGGCCGGGCGGTCCTGGTGTCGCTCACCGCCGCCGGCGCCGACGTCGTGCGGTCCCGGCACGCCAACCGCGTGGACCGGCTCGCGCAGCTCATCGCCGGGCTGGACGCGAGCGAGCAGGCCGCGGTGGCCGCGGCCATGCCGGCCCTCGCCCGGATCATCGAGCTGGGGGCGGCATGAGCATCACCGGCCTGCGGCAGCAGCCGATCCACGTCCCCGACGAGGTCCTCGACGACCTCACCGCCCGGCTGAAGGCCACCCGCTGGCCCCGCGACACCGGCAACGACGACGGCTTCTACGGTGTGCCGCCCGCGCAGCTGCGGGCCCTCGTCGAGCACTGGGCGCACCGGTACGACTGGCGCGCCGCCGAACGGGCCATCAACGCCTACGAGCACTACCGCGTCGACGTCGGCGGGGTGCCCGTGCACTTCATGCGCCGGCCCGGCGCCGGCCCCTCACCCACCCCGCTGATCCTGTCGCACGGCTGGCCGTGGACGTTCTGGCACTGGTCGAAGGTCGTCGACGCGCTCGCCGACCCGGGCGCGCACGGCGGCGACCCCGCCGACGCGTTCGACGTCATCGTGCCGTCGCTGCCCGGGTTCGGGTTCTCCACCCCGCTGCCGGCGCACCCCGACATGAACTTCTGGAAGATCGCCGACGTCTTCCACGAGCTGATGACCGGCGTCCTCGGCCACAACCGGTACGCCGCGGCCGGCTGCGACGTCGGCGCGCTCATCACCGGCCAGCTCGGGCACAAGTACGCCGCGCACCTGCACGGCATCCACATCGGCTCGGCGCAGAAGCTCACCATGTTCAACGGCGACCGTGCCTGGGACCTGTCCGGCGGCAACCCGCTCCCCGACGACCTGCCGCCGCACATCCGCGCCCGGATCGTGGCCCTGGAGCGGCGCTTCGCCGTGCACCTCGCCGCGCACGTGCTGGATCCCGAGACGCTCGGCTACGGGCTGAGCGACTCCCCCGCCGGCATGCTCGCCTGGGTCCTGCGCCGCTGGAGCACCTGGTCGGACAGCCACGGCGACGTGGAGACCGTCTTCCCCAGGGACGACCTGCTCACCCACGCCACGATCATCTGGGCGGGCGCGTCGATCACCAGCTCGATCAGGACGTACGCGAACAACAACCGCTACCCGTGGCAGCCGTCGCACGACCGCTGGCCCGTGGTGCAGGCCCCTACCGGCATCACGTTCGTCGGTCACGAGAACCCGCCGGGCGTCACCACCGGCGAGGAGCGCGTCCGGCACTTCCTGGCCAGCGACCGCGCCGCGTGGTATCACCACGTGAACATCACCGCCCACGAGCACGGCGGCCACTTCATCCCGTGGGAGCTGCCCGGCGAATGGGTCGACGACCTGCGCCGCACGTTCCGCGGCCGCCGCTAGCCGGTCCGGACCGCGTCGCCGGGTGGTGAGCGCCGGGCCCGGCCACGGGGCCCTCTACGATGCTGGCATGGCACGGGTACTGGTGACGGGTTCGACCGACGGGATCGGGCTGGAGACCGCGGCGCAGCTGCTGCGGCTGGGGCACGACGTGGTGCTGCACGCGCGGGACGAGGCGCGGGCCGCCGCGGCGGGGCTGCCGGCGGCGCCGGTCGTCGTCGGGGACCTGGCCTCCCTCGCCGAGACGAAGGCCCTCGCCGCGCAGGCCGGCGCGTTCGACGTGGTCATCCACAACGCCGGCATCGGCGGGCAGGACGAGCGGCGGGAGACCGTCGACGGGCTGGAGCGCACGTTCCAGGTCAACACGCTGGCGCCGTACGTGCTGACCGCCCTCATGCCGCGCCCGGCCCGGCTGGTCTACCTCACCTCCGGGCTGGAGTCGGTCGGCGTCGCCGATCTCACCGACCTGCAGTACGAGCGCAAACCGTGGCACGGCATGCAGGCCTACAGCGACTCGAAGCTGCTCGACGTGGCGCTCGCGTTCGCGGTGGCGCGGCTGTGGCCGCAGGTGCGCAGCACCGCCGTCGACCCGGGCTGGATCCGCACGAAGCTCGGCGGCCCGAACGCCACCGACGACCTGCCCGAGGGCGCCGAGACGCAGGTGTGGCTGGCGACCGCCGACGACCCGGCGGCGGCGGTCACCGGCCGCTACTTCAAGCGCCGCACCGACCTGAAGGCCAACCCGGCCGCGTACGACCGGGCCGTCCAGGACGGGCTGCTCGCCGCGTGCGAGGCGCTGTCAGGGGTGCGGATCACCACGTGACGGTGGTCCCGTCGCGGTAGCCGACCCGGCGCGCACCGATGAGCGCCGGCCGCTCGACGAGCACGCACACGTCCTCGCCCGGCCACCACCAGCCGGCGGCGCGGGCGAGCGCGGCCCAGCCGTCGAGCTCGGCGGCGTCGCTCGTCCGGTACCGGGCCAGGCCGAGCTTGGGCAGCAGGTCGTACAGGCCGATCCAGGTGGCGTCCTGCTGGCCGTACCAGCAGACCGGCAACGTGCCCTGGGCACCGATCGCGGACCTGACGGGCCAGGTCAGGTCGGCCGCGATCGGGGCGTGCAGCGACTGGCGCAGCACCTCCCGCAGCGGCACCCCGGCCTCCAGTGCCCGCTCCGGCGGCAGCACCGGCCACGGCTTGTGCCGGTCCTCCTTCTGCGGCGGCTTCGCCGCGACGGTCAGGTCGGGATGGGCGGCGGCGTCGTCGAGGGCGCCGCGCAACCGGGCCAGTGCGGTGGCGATGTCACTGGCGACCGGCGGTGCCCCGTGCGGGCGCCTGGCCAGCACCCACGACTGCAGGTCCCGGTGCGTGGGCATCCTGGTGAGCAGCGGCAACGCCTGCCGCGGCGACTGCACCCAGCGGAACACCGGCGCCCGGCGGCGCAGCCGGTGGTAGATGCCGGCGATGAGGTGCTCGGTGCCGGCCCGGTCGGCGGGCCCGGTCGAGTGGGCCACGGCGAGCCACTCGTCGCGGATCGGTGCCGCGCGGTGCCACAGCTCGACGAGACGGGCCACCGGCCGGACGGTGGGGGGACGGTTGCCCGGACGCTCGGGCGAACGGGTTGCGGGGGCAGCGGCGGATCGCCGCGCCGGGGCGGTCAACGCGCGAGGGCGGACGCGCCCTTCCGGTGAGAACGGATCATGTCGACCATTGTGCGGGCCACCGCCCGCCGCCCGCAACCCCGGTGCGCGCAGCGCGGCGGGTCGTCGCGCCCCGCGCTTCGCGCGACTCTCCCCGCGCGGCCGGTCGTCACGGCGACCGCGCCGCCGGTGCGCTCAGCGCGGCCGGTCGTCACGGCGACCGCGCCGCCGGTGCGCTCAGCGCAGCCGCACCAGGCCCGCGCCGGTCGTGGTGAACCCGCACGAGGACAGGTAGAACTCGCGCAGGTGGTCCTCGAAGTCGACGTGCAGCCATTCGCAGCCGCCGGCCCGCGCGCCCGCGACGGCCGCGGCGACCAGCCCCGTGCCGACGCCCCGCCGCTGCGCCGTGGCCGCCACGACGGTGTCGAGGACGAAGGCGTGCGCGGCGCCGTCCCAGGCGACGTTCACGAACCCGACGAGCGGGCCGCCGTCGCGGGCGCAGACCCAGCCGAGGCTGTGCCGGTTGACCCGCGCCCACCAGCCGCCCACGGCGGCCGCCGGGTGGCCGAACCCCTCGGCGTGCAGCGCCTCGACCTCGGCGTCGTCGAACGCGCCGCGCCACGTATAGGACATCCCGGTCACCGACACGGGCGACAGCGTACCTGCGAGTGACCGACGCGGGTCTATGCTGCCGGGATGTCCTTCCGCCGGGGCACGGGACGGCTGTGCCTGGACTTCGCCGACACGCTGCGGGACCGGGGCACCGCCACCCCGGTCGACGAGCTCGCCGACGGCGCGGCGCTCGCCGCCTGGGTCGGGCAGTTCGGCCCGGTCGCGCCCACGCCCGGCAGCAGCGTGCCGGCGGCCATCCTCGCCGGCGCCCGGCGCCTGCGCGAGGCGGTGCACACCCTCGTCATGGCCCGCGCCGCCGGGCCGGGGGCCGAGGCGGGCGACCTGCCGGCCGGTGCCGGCGGTCCGGGCGCCGAGGCGCGCGGCCTGGTCAACGACGCGGCGGGCCGCTCGGTGCCGGTGCCTCGCCTCGACGCCGGCGGTGCGCTGCGCTGGCAGGCCGCGGACCCGGTCACCGCCACCCTCGCGCTGGTCGCCCGCGACGCGCTGGACCTCGTGACGTCGCCCGCCGCGGGCCGGGTGCGGGCGTGCGCCGACCCGCGGTGCGGGGCGCTGTTCCTGGACGGGTCGCGCACCGGCACCCGCCGCTGGTGCGCCGCCGACCCGTGCGGCAACCGGGCCCGCCGGCGCCCGGCCCGCACGGCGGCGTCGGCGGGGCTCAGCGGTGCACGGCCACCCGGTTGAACTCCTGCACGGTCCCGTCGAACAGCACGTCGGACACCTGGGTCAGCAGCACCCGCACGGTGCCCTGCGACGGGCTGTTGCGCCAGCTGGTGCCGTACCCGCCGTCCCAGCCGTAGGTGCCGTCGGCCTGCACCGTCATGCCGTAGCCCCAGCCGTGCCCGCCGAGCAGCATCCCGCCGCCCTCGACCTGCGCCGGGGTGAGCCGGTCGGTGGTCATCGCCCGCACCGCCCGCACCGGCAGCAGGGACTGTCCACCATGGAGCATGAACCGCCCGAACGCCACCACGTCGTCCACAGTGGACACGAGCCCGGCGGCGCCGTCGGGGAAGGCGGGCTCACGGCTCCAGTCCTCGGCCGTCGCCACGTCCGTCTGCCGCTCGCCGCCCAGGTACTGCGCCGGCAGTTGCGCGGCCCGCCGCGGCGTGGTCGAGAAGCCGGTGGAGGTCATGCCGAGCGGGTCGAAGAGCCGCTGCCGCATCACCTCGCCCAGCGGCGCGCCGGCCGCGCGCGCCACCAGCACCCCGAGGACATGGCCGCTGGAGTTGTACGCCCACCGCTCCCCCGGCTGGAAGAGCAGCGGCAGCGTGCCGAACCGGCGCATCCACTCGTCCACGCCGTGCGGGGTGCGCGGGTCGGGGCGGGCCAGGGTCAGCCGCAGCGCCTCCGCGGCCCGCACCACCGGGTACGGCGGGTTGAACGGCGGATCGGCGGCCGGGTCGAGCAGCACCCCGTGCCCCATCCGGTAGGTGAGCACGTCCTCGACGGTGATCGCCCGGTGCGCCGGCACCGTGTCGTCGACTTCGGCGTCCAGCCGCCGCAGCACCCGCGGGCCGGCGAGCTCCGGCAGCAGCCGGTCGACCGGCTCGTCGAGGGCCAGCAGCCCGTCCTCGACGAGCATCATGGCGACCGCGGCGACCATCGGCTTCGTCACCGACGTCAGCCGGAACGGCGTGTCGCGGCGCATCGGCGCGGCGCCGGCGCCGAATGCCGCCGCGCCCAGCACCTCGACGCGGACCGGCCCGTCGGCGCCGGCGACCGCCGCGACCAGGCCGGGCACCTTGCCCCCGTCGACCAGCGCGGTCAAGCTCCGGTGCAACTCATCCATAGGATCACCTTATGGTGGTCCGGTGGAGACGTCCCTGACCGCAGCGGTCGACGCGTTGCGCCGGTCCGGCCTGGAGCCTGTCATCCGCCAGGCGCCGCGCCAGTGGTCGGCGAGCCCGGTGGAGCCGGGCGCCTGGGTGCGCATGCCGGGCGACGAGGCGTACGCGGTCGTGACCGTCGCCGACATCCGCCCCGGCGAGCGGGTCGGCGACTGGGAGCCGGTCCAGACGCTGCCGGACCCGACCGCGGTCCTCGGCTTCGCCGCCGCGTTCTACGAGCGCCGCCCGGACGCCGACACCCAGCCGCTGGAGCACGGTGACCCCGTCGCGGTGCCGTCGGGGCAGTTCCACTCGGTGTTCCCCGAGGACGTCGTCGCCGCCGTCGAGGACTGGGCGCAGTGGGAGACGACGTGGTCGGTCATCCCTGCGGGCGAGCCCGAAGGGCGCCGCCGCGCCCGGCTGCAGCGCCTGGCCGCCTCGAAGCTCGCCGGCGACACCGTGCCCGTCGACGTCGCGCTCGACCCGGCGCTGCTGGCGCAGCTGACCGAGCGGCAGGCCGAGGACCTGGACGAGACCGTCGCCGGGCTGTTCGTGCCCGGGATCCGCTGGTGGTTCCCCCGCGACCGCACCGGCGGCCGGCTCGCCGGCCGGGTGCAGGTGCTGCTGCGCGAGGTCGTGCCGGCCGCGACCCCCGCGGGCAAGGGCATCTGGCTCGTGGTCGGCACCGCCCCCGGCGGCGGGCTGCGGGCCGGGCTGGCCAGGGTCGCCGGCACGTCCGCCTACCACCGCTGGGACCGGATGCCGCAGTACTGGCAGTCCCCCGCCGGCAGCGTCGAGGAGCTGTGGGGCATCGACGGGCGCCACCCGGCGGCCGTCGTCGCCGCCGCGGTCGACGCGCTGGTCACCGGCCGGGCCCTGGACGCGCTGGAGCTGTGCGGCGTGACCACCGACCGGGCCACCGCGCGGGTGCTGCAGGGGCTGCCGGAGAGCTTCCGGCTGCGGGAGTGGACCGACAGGTGGACCACCAACGCGACCGGCCTCATGACCAACGCGGCGCCGTGGCGCTGGGCCGCGGCGCTGCCCGGCGGCCCGCGCCCGCGGCGGCTGGAGACGCTCGGCGGGTTCGGTGCCAACCGCCGCCCCGGGCTGTTCCTCGGCGCCGCCGGTGACACGCCGCACCTGACGTTCGCGCAGAGCGGCAGCCCGCTCGTGGCCCCGCGCGTGGAGTGGGAGCGCGACCTGGACTTCGACCTGGTCGGCCTGGGCCTGATCACCCCCGGTCAGATCCCGCTGCGCCGGCGGTAGGCTCCCCGCATGTCGTTGCACGAGGTCGTGCCCGGGGTGCACGCGTGGGTCCAGCCCGACGGCACGTGGTGGCTCAACAACGCCGGGGTCGTCGCCGACGGGGGCCAGGTCCTCCTCGTCGACACCTGCGCCACCGAGACCCGCACCCGCCGGTTCCTCGCCGCGGTCGAGCAGGCGACCGGCGGCGGCGCCGTCCGCCTCGCCGTCAACACCCACCAGCACGGCGACCACAGCTACGGCAACAGCCTCCTGCCGGCCACCACGGTCATCGTCGGTCACGAGCACATGCGTGAAGGGCTGCGCGTCGACCCGGTGATCGACGGCTGCCCGCCGCTGTGGCAGCCCGTCCCCGACTGGGGCGCGGTCACCCGCCGGCTGCCCGACGTCACGGTCCGGGACCGGCTCACCATCCACGTCGGGCAGCGCAGGGTCGACGTGGCGCACCCGGGCGGCCCCGCCCACACCACCGGCGACCTCGTCGCGTGGCTGCCGCGGGAGCGGGTCCTCTTCGCCGGCGACCTCGTCTTCAACGGCCTCACCCCGCTGGTCTTCATGGGCTCCGTCGCCGGCGCCGCGGCCGCCCTGGACTGGCTCGCCGAGTTCGAGCCGGCGCACCTCGTCCCGGGGCACGGGCCGCTGCTCACCGCCGCCGAGATCACCCCGGTGTTCGACGCGATCCGGCGGTACCTGCGGCTGGTGCGCGACACCGCCGAGGCGGGCCTGCGGGCCGGGCTGACCCCGCTGGAGGCCGCCCGCGGGTGCGACCTCGGCGAGTTCGCCGGCTGGGCCGACGCGGAGCGGATCGTGCCCAACCTGCACCGGGCGTACGCCGACGCCCTCGGCACCGATGTCGACGTGGTCGCCGCCCTCACCGACGCCGTCACCTGGCGCGGCGCCCCGATGGCCACCAAGGTCTGACCCGCGCCGCCGGCCGCTCACGCTGCCGGGGTGACCAGGTGGCGGTAGCATGTCCATGATGACGGACTGGATCTTCGACGTCATCGACACGCTCGGCCCTGTCGGGGTGGGGCTGCTCATCGCGCTCGAGACGCTGGTGCCGCCGATCCCGTCGGAGCTGATCCTGCCGCTGGCCGGGTTCCGGGCGCGGGCCGGGGCGATGCACCCGGTGCTCGTGTGGTGCTGCGCGACCGCCGGTGCCGTCGTCGGGTCCCTGGTGCTCTACTGGGTCGGCGCCCGGCTCGGGTACGAGCGCCTGCACCGGCTGGCGGGGCGCCGCTGGTTCCTGCTGACCGGCCAGCGCGACCTGGAGCGCGGTCGGCGGCTCTTCCAGCGGCACGGCTCGTGGTTCGTGGCACTGTCGCGGTGCGTGCCGATCCTGCGCAGCCTGGTGTCGATCCCGGCCGGGGTCGAGCGGATGCGGCTGCCGAAGTTCGTGCTGCTGACCACCGCCGGGTCCGGCGTGTGGAACGCGCTGTTCATCGGCGCCGGCTGGCTGCTCGCCGAGCGGTGGCAGCACGTCGAGCACTACAGCGGGCCCGCCGGCACGGTCGTCGGCGCGCTGCTGGCCGCCGGCCTCGTGGTCCTCGCCGTGCGCAAGCTGCGCTCCGCCTGACCGGGAATTTCGCGGGTACGGGTGTTGTCGTCACCAATGAGACCGAGGGTGTAAGGAGCGACAGGTGACGAGCAACATCGTGGCGTGCCCGGCGTGCGGCAAGCGCAACCGGGTCCCGGCCGCGGCCACGGGGACACCGGCCTGCGGCAGCTGCGGCGCGCGGGTGCCGTGGATCGTCGACGCCGGTGACGACACGTTCGCCGAGGTCGCCGAGCGCTCCGGCACGCCGGTGCTGGTCGACCTGTGGGCCCCGTGGTGCGGCCCGTGCCGGGCGGTGAGCCCCGCCCTCGAGCAGGTCGCGACCCAGCTCGCCGGGCAGGTGAAGCTGGTCAAGGTCGACGTCGACACCGCACCGGGGCTGTCGCGCCGGTTCGACGTGCGGGCCGTGCCGACCCTGATGATCATCAAGGACGGCAAGGTGGTCGCCCGCCAGGCCGGGGCGGCGCCGGCCGCGACGCTGCGCCGCTGGGTCGAGCAGTCCCTCTGACCTCCCCCGCCCCACGGGCTCCGCTCCGTGGCGCTACCGCACCGCACCTGCCCGCAACTCACGTGTCGGGTGAACGGTCCGATGTCAGTGAACGTCGGAGGTCAGCGCGGTACGGGCACGAAGGGGCACATCATGGCGAAGGACGACAAGGACAAGGCGGCCGAGGAGGCCCCGAAGGGCTCCAAGAAGAAGCTCATCATGATCCTCGCGATCGTCCTGGTCGCGCTCGTCGGCGGCGGCGCCGGCGGGTACTTCATGTTCGCCCCGAAGCCGGCCGCGGCCGAGGAGAAGCTGGTCGCCGGGATCGTCGTGCCGCTGGACGCGGTCACGATCAACCTGGCCGACGGCCACTACCTGAAGCTGAAGATGACGCTGCAGGCGACCGACAAGGCCGCCGAGGCCCCGGACGGCAGCAAGGCCCTGGACGCCGCGATCAGCCTGTTCAGCAACATGGACGCCAAGGAGCTGCTGACCAACGAGGGCCGCGAGAAGTACAAGAAGCAGCTCAAGGACAAGGTCGTCGAGGCCTACACCGTCGACAAGGAGAAGGAGATCATGGACGTGTACTACACCACGTTCGTGATCCAGTAGCGCACCGCCGCCGCTCCGACGCGGTGACCGTGAGACCGGTGGGGCCCGTGCTGCGCACGGGCCCCACCGTCGTATCCAGCTCAGCCCGCGGACGTGCCGCCGAGGCCACGCCGCAGCAGGCGCTCGGCGACGACCGTGGTCCCGGGTGCGTCCCGCCCGCCGGGCCCGGGCAGCACGGTGACGTTGTCCAGGTGCAGCTCGCCGCCGCAGTGCCCGCAGGTGACCCGCGCGTCGGCGGCGTGGCCGCAGCCGTCGTGCCGCAGGCGCATCGGCGGGCCCTCGGCCGCCTCGTGCCGATCGCCCCAGGCCATGACCGTCAGCGCCGGCGAGTACCAGGTGGCGGTCGCGACCGCCGCGCCGGACGTCGAGTTCCGGTTCGCCGGGCCGCCGCCGGTGGGCGTGCACCTGCGCGGCCGGGACGCGTTCGCCGACTGGTTCCGCGACGTGTTCGAGCTCTTCCCCGGGCTGCGCATCGCGCTGACCGACGTGGTGGTGACGGGCTGGCCGTGGCGCACCACGGCGGTGGTCAAGCTGCGCCTGACCGCGCGGCTGGCCGACGGCAGCACGTACGAGAACCAGGCGATGCAGTGGCTGCGCCTGCGGTGGGGTCGCATGGTCTACGACGAGGTCATCGAGGACACCCACGCCCTCGTGGCGGCGCGGGCGGTCCGGCTCGCGGCGCGGTAGCGGGCCGGCCGGGCAGGCTCAGGAGCCGGCGTGCGGCGGGCGGCCGGTCAGGCAGGTCCGAGGCGCAGTGTGAGGTAGGCCACCGCACCCGGCTCGGGCACGTACCGGTCGACCTCGACGAAGCCGCGGGACCGGGCGAAGCGCACCCCGTCCTCGTTGGCCTCCCACACGACCGTCTCGACGGCCGGCGCGCCGTGGCGGGCGGCCTGGCCCATCGCGCGGTCGTACAGGGCGGCGCCGATGCCCCGGCCGCGCCACTGCGGCAGCACCCGGACGATCACCGTGGCGGCGGCGGTGTCGGCGTCCGGCGGGCGGACCGTGGTGCAGCCGACCAGCGTGTCGCCGTCGTACACGACCTCGAGCAGATACCGGCCGAGCCGCTCCCGGGCCTCGTCGAGGGACATCGCGGCGTCGGGCACGACGGTGTTGTGCACGAGGCGCCAGTCCTCGAGGGTGGCGTCGTCCTCAGGTGTGGTGATGCGCAGAGCCGGCACAGCCACGGACCCTACCGGTGCGCGCACGACAACGGCGCCCGGCCTGCAGCGGCCGGGCGCCGTACGTCCGTTTTATGGTGGTTACAGGGCCCGGCGACGACCGGAGACACCGGCGACCAGGGCCACACCCACGGCGGCGAGCAGCACCTGGACGAGCAGCTCGCCCCAGTCCACGCCCGGCGTGTCGGTGGCGATGCCGATGGCGTTGGCCAGGACGGTGCCCAGCAGCGCGGCGACGACACCGACGGCCATGGTCACCCAGATCGACATGCTCTGCCGGCCCGGGACCACGAGCCGCCCGAGCGCGCCCACGATCAGACCGACGATCAGCGCGGTGATGATCCCAGTGACGGTCATTGCTCCTCCTGAACTCGACGTTGCGATCTGATCCAGTGATGCCCGTGGGTCCGCGAACCGAAACGCGCCGCACCCACGTGACACCCGTGACACCGTCAGCCGCGCAGCGCGAGCAGCGTGCACCGGCGCGTCGGCGCCTCGACGCCCGGCAGCGGCTCCCGTTCGACCCGGGCGTGCGGGGTCCAGCCGGCCGCGGCCAGCTCGGCGGCGACCTCCGCCGGGTCCAGGAAGCGGAAGTCGAGGTCGACCTCGTGCCCCCACCACTGGCTCAGGTGCAGCACCGGACCGGCGTGCTCCAGGTGCGCGGTGTGGAACGACACCAGCAGCGGGCCGCCCGGACGCACCACCCGGTGCAGCTCCGCGAACGCCCGGCGGCGGGCCGCGGCGTCGAGGTGGATGACGGCGTACGCGGCGAGCGCCCCGCCGAACACGCCGTCGCCGAACGGCAACCGGCACAGGTCACCCGCCACGAACGCCAGGTCGGGCCGGCGCCGCCGGGCCACCGCCACCATCCCCGGCGACAGGTCGACGCCGACGGCACGGGCGCCGAGCCCGGCCAGGTGGGCGGTGACGTGCCCCGGGCCGCAACCGGCGTCGACGAGCGGCCCGTCGCCGCACATCGCCGCCAGCGCCCCGAGCAGCGCCCGGTCGAGGGGCTTGCCGTCCAGCTCGTCGCCGATCCGTTCGGCGTACTCGCCGGCCACCGCGTCATAACTGCTGCCGATCCGGTCCACCGGACCATCATGCCGGCACCGATGCGACTATCGTGTGACATCTATCCGTATCGGGGGTTTTCCAGTGAGAGCCATCGCTGTCCTCGCGGCCGGCGCCACCGTCGCCGCGACCCTGCTCACCGCCACCACCAGCGCATCCGCCGCGGCGGCGCCGACCGCGCTGCCGGCCGGACAGTTCACGCTGTCGGCGAACTACCACCAGTTCGACGCGCTCAACACGGCACTGGTGTCCACATTGGGCACCGCGGCCGTGCACACCGTCATGGACAACGCCAACCATGACCGTACCGGCATCACCGACTCGCTCGGCATCAGCTACGAGACCGGGTTCTCGTTCGACTCCGGCGACGACAACGACTGCACCAACTTCCCGCAGGGCATCACCACCAGCCGCGACGCGATCGGCACCGCCAACAGCGGCAACTACGACGGCCACCAGCTGATCCTGGTCAGTTGGTACACCAAGGACGGCTGCGACGGCGCGTCCTCGCGCAGCCGGATCACGCTGGTGGACTGGGACGCCACGTACCCGAACAAGTACCGCAAGATCCTGCTGGTCGAGCCGACCGGCACGACGGCGGCGCCGGACTTCAAGGACATCAAGGTGCACGCCGGCGGCGTGTCCTGGTTCGGCGACTACCTGTACGTCGCCGACACCGGCCGCGGCATGCGCGTGTTCGACATGCGCAAGATCCTCAAGACCAGCACCGGCGGCACCGCCGCGCAGATCGGCCGGCAGAGCGCGACCACGTACTACGCGCACAACTACGCGTACGTCCTGCCGCAGATCGGCACGGTCACCGCGGCGACCACGTCCGGCACGAACCTGGCCTGGTCGTCGATCTCGCTGGACCGGGTCAGCCGGTCGATCGTGATGACCGAGTACACGTGCTCCTCCGGCTGCACCGACTACCCGAACCGGGCGCCCCGCGCGGTGCGCTTCCCGTTCGCCTCGGGCGCCACCACGTTCGCCGCGAGCACCACCGCGACGCAGGCGCTGCAGCTGCCCTGGTACAAGCTCAACGGCGTCGCGTCGCACAACGGCCGCTGGTGGTTCAACTCGTCCGGATCGAAGCAGCTGTACTACTGGACCCCGTCGGCGGGCCCGCACACGTACGCCTGGGTCAGCGGCGGCGAGAGCATCAGCTACTGGGAGGACGCCGCCGAGGCGGACCTGCTGTGGTCGCTGCAGGAGCCGATCGGGCACCGCAACGTGTTCGCGGTCAAGCAGGCCAACTACGACGGCTGACGCACCGGGCAGGTGCCTGCCGGCCCGCCGCCGGCAGGCACCGCCACCCTCGACCGCAGCAGGCCTATTCGAGAAGGCCGAAGAACGCGATCACCGCGACCTGCAGCACGACGCCATAACACTCCGCAGAGCAGGCCCGCGAGCGCCATGCCGCGTTGACCGGGCTCCGGCTGGCCGTCAAGGCGCAGCGCGACGATCCCGAGGACGATCGCCACCACTCCAGCGACGCCGCCCAGGACGCATACGCCAACTGCACCCGCTCGCTGAACTCGAGCCCAGTGCGCGGGTTACATGTGGCCAGACCATGCAGAGAACCACGCACCCTCCGATCGAGGCCGACACCAACGATTTGGTTGATCGTCGTCGTTGGGTGCCGTGCGGTCGGGTAGGTCTGCCCGTTCGAGGGTTGATCCGCACGGTGTTCCCCTGGTTACGGTCAGTCTTTCCGGCTGCCTTGGACGGGGGCGTGTGTTGTGGGTCTGGTGTTGCGGGCGGTCGATGTGGTTCGCGGCTCGCGGTGGCGGTGGCTGCTGACCGATGAGCGGACCGGTGCCGCGCTGGCCGATCACCCGGTCGACTTCGACACCCTCGCCGGGGATCGGGAGGCGGAGGCGTTCCGCGATCTGTACCGGTTCCTACGGTGGAACGCGGTGCCGGACCGTCGGGTCGAGTCGGAGGCGGTCCTCGTGGACCGGCTGGGTCAGTGGATCGGCGAACGGATTCTCGGCCGGGCCGTCGGTGCGGCGATCGCGGCGGCAGCGCCGGTGACGGTGCGGGTGCAGGTCCCCGATGCGGTGGGGTTCCTGCTGTACGCGCCGCTGGAGCTGGCGCATGTGGGTGGGGTGCCCCTCGCCCGTCGGGGTGATGTGAGCCTGGTCTTCGACATCGGTGTGCCGTCCGCGCCTGAGGTTGCGCCGGTGGGTCGGTTGCGGATGCTGGCGGTGTTCAGCCTGCCGACCCAGAGCTCCGCGTTGGCGTTGCGGCGGGAGCGGTACGAGCTGGCCAAACAGATGCGGGCGTTGGCGGCGCGGGCCCGGCGGATGATCGAGCTGGAGGTGCTGCAGTACGGGGTGACCCGCCAGGTCCTCGGCGAGCGGATGACGGCCGGCGGTGGCCCGGACGTGCTGCACCTGTCCGGGCATGGTGGCAGCGGGGTGATCCTGCTGGAGGCGGAGGACGGCAGCGCGGACACGGTCGACGCCGGGGATCTGGTGCGGCTGCTGCGCCCGGCGCGGGGCCGGTTGCGGCTGGCGGTGCTGTCGGCGTGCCAGTCCGCCGCCGCGACGACGGCGGAGACGCTTCGCTGGCTCCAGTTGGATGACGCCGCCGACGCGGCGCAGGAGGTCGCCGACGCCGAGCTGACCGCGGCGGACGAGCCGGAGACGGTGACGGGTCTGGCCCGCCTCGTCGCCGACCAGGTGGGGTGCGCCGTGGTGGCGATGCGCTACCCGGTCGTCGACGACTTCGCGATCGCGTTGACGTCGGCGCTGTACGAGGGATTGTTCAGGCTCGACCTGCCGGTGGATGCCGCGTTGCGCCGGGCGGTGCCGGTGGCCGCCGGGGATGAGCCGTCGCCGTCGCGGCCCGCGCTGTCCATCGCGACACCGACGTTGTTCGGTCCGGCGGCCGGGTTGCTGCTGACGCCGCCGCGCGGGCGGCCCCTGATGGACCCGGCGGCGGCGCGGATGGCCGCGTTCTTGCCGGAGCCGGAGCGGTTCGTCGGCCGCACGGCGGTGATGATCCGGGCCAGCCGGGCCCTTGCGTCCGGCAGCGGGCAGGGTGGGGTGCTGCTGCACGGGATGGCGGGCGCTGGGAAGACGGCGTGTGCGTTGGAGCTGGCGTACCGGCATCAGGACCGGTTCGACCAGCCGGTGTGGTGGCAGGCCCCGCTGCGGGACGAAGAGTGGCCCACCGCGCTGACCAGCCTCGCCCTCGCGCTGGAGGCACAGCTCGGCGACCGCGGTTTCACCATGGTCGACAAGATCGGCACCGCCGACAGGCTCCGCCAGTTCCTGCCCCGGCTGCGGGCAGTGCTCCGCGACAACGGTCTGCTGATCGTGTTGGACAACCTGGAGACCCTGCTCACCGCGGACGGTGGGTCCTCGACGCCGTCGAACACGCCACCAGCGGCGACCAGACCCTGACAGCGTTCTTCGCCGACGGCGAGTCGGCGCTGGACGACGCCGGGTTCATGCAGGCGCTGACCGGCTGGACCACCACCGCCATGCACACCCTGCCCGACGCGCCCCGGCTGCTGCTGCAACTGCTGGCCGGCACCGAGGACGACGACCGGCTCTCCGCCGTGACCGAGAGCGTCTGGCCCCAACTGTGCCGGCAACTGGAGCTGGCCGATCCCGTGCCGGCCGTCGCCGACACGCTGGCGCCGCTGCTGACCGCCGCGCTGGTGGAGCAAGAGACGATCGGCGACATCGACGGTGACGGTGAACCGTTGCGGCGGCTCCGGTTGCATCCCGGGGTGGCCGAAGCCGTGCGCGCCGCCACCCCCACCGACGTGCGCACCGCCATCGACACCGAACTTGCCGCGTTCTGGACCGGAGTGATCGGTGCTTGGCGGAGGGAGGGTGGCGAGCACACCCAGACGGTGGTGCGGGCCGGGCTCGCCGCCGCACCCTACCTGATCCGCCTCACAGCATGGGACACCGCCGCGTGGGCGGTCGAGCAAGCCCTCATGCGCGACGACACGGACGGGGTCGCCCAGGCCGCTGCCGCCCACTTGCACCGCATCGCCGCCGCCACCAGCAAACCCAACATCCTGGGCACGCTGGCCAATGCCGTCATGCGGGTGGACGTGGTGGAGGGTGAGCGACTGCTGGGCGCGGCCCTGAACCAAGCCATCACGGCCGGCGACCACCGACTCGCCGCCGCTATCGCCACGGACCTCGTGAACCTGTTCCGCGGTTCGGGGCGGCTGGGTGAGGCGCTCGACATGGCTGACCAGGCCGCCGAGCACAGCCGCCAAGCCGGCCTCGGCCGCTGGACCCAACTGACCAACCAGGTGCAACGGCTGCAAATCGTCTACCTGCTGGGACAATCTGACCAGGTCCTGACCGAGGTCCGCCGGCTCATCACCGAGACGGATCAGCTCCCACCCCAACGCGACGCCGCCGACACGGTTGACCCATTCACCGTGCGGGAAGGGCTGCTCAACCTCGGCGTGCACGCCGCTCGCGCGCTGAACCACTGGCAGGAGGCGCTGGACCTCAACACCCGCACCGTCGCCAGCCTGCGCGCCCGGTCCGCCGGTGAACACGCCATCGCCTTCGCCATGTTCGGCGACTACCTGTCGCTGATCCGCCTTGGACGCCTCGAGGATGCCGAGCGACTGCTGCTGTTCTGCCAGCAAGTATACGAGCAGCAGCAGGACATCTCAGCCCTGGCCAAGACCGTCGGCGCGCGCGCCGACCTGGCCCATAAGCGTGGTCACCACGACGAGGCGATCGCCCTCGCGCACGCCGCGCTCCGCCTCACCTACATCCGACCCGACCCGGACGACATCGCCGCTTCTCACAACAACCTCGCCCTCTATCTGCGCGAGGCCGGCACCGACCCGGCCGGTCAGCTCGCCCACCGCCTTGCCGCCGCCATTATCAGACAACTCACCGGACAAAGCCGCCAGCTTGCCACCACCCTTCGGGCACTCGCGAGCCGCCTTCGCGACCTACCGGACACGGTGGTGCCCAGGACGATCGCCGACCTGGCGGCCACCGTCGAACAGGTGGAAGGCGTCCGCTTCTCCGACCTGGTCACCACACTGGCCGGCGAGCCGGGCACCACCCAACAGGCGCTCGACACCGTCCTCCACGCTGCCCACGACCTGCCCGTCGAGGAGGTCTACGACCTGCAATCACACCTGAACGGGTGGGAGCCGACGCTCGCCGTCCTCGTCGCCGCCGTCCGTGGCGACCAGGACGCGGCCAGGGCACTCGACGAAGTCCTCACCGAAATCGCCGGCAGTCAGGACTGGGCTGATCTGGCTGCCGTGCTGCGGCGCATCCTTGACGGCGACCGCGACCCCGACACCCTGCTGACAGGCCTCGACCCGATCGACACCGCCATCGTCACCCGCGCCCTGGACGCCGTCACCGGCCGCATCACTCTCCAGCCGGGTCCAACCCCGAACACCGACCCGGCCACCCAAGAGCCGTGGCCCGCCATCATCGCCGCGGTCGCCGCCGCCGCCGACGGCGACCACGCCGCCGCGGCCGACGTCAACCCGCTCCTGGACGACCTGGCCGGCCGCGACGAATGGGCGGCGCTCGCCGCCATCCTGCGCCGCATCATCGCCGGGGAACGTGACCCGGACGCCCTCCAGGCCGGCCTGGACCCCACCGACACCGCCATCGCCGCCGCTGTCCTTGCCCAGCTCGCGAACCTGACCAGGGGCACCGACGGCAATCAGGACTCTCCCTGACCACACCGCTGGCGCCCCGTTGCCGAGCGCAGGCGGCGGGCAGCGAGGGCGTCGGCGGCGGCCAGCGGTGTGCCGCCGGTGCGGGCCGCCGTCTCCAGCAGGGCGAGGACCGTGTCGCCGATGGCGGCCACGCGGCCCGCGGCCCGGGCCGGTGGCTCGCCGTGCAGCTCCACCGATGCCGCGTAGGTGACGCCGCCGGCGCTGACGACGTGGTCGGGGACCCAGACGATGCCGCGCTGGTGCAGCAGGGCGGCCGTGGCGGCGGTGTCGAGCTGGTTGTTCGCCGGGCCGGCGACCGCGCGGCAGCGCAGCAGCGGCACCGTGGCGGGGGTGAGCACGCCGCCGAGGGCGGCCGGGACGAGCACATCGACGTCGGCGTACAGGGCGGACGACGGTGGCACCACATCGGCGCCCAGTGACGCGGCGAGGGCCGCGCGGGCCGGGTCGACGTCGCTGACCACCAGGGCCGCGCCGGCGGCGGACAGGCGCCGGGCGACGTCGGCGCCGACGCGGCCGAGGCCGACGACCGCGAACCGGCGGCCGGCCAGGTCGGTCGAGCCGAACAGCGACCCGCACAACGCGTGCAGCGCGGCCAGGACGCCGGCGGCGGTGTGGGTCGAGGAGTCGCCGCTGCCGCCCGCGGCGACGGGGCGGCACGCGACGTGGCGGGTCCGGGTGCCGATGACGAGCATGTCGTCGGGGCCGGTGCCGACGTCCGGGCCGGTGCCGTACCGGCCGTCGAGGGCCTCGATCGCGTCGCCGACGTCCAGCAGGACGGCGCGGCGGTCGAACGGGCCCGCGGGCAGCGGCACGACGGTCTTGCCGCCGCCGTTGGGCAGGCCGGCGACGGCGCACTTGACGGTCATCGCCGCCGACAGCCGCAGCGCGTCGGTCAGGCCGTCGGTCCAGTGCGGGTACGTGGCGAGCCGGCAGCCGCCGAGCGCCGGGCCGAGGGCGGTGGAGTGCAGCGCGACGATGACGGGCAGCCCGCTGCGGGGGCCGGTACGGATGACGACCTGCTCATGTTCGAACATGGCCACGGAAGCTAGTACGACCGGCGCCGGGAACGCGGCTCAACCGAACGAAGTTCGGAACGGAAAGGAGAATCGCGACCGTGGACGAACTTGATTCGGCGATCGTGGAGCTGCTGCAGCAGGATGCGCGGCAGACCAACCGGGAGCTGGCCGCCGCGGTCGGCATCGCGCCGTCGACGTGCCTGGAGCGGGTGCGGGCGCTGCGGGAGCGCGGCGTCATCACCGGGTTCCACGCGGAGGTGAGCCTGCCGGCGCTCAACCGGCACGTGCAGGCGTTCCTCCACGTGCAGATCCGGCCGTTGAGCCGGCAGGTCATCGAGGGGTTCAAGGCGTACGTGACGACGCTGCCCGAGGTGCTGTCGGTGTTCGTGGTCGCGGGCGGCGACGACTTCCTCGTGCACGTGGCGGTGCCGAGCGTCGACAGCCTGCACGCGCTGCTCATGGACAAGTTCACGAAGCGGCGGGAGATCGTCGGGTTCCGCAGCTCCATCATCTACCAGCACGCGCGCAACCAGGTGGTGCAGCCGCTGGACCTGTGAGCTACTGGTACGACTCGGGCAGCCTGCTCGCCGGGTGGGCCCACGCGACGACATTGGGCAGGCCCTGCCGGTCGAAGAACGCGGCGATCTGCGGGTCGGTGTGGCGCAGGCTGAAGTGGGTGAGCACGAACGTCGTGGCCGGGTTGGCCTGGACGATCGGGCGCAGCTCGCTCCACACGGTGTGGCCGATGCGCCGGGCGCGCTCCAGCTGGTCGTCGTCGAGGAACGTGCACTCGGTGACGACGACCGGGTAGTCCAGCAGCCACGGCGCGCGGGTGAAGACGTCGGGGCGGGTGTCGCCGAGGAACGCGAACAGCGGCGTGACCACCTCGTGGTCGGTCTCGACGCCCTCGCGGCGCTTCGCGGCCAGCTGGCGGCCGTCGGCCTTCAGCGCCTCGAACTCCGGTTTGATCGCCCGCTTCACCGAGGAGAACGCGAACCCGACGCACGGGACCTTGTGCTCGCAGTCCACGACGCGGACCCGGTGCGCGCCGCGCCGGCCGATCGGGAACTCGTCGCCGCCGCGCACACCGTGCAGCCGCGCCGCCGGGGCGAGGGCGGGGTCGTAGGCGGCGTTGTGGTTGAGCTCGCTGGTCGCCCGGATGTAGCCCTGCGCGTAGGGCAGCGCCGCGGCCGGCAGGTAGATGTCGACGCCGGTCTCCTTGACCGCCACGTAGTCGAGGTCCTTGCTGTGGTCCATGTGCGTGTGGGTCAGGAAGACCAGGTCGGGCTGCCAGCCCTCGACGAGGCCGCAGTCGATGCCGGCGCGCAGCTCCGGCAGGTGGAAGAACGTCTTGTCGTTGGACCGGGAGTAGCCGCTCATCGTCACCCCGGCGCCGGGGATCGGCCACGACTTCCACTGCCGGAACGGGTGCCCGCGCTCGAGCAGTTCGGCGTGCGCCATGACGTCCCCTCCGGTCGGTGTCCTATGTCGACGGTACCGGTGGCGGCAAGCCGTTTGGCCCGCCGCCATCGGCCGGCTCAGCCTCTGGCGCGCAGCATGCGCCGGACCACGTCGATGCGTTCGGTCATGTACTTGCCGACGACCGGTGCGGCGCCGGCGGCCACCGTCTCGGCGCGGGCCAGGAAGGGCTCGTCGACGCCGTACACGGGGAAGAGCCGGTTGGCGAACACCATCGCCGGGGTCATCCCGCCCCGGTGCAGCTGCGGTGCCAGCTCGAGGAATCGCCCGGCGTACGGGGCGAGCACCGCGTCCTGACCGGGCCGCCAGAACAGCGCCGTGACGTGCTTGACCTCGCCGATCGGCACGGAGCGCGCGACGGTCAGCGTGTCCCACACGGCCTGCTTCGTCACCGGGTCCGGCGACGCCGCCCGCACGGCGGTGGCGCGCACCCACGCGTCGGGGTCGGGATCGGCGGCGAGCAGCGCGTCGATCTCGGCGTCGACGGCGCCGCCCAGCTCGGCCTTGCGGGCCAGCGCCCGCCACCGCAGGTCGACGTCGTCGCCGGCCCGCTCCTGCAGCCGGGCGACCTCGTCGAGGTCGGCGGCGGTGCGGGCGAGCGTGCGCAGCACCACCTGCCGCCGGTCGGAGTCCTCGGCGAGCTTGCGGCAGACCGCGGCGACCGCGGCGAGCAGCTCCGGCCGCTGCGCGTCGGGTGACCACAGCTCGGCGGCCTCGGCGGCGAGGGTGAGGTACGGCTCGATCACCGAATCCGACGTCTCCACGGCGAGGACGCCGGTGAGGCAGCGCACCGCCTCCGCCGCGCCCGCCTCGCCGGCCAGCAGCATGTCCCAGACGGTGGCCACGGCGACACCGCGGGCGATCGCGGTCGGCAGCGCCGCGGCGGTCGCCACGAGGGTGTCGCGGTCCTCGGGCCGGGTCGTGGCGAACGTCAGGTCCTCGTCGTTGACCAGGTACACCTCGGCGCCCGCGGGCAGGTCGACCGGTGTGACCGGGCCGGCGAGCTCGACCTGGACGAGGTCGAGGCGGCGCAGCCGGTCGCCGTCGGGGACGTAGGCGCCGACCGCGAGCACCTGCGGCCGCGGCGGGCCGTCCGGGCCGCGGGCGTCCAGGACCAGGCCGTCGCCGTCGCGGCGCAGCGTGATCCGGTCGGTGCCGGCGGTCTCCAGCCACCCGCTGCGCCAGGTGTCGAGGTCCCGGCCGCCGGCGGCGGCGAGCACGTCGATGAGGTCCTGCAGGGTCGTGTTGCCCCAGGCGTAGCGCTGGAAGTAGGTGGCCATGCCGGCGGCGAAGTCCGCCTCGCCGACGTACCGCATCAGCTGATGCAGCACGGAGGCGCCCTTCGGGTACGTGATCGCGTCGAAGATCGACATGGCCTGGGCGACGTCGTGGATCGGCTGGCGGATCGGGTGCGTCGCCGGGCCCTGGTCGGCGAGGTACGCGGCGAGCTTGCCGCTGGCGAGGTGCCCGGCCCACGCGTCGGTGAACACGGTGGCCCGCTCCGCCGCCCAGTTGCAGGCGAACTCGGCGAACGCCTCGTTCAGCCACAGGTCGTCCCACCAGCGCATCGTGACGATGTTGCCGAACCACATGTGCGCCATCTCGTGCAGCAGGATCTTCGCGCGCAGCTCCCGCTCGGCCGGGGTCGGGTCCGCCCGGTACAGCACGCCGTCGGACCACGTGACGCAGCCGTAGTTCTCCATCGCGCCGCCGAACTCGGGGACGAAGACCTGGTCGTACCGACGCTGCGGGAACGGCATCCGGAACACCTCGCCGTAGAAGGCGAGCCCCTGCCGGGTCAGCGTGAACAGCTCCTCGGCGTCGCGGTCCAGCACCGCGGCGAGCGAGCGGCGGGTCAGCAGGCCCAGGTCGTAGCCGTCGGCGTCGCGGCGGATCTCGTGGAACGGCCCGGCGTCGACGACCGTGTTGTACACCGACAGCGGCGGCGTCGCCGGGAACACCCACCGGCGCGCCGCGTCGCCCGCGGGTGACACCACCGGGTCGCCGCTGTTGCTCACGACCGTCCAGTGCGCGGGCGCGAGGACCGTGAACGCGTGCGGGGCCTTCAGGTCGGGCTGGTCGAAGCAGGCCCACACGAAGTGCGCCTCGTCCGGCTCGAACGACGTCCACACGTACACCTCGCCGTCGGCGGGGTCGACGGCCTTGTGCACGCCCTCCCCGTCGCGGGTCTGCGCCTGGACGGTCACCACCCGCAGCTCGTTGCCGGCGCGCAGGCCCGGCAGCGGGATCCGGCCGTCCCGCGCGGGCGGCAGGTCGGTGCCGTTGAGCACGGCGCTGACCACCTCCGCGGCGCAGTCGACGAAGCTGTCCGCGCCGGGCTCCCGGCACGTGAAGGTCACCGTCGACACGCACCGCACCTGTGGGCCGGTCGGGAGGTCGGTGAGGTCGATGTCGATGGCGTAGTGCTCGACGGCCAGCAGCGCCGCCCGGTGCTCGGCTTCGACCTGGGTCAGACTCCGGTTGGTCATCAGGCGATCCTAGATGCGCGCGGGGTGCGGAAGGACCGTCCACGACCTGCGCCGGCCGCGCGCCGTCACCTCCGCTGCGCTGGCCGCTCACAGCTGGACGAGCAGTCGGGTGCGGCGCCAGGTGTACCCGACGGCCCGGTTCACGGCGAGCATGGCGGTGTTCGCCTCGTTGACGGTGACCGCGACCGAGCGGGTCGCGGGGTGCAGCCGGTGCAGTGCCAGGGTGTTCGCCGCCTTCACCAGGCGGGCCAGGCCGAGCCGGCGGTGCCCGGGCAGGACCGCGGTGTCGTGCTGCTCGGCGACCGGCCCGCCGCCGGTGGTGAGCACGGTCGCGGCGACCGCGGTGCCGCCGTGCAGCGCGGCGCACACCAGCAGCTCGTCGCCGCCGGCCGTCATCCCGGCCGTCATCTTGGCCTCCCAGCGGCGCACCGCCGCGGCGTCCCACGCCCGCGGCGCGAGCTGCAGCGCGGCGCCGGGCGCGTCGAGCACGTGGCCGAGCACCGGCCCGAGCGACCCGGCGACGGCGTCCGGTGCCGCGCCGCGCCACGCGGCGATCTCGTAGCCGGGCGGCGGCGCGGCGGCCAGGGCCCGGCAGCGGGCCAGGACGTCGCCGGTCAGCGGCTGCTCGTGCAGCTCCAGGCGCAGCAGCACCGCGGCGTACGGGACCTCGGTGTCGCCGTCCAGCACCGTCGTGCGCAGCGGGGCCCCGCCGGCGCGGACCCGATCCACCAGCGCCGCCCCGATCCCTTGGCCGCGGGCCGGTCCGGCGACGGCGAGTCTGAGGAAGTCGCCGCGGACCTCGGCCGCCCCGACGACCGGCCCTTCCGGGTCCCGGCGGGCCAGCCACCGCGGCAGCCCGTCGGGCCGGTCCCGCAGGGCGGCGGCCAGGGACCGCGGGTCGGGCGCGCCGCCGGACAGCTCGCGGTGCCCGTCGCAGTACACCACGCACCAGGCGGCCAGGTCGGCGGCGCCGGCGGTGGCCGGGTCGAACCGTTCGATGCCCACCCTGGCACTCTGCCATCATTTGCTACCGTCGCCGGCGTGACCGATCACGGCGTCGCCCTGGTGGCCCGGGCCCTCGCGGCGGCGACCGGGCCGGCCTTCCACCCGACGACGCGGCGCCCCGCCCGGCCGGTCGACGGGCCCGACCTGCCGGCGAGCCTGCGGCACTGGCTGGCGCACGACACCACGCTGTTCGACCCGGACCTGCCGCCCGCGCCGCGGCTGCCGCTCGGCGACCTGGTCCAGCAGGAGCTCGGCGAGCCGTGGGGCGAGCTGTTCGGGCCGCTGTCCGCGCGGTTCGCCGCGTGCGTGCTGCTGCCCGGTGGCACCGACTCGCGGCGGGTCCTTGCGTTGGGCCGCCCCGACGAGGCAGGCGAGTCGCCGGTGCTCGCGATCGACTGCGACGACCTGCCGTTCATCGGGCTCATGTACCCGGGGTTCGACGTGTACGCCGCCGTGGCGTGCGGCGTGCTGCGCACGACCCCGGACGGCTACCTGTGGCCCGCCGGCGACCGCGCGTACGGCCCCCGGGCACGCTTCCACGCCGAGGCGTCGCTGGGCGGGTCGACGTCGCTGCGGTTCCCGTTCTGAGACCGTGCGGCCGGGCGGCCGGCGGCGCCGTGGTCGCTGATGCGAGCGACGGCGCGGCGGGTCAGCGGCCCTGCAGTTGCTGTTCCGCGGCGACGTGGAAGAAGTCGCCGCCCTTGCGCTGCAGGTCGTCGGTGCCCCAGGCGCGCTCCTCGGCGGTGACCTTGCGCAGCCGCGGGATGTGCTTGGCGCAGTGGATGTACGCCTCCTCGACGTGCACGTTCACCCACCGCTCGGCCCGGCGGCCGGGGACGTGCTCCACCGGCAGGTCCGGGAACGCCCGGCGCATCTCGGCGTCGGGCACGATCGTGGCGTGGCCGTTGACGTGCAGGCCGATCACGTCGCGGAGGAAGTCGACGAAGATCAGGCCGACGTTCGGGTTCTCCAGGATGTTGCCGAGGCTCGCCATGACGCCGTTGCCGCGGTACTCCGGCCACGCCACCCGGCCCGCCGACAGCACCCGAACGAAGCCCGGCGGCCCGGCCCGGAACGTGCAGTCGCAGTGGCCGAGCGCGCTCGCCGTCGCGACGAACATCATCTCCTGCCGGGCGACGAACCCGGTCATGTCGGCGTTGAGCTCGGTCAGGACCTGCTGCCGGTAGAACCGGTCGGCCCGGTCGACCGTGCCGAAGCGCTGCTGCAGCAGGTGCTCGCCCGCGGTGCCGGGAATACCCGTGCCGGCCGTCGTGTCCACCGCTGCCTCCAACGTCGGAACCCGAGGAAACAGTTTCGCGTTGCCGCACACCCGCGCGTCGCACCCGGTGTGCGACGTAACGATATCAGCCCTTTACGGTCAGCAACGGGCGAAGCTCGACGACCGGCATCGCCACGCCGGCCCCCTCCAGGCTCTGCACGACCGCCCCGACCTCCTTGTAGGCCCACGGCGCCTCCTGCTTGAGGTCGCGCCGCCACGCCTCGATGATGTCGCGGCGCCCGGCGACCGCCGGGTCCCGGTGGTTCAGCGGGGTGACGACCCGGAACTCCTCCAGGAACGCGTCGAGCTCCGCGTCGCTGCCGCGCGCCGCCGACCCGCGCGGCACGCTGCGCCCGGCGCCGTGGCAGGCGCTGTGCAGCGCGCGGGCGTTGCCGAGGCCGCGCAGCAGGTGGCTCGGCGCACCCATCGAGCCCGGCACGATCACCGGCTCGCCGAACGGCGCGGCCGCGTCCGGCGCGCCGGCCGGCGTGGCGCCCTTGCGGTGCACGACGGTGCCGTCATCGGCGGGCCACAGCAGGTTGTGCGGCGACTCGTACACCAGGCGGGCGTCGACGTCACCGGCCACGGCGGCCAGCCCGGCCCGCATCATGAGCGCCAGGAAGAACCGGTTGCCGATGGCGAAGTTCGCCGCGTTCGCGAACGCCGTCAGGTACTTCTCCCGGCGGGCCGCGCCGGCCTCGTCGAGCAGCATCGGCAGGATCCGGTTGCGCGGCGCCGGCACCCCCTTCGGCCACAGCGCCTTCGCCTGGTCCTGCCCGGTCGCGTTGGCCTGGTGCCCCAGCGACAGCGACCCCGTGTGCACCATCGTCACCACCCGCCCCGGCGCGAGCCCCCACGCGTAGGCGGCCGCGCCGTCGTGCACCCGCGACACGTACTGCAGCTCCGCGAAGTGGTTGCCGCCGCCGACGCTGCCGATGATGCTGTCGTAGCTGGTGCCGCCGCTGCCGCCGCCGGTGTCGCTGCCGCTGGTGATCCAGTCGCGGAAGCCTTCCGCCGACGCGGCCGGGTGCGCGGCGGCGTGCAGGCCGGCCCCGTCGAGGTCGGCGGCGCTCACCTGCGCCCACGCGCCCCGCGCCCCGGCGGGCACGCCCGCGCCGAGCAGCCCGGGCAGTCCTTCGCGCAGCAGCCCCGCACGGTGCGCCGGGGTGAGCCCGATGCGCCGCCCGCCCTCGAAGAACAGGTGCCGCAGGTGTTGCTCGAGCCGGTCGAGGTGCGGGCGCACCTGCTCGACGGTGAGCGACGTGGCCTCGACCCGCATGCCACAGTTGATGTCGTTGCCGACCGCCTGCGGGACGAGCGCCCCGACGGTCCGCAGCACCGTGCCGATCGGAATGCCGGCGCCCTTGTGGAAGTCGGGGGTACACACGACGCGGTCGATGCGCGGCTCGACCTCCAGCCCGGGCGTCGCGGCCGCGAGGGTCCGCAGCGTCGCCTCGGTCTCCAGCACGGTGAGCAGCTCGTCGACGGCCGCGGACTCGATCGGCACGTCGGGTCCGGCGCACAGCTCCACGGGCACGCCGTGCGGGTTCGGCAAGGTGAGCCATGAGTCGTCGGTACGGATCAGGCGCGGATCGGGCCGCTTGGTCGTCGACATGATGGGCCGAGCGTAGGGACGCCCCCGCCCTCCGTCGACCGAATTGCGGGTGGCCCGCGGTTCGTGGCGTCCCCGCGCATGGATGGCATCGGGCTCTCGATCGGCGTTGACGGTGACGTCGACGCGGCGCGCGCGGCGGTGGGGCCACCGTCGACCTCGCCTATCCGACGTGGACGTGCGGCCGGTGGTCGGGGTCGGGCTCCTGCCGGCGCAGCACCTCCCGGGTGACGGGTGCGATCTCGCCCTGGCCGAAGATCAGGAAGCGGAGGAAGTTGACGGCCGGGTTGCCTTCGGTCCATTCGAAGTAGATGTGCGGGCGCCGGCCCGTGCGGTCCCGGATGCCGAGCAGCAGCGCCGCGATCGCCCCCGCGACGGCCGGGTTCTGCAGGGCGAGGACGCGGTACCGGCCGTGCATGACCTCGCCCCGCACGACGACGGCGGACGCGAAGTCGGAGGCGTCGGTGATGGACACCTCGACGAAGATCACGTCGGCGGCGTCGGGGATGTCGTTGTCGGCCTGGATCTGCTGGAGCTTTTGCCGGTAGTCGAAGGCCGTGCGGTGCGCGGGCTCCTTGGCGATCAGCCGGATCGTGCGCCGGGCGCAGTCGTGGATGAAGGTGCCGGCGGTCGCGTCGAAGCGCAGGTCGGTCACCCGCAGCTCGAAGGACCGGTTGATCCGGGACAGCACCGACACCGCCACGATGGCGGCGATGAAGCACGCGGCGATCCTCACCCCGTCCGGGCGCTCCACGATGTTGGCGATCGTGGTGTACGTGAGGACGGTGGCGATGACCGCGAACGTCGTGAGCTTGCGGTGCTCACCGCGCCGGCGGGCCGACAGCGCGGCGGCGACCGCGGCCGAGGTGATCAGGACGAGCACGCCGGTCGCGTAGGCGCCGCCCTGGGCGTTGACGTCGGCGCGGAAGTACAGGGTGATCAGGACCGCGATGGCGAGGAACACCAGCACCAGCGGCCGCACCGCACCGGCCCAGTCGGGCGCCATACCGTAACGGGGCAGGTACCGCGGCACCAGGTTCAGCAGGCCGGCCATCGCCGACGCGCCGGCGAACCAGAGGATGGCGATGGTCGACAGGTCGTACACGGTGCCGAAGACCGGCCCGAGGTGTTCGTGCGCCAGGTACGCCAACGCCCGGCCGTCGGCCTTCCCACCCGCCCTGAACTCCGCCGGCGGGATCAGCACCGTGGTGACGACGCTGCTGGTCAGCAGGAACGCGCTCATGAGCAGGGCCGCCACGGTCAGCAGCTTCCTGGTGTCGCGGACCCGCCCGACGGGGGCCTCCTCGCTGTCGCCCGGGTCGCCGCGGACGTGGGGCATCACCGCCACCCCGGTCTCGAACCCGGACAGGCCCAGCGCCAGCTTCGGGAACACCAGCAGCGCGATCGCCACGATGAGCAGCGGATCGCCGTGCCGGGCCGTCAACGCCGCCGCCCAGTCCCCCACCGCCGCCGGGCGGGTCACGAGCAGCCACAGGCCGTCGACGATGACGACCGCGTTCAGCGTCAGGTACAGCCCGACGATCGCGACCGCGATGCCGACCGCTTCGGTGAACCCGATGAGGAACACCGCGCCGAGCAGCGTCAGCAGCACCAGGGTCACGGGGATCTCGTGGTCGTGCAACGCCGCCGGCCAGAACGGGTTCTCGTCCAGGTGCGCGGTCGCGTCCGCCGCGGACAGCGTCATCGTGATGATGAAGTCGGTGGCCGCGAAGCCCAGCAGGACCAGCACGAACAGCTTGCCCTGCCAGAACGGCAGCAACCGCACCAGCATCGCGATGGACCCTTCACCGTGCGGGCTCTCCTGAGCGACCCGCCGGTACACCGGCAGCGCGCCGAACAGCGTGACCAGCACCAGCACCACCGTCGCCACCGGCGACAGCAGCCCGGCGGCGAGCGCGGCGATCCCGGGCTGGTACCCCAGCGTGGAGAAGTAGTCCACACCCGTCAGGCACATCACCTTCCACCACGGGTGCCGGCGGTCCGCGGCCGGCCTGGCGCCCGGCCCCGCGTGCTGCAGCGAACGGTCGTTGATCCCCGACAGCAGCCAGGCGCGCACCCTGTCCATCACCCGCTCGGACCGGCCGGCGTCGGCCGGGGCGGCCCGTCCCGCGGGTTCACCGTGAACGCCTCGCAGCGCGTCGGACATGTGGTGCACGCCGGGCCTCTACCCGACCGGCCCGCACGTAGTAGCCGGCGGCGGATGACTCCTCGGCCACCTTGCAGGTTTCTTCCATCCAAATCGACGAGCAGGTAGCTTATTTCCATCCTTCGTCGTCGATGCCTGGATCGGAGCCCGCCATGAACCTTTCCGCTGCGCTGTCCCGTGGGGCGGTGGTGTTCGCGCTGCTCGGGGTGGCCATACCCTTCGGCGGACCGGCCGCCGCGGCGCTGCCGGTCGTCGACATGGAGCAGGTCATGCTCGCCGCGCAGGTCGACCCGCCGAAGAGCGGCACCGGGCAGACCCCTGGCGCGGCGGCGAGCGTGCTGGAGGTCGAGCGGGCGCTGTCGGCGAAGGGATTTCTGGCCTCGGGCTCGGTCGACGGACACTACGGCACGTCGACCGTCGCGGCGTACGCCGCCTGGCAGCGCTCACTCGGATACTCGGGCCTGGACGCCAACGGGTATCCGGGCCCGTCGTCGCTGACCGCGCTCGGCAGCGGCCGGTACACGGTCATCAGGCCGATCAGCATCGGGTCGCGGACCAGTTCGTACGGGGGCGTTCGGGTCAACGCCAGGACCCGTGACATGCTCGCCGCCGCCGACGCCAAGCTGTCCTGGAGCATCACCCTCAGCCAGGGGTCCTACACGTCGGCGAACCCGAGCTCCGCCGGTACGCACGACGCGGGCGGCGTGGTGGACATCTCGGTCACCAACCTGAGCACCACGCAACGGTGGCAGACCGTCCAGGCGCTCCGGACCGTCGGGTTCGCCGCCTGGCTGCGCAACCCGTCGCAGGGTGACTGGCCGTACCACATCCACGCCGTCGCGGTCTCCGACACCGACCTGGCCACGGCGGCGGCCAACCAGGTGCACGACTACTACTTCGGCAAGAACGGGCTGGCCAACCACGCCGCCGACGACACGCCGTCGGCCTACCGGGTGGCCTTCACCTGGTGGGAGCAGTACCGGCGGTAGCCGTCACGAGGACAACGGCCGCCCCCGCCGCCGGGGCCGGTCGCTGTTCAGCACTGTTGCGGTGGGAGATGGGTGAGGTCGTCGGCCAGCCCGAGGACGCGCATCTTGCGGCGGACGGCGGCGCTGGCCGCGCGCAGGGCCACCCGGCAGCGCAGGAGATCGGCGGCTCGACGCACGGCCAGGAGCATGCCGATGCCACCGGCACCGATCGCGGTGACCATGCTCAGGTCGAGCAACAGCTCGCAGGGCAGCTCGGTCAGTGCCGCCGCCAGCGCCTGATGGAAGGAGCTGGCGGTGTCCTGGTCGAGCTCCCCGCACAGAATCAGCGTGACCTGCCCGGCGCCCCGGCGCCGCACCTCGAACGAGAGCGCCACGCCCGCGAGCGTCGCACAAGCCCGATCGGGATCGTAGTGGCCACACAGCCAGTGTTTGTTGACACTTTGCCTAGCCAGCTGCACGAAGTGTCAAGTACGTTGGCCGGGTGAGCAGTTCAGCGGCGATCTTCGCGGCGCTGCGCCCGGTCGTGCAGGGCCTGGCGCAGACGTTCGGGCGCACCTGCGAGGTGGTGCTGCACGACTACTCGGACACCGCGCATTCGGTGGTGGCCGTCGGCGGCGACGTGACCGGCCGCCGGCCCGGGGATGCGATGAGTCAGATCGGCATGCGGGTGCTCGCGGCCGGGGACGCGGCGGTCAACGAGGTGAACTACCTGACCCGGGCGGAGGACGGACGCATCCTGCGGTGCTCCACCTTCCCGCTGCGCGACGCCGACGGCACGCTGGTCGGCGCGTTGTGCGTGAACGTCGACGTGAGCGACCTGTCCCGGGCCGCCGACCTGCTCGCGGAGCTGTCCGGCCAGGTCCCCGGCGGTGACCGGCTGCCGGTCACGGTCTTCTCCGGCGACCTCGACCAGGTGCTGGCGTCGGTGGTCGCCGGCAGTGAGCGGGAGACGGGCCGGCCGGCGCACCTGCTGACCCGCTCGGAGCGGTTGACCGTCATCCGGCGCCTGCAGTCCGCCGGGGCTTTCGCGATCCGGGGAGCGCCGGGCCGGATCGCGAAACAGTTCGGCATCTCCCGGGCCGCGCTCTACAACGACCTGGCCGCGATCGCGGAGGAAGGAAAGCCTGATGCGGCTGCTGAGTGAGCGACGGTCAGCGGAGCTGGTGAGCGACGAACTGGCGCTGGCCGCCGCGCGGGAGGCGTTCCTGGCGGCCCGCGACGGTGCGACGTTCCCGGTCGTCGCGGGGCACGGCATCGACCCGGCGAACCGGTTCACCGTCAAGTCCGGGGCGATGGCCACCGCCGCCGGCGTGAAGATCGGCAGCTACTGGCCCGGCAACGACGCCCTCGGGCTGGCCCGCCACGGCTCCGTGGTGGTCGTGCTGGATCAGGGCACCGGCCGGGTGGCCGCCGTCGTCGAGGCGGCCGCCGCCAACGCGTACCGGACGGCCGCGGCCGACGCGCTGGCCGTACAGACACTGGCACGGGCCGACGCGCGGGTGCTGACGGTGATCGGGACCGGCCACCAGGCGCTGCACGAGGCCCGGGCCGTGTCGAGGACGCGCCCGTTCGGGACCGTCCTGATCGCCGGGCGACGCCAGGACGCCGCCGACGCGATGGCGCGCCGGTTGCGGCAGGTGACGACCGCGAGCGTCGAGGTGGCCGGGATCGAGGACGGCTGCCGCGCCGCCGACGTGCTGGTGACCGCGACCACCGCCCGGCAGCCGCTGTTCGCCGCCGAGTGGATCCGGCCCGGCACCCACATCTCGGCGATGGGCGCCGACGCCGCGGGCAAGCAGGAGCTCCCGGCCGGCCTCTACGGCCGCGGCCGGCTGTTCTGCGACCTCACCGGCCAGTCCCGGGCGATCGGCGAGTTCCAGCACGCACCGCGTACCGCCGCGATCACCCCCCTCGGCGACGTCCTGCACGGCACCTCGGCCGGCCGGACCGGCGACGACGAGATCACGGTCTTCGACAGCTCGGGCTTCGCGTTGCAGGACCTCGCCCTGGCCGTCGCCCTGCTCGCCCGGGACGCGCAGACGACTGCGGGCGGCCGATGACCTCCCTGGCCCGTCCGCAGACCCCGTTCGCCGTCGTCGACCGGGACCGCCTGGACCGCAACGTCGCCCGGTTGCGGACCCACCTCGCCCGGCTCGGCGTGCCGCTGCGGCTGCACGTGAAGACGTCCAAGTCGATCGACGTCGCCGCCCGCGTGTTCCGCGACGCCCCCGGCCCGATCACCGTTTCCACCCTCGCCGAAGCCGAACACTTCGCCGGCGCCGGGTACACCGACATCCTCTACGCGGTCGGTCTCGCGCCCGACAAGCTGGACCGGGTGGTGGCGCTGCGGCGTCGCGGCGTCGACCTGACCGTCCTGATCGACTCCCCCGTCCAGGCCGAGGCGGTCGCGGCCGCCTCCCGCGCCGCCGGCATCAGGATCCCCGCCCTGATCGAGATCGACTGCGACGGGCACCGCGGCGGCCTCGCCGTCACCGACCCCGGGCTGATCGGGATCGGCCGCACGCTCCGGGACGGCGGCGCGGAACTGCGCGGCGTGCTCGACCATGCCGGTGAGTCCTACTTCTCCGCCACCGCCGACGAGCAGCGCCGGGACGCCGATCACGAACGGCGCACCGTCGTGCGGGCCGCCGAAGCGCTGCGCGCCGCCGGCCTACCCTGCCCGGTGGTCAGCGTCGGATCGACCCCGACCGCCCACGCCGCCACGGTCCTCCACGGCGCCGCCCTCGACGGCGTCACGGAGGTGCGCGCCGGCAACTTCGTCTTCTTCGACCTGGTCATGGCCGGCATCGGCGTCTGTACCGTCGAGGACCTCGCCCTGTCCGTCGTCGTCACCGTCATCGGCCACCGGCCCGACAAGGGCTGGGTGCTCACCGACGGCGGATGGATGGCCACCTCCCGCGACCGCGGCACCGCCGCCCAGCGCGTCGACCAGGGCTACGGCCTCGTCACCGATCTCAACGGCCGGGTCATCCCGGACCTGCTCATGACCGGCGCCAGCCAGGAGCACGGCACCCTGTCGCTGCGGCCCGGCAGCACCGCGAAGCTGCCGGACCTGCCGATCGGCACCCGCCTGCGCATCCTGCCCAACCACGCCTGCGCGACCGCCGCCCAGCACGCGCAGTACACCGTGGTCGCCGGTACGGCAGGCGACGACGGCGCTCCTCGGATCGCCGGAATCTGGCCCCGGCACAACGGGTGGTGACACCCAGCCGGCGGCTGGCGAGCCTCTCGACCAGGGCGGTGCTCGCGGCGCGTTCCAGGCCGAAACCGGGCGAGTAGAGCACGACCGGGCGGCGGCCGCCGGCGGTGCCGGGCAGCGCCAGTGCCGTCACCGCCGCCGCCAGCAGGACGAGGAGGCGTCTCATATGGACAGTCTTCGTGGCCCGCGGGCCGCGCCGTAGTGCCGTGGCGCACCGGTTGCGGTGCACCGTCGCACCGCCGGCCGGTGACATATGTCAGACGTCATCGAGCGCGACGGCGCCGGCGGAACACCCGGTTCGCTCCCGAGCCGCACCCGTGCCCGGGGCCGATCGGCTCAGGTCGCCACCGGCCGCACCGATCAACGGACCATGTCGGTGAACGCGCTGGAAGAGCACGAGGGCGACTACCGTGCGCGCCAGATCAGGCTCGGCACGTGGATCGCCGTCGGGGTGATCGTCATCGGCGCGGTCCGGGTGCACCTGGACTGGCAGGGCGGGCCGCTGCTGGTCGCCGGCATCGGGGTGATCGCGGTGGCGCAGGGCGCGATGGCGCTGCTGCCGTGGCGCCGGCTGGTGTTCGAGCCGTGGCTGCAGCCGGTGCTGACCGTCTGGTGGGCGGCGAACCTGGCGGTGCTGCTGGCGTTCACCGCGTACGACGTCGCCGCCCTGGCCATCTACCCCGCCGGGGTGACGCTGATCCTCGCCTCAACGGCGGCGCTCGCCTCGGAGCGGGCCGTCATCGGCATCGGCCTGGCGTCGCTGGCCGGGTACGTGTCGCTGGTCCTCACCCGGGACCGCCCGGTGGCGGGCACCCTCGCCGCGCTGACGCTGGCGCTGATGGCCGGCGTGATGTGGTTCTGCGCGCGGACCGCCAGCAACCGCCGCCGGCTGGACACCGCGCGGCTCAGCGCGGAACGGCGCATCGAGGCGCTGCTGGAGACGTCCTCCGACGCCGTGATCGCCGTGCACCCCACCAGCGGGGTCACCTACTCCAGCCCGTCGGTGCGCACGGTGCTCGGGTATGAGCAGGCGTTCGTCACCGGCGACCTGCTGACGGACATCACCCACCCGGACTTCCTGCCCACGGTCATGGAGTGGTGGTTGAGCGTCGCCAACGGCGTGCCCGGCTTCTCGGCGCGGGTCGAGTCACGCATCCGGCGCGCCGACGGCACCTGGATCCACGCCGACGTGATCGGCACCAACCGGCTCGACGACCCGTCGCTGCAGGCGGCCGTCATCAGCATCAGGGACATCACCGAACGCAAGGAGCTCGAGGACGAGCTGACCCGGCAGGCGTTCGCGGACTCGCTGACGGGGATGCCGAACCGGGCGCTGTTCCGCGACCGGCTCGAGCATGCGATCGCCCGCAACCGCCGCGGCGGCGGGCGGATCACCCTGTTGCTGGTCGACCTCGACGACTTCAAGCTGGTCAACGACAGTCTCGGGCACACCGCCGGCGACCAGCTCATCGCGACCACCGCGCTGCGGCTGCACCAGCAGCTGCGGGCCGCGGACACCCTGGCCCGGCTCGGCGGCGACGAGTTCGCGATCCTGGTGGAGGACGTCACCGAGGTCGAGGCGATGGACCTCGGCGACCGGCTGCTGGCCGCGATCCGCCGCCCGCTGCGCCTGGGCAACCGCGAGGTGGTGTGCACGGCGAGCATCGGCGTGGCGACCGCGAAGGCCGGCGACGGCGACGACGGCCCGGACCCCGGTGAGCTGCTGCGCAATGCGGACCTGGCGATGTACGCGGCGAAGGCCGCCGGGCGGGACCGGTACGCGCTGTTCGACCCGGCGATGTACGCCGACATCCTGCGCGAGGCCGACGAGCGCGCGGAGCTGGAGCGGGCCCTCGCCGCGGAGGAGTTCGTCGTGTACTACCAGCCGATCGTGGACCTGCCGACCAGCCGGCTCATCGGCGTGGAGGCGCTGGTGCGCTGGGAGCACCCGCTGCGCGGGCTGGTCGGGCCGAACGCGTTCATCCCCCTGGCGGAGTCGACGGGGCTGATCGTGCCGCTGGGCCGGTGGGTGCTGCGGCAGGCGTGCCGGCAGCTGGCGCAGTGGTGCGCCGACTACCCCGACACCGAGCGGATCCGCATGAACGTGAACCTGTCGGCGCGGCAGTTCCAGCACGAGGGCCTGGTCGAGGAGGTCGGGCAGATCCTCGCCGAGACCGGCGTCAACCCGCACCAGGTGGTCCTGGAGATCACCGAGTCGCTGCTGATGCAGGACACCGACTCGACGATCGAGACCCTCGGCCGGCTCAAGCAGCTGGGGGTCCGCCTCGCCATCGACGACTTCGGCACCGGGTACTCGTCGCTGTCGTACCTCAAGCGGTTCCCGGTCGACATCCTGAAGATCGACCGGTCGTTCGTCGACGGCATCGACACCGAGCACGGCGACGCGACCCTCGCCGAGGCCGTGGTGCAGCTCGGCCGGGCCCTGCAGCTGCAGACCGTCGCGGAGGGTATCGAGACCCAGGAGCAGTGGTCGACGCTGCAGGACCTCGGCTGCGAGTTCGGGCAGGGGTACCTGTTCGCGAAGCCGGGCGCCGCCGAGACGATCGCGTCGATCCTCGGCGGCGCCAAGCCTTCCTGACCGCGCCGGGTCCTACGCCGGGATGCTGTACGGGTCGCCGTACACCTTCCAGCTCAGCGGCGGGTTGAGGTCGAAGTTGCGGTTGTTGAGGAACACCCGCTGGGCCGTGTCGACCCGGCTGGTGTCGCTGTGCGCCTCCTCGGTCTTCATCGCCGCGACCCGCGCGTCGAGGAAGGCGTTGAGGTAGGTGAACTCGTCGCCGCCCTGGGCGGGGGTGCGGGCCTTCGCCATCGCCGCGCGGCGGATCCCGCCGAAGCTGACCCCGTCGTTGCCGGGGCCGTGCATGACGATCGCGTCGTAGTAGATGAACTGGCCGAGCGCCCGCAGCCCGTCGGCCTTCGCCTGCTGCACGGACGGGTTGAAGTAGACCCGGTCGCGTTCGTCGTTCTGCGCGGTCTGGAACGCCGTGTCCGCGGCCGCGGTCTTCCAGTCGCGGGTGAAGTTCGGGTCGAGCCCGGCGTGCGAGTCGCTGCCGTCGACGAGCCGCAGCGCCGGCAGGTACTTGGCCAGCACGTTGCCCGGGACCCGCTGGGTGTACAGCTCGACGAGGTCGAGCATGTCGCCGGTGCCGGAGCAGAAGCCGATGATGCCGGCGGTGTAGCCGCGGCCGTCACCGATGTCCTCGATGTACTTGTACTGCGCCTTCCAGTCCAGCGACGAGTTCTCCGCGCTGGACACCAGCTGCATGGCGATGTCCTTCTTGCGCGGGTCGGTGAGGTCCTTGCCGGCGCTGGGGCTGCTGCTCGGGGTCCTGGACGGCGACGGGCTGGTCGAGGGGGTCCGCGACGGCGTCGGGCTCGTCGACGCGGTCGGCGAGCCGCTCGGGGTGGTGCCGGGCGTGCTGCCGTACACCTTGAGCTCCCACAGCGAGTAGCCGTAGGACGTGCCGCGGGCGGTGCCCAGGACCCGGACGTAGCGTCCGGTGCCGTTGAGGCCGGTGAGGTCGTCCGTGGCGCCGTTGCCGGTGGTCGTGCTGTAGATGGTGGTCCAGGCGGAGCCGTCCGCCGAGGTCTGGATCTGGTACGACCGGGCGTACGCGGCCTCCCAGTTGAGGTTGACGTGCGTGATGGTCCTGGTGCCGCCGAGGTCGACGCGGATCCACTGCGGGTCGACGCCCTCGGCGCTGGCCCAGCGGGTGCCGGTGTTGCCGTCCACGGCGTTGCCCGGGCCGAGCGAGGACAGCTCGTCGGACGACGACATCGCCGGCCGGCCCTGCGAGAGCAGGCTTTCCGTGGCCGCGTTCGCGCCGTAGGTGGTGGCGGCGACGGTCACGCCGCCGACGAGCAGTGCCGCGGCACCGATGCCGACCAGCCTGCCGGGAATCTTCACGAGCGCCTCCGAGATAGATAGGTAAGTTACCTGTCAGATACTGCGATTTGGATACGTCGATGTCAAGGCGCCTAAGCAAGACTTCAGGAGCCGTTACGTTGGCGGACGTGTAACTTGTAGGTTACGCTTCCGGGCGTGGAGGACGGCGTGGACGCGGTGGCCGAGGCCATCGCCGACCCGGCCCGCCGGGCGATCCTGGAGCTGCTGCGGGCCGGTCCTCAGGCGGCCGGGGACATCGCGGCGGTGGTCGGTGACCGGTTCCGCATCAGCCGGCCCGCGGTCAGCCGCCACCTGCGGGTGCTGCGCGAGTGCGGCCTGGTCCGCGACACCCTCGACGGCCGGCACCGCCGCTACCACCTGGACGCCACCGGGCTCGGCGAGCTGTCCGGGTGGCTCGCCCGGTTCACCACACCCCCGATCTGGCAGCAGCGGATGGACGCCCTGGAGACCGAGGTCTACCGGGCCCGCCGCGACCGCCGGACCGCACCTATCGAGCAGGAGGAACGCAGCGCATGACGCCTACACCGAGTGGACGCTGGACGCCCGACGCGACGGGTGGCGACCTGGTCATCCTTCGTACGTTCCGGGCGCCGATCGAGGACGTGTGGGCCAGCGTCACCGAGTCCGAGCGGACCGCCCGCTGGTTCGGCCCGTGGAAGGGTGACGGCCGGCCCGGCGGCACCATCGAGTACCAGATGGTGCAGGAGGAGGGCGCGCCCTGGTCGGAAGCGGTGATCGAGGCGTGCGAGGCGCCCCACCGGTTGGCGCTCACCAGCGAGATGGCGCACCTGGAGCTGCTGCTGTCCCCGGTGGCCGGCGGCACCGAGCTGCGCCTGGTGCACCGGCTGAGCGGCCCGGAGGGCGTCGCCGACTACGGCCCCGGCTGGGAGTTCTACCTCGACGCCCTCGTCGCCTCCCGCGACGGCAGCCCCATGCCGCGGTTCGAGGACTACGACCCGTCCATGCGCCCGTACTTCACGGCACTGACGACGCCGCAGGGATGACGGTGCCGCCCGGGCGCATGAGGCGTGCCCAGGGCAGCTGTCGAGGCGCCGGCTGCGCTACGCCCGGACGACCGTCAGGTCGTCGACGTGGATCGCGGCGCTGTTCGCGGTGAACCCGAGCCGTCCCGACGCGCTCAGCTTGTCCGTCGAGTCGGTGTAGGAGACCATCGTGTCGCCGTCGACGTCGACCGTGTACCGCCCGTCCTCGACGGTGACCTCGAGGTCGTACCAGGTGTCGGGCTTGACCGAGAGGCTCTTGGTCTTGACCGACCCGCCACCGTCGGCGGCGCCCTTGCTGTCGAGCTTGCCGTCGCCGAGGGCGACCTTGCCGTCGATGGCGTAGAGGTACACCCGCACGTACCGCCGCCCGGACGCGTGCAGCATCAGCTCCGCGACGCCCTTGCCGGTCATCAGGACCCGGCAGCTGACGGTGACGTCGTCGGGCAGGTCCTTGGCGAGCATGACGGTCTGCCAGCCGCTCGTGGAGCCGTAGCTGCCGACGAGCTCGCCGCCGGTCACCTTCCAGTCGCCCGTCACCACGTCCCAGCTGGACGCCAGGCTGCCGCCGTTGAAGTCGTCGGTGTGCAGCGGCCCGTCGGTGGCCTGCCCCGGTGAGGGGGTGCCGGTCGCCGACCGGGTGCCGGCGCCGCCGAGCCCCGCGCTGCCGGGGTCGCCGCCGCCGTCGCCGTCCGACCACAGGTTCCAGGGCCGCAGCGCGATCACGAGCACGACGGCGAGCACGGCGCCCGCGGCGAGCACGACGCGCGCGGTGGCGCCGGTCCGCCGCCCACCAGCGTCGCCGGGCAGCGGAAACTGGCCGGTGGGCGACGCCGGCCGGCTGGCCGGTGGCGGCACCGGCGGGCTGACCGGGACACCGGACACCGGCGCGGCAGACGCGGGCGCGGTGGGCGGGCCGGCGAACGGCGCCCGCGGACCCGGGAACGGCGCTGTCGGCGGACCGGCGAACGGCGCGGCGGGCGGCGCGACCGGAGGACCGGGCGGCGGCGCGGCGGGCCGCCCTGAACCCGGCGGGGTGACCGCCGCCGCCGGGGCCGGTGCGCTGACCGGCACCGCCGGCGGGACCGTGACCGGTGGACCGGCCGGAGGCGCCTGACGTGGCACCGCCGGCACCTGGGGCATCGTGGACGGTGACGGCACCTGCGGCATCGTGGGCGTGGGCGGCGGCGTGGGCGCTGGCGGCATCATCGACGCGGTGGACGTCGCCGGTGCCGGCGGGTGCGGGTCGCCTGCCTGGCCGGGCGCGCTCGCGGCGGTGGCGTGCAAAGCGCCCTCGGCGACGACGAGCTCGGGATGGTCGAGGACCGTCGGCGCGATGTGCAGCGTACGGTGCAGCAGCGTCGCGGCCAGCGGCATGCGGGACGAGCCGCCGACCAGGTACACCCCGCCGATCTGCTCCGGCGGGACCGCCGCGTCCTGCAGCGCGGACAGGGTCAGCGCCGCGGTGCGGTCCAGGTGCGGCCGGGCGAGCTTGTCCAGCTCCTCCCGGGTGAGCCGGACCTGGGCGTCGGCGAGGGGCACGTGCAGGTCGGCGGCGGCGTGCCGGGACAGGTGCTCCTTCGCGGCCTTCGCGTTGCGCCACAGCAGCTGCCGGGACCGCTGGTCGGCCGGGGTCTGCGGCCAGTCGAGCCGGCGCCACACGTCGCCGCTGCCGGCGGTCAGGCCGCGCGCGTGGGCGATGACGGCGGCGTCGAGGTCCAGCCCGCCGACGTCGTCGAGGCCGGCCGTGGCCAGGGTCTCGAAACCGGCGGCGTGCGGCCGCAGGACGGTGACGTCGAAGGTGCCGGCGCCCAGGTCGTACACGACGAGACACCGGCCGGGCGGTATCCGCTGCGGGACCGTCGCCGCGAAGTGCGCCGCGGCCGCCACGGGCTCCGGCACGAACCGGACGGTGCCCAGCCCGGCCCGGCGGGCCGCCTCGGCCAGGACGCCCAGCCGCACCGACGCCCACGTCGCGGGGTGGGTGAGGACGACGTCGTCGGGCGCGCGGCCGGCGACCCGGTGCGCCTCCGCCGCGACCCGGCCGAGCAGCGCGGCGAGCAGGTCCGGCACGGCGACCTCCCGCTCGCCCAGCCAGACGGTGCCGTCGTCGACGCGGCGCTTCGGGTTGGGCTCCAGGCCCGCGGGGTCGCCGGCCGCGGCCCGCTCCGCGTCCTGGCCGACGAGCAGCGTGCCGCCCGCCCCGGCGTGCACGGCCGACGGCAGCAGCGGCGACGCGTCGAACAGCAGCACCCGCACCCGACCCGACGGCTCCATCAGCGCGGCGACCGTGCTGGACGTGCCGACGTCGATGCCCAGCCGGAGCCGTCCCTCGTCCACCGCTCCACGGTAGGAACTCCCGCCCGGCGCCGGCATGGGCGACACGGCCGGTGTTGCCGGCCCGACCGGGCAGCGGCGGCCGGTCGCACGGGGTCGTTGCCGGCGGCGGTTACCTTGGCGCCCATGATCGACCGTCCCGACCAGGTGCCGTTCACGTGGCGGCGGGCCCCGCTGTCGCTGCTGCTGCTCGCCCTCATGCTGCTGTGGCTCGCCAGTCCGATCCTGTCGCTGCACGCGGGTGTGCAGCTCGGGCCGGAGTCCGACCAGGACCCGACGCCGGAGCAGTCGCGGGCGCTGCGCATCGTGCACTGGACGACGGTCAGCTACGGGCTCATCGCCCCGATGGTCGTGCTCACCGTCGCATGGTGGACCAGGCGGCGGGCGGTACTGGTGCTGGCGCTGGTCGCGATCGGGCTCGCCGCGCTCGGGCTCGGCGTTGTCGCGTTGCTGACGACGGACTGACCGGCGAGCCCCCGCCACGCACCGACGGCCACCGTCGCGAACACATTGTGCGCCTCCGGCGAACAACAGGTGTGATGCAACTGTGGACGACTGGAGGAGGGCGGACGTGGTCGTGGTGACACAGCCCGGCACCGCCCGGGGACCCGACGCCGACGCCGACCTCGTCGAGCAGGCGAAGCGGACACCCGAGCGGTTCACCGCCGTGTTCGACCGGCACTACCGGCAGATCTACGCGTACGCGGCCCGCCGCCTCGGCCCCGACCTGGCCGAGGACGTCGCGTCGGAGACGTTCCTCATCGCGTTCGACCGGCGCGGCAGCTACGACAGCGCCCGCGCCGAGGTGCGGCCGTGGCTGTACGGCATCGCGTCGAACCTCATCGCCCGCCACGCGCGGGCCGAGACCCGCCGGTACAAGGCCCTGGCCAGGGCGTTCGGCGCGGAGGGCGAGGGCGGGGACGACCACGCCGAGGACGTGGCGGTGCGCCTGGACGCGATGGCCGTGCGCGGCCGGCTCGCCGAGGCGTTGCGGCGGCTGCCCGAGCCCGTCCGGGCGGTGCTGCTGCTCGTGGCGTGGGCGGGGCTCAACCAGCAGGAGGCCGCGGCGGCGCTGGACATTCCCGCCGGCACGGCGAGGTCCCGGTTGCACCGGGCGCGGCAGGAGATGCGGCAGGCGCTCGGCGCCGAGATCGAGGTGAGCGAGTGATGGACGTGGACGAGATCGACGTGTTGCGCACGGCGTTCGGCGCCGGCGAGCTGCCCAGCGAGGCGGCGGAGCAGCGGGCCCGGGCGGCCCTGCACCAGCGGATGTCATCGAAGGAGCAGCGCGTGACCAGCAGGCCGATCTACCGCCGGCGCCAGTTCGCCCTCACCGCTGGGATCGCCGTCGCGGCGGCCGCCGCCGTGGTCGCCGGAGTCGCCGTCGTGGCGACCCGCGGCGAGGACCGGCCGCCGGCACCGAAGGCGGAGTCCCTGCCGAGCGCGCCGGGGAAGGGCGTGCTGCCGTACCTGCGCCCGGCCAGCGCCGCGGAGTATCTGGAGAACGCCGCCTGGACGGCCGAGCGCCGCCCGTGGAAGGACCCGCGGCCCGAGCAGTTCATGTACATCGAGACGCTGCAACTGCGCAACAAGCCGGCCTACGAGCGGGAGCACCCGAACGAGGCGATCCGGCCGGACCGCAGCGAGAACCGCAAGGTCCAGGAGTGGTGGAGCGTCGACGGCAAGACCCGGGCGAGCTACGAGAACGGCAAGCTCGTGGTGCACAAGGTGGGGCAGGGCGAATACTGGACCCGCGTCGAGTGGTCGACGATCACGGCGATGACCAGCCCGGAGAAGGTTCCGGACGCGGTGCGGGGGCCCGGCTCGCTCGGCGTCGACCTGGACGCGTTCGTCGGCCAGTACGTGGTGCCGCCGAACGTGCAGGCGGCGATCTTCCGGCACCTGGCGCAGTCGCCGGGGATGACGCTCAACCCGGACGCGGTGAACATCGACGGCCGGCCGGCGGTCGGGCTCGGCCGGATCCTCGAGGGCTACCTGTCGCAGGAGCTGCTGTTCGACAAGGAGACCTACCAGTTCATCGGTGAACGGCTCGTCGCGATCAAGGACCACGTGACGCACGGCGACGACGGTGACCTGGTCAGCCACCGTGGCGACGTCTACCGGCAGGCCATCTACGCGAAGCTGATCATCGTCGACAAGCCCGGCGACACGCAGTAGCGGCCCGCGGTGCCGCGCCCGTCACCGGGCGCGGCACCGCGGCCGGTCAGCTCAGCGTCCAGGTCACCGTGTCGGTGACCTGGCTGCCGTTGATCGTCGCCGTCACCTGCACCGTGTTGGCGCCCGGGCGCAGCGTCACGCCGGTCCACTTGAAGATGTGGTCGGTGCTCGTCCGGGCGCCGAGCGAGGCGCCGTTAAGGGTGGCGGTGACGGTGCCGGCGTTGGAGTACACCTTCAGCTCGGTCGCCGCCGTCGTGCGCTGGGTCCACCGCCGGCTGGTGATGTACAGCGTCGGGGTGGTCGCCCAGGACGCCTTGTAGAAGTAGAAGGCGTCCTTGCGGGTCAGCCGGTCCCGGGTGACCAGGCCCTTGTCGTTGATGCCCGGCTGGCTGCCCTCGTTGCGGGCGTCGGCGGCGAAGTCGAACATGTTCCACACGTAGGTGCCCCAGACGTACGGCCGGGCGTCGAGCTGTTTCCAGGACGCCTCGTGCAGCAGCGCCTGGTACTCCTCCGGGTGGTACTGGCCGCCGGGACTGGGCGCGCCCGGGTTCAGGGCGTGCTGGGTGGTGTTGGCGCCGGCGCCGTACTCGGACAGGGCGATGCGCCGCGACGGGTTCGCCGCGTGCAGGTTGTCGAGATTGCCGCCGAGGTCGTTGTACGAGCCGTTGTACCAGCCGAAGTACTTGTTGTAGCCGCTGGCCTCGGCGTGGTTGTTGACCGCGCCGGTGTCGCTGACGCAGCAGCTGGCGTAGACGGAGACGCGGTCCGGGTCCTCGGTGTCGACGAGGCCGGCGAGCTGGTCCAGCAGCGCGTTGGTGGCGGCGTTGTCGACGCGCTGCTCGTTGCCGATGCCCCAGAACACGATCGACGGGTGGTTGTAGTTCTGCCGGATCAGCTCGGTGAGCTGCTGGCGGGCGTTGGCGGTGAACGCCGCGGAGTCGGTCGTGTCGTTCACCAGCGGGATCTCCGCCCAGACGACCAGGCCGCGCTCGTCGGCGAGGTTGTAGTCCTTCTGGTCGTGCTGGTAGTGCGCCATCCGTACGGTGCTCGCCCCGATCTCCCGGATCAGGTCGAAGTCCTGGGTGTGCTGGGTGTCGTCGACGGCCCAGCCGACCCCGGCGCGGTCCTGGTGCAGGTTGACGCCGTGCAGGTCGTACGGGCGCCCGTTGAGGGTGAAGCCGCTGTTGGCGTCCACGCCGAAGGTGCGCAGGCCGAGGGGTTCGGTGACCACGTCGGTGACCTGGCCGCCGGAGCTGATCTCGACGTTCGCCTTGTACAGGTACGGGTCGGCGAGCCCGTCCCAGCGGTGCGGGTTGGCGATGGTGACGCTCTGCACGACGTCGACGCCGGCGTTCGCGGCCACCGTGCGGGCGGGCAGCGACGCGTCGGCGACGACGGTGCCGGTGGCGTCGGTGATGACCGTCCGCACCACGACGGAGCGGCTGGAGGTGTTGTTGTTGAACAGTTTCGTGGTCACGTCGACGGTCGCCGAGGCGGCGGTGACGGACCGCTGCCGCAGGTAGACGCCGGGCCCGGCGGAGTCCAGCATCCGCACCGCGAGCGGGTCGACGACCTGCAGGCTGACGTTGCGGTAGATGCCGCCGTAGAACGTGTAGTCGGCCGACAGCGGCGGGATGTCGGCGTTGTTGGCGTTGGTCACCTTGACCGCGATGACGTTGTCCTGCCCGACCTTGAGCGCCGACGTGGCGCCGAAACGGAAGCGGGAGTAGCCGCCGGCGTGCCGGCCGAGGTAGGTGCCGTTGACCCACACCTCGGCGACCTGGTTGACGCCGGCGAACTGCAGGAACAGCATCTTGCCGGCGAAGGACGCCGGGACCGTGTAGTGGCGGCGGTACCAGCCGACGCCGCGGTAGTAGTTGTTGCCGCCGTCGGCGCCGTCGGCGGCGTTCCAGGTGTGCGGGACGGACAGCTGCTGCCAGCCGCCGTCGTTGAACGCGGGGGCCTCGGCGCCGGCGACGTCACCCTTCGTGAAGCGCCAGCCGCTGTTGAGGTCGACCCGCTGCCGTAGCGCGGGTGGGGTGTACGTGGCTGCGGACGCGCCGGGCGCCGCGACCACGTTGGCCGCCACGACCATGACGGCCGCGACGAGCCAGGCGAGTGTTCTGGGCATTGTCACTCCCTTTCGGGACGTATGGCGGTACGCGCCGCCCGGCTTGGGCGGCGGTGAGGTGCCGTGTTCATCTGTCGTGCAGCAGGCGTGCGGTGTGTGCGAGGAGCATGTCGCGCCAGGCGGGGTAGGGTACCGGGGGCAGCAGCTCCAGCAGCGGGTCGACGAGTGACGCGGGGGTGCTGTAACCGGCGGTGGCGGCGGCGAGCGTGCCGGCGATGGGATCGTCGAGGGGTTGGCGGGTGGCGACGTACACCATCCACGCGGCGACGGCGAGGGCCGTCCACTGTGGAGTGGCGCCGGCGGCGAGCCGGTCGCGGGCGGTGCCGAGCAGGCGGATCGGCAGTTTCAGCGAGCCGTCGGCGGCGACCTGCGCGGTGCGGTGACCGAGCGCCGGGTCGGCGAAGCGGCGCAGGATCGTGTCCTGGTAGCCGCCGAGGTCGAAGCCGGGCGGCAGGGTGAGGGTCGGCACGGCGTCCTCGGTCATGAACCGGTACGCCGTCTCGGCGAGCGCGGGGTCGGTCATCGCGGCCGCGATCGTGTCGTGCCCGGCTAGGGCCCCGGTGTAGGCCAGCAGCGAGTGTGTCGCGTTGAGCAGCCGCAGCTTCGCGGCCTCGTACGGCGCGACGTCCGCGGTGAACGTCGCGGCCCAGTCGGGCCGGCCGGCGGCGAACGCGTCCTCGATCACCCACTGGGTGAAAGGCTCGGCGACGACGGCGCCCTCGTCGGCGACCCCGAGCGCGGAGGCCGCCGCGGCCAGGTCCGCGGGCGTGGTCGCCGGCACGATCCGGTCCACGACGCACGACGGGAACGCCACCGACGTGGTGATCCAGTCGAGCAGCCGCTCGCCGTCGGGCAGGGCGGCGCAGCGGTCCGCGACAAGGCCGCGCAGGGTGGCGCCGTTGGCGGGGAGGTTGTCGCACGACAGGACGCTGACCGGCCCGGCGTCCGCGCGGCGGCGCGCGTCCAGGCCGGCGACGAGCCGGCCGACGGTGGGCGCGTCGGGCCGGTAGCCCTTCTCGGTGACGGTGAGCGTGACCAGCCGCACGCGCGGGTCGGCGATCCGCGCCGCCGGACCGCCGTCCTCCTCCGGCCCGCGGATCTCGCGCAGCGCGCCGACGACGTGCGGCGGCCCTGCGCCGGCGCCGCGTTCCAGCACCGTGTACAACCCGTCCTGCGGGGCGAGCCGGTCCCGCACGGCGGCGGAGCGCTGCGTGTAGCCGCTGATGCCCCAGGTCGGGTCCGCGGCGAGCACGGCGTCGGTATACACCGCCTGGTGCGCCCGGTGGAACGCGCCGACCCCGAGGTGCACGATGCCGACGGTGATGCCCGCGGGATCGTAGGCGGGGATGCGCACGCCACGGAGGGTGGGCAGCACCGCGCGGGAGAGTCGGGTCACCAACTGTGCATCGTCCCGTCCTCGAGGCGGTTCACCGGCAGCGACGCCGGCCGGTACGGGTACTGCGCGGCGAGCTCCTCGTCGATGTCGACGCCGAGCCCCGGTGTCTCGGACGGGTGCAGGTAACCGCCGTCGAAGTGGTACCCGTGCGGGAAGACCGCGTCGGTGGCCTCGGTGTGCCGCATGTACTCCTGCAGCCCGAAGTTGGGGATGGCCACGTCGACGTGCAGCGCGGCGGCCATGCACACCGGGGACAGGTCGGTCGCGCCGTGCGAGCCGGACCGCACGTGGTGCAGGGCGGCGAGGTCGAAGATGCGCCGCAGGTGGGTGATGCCGCCGGCGTGCACGACGGTGGCCCGGATGTAGTCGATGAGCTGCTCGCGGATGAGCTGCTCGCAGTCCCAGACGGTGTTGAACACCTCGCCGACGGCGATGGGGGTGGTGGTGTGCTGGCGGATGAGGCGGAAGCCCTCCTGCAGCTCGGCCGGGACGGGGTCCTCGATCCAGGTGAGCGCGTACGGTTCGAGGGCCTTGCCGAGCCGGGCGGCCTCGATCGGGGTGAGCCGGTGGTGCACGTCGTGCAGCAGCTTCAGAGTGGGCCCGAACTCGTCGCGGACGCGGGCGAACACCGACGGCACGTGGTGCAGGTAGCGTTCGGTGGACCAGACGTTCTCGGTGGGCAGGGCGGCCTCGGCGGGCTCGTAGTACATCTTGTCGCCGGAGACGCCGTAGGTGCTGGCCAGGCCGGGCACGCCGGTCTGCACCCGCACCGCGCGGTAGCCGAGGTCCACGTACCGGGCGACCTCGGCGACCGCCTCGTCCACGGTGGTGCCGTTGGCGTGGCCGTACACGGTGACGCCCTCGCGGGAGCGGCCGCCGATGAGCTTGTACACGGGCAGGCCGGCGAGCTTGCCGAGGATGTCCCACAGCGCGGTGTCCACGGCCGCGATGGCGCTCATCGTGACCGGGCCGCGCCGCCAGTAGGCGCCCTTGTACAGGTACTGCCAGGTGTCCTCGATGCGGGTCGGGTCGCGGCCGATGAGCTGCGGCACGACGTGGTCGGTGAGGTAGCTGGCGACGGCCAGCTCGCGGCCGTTGAGGGTGGCGTCGCCGACGCCGGTGACCCCCTCGTCGGTGACGATCTTCAGGGTGACGAAGTTGCGGTCCGGGCAGGTGACGATCACCCGGGCCTCGGCGATCCTCATGCGGGGTCCTCCTCCTTGACCCGGGCGACGAGCTGGGTCGGGTTGACCAGGCGCAGCGCCACCACGAGCAGCACCAGCATGGTGCCGGTGTAGATGACGGCCATGGCGTCCACCGACTGCTGCGCGCGGATTCCGGCGGCGGACATCGAGTTGTACAGCGCGACGACGAGGGTCTGCGAGTCGGGCCCGGCGGTCAGGAACGTCAGCTCGAACATGCCGACGGTGCGCACCAGCACCAGGATCGACGCGGCGAGCATGCCGGGCACCAGCAGCGGCGCGAGGATGCGCACGAAGACCTGGCGGGTGCCGGCGCCGCACATGCGGGCGGCGCGTTCGATCGCCGGGTCGATCTGCTCGATGAACGGGGTCATGGTGAGGATGACGAACGGCACCGACGGCACCAGGTTCGCCAGGACCACCCCGGTCAGGTGCCCGGCGAACCCGTACTTGTACAGCACGGTCGCCAGCGGGATGCCGTAGGTGATCGGCGGCATCAGGATCGGCAGCAGGAACAGCAGGTACAGGGCGCGCCGGCCGGGGAACGCGCGGCGGGCCAGCACGTAGGAGGCGGGCACGCCGATGAGCACGGAGATGCCGACGACGAGCGCGGACACCTCCAGGGTGGTGACGAGCACCGGCAGCAGCCCGAAGTCGCGCCACGCCTCGCCGTACCACTGGCCGGTGGCGCCCTGCGGCAGCCACGTGTCGAACCAGGTGGTGCCGAACGAGCTGACCACGACGGAGCCGACGACACCGAGGAGGTTGACGAAGAAGAACGCCACCACACCCCACACCACGAGGGCGCCTGTCTTCATCCTTTGCCTCCGGTGGATCCGGTGTACAGCAGCGACCGCCAGCCGAGGACCGCGGCGATGACGGCGAGCTCGACGAGGCCCATGACGACCGCGATCGCCGACGCCTTCGGGTAGTCGTACTGCTCGTAGCCGGCGTGCCAGGCGGCGATGGAGATGACCCTGGTCTCCCCCGCCGGGTCGCCGACGAGGACGGCGGAGGGGAACACGCTGAACGCGAGCACGAACGTCAGGCAGAACGTGGTCGCCAGGCCGGGTGCGAGCAGCGGCAGGGTGATGCGCCGGAAGCGTTGCGCCCAGCCGGCGCCGAGGGTCGCCGCGGCCTTCTCCAGGGTCGGGTCGATCCCCGACAGGTACGACAGCACCAGCAGGAACGCGAACGGGAACCCGGTGATGACGAGGGAGAAGAACACGCCCCAGTAGTTGTGGGTGAGCCGCAGCGGCTCGTCGACCAGGCCGGCGGCCATGAGGGTGCGGTTGAACCAGCCGGTGGGGCCGAGGAAGTTCAGCAGCCCCTGCGCGGTGAGCACGGTGCCGAGCGTGATCGGCACGACCAGGAGGGTGGTGAGCAGCCGCTTGCCGCGGAACCGGCCCCGCATCCGGTAGGCGATCGGCACGGAGGCACCGACGTTGAGCAGCGCCACCGGCAGCGACAGGCCGAGCGTGGTGGTGAGCGTGCCGCGCTCGTACGCGTCGCTGAAGAACGACCGGTAGGCGGCGAACGGGCCGCCCTGCTCGGGTTGGAACGACAGCCCGATGCCGTAGAAGAACGGGTAGACGAACAGGGTGGCGACGAACAGCAGCGCCGGGCCGAGCAGCAGCAGCTGCCGGTCGATGCCGCGCTCGGCGAGCCGGTGCCGCAGCGCGACCCGGCCGTGCGTGACGGCGGCCATCAGGCGTCCCCCTGGGGGAACACCAGCAGCGCGGCCGGGTCCACGCCGAGGCGGACCTGGTCGCCGGGGGCGGGCCGGTCGGCGGTGCGCAGGTGCAGCCGCTGCCCGGCGTCGGTGACGACCTCGACGGCGACCTCGCGGCCCTGGTACTCCACGACCTCGACGGTGGCGGGGAAGCCGTCCTCGGCGAGGCGCAGCGACTCCGGCCGGACCCCGGCGACCACGGCGTCACCGTCGCGCACGGCGCCGACCGCGGTGCCGGTCAACGCCAGCCCGCCGCCCTCCACCCGCACCTCGTCGCCGGTCCGCGCGGTGACCGTCATCGGCAGCAGGTTGCGGAAGCCCATGAAGTCGGCGACGTGCCGGTTCGCCGGCTGCGTGTGCAGCTGCTCCGGGGTGCCGACCTGCTGGACCCGGCCGTTGCGCAGCACGACGAGGCGGTCGGCCATGGACAGCGCCTCCTCCTGGTCGTGGGTCACGTACACGGTGGTGAGGCCGAGCGCCTGGTGCAGCCGGCGGATCTCGGTGCGCATCTCCAGCCGCAGCTTCGCGTCCAGATTGGACAGTGGCTCGTCCATGAGCACCAGCGACGGCTCCAGCACCACGGCGCGGGCGATCGCGACCCGCTGCTGCTGGCCGCCGGACAGCTGGCCGGGCAGCTTGCGGGCCTGCTCCTCCAGGTGCACCAGGGCGATCGCCTCGTCGGTGCGGCGGCGGATCTCGGCACTGGGCAGCCGGCGCATCTGCAGGCCGAAGGCGACGTTCTTCGCCACCGTCAGGTGCGGGAACAACGCGTAGTTCTGGAACACCATGCCGAAGCCGCGCTTCTCCGGCAGCAGCGTGTCCAGGCGGGTGTCGTCCTGCCAGATGCGGCCGGCGGTGAGCGGCAGCAGCCCGGCGAGGCAGTTGAGCGCGGTCGACTTGCCGCAGCCGGACGGGCCGAGCAGGGCGATGAACTCGCCCCGCTCGATCGTCAGGTCGAGGTCGACGAGGGCGTCGTGGCCGCCGAAGCGGCGGGTGACGCCCTCCAGCCGCAGCTGCTTGAAGGTCACTTCTTCACCTTCGCGCCACCGATCTCGCGGTCCCACTTGTCGAACGCGGCGACGAGGGCCTTCGCGTCCAGTGGCACCTCCAGCGGGTTACCGGCGATGAGCTGCTCGTACTCGGGCCGGCCGTAGTCGGTGATGGCCTTCTGGCTGTCGGCGGGCGCCATCGACAGCGGCACGTCCTTGACCGCCGGGCCCGGGTAGAAGTAGCCCTTGTCGTAGGCCTTGGCCTGCTGCTGCGGGGTGAGCATGTGCTGCAGGAGCAGCAGGATCGCGGCCTGCTTGTCGACCGAGACGCCCTTGGGCACGACGGCGTAGTGGGCGTCGGTGACCCAGTGGAAGCCGTTGAGGGAGCCGATCTTCGCCTCCTTCGGCACCTGGCCGAGGACGCGCGGGTTGATGTCCCAGCCGGTCGTCGTGGCGATGATCTTCGCCGAGCCGTTGGCGAGGGACTTCATCGTCTCGCTGGTGGAGGACGGGTACAGCTCCACGTACTTGTTCAGCTCGGTCAGGTACGCCCAGGTCTTCTCCCAGCCGTTGATCGGGTCCTTCGGGTCCTTGTCGCCGAGCAGGTACGGCAGCCCCATGAGGAACGTGCGGCCCGGGCCGGAGTTCGCCGGCCGGGCGTACTGCACCGCGCCGGGGTTGGCCTTGGCGTAGGCGAGCAGCTCGTCGGCGCTCTTCGGCGGGTTCGGCACCTTGGCCGGCAGGTACTCGATGAGCGGCCCGGACGGGTAGTAGGTGACGGTGACGCCGAAGTCCCCGGCGAGCTTCTGCATGGCGGCGGCGCCGGGCAGGTAGCTGTTCATGCCGGGCAGGCGCGAGGCGTACGCCGGCAGCAACTGCTGCCAGAGCCCCTGCTCGACACCGGCGGCGAGGCCGTCGACGCCGGTGAGGACCAGGTCGATGTCGACCCGGCCGGCGTTCTGCTGGGCCTTGACCTTCGGCGCCAGCTCCGGCGCGGTCGCCTTGGAGTAGGTGACCTTGCTGATCGTGTCGGCGTGCGCGGCCACGAAGTCGTCGATCATGCCCTGGGTGAGCTGCAGGTTGCCGGCGACGTCGAGGATGTTCAGCGTCACCGCCGAGGCGGGCCCCAGCGGCACGCCGCTGTTGGCGGTGGCGGCCGGGTTCGACTTGGTCGGCGCGCCGCAGCCGGCGGCGAGGGTGAGCACGAGCAGTGAGGCGAAATGTCTACGGGAGAGGGACATGGCGGTTCCCTTCTTGACACGCTCAGGTGGTGGGTGGGTGGCCCGTGGAGTGGCGGACCATGAGCTGTGAGGGGAGCTCGCGCCGCGCGACGGCCGCGCGGTCGGGGTCTTCGAGGAGCTGCAGCAACATGTCGACGCCGGCCCGGCCGATCGTCTCCTGCGGTTGGGCGACGGTGGTCAGCGAGGGGCTGACCATCTGGGACAGCACGATGTCGTCGAAACCCATGACGCTGATGGCCTCGGGCACCTTGACACCGCGGGTGGCGAACCAGTTGAGCAGGCCGAGCGCGACGAGGTCGTTGTAGGCGACGACCGCGGTGACGCCGGCGGCGAGCACCTGGTCGGCGGCGGCGACCCCGCCGGCGAACTGGGGAGCGAAGTTGCCGATCTCGACCAGGTCGATCCCGCTGCCGGCGGTCACCGACCGCAGCGCCCGGGCGCGCTCGCGGTTGGACCACGACAGCCGGGGCCCGGCGACGTACGCGACGCGCCGGTGGCCGAGGGCGGCGAGGTGCGCGACGGCCTGCCGGATGCCGTCGACGTTGTCGATGGTGATCGCCGGGATCTGGCCGACCCGGCGGTTGAGCATGACGATCGGGGTCTCGCCGGCGACGGCGCGCAGATCCTCCTCGGTCATGCGGGGTGAGCAGAGCACGATCCCGTCGACCTGCTTGCTGAGCGCCCGCACGAGACCGGCCTCCGCCGTCGGGTCCTCGTCGGTGTCGGCGAGGAAGACGGAGAAGTCCGACTCGCGGGCGCGGCTCTGCACGCCCTTGACGACGCCGGGGAAGAACGGGTTGGTGAGGTCGGGCACGATCAGGCCGATGTTGCCGGTGCGGCCCGTGATCAGGCCGCGGGCCGCCCGGTTGGGCTGATAGCCCAGCTCGGCGGCTGCCCGCTCGACCCTGAGCCTGGTCTCGGCCTGGACGAGGGCGGGCGTGGTCAGGGCGCGGCTCACCGTCGACGGTGACACGCCCGCCGCACGTGCGACGTCCTTGATCGTCACCGGCATCGAGCACGCTCCCTGGGGTCGGGGTGGTGCGAGCCAGTCTGAAATCGTTTGCACGATGATGTCAAGAGATTCTTCGAAGGTGCTCTTGACGAGCGGGAATCATCGGCACACAGTGATGAGAACGTTTGTGGGATCGACCGCAGAGGAGCCTTCACGGTGCCGCAGCTCCACCTCGACCCCGACCGGACCTTCCCGCCGGACCCCGTCACCCGGCAGCTCGCCCGCACCGTGTACGCCGCGACCCGCGACCTGCCGCTGGTCTGCATGCACGGCCACGTCGACGCCGCGCTGCTGGCCGACGACCCGCCGTTCGGCGACCCGGCCGCCCTGCTGATCACCCCGGACCACTACGTGACCCGGCTGGTGCACTCGGCGGGCGTGCCGCTCGAGGCGCTCGGCGTCGGCGCGGGCGCCGCGGCCTCGCGGGCGGTCTGGCGCACCTTCTGCGCCAACTGGCGGCTGTTCCGGGGCACCCCGTCGCGGTACTGGCTGACCCACGAGCTGGTCGAGGTCTTCGGCGTCGACACCGTCCCGTCGGCGCAGACCGCCGACCGGCTCTACGACGAGCTGTCCGCCCGCCTCGCCCGGCCGGAGTTCCGGCCGCGGGCGCTGTTCGAGCGCTTCGGCATCGAGGTCCTCGCCACCACCGACTCGCCCCTGGACGACCTCGGCGCGCACGCCCGCCTCGCCGCCGACGGCTGGGGCGAGCGGGTCATCCCCACGTTCCGCCCCGACGCGCTCGTCCACCTCGACCGCCCGTCCTGGACCGCCGACGTGGCCGCGCTCGCCAAACGCGCCGACACCCCCACCGACGACTACGACGGCTACCTCGAGGCGCTGCGGGCCAGGCGGCGGGCGTTCATCGCGGCGGGTGCCCTCGCCACCGACCACGGCCACGAGTCCGCCGACACCACCCCGCTCGGCGACGCCGACGCCCGCCGCATCTACGCCGCCGCGCTCGCCGGCCGGGTCACGGCGGCGGAGGCCGCCGCGTTCGCCGGGCACATGCTCTACCAGATGGCGGCGATGTCCTGCGAGGACGGGCTCGTCATGCAGCTGCACCCCGGCGTGCTGCGCGACCACCACGACGAGGCGCACCGGCGCTACGGCCCCGACCGCGGCTTCGACATCCCGGTCGCCGCCGAGTTCACCCGGTCGCTGCGCCCGCTGCTGCAGGCGTTCGGCCGCCACCCGGCGCTGCGGCTCATCCTCTTCACCGTCGACGAGACCGTCTACAGCCGCGAGCTGGCGCCCCTGGCCGGGGTCTACCCCGCGGTGCGCCTCGGCGCGCCCTGGTGGTTCCTGGACAGCCCCGAGGGCCTGCGCCGGTTCCGGTCCGCGGTCACCGAGACGGCCGGCTTCTACAACACCGCCGGCTTCGTCGACGACACCCGCGCGTTCGCCTCCATCCCGGCCCGGCACGACCTCGCCCGGCGCATCGACGCCGGCCACCTCGCCGACCTCGTCGCCCGCCACCACCTGGACCTCGACGAGGCGGTCGAGACCGCGGTCGACCTCGCTTACACGATCCCGAAACAGGTCTACGCCCGCCCCGCCGCCTGAGATGGCTCCGGCTGGGTCGCTGTGGAAGACCCTCACCACCTGCGCCGACGACCCCGACGACCCAGACGGGCACCGCGCCCTCGACGAGCTGCTGACCGACGCCGGCGGGGGCGGCGGGGTTACGGGCGGGACAGCACCGCGACGTCCGGTTCGGTGAGGCTGCCGGCGATGACGGTGCCGTCGCGTTCGGTGACCGAGGTGACGAAGCCGTAGGAGCCGTCGCTGGTGCGCAGGTCGTGCACGCGGCGGCCGTCGAGGTCGAACGCCATCACCCAGGCGACCGGGGCGGCCTTCGGGCGCAGCGCCGCCGGCAGGTTCCACACCAGCAGGCGCAGCACGCCCGGCAGCGGCAGCAGGCGGTCGAGCAGGGCGTTGCGGGGTGCGGCGATCGCCACCCACAGCAGGCCGTCGCTGCCCAGGCTCATGTTGTCGGGGAAGCCGGCGAGGTTCTCCACCAGTGGTTCGGTGCTGCCGGCGCGCGGACCGGTGAGCCAGTACCGGCGGATGCGGTACCCGGCGGTCTCGGCGAACAGCAGGTGCGTGCCGTCGGGGGCGAGGACCAGGCCGTTGGCGAACTTCAGGTCCGACAGCAGGGTGGTGACGGTGCCGTCGGGGTCGCGGCGGACCAGCCGGCCGGTGCAGGTGTGCTCGAACATGTCGCCGAGGTGGTGCTGCAGGTCCCAGCGGCGCGTCGACGTGGTGAACCAGATGGTGCCGTCGGGGCCCTGCACGACGTTGCTGGCGAACGTCAGCGGCTCGCCGTCGACGGTGTCCACGAGCACCTCGACGGTGCCGTCCGGCGCCACCCGCAGCAGCCCCCGGTCGTGGTCGCAGACCAGGACGCCGCCGTCGGGGCAGGGCAGGACGCCCAGCGGCCGGCCGCCCGTCTCGGCGGCCACGACGCGCCCGCCGCCGGGGCCGAGGCGCACGACGCGGCCGTCGGCGGTGCCGGTGACGACGTAACCGTGCGCGTCGAACCTGACGTCCTCAGGGCCGCGCCCGCCGGTCGCCAGCCGCCGCTCGACGACGAACGGCGCGGTCGGGCCGGCGTCGGGCGCCGCGACCGGCGGGCGCCAGCGGCGCGGCGAGATACGGCGACGGGCCATGCCCACACTTCCCTACGGCGTCCGGCGGGTACGCGAGGCGACAGCGTACCGCCGCGACCGCCGCTACGGGACCGTCCCGCCCTGGCGTGGCGCGGGCGGCCGGGCGACCGCCGGGAGGCGGGTCCGGTTCCACCACTGCGACAGGCCGACCGCCACCAGCACCAGCGCCGCGCCGACCAGCGCGAACCAGGACGTCAGCTCCGTCTTGCGGCGCTGCAGGGTCACCTGGCTGGGCAGGTCGCGCAGCACGTCACCGAGGGACTCGGCGTCCTCGGCCTTGAAGTACTTGCCGCCGGTGGTCTCGGCGACCTTCGTCAGGGTGCCCTCGTCCATGTCCTGGAACCGGCCACGACCGCCGAACTGGCCGCCGCCCGGCCCGCCGAACGGCCCGCCCGGGCCGCCGCGGAACTGGCTGCCGCCGCTGATCTGGTCGCTGGAGCAGACCATCGGCGACGGGGTTTCGGTGCCGAAGCCGATCGTGTACACCCGCAGGCGCCGGGCCTCCGCGGCGGCCGCGGCCGTCATCGGGTCGACGCCGTCGGTGTTGCGCCCGTCGGTGAGCACCACGATCGTGTCAGGCTCGTACTCGCCGGTGGCGGTGCCGTCGTCGGGGACCTCGACCCCGGTCGGCGCGACGTCGGGGTTGATCTCGGCGATCGCGTCGATGGAGGCGAGGATGGCCAGGCCGATCGCGGTGCCGCGGGACGTGCGCAGCCCGTCGATCGCCTCCAGCAGCTGCCTGCTGTCGGTCGTCGGCGGCACGATCAGCCCGGCGATGCCGGAGAACGCGACCAGGCCGATCTTCTGGTTGCCGTCGTGGTCCTTGATGAACTCGCGGGCCGCCTTCTGGGCGGCGGTCAGCCGGTTCGGTGCCACGTCGGTGGAGCACATCGAGCCGGACACGTCCATCGCCAGGATGATCGTGGCGGCGCTGTCGGGCACGACGACCGACGCCTCCGGGCGGGCCGCGGCGGTGCCGGTGACGAGCAGACCGGCCGCGAACAGCCACAGCGGTATCCGCCGTTTCCACGAGGTGCGCCCGGGCAGCGCCGCCCGGATGAGGGCGACGCTGGGCAGCTGGACGGCCGCGCGGCGGCGCCGGCGGCGCGTCCACCAGCGCACGGCGAGCAGCAACGGGAACGCCAGCAGCGCGACGAGGGCCCACGGCCAGTGCAGCGACATCAGAGGATCCGTCCGAACCAGGTGGTCATCAGTACTCCCCCGATGGTGAGCAGCAGCACGGCGGTCAACGCGGCGGCGCCCGTCAGCTCGACCGGCTTCACCTTGGTGGTGAGCCGCAGGTCGAGCGAGTCGTACACGTCGTGCAGCGCCTCGGCGTTCTCGGCGCGGTGGTACGAGCCGGTGGTGGTCGTCGCGACCTCGGTCAGCAGCTCCTCGTCCAGTGACGTGGCGACCTGGAAGCCGTCGACCTCGACGGTGGCGCCGTCGACGGTGCCGACGCCGACGGTCTCGATGTGCACGCCGGCGGTCGCGGCGAGCTGGGCGGCGGCGACGGCGTCGGGCCCGCCGGTGTCCTCGCCGTCGGACAGCAGCACGATCGTGGCGTTGCCCCAGTACCCGAGGTCGGCGGCGGGCTGGCCGTCCTGCGGCAGCGCGGCCGGTTTGCCGGCGATGACGGTGAGCGCGGCGAGGATGGCCTGGCCGATGGAGGTGCCGCCGTTGATCTGGAGCCGTTTGATCGCGGCGACGGTCGCGGCCCGGTCGTCGGACGGCTGCTGGGTGGTGAGCGCGCCCTCGTCGAAGGCGACCACGCCGATGCTGACGCTGTCGGGCTGGGCCTCGGCGAACTCGACGGCGGCGGCCTGGGCGGCGGCGAGCCTGGACGGCGCGACGTCCTTGGCGGCCATGCTGTTGGACACGTCGAAGGCGAGGATGACGGTGCCGGCGGCCCTGGCGACGGGGAGGTCGGCCTGCGGGCGGGCCACGGACAGCAGCAGCAGGGTGAGCGCGGCCAGGAACAGCACCGGCGGCAGGTGCCGCCGCAGCCGGTCCCGGTTCGTGGTCGCCAGCCCCGCGGTCGCGAGGGCCTGCGCGCGTTGCCGCTGCAGCCACCAGTACCCCACGGCCACCGCTGTTGCGATGAGCGCACCGACAACGAGCAGATACGGATGTTGAACACTCATGCCGTCACCTCCGCTGCGCTCCGGCGCCGGCCTGAGCTCCACCCTGAGCCCATACATCGCGGCTCCTCGCTCCGCTGCGGGCCGCTCATGCCCGCCGCCGTTTCGACCAGCGGACCATCTCCACCAGGGCGAGCAGCGGGTCCTGGTCGGTGGTGACGCGGTGCGCGGTCACCCTGGAGCGGCGCATCGCCGCGGCGACGGCGGCCTCCCGGCCGTCGACCTCCTCCCGCAGCCGCTGCTGGAACAGCGGGTCGCTGGTGTCCACCAGCACCTGCTCGCCGGTCTCGGCGTCCTCGACGAGGACCAGGCCCAGGTCCGGCAGGTCCAGCTCCATCGGGTCGACGACCCGGACCGCGACGACCTCGTGCCGGTGGGTGAGCCGGGACAGCGCGTCCTGCCAGTTCACCGTGTCGCCGCTGAGGAAGTCGGAGATGACGAAGATCAGGCCGCGCCGGCGGGCCTGGGCGGCGGCCAGCCGCAGCATCGCGTCCACGTCGGTGGCGGCGCCGCCCGGCTTGCCGCGCAGGGCTGCCGCGGCCCGCGTCGCCTTGTCGATCTCGTGGGCGATGCGCAGCACGTGGGTGCGGCCGGTGCGGGGCGGCACGACCCGCTGCAGGCCGTTGTCGTACAGCACCGCGCCGATCCGGTTGCCGCCCTGCGTGAAGAGCCGGGCCAGGCACACGGCCAGCTCGGTGAGCAGGCCGTCCTTGCCCCGGCCGGCCTGCCCGGCGCCGCCGAAGCGCATCGACGCCGACAGGTCCAGCACCAGCCATGCGGTGAGCTCGCGGTCCTCGGTGTACTGCCGCACGTACGGCTCGTCGAGGCGCGCCGTCACGTTCCAGTCGATGTGCCGCACGTCGTCCTCAGGCGTGTACTCGCGCAGGTCGGCGAAGTCGATGCCGGAACCGCGGAACACGGTGCGGTAGGCGCCCTGCAGCTGCCCGTCGAGGCGGCGGATCACCTGCCACTCCAGGCGGCGCAGCAGCCGGTCGGGTGCGCTCGCCACGGGTCAGCGGCTTCCGCTGCGCACCGGCGCCGGCACCGGCAGCGCCGCCATGACCCGGGTGAGGATCGTGTCGGCGGTGACGTCGTCGGACAGCGCCTCGTAGGACAGCACCAGGCGGTGCCGGAACACGTCGAGGGCCAGCTCGGTGAGGTCGCGCGGGATCACGTAGTCGCGGCCGCGGATGAACGCCAGGGCCCGCGCGGCGAGCACCAGGTTGATCGACGCGCGGGGGCTGGCGCCGAAGCTGACGTACCGCGCCAGGTCACCCTGCCCGACCTCCTCCGGGCGGCGGGTGGCGTTGGCCAGCCGGACCGAGTACTCGATGAGCGCCGGGTCGACGTAGACCTGCTCGACCTCGGCCTGCATCCGGATGAGCCGCTCCGGGTCGACGATCGCCTGCAGCAGCGGCGCCGGGGTGATGGCCCGCTCGACGATCACGTACTCCTCCGTCGGGCTCGGATACCCGACGACCACCTTCATCATGAACCGGTCGACCTGCGCCTCGGGCAGCGGATACGTGCCCTCGGACTCGATCGGGTTCTGGGTCGCCATGACCAGGAACGGCCGCGGGATGTGGTGCGTCTCCCGGCCGATCGTCACCTGCTGCTCCTGCATCACCTCCAGCAGCGCGCTCTGCACCTTCGCCGGGGCGCGGTTGATCTCGTCGGCGAGCAGCAGGTTGGTGAAGACCGGGCCGAGCGACACCTGGAACTCGCCGCTGCTCTGGTGGTACACCCGGGTGCCGACGATGTCGGCCGGCACCAGGTCCGGGGTGAACTGCACGCGGTGGAACTGCCCGCCGATCGCCGCCGCGAGGGCCTTCACCGCCAGGGTCTTGGCCAGGCCCGGGACGCCCTCGACGAGGATGTGCCCGCGGGACAGCAGCGCGACCATGAGCCGCTCCAGCAGCGCGTCCTGCCCGACGATGGTCTTCTTCACCTCGTACAGGACCTGCTCGACGGCGCCGGTGATGCCACTTTCGGATGGTGTGTCCACGTATCGTCCTTACGTCTGCGAGCGGGTGCTTACTGCTGCGGTGCCTGGTCGCCGCCGCCGGCGCCGAGGGCGGCACCGATCGGCACGGCGAAGCCGACGCCGACGAACGTGCCGGCGGCGGTCGGGTTGGCCAGGGCCACGACGATCGCGATCGTCTCGCCCTTGGCGTTGACGAGCGGCCCGCCGGAGCTGCCCGGGTTGACCGCGGCGTCGAACTGGATGAGGCCGGTGAGCTTGGTGCCGTCGGGGTTCGTCGCGGTGCGGTCCAGCCCCGACACGACCCCGGCGGTCGCGCTGCTGGTCAGCCCGAGCTGGTTACCGATGGCGATCACGGTGTTGCCGACGGCGAGCCGGCCGGAGTTGCCGATGACGGCCGGGACGAGCACGTCGGGCAGGCCCTCCGGGGCGAGCGCGGCGATGTCGAGCGCTGGGTCGGACTGGGCGACCTTCGCGCCGGCCTGGGTGCCGTCGGCGAACACGACCCGGACGGCGGCGGCGCCGCGCACCACGTGGAAGGCGGTCAGGATGATCCCCTGGGCGCTGGCGACGACGCCGGTGCCGGTCGCGGTGACCTTGTCGCCGTCGACGGCCTGGATCGTCACGACCGACGGCGCGACCGCCGCGTAGATCTGCGCGATCGTCGGCGCGGACGCCGACGGCGACGGTGACGCCGACGGGCGCGCGGACGCCGGCCGGGAGCCGCTGGATCCGGCGCGGAAGGCGACGAACGCGGTGAGGATCAGGGCCAGCACGACGGCGACGCCGAGCAGCAGGTTGCGCCGCGACGGTCCGTGCGCCGGCCACCGCCGCGGCGGGCGGCTCGGCTCGCCCTGGGCGAGCACGTCGCCCTGGGGCTCGAATTCGACCTGCAGGTCGCGTGGTGCCTCCGGGGGCCTCCCGCTCGGGCGCATACCTCAACGTAACGGCGATTCCTGAGAATCACCTTCGAACTTTCTGCCAACGCGGCCCCGGCGATGTCCTTTTCCGGCCGCCGCCGATCGTTCCCAGGTTGGAGGATCATCCTGGTCCCCGGAAGGAGCCGTCCGATGCCGCAGTATCTCGCCCTCACCTACACCGCCGACGTCGACTGGCGGGACCCCGAGCACGCCGCGGAGCTCGCCGAGTACCGCGAGTTCGCCCAGGAGCACGCCGACCGCCTGCGGGCCAGCGCCGTGCTGCACCCCACCGCCACCGCCACCGTGGTCCGCGTCGAGGGCGCCCGCGGCGGGAAGATCGTCACGACCGACGGCCCGTACGCGGAGACCAAGGAGGCCCTGACCGGCTACTACCTGATCGAGGCCGCCGACCTGGACGAGGCGGTCGCGACCGCCGCGCGGATCCCGGCGGCGTGGGGCGGCGCCGTCGAGGTCCGCCCGGTCATCGCGGCCAGGTGACCCGGGCGTTGTCCACCGCACACGACACCGTCGCCGACACGGTCCGGGTCGAGGGCGCGCGGATCCTCGCGACCCTCATCCGGACCGTCGGCGACGTGCAGACCGCGCAGGACGCCGTGCAGGAGGCGGTCCTCGCGGCGCTGTCCACGTGGCCGGTCAGCGGGGTGCCGCCGCAGCCGCGCGCGTGGCTCACCGTCACCGCCCGCCGCAAGGCCATCGACATCCTGCGCCGCGAGCAGGCCCGCCCCGGCAAGGAGGAGGAGAGCACCAGGATGCTCGAGCTCACCCGCACCGACCTGCCGTCCGACGCGGACGTCCACGACGACCTGCTGCGGCTGGTCTTCACCTGCTGCCACCCGGCGCTGTCCCCGCCGACCCAGGTCGCCCTCGCGCTGCGCACCCTGTGCGGGCTGTCCCCCGCCCAGATCGCCGCGGTGCTGCTCACCACCGAGGCCGCCACCGAGAAGCGGCTCACCCGGGCCCGGCAGAAGATCGCCGCGGCGCACATCCCGTACCGGGTGCCGCCGGCCCACGAGCTGCCCGACCGGCTGCCCGCCGTCTGCGGCGTCATCCACAGCCTCTACACCGCCGGGCACGCGCCCGCCGACGGCCCGGACGCGTTCGACGTCGACGCGTGCGCCGAGGCGGTCCGGCTGGCCACGCTGCTGCACACCCTGCTGCCCGACCAGCCGGCCCCGGCCGCCGTCCTGGCGCTGCTGCTGCTCACCGAGGCCCGCCGCCCGGCCCGCCTGGACGCCTCCGGTGCCGTGGTCACCCTCGACCGCCAGGACCGCTCCCGGTGGGACGCCACGCTCATCGCCCGCGGCATCACCCTGCTCAACGCGTCGCTGCTCGCCTCGTCCCGGCGCGCCGACGCGTACCAGCTGCAGGCCGCGATCGCCGCCGAGCACGCCCGCGCCGCCTCGTACGCCGCCACCGACTGGCCGGAGATCCTGCGCCTGTACGACCTGCTGATGTCCGTCGCCCCGAGCCCCGCCGCGGGCCTGGCCAGGGTGGTCGCGGCCGCCGAGGCGCACGGCGCGGCGGCCGGCCTGGCCCTGCTCGCCGAGCTGCCCGCTTCCCCGCGCCGGCACGCGGTCCACGCCGAGCTGCTGGCCCGCGCCGGCCGCCCCGCCGAGGCGGTGCGGGCGCTCACCGCGTCCCTGGCGGGCCCGGCCACGGACGCCGAACGCCGGCACCGCCTCGCCCGCCTCGCCGAGCTGCGGGACCTGCGGTGATGGTCTTCGACGCGGTGCTCGCGCTGCACCCGGGCGACGAGGTGGGCCGGATGCTGCGCTCCCCCGCGCTGCGGGCGGCGGGCCGGTGCTACGCGTTCACCTCGGGCGACGCGATGATCGTGAAGCTGCCGGCGGCGCGGGTCGGGCAGCTCGTCGCGGCCGGCGTGGGCGAGCCGTGCGCACCACGGCCGGGCCGGCCGATGCGCGAGTGGATCCGGGTGCCCGCCGCCGGCAGCCTCGACCTGATCCTGGAGGCCCGGGCGTTCGTCACCGGGCGCCCCTGAAGGTCTCTCGCCAGTCGTACAATCGAGGACGCCATCTCGAGCTCCGCCCCGCCGCCCGGAAACCGGGCCGCCGCCGCGTCGAGCGAGGTGTGTCATCCCCTCCACCGCCATGCCCAGCATGCGCGCCACCATCCCCGAAAGGAGCAGCCCGTGCGGCGGCACATCATCACCGGCGCGCCAGGAGCCGGCAAGACGACGATCCTGGCCGCACTGCGCGACCGCGGGTACGCCGTGGTCGAGGAGGCCGCGACCGACGTCAACCTCCGCCTGCGGGCCCCGGGCCGCGACGAGGTGTGGCGCGTCCCCGGGTTCATCGACGCGATCACGCTCCTGCAGCGGGAGCGCGAGCAGCGGCCCGTGCCGCCGGCCACCGCGGTCCAGGTCTTCGACCGCTCACCGATCTGCACACTGGCGCTGGCCCGCTACCTCGGCCTGCCGGTGACCCCGGTCCTGGCCGGCGAGGTCGACCGGGTGACGGCGGAGGGGACGTACCAGCGGCGGGTCTTCTTCGTCCGGCTCCTCGGGTTCGTCACGCCGACCGCGGTGCGCCGGATCACCTTCGAGCAGTCGGTCGCGTTCGAGCGGTTCCACGAGCAGGCGTACCGCGAGCACGGGTTCGAGCTGGTGGACGTACCGGCCGGCACCCTCGCCGACCGGGTCGACCTCATCGACGGGTGGCTACGGTCCTGACCACGGACCCGCCGGTCACCGCTCGCCGGGCACCACCTGGTCCGGCGGCGGTGGACTGACGGTGACCGCCGCGCCGATGTCGTGGACCGTCATCGTCACCGTGACCTGCCACATCGTCCCGCTGCCGCTCGCCGTGAGCGTCACCCGGCTCGGCAGCCCGTCGCCGCCGACATCGACGGTGACGTTCGGGCTGATGATGCCGGCGTCCTTGAGTTGCTGCCACAGCGGCTCCGCGGGTGCCCACTCGATGCCGTGCAGCTCGTACCGGTGCCCGCCGCCGGGAAGGTCGGCGCGCGGGAGCTTCGCGGCGACCGCCACGTCCAGGTACCGCAGCGCGTCGACCTCGGGCATCCGGTACACCGCCCGGCTGGTCACGGTCTTGCTGACGGGGTCGTACCGCAGCTTCACGAACGAGTTCGCGAGGGCGCTGCCGTCGTAGCGCCGCCACTGCCCGAAGTTGACCTCGCCGGTCTGCCGGTGGTAGCGCACGTCGCCGACCTGCACGGACTCGAGGTGCGCGTACGGCGCCCCGGCGAACCGCAGCTCGCTCGACGCCTGCCAGTCCCCGCCCGTGCCGTGCAGGGTGCCCGACCATGCCCAGCTGCCGTCCTCCGGATTCCACCATGTCGCGGAGAAGTCGACCCGGTAGCCGCCGGGCACCTTGGCGCGGGCGGCCTTCAGCTCCTTGATCGCGGCCGCCGCCGCGATGCGGCTGTCCGGCTCCGGCGGTTGCCGCGGCACGCAGCCGGCCAGCACCCCGGCCAGGGACAGCACGACCACCGCAAGGAACCCCCGCGCCCTCATGGCCGTCGATGCTAACGCAGGGCCCTCGGCGAGACGGAGACCTTGAACCGCCCGCCGGGGTTCGGCCCGGGCGTGGCCGTGATCCGCAGTGGGCGCCGGGCCGTCGGGGTGAGGCGCAGCCGGCGTACCAGCATCGCGACCGTCGCCACCGCGAGGACCTGCGTCATCCCGGCGCCGAGGCACGTGTGGCCGCCGACGGAGAACGGCGCGTAGACGCCCGCTCTGCGCCCGGCGGCGAAGTCCCGGTCGAGGTCGAACCGGTGCGGGTCGGGGAAGTGCTCCGGCAGCTGATGGGTGACGCAGGTGGCGACGAGGACCCGCTGACCCCGCTCGATGCGGAAGCCCTCGAAGTCGAAGGTCTCCGCCGCGGTACGGGCGGATCCGGGCGCCGGCGGGTAGACCCGCAGCGTCTCCATCACCAGTCCGTGCAGGGCGGGCAGGTCGCGGAGCCGGTCGAAGGTGAGCGGGCCGGCGGCGTCCACCTCGTCGGTCACCCGCGCGAGCACGTCCGGGTGCCGCACGAGCACGTCGATCATGAAGCTGTACAGGTAGGCGACCGTGTTGACGCCGGCGAAGTACCCCTGCAGCGCCATGCCCGCGCGCACGTCGAGCGGGTACGGCGCACCGTCCTCGTCGGTCGCGGCGAGCGCCTGGTCGAGCAGGTCGGGGACGCCGTCGCGGGGCCCGGCCGCGGCCCGCTCGGCCAGCGCCTCCCGGGCGAACCGGTGGATCTCGGCGCGGGCCCGGCGGTACGCGGGCCACCGCAGCGTCGCGGCGGGCCACTTCCCGGCGATGGTGACGTCGAGGACCAGCTCGAACGCCGACCGCAGGGTCTCGAACCGGGCGGCCGAGCTGGCCCCGGTGTACGCGATCGACAGCTGCGCCGCGGCGAGCCGCTGGCACGCGTCGACGACGGGCACCGTGGACCGGCCGGCCCAGCCGTCGAGGAGCCGCCCGGTCTCGGCGGTGACGCGGTCCCAGCGGGCGGCGAGCAGGTCGCGCGACAGGCCGGTGGCGAGGATCCTGCGCAGGTGCCGGTGGGGCCGGCCGCGCAGCACGTGGACCCGCATGCCGAACTCCCGGTCGAGGCCGCCGAAGCTCTCCTCGCTGGTGAACGCCGCCTCGCCACGGTCGAGCAGGAACCTGTTGGCCTCGGCGCCGGCCATGATGACGAAGGCCTGGTTCAGCGCGCGGACCCGGTACACCGGCCCCATCCGCCGGTACGTGTCCACCAGGAACTGCTGGACGTCGCCCATCATCCGCAACGCGTTGCCCAGCACCGGGACACCCGGGGCGACCGGCGGCGGGGCTGCTGTCACCCCCCGGATTCTCCGGCAGCCCCGGCACGAAATCCAGCGCTGACGGGCCGCCCCCGCGATGCCCGCAAGTCTGCCAGGATCGACCGGTGAGTGTGCTGTACGACTATTTCGTCGCCTTCACCGACGACGAGGCCGAGGCGATGCTCGAGGACGGCCCGGACGGCGAGCTCCTGCTCCTGGAGCTCAAAGGGCTCGACCCGCACGACCTCATCGCCGTCGAGGCGCTGCTGACCGGCGCCGGCGTCGACGCGACCATTGGCCGGGGGCACGCCCCGCGCATCGTCGCGAGCCTGCCCGGCCACCACACCGTGGTCCTGTTCCTCGACGACGGCCTGCGCGACGCGCTCGCCGGGGCGACGGCCGAGCGACTGACCGCGGTCGCGGCAGCATGGGCGCGGCTTCGTGCGCTCGTCGCCCAGGAGGACCTCGACGCCCTGACGGACCTGCTCGGCCAGCTCGTCTGGCTGGCCCGGGAGGCCCGGGACTCCGGCGCGCACCTGTACTGCTGGGTCGGCGTCTGAAGCGCCTCGCGCCACGAGCGCCTCGCGCCACGGCGGACAGTCGTGCCATCGTTGCGGGTGTGACGTTGCCGTTGATCCGCCTGACCGGCGACCGCGTGGTCAGCCGTCGCACCAACGACTGCCCTCGATCGGCGGCCGGCGCATGACCGACGAGGAGCTCGTCGCCGTGGCGTTGGCGGCCGCGGCCGTCCGTGGGCGGGGCGGGTTCGACGGCTCGCGGGTCACGCGCGACGGGGCGGAGGCGGAGGTGTTGCTGTCGAACTCGGCGTACGCGCGCGGCGGCGGCCTGCTCGTGGTCATCGACCCGGTGACCGGTGTGGTGCTGCGGGTCGTGCCCCAGCTGTAGGTCCGGTCCGCTGTCGGCCGGGCGCCGACCGTCGTGGCGTTATGCGATCGTGACCGCGGGGCGGGAAGCGGGGGCGGCGGCGGACACCGCAGTGGTGATGGATGACGACGACCGACTGTTGTGGGACCGGGCGCTGGCCCTGGCCGGGGTCGCCGCCGCGGTGGCCGCGGTCCTGTTCACCGTGGCCCGGCCCGACACCGGGCCGGCGTACGCGCTGACCCCCAACGGCGACGGCTCGGTCACGTTCGTCATCGACGACCCCAGCGACCCCGCCGGCGCCACCGAGGCCCTGCGCGCCGCCGGCATCCGCGCCGTCGTCCTGCCCGGCCACCGCCCCGGCGGGTGCCCCGCCGACCAGCGCGGCACCCGCGACAGCCGCACCTGGTCGACGCTGGCCACGGCGGTGCAGGGCTGGGAGTACCGCCGCACCCACCCCGACGCCCTGCACAGCGTCGTCATCCAGCCCGGCCGCATCCCACCCGGCGCCGTCCTCGCCATCGGCACGATCGAGGCCAGACTCGACGGCGAGCACCGCCTCGTGGTGTACCCGGAGCTGTTCACCGAACCCGGACCCGCCTGCTACGAGACCGACCTCAACGTCGACAAGCTCATGCGGATCGAGCAGCAACTGCGCTCGTCATGACCGGCGACGACCGGACCGGGTTCGCCTGAACGGCCGGGCGGCTGCCGCCGATGCGGGGACGGACATCGATGCCAGCGGTGGTTGTGGGGGTGGGGCGGGCCGGGCACGGTGGGTGGATGGGCCCCGCATTCCTGGTCTGGTTGAGCGACGCCCTGCGGCTGATGCGGTCGGAGGAGCTCAGCCCGCACATCCGCAGGCACACCGGTGTCCTGCTCGAGGCGTCCCTGTCGTCCGTCCTCGTCGTCGACGGGACCCGCACCGCGGTGCGGCGGTCCGTGCTGCTGGCCATCGACGTCAACGCCGGTGCGGAGCGGGTCGCGGAGGTGGAGCGGTTCTGCCTGGAGCACTCGTCGCAGTTCGGTGTGCTGGTGTCGTTCCTCATCTCGAACGGGCCGCCGGATGCGCGTACACAGCAGATCCTGGCGCGGCACAGGGTCCTGCACGTGACCGTGGCGGACGGCGACGCGGACACCCCGCCGACGCCGGAGTCGATCGGCAACCTGCGGCAGCTGCTGCTCGGCGCGGTGCCGGTGGGCAACGTCCTGCGCCAGCTGGAGCAGCTGGAGGCCGGCGCGGAGACGGCGGACGGCGACGACGGGGAGCGGCTGCTGGAGGCCGCGTATCTGACCCTGTTGTCGCTGTACCACGCGGAGTGGGAGTTCCTGGGCGACGGTGCACGCCGGCACCGTACGGTCGGGATCGCCGGGACCGGGGTGCACAGCGCGATCGTCGAGGGCTACGCCGTGCAGAGCTACCCGTCCGGCGGCGGAAGCCGGCACGTGTACCTGCCGAGCCTGGACGGCCTCGAACGCGGGCTGTCGCTGGCGGCGACCGCGTATGACCTGGCGCTGCGCCTGGAGCGGGGAGGGGTGCGCGGGCCGACGGCCGAGGCGGTGAGCCGGGTCTCGCGCCTGTTCCTCTCGTACTACCTGTCGTGGCTCGACGGCCGCGGTCACGTGCTGGACGGCGACGGGCTGCGCCGGGAGCGCGAGGCGTTCGTCGGCGCGCCGCACATCTCGCTGGTCTCCGCGGGCCTGCCCGACCGGCCGCCGGTCGAGCAGCTCACCTTCCTCGACCTGCTCGAAGGGGTACGCGCGCGGGAGGCGACCCAGGACCTGCTCGACGGCATCGAGGCCATGGTGCCGAAGGTCCAGCAGCGCTGCCTGGAGGCGCTCGCGCGGTTCGGCACGCTGGAGGACATCCGGCCGTTGGAGCCGTTCATCCTGTCGCCCAGGGAGTCGCTGCGCGACGCCGCGCTGGCGGTCATCGGGCGGATGGGCGGTGACGCGGCGGCGGCCACGCTGAGCGAGCTGCTCAACGCCGAGCTGGTGCCGATGTCGGTCGCCTTCCTCGACGCGGTCGCCAGCACCCGCTCCCCGCTGGCACTGCGCAACCTCATCATCTTCGGCGCCGGCCGCGGGCAGGCCGAGCCGCCCGTGTTCGGCGCGATCGAGTCCTGCCTCGACGGGCTGGGGGTCGACGGTGTCCGCGGCGCCGGGCCGGGGCTCGTGCCGGCCGGGGTGCTCGAACGGTACGTCGCCTTCCTCCTCGACGCCGGGGCCACCCGGCTGGCGCTGAAGCTGATCGGCGCGTTCGAGCTGGCCGCCTGCTTCTGCCATGTCGAGCGGGCGCTGCGCGACGAGTCGCTGGTGACCCGGGTCAACGCGATCCGTGTCGTGCCGCTCGTCCCGTCGGACCGGCTCGTCCAGGCGATGGTCGACGCGCTGGCGCATCCGCCGGACGACTACGAGCAGCGCAAGCTCCTGGAATGGATGACCTCGAACCTGCACGCGAACCAGCACCGCGCGGAGCGGGCCGGCCGGATCACCGGCGTCGCCGACCTCGACCTGCGCACGGCCGTCATGGCGGCGCTGACCAAGGTGGACACCGACCTGGCGAGGACCCTGCTCGCCGGGCTCGCCGCCGAAGCGCCCGACGACACGCCTGACGGTGGCGGCGCCGCGCCGCACGAGGCGCCGGGCGGCTGGCCGGAGATCCCGCTGCTGAACTCGATCTTCGCGTGCCCGGGCGAGCTGACCGTGTGGGTGTCGCACGGCTCCCGCGAGCGCGAGCCGGACACGATGGCGATGGCCTCCCTGATCCACGGCAACCGCTTCGCGGACACGCAGAGCTCCGGCGAGGCGGCCAGCATGCTCAGCGGCGGGATGAGCCTGACCCAGGGCACGGAGAGGGAGATCTTCAACGACGTCGTGCTGCCGTGCCTGCGCGGCGAGCGCCCCCGGTTCCCGATCTCGGCGGGGATGGGCGAGAGCGTCACCACGAAGATCGAGGACGGCCGGACGGTGGTCACCGGCCGCCGGGACCTGCACGCCCCGGACGCCGCCGACCGGGAGGAGTGAGCGTGCTCAGGCGCACCGAGCTGGCGTGCATGTACTTCCCCTACGCCGATCCGGCGCCGTCGCCGGCGCTGTTGACGGCCGCCCTGCTGTTCGACCGGATCCACTTCCTCGAGCTGAACTTCTTCCGGCCGCCCGGCGTCGGCACCGCCGTGCCGCGCGACGGCCGGCTCCCCGCCGAGCTGCGCGACCTTGGCTGCTTCACCGAGATCGGCCCGGACCTGCTCGGGTTGAGCCAGCTGGCGAGCCCGGGCCGGGCGGTGACCGACGCGAGCGTCCGGGCGGAGATCCAGGCCAGCATCGGTGACGACCTGGCCGACGACGAGTTCCGGCGGCTCGCGGCCGACACCGGCAAGGCGCACTGGCTGCTGCCCAACGGCCAGTACCTGTTCTGGGCCGGGCTGGGCATCATGTTCGACTACGTCGCGGGCGAGCACGGTGGGCTCGTGCCGGTGCCGGAGGTGCTCGCCACCCGGCCGCGCTCCTACCAGGACGTGCTGGCCCGGTACGGGTACCCGGCCGAGGTCCGGCCCTTCGCCGAGCAGCGCCTGCGCCAGCCGGCCGGCGAGCTCATGGTGCGCCTGCCGTTCGAGGCGGCCGAGTCGCTGATGCTGACGGTGGCCCTGCACGCCTGCCGCGAGCTGCGGCTCGTGCCGTTCACCGACAGCGCCCTGCATCAGCGGTTCCTGAACGTGAAGCTGGGCCGGCTGGCGCGCCGACTGACCGCCGACGCGCTGCCGGGGCCCACACCGGCGTACCCGCGGCTGGGCACGGAACTGATCGAGCTGAGCCTGCCACGCATCGAGAACCTGACCCCGCGCCGGGTCGGCCAGCTGCGCACCAGGTGCCGGGACCAGCTGGAGGCGTTCCGCGACGAGGTGCTGAAGATGGCCGCGGAGATCGAGGTGAACGCCTGGGAGCCGGACTTCGAGCGGCACCTGGCCCGCTACATCGACGCGAACGTACGCCCCGCGCTGCTCGACCTGGAGCGCAAGCTGCACGACCTGAAGCGCGACGTCGGGCTCGTGCTGCTGGAGAAGTCCGCGACCACCGCCCCGCTGCCGCTGCTGGTGAGCGTCTTCACCGGCATCCCGGTGGAGTGGGTCCTGCCGGCCAGCGTGGGCATCGTCTCGCTGAAGGAGCTGCTGTCGTACGCCACGAACCGGTCCCGGCTGAAGCGCAACGGGCTGAGCTTCCTGCTCGACCTCGGCTGACCGCCGTGCCGCGGTGTCCTGGAGCCGACACGAGCGCCGGCGCCGGCCTCGACGGACGTACCGTCGATACGCGGAGTATCCACGAGTGCACAGCAGGCGACCGGGAGGGCGGCATGGCTGGACCAGGATCCCACCTGGAGGGCGGATTCGGGCACGCCCACCTGCCGGAGGGCACCGCGCCGGACATCACCGCGTTCAAGGCGCCCGTGCCGGACGTGGCCCGTGCGGCCATGGACGCGAAGGCGGCCGCGCTGGGCGACGCCTTCACCGGGCCACCCGACGGTCAACCGTGGGTGCCGATCGGGGCCGCCGGCGACCCGACCTTCTACGCGCGCAAGTACGCCAGGTGCACCATCTTCTACCAGGACGGGATCGGCGCGTACGAGATCCACGGCGGGATCCGCGACAAGTACGAGCGGCTGAACGGCTACTACCGGTTCGGCCCGCCGCTGACCGACGAGCGGCCCTGCCCTGACGGACGCGGCCGGTACAACCACTTCTGGCGGCAGGCATCGATCTACTGGCATCCCGAGACGGGTCCCTACGCGGTGCAGGGCGCGATCCGGAACCTGTGGGCCACCCGCGGGTGGGAGCGGGGTCCGCTCGGCTACCCGGTCAGCGACCAGGTCGCCTTCGGTGAGGACCCGCCCGGGTGCCTGTTCCAGAACGGCGCGCTGGCGGTCAGCGACGAGACCGGCGCGGCCGGCGACGCGCCGAGCGTCAGGCTGGACCGCGAGACATTGCTGCGGCTGGTGTGGATGATGTTCAACACGCGGGGCCACGCCCCGTCCGGGCAGGCCACCGTGGGCCAGGTGATCCTGGAGGCGTTCGACCCGCTGCACCTCATCCCGCTCGGGCACGCCGGCAACCACAGCGTCGGGCTGTACCCGCAGCGTTCGCTGGACAGCGTGGGTCCGTACTCGGGCGAGTTCCTGCGGGCCGACAACCGCGTCGTCGCCTTCACCATCAACGGGTTCCATGACGCGGGGCCGGTGCTGCCGGACCAGACCTGGACCGTGCACATCCAGTTGCGGTTCCAGGACGAGGCGTCCACCAGCGACCAGCCCGGCACCAACCTGGTGGCCACCCATGTCGGCAACCGGGTGCGCGCGGACGGCATCGGCGCGGGCACGCTGGCCGAGGAGCTGCGTGCGCGACTGGCGGGCGCGTTCCCGGTGCGCCTGACCAATCCGGGCAACCCCGCCGAACCCGACCTCGTGCCGGAGGCCCAGTTTCTCGGGCTGATCATCGAGGCCGACGGCGCCCTTTCGCTGCACTTCTGCAACACCGCGGCCGGCCGGCTCGCCCAGCTCTTCGCCCAGAGGAAGGTCGACGCGCTGATCGGCGGCTGAGCGCGCCCCTCTTCCGGTGCGGATCGGCGCCTGCCACACTTCGTGGCGTGTCGGGTACACAGCGTCTGCGACCGTGGCCGTTGGTGGGGCTCTCGATCCTGGTGTTGCTGCTGATCGGTGCGGCGGTGCTGGCCGTGGTGCTCTCCCACGCGGATGCCGGGGTCGTCGGCGTTGTCGTGTCGGTCGCGACCGCGTTGGTCACGCCGCTGATCACCGCCATCGCGGTCCAGCTGTGGCGGCGCCGGTCCTGGGCGGAGCTGGATCTGGCGGCGGCGCTCGCCGTGGCTGGGGACGACCTCGCCGAGGCGGTGCGCCGGCAGTGGGAGCCGGCGGTGCTCGAGCGGCGCCTGCGCGGCCCGATCCCGGTGCGCTGGGCCTGGTCGACCCGGCCGGTGACGGGCCGGGTCGACGAGGCGGTCGGCCCGGGCGACGGGTTGGGCATCGACCGGCTCGAACCGTTGCCCGGCACCGCGCGGCTCACCGCGGAGGCGGTACAGGCCGGTGGGCTGCCGGAGCTGTTCGCCGTCTACGCCGGTCTGAGCTCCGGGCGGACGGTCGTGCTCGGCGATCCCGGCTCCGGCAAGTCGGCGGCGGCGATCCTCATCCTGCTCGAAGCCCTCCAGCACCGCCGGCGCCTCGACGCCGGCACCCGCCAGCAGGTGCCGGTGCCGGTCCTGCTCACGCTGCACACCTGGAATCCGCACCGCGATTCGCTGCGCGACTGGCTGGCCCGGCGGATCAGCGGTGACTTCCGGTTCCTGCGCGACGCCAAGTACGGCCCCGACGTCGCGGCGCGGTTGATCCGTGACAACCGCATCGCGCTGTTCCTCGACGGGTTCGACGAGATGGTGCCGCAGTACCGGGCGGCCGCACTGGAGGCGCTCGACGATCAGGTCGACCTGCGGCTGATGCTGTTCAGCCGGAGCGAGCAGTACAGCGAGGCGGTCCGCGGTCGGCACCTGCGCGGTGCGGCGGCGCTGGAGCTGCGCCCCGTGCCGGCCGTCGAGGCCGCCCGCTACCTCGCGCGCTGGCAGGTCGCGGACCCACCGCCGCCCTGGCGCCGGCTCATCGAGCAGCTCGAGACGACCCCGGACGGGCCGCTGGCCAGGGCGCTGGCGTCGCCGCTGACCGTCACGCTCGTCCGGGACACCTTTCCGGAGCCGGCCGAGCTCGATGAGCTGCTCGTGCCCGGCCGGTTCAGCACGCCGGCCGAGGTCGAGGACCACCTGCTCGACCGGGTGCTGCCGGCCGCCTACCGGCAGCGTCCGGGGCAGCCACCGGCGCGGTACGACCTCTCCTACGCCCGTCGTTGGCTCGCTCACCTGGCCACCGAGATGGCTCGCCGCGACGTCAAGGAGCTCGCGTGGTGGCGGATGCACCAATGGGCACCGGCATGGCCACGGGTCGTCGTCACGACGCTCCTGGGCGGCGCCGGGGCGGCGGTGACGGCGGCCGTGATCGCCTGGCTCACCGAGGACTTCGGGGAACGCGACACGATCGACCCGGGTCCGGCCGCGGTGGTCGGCCTCCTGCTCGGCGCGGCGATCGGCCTGGCACAGGAGCGCCGGGAGTCCCCGGTCAGCGGGTTGACCGGGTTCCGTGGCTCGCGGTTCAGCCCCGCCATGGGCCTGGTGTCCGCGCTCGCCGCGGGGATCGCCACCGTGCTGACCGTCGGTCCGATGCTCGGGCCGTCCGGGCTCGCCGTCGGCGTGGTCGCGGCGGTCGCCGCGGGGACCATGACGGGCTTCATGGCGCGGACCGGGACGCAGCGCGGCACCGAGGCCCTGCCGCCCCAGGCCGGCATCACCGGCACGCTGGGAGCGGGACTCACCCGGGGGCTGCCCGCGGGGTTCGCCACCGGCGTGCCGGTCGGGCTCGCCACCGGCGTGCCCGCCGGCCTGGTGTTCGGGACCTCCGCGGGACTGACCACCGGCCTGGTCATCGGGCTGACGTTCGTGCTGGCCTTCGGGCTGGTGGACGGGTTCGCCACCGTGGCCACGAGGGTCGCCGCGCCGCTCGACCCGGCCTCCGGATGGCGGCAGGACCGCCGCCGCAGCCTCGCCGTCGGTGGCGTCTTCGGCGCCACCGTGGGCCTGGCCGCCGGGATCACGGACGCGATGGCCATGATCAGACACGACCCGTTCGTCGTCGCCGCCGTCGTCGGGCTCGTCACCGCCGTGGCGGTCGGCGGGGCGCTGGCCGTCGCGGCCGCCCTGGCGGTGTCCACGACGTGGCGCACGGCGGTGTTCTTCCTGCAACTGCGTGCCCGCGGCAACGGCCCCGTCCAGGGCATGGCGTTCCTCGCCGACGCCCACCGCCGCGGCGTGCTGCGCGTGGTCGGTTCGGCGTACCAGTTCCGCCACGCCCGGCTCCAGGACCGCCTGGCCCGCGACGCGCCCGGCGCGGGACCGAACCCGTAGAGGGTCGCGCGAAGCGCGGGGACGGATCGCGCCGGGCAACGGAAGACCCGATCCGGGACGCCGCCCCGGACCGGCGCCGGTTCAGCCGGCCGGCGGTGCGAGCGGGCGCAGGGCGCGGCGGCGCACGGCGGTGCCGCGGTCCCAGACCAGCTCGTCGAAGCCCGCGGCGGCCGGGTCGTGCCCCTCGGCCCGCAGCTCCCGCCGGGCCGCCCGGGCCGCCGACACCCGGTGCCGGTAGTCGTCGAAGACCTGCACCTCGCCGTCGGGCCGCTCCAGCTCGACGAAGTCCATGCCGCGGTGGGCGTACCGGCCGAGGTTGTACACGCCGGGTGCGTGGTCGCGCAGCTCCGGCGGCGCCGCGACGAACGCCAGCAGCCCGCCGATCCGGTCGATCCGCGTCCGGGGCGCCCTGACCGGGACGACCGGCGGCGGCCGCACCCCGCGCGGCCGCTCCTGCCACGGCACCCGCCGCTGCGCCGCGACCGGGTCCAGGCCGTGCGTCTGCCAGCGCACCGTGCCGTCGGGGGCGCCGCGCAGCGGCAGCTGCCGCCGCAGCGCCCGGGCCGCGGTGGTGCTCAGCGCGGTGAGCTGCGCCGGCACGAGCGCGATCGGGTCACCCGGCCGCCCGTCGAACGGGTTCGGATCGATGTGGGGCCGGTCGATGAGGACCAGGGTGCCGGGCCGGCGCTGGTACGCCAGCCCCCACAGCAACCGGCCGAGCAGCCGCGCGGCCCGCCAGTCGCCCAGGATGTGCCACGTGCCGTGGTAGAAGTTGGTGCTGAACCGGCAGTCCGTGTCCGGCCGCAGCGTGATGACGGTGAGGTCCCGCCCGTCGCACCGCACCCGCCTGCGGTGCAGCTTCATCCGGTCCCCGACGTGCCCGGCCCCCGCCGGCCGCTGACGACGATGCACCCGCCCACCTCCAGCACCCAGTGCAGCACCGCCCTCGCGGACCGACAACGCATTTCCGGCGCCGGTGCCGCTCCGGTCGCGGACGCGTCAGGGTCGCCGACGGCGGCGGCACGGCAGCAGCCGGGGCGTGCGGCGCGGGTGTGCCGAGCGCCGGGGTCGCCGAGCGCAGCAGCAGGCCCAGCAGGATCGCGCCGAGCAGCGTGGCCGTCAGCAGTGCCCGGGTGCCGCGGTCGCGGCCCGCCCGCCGGCCGCCGGCCAGGTCGCGGGCCAGCAGGCCGACCTCGACGGCGGCCCAGCAGTACAGCGGCACCAGCACGATGCCCGGCAGCGCGGTGCGCATGCGCCCGACGATAGGCGCCCGGCGGCTACTCCGCGGGGGCGAGGCCGCGCAGCATGGGCAGGTTCTTGCTGATGATGCCGGACGCGCCGACGGACCGGGCGCGGGCCAGTGCCGCCTCGGTGTCCACCGACCAGACCATGACCAGGTCGGTGTGCTCGTGCAGCTCGGCGACGACGTCCGCGGTGAGCAGGTCCAGGCGGATGGACAGGCCGTGCACCGGCTGGCGGCGGACCAGCTGCCGCACCTGGTCGAGCTGCCGGCGGCTGCCCGCCGAGTAGACCCGCCGGATGTGCGGCAGGCCGTCGAACGCGGCGAACATCGACCAGTCGCGGGTGCACACGGTCACCGGCACGTCCGGCGCCGTCTCCCGCAGCACCGCCGCGGTCAGCGGCGCGACGGCCCGGAACGGGCCCTTGAGGTCCAGCATGAGCCGCGAGTCGCCGGCGGCGGTGGTGAGCACGTCGGCGAGCAGCGGCACCGGGATGTCGCGCCGCCGGTTGAGGTCGCGCCACGGCTCCCACAGCAGCTGCCGGCCGATCGCCCTGGCGTGGCGCATCTCCAGGGTGCCGCGGTGCAACCGGACGTCGGCCTCGACGAGGTCGACCCCGGCGTCCAGGGCGGCCCGCAGGTCGGCCAGTGCGTTGCCCGCGCGGTGCGCGACCAGGGTCAGCCGCCGAGGAATCACCCGGCCAGACTAGCGTGCCGCGTCCCCTGATCCGTCCCGCGGTCGCCGCCGGGTCGGGCACGAACCGGATCCGTAACCGGGTTACGCCCCAACGGCGTCTGCGTGTGGTGCACGCGGTCGATGCGGCACGGCGCCACCGGCGCGCTCGAGGGTTGTCGAGCAGCGCCGTCAGCAGCCGCTCCGGGTCGTCCAGCAACTGTTGGAGGCTGCCCGCGCGGTCCGCCGCCGGCAGTGCCGGCTCGGCCGGCACCGCGATCGCCGCCTGGTCCGTGGCCCGGCCGGTGAACAGCCGCGACATGCGCTGCACGAACTCGGGCCGGTCCTGCAGGCCGGCCGGCGGCCCCGAGACGCCAGGGAAGGCGTCCGTGGCCGGCCGCGCCCCCTCGGCCCAGGCGCGCAGCGGCGGCCACCAGGCCGGGGCGAACGCGAACAGCGGGTGCCCGCGACGCCGTACGGGCCGCCGGGATGTGGCCAGGGTTGCGGGTCAGCGCGAGACCCGCCGCGCAGCGCCCGGCAGTCCTGGGCGTCGACGCAGCCGTGGACCGGGTCGCTCAGCGTGCGGGCGAGCCCGGCCACGTTGTCGTGCCGGCGCCGATGAGCACGACCGCCGACGGACATTCACGACGGTCGTCGGCGGGTAGACTGCCGATGCCGACGGGGGAGGCAACGAATGGGCACCGACGAGCGGATCCAGCGCGCCAGGGCGGCCTACGCGCAGGCGGTGTACGGCGGCGACATCGACGCCCTGAGCGACGCCCGGCGCGGGCTGGACGCGCTGGAGGCGGACACGGCGATGGCGCGGGGGATGCTGCTGCACGCGCGGTTCCAGCGCGCCGCCGCCGAGGCCGGTGCGCCGCCGGCCGAGGAGCCCGACGAGCTGCCCCTGTTCGAGCGCGCACTCGCCCTGTACCGAGCGCTGGGCGACCCGCGCGGCGAGGCGGAGGCGCTGTTCTGGATCGGCTGCCTGCACCAGTTCGTGCGGCGGGACGACGCGACCGCGGTGCCGTTGCTCGAGCGGTCGTGCGAGCTGGCGGCCCGGACCGGTGACCTGCCGACCCGGGCCGAGGCGCTGCGGCACCTGGGCATCGCGGCACACACGGCCGGCCGGCTGGACGAGGCGCGCGAGCGGCTGGAGGAGTCGACCCGGCTGCGCCGGGAGATCGGGCTCCTGCCCGGGGTGGCGTCCAACATGATCGGACTGGCGTACATCGCCGCCGCGCAGGACCGCCGGGCGGACGCCCTGGCCATCCTCGACGAGGCGCACGCCATCGCCGGCGGGCACGGCGCGCACGCCATCGTGCACCACGTCGAGCGGGCCAGGGCGCAGATCTGAGCGGTGGGTCCACCCGCCGCGCGTGTGCTAATGTCGGCTCGCGTTCGAACATATGTACGAACAACTTCGGCTGGTGTAGATCGTTGAAGCCGGGGAAGGGTGGTGCCGATGCCTCGCAAAGCGCTCCGCGATCTGGTCCGCACGCTGCTGCAACGCCGTCTGGCAGGCGCCGCCCGCGTGGACGGCTTCGCGGTGCGGCTCGACTGGCCGGGTTACGGGCCGGTGCTGGTCTGCCACGATCTCACCCAGTTCACCCGGAGCCTGGAGCGCGCCAGGCGGCAGGCGGTCAAGGCCGAGCGTTACTGGTCGCGGGGTCCGCTGCCCCCGCTCGCCGTCACCGTCGTGCCGATCGACCACGCGACGTTCAGCACCCACCCGCGCGAGTGCCCCTCGACGGCCTGCCCCACGACCGCCGCGCTGCTCGGCACGGACGCGGCCGGCCGCAACCTGACCCGGAGCCCGTGACCGCCGCGCGGTCCGTCAGGCCGCGCGCAACGCGTCCTCGACGCCGGTCTCGTGCTGGCCGAGGTAGACCGGGTCGCGGCCGGACACGACGTCGTAGAGCGCCTTGACGCAGGCGCCGTACTCGCGGCGGGCGTTGCTGCGCCAGACCGTCGTGTATCGGCTGACGGTGGCGTCGCCGACGCCGGCCGCGTCCAGGCCGATGCGGCGGCACAGCATGACGGCCCGCGGCAGGTGGAAGGTCTGCGTCACGACGGTCACCCGGGTGACGCCGAAGACGCGTTTCGCGCGGGCGCACGAGTCGTAGGTGTCGAAGCCGGCGTAGTCGCGCACGATCTTCCGGTCGGGCACGCCGTGGGCCATCAACCAGGCCCGCATCGCGGTCGGCTCGTCGTACTCGTGCCGCATGTTGTCGCCGGAGACCAGCAGCACCTTCACCTTGCCCGCCTCGAGCAGGCGCCGGGCCAGGTCCAGCCGGGCCTCGAGGAACGGCGACGGGGTGCCGTCGGCGTACACCTGCGCGCCGAGGACCAGCGCGACCGGCGCCTCGGGCACCGTCCGCTCGGTGAACAGGTGACCGTCGGCGCCGGAGCGGACCCACGTCACGCTGCCGGCCACCAGCAGCACCACGCCGAGGACGGCGGCGACCGCGAGCAGTGCCGTGCGCCGCACCCACCGCCGCCGCCACCACCGGGGCCGGCCAGGCTTCGCCGGTGCGGCCCCGCCCCGCTCGTCCGATGCGGCTGCCTCGTCCGGTGCGGGCTTCTCGTCCGCCATGCCGCCAGCCTGGCACGGGCCGTCAACCCGGCACGGCGCGACGGACGGCAGGACCGCGGGCGCCGCCCTGCCGTCGTCGAGGATCACGCGTTCCGGGTGTCCTGCCAGACCGAGACGCGCCGCACGATGATGGCGCCGAGGACCGCGGCGACGACGCCGGCGACACCGGTGACCACGGCCAGGAACGCCGGGGTGTAGACGGTCGACTCACCGCCGGCGTACTCGGTGGTCTCCGTGTAGCCGATGAAGGTGACCAGCAGCGCCACCCACCAGAGGCTGACGATCTGCACGGAGGACCACGCCTTCTCCGGGTAGCTGCGCGTGTACACCTCCTTGACCACCTGGCCGGGGACGAACAGGTTCGCCACCGGGATGAACCACCCGATGATCACCCAGATCTTGCGCCATTCCAGGGGGTTGTTGCGGCGGCGGAAGTTGTCGTGGGCCAGGTACAGCCAGGTGACGAACGCGAGCAGGGCCAGGACCCGGCCGGCGGTGACGGCCAGCAGGCCGGCCTCACCGTCGATCGGCCAGCCGAAGCTGAACTCGGCCCGTTGCGCGACGACGTCACCGGCGACGTCACCAGGGCCCTGAAGGTTCCGCACGACAAAGAACGCATGGGCCAGTCCGGCGACCGCGAGGGCGCCGATGGCCACCCAACCGATCGTCTGCAGCCTCTGGGGGGCGGCTACGCGAGTATCGCTCATGCTTCGGGGAGCCTAGGTCCGTGCCGCGGACGCTCCACGTCATGGTCAACTTTCAGACTGCGACGTATCACGTGCAACCACCGCCGCCTCTCCGCCGTCCCCGACCACCGGAGCCGGGACGGTCATGAAGTGGTGGCTCAGCCGGCGGTACGGGCCGCTGCGCAGGGCGATCAGGCTGGCGGCCAGCCCGACGAGGCCGGTGACGACGAACACGAGCGCGAGCCCGCGGTCCGCGCCGGTGCCGAACCAGCCGCCGATCGTGCGGGCGCCGGCGCCGTCGGTCATCAGCGGGATGCACACGAACTGGGCGATCGGCGCGATCAGGAACGCGGTCAGCGGCGACGCGGCCTGCTCGACGCTCTGCGCGAAGCCGAACACGCGGCCCTGCCGCTCGTACGGCACCACCTTCTGCAGGATGGTCTGCTCCGCGGCCTCCGCGTACGGCACCAGCAGCATGTAGACGAGCATGCCGGCGCCGAGCAGGACGATCGAGGAGCGCGCCGGGAACAGCACGGTGACGGTCCACAGCACCACATTGACCAGCAGCAGCAGCCGCACCGGGTTGCTGCCGAGCCCGGTCCGCGCGACGCACAGACCGCCGACGATGAGCCCGGCGCTCAGCGCGCCCCACAGCAGCCCCCACGTCTGCACGTCCACCAGCGACAGCCCGTACGCGTCCATCAGCGCCATGTAGACGCCGCCGAGGAAGTTGTTGAACGTGGAGAACAGGATGAGCGCGGTCAGGCCGGGCACCTCACCCACGACCCGGATCGTGCCGCGCAGGTCGACGGTGCGCCGCTGCGGTACACCTTCCGCGTCGGCAGCCGGGGCGGCGGCCGGGACCGCCCGGACGGACGACAGGTGCACCACGGCGGCCGCCAGCACCGCGAGGGCCAGGACGAGCACCCAGAACATGCCGCCGAGCGCCACGAGGATGCCGCTGATCACCGACGTGACCAGGAACGACACCCCGGAGGTGGTGCCGACCAGCCCGTTGGCCTTGTCCCGGCTGCCCTCCTCGATCAGGGCGGTCACCATGGTCGGCAGGGCGATCGTGCGGATGTTGCCGACGATGACGCCGAACATGAGCAGCACGATCAGCGCCCACAGCGGCACGCTCGCCGGGTCCGTGAACTCCTCCCGCGGCGCCGTCTGGTACACCCCGAACGCGGCCGCGTACAGCAGGAACGACGCGACCGCCGACACCTGCATCATCGTGGTCTTCGAGTGGTGGTCGACGAGGCTGCCGAACCAGATGCCGGTGACGGCGGTCAGCACCAGGAAGATGCCGGACACCACCCCGGTCGCGAACACCGACCTGGTCTCCAGGTACACGTAGAACGTGATCGCGAACCACACCGTGTAGTTGACGACCGACACCAGCAGCGTGTTGATCAGCAGCTGGTGGAATGTCCCGCGGTCCCCCCGGATGACGGCCATGCAGGTGATCGTAGGACCTCAACCGCGCTGGAGGTCCAGTTCACGACCCCCCGCCTCGGTGCCTGAGCAGGCGCCGACCGCCGGGCCGGCCGAGCATTCCTCGGCCGGCCCCGCCGTTGCTCGGCCGGCCCCGCCGTTGCCCGGCCGGTCCCGCTGGCCGCCGACCGCCGGCGCTCAGGTCCGCCATTTGCGCAGCAGCGCGCGCATCCGGCCGCGGATGCCGCGGTCCGGCTCGACGCGCGCCGCCGCGTCGAGCGCCGCGACGGCCGCGGCGGTCGGCGCGGGCCAGGCGTCCAGGGCCCGCACGGCCATGTTGCGGTTGCGGATCGTCGCGTTCGCCAAGGCCGCCTCGATCAGCGGCCAGCCCTTGCCGGGGTACTGGTCGAGGCGGCTGACGACGATGTCCAGCACGTGCTCGGGCCGGCCGCCGCCGAGCCCGACGTCGAGGGTGGGCCCGGTGGCGAGGTCGGCCAGCGGCAGGATCTCGGCCGCGAAGGCGAGCATCCCGTCGACGTCGGCGGTGCCGTCCACGAGGCTGAACCAGAGGGCGCTGTCGTACGGGTCGCGGCGCAGGTGCACGCGCAGCAGTTCGTCGAGCGGTACCCGCAGCTCCTCGGCGGCCCAGATCGCCCGGCGGAAGCGATCGGGGTCGTCGCTGTGCAACGCCCGGTGGACGTGGTCGCGCCAGTCCGTCCTGGCGGTCAGGGCGTCGCAGACGGCGCCGAGCCTGGCCCGTTCCGCCGCGGACCAGGCCATCGCGTCCGCCCGCGGCCCGGACCCCGGCCGGACGGTGTCCCCGGCGACGAACCGCCGCAGCGTGCCGACGACCCCGATCCGGCCCAGGTCAGGCGGGTGGTTGCCAGCGTGGACGAGGTACCGGTCGATGACGTACGGGCCGTCGTCGTAGTGGGTGATGTCCGCCGACGGACCGCCGGCGCACAGCGCGAGCAGGATGCCACCGGCACCGGCCAGCAGCGCCTCGTCGACCGTGTCGGGGGCAAGCGCGGCGCGCAGGTCGCCGGTGGTGGCCGCGAGGTGCGCGAGGTACTCGTCCATCACCGTGTTGCGGTACCCGCCGCGCAGCAGCCAGTCCCGGATCTCGGCGTCGGTGGTGCCGCGCAGGTGGTGCACGGCGTGGATGCGGCCCCAGCCCTCGACGCGCCGCGCCAGCTCGTACACGGCCCGGTCCGGGTCGGGCCCGTTGCGGTGCAGTGCTCCGGCCGCCACCAGGGTCAGCTCTTCGAGGGTGCCGAGCAGCAGCAACAGCTCGCGGTCGCGCCGGTCGCCGCAGATGCCGAGCAGGACGATGCCGGTGGCGACCTCCTGCCGCCGGGTGCCGTGCGCGGCGAGGCGGACGGCGACCGCGCGCAGCCGGTCGGTGGGCAGCTCCCGGCCCTGCAGCTGGTGCACCAGGGCGTCGGCGGGGTGTCGGGGCTGCGCGGTGGCGGCGTCGCGCAGCCGCCGGAACTCCTGCGCCGACGGCGGGACCCGCAGGGCGTGCTCCAGGAGGTCGGGCAGGGCGGTCGGGGCGGGCCCGGCGCCGGGGAGCATGTGCTGGGTGCGGATGCCGTCCATCACCGTGTCGGAGATCAGCGGCGCGGGGCCCGGCCGCCGGTCGGGCAGCGGGTCGCCGCCGTCGGGCCACGGGCCCGGTCCGTGCAGGGCCGCGAGTGCGCGCGCGTGGGCGAGGATGGTGGGCCGGTCGTCGTCAGGCGGTGGCAGCTGCCACCCGTGCGGGCTCATCGAGCCGGGCGGAGGCCGCCCTTCCGGTTGATCATCATGCGGTCATGATGCCGGATCCTCGACCGGCCCGCAATCGGGCGGTGTCAGCAGGGTCGGCCGTAGTCGTACGGGAGGGCCTGCAGGCGTTCGACGGGGATGTCGCCGAGGATGACGTACTTCTCGGCGCCGTCGGGGACGATGTCGTCGGGGTCCATGAGGGCGAAGTACGGGTCGACGCCGCCGTTGGCCGCCATGTACGGGCGCGGGTCCTCGGCGTAGGTGACGAGGGCGCCGGCCTTGTCGGTCAGGATGAGGCCGTACTCCTGCATGGCGCGGGCGATCGTGCGGGCGGCGGGGCTGCGCACGGTGCTGACGTCGAACGCCGGGTCGAGGCGGAAGCGCTGGCCCTCGCAGGGGATGTCGGCGCCCTCGGTGTTGCCGTCGTCGCGGGTCGCGGGCCACGAGGCGCAGTCCTTACGGGTGCGCACGGTGGCGATGTTGACGGCGTGGTCGATGCGGCCGCGGCGCAGCTCGTCGATGCGGATGGTGAACGCGCCCATCGGCAGGCCGGTCGCGGTCGCGCCGAGCGGGTTGGCGAAGATGCCGGGGTTGCGCGAGTAGTGCTCGATCTTGCCGCCCCAGCACGCCGACCAGTGGCCGGTGGCGTCCTGCTCGGCGCGCCAGAAGTCCCAGTACGTGTCCGTCGACGGCTGGTAGATGGTGACGGCGGCGTCGGTGCCCTTCGACACGATGAGGTCGGCGGGCGTCGGCACCGCGGCGAGGCTGTCGGCGATGACCGGGGCGAGGTGCGGCAGGTTCAGGCAGTCGGAGAACGTCCACCGCTGCGTCGGGGTGTCCCGGCCGACGGTGAAGATCGGCGTGGAGTACTCGTCGGTGTTCACCGCCCACGAGCCGTAGTTGTTCACCTTGTCGAGGCGGATGTTCTCCACGACGGCGGCCGAGTTGGCCGCGAGCGGCACGTGCCGGGGCAGCTTCGTGTTCCACGGGCCGTGTTTGGCGAACCCGTTGGTCGGCCGCGCGCCGGGCCCGGCGGCCTGAGCCGGTGCCGCGATGAGAACCGCCGCCGGCACGAGGGCCAGCATCACCAGTACCCGAGAGAACATGGACCGCAGCGTAGAGTGACATGCTTGGATGTCAGCGCCGCCGGGGCTCCGGCACGGGCCCACCTGGCGCGCCGGCTGAAACTTCCACCCCGAGCCGGTCGCGGAGCCACCGGAGGGCGCCGAGGCCGAGGTGCAGCTTGGCGTCGGTGATCGCCTCGAGTCCACGGTACGGCGGCGCCAGTCCCCCGGCGAGCAGGAACCCGGCGTGCGCGGCGAGGACGGCGGTGACGGCCCGGCCCCGCGGCGCGAACTGTTCGGGTTCGATGCGGCCGGCGCTGTTGCCGTTCTCGGCGGCGGCGCTGGACAGGATCGTGACGAGGTCGATGAGCGGTGAGCCGCGGCGGGCGTGCGGCCAGTCCACGAACACGACCCGGTCCGCGGTCAGCAGGATGTTGTGCGGGTACAGGTCGCCGTGCACGAGCGTGTCACCGCGGGCGGCGGCGAGACCGTCGCGTTCGAGCGCGACGAGCCGCGGCAGGTCCCGGGCCGCCCACGGCGCGTGCCGCCGCAGCGCCGCCACCCGCGCGGGGTCGGCGGCGAGCCCGGCCCACCCGCCGAGCCGCGGATGCCGCGCGGGCAGCCCGGCCGGCGCCGGGACGCGGGCGAGCCCCGCGGCCGCGTCGAGCACCCGGCGCAGGTCGTGCGACGTCCACGGCCGGCCGGGCGACGCGCCGTCGACGTCCTCGAAGGCGAGCGCACACCAGTGGCCGTCGTCGTACACGCCGAGCAGTCGCGGCGCGGGCACCGCCCCGGGCAGCGCGGCGGCGACCTCCGCCTCGGTCCGGTAGGCGCCGACCTCGTGCGGCCAGGCGTCGGCGTCGACGGCCTTGACGAAGCGGCGGCGGCCGTCGGCGAGGGTGAGCCGCGCGGCGAACCCGGGCGAGAACCCGTCGGGGCAGCCGTCGGCCCGCACGACCGGCCCGCCCGCGAGGGCCTCGACGGCGGCGCGGATCCGTGCCGGCAGGGTGGCCCACGCGGGCCGGCGGCGGCTGGACATGTCCGTGCTCCTCTCGTGACATCCGTGCGGATCGCACGTAATATCTGTGCGATGCGCACGGATATGACGGAAGGCGGCGGGCCGGCCCTGTTCCGGCTGGTCCGGTTCTGGTCGCGGCGGTGGGCGGCCGGCATCACCCAGGACGAGGGTGGCGACGTCGCGCACATCCTGGTCCTCGAGGCCGTCGACGCGGCCCGCGGCGACGGCCGGCCGGCACAGATCGGGGCCGTCGCGGTGGAGCTGGGCCTGGACCGGTCCAACGCCAGCCGCATGATCGCCGCCACGGTCGCCGCCGGCCTGGCGACGAAGACGGTGTCGGCGCAGGACGCGCGGCGCACCGAGCTTGACCTTACCCCGGCCGGCGAGGACCGTCTCGCCGCGGCGCGGGCGTGGCAGGAGGAGACGTTCGCCCGCATGGTCGCCGACTGGCCGGCGCGCGACGCCCGCCGGTTCGCCGGCTACCTGATGCGGCTGGCCGCCGCCAACACCCCCAACGGAGACCCCTCATGACGATCGTGCTCAACCACACCATCGTGCCGGTCGGCGACCGGATGCGCGGCGCGCGGCTGCTGGCCGGGCTGCTCGGCGTCGAGGCCGGCGAGCCCGTCGGTCCCTTCGCGCCGGTACGCGTGAACGCCGACCTCACCCTCGACTTCGACGACCGGTTCGGCGCGCGCCCCGGCCACTACGCGTTCCTCGTCGACGACGCGGTGTTCGACGCCGCGCTGGCGTTCGCCGAACGGTCCGGCCTGGCCTGGGGTTCGGCGCCGCGACAGGTCGACCGGCAGGTCAACCACCTCGGCGGCGGGCGCGGCGTCTACGTCCTCGACCCGGACGGCATCGCGTACGAGCTGTTCACCGCCGTGCCGTGACAGCGTCCTCCGCCGGCGCCCCGGCACGCACACCGCGGAAGTACGCGCTGGACGCCGGCACCGCGAGCAGCACCGCGGCGCCCACGACCCCGAGGACCGCCAGGCCCGCCAGCGAGACGGTGACCGGGACGTACCAGCCGGGCGTGAGCTCCGCGATGCTGCTCGTGACCTCGCTCGACGAGCCGCCGGGGCTGAGCCACCGCGGCAGGCTCACCGAACTGCCGCCGAACACCCCCGGCGCCAGGCAGCCCACCCCGACCGGCGTGAGGACCCACACCACGACCCGCACCCAGTTGCGCGGCCTGCCGAGCAGCAGGGCCGGCACCGCGTACGCCACCAGGACCAGCGTGCAGGCGAGCACCCCGCCGACCACCGCCCCGCCCGCCTCGTCCGCGCCGCGCACCCCACCGAACGAGGCGATGTACGCCCGGCGCAGCTCATCCAGCACCACCAACCCGAGCAGCGCGCTGAGCAACGGCAGCACCGCCACGAGCGCGAGCAGCGCACGAGCGGCGGTGACCGGTGCGGGTCTGGGCGTCACGATGTCCTCCTGGAAGTCGGGGGCCACGAGCATCGTCGGCCCCGACCGCATCGCGCCGCATCACGTCGCATTGCCGACACGAGCCGTCCGCCTTGCCGGCCGCACATCGTGAACCGGATGGACCTGGTCTACCCGCGCCGCCACTCCCCCGTCCGCACCGCCGTCCCCCGCTCACACGGCCGCGCCTTCCACACCGTCCTTCCCCGCTCGCGCCGCCCGGCCGCCCTCCCCGCTCGCGCCGCCCGGCCGCCCTCCCCCGTCCGCACCGCCCTTCCCCGCTCACGCGGCCGCGCCTTCCACGCCGCCCTCCGCCGCCCTCCGCCACCCTCCGCCACCCTCCGCCGTCCGCACCGCCCTCCCCCGCTCACGCGGCCGCGCCTTCCACGCCGCACTTCCCCGCTCGCGCCGCCCGGCCGCCCACACCCGTCCGCACCGCCCGCGCCTTCACGCCGCCCGCGCCTTCCACACCGTCCTCGCCGCACTCCCCCGTCCGCGCCGTCCACGCCGCCCACGCCGGCCGGCCGTGGACGGTGGACCGGGCGGCCCTCATCTCCACCTGCCCGCGCCGCCCTCCTCCTGCCGCACGCTTCAGCCGACGGTGACGAGCCCGGTCTCGTACGCCACGATCACCAGCTGCGCCCGGTCCCGCACCTCCAGCTTGGCCAGCAGCCGGCTGACGTGTGTCTTGACGGTGGCGAGGCTCAGGTTCAGCTGCTCAGCTATCTCCACATTGGACTGTCCGCGCGCGATCAGCGTCAGCACCTCCCGCTCCCGGCCGGTGATCCCGTCGAGCCGCCGATGCAGCGGCGCCGCCGCCACCGGCCGCCGCGCGAACTCCCCGATCAGCCGCCGCGTCACCGACGGCGCCAGCAACCCGTCCCCGGCGGCGACGACCCGGATCGCCGCCAGCAGCTCCCCCGGCGGCGTGTCCTTGAGCAGGAACCCGCTCGCCCCGGCCCGCAGCGCGCCGTAGACATACTCGTCGAGGTCGAACGTGGTCAGGATCAGCACCCGCGTCGCGGCCGTCGCGGGGTCCGCGCAGATGCGCCGGGTGGCCTCGATCCCGTCCAGCAGCGGCATCCGTACATCCATCAGCACCACATCCGGCGCGTGCTGCTTCGCCAGCGCGACCGCCTCGACACCGTTGCCGGCCTCCGCGACCGTGGTGCAGTCCTCGGTCATGTCGACCAGCACCCGGAAGCTGCCCCGCAACAACGCCTGATCGTCGGCGATGAGCACCCTGATCACCCGACCACCTCCACCGGCGGACACCACGACACCCGGATCACGCGACCATGCCTCCCGGCACACCCGACAGCACGAGGGTCACCGCGACCCGCGCACCGGCGCATCACGCGGACACCTCCACCGGCGCGTACGGCAGACGGGCCGACACCGCGAACCCTCCGCCCTCGCGCGGACCGGCGCTGAACTCACCGTCGTGCGAGGCGACACGTTCGCGCATCCCGATCAGCCCGTGACCGGAGCCCTGGACTCGGACGGGCCGGCGGCCGTCGTCGGTGACGTCGACCCGCACGTCTGCGGGCCCGATGTCGACGGTGACCCGGCACATGGCCGGCGCGGCGTGCTTCACCACGTTGGTCAGTGCCTCCTGCACGATGCGGTACGCGGCCAGCCCCACCGACTCGGGCACCGCCTCCGGCGGCCCCGGCCCGGTCACTTCCAGCCGCACCTGCACGTCGCCGTAGGACGCCTGCCCGGCGAGGGCCTCCAGGTCGGCGAGGCCCGGCGCCGGAGCGTACGGCGTGTCGTCGCGCAGCATGCCCAGCGCCCGGCGCATCTCCAGCAGCGCGCCGCGGCCCGTCGCCTCGATCACCCGTAACGCCTCTCTCGCCTCCCGCGGGTTGGCCTCGGCGACATGGTTGCCGACGGCCGCCTTGACCACGATTAGGCTCATCGTGTGGGCGACGATGTCGTGCAGCTCCCGGGCGATGCGCAGCCGCTCCTCCGCGACGGCCTGCCGGGTCGCCTGCTCGCTCTGCCGCGCGGCGAGGGCGCGGCGCTCCCGCACCGTCCACCCGATCAGCCAGCCTGGGGTGGTCATCACCATGCCGTACAGCACGGCGCCGGACGCGGACCAGAGATCGCCGCCGGTCATCGCGAGCGCGGCGACGACGGCGGCGAGGCAGGTGGCCGCGGTGGGCAGGGACCGCCGCAGCGGGGTGGCGACCGCCAGGGTGTAGAAGGTCAGGGCGAGCGACACCGACGGGCCGGCCGCCGCGTAGTTGGGGATGACGCCGGTCGCGAGCGCGACCGTCGTGGCGAGGCTGACCGTGACCGCGGCGCCGACCGGGAACCGGCGCCGCGCCGCGACCGGCAGCCCGATGACGGCACCGGTCAGCACCGACAGCCACGTCGGCTCGGTCACGCCGCCGTCCAGCGGCGACTCCTGCGCCGCGTAGGCGCACAGGGCGACGCCGAACACGAGCGCGAGGACCGCGTCGACCAGGTACAGGTCGAGCGGTCGGAGGCGTCGGGTCAGCAGGAGCGCGTTCACGCCGTCGAACTTAGCCGCAGGTCGGGTCGGGGCGCGTCATTCGTAAGTCGGCCAAGTGGGGTCATCCTCGAGTAGGACGAATCGGGTTCGGGGCGCTGCGTGTACACCTCAAGGAGGACGAAACCGCGCGACCTGAGTCTGACGCGGGCGGCCCCCACCAGGCGGCAGTGTCTGTGCCCATGACGACACCGACGGTGCTTCTCGACGACGTACGGGCCGTGTATGGCGCCGGCCCGCGGCAGGTGACCGCGCTCGCGGGCGTGACGGTGAGGTTCGACCGCGGCACGTTCACGGCGGTGATGGGGCCTTCGGGGTCCGGCAAGTCGACGCTGCTGCACTGCGCGGCGGGCCTGGACCGGCCCGCCGCCGGCACGGTCACGGTCGACGGCACCCGCCTCGACAACCTGGACGAGGACGCGCTGACCCGCCTGCGCCGCGACCGCATCGGCTTCGTGTTCCAGGCGTTCAACCTGGTCTCGACGCTGACCGCCGCGCAGAACGTGGCGCTGCCGCTGCGGCTGGCCGGGCGGCGGCCGTCCGACGACGACGTGGCGGCGGCGCTGGCCGCGGTCGGCCTGGCGGACCGGGCCGCGCACCGGCCGAGCGAGCTGTCCGGCGGCGAGCAGCAGCGGATCGCGCTGGCCAGGGCGCTGATCAGCCGGCCGGCGGTCGTGTTCGCCGACGAGCCGACCGGCGCGCTGGACAGTGCCACGTCCCGGCAGGTGCTGTCGTTACTGCGGGCGCTGGTCGACGAGCACGGGCAGACGGTGGTGATGGTGACCCACGACCCGGTCGCGGCGGCGTGGGCGGACCGGGTCGTGATCCTCGCCGACGGCCGGATCGTCGAGGAGCTCGGCGGCGGGGCGCCGGTGACGGCTGAGCTGGTTGCCGCCCGCACCGCCGCTGTCGAGGCCCGCGTCGTCGGTACGACGGCAGCCGCGGGCTCGTCGTGCTGAGGGCCCGCCCCGGCGAGCGGGGTGCACTGGTGCGCACGGTGCGACGGTTCGGGGGCGCGTTCGTCGCCGTCGCGGTCGGCATCGCGCTGCTCACGGCGGCCACGCTGCTGTTCGCGTCGGGGCGGGCGCTCGTGCCCGACCGGCTGGCCGACGCCGCCGTCATCGTCCGCAGCCCGGCGGCGACGTCACCGGCGGATCCGTTCACGCCACCGGTGCCGTGGTCGTCGCGGGCCACGGCGGACCTCGCCGCCCGCATCGGCGCGGTGCCCGGGGTGGCGGCGGCCGTGCCCGACCGCACGTTCTACGTCCAGGCGGTCGTCGACGGCCGCCCGTTCCCGGCCGGCGGCGACCGGCAGGACGCCCGCGAGGGGCACGGCTGGTCCAGCGCCCGCCTCGGCGGGCTGCGCCTGGCGGCGGGAGCCGCACCGCACGGTCCCGGCGAGGTCGTCGTCGACCGGGCGCTGGGCCTGTCGCCGGGCGATCCGGTCACGTTGCTGACCGGTGCGGGGCCGGCGTCGTACACGGTGAGCGGCATCGTCGACAGGCCCGGCTTCCACGTCGCGGACGAGGTCGCCGAGGCGCTCGCACCGGGCGTCGACACCATCGGCGTGCTGCTGACCGATGGCGCGGACCCTGCCGCTGTCGCCGCCGCAGTCGAAGCGGTCACCGGCAGCGGCGGCCGGGTCCTGACCGGCGACGCGCGGTCCGCGCTGGAGCCACGCGACGACGCCCGCACCCGCTGGATCGGCATGCAGGTGCTGACCGCGGTGGCGGCGCTGTCCGGGTTCGTGACGGTGTTCGTGGTGGCGTCGACGTTCGCGTTCGCGGTGGCGCAGCGGCGGCGGGAGTTCGGGCTGCTGCGCGCCGTCGGTGCCACGCCGCGTCAGATCCGGCGGATGGTGCAGGGCGAGGCGCTGGCGGTCGGCGCCGCCGGCTCGGTCGTGGGTCTGCTCGCCGGCGCGGCGTGCGCGCCGCCGCTGGGCTGGGCGCTGGTCGACGCCGGGTTCGAGCCGGCGACGTTCAGGATGCGGTTCGTGCTGTGGCCGGTCGTCGCGGCGCTCGCCGCCGGGCCGCTCGTCGCGCTGGTCGGCGCCTGGTCGGCGGCGCGCCGCGCGGCCCGGGTGCGTCCCGTTGAGGCGTTGCGGGAGGCGGCGGTCGAGCAGCGGCCGATGGGCCGGGTCCGCTGGATCACCGGCCTGGTGCTGGTCGCCACCGGGGCCGCCCTGGGCGTCGGGACGGCGACGTCGGGCAGTGCCCAGGACTCGGCGTCGTTCGCGTTGTACAGCGCCATGGCCCTCGTCACCGGCGTCACGGCGCTCGCGCCGGTGGTCGTGCGCCCGCTGGTCTGGCTGCTGCGTTCGCCGTTGCCGTCCCGGGGCGGCGCGATCGGCATGCTGGTGCGCGGCAGTGCGCTGACCGCGGCCCGGCGCACCGCGTCGACGGCGGCGCCGGTGCTGTTGACGGTGGCGTTCGCGGTGCTGGTGTCCGGTATGGTCCGCACGTCGACGGGCGCGTACGCGGCGGGGAGGTCCGCGCGGGTCGACGCCGGTTGGGTCGTCGCGCCGGACCGGGCGCCCGGCCTGTCGGACGCGGCGACAGCGGCGCTGCCGGGTGCGGCGATCCTGCCGACGACGGTGTTCGCCGCGACCAACGCCGCGCTGGTCGGAGGCGCCAGCCCGGCCGGGGGTGCCAATCCGGCCGGGGGTGCCAGCCCGGCCGGGGGTGCCAGCCCGGCCGGGGGTGCCAGCCCGGCCGGGGGTGCCAGCCCGGCCGGGGGTGCCGGTCCAGCGGGGGGTGCCGGGGTTGGCCATAGTGCGGGGGCGGGTTCGGCGCCGCGGGCGTGGGTCGGGCTCGGCGTGGAGGTGGACGCCTTCGTCGCGGTGAACCGGCGTCTCGAGGTGCGCAGCGGCGCGGTGACCGACCTGCGCGGCGACGACACCGTGGTGCTGACCGAGTCGACGGCCGCCGCAGCCCAGGCGTCGGCGACCGCGACCGCCGGGCCGTCGGCGGGCGAGGCGGCAGCGGGCGGGGCGGCGACTTCAGGTGGACGGCCGGCGGGGTTCCCGACGGTGTTCCCTGTGGTGTTCGCCGACGGGACGGTGGCGGCGCTGCGGGTCGTCGCCGTCGTCGCCGACACCTCCGTCCCCGGTGATCTGGTGCTGCCCAGGGGCGTGGTGCGCAGGCACGACCCGTCGGCGTTGACGTCGGCGGTGTTCGTGCGGGAGCGCGTCGACGTGCCGGCCGGGGCAGGCGCGCGGGTCGTTGACGTCGCCACGTGGGCGGCCGAGCAGGACAGCGCCGAGGACCGGCTGGTGTGGCTGTTCACGGTGCTACTGATCGCGGTGTCTGCCGGGTACGGTGCCATCGCCGTCGCCAACACCCTGTTGATGGCGGCCGCGGGACGGGTGGTGGACCTGCGGGCGGTGCGGCTGGCCGGGGCGACGCGGCGGCAGGTGCTGCGGCTGGTCACCGCGGAGTCGGCGCTGGTCGTGCTGATCGGTGCGGTCCTCGGTGGGGTGGTCGCCCTGGCGGCGCTGGTCAGTATCCGGGCCGGGCTCAGCGAGCAGGTGGGGGCGCCGGTCGACCTGGTCGTGCCGTGGTCGGTCGTGGCCGGGGTGGTCGGGCTGTGCCTGTTGCTCGCGGTCGCGGCGAGCGCGGTGCCGACGGCGCGGTTCCTGCGGACCGCTCCGGCTCACGATCCAGGCTGACGTCCGCGCCGCCCGGCGACCAGGCAGGCGACGTCCGCGCCGCCCGGCGACCAGGCAGGCGACGTCCGCGCCGCCCGGCGACCAGGCAGGCCGACGTCCGCGCCGGCCGGCGACCAGGCAGGCCGACGTCCGCGCCGGCCGGCGACCAGGCAGGCCGACGTCCGCGCCGGCCGGCGACCAGGCGGGCCGACGTCCGCGCCGCCCGGAGATCAGGTCCGATGCCCGGTCGATCCGCGGCTGTCGAGCGGCCGGATCAGGGCCCACACCGGCGCAGGGTCAGCGGAGGAACTGGTCGGCGAGGTCGTCCAGGTCGCGGATCGGTACGTCGCCGGTCAGGCCGCGCAGCGCGGCGACCCGCATGCCGGCGGCCCGGCCGGCGTCGATGCCGGGTTGGGCGTCCTCGACGACGAGGCAGTCCTTCGGGTCTACGCCGAGGAGGGCGGCGCCGGTCAGGTACGGGGCGGGGTCGGGTTTGCCGCGTGGGGTGTCCTCGACGGTGACGAGGTTGCGGGCGGTGAGGCCGGCCGCGTGCAGGCGGACCGTGGCGAGGCGGCGGTCGGCGCTGGTGACGACGGCCCAGGGCAGGCCGAGCTCGTCCAGGGTGCGCAGCAGGCGCGCGGCGCCGGGGAGGGCGGTGACGTCGGTGAGGTCGTCGTACTGCAGGTCGAGATTGCGCTGGGCGGCGGCGGCCACACCGGCGTCGTCGAGGTCCGGCAGGACGGTGCGGATGGTCCTGGCGGCCGGGCTGCCGTGCAGGACCGGGGCGAGGACCTCGACGGCGACGTCGTGCTCGGCGGCCCACCGGTGCCAGGCGCGCTCCACGGCGGCGTCGGAGTCGACGAGGGTGCCGTCCATGTCGAGCAGCACCGCCTTCACAGCAAGCATGTCGGTCCCTCCAGTTAAACTCGTTCAACGAGCATAACCGAGCCTACTGTGGTGAGGCAGCGATGGATCATCGCGCGGAGACGTTGCGGGCGCAGGGAGCGCTTGCCGTGCTGCGCTGCGCGCACCGGTTCCCGGGGATCACGCGGGCCGAGGCGGCGGGGCGGCTCGGGCTCAGCAGCGGCTCCGCGGCCGACATCATGGGCCGGTTGCGGGAGGCCGGGCTGCTCGCGGAGACGGCCGCGCCGCAGACGCGTGGGCGTGGGCGGCCGACGTCGGCGCTGGTCGCGCACCCGGAGGGGCCGCTCGTCGCGGTCGTGGACATCAGCCACGCGACCTGGACGGTGACGACGGCGGCGATCGGTGGGGCGCTGGCACCCGCGCCGGTCCACCGGCACCTGGGGTTGCCCGCGGAGGCGGTGCTTCCGGCGGTACGCGATGCGCTGCGGGACCTGCACGGACCGCGGTTGCGGGCGGTCGGGGTGGCGATCCCCGGCACGGTGCACGGGCACACCGTGGTGGAGGCGACCAACCTGCGCTGGCGCGGCGTCGACCTGCGCGACCTGACGGACCTGCCGCTGGCGGTGGGCAACGACGCGTCCCTGGCCGGGGTGGCCGAGGCGTTGCGGGGGGCGGCCCGCGACGCGAGCGTGGCGCTGCACCTGACGGTCGAGGTGGGTGTCGGCGGGGTCGTCATCGTCGACGGACGGCCGGTGCTCGGCGCGGCGGGGGCCGGCGGCGAGTTCGGTCACCTGCCGTTCGGCGACCGGGAGCGGCAGTGCCCGTGCGGGGCGTGGGGCTGCTGGGACCTGGAGGTCGACGGGCGGGCGATGGCCCGGCACGCGGGGCGGGAGGCGCCGGAGGACCCGCGGGCGTACGCGGAACGTACCCTCGCCGCCGCACGCGGTGGGGACCCTGCCGCGGCACGGGTCTGCCGGGTGACCGCGGCGGCGCTCGGGCGTGGGATCGGGGCGCTGCTCAACGCGGTCGACCCGGCCGTGGTCACCCTCGGCGGGCTGGGCGCGGACCTGCTGGACGTGGCCGGCCCGGCCCTGCGTGACGGCGTGCGACGCGGTGCGATGGCGTGGCGCCGCGACGAGCTGCCCCCGGTCCTGCCGGCGGCGCTCGGCTCGACCGGCCCGGCGATCGGCGCCGCGGAGAGCGCGATGGCGCTCGTGCTCACCGAGCAACTGCTCACCCCGCCGGCTACCCGCCGCCGCTGACAAACAGCGCGCTCACGCGCCGAACACCACGAGCCCACCATCCATCGGCGGCACCCGAGACCCCTCGGGGTCGGCTCAGGGAAAGCCCTGACTCCCCATCGAGCACCCACGTGCTAGCGTTTCACGTGTAAGAAAGTTCTTACACGTGAAGGAGCATCATGACGGCGAGTCCGCCCACCGGCGACGACCTGGTCGAGATGCTGGCGGCACTGTCCAACCCGCTGCGACTGCGCATCGTTGCGAAGCTTGCCGGCGGCCGTGACTACGTGAGCCGACTCGCGCGGGAAATCGGCGTGAGCCGGCCCCTGCTGCACATGCACCTCCAACGCTTGGAGGCCGCCGGCCTGATCGTCGGCAGCCTGGAGCTCTCCGAGGACGGCAAGGCGATGAAGTACTACGAGGTCGCGGACTTCGACCTGCACCTGACCGCCGCCACGCTGGCCGCGGCGGCCGAAACCCTGTCCGACCCGGACCCGGGTCCTCGAAGCAAGGAGCGATCCTGATGTATCTGAGCGCGGAAGAGATCACCTGGCCGGAGCTCACCGCCTTCCTCGGCCTGCTGGTTGCCGTGCTGTTCCTGATCGGCATCACCGTCGCCAGCTGGTTGGAGTACCGCAAGCTGAAGGTCTCCGGGCAGCAGCAGGAGGACCTGCGGCAACTGGTGCGCCGGTACGAGCAGCTGGCGGAGAACTCGATGGACGCCCAGCAGCGCATCGCCACCGACGTCGCGGACCTGCGCACCCGTACCGCGGCGATCGAGACGATCCTCAGGACCGTCGAATGAGGCGGGCGGTCGCGGTCCTCGGACTGTGGCTCGTCGCCGGGTTCCTGCTGCTACCCCTGGCCGGGAAGATCGGTGACGTCACGTCGAGCGATCCGGCGCTGGTGCTGCCGCAGGACGCGGAGGCGACCCGGGCGCTGCTGCGGGCCAGGGAGGCGTTCCCGGGCGTGGACACGCCGACGGCGGTCGTCGTGTACGTCCGCGACGGGGGGCTCACCGACGCCGACCGCTCGGCGGTGGACGCCGACCGGACGGTGTTCGAGCGGCTCGCCACGGGTCACGTGGTCGGGCCGGCCACGGCGAGCCGGGACGGGCAGGCGCTGCTGCTGTCGTTCCCGGTGGCGGACAAGGCCGTCGTGAAGCAGGTCAAGGCCGCCCTGTCCGACTCGCCCGCCGGGCTGCGCGCCGAGGTCACCGGGTCGGCGGGTGCCCTGTCCGACCTCGACGACGCCGGCCAGGGCGCCGACGCCACGCTGTTCATCGCCGCCGCGGGGATCGTCGCGGTGCTGCTGCTGCTCACGTACCGCAGCCCGGTGCTGTGGGTGGTGCCGCTGCTCGCGGCGGTGGTGGCGAGCCAGCTGTCCTCCGCGCTGGTCTATTTGATGGGCCGGCACCTGGACCTGACGGTGACCTCGGACCTGACCACGATGATGACGGTGCTGGTCTTCGGCGCCGGCACCGACTATGCGCTGCTGCTCATCGCCCGGTACCGCGAAGAGCTGCACCTGCACCCGGACCGCACGACGGCGATGTCGGTCGCGGTGCGCCGCTCGTTCCCGGCGATCCTCGCCTCCGCCGCCACGGTCAGCGTCGGGGTGCTGTGCCTGCTGGCCGCGCGGATGAACGACATGCGCAGCTTCGCACCGATCGCCGCGACCGGCATCATCGTGTCGTTCGCGGTGATGACGACGCTGCTGCCGGCGATGCTGGTGCTGCTGGGCCGCTGGCTGTTCTGGCCGTTCGTGCCGCGCTTCGGCGCCGCGCCGGTGGTGCGCCGCACGTTCTGGCACCGCGCCGCGGACCTGGTCGGGCGGCGCCCGCGGATGCTGTGGACGGTCACCGCCCTGGTCCTGGTCGCGCTCGGGCTCGGCGTGTCCGGCCTGCGCCTCGGGCAGAGCACGTCGCAGATGTACACCACCGAGGTCGGCTCGGTCGCCGGTCAGCACCTCATCGACCGGCACTACGCGGGCGGCGTGTCGTCACCGGCGCTGATCGTCGCCACCTCGTCCACAGTGGACGGCGTGGTGGCGGCGGCGAAGGGCACCGGCGGGGTGGCCGACGCGACGGCGACGGGCCGGTCCGCGGACGGGCGCTGGGTGAGCGTCGCGGCGACCCTCACCGACCCGCCGGACTCCCCCGCGGCGAAGGCCACCATCGACCGGCTGCGGGCGGCGGTACACGCGGTGCCGGGTGCCGACGCGCTGGTCGGCGGTGAGACCGCGGTCGCCGTCGACGTCGGGCGGGCCTCGGAGCGCGACAACCTGGTGGTGGTGCCGCTGATCCTCGCCGTGGTCCTCGTCGTGCTGGTCCTGCTGCTGCGCGCCCTGGTCGCGCCGCTGCTGCTGGCCGCGAGCGTGGCGGTGTCCTACGTGGCCGCGATGGGCCTGTGCGGGCTGGTCTTCCAGGCGCTGGGGCACCCGAACATCGTGCACGGCATGCCGCTGTACGCCTGGCTGTTCCTCACCACGCTCGGCGTGGACTACACCATCTTCCTCATGACCAGGGCACGCGAGGAGGTGGCGACCCGCGGCAACCGCGACGGGATGCTCACCGCCCTCGTCGCCACCGGCGGCGTCATCACCAGCGCCGGGCTGGTGCTGGCCGGGACGTTCGGGGTGCTGGTGCTGCTGCCGTTCGTCGCGGCGGTGCAGATGGGTCTGATCGTCGCGCTCGGCGTGCTGCTCGACACGTTCGTGGTCCGCACGCTGCTGGTGCCGGCCCTGGCGATCGACGTGGGTCCGCGGCTGTGGTGGCCGAGCCGGCACGCCCACCAGCCCGCCGCACCACCACCCGCGAGGGTGACCGCCGGCCTGCCCGGCTGACGGACCCCGTGTCGCGGCACCGGACCCCCGGGTGCCGCGACACGGCCGTTTCCGCTACGGCACCGCGCTCACATCGTGGCGACGAACGGCAGGCCCGCGTAACCGAGCGCCTCGACGTACAGCTCCTCGGCGGCCGCCCCGAGCTCCGGCAGCTGCCCGTTGAGCTCCAGGTTCACCATCCCGTGCGCGACCGCCCACAGATGCAGCGCGACGCGGCGCGGGTCACCGGCACCGAAGACCCCGGCCTGCTGGCAGCGGGCCACCCCGTCCACGAGCGGCTGGTACGTGGCGTCCGCCGCCTCCCGGTCCGCCGCCGACGGCTGGAACTGCGGGACGGCCCGGCCGAACATCAGCCCGTACAGGTGCGGGCTGGACAGCGCCGCCTGCCGGTACGCGATCCCCAGCGCGGCCAGGTCGGCGAGCGGGTCGGCGGTGGGCGGCACTGCGGCGAGGGCGGCGCCGAGGCGGCGGAACCCTTCCCGGTGCATGGCCGCGAGCAGGCCCTCCTTGTCGCCGAACAGCGTGTAGACCGGCATCGTGGAGACCCCGGCGGCGGCCGCGACCTTGCGCAGCGACAGCCCGGCGGGCCCGTGCTCGCCCAGCAGCCGGGCCGCCTCGTCGACGAGCCGGGCCTCCAGCCGAACTTCATTGACGGATGCCATGCCGCCGACTATAACAATGTTATGAGCAATAACAGCGTTATCGGCGTGCTGATCCCGCTGCACGCCAGCGGCGCCACCATCGCCATGCTCCTGGGCGCCTGGAACCTGCGCCGCAACCCGAAGGGCGACCGCCCCCACCGCCTCGTCGGCCGGGTCTGGGTCGTCGCCATGTACTGGACGGTTCTGAGCTCGTTCTTCATCAAGGAGCTCACCCCGGGCCACTTCAGCTGGATCCACGGCCTGTCGGCGTTCACCTTCGTCACGCTGTCCATCGGGCTCTGGGCCGCGCTCACCCACCGGGTCGAGACGCACCGCCGGTTCATGACCGGGTCGTACTTCGGTCTGCTGGGCGCGTTCGCCGGTGCCGTGGCCGTGCCGTCGCGCGACATCCCGCAGTGGCTGGTGCACGAGCCGCTCGGCCTCGCCGTCGCCGCGGCCGCCTGCCTGCTCGTCGCGGCCGCCGTCATCGCCGCCAGCCGGCGCCGCCGCGCGGCGAAGACCCCGGCACCGGTCGAGCCGTGACAGGGCACCCGTGACAGGGCACCCGTGACAGGGCACCCGTGACAGGGCGGCCGTGACAGGGCCGCTGGGACAGGGCGGCCGTGACAGGGCCGCTGGGACGAGCGCGGCACCGTTACCCTGGCGGCGTGCGGACCCGGACCGTAGTACTGATCGCCGGCGGACTCTGCGCCGCGGCACTCGCGGCGGGCATGGTCGCGGTGGACCGCCTCGCGGCCGCCGCCGACCGCGAGGACCGCACGTGCACCCAGCAGGCCCAGGCCGACGCCGCGGCGATCCGCACCGGCCGCGACTGGACCGCCGACGACGTCCCCGGCATCGGCGACTACGTCGAGATCCACTGGCAGGCCGGCACGCTCGGCGTCCCCTGCTCGCGGGCGCCCGGCCCGACCGACTGGCGCGCCGAGGGCGTGCTGCGCCTGCGCGACACCGACGCCGCCGCGTTCGCCGCCTGGCCGGCCGCCACCGGGGCACCGCCGGTCCGGGACACGCTGCGGCCGTTCCTGCCCGAAGCGGTCCGCTGGCGGCACGGCGGCGACTTCCCGCGGCAGCACAAGGGCCGCACCGTCGACCTGTACGCCGACCCCGACCGCGCCGTCGCCTGGTTCACCGTCAGCACCGCCTGATCCGCGACCCGGTTGCCGGCACGGGTATCGTGCACCGTGCGGGGCCGGCCCCGGGCGTGCTTCCTTCTCCTGTCGTAGCCGGTCCGCCGGCACGAAGCCCTTCCAGCGCGCCCACTTCCCGGCCCCGCACTGATCACGAGGGGGCCCGGAGCTTGTCCACGACCGTCCCGACCCGGGCGCACGCCACGCCCGCGCAGCTGCTGCTGCGCCGCCGGTCCGCGGTCGCACTGTCCACCTCGGACGGACCGGGTGACGGCGGCGGGGAGCACGGCGGGGAGCACGGCGGGGAGCACGGCGGGGAGCACGGCGGGGAGCACGGCGGGCACCCGGTCGAGGGGTTGTCGGCGCGGCTCGAGGCACGCGGCTGGCGGATGTCGCCGCGGCTACGGGCGGCCCTGCTGCACCTGGACGCCACAACCCTCGCCGCCACTGCGGAGCGCCTGCTCGCCGACTGTGACCGGCTCGTGGACGCCGGGGCGCGGCCGCCCGGCGAGCCGCGGACGCTGCACCTGTCCACCGACCCCGCCGCCGACCTGACCGCCGAGCTGCACACCCTGCTCGCCCGGCCCGGTCTCCTGCCGCCCGGCGACGCCACCGACCTGCTCGCGCTGCTCGCCGCACACCCCAGGCACGACCTGTCGTGGCTGCCGCGGCGCATCCCGGCCCGGGAGACCAAGGCCGTCGTCCTCGCCTGGCTCCTCGAACACCCCGACGACACCGCCGTCGCGCGGGTGGCCGACAGCGTCGACACCGCCACCGACGTGCTGCGCATCCTCGTCGTGCGCTCCGGCGGGACCGGCTCCCTCGCCCACCGGCCGCGGCTGGCGACCGTCCCCCGGCCGCTGCGGCGCACCCTGCTGTCGGTGCTGGACCGGCTGCCGGTCGCCGGCCTGGTCGACGACATGCTCCGGCACCGGCGCGCGTGGATCGCCGCCGGTGAGAAGCTGCACCCCGCCACGTACGCCGACCGCTACCCCAACGCCGCCCACGCCTTCGCCACCGTCCGCGCCACCGAACCGCCGCAACCACCCGCCCACCCCACCCGACCACCGCGACCGGCCGCCCACGCCACCCAACCGCCGCAACCGCCGGCCGCCGCCGCCACCGATCCGCCCCAGCCGCCGGCCGCGCCGCGCGCCGCGGCCGGCGGCGGCATAGGTTGACCGTATGACCGAGACGATGCTGCACGTCAACGGGGTCGAGCTGTGCGCGGAGACGTTCGGGGACCCGGCCGACCCGGCGGTCCTGCTCATCGACGGCGCGGCCGCGTCGATGCTGTGGTGGGACGCCGCGCTGTGCGAGCGGATCGCGGCCGGCGGCCGGTTCGTGATCCGCTACGACCAGCGCGACACCGGCCGCTCCACCGCCTGCCCGCCCGGCGAACCCGACTACAGCAGCACCGACCTGGCCCGTGACGCGCTCGGCGTCCTCGACGCGTTCGGCGTGGACCGCGCCCACGTCGTGTGCCGGTCGATGTCGGGCGGGATCGGGCTGATCCTCGGCGTGGACCACCCGCGGCGGGTGGCGACGCTGACGTTCGTGAGCACCTCCACCGGCGCCGACGGGCTGCCGCCGCCGGCGGTGCGGCACCCGGCACCGACCGGTGACGCGGTCGCCGACACGGTGGCCGTGGTCCGCGCGTACGCCGGCGGCTCACCCTACTTCGACGAGGCCGCGACCCTGGACCTCGCCCGCCGCGACGCCGCCCGGGCCAAGGACATCGCCACCGCGGCCAACCATTACGCGATGCGGTTCGACCCGCCCGCCGGCGGCGGGTTCGGCGAGCTGCGGGTGCCGGCGCTGGTCGTACACGGCGACATGGACCCGCTGCTGCCGCTGCCGCACGGCACCGCGGTGCGCGACGCGGTCCCCGGCGCCCGCCTGGTCGTGCTGCCCGGCGCGGGGCACGACCTGCCGCCGCAGCTGTGGGACCGCTTCACCACCGAACTGCTGCGGCACACCGGGAACCACCCCGCCGGCCGCGACGTCACACCATCATGACGAACGATGGACGCAGGCGCTGGCCGGTGATCGTCGCGGCGGGGGTCGGCACCCTCGTCGCACTGGTCGCGGTGGTCCTGGTGGTGAACCGCCCTCCAGCCACCCCGCAGCAGCAGGCGCCGCCACCGGTCGCGTCCGGCGCGACGGACCCGGCGGCGCTGGTCGTCAAGGACGGCGACGTCGTCGAGGCGAGCGGGCAGGTGATCGCCGCGCCCGGCAAACCGGCCAGGTTCTGCGCGCCCGCGCCCGTGCCGGCGATCGGCCGGGTCGACGACGGGCCGCCGGCGTGCTCGCTCGGCGTCGACGTCGCCGGTCTCGACCCGGCGAAGCTCACCGGCGCGTCCGTCGTCAAGGGCGTCACCGTCGGCCAGGCGAAGCTGCGCGGCACCTGGCGGGCCGGCGTGCTGCAGGTGACCTGGCAGGGCCCGCCGGCACCACCCGCGGCGGTCGGGGTCGACGACACGGTGCCGTGCCCGACCCCGAAGGGCGGCTGGAGCGCCGGCGGCGGCGCCGACAACAACGCCCTGCACCAGTACATCTACGACCAGCACCCGGACCGGTTCCGGCCGCTGCGGGTCGCATACCCCGACGGCCCGCCGACCGGCGTCACGACCGGCCCGCAGCCGAAGGAGGTGACGGTCGTCGAGGTCGTCGCGGGTGACCCGGCGCAGGAGGAACGGCAGCTGCGGAAGCTGTTCGACGGCAACCTGTGCGTGGTCGCGGCGCCCGGCCGCCCCAGCATCGCCCGCCAGGAGCAGCTGCGCGAGCAGGTCAGCGCCGGCCTCGACCCGCTGATGTCCGACCCGGCCAACGGCATCTGGTCCGTCGGCGGCGACGACGTGTTCACCGTCGAGCTCATGATGCTCACCCCCGAGCTGCACGACCAGCTGCACGCCATCGGCTTCGACCTGCTGCGCGTCGAGCCGTGGCTGCGCCCTACCGTGGAGCGATGAGCACCCTGGACATCCTCGGCCGGCGCAAGCAGGTCAGCCTCACCACGTTCCGCAAGGACGGCCGGCCGGTGGCGACCCCCGTGTGGCACGCGATCGACGGCGGGCAGGTGCTCATCGTCACCGAACCCGGCTCGGGGAAGGTGAAACGCCTGCGCAACAGCGGCCGGGTCGTGCTCGCGCCGTGCGACATCCGCGGGCGGGTGCCGGCCGGGGCGCCGACGTTCGAGGGCACCGCCCGCCTCGTCGAGGACCCGGAGGGGGTCGCCCGGGTCCGCGCCGCCATCGCCCGCCGGTACGTGTCGGCCCGCTTCGGCTACTTCGTGAACCGGCTGCTGCGCCGTACCAACGACAGCATCGGCATCGTCGTCACCCTTTGACCGGAACGTCCCGCACCGGCGGGCCGCCCGTGGCACCGTGGTGCCGGGGGTGGGCGGATTGCTGATGGTGGCGGTGCCGTGCGCGGTCCTGGCCGCCTGCGCGTACGGGGCGGCCACCGCCGTGGAGCACCGCGCCGCGAGCGCGGACGCCGCGCAGGGCCCGCGGCCGGTGCTGCGGCTGGTCCGTGACCGCCGCTGGCTGGCGGGGCTCGGCCTGGACGTGACCGCCGTCGGCCTGCAGGTCACGGCCCTGGCGACCGGCCCGGTCGTGCTCGTCCAGCCGTGCCTGGTGCTGGCGCTGCCGGTGGCGCTGCTCGTCGCGTGGCGGCTCGGCGGCCCCCGCCCGAGCGGCCGGCAGCTGCGCTCCTGCGCCCTGATCATCGCGGGGCTCGCCGCGTTCTTGGCCGTCGTCGGCGACCCGGGCGACGCCGACCGTCTCGGTGCCGGGGACGTCCTCGCCGCCGGCACCGCCGTCGCCGCCCTCGGCGGGGGCGCCCTCACCGCCGTGACGCGCCGCGGTCCCAGGACGACCGCGACCGTGTACGGGCTCGTCGCCGGCGCCTGCGCCGGGCTGGCCGCCGTTCTGTTCGACGCGGTCGGCGCCGCCTGGCAGGCCGACGGTGCCCGGGCGCTGCTGCACCCGGACACCCTGATCGCCGTCGCCGTCATGGTGCCGGCCGTCGTCGCCGGGATGACGCTGATACAGGTCGCGTTCCAGCACGACACGATCGGCGCCGGGTACCCCGCGGACCTGACCGCCAACCCGATCACCGCGGTCGTGCTCGGCGCCCTGCTGCTGCACGAGGACATCCCGCACTCGCGGTGGGACCTGGCGCTGTTCGCGGTGTGCCTGGCCGTCGTCGCGACCGGCGCGTTCCGCCTCGGCACGACCTCACCGGCGTGACGGTGCCTACCCCTTGATCACGGCCGCCCGGCGCATCGCCGCCGCCGCGATCGAGTTCGCGATCGTCGGGTCGCCGCCACCGACCACGGGGTCGGCGACCATGACCACGACGACGTACCGGCCGACGGCCGCGGCGACGTACGCCACCCACCGGTCACCCTCGTCGTACGTGCCGAGGAACAGCACCGTGTCCGGCCCGAGGTGGTCCTCGGCGAGCCCGGTGTAGCCCTCGTCGCCGCCCCCGGCCCGGCACCGCACCAGCTGCTCCTTCAACGTCGCCAGGTACGCCTGCGCGCCGCCCGGCCGGTACCGGACCACGTGCTCGTACACCCGGTGCCGCCGGCCGGTGTCGTAGTCGGCGGCGAGGCTGCGCCCCGCCACCGGCTGCGGGACCGGGGTGTCCGCGCACGGCTGGGGCAGCAGCGAGTGGGTCAGGCCGGGCTCGACCGGTCCGGTCGCCGCCCCACCGAGGTCCTCCGGCTGCAGCATCACCCGGTCCGATATGCCCCGCACCCGCACCTCCGCCGCAGCCGCCGTGCCGTTCACCATCGCGCCCCCGAGCACCGCGACGGTCACCACCATCAGAAGTTTCCGCATGCCGACGATCCTGCCCATCGGTCAGCGGCAATGTACCCGGCGACCTACCCATCCCGGGTGAGTAGCAGTACTCACCCGCAACGCTACCGGGACCGCGGGGTCGCGAGCGACACCGCGGGACGGCGGCGCGCCCACAGCCAGATGACGTCACGCCCGAACGACTCCACCAGCAGCGCCAACGCGACCATCAACGCGGCCACCATCAGCGGTACCGGCACGACGCCGGCACTCGCGGCCACGAGCACGACACCCTGGGTCGCGGCGACCACCTTCCGCCAGTACCGTGGCGGGAGCGTCGCCTGCATCCACGGCAGTGACCACGTGGCGACGACGAACACGTAGCGCATCAGCCCGATCACGAGCACCCACGCGCCGACCTGGTGCGCGGCGTAGAGGCTCAGCACGAGCAGCAGCGACGCGTCGACCTCCATGTCGAAGCGCGCGCCCAGCGCTGACACGGTGCCCGTCCGCCGTGCGACCTGACCGTCGACGCCGTCCAGCACCAGCGCGACGGCCGTCAGCACGACCAGCAGCCGGACCGGAGCCGGCCCGTCGAACGAGTCCGCGGTCAGCGCGGCCACGCCACCGACGAGCACCGCCCGGGCGAGCGTCACCCAGTCGGCCGGCCCGAGGTTGCGCGCACCCGAGCGGTGCATGCCCCACGTGAGCAGGCCGCACAGCGCGGCGCCGTAGGCCGTCCCGACCAGCCAGCCGGCGCCGCCGAGGCCGGCCGTCCCGCCGAGGCCGGCCAGCAGGGCCACCTGGGCGAGAAACCCGAGTGCCGGACCGGTTCGAACCGTTTGCACCGTTCCTCCGTGACATGATGTGCGACCTTGACCGGGGATACGTCAACGGCCGCGATTTGGTTCAAGGGTGGGTGGGAGCAGATGTCGAACGCGAGGGCCTTCTGGGTCCGCGAGCCGGGTGCGGGCGAGATCCGGCCCGTCACGCTGCCCGCACCCGGCCCGGAGGAGGTGCTCGTGCGCACCCGGTTCTCCGGCGTCAGCCGGGGCACCGAGACGCTGGTGTTCCACGGACGCGTGCCGTCGAGTCAGTATGGCGTGATGCGCGCGCCGTTCCAGGAAGGCGACTTCCCCGGGCCGGTGAAGTACGGCTACCTCAACGTCGGGCAGCTCGACGACGGTCGGTTCGTGTTCTGCCTGTACCCGCACCAGACCGCCTACGTGGTGCCGGTCAGCGCCGTCCACGTGCTGCCCGACGGCGTACCGCCCAAACGTGCCGTCCTGGCCGGGACCGTGGAGACGGCAGTGAACGCCTTGTGGGACGCCACCCCGCGGGTCGGTGACCGGGTGACGGTCGTGGGTGCCGGCGCGGTCGGCTGCTGCGTCGCGAGGCTGGTCGCCGGGTTTCCGGGGGTGCACGTGCAGCTCGTCGACGTGGACAGCGGACGCGGAACCGTGGCCGGCGCACTGGGCGTCGAGTTCGCCGCGCCGGAGACCGCCGACCGGGGCCGGGACCTGGTGATCCACGCCAGCGCGACAGCCGAGGGGCTCCAGTGCGCGCTGGACCTCCTCGCGCCGCAGGGCACGGTGATCGAGCTGAGCTGGTACGGTGACCGACCGGTCAGCGTGGGGCTCGGCGGCGCGTTCCACTCCGGCCGGTTGACGATCCGCAGCAGCCAGGTCGGCACCGTCGCCCACCCGCGCCGGACGTCCGCCGAGCGCATGGCCGTCGCCCTGGAGCTGTTGCGCGACCCCGCGTTCGACGCGCTGATCGCCGGGGCGTCGCGCTTCGACGACCTGCCCGACGTGTTCGCCGCCGGCGACCTTCCCGCGTTGTGCCATCTCATCACCTATGACGGAGAGTAACCGTGTTCAGCGTGACCGTTCGTGACCACATGATGATCGCCCACAGCTTCCGCGGTGAGGTGTTCGGACCCGCGCAGCGCCTGCACGGTGCGACCTATGTCGTCGACGCCACGTTCTGCCGGCCGGACCTCGACGAGGACGGCCTGGTCGTGGACATCGGGTGCGCCCGCGACGAGCTGGCCGCCGTCGTCGGCGAGCTGAACTACCGCAACCTCGACGACGAGGCGGTGTTCGCCGGGCAGAACACGTCGACCGAGGTGCTCGCCCGGTTCGTCGCCGACCGCCTCGCCGAGCGCGTCGAGGCGGGCAACTTCGGCGGCAACGCCCGCGGACTGTCCACCATCAAGGTCACCCTGCACGAGTCGCATGTCGCGTCGGCGGCCTACGAGCGGTCCCTTTGATGCTCGTCCATGTCGTGCTGCCCAACGACATCGACGATCCAGCGACACCGAGCGGCGGCAACACCTACGACCGCGAGGTGTGCGACGGCCTGGCCGCCGCGGGGTGGACGGTGCGGGAGCACGCGGCGGCCGGGACGTGGCCCGAGCCGACCGCCGCCTCGCGGGCCGGCCTGGCAGGGATCCTCGCGGACGTGCCGGACGGCGCCCTGGTCCTGCTCGACGGTCTGATCGCCTCGGTGGTCCCGGCGGTGCTGCGCGAGCACGCGCGACGGCTCCGCCTCGTCGTGCTGGTGCACCTGCCCCTGGATGACGAGCGGGAGTGCGAGGCACTGCTCACCGCGCGCGCGATCATCACCACGAGCGACTGGACCCGGCGGCGGCTCATCGAGTCCTATGCGCTGCCCGGCGACCGGGTCCACACCGCACCGCCCGGCGTCCGCCCGGCACCGCTCGCACCTGGCTCCGGGGCCGGCACGGCGCTGCTGTGTGTGGCGGCCGTGACCCCGCACAAGGGCCACGACCGGCTCGCCGAAGCCCTCGCCGAGGTCGCCGACGTGCCCTGGCACTGCGTGTGCGTCGGCTCCCTCGATCGTGACCCGGCGTTCGTCGACCGGCTCCGCCGGCAGCTGGCCGCCGACGGCATCCAGGACCGGGTCGTGCTGGCCGGCCCGCGCACCGGCGCCGAGCTCTCGGCCGCCTACGCCGGCGCCGACCTGCTCCTGCTCGCCTCGCACGGCGAGACCTACGGCATGGTGGTCACCGAGGCGCTCGCGCGCGGGACACCGGTGCTGGCGACCGCGGTCGGCGGGGTGCCCGAAGCCCTCGGGCGCGCGCCGGACGGCTCCGTGCCGGGCCTCCTCGTCGATGCCGGCGGGCTGGCACACGGGCTGCGCCGCTGGCTCGGCGCACCCGAGCTCCGGCAGGCGCTGCGCCGGTCCGCGGCGTCGCGCCGGACCACACTCGCCGGCTGGGCCGACACCTGCGCGCGAGTTTCCACAGTGTTGACGGAGGTGGCGGCATGAGCGGCTCGGGCCGCGAATCATGTGACAGGTTCAGCTCAGGCCGACGCCGCAGCGCGGCGGAGGTGGCGGCATGAGCGGCCAGCGAAGCGGCTCGGGCCGCGAATCATGTGACAGGTTCAGCTCAGGCCGACGCCGGAGCGCAGCGGAGGTGGCGGCATGAGCAGTGTGACACCCGAGTGGCTGGCGCTGCGGGAGCCGGCCGACGCCGCGGCCCGGTCGGTCGAGCTCGTCGAACGGCTCCGGGCCCGTCTCGTGGACCGGCCGGAGCTGGTGATCCACGACCTCGGCGCCGGCACCGGCTCCATGGGGCGCTGGCTGGCGCCACTGTTGCCGGGACCGCAGCGCTGGGTGCTCCACGACCGCGACCCGGCCCTGCTCCAAAGGGCCGGCGAGACGGTACAGGTCCGGCAAGGCGACATCACCAGGCTGACCAGGGACGATCTGGACGGCGCCCATCTGGTCACCGCGTCGGCGCTGCTGGACATGTTCACCGCCGACGAGGTCGAGCGCGTGGTCGCGGCGTGCGTCGGGGTCCCGACGCTGTTCACCATCTCGGTGACCGGCCGGCAGGAGCTGGACCCGCCGGACCCGCTGGACGCGGCCGTCATGGCGGCGTTCAACGCGCACCAGCGCCGGACCACCGGCGGCCGGACGCTGCTCGGGCCGGACGCGGTCGGGGCGACGGTCGAGGCGTTCGGCCGGCACGGCGTCGAGGTGCTCGTCCGGCCCAGTCCCTGGCGCCTGGGATCCGAGCACGCGGCCCTGACGGCCGAGTGGTTGCGCGGGTGGCTGGGCGCGGCATGTGAGCAGGAACCGGACCTGATCGGGCCGGCGCAGGAGTACGGTCGTCGCCGGCTCGCCGAGGCGGCCGCGGGACGGCTCGGGGTCGTGGTCCACCACGACGACCTCCTCGCCGGCGGTGACTGAACCCCTGGCGCTCCGCGTACGTATACCTCAGACAAGAGACCCCTGCTGCGAAGGAGGTGCGGTGCCGCGGTCGATCTGGTCCTGGGTGCACCCGCTCGCCGGGGCCGGCATCCTCGCCGTCCTGCTGTGGCGGCTGGGCAGCGGCCCGTTCGTCGCCGGGCTGCGCCTGATCGACGCCGGCGCGCTCGGTGCGGCGCTCGGCATCGGCGTGCTGACCACGTGGGCCTGCGCCTGGCGGTGGAGCCTGGTCGCCGGTGGCCTCGGGGTGCGGCTGCTGCTGCGCACCGCGGTCGCCCACTGCTACCGGGCCACCTTCCTGAACGCGACGCTCCCCGGTGGTGTGCTCGGTGACGTCCACCGCGCGGTGCGGCACGGCAAGGACTCCGGCGACGTGAGCCGCGGCATCCGCGCGGTCGTGTGGGAGCGCGCCGCGGGCACGGTCATCTCGGTGCTCCTGGCGGCCGTGGTGCTGCTGGCGTTCCCGTCGCCGATCCGGCGGTACCTGCCGGTCGTGGTCGCGCTGGCGGTGGTCGCGACGCTCGTCGCCGTGCTGCTGGCCAGGTTCGTGCCCGAGCGCGGCCCGGCGCGTTGGCTGCGCGCGCTTCGTGCCGTGAAGACCGACATCCGCGACGGGCTGATCGCCCGGCGCAAGTGGGTCGGTGTCGTCGTGGCCACCGCCGTGGTCCTCGCCGGCAACCTCGCGACGTTTCTGGTGGCGGCGCGCACGGCCGGCGCCACCGCGCCATTGTCCCAGCTCATACCGTTGACGTTGCTGGCCCTGCTGGCCATGGTGCTGCCGGCGAACGTGGGTGGCTTCGGTCCCCGCGAAGGCGTCGCCGCATGGGCGTTCAGCGCCGCCGGCCTGAGCGCCACGCAAGGTGTCGCGACCGCGATGGTGTACGGGGCGCTGGTACTCGTGTCGACCCTTCCCGGAGCCGCCGTGCTGGTGCTTGCCCGGCGCGCCCGGGACCGTCCTGAGGAGACCCGTGTCTGAACTCCTGCCCGCCGCGGTCCGTGCCGAGGTGACGGTGCCGCTCCGCTTTCCCGACGGGTTCGTCACCACCGCGCGGGTCTTCACGTTCCATGGTCTCGTCGACGCGCGGGAGCACCTCGCGTTCGGCCTCGGCCGGCTGACCGACGGCCGGGTGCCGCTCGTCCGCCCGCACAGCGAATGCCTGACCGGTGACGTGTTCGGCAGCCAGCGCTGCGACTGCGGCCCGCAGCTGCGCGAGGCCGTCGAGCGTATCGCCTCGGTGGGCGGCTACGTGCTGTACCTGCGGCAGGAGGGGCGCGGCATCGGCCTGTACGCCAAACTCGACGCGTACGCGTTGCAGGACACCGGGCTGGACACCTACGAGGCCAATCTGGCGTTGGGGCACCGGGAGGACGAGCGCGACTACACCGTCGCGGCGCAGATGCTCGGCGCGCTCGGCGCCGACCGTATCGCACTGCTCAGCAACAACCCGGACAAGGCCGACCAGCTCGCCAGGCTCGGGGTGACGGTGACCGAACACGTGCCGACGGGCGTGTACCGGTCGCCGGCGAACGTCGGATACCTGGCGGCGAAGGCGGCCAGGGCCGCCCGGTTCGCCGTGTCACCGTTCGGCGGATGATGACCGCGATGAAGGTGCCGATGCAGACGCTGCGGCGGATCCGGTGGCGCCGCGGCACCACCGGGTCCGCGGCCGGCCCCGCGCCGCTTCGCGGGAGCGGCCGGGCCAAGGCGGTGGCCGCGGGGACCGCGACGACGCTCGCCGCGCTGCTGGTGCTCGCCGCGCTCGCGGCGCCGAACCAGCCGGGCCGGCCGTTCGTCCGCATCCCGCTGGAGGCGCTGCCCGGCGTCGCCGCCGTGCTCCTGCTGCCCGGGCGCGCGCGGCGGATCGGCGCCGCCGTCGCCGGCGTCGCCCTGGCGCTGCTGACCGTCCTGAAGGTGCTCGACATGGGCTTCTTCGCGACGTTCGCGCGGCCGTTCGACCCGATGCTCGACTGGCGGCTGTTCGGGCCCGCGGTCGAGGTACTGTCCGACTCGATCGGCCGGCCGGGCGCGATCGGCGCGGTCGCCGGGGTCGTCGTGCTCGTCCTCGGCCTGCTCGTCCTCGTGCCGCTGGCGGTCCTTCGCCTCACCGGCATCGTGGTGCGGCACCGCGCGACGAGCATCCGCACCGTGGCGTGGCTCGGCTGCGCGGTGTTCGGTGTCCAGGTCGTCACCGGCGTGCCGGTCGCCGCCACCAACACCGCCGGTCCGGTGTACGACCATGTGCGCCTGGTGAAGGAGGATCTCGGCGACCGAGGGACGTTCGCGGCCGAGGCGTCGGTCGACGCGTTCCACGGCTCGCCCGGCCCGCAGCTGCTCACCGCGTTGCGGGGCAAGGACGTCGTCGTCACGTTCGTCGAGAGCTACGGACGCGACGCGGTGCAGAACCCGGAATACGCGCCGCAGGTCACCGCCGTGCTCGACGCGGGGACGCGGCAGCTCGACGAGGCCGGGTTCGGCGCCCGCAGCGCGTTTCTCACCTCGGCGGCCACCGGCGGCGGCAGCCATCTGGCGCACTCGACGCTGCAGTCCGGGCTGTGGGTGGACAACCAGCAGCGCTACCTGCAGCTCACGTCGGGCACCCGCTTCACGTTGAGCGCCGCGTTCAAGCGCGCGGGTTGGCGCACGGTCTGCTTCGCGCCGGCCAACACCCGCAACTGGCCGGAGGGCCGGATCTACGGCTACGACAAGATCTACGACTCCCGGAACATGGGATACCGCGGCCCGACGTACGCCATGTCCTCGATCCCCGACCAGTACACGATCTCGGCCTTCCAGCGTCTCGAGCGGACCGCGCCGAACCGCCCGCCGCTCTTCGCCGAGATCGACCTGCTGTCCAGCCACGCGCCGTGGACGCCCATCCCGCGGCTCGTCGACTACCGCGGCATCGACGACGGCTCCACGTTCGGCGGCGGCGGGCAGAACGGCGTCCTGGAACGCACCGGCGCCCAGGTCCGGGCCGACTACCGGCAGACCATCGAATACTCGCTCAGCGTGGTCATCTCCTACCTGCGCACGTACGGAGACGACAATCTGGTGATGGTCTTCCTCGGCGACCACCAACCGGCGCCGGTCATCACCGGCGAGAACGCCAGCCGCGACGTACCGGTCACGATCGTCGCCCGCGACCCGGCCGTGCTGGAGCGGATCTCCGGCTGGGGTTGGCAGGACGGCCTCAGACCCGACCCGCAGGCGCCGGTCTGGAAGATGGACGCGTTCCGCGACCGGTTCCTGACCGCGTTCGGGCCCTCCAACCGATGACCACCGAGCCGATGACCACCGAGCCGATGACGACCGAGCCGATGACCACCGGACCTGCCGCGCTCCCCGGCGTGGCGGCCGCGGGGCGACGACCGTACGTGCTGCTGAGCTGCGCGATGTCGATCGACGGCTACATCCACGACGCCACCGAGACGCGGCTGCTGCTGTCCAACGACGCCGACTTCGACCGGGTCGACGCGGTGCGGGCCGGATGCGACGCGATCCTCGTCGGCGCGCACACGATCCGCCAGGACAACCCGCGGCTGCTCGTACGCTCCCCGGACCGGCGCGCCGCGCGCATGGCCCGGGGCCTGCCGCCGTCACCGGCGAAGGTCACGCTCACCGCGCACGGCGACCTCGACCCGGACGCGGCGTTCTTCACCACCGGCGACGTCGACAAGATCGTCTACTGCGCCTCGCCGGTCATGGAGGCGCTGCGGGCCCGGCTCGGTCGGGTCGCGACGGTCGTCGACGCCGGTACCATGATCGATCTGTCCGGCCTGCTCGCCGACCTCGCCGAGCGGGGCATCCGGCGGTTGATGGTCGAAGGCGGCAGCAGCGTGCACACGCAGTTGCTCACCGCCGGGCTCGCCGACGAGGCGCAGCTGGTCGTCGCACCGTTCTTCGTCGGCAACTCCAGGGCACCGCGCTTCGTCGGCGACGGCGACTTCCCGTGGAACGCCGGGTGCCGCGCCACGCTCGTGGACGTCCGGCAGATCGAGGACGTCGTGTTGCTGCGGTACGCGCTGAGCGACCGCTACGAGGCTCGAGGAGGTCCCTGATGTTCAGCCGGGCTTGGGGGATCGGGCGGTCCATGGCCATGTACCACGGCATACCGGGCCGGCACCGCAAGATGGTCCGCTTCTACAGCGAGTTTCTCGGGCCGGGTGACATCGGCTTCGACATCGGCGCCCACGTGGGCAGCCGGGTCCGCGCGTGGCGGAAGCTCGGCACGAAGGTGATCGCGATCGAGCCGCAGCCGGACTGCCTCAGGGTGCTGCGGCTGTGCTTCGGCCGCGACGACGGCGTCACGATCGTGCCGAGCGCGGTCGGCGCCCGGCCCGGGACCGCCCACCTGGCCCTGTCCAGCGCCACTCCCACCGTCTCGTCGATGTCGTCCTCGTGGCGGGACACGGTCGCCGAGGACCGCAGCTTCGCCCGCGTACGGTGGGACCGGTCGATCGAGGTCGAGGTGGTGACGCTCGACGACCTGATCGCGAAGCACGGCGCGCCGGCGTTCTGCAAGATCGACGTCGAGGGCTTCGAGATCGAGGTGCTGTCCGGCCTCGGTACGCCGTTACCCGCGCTGTCGTTCGAATACCTGCCGTTCGCGCACGACGCGACGGTTGCCGTGCTGGACCTGGTGCAGCGGCTCGGCCCGTACCGCTACAACTACTCGCCGATCGAGACCATGCGGTTCGCCAGCGAGCGCTGGCTGGACGCCGCCGGCCTGATGCGCCTGCTGCACCGGTTCCGCCCGCTCGGCCGCTCCGGCGACGTCTACGCCCGCCTCGACGGCGGGTGAGGTCAGGGCGGCCGGCAGCTCACACCGCCGGGGTGGCGGGCCGCGGACCCACGGCCCCGGGAACCACGGTATTGGGACTGCCGAAGCGGACGGGCACCCCGGGTGAGTACAGCACGCTGTCCGGCGGGCCGGCCGGTGCGGGCAGGCCGGCGGCGGTGACCAGGGTGTCGTCGAGGTCGAGCAGCTCGGCACGGTGCAGCGGCCACCGGGGGTGCTCGTTCGGCAGGTGCAGGGTGCGGCCCCAGGCGCGGGTGTGCAGCCCCCAGCGGGCGGTGACGAAGTGCTCCAGGGGCGTCGGCTCGGCGATCTCGGCGCCGACCCGCACGGCCATCGCGTTCGCGGCGGGGCGCGGGCCCGGCCAGCGGCGGCGGCTGGTGTACCGCAGGACGTCGCCGTCGCGGGTCAGGCGCATCCGGGCCCACTTGTACGGCAGGCTCAGCGACACGTGCGCGGTGATGACCGGCAGCAGCCGCTCGGCCTCCAGCGACAGGAACACCACGGCGCGGCGGCCGGCACCGTCGACGCTGTACAGCCGAACGTTGGTCTCGGCGAACGTGCCCAGGTACGGCAGGCCGGGGCCGCTGAACAGGCCCAGGCGCACCATCCGGAAGCCGATCAGCCCGACGTAGGTGACCCCGTCGAGCGTGTCGGGGACGGTGCCGGCCGGCAGGAACGGCGCGACCGTCTCCGGGGGCACCGCCCAGTGCAGGAACGCGAGGTCGTGCCAGCGCTGCACGAGCAGGGAGCGGCGCACCGGGCGCAGCGTCTCCGGGGTCACGTCCTCGACTCGCATCCCACCATGATGCGGCACGGACCCGGGCCGGGCCGTGCCGCATCGCGGGTGGTCAGCGCGGCAGCCGCACGACGGCGCGGGTCCAGTGCAGGCCGTCGGTGGAGCGGTACACCGCGTCCTCGTCGAAGGTGAGGTACGCCCCGGGGCCGGCGACCAGCACCCGCGAGTTGCCGGTGCGCAGCACGCCGTCGCCGAGGCCGGCCTGGTCGACCGGGTGGTAGCTCTGCCCGCCGTCGCCGCTGGCGTACCACCGGTACGGCGGGTTGTCGCTGCCGCGCACCACGTGGCTGCCGCCGGCGGCGACGTACGCGTCACCCGGCTGGTAGTTGCGCCGCGGCAGGGTCTGGGTGCGGTGGACCCGCTCCCACGTCTGCCCGCCGTCGCCGGTGCGGTACACGACCGTCTTGATCCCGGCGGTGGCGAGGGTGGTGGGGCCGACGCCGGTGGTGTCCGCCGGGTCCGGCGCGGTGATGATCATGTACCCGGTGACGCCGTCGGTGCTGGCCGGCACCCCGTACACGAAGAAGCCGTCGTCCACCTCGGTCTCGGTGCGCGCGAACACGTGCACCGACCAGGTCAGACCCCGGTCGTGGCTGACCGCGACGGCGGGCCGGTGCGCGCCGTCGAGGGACCGGCCGGTCAGCCACAGCCCGCCCGCCGCCGGCACGTCCACGACCCCCTCGATCCGCAGGTCCGGCACGGTCGCCAGGGGCGCGGACCGGGCGGTGGCCGGGTCGACGGCGACCGGCCGGCACGCGTCGTCGAGCCGCTGCGGGTCGGCGCACTGCAGCCAGCCGCCCGCCGGGACCTGCGCCACCGGTGCGGTGCCGGCGACCACCTGCGTCCAGCTGCGCCCGCCGTCGCGGCTGACCCACGGCACGTGCAGCAGCTTCGGCCCCTGCGGGTCGTCGTTGTCCTTCTCCACCGTCATGAGCAGCGACCCGGGCGCGGGCGCGGACACGTCGCCGGCGACGTCCGGCGACCGCAGCGTCCAGTTGCGCCCGCCGTCGTCGGAGCCGGTCAGCTGCGCCGTGCACCGCTGCGGGTCGCCGGGGTCGGGGCACGCCCACACCTTCGCGTACAGGTGCTCGGCGTCGGCGGCCGCGACCGACAGGACCGCCCCGTCGCGGATGCCGGGCGGGCCACCGTCCGCGCTCTGCGCCGGCGGCGCCGGCGGGTCCGACGGGGCGCCGAGCACGCCGGTACCGACGCCGGCGACGAGCGCGGCGAGCGCCACCGCCGACACGGCCAGACCGGTCACGCGCCGGCGCCGCCGCTGGAACGCCGCCGCGTACACCGCGTCGGCGGTCAACCGGCTCGGCGGCGCGTCGGCGGCGGCCGCCTCGTCGAAGCGTGCACGCATCTGGTTCACCGCAGTCCCTCCATCGCCATCAGCTCACCGTCGGCCTCGAGCAGCTCCCGCAACCGCGCCAGTCCGCGCGCCGTCTGGCTCTTCACCGTCCCCTCCGAACACCCCATGACCGCGGCGGTCGCCGCGACGTCCAGATCCTGGTAGAACCGGCACACCAGCGCCGTACGCTGCCGTGGCGGCAGCCGGCGCAGCGCGCCCGCGAACGCCATGCGTCCCGCGGCGCCCTCGGCGGTGCCGGCGTGCCCGGTCACGTCCGGAGGCTCGGCGACGCTGCGTTCCCGCCGCCGCCACACCCGCCGCGCGTCGGCCAGGTAGGCCCGCACCAGGCAGGTGCGCACGAACCCGTCCAGCGCCTCCCGGTCACGGACCTTGCGCCAGCTCACCGCCAGCCGCATGAACGCCGTCTGGGCCAGGTCGTCGGCCCAGTGCCAGTCGCCGCACAGCAGGTACGCGGTGCGGCGCACCACGTCCCGGCGGGCCGTGAAGTACTCCCGGAACTGGCGCTGCTCTTCGGTCTCTCCGCTCGGCATCGCACCTCCTCGCCAGTAGGTGCGCACCGGCCACCGGTTCGGTTGCACGCCGGACTGTCGCCGACCGCGGAGTGTACCGGTCGACGACCTATCGCCTTATGGCCATAATCGGGTACAGTGTCCCGCGTGAATGTGCAGCGACACGTACCGGCCGTGTACCACCAGATCGCGGACTTCCTGCGCGCGGAGATCGTCCGCGGCACCTACCCCGCCGGGCAGCCCATGCCCAGCGAGCGGGAGCTGTGCGAGCGGTACACCGTCAGCCTCACCACCGTCCGGCGGGCCGTCAACATCCTCCGCGAGGAGGGCCTCGTCACCTCCCGCCGCGGCGCACCCTCCACGGTCCGGGAACGCCCCATCCGGTCCACCGTGGTGATGGGCCGCGGCAGCAAGCTCACCTGCCGCATGCCCACCACCACCGAACGCTTCGCCATGAACATCGAGCGCGGCGTCCCGCTCGTCGAGGTCCGGGACAAGTCCGGCCGCGTCGAGGTGTTCCTCGCCGACCGGGTCGAGATCCTCAACCCCGAAGGGCTCGCCGGCGCCGCCACCAGGATCATGGACGTCGCCTGACCCGCTACGGCTTGAGCAGGACCTTCACCATGCCGTCCTTCTTCTCCTGGAAGCGCTCGTACGCCATCGGCGCGTCATCCAGCGGCAGGTGGTGGGTGGCGAACGTCTCGACCCCGAGCGGGTCCGCGTCGCCGGTGAGCAGCGGCAGGATCTGCGGCACCCACCGCTTCACGTTCGCCTGCCCCATCCGCAGCTGGATCTGCTTGTCGAACAGCACCAGCATCGGCAACGGGTCCGCGGTGCCGCCGTACACGCCCGACAGCGAGATCGTGCCGCCACGCCGGACCGCGTCGATCGCCAGGTGCAGCGCCGCCAGCCGGTCCACGCCCGCCTTGTCGATGAACTTCTCCGCCACCGCGTCCGGCAGGAACCCGGCGACCGTCTGCGCCAGCTTCCCGGCCGGCGACCCGTGCGCCTCCATCCCCACCGCGTCGATCACCGAGTCGGCACCACGGCCGTCGGTCAGGTCCCGGATCGCGTCAGCGACGTCGTCGACCTGCGTCAGGTCGATCACCTCGACCCCGTTGACCCGCGCCCGCTCCAGCCGCTCCGGCACCAGGTCGACCCCGATCACCCGCAGCCCACGGTGCCGGGCGATCCGCGTCGCCATGTCACCGATCGGCCCGAGCCCCAGCACGGCCAGGGTCCCGCCGTCCGGCACCGCCGCGTACTCGAGGGCCTGCCACGCCGTCGGCAGCACGTCCGACAGGTACACGAACCGGTCGTCCGACGGCCCCTCCGGCACCTTGATCGGCCCGAACTGCGCCTGCGGCACCCGCAGGTACTCCGCCTGCCCGCCGGGGACCTGCCCGTACAGCTTCGTGTAGCCGAACAGCGCCGCCCCCTTGCCCTCCGAACGCACCTGCGTCGTCTCGCACTGCGTCATGAGCCCCTGCGCGCACATCAGGCAGTGCCCGCACGCGATGTTGAACGGGATCACCACCCGGTCCCCGCGCCGCAGGTGCGCGATGTCGGCGCCGACCTCCTCCACGATCCCCATCGGCTCGTGCCCAAGGATGTCGCCCTCGCTCATGAACGGCCCGAGCACCTCGTACAGGTGCAGGTCGGAGCCGCAGATGCCGCTGGACGTGACCCGGATGACGATGTCGTTCGGGTCCTGAATGACCGGGTCCGGGACCGTGTCGACCCGGACGTCCCGCTTCCCGTGCCATACCACTGCCTTCACAAGTTCCTCCTCTGTCCTGCCTCGCCTTTCCGGCTACCCCCAGCCGCTCCCCGGAAACGACCAGCCCACCGGGGCCCGCCATGTCAGGAGCAGTACGGCACGCCAGCACGGCGAGAGGGGGCGTCCGGGGTGCGAACCCCCCGGCGGCCGCGGCGGCAGCCGCCCAAGCAACTCAGGTTCTGCTAAATCTTGACCGAACGTCAATCAGCCAGTATGAATGCATCGAGAGCGCTCTCCCGTCCTCACCGCCACGAACGGGAGACCACCCATGTCCCGATCACGCACGGTCCGACTGCTCGCCGGCGCGGGCGCAGCCCTGCTGGGCAGCGCCTTCGTCGCGCTCGCGCAGGCACCACCGGCACACGCCGCCGACCTCAACCTGACCCAGTACGTCAACCCGATGATCGGCACCGACGACAGCAACTCCCCCAACCCCGTCGGCGGCGGCGCCGGTGGCAGCACGTTCCCCGGCGCCACCGTGCCCTTCGGCATGACCCAGTTCAGCCCCGACACCCCGACCGCGTCGCCGTCCGGCTACCGCGACCGGGACCGCACCATCGAGGAGTTCAGCCTCACCCACTTCAACGGCGCCGGCTGCCCCAACAACGAGGACCTCGGCCTGCTGCCCATCACCGGCGCGCTCGGCTCCTCCCCCGGCACCGCCTGGACCAGCTACGCCTCGGCGTACACGAAGACCAACGAGGCCGCGTCCGCCGGCTACTACAAGAACCGCCTCGACAAGTACGGCGTCGACGCCGAACTGTCCGCCACCACCCGCACCGGCGCGCTGCGCCTCACCTACCCCAACACCACCACCGCCCGGCTGCTCATCAACACCAGCCGGTCCGCCACCGGCAACCGCAGCGGCTCGGTGAGCATCTCCGGCAGCAACGTCACCGGCAGCGTCACCGCCGGCGGGTTCTGCGGCTCGTCCAAGACGTACCAGATCTACTACTCGATCCGCTTCGACCGGGCACCGTCGTCCGTCGGCACCTGGAACGGCGGCACGATCAGCAACGGCTCCACCAGTACCAGCGGCGTCAACACCGGCGCGATCATCACCTGGGACACGAGCAGCAACCGCACCGTCAACGCGACCGTCGCGCTGTCCTTCGTCAGCGTCGCCAACGCCACCGCCAACCTCACCGCGGAGACGGCCGCCTTCGACACCGTGCGCGCCAACGCCAACAGCGCCTGGAACACCGCCCTCAACCGGGTCCAGGCCACCGGCGGCAGCGCCACCGAGCTGCAGAAGTTCTACACCGCCCTGTACCACGTGATGCAGAACCCCAACGTCGCCAGCGACGTCAACGGCCAGTACCGCGGCTTCGACAACGCCGTGCACACCGCCGGCCACCCCGTCTACCAGAACTACTCCGGCTGGGACATCTACCGCTCGTGGGCCGCGCTCATCGCGTTCATCGCCCCCGACGTCGCCAGCGACATCATGAAGTCGATGGTCCTCGACGGCCAGCAGGGCGGCCTGCTGCCCAAGTGGTCGCAGCAGACCAACGAGGACTTCGTCATGACCGGCGACCCCGGCCCGATCATCGTGGCCAGCGCGTACGCGTTCGGCGCCCGCACCTTCGACACCGCCGCCGCGCTGCAGCTGATGAAGAACGCCATCGCCGGCGGCACCATGCAGGGCTCACCGATCCGCGGCCGCCAGTCGGAGTACGCGTCCAAGACGTACATCCCCGGCGCACCCTCGGACTCGATGGAGTACTCGGCCTCCGACTTCGCCGTCGCGCAGTTCGCCCGGGCCACCGGCGACACCGCCACCTACAACTCGGCGATGACCCGCGCCCAGTACTGGCGCAACACCTTCAACACCGAGTCCGGCTACATCCACCCGCGCAACAGCGACGGCACCTGGCCGTGGCCGCTCAACCCCGCACAGGAGAGCCCGTACACCGAGGGCAACGCCTCGCAGTACACCTGGATGGTCCCCTACAACCTGGGCGGCCTCATCAACCTCATGGGCGGCCCGCAGACCGCGGTGCAGCGGCTCGACCACCACTTCACCGAGCTCAACGGCGGGCTGTCGCGGCCGTACTTCTACATCGGCAACGAACCCGAGCACAACGTGCCGTGGGCGTACAACTTCGCCCAACGGCCCGGCAGGACCGCCGCCGCGGTGCGGCGCGTCATGACCGAGTCGTTCACCACCGGCGCCGGCGGCCTGCCCGGCAACGACGACCTCGGCGCCACCTCCGCCTGGTACGTCTGGTCCGCGATGGGCATGTACCCGGTCACCCCCGGCGCCGACACCCTCGCCATCCACGGCCCGACGTTCCCGTCGGTGCTCATCCAGCGCGCCGCCGGCAACATCCAGATCAACGGCGGCAGCTCGTCCAGCCAGTACGTGCAGAGCCTCACCCTCAACGGCGCCGCCGTGGCGAACAACTACCTGCGCTACCCGGACCTCGCCGCGGGTGGCACCCTGCAGTACACGATGGGCGGCAGCGAGTCGAGCTGGGGCACCGGCGCCGGCAACGTCCCGCCGTCCTTCACCGACGGCGCCACCCAGCCCCCGGCCGCGCCGAACCTCGGCACGAACCTGGCGCTGAACAAGACCGCCACCGGCTCCGCCGCCTGCGCCACCGCCGAGTCCGCGGCCAAGGCCGTCGACGGCAGCCTCGCCGGCAACAGCAAGTTCTGCACCGGCACCGCCCCGCGCTTCCTGCAGGTCGACCTCGGCGCCAACCAGACCGTCAGCTCGTTCGTGCTCAAGCACGCTGGCCTCGGCGGCGAGACGACCGGCTGGAACACCGGCGCCTTCACCATCTCCACGTCCACCGACGGCAGCACCTGGACCCAGGCCGTGTCCGTCACCGGCAACCGCGCCAGCCGCACCCTGCACCAGGTCACCCCGCGCACCGCCCGCTACGTCAAGGTCGACATCGGTACCCCGGCCAACGACGGCAACACCGCGGCCCGCATCTACGAGTTCGAGGTGTACGGCGGCGGGGCCCCGACCGGCAACCTCGCCCTCGGCCGCCCGGCCACCGCCGACTCCTCCTGCGCCGCGACCGAGGGCCCCGACAAGGCCGTCAACGGCAGCGTCTCCGGCGGCACCGCCGACAAGTGGTGCTCGCTCGGCACGACCAAGTTCCTGCAGGTCGACCTCGGCAGCACCGTCCACATCGGATCCCTGGTGGTCCGCCACGCCGGCGCCGGCGGCGAGGACGCGGCCTGGAACACCCGCGACTACGACCTGCTGACGTCCACCGACGGCAGCACGTGGACCACCGCCGCCCAGGTCCGCGCCAACACCGCCAACGTCACCACCACCACGACGAACGTCAACGCCCGCTACATCCGGCTCAACGTCATCACCCCGACGCAGAACACGAACACCGCCGCGCGCATCTACGAGTTCGAGGCGTACAGCTGACCCACCGGCGGCCGCCCCCGCACGACCTGCGGTGGCGGCCGCCGCCTCGCGTCACGGGTTCGCGACCACCTCCCCGCGAGATCACCGTGTGACGGCGGCACCTGCGGTGACGCTGTCAGCGGCGGCGGTATGCGGTGCGGTGGCGGCCGGGCGCAGGTCCCACTCGTCGTCGGGCGTGGCCAGGATGGCGCGGGCGGCCGCGACGCAGCCGGCGATCATCACGGCAAAGCCGATGACGTCGACAGCACGGGTGTCACTGACGACACCGGCAAGGTGGGCGACCGTTCCGACCGCGACCGCCGCGCCGGCCCAGGCGGCGACCGCCCGGCTGCGCCACAGCGCCACGCCCAACAGCACCATGCCGAGTTCGTGAGCGACGATGAAGATGAACAGGGACGCCGCGAACGCGGGACTCGCCGTGAACCTGTCCCAGATCGCCGGGTCGCCGCCCGCGCGGGCCAGCTCGTAGCCGAGGATGTCCTGCGCCGCGAGGAACGGCAGCATCACCCACCCGGCGAGGGCCAGGACGGCACCGGCCGCGGCCAGCACCGGCACCCGGCGTGCTGTCAGGCGGTACAGGCCCATGACGAGGAACGGCAGCAGCATCGCCGCGATCACGTCGAAGACGAACGTCACGCGGACGGCGCCGAGGTGATCGGCGAACGCCGGCACGACGCGGGCGGCCGTGTCGGCGTCGACGACCGGCGTGATCGTCCGGATCACGCCGACGGACACGGGTGCGGCGACCACGCAGAGCGCGATGGCGAACCGCCGGGCGCGACGCAGATCGACAGGCTGGGAACGCATGGCATGATCCTCTCCGCTGAAGCTCTTGAGGGTTCCAGCGTCCGGGCCCGGCGACGCCCGGCCCAGAGGACGGGTTCACGATCCGTCCGGGAGATCCGGCCGGGAATCCGTTCCCGGTCGATCGGGACTGTGATCCGATGTGGCGGCGGCCGGCCGTCGGTCACACTGTGCTCGTGTCGATGGCATGGACAGAACCGGACGTGGTGCCGCGTCCGGTGCGCGGCGAGGCCGCGCTCCGAGCGCTGGCGTGGGGGCTGCTGACCGTCACGCTCGCGGCGGTGACGGTCGCCGTCGTGACGCTGGTCGCCTCGGGACTGCCGTGGCGGACCCTCTTCCCGACGTATGCGGTCACCAACGCGTGGATGGCGCTCGCGTTCGCACCGTTCGGTGCGGTCGTCGCGCTGCGCCGGCCGAGTCTGGCGATCGGATGGCTGTTCGCCGCCTACGCGCTGTGCTACGGCGTCTCCGCGGCGATGCTGGGCCTGAGCCTGGAACGGTATGCGGCCGGTTCGCCCGACGCGACGAGCTCCGCGCTCGGCTGGATCGGGGCGTCCATCTGGACCCCGGCAATCACGTTGTGCCTGCCGCTGGCCATTCTGCTGTTTCCCGACGACCGGCTTCCCTCGCGGCGTTGGCGGCTGCTGGTGTACGGCTGCGCGGCGAACACGGTCGTGTGGCCGGTGGCGTGGGCGCTGGATCCCCGCCAGGTCCCGATCAACTTCTACGTCACCGAGCCGCCGGTGGTCCTGCACGGACGGGTCGGCGAAGCGGTCAACGCCGTGGACACGGCCGCGAACGTCAGCGTCAGCCTGGCGGTCCTCGCAGCGCTCGCGTCGATGACGATCCGCCGGCGACGCTCCACGGGCCGGCAACGGGACCAGCTGTCCTGGCTGCTCTGGGGGATCGGCGTCGCGGTGGTGCTGTTCGCCCCGACCGCCGCGAACGTCCAGACGGTGTGGAGCACGATGCTGCTGATCGGCATCATCGTGCTGCCGGCGGCAGCGGCGGTGGCCCTGCTGCGCTACCGGCTTTTCGACATCGACCTGGTCATCAACCGCACCTTCGTGTACGTGGCACTCACCGCGTCGCTGATCGGCGGGTATCTGCTGGTCGTGCAGGCGGTCGCCGCCGTGCTCGGCCGGGGCCTCGGCAGCTCGCTCGTCGCCACGGCCGTCGTCGCCACGGCGTTCGGCCCGGTCCGGCACTGGCTGCAGCGACGCGTCGACGTCCTGCTGTACGGGCTACGCAACGATCCCGTACATGCCCTGTCGAGCGTCGCGGCGTCGCTCGAAGGGCCCGAAGGGCACGAGCTGGAGGCCGCCGTCGCGGCTGTCCGCGACAGCCTCCGCCTGCCGCAGGTGCTGGTCGACGTCGACGGCCGGCGCATCGGCGAGGACCGCGGCCTCGGCGAGCCCGCCGGTGAGATCGTCCTGCGCTACCGCGGCCAGCCGGTGGGCCGGATGCGCTACTGGGCCCGCCGGGGCCAGGCGTCGCTGACCCGCGGCGACCATGCGGCGTTGCTGCTCGTGGCGGCGCCACTCGCCGCCGCCGTCCACATCGACGGGCTCGGCGCCGACCTGCGCCGTTCCCAGCAGCGACTGATCACCGCCCGGGCCGAGGAACGGCAGCGACTCTACCGCGACCTCCACGACGGCCTCGGGCCCCAACTGACGGCCGTGGCGCTCAAGGCGGACGCCGCCGGCAACCTCGTCACCGACGACCCGGACGCGGCCGGTCGGCTGATCGACCAGACCGCCGCCGAAGCGAGAACCGCCATCGGCGAGGTCCGCCGCATCGCCTACGACCTGCGCCCCGCCGACCTCGAGGACGTCGACCTGCCGACCGCGCTCGCCCACGAGGCGGCCCGGTTCACCCGCCGGCTCGACGGCCACCCGCTCGCCACGACCGTCGACGTGCCGGCCGACATGCCCCGGCTCGACCCGGCCGTGGAGGTCGCCGCCTACCGCATCACCGCCGAGGCGCTGACCAACGCGGCCCGCCACTCGACCGCGGCGAGCGTGACCGTCCGGCTGTCCATCGACAGCGTCGTCCGGCTCGACATCGTCGACGACGGCACCTCCGTGTCGGCCTCATGGCCGGACGGGTTCGGTCTCACCAGCATGCGGCGGCGGGCCGCCGAGCTCGGCGGCACGTTCGAGGCCCGGCCGACCCGTGAAGGCGGGCGCGTCGCCGTCACGCTCCCTCTCGCACTGGCGCGGGCGTCCTCGTGATCAGGCTCGTGGTGGCCGACGACCACCCGATCGTGCGCGAAGGGCTGATCGCCCTCATCGGCAGCGTTCCCGGCCTCTCGGTGGTCGCCGACGTCGACAGCGGCGTCGCCGCGGTGGCCGCGGCGCGCGAGCACCGCCCCGATGTCGTCCTCATGGACCTGCAGATGGCCGACAGCGGTATCGACGCCACCCGGGAGATCACCGCGACGATCCCGGAAACCAGGGTGCTCGTCCTCACGATGTTCGAGGACGACCGGTCCGTCCTCGCCGCCATGCTCGCCGGGGCCCGCGGCTACCTGATCAAGGGGGCGACCCAACGCGAGATCCGGCAGGCGATCGAGGCGGTCGCGTCCGGCGGTGTGCTGCTCTCCGCGTCCGTCGCCAACAGGATCGTCGCCCGGCTGTCGGCACCGCCGGCCCTGCCGGACGGCTCGACCACGCCCCCGGCGGACGGCAGGGCCGCCGCCGAGGCCTTTCCGGCGCTGACCCCGCGCGAACGTGAGGTGCTCGACCTCATCGCCGACGGCGCGAACAACGCCACGATCGCCGCGACGCTGCACCTGAGCGTCAAGACGGTGGCCAACCACGTCTCCAACATCCTGACGAAACTGCAGGCCGTCGACCGCAGCGAGGCGATCGTCCGCGCACGGCGCGCCGGTCTCGGCAAGCAATAGACATCTCTTCGAGGCGGTACGCATGCCAAGCACATACCTGTCCGACCGGCCACGGCTGGTGGCGATCCGAGCCGGCGCCCTGTTCGACGGCGTGTCCACGACACTCGTCCACGATCCGGTGCTGGTGCTCGACGGCCCGACCATCGTCAGGGTCGACCAGCCGACCGTGCCGGAGGGCGCGCAGGTGGTGGACCTGCCCGGCACGACCCTGCTGCCCGGGCTGATCGACACGCACGTCCACCTCGCGTTCGACGCCGGCCCCGACCCGGTCGCCGCCCTCGCCGCGCGGGACGACACCGCCGCACTCGCCGCGATGACCACCGCCGGCCGCACCGCCCTTCGCGCCGGGATCACCACGGTGCGTGACCTCGGCGACCGGGACTACCTCTCCCTGCGCCTCCGCGGCGCCCCCGACCTGCCCACGATCGTCACGGCCGGCCCACCGGTCACCACGCCGGCGGGGCACTGCCACTTCCTCGGCGGCGCGACCGGGCCGACGCCCGAGGCGCTGCGGGCAGCGGTGCGCGAACGTGCCGATCGGGGTGTGGACATCATCAAGGTGATGGCCAGCGGCGGCACCATGACACCGGGCACCCGCCAGGAGATCGCCCAGTTCACGCGAGAGCAGTTGACGGTGGTCGTCGACGAGGCGCACCGCCTCGGCCTGCCGGTCACCGCGCACGCGCACGGCACGAGCGCGATCCGTGCGGCCCTCGACGCCGGCGTGGACGGCATGGAGCACGTCTCGTTCTGGAGCGCCGACGGGGTGGACGACCCGGGCGACCTGCTCGGCCGCATGGTCGACAGCCGCGTGGTGGTGGGTATCACCGCCGGCGTCGCCCCGGCGCCCGGCGCCGTCCCGCCGCCGGTGGTAGCGATGCGGATGCCGCGCATCATCGCCAACACCCGGGCCATGCACGAGGCCGGCGCCCGGATGATCATCGGCACCGACGCGGGCATCGGGCCGGTGAAACCGCACGACGTGCTCCGGCACGCGCTGGCCCAGACGTCGAGGATCGGTCTCGACGCCGCGACGGCGCTGCGCCTGGCCACCTCGACGGCGGCCGAGGCGTGCGGCCTCGGCCACCGCAAGGGTCGCCTCGCGCCCGGCTTCGACGCGGACATCGTGGCCGTGCAGGGAAACCCGCTTCTCGACCTGGCCGCGCTGCAGCATGTCCGCGCGGTCTTCGCCCGCGGAGTCACAGTCGCGTCCACGTAGACCCGACGCCGGCCGCGGGTTCCCGGTCGTCGGTGGCGTCGTGGGGCGGACCACAGCGCGTACAGCATCCTAGGAGGCTAGCCGGGGATCTTCTCGGCAAATCGACTCCCGGCCCCGCCCGCGGTGGGATGATCAACATCATGCAGCCGGACGATGAGCCGCAGCGTCTGGCCGCTCTGCGGGAGACGGGGATCCTCGACACCGGCGCGGAGACGGACTTCGACGACATCGCCGCGCTCGCCGCGGACATCTGCGACACCCCGATCGCGATGGTGTCGATGGTCGACGCCGACCGGCAGTGGTTCAAGGCGCGGGTGGGGTGGGAGGCCCTCCAGGGCGGCCGCGACGACTCGTTCTGCGCAGACTTCGTGCGGGACCGGCACCTGCTGGAGGTCGACGACGCCGCCGTGGAGCAGCGGTACTCGACGCTGTCGGCCGTCGCCGAGCACGGCGTGCGGTTCTACGCCGGCGCGCCGATGCTGCTGCAGGACGGGCACGCGGCCGGCACCGTGTGCGTGATGGACCGCCGGCCGCGGCACCTCACCCTGCAGCAGCGGCGGGCGCTGCGGTCGCTGGCCCGGCACGCCGCCGCGCATCTGGAGCTGCGCCGGTACGCCCGCACCGTCGGCCACACCGCCGACCGGCTGCGCGAGCTCGACCGGCTCAAGGACTCGTTCCTGGCCAGCGTGAGCCACGAGCTGCGCACGCCGTTGACGTCGGTGCGCGGCTACATCGAGGTGCTCCTCGACGAGGACGAGGCCGCCGGCGACCCGGAGACGGTCCGCCGGTTCCTGGCCGTCATGCAGCGCAACGCCGACCGCCTGCTGCGCCTCATCGACGACCTGCTGCTCGTCGCCCGGCTGCACGAGACGGGGCTGCAGCTGGACGTCGTCGAGGTCGACCTGGCCGAGCTGGCCTACCAGGCGGCGCTGACGTCCCGGCCGATCGCCGAGCACAAGCAGCTCGCGCTCACCGTCGACGCCGGTGGGCCGGTGCCGGCGGCCGGCGACCCGGAGCGGCTCGGGCAGGCGCTCAACCACCTGCTGTTCAACGCGATCAAGTTCACCCCCGCCGGTGGGCGCATCACCGTCACCATCGGCGCCGACCCGGGCCCGACGCTGTCGATCGCGGACACCGGGATCGGCGTGCCCGCCGAGGACCTGCCGCACGTCTTCGACCGGTTCCACCGCAGCAGCGCCGCGGACCACCTCGCCGCCCAGGGCGCCGGGCTGGGCCTCACCATCGTCAAGGCGATCATCGACGCCCACCGCGGCGACATCACCGTCGCCAGCACGCCCGGGGAGGGCACCACCGTCCGGCTGACCCTGCCGCTCGCGCCTCAGCCGGCAGCCGGAGCGGTGAGGTCGCCGACGGCCTCGGCGTAGTACGCGCTGCCGACGTGGAACGCGACCTGCCGCAGCGTCCAGGCGCCGCCCTCGGCCCGGTCGAGCCGCCGCGCGTCGAGGGCACCGAGGCGCAGGGCCCAGATCCGGGCGAGCCGGGTCAGCCGGCTGCGCGCCTCGTCGAGGTCGGCCGCCGTGAACGGGGCCAGATCAGCGGGCGTGTTGATCGCCGAGGCGTGCCAGTGGTCCGGTGGCGGCACCTGCCCGGCGAGGCGCGCCTCCAGCTCCGCGAGGTGGTCCACGAGGTGGTCGGCGAGCCGCCGGACCGCCTTGTGCGGGGTGTACACGCGGTCGCCGGCGGCGATCGGCCGGCCGTCCCAGGCGGTCCACGTCTGCGCCAGCCTGAGCGCTTCGGTAACGGCGGCCTCGATGACGGCCGCGGGGTCCCGGTCGTCGGTGGCGGGGATGTCGTCGCTCATGCGCCGAGGCTAGGGGGCGCACCGTTCGCCGCCGGCCGAACGGTCAGGCGAAGCGGATGTGCACCGGGCTGACCGGGTCGCGCTGCGGTGCCGACGCGAACGCGGCGAGGGCGGCCCGCACGACGCCCAGCGTGTCGGCGCCGACGAGGTCCACCCAGTGCTGCTCCGCGGCGGCGCCCGCGGCCCGCATCGCGGCGACGGCGCGGTCGCCCTCGCCGGTCAGCTCCAGCCGGCGCACCCGGGCGTCGCCCGCGGTGGCGGCCTGGCGGGCGAGGAGCCCCTCGGTGTGCAGGGTGGCGCAGATCTTGCTGATCGCCTGGGTGGTCATGCCGAGCCGGTCCGCGAGCCGGGTGACGGTGTCGACGCCGTCGCCGATGAACAGCACCGTCAGCGACTGCGACGGGGTCAGGTGGCCGTAGCCGACAGTGGCCAGCTCGCCGACGACGGTGCGCACCAGCCGCTCGCAGCAGATCGCCAGCAGCATGCCCAGATCAGGCTCGGCGGGTGGTTGCGGGCTCATGCCGACGACCTTACCGGCCTTGACTATGTAACTCGGTTACGTATCTAATCTACGTAACTGAGTTACTAATAGGAGGAGCCATGCTGGTCCAGGCCGACCGGGTCGGGTTCGCCGACGCCACCGGCGCCGAGGTCACCGTCGCGCAGCTACGCGGCGGCGCCCGGGGCGTCGTGCTCTACTTCATGCGGGCCGCGAGCTGCCCGGTCTGCCTGCGGCACGCGCGGGCCCTCGCCGCGCTGCGGCTCGCCGACCGTGACGTGACCCCGGTCGTCGTCGTGCCGGGCGGCGCCGCCGAGGCCGCCCGGGTGCGCCGCGCCGCCGGCGACGTCCGCGTGGTGTCGTCCACCGGCGCCGGGGCGCACCACGCCGTCGGGCTGACCAGGACGCTGCTGCTGCAGCACAGCGGCACCCTGCTCGTGGACGCCGCCGGCGACGTGCGGTACCGGCTCGGCGCGACCCTGCCCACGGGCAGCTTCGACGCCGCCGCGCTCAACGCCGCCGTCGCCGCGCTGTGAACGTCACCCGGTGCGCAGCCGCAGGCTCGTGTACCCCTTCAGGCTCAGGCTGTCGCGCCGCTGCGCCTGCCCGGTGAGCGCCAGGGACGGGAAGCGCCGGGCGAGGGCGGGCAGCGCGATCTGCGCCTCCAGCCGGGCCAGCGGCGCGCCCAGGCAGTAGTGGATGCCGCCGCCGAAGGACAGCGGCGCGTTGTCGGCGCGGTCCAGGCGCAGCGCGCCCGGGTCGGGGAAGCGGGCCGGGTCGTGGTTGCCGGCGCCGAGGTACGCCACGACCCGCTCCCCCTCCCCGACGGTGACCCCGCCGAGCTCCAGCGGCGCGGTGACCACCCGGCTGCTGAGCTGCACCGGGCTGTCGTAGCGCAGCAGCTCCTCGACCGCCGGCTGGGCGAGGTCGGGGCGCCGGCCGAGCAGCGCGTACTGCTCCGGGTGGTGCAGCAGGGCCACGACACCGTTGGCGAGCAGGTTGGTGGTGGTCTCGAAACCGGCCGCGAACAGCAGCGCCGCGTTGCTGAGGACCTCCTCGTCGGTGAGCCGGTCGTCGGCCGCCTGCGCCTGCACGAGGGCGCTGAGCAGGTCGTCGGTGGGCCGCTGGCGGCGCTGCTCGACCAGGCCGGCGAGGTGGTCGCGGATGGCGGCGGCGGCCGGGTCGGCCCGCGCCAGCACGTCCGGGGTGATCACCTCGAGGACCTGGGTCCAGTCGCGCACCAGGGTCTGGAAGCCGGCGCGCTCCTGCGCCGGTACGCCGAGCAGCTCACCGATCACGTTGACCGGCAGCGGGAACGCGAACGCCTCGACGAAGTCGACCTCGTCGTGGCCGTCCATGCCGTCGAGCAGGTCCTGCACCATCCGTTCGATCGCCGGGCGCAGCGCCTCGACCCGCCGCGGGGTGAACGCGGAGCTCACCAGCCGCCGCAGCCGCGTGTGGTCCGGCGGGTTGAGCGTCAGCATGCTGGTGAACAGCTGGTGCAGCGCCGGGTGCTCGCGCCAGTCGGGGAAGCCGACGAAGGCCAGCATGTCGGCGGGCAGGTGCTGCAGGCGCGGGTCGCGCACGACCGTCGCGCAGTCGCCGTAGCCGGTCACCACGAGGGCACCGTCGTCGGCGCGCACGACCGGCGAGATCTCCCGCAGGCGGGCGTAGCGCGGGTACGGGTCGGCCCGGCCCGGCATCCGGGTCAGCTCGTCGAGCAGGGCCAGCACTTCCGGGTTCTGCACGATGTCGGGCATTCGCCCACTTTAGGCGGGCGTCACGGCGGCGCCGACCCGCGCAGGTCGGCGGCCCGGGCCGCCTCCGGCGGCATCCGCAGCCGCTCGGCGTCCCGCGCGGCGCGGGACCAGGCCCGGCGGGCGGCCCGGGTCCGCCCGCGCAGCGCGAGGTGCCGGCCCAGCACGAGCAGCGCCCTGGGGCCGGCCATCGGGTACCTGCGGGCGTACCGGCGCAACCGCCGCACCGCGGTGGCCTCGACCCGGCGCAGCTCGGCGGGCACGTCGCCGCCGTCGTCGAGCAGGGCCTGGCACACCTCGGCGACGCCGGCGTGGGCGTCCAGGCCGTACTGCGCCCGCGCCGGTCGCGGGCCGAGGAGCCGGTCGGCGGTGCGCACCGCCTGCCACGCCTGCTCACGCCGGCCGGCGGCCAGGTGCGCCCGGGCGGCGGCCGTGTGGCACCGGGCGGCGTCGACCGTCGCCGCGTGCGGCAGCAGCGCGGACGCCTCCAGCAGCCACCCGTCGAGCGCGGGGTCGGCCGGGTCGGCGCGCAGGGTCGCCTCGATGAGCAGCAGCAGGCCCCACAGGTGCACGACCGGGTCGCGGCGCTCGCGCCCGGCCGCCACGCACTCGGCCGCGGCGGCGACCGCCTCGGCGTGCCGGCCGGTGAGGTGCTGGGCCACGCCGGCGACCAGGCGGACGTCGTCGGCCCAGCGGTGCAGCGGCGCGGCGGGCCGCGCCAGGGCCCGGGCGGCGGCCGCGTCGACCGCGGCCCAGTCGGCGACCCCGGTCCAGTGCAGGCCGCCGACGATGCCGAGCCAGCAGGCGACGACGGGTTCGCCGCGCCGCTCGGCGGTGGCGACGGCGAGGGCGAGGTGGCGGCGGGCGAGACGGCGCAGCCCGAGGCTGCCGACGATCATGCCGTGGCCGGCGCGGATCAGCGCGGTCAGGTCCGCGTCGCCGGACCGTTCGACGTCGTTGAGCCCCAGCAGCGAGACGGGCAGCATCAGCCGGTGCTCGTCGAGGACCCAGTACACCTCGTTGATCGCGAAACACGTGGCGGCGCGCTCCTGGTGGACCTCGCGGCGGCGCCCGCCGGCCGGGGCGGGGGTGCCGGGGCGCAGGCGGCGGGCGAACTGCACCACGAGCATCGCGAGCAGGCCCCCGCCCGAGCCGGGGACCGGGGCACCGAGGACGGCCAGCGCCCGTTCGAACTCCTGCCGGGCGGCGCCCGCCTCGCCGAGCTGCTGGTGGGCCTCGCCGAGCAGCCGGTGCCAGCGGCCGCGGTACAGCTCCGGCACGTCCGGCCGGCGCAGGGCGGTGCCGATGACCGCCTGCGCCTCGCGGAACCAGCCGGCCCGCCGGTACACGATCCACACGCGCCGCAGGTGGGCGTCGAGCGCGTCGGGGTCGGCGGTGGCGGTGAACCACTCGCCGGCGGCGCGCAGGTTCGCCGCGTCCAGCGCGGGCACGCCGGCCGGCTCGGCGGTGAGCAGCGCGTCGTAGTGCACGGCGTGGCGGCGGCGGGTCTCCGCCTCCTCGGCGGGGTCCTCGGCGAGCCGTCCGGCGGCGTACTGGCGCAGCAGCTCGTGCATCGCGTACCGCCCGTCGGGCCCGGCGGTGATCAGTGACTGGTCGATGAGGCCGGCGAGCAGCGGCAGGCCGGCGTCCGCCACGGCCTCGGCGGCGGCCAGGTCGAAGCCGTGCTGCACCGACAGCCGGCGCAGGGCGCGGCGTTCCTCCTCGGTGAGCAGCCGCATGGACGCGTCGATCACCGAGCGGATGCTGCGGTGCCGTGGCTCCACGTCGGGTGCGCCGGTCTCCAGCAGTTCGAGGCCGTGGGCGAGCCGGTCGGCGATGACGCCGGGGGCGGCGGAGCGGACCCAGCGGGCGGCCAGCTCGATCGCCAGGGGCAGGCCGGCGACCAGGCGGCAGATCCGGGCGATGCCCTCGACGTCGGCCTCGACGCCCGGGCGCAGCAGCCGCGCCCGCTCCTGGAACAGCTGCACGGCCGCATAGCCGGCCGCCGCGCCGCCCGCACCGGCCGGCGGGAACGGCAGGCCGGGCACCTCGACGAGCCACTCCACGCCGAGGCCGAGCGGGCGGCGCGAGGTCGCCAGCAGCTGCACGCCCGGGGCCCGGCGCAGCAGCGCCGCGATCGGGGCGGCGGCACCGGGCAGGTGCTCCAGGTTGTCCAGCACCAGCAGCAGCTCCCGCCCGCGGACGTGGTCGACGAGCAGGTCCAGCGGGTCGCGCGGCACGGTGAGGCCGACGCCGAACGCGGCGGCGAGGCCGGCGACCACGACGTCGGCGTCAGTGCCGGTGCCGGCGCCGAGGCCGGCGAACGACACGAACACCACGCCGTGGCGGCGGCGGTCCCGCCGGGCGTCGGCGAGCTCGACGGCGAGGCGGGTCTTGCCGACGCCGCCCGGCCCGATCAGCGTCGCCAGGCGGCACGCGGGGTCGTCGAGGAGCCGGTGCAGCCGGGCCAGCTCGGCGGCCCGGCCGATGAGCGCGGTCAGCGGCCTGGGCGGTGCGGGAGCCGGCGGTTGCGGGGGCACCGGTGGCGGCGCCTCGGCGGCACCGGCGATCTCGTCGCGCAGGGCGGTCGTCGCCGCCGACGGGTCGACCCCGAGTTCCTCACCGAGCAGGTACCGGCAGGTCTCGTACTGGGCGACGGCGGCGGCACGCTGCCCACCGGCGGCGAGGAACCACATCAGGGTGCGGTGCGCCTCCTCGTGCAGCCGGTCGACGTCGAGCATGCGGCGGGCGGCCTCGACACCGGCGGCCGGGTCGGCCCGGTCGCGGGCCTGCCGGACGGCGCGGTCCAGCAGCGCCAGCATGTCGGTGCGGGCCTCGGCCCGGCGCGCGGCCACCCAGTCGTCGAACAGCGCGGCGCCCGGCACGTCGAAACCATGCAGGAACTCGCCCCGGCACAGCCGCACCGCGGCGTCGTCGAGCCCCGGTGCGGTGACCGCCCGGGCGACCTCGACCGCGTCGACCCACACGCCGGTGACCGCGACGCGCTGCCTGGTCACGTCGAGGTGGTCGGGCACGACCCGGCGCAGCTTGGTCAGCACCAGGCGCAGGTTGGCCCGGGCGGTCGCCTCCGGCAGGTCGCTCCACAGCAGCCCGGCGAGGGCCGAGCGGGGGTGCGCGGTGCCGGTCACGGACAGGTAGATCAGCAGCGCCGACGCCTTGACCGAGGCGAGGTCCGTCAGTGGGTGCCCGCCCAGGGCGAGGTCGGCGCGGCCGAGCACGTGCACCGTGAGCCGTCGCTCCGTCATCGCCACCCGCCGTCGTCGCACAGCACCATATCGCGTGCGACGCCCCGCACACGATGGGGAAACGTCGCGCACACGCTCCGCCGCCTACGGTCCCCGCACCGCACCGAGGACCCGAGTCGAAGGAGCCACCATGTCAGCCGTCCCTACCGTGCCCGCCGGACCGCCCGAGGTCGAGGTCGCCGCCGTGCACCAGCTCGTCCTGCGGCACGCCGCCCGGCTCGCCGGCAAGCCGGCCCTGCTGGACGCCGCCACCGGCGACGTGATCACCTACGCCGCGCTCGCCCGCGGGGTCGAGCGGGTCGCCGCCGCGCTGGCCGCGCGCGGCTTCGGGCCGGGTGACGTCCTGGCCGTGCACAGCACGAACCGGCCGGACTACGCCCTGGCCGTGTACGGCGCGATGGCCGCCGGCGGCACCGCCACCGGCTCCGACCCGTCGCTGACCGTCGCGGAGCTGGCCACCCGGCTCGCCGACGCCGGCGCGCGGCTGCTGGTCACCGAGGCGCCGCTGCTGGAGCCGGCCGCCGAGGCGGCGCGGCGCGCGGGCGTCGAGGAGGTGCTGGTGTTCGGGGGCACGTTCGGCGCCCTGGTCGAGCACGACCACCCGCCGGCGACCGCCGTCGCCGGCCAGGACCGGGCCGTCGCCGCGCTGCCGTACTCCAGCGGCACCAGCGGCCTGGCGAAGGGGGTCGAGCTGACCCACGCCGCCGTGGTCGCCAACGTGCGGCAGGCCCTGGCGGTGCTCGACTTCACCGAGGACGACGTCGTGCTCGCGGTCGCGCCGTTCTGCCACGTGATCGGGCTCAACCTGCTGATGACGGGTGGTCTGGCGGCCGGGGCGACCGTGGTGACCCTGCCCCGCTTCGACCTCGAGCCGTTCCTGCGCGCGATCCAGGACCGGCGGGTGACCCTGACGATCGTGGTGCCGCCGGTGGTCCGGGCGCTGGCCGGGCACCCGCTCGTCGACCGCTTCGACCTGTCGTCGCTGCGCAACGTCGGGGTCGGCGCGGCACCGTTGGACGCCGCCACCGAGCAGCGCTGCGCGCAGCGGCTCGGGTGCGGCGTCAGCCAGGGGCTGGGCATGACCGAGACCACCGCCCTCATCGCCGTCGGCGACCCGCGGGCGCCGCGGCGCGGGTCGGTCGGCCGGCCGCTGCCCGGCACCGAGGTCCGCGTCGTCGACCCGGGCACCGGCGCCGACCTCGGCCCCGGCCGCACCGGTGAGCTGTGGGTCCGCGGCCCGCAGCTGATGCGCGGCTACCGCGGCCGGCCGCAGGAGACCGCGGCGACCCTCGACGCCGACGGCTGGCTGCACACCGGCGACCTGGGGCACGTCGACGACGACGGCCACGTGTACGTCGTCGACCGGCTCAAGGAGCTGATCAAGTACCGCGGCCAGCAGGTGCCGCCGGCCGAGCTGGAGCAGCTGCTGTGCACGCACCCGGCGGTCGCCGACGCCGTCGTGGTCCCCCGGCCCGACCCGGACGCCGGTGAGGTGCCGGTCGCCCACGTGGTGCTGCGCTCGCCCGTGGACGCCGAGGAGCTGCTGCGGTACGTGGCGGAGCGGGTCGCCCCGTTCAAGCGGCTCGCCGCCGTCACCGTCATCCCGGCCGTCCCCCGCTCGCCCACGGGCAAGCCGCTGCGCCGGCTGCTCGCCGAGGCCGAACGGGCACCGCGGTGACCGGCGGGGCGCGCGCCTGGGTGGTCAGCCTCGCCGCGACGGTCGCGTCGGCGTACGCGCTGGACGCCACGGCGACGGCGGCCGGGGTGGCGGTGGTCGCCTCCGGCGTCCTCGGCGACCTCGGCCCCCGGTGGGCGCTGGCGGTGCTCGCCGGCAGCTACGCGGTCTGGGCCTGGGGCCTTCGGTCGAACCTGCGCGCCAACCAGGCGCTGCTCACGGCGACCGGGACCAGCACGAACGTGCTGTCGAAGGCGGCGCACGACCTCGCGCGCCGCCACCGCACCGGCCCGCGGGCGGCGCGGGTCGCGGCCGCCGCCGGGTACACCGCGACCGAGGTCGCCAAGGAGGTCCCCTACTACGCGGGTGCCTTCGGCGCGGCGGCGCTCACCGACCCGGTCACCGCCACCGGGGCGATGCTGTTCCTGGCCGGGGCGAACCTCGGCGCCGCCGGCTACGAGTACGGCCTGGCCCGCCTCACCCGGGCGTTCCTGCGGCGGCGCCGGTACGCGTCGTTCGACACGGACTGGGACCCGGCGGCGTACCTAAACGGCTACTACCGCACGGTCGAGCCGGACGAGGTCGCCACCATCGCGTTCCTGGTCGACGCGCTGCGCGGCGCCGAGCGCGACCGGCCGGTGCTGTTCTTCGGCGTCGGGCCGACCCTGCACCACGTGTTCGCGGCCGCCGAGACCGCCTCCGAGCTGCACCTCGGCGACTACCTGCCGGGGAACCTGGCGCAGATCCGGCGGTGGCTGGACCGGGACCCGCGCGCCCACGACTGGCGGCCGTTCGTCCGGTACACCCTGCGCTGCGAGGGCGACGCCGAGCCGACCGACGAGGAGGTCACCGCGCGGGAGGAGCTCACCCGCAAGAAGATCACCGACCTGGTCGAGGTCGACGCGGCGCGGCCCCGTCCCCTGCCGTCGCGGTACGCGACCGTGGTCAGCGCCTACTGCGCCGACTCCGCGACCGCCGACCGCGCGACCTGGGCACGGTTCATGCGGCACATCGGCGGGCTCGTCGAGCCCGGCGGGCTGTTCGTGACCGCGGCGCTGCGCCGCTGCCGCGGCTACACCGTCGCCGGACGGTCGTTTCCGAGCGCCGACGTCGACGAGCACGACCTGCGGGCGGTCCTGCGCCCCGACTTCGCGCCCCCGGCGATCGAGGTCCGGCAGGTGCCCCAGCAGGCGGCGCACGGCTACGGCGGCATCGTGCTGTGCCACGCCCGACGGCGCACCGACCCGGCCGCGGACTGACGCGGGCTGAACGGCCGTCAGCGCGGCGCGGCACCGCCGTCGACGTCCAGGGTGGTGCCGGTGACGAACGCCGCCTCGGCCGAGGCGAGATAGACGGCGGCGGCGGCGACCTCGGCCGCGGTGCCGCCCCGACCGACCGGCAGGGCGGCGACGGTCGCCGCGCGGCGCTGCGGGGTGCTGAAGGTCGCGTGGAAGTCGGTGTCGCCGATGTACCCCGGGGCGAGCGCGTTGACGGTGATGCGGTCCGGTGCCAGCTCCTTCGCCAGGCCCTTGGTGAGGCCGATGACGCCGGCCTTCGCCGCGGCGTACGCGACCGCGCCGGGGCCGCCGCCGTTGTGCGCGGCCAGCGACGCCATCGTGATGATCCGGCCCGACCCGGCGGCGCGCAGGGCGGGCAGCGCCGCGCGGACGGTGCGGAACGTGGCGGTGAGGTTCACGTCGGTGACCCGCGCGAAGTGCTCGTCGCTCATCTCCCCCACGGCGACCCGGCCGACCAGGTGCCCGGCGTTGCACACGAGGACGTCCAGGCCGCCGAGGTGCCCGGTGGCCTCGGCGAGGAGCCGGTCGACCTGCCCGGTGTCGGTCACGTCGGCCGGCAGCGCCACCGCCCGGCGGCCCAGGGCGGCGATGCGGTCCACCACGGCGGCGGCCCGGCCGGCCGAGTGCCCGTAGTGGACGACGACGTCGGCGCCGTGCTCGGCGAGCGCCACCGCGATCGCCGCGCCGATGCCGTGCCCGGCGCCGGTGACCAGCGCCCGCCGGCCCGTCAGGTCGAACATGCCGCCACCTTCACGTCCCGTCCCCGCGGCCGGCGGGAACCGGCCGGCTCTGCTGTGATTCTCCACGGTACGCACACCGCACGGAGGTCACCGCCGATGCCCGTCCTGCCACGCACGGCGCCCCTCGCCGGCGCGCTGCTGCTCGCCGCCTGCACCGCCACCGGCCCGGCCGCCACCACCGATCCCACCGCCGGCCCCTCCGCCACTGCCGCGCCCGCCACTGCCGCTCCCGCCACTGCCGCGCCCGCCACTGCCGCTCCCGCCACTGCCGTTCCCGCCGCGACGCCGGCCGACCGTGACTGCGCGAGCCTGGTCAGCGTCGGGCTCGGCGACGAGGCGTGGCGCGCGGCACCGTCGGCGGGGCCGGCCGTGTTCGCCCCGCTCGACTACGCGTGGGGTGACCGGGCGGGGTTCGCGGCCAGGGCCGCCGACGGGCAGGGCTGGCGCCGGTTCAAGGTCGCGATGCGGCTGCGGCCCGGCACGCCCGCCACCGTCACGGTCGCCGCACCGCAGCGCGGGGTCGCCGCGCTCACGTACCGCAACGGCCTGGACGACACGGTCACCTTCGCCGCCTGCGGTGACGCCGCGGACCCGCCGCCGGTGGTCGAGTTCGCCGGCGGGTTCGCCCTGCGCGAGCCCGCCTGCCTCGCCGTCGACGTCACCTGGCCGGGCGGCGCCGCCCGCGCCGTGCTCGACTTCGGCAAGGGCGGCTGCTGACCCGGTCCTCCGCCGCCGTCCGGGCCGGGTTCGCCGTCAGCGCGGGGTTCCTCCGCGGCGGCGAGCGGCCTCCCTGGAGTGATCACCGCGGCGGTTCAGGGCGGGGCCCTTCCGGCGGGCCGTCGGTCGCCCGGCCCTCCGCGGCCGGACCGTGGTCGCCCCGGCCGTCACCGGACGGGTGGGGCGCCGCCGCGGCCAGCAGCGCGGCCACCTCCTCGCGGCGGGCCGCCGCGGCGAGGGTCGGCAGCGGCGGGCCCGGCGGGGCCGGGTCGGCACCCGCGGCGAGCAGCGCGCGGATCAGCGCCGCCGGCGCGCCGCGCTGCACGGCGTAGTGCAGCGGGGTGCGGCCGTGCCGGTCGCGGGCGTCGGCGTCCAGGCCCGCGGCGAGCAGCCGGTCCAGGACCCGCATCCGGGCGTCGGCGGGGAACAGCCACGGCAGCAGGTGCAGCAGGGTCCGGCCCATCGGGTCCAGCAGCGCCGGGTCCAGGCCGGCATCCAGCAGCGCCTCGACGGTGCCGCCCTCGCCGTGCATGACGTACCCCAGCACCTCCTTGCGCAGCTGGATCAGCGCGGTCGGCAGCCAGCCGCCGCAGGTGCGCCAGCCCTGCACCGCGACCGCGCAGCCCGGCTCGACCCGGCGGGCGAGGGCGTGCAGCGCCAGCTCCCGGGTCAGCTCCTGCGGCGGGTGCGGCACCCGCAGCGCGCCGTCGCGGACGGCCACCTCGTGCCACGTGGCGCCGCAGCGGATCTCCACCGGGCCCGGCAGCCGGGCGGGGGCCGGCATGGTGGGTGCGGCCCGGGCCGGGAACAGCGCGGCGCCGGCGAGCGGGTGCAGCTGCGCCGGGTCGAGGGCGCCGCCGCGCAGGTCGTCCAGGACCGTGGGCCACTGGTGCGCGGCGTACGGCAGCACCGGCACCCCGGGCGGCAGGCCGTCGTGCGCCGGCACGACCCGCACCCGGGGGCTGGGCCCGTCGAGGCGGTCGAGCAGCATCGCGTACCACGACGGCAGCGGCGCCGTGACCGTGTCGCTGCCGGTGGCCGCGGCGAGGTGCCGGGCCCGTTCGGCGAGCATGGTGAGGCCGGGCCGGGGGTGGCGCAGCAGGTACGCGGGCGCGTCGACGGTGAACCCGGCCACGGTCCACGCCTCCGCGGCCCGGTCGGCCTGGAACAGCCGCACGACCCGCTCGGTGCGGCCCTCGTGGTCGTCGCCGCCGAGCCGGTCGGGCGGCAGCGGGGTGCCGTCGGCGGTGAAGAACGGCAGCCGGGTCCGGCCGCCGCAGCGGGCCAGCAGCTCGGTGGTGTGCCGGTCGTCCCAGCGCTCCGGGGACAGGTGCAGGCTGTGGCCGAGGTCGGCGGCGTCGAGCGGGCCGAAGCGCAGCCGCAGCCGCTGCGGCTGGTCCCAGGCGGTCGCGGTGCGCACGAACAGTCCGCTGCCGTCCTCGTACCGGCGCAGTGCCGTCACCGTGCCGGTGGCGGTGACCGGCTCGGCGGCGGCCGGCAGGTGCCAGCGCAGCAGGTCCGGCACGAGGTGTGCCAGGTCGTCGGCGACCCGGGCGGCGAGCTCGGCGCCGTGCGAGCGCCGGACCGCGGCGAGGTCGACGCCGGCGTCGACGTTCGCGGCCCGGCACGCGCCGCGCCAGTCGCCGGCGGACCGCCGCTGCGTGGCCGCCTCGATCATGCCGGCCGGCACACCGTACCGCCGCACGCGTCCTCCCCCGGGGTCAGCACCGCGCCACCGCCCGTTCACCGGTCGTTCAGCCCTGTCGGGCATCCGGCCGATGGGTTGGTAGGCAAGGGTGTGCGCGTTTCGTACAGTGCCCAGTGTGAGGGGTACCGAGGCATCCGCCGCACTGCCGGCCGGCGTCGAGCTGTACTCGTTGACGGCCGACGGCACGGCGCTGCTGACGTCCCGGACCGGCCGCGGCGACCTGCTCGACCCCGCGGCGCTGCTGCCGTTCATCGACAGCGGGCAGCACGCCCGGTATCTGATCGGTGACGCGTCGACGTCGCCGGAGCGGCCGAGCAACGCCACGTACAAGCTCGGGCTGATGCGGGGGCACAGCGCGTTCACCCCGCACGCGCACGGCGGCGAGCACTTCGTGCTGAGCCTCGGCTACGCGGCGTGCGGCCTGTACGACGAGGACCGGCAGGAGCCGGTGACGGTCCGCCTCACCCCCGGCGTCATGATCCGCATCCCGGCGCTGCTGCCGCACTCGTTCGTCAACCGGGGCGAGGGCCGGCTGCTGATCCTGGCCGCCAACACGGGCTTCGGCATCGACCACGAGGACTACGCGATCACCGCCGAGGAGGCCGAGCGGCGCGCGGCGGACGGGCCGGCGGACGGGCTGGACTATCCGGCGCTGGCCAAGGCGTTGCACGCGGTCGGCTCGGCGCCGGCACCGGGCGGGATCAGCTGGCGGGAGCGCGCGGCGCGGGCCGCCCGCCGCCTCGCCGTGCGGTTGGAAGGACCGGCATGAGCTTGGACGCGACGGCGTGAGCCTGGAGGGGTCGGCATGATCTGCCCGCACTGCACCGCGAACCTCAAACGCACGGAGCGCACCGGTTCCCGGTGCGGCACGTGCAAGCAGCCGTTCGTGTTCGAGCCGAAGGACAACCCGCTCGCCCTGCACGACGTGAAGGTGCGCCGTCTCGTCGCGAAACTGTCCGAGGACGGGCACTGGTACACCACGACACAGCTGTGGTACGCGGCCGCCCGCAAGGCGAACAAGTCCGCCAACGACGGCACCGCCGGGTGCGGGATCGCGGTGCCGATCCTCATCGGCACGGTGCTGCTCGCGATCGGCCTGTTCGGCGACACCCCGGCGCTCGCCGTCGCCGGTGTCGTGCTGCTGCTCATCAGCGCCACCGTCATCGCGCTGCGGCTGGCCGGCGTCATCAAGCGCGAGGTCGCCGTGAAGATGCCGCTGCAGCAGTTCCGCAAGGAGATCCTCGGCGGCTGGACCCGGGTGTACGGCCAGCCGCCCGGCGGCATCGTCGACGAGCCCAACGTGCGGCCCGGCCCGCCGCCACCCCAGCCGGCGTTCGCGATCCTCTGCCCGGACCCGGCGGTGCTCGCCTGCCTGCGGGTCAACGACGTCGAGCGGCGGTTCAACGCGGCGCTCGCCGCGAACGTCGCGGGGCTGCCGCCGGCGACCCCGGTCGCGGTGCTGCGCGACGCCAGCCTCGACGGCGAGATCTTCCTGGCCACCGCCCGGCACGAGCTGGCCGGCCGGCGCGTCGTGGACCTGGGGCTGCGGCCCCGCACGGTGCTCGCCGCGAAGGACCCGTTCAAGCTGCGCACCAAGGCCCGCGACCCGCAGCGGGTCGCGTGGCTGAAGAACCACACCGACCTCAACCCGCGGGAGCTGGAGTGGCTCGACGACGGCTGGTCCTCGCCCGTGGCGGCGCTGCGCCCCGCGCAACTGCTCACCCGCGTGCGGAAGGTCGCCACCCACTTCGGCGGCGCCGACGACCCCGCCCGCCGCGCCGCCGCCGCGATCGGCTTCATGACCTGGCCCGCGGCATGAGCGGACCGCAGCGCCGCCGCCGGAGCGCAGCGGAGGTGGTGGCATGAGCGTGCTGGACCGGGCGGTGGCGGCGGCGGTGGTCCGTGCGGGCGCGCCGGGGCGGATCCGGTTCACCCGTCGGCAGCTGTACTACGAGGTGTGCCGCGGGCTGCTGCCGGTACACCGGCTGCCGCGGACTCTCAAGTTCACGCTGCCGGCACCCGTCGGCTACGCACGGTTCCTCGCCGCGCTGGAGCGGCACGGCCCGGTGCCCGGCCTGCTGGAGGAGCCGGCCGAGCGGCGCACCGCGCCCAGGGACGACGTGCCCGACCTGTACGACTACGGGCTGCCCCGGCTGCTCGTCTGCCAGGACGCCGGGATCGCCGGGATGCTGCTGGCCAACGAGCTGCACATGGAGTCGGCGTGCCCGGTGTTCGCGCTGCGTGACCTGCCGCTCGACCCGCGGCTGGCCGAGGCGCTGCGGCGCACCGGCGACGCCGCCGTGTACGTGCTGCACGACGCCTCCCGAGCCGGGTACGCGGCCGTCGAGGACGTCCGGGCGTGGGCCGGCGACCTGCGGGTGCACCCGCTGGGGTTGCGCCCCGTGCACGCCGCGGCGCTGCACCTGACCACCGCCCCGCGCGAGCGGTCCGCCGCCGGGTCCGCGGCGGCGCCGGCCGGGCTGGCGCTGTGGGAGCTGCGCCGGCTGCGGGCCGGCCGCAGCGTCGAGGTCGCCGCGGTCAACCCCGCGCGGCTGCTGCGCACCGTGCACCGCCTGGTCCGGGGCCAGACCCGGCACCGCCGCAGGACCGCCCGGCTGCGCCAGCTGCAGGCGGCGGGTTTCATGACTTGGCCGGCCGCATGACAGGAGTGCTGTGAGCCAGTACCGCGAAGTCCAGTACACCGACGAGCTGCTCAGCGACCGCAGCGTCCACCGCCGCTTCGCCGACGGCCGTGAGGAGTGGCGGCGCCGCTCCGGTGACCGGTACGTGCAGTGGCAGGACAACTCGGGGCGCAGCGGCGTCGACGAGGTCCTCGGCGACCGCATCATCAAGCGCACCTACACCACCGGCCAGGTCGTGTACGGCCGCGACCAGGGCTACGGCCGCACCGCGTGGGGCGACGGGACGCTGACGGTGAACCGGACGTCGTTCGGCGGCCGCACCGGCGCGATCCTCGCCGCCGTCGGCGCCGGGGCGCTGCTCGGCGCGATCGTCGCGCCGCCGCTGCTGATGACGGAGTTCGAGGAGGAGGAGCTGCGCCGGCAGGCGCAGCAACAGCAGTCCAGCAGCGACGGCGGTGACGGCGGCGGCGACGACGGCGGCAGCTGGTCCGACGACGGCGACGACGGCGGCTCCGACGACGACTTCGGCTGAACCGGCCGCCCAGCAGAGCAGAAGGAGCAGACGTGCCACGCATCGCAGCGACGCTCGGCGGCGACCCGCAGGCGCTGACCGGGCTCGGCGCCCGGCCCGTGGCGCGGGCGGGCGCCGCCGCCCTCGGCATCGTCGAGGGCGAGCCCGGCTTCGCCGAGGGCCCGTTCAGCGCCGGTGACCTGCGCGCCGCCGGCGAGGTCGTGCTGCACAACCGGGCCGAGCTCCTCGCCGCCCTGGCCCGGGCCGGGGACCCGGCGCCGCCGGACACCCCTGACGGTGCGCTGCTGCTGCGCCTGTACGCCCGGCTCGGCGCCGACGGGATCCGCGCCGCCGACGGCATGTTCGTCCTGGCCGTCACCGACGGCACGGACCTGGTCCTCATCCGCGACCATGTCGGCGCCCGCACCGTGTTCCACGCCCGGTCGGGCAGCGGCAGCGGCTGGGCGGCGTCGACGTCGCTGCGGGCGCTGCGGCACTGGCCGGCGCTGGACACCGGGCTGAACCTGGCCGCGGTCCGCTCGTTCCTCACCTTCGCGTACCTGCCGGGCGAGGAGACCCTGCTGCGCGGCGTGCACGAGGTGCTGCCCGGCCGGATCGTGCGGCTGCGCGCCGACGGCACCGTCACGCAGGAGGTGTTCTGGGAGGCGACCGAGGCCATCGAGGGCACCGACGACACCACCGGCGCCGCCGGGCACGCCGCGACGCTGCGGGCGCTGCTGGAGCGGGCGACGAGCCGGCGGCTGCCGGCCGCCGAACCCGTCGCGGTGCTGCTGTCCGGCGGCGTTGACAGCAGCCTCGTCACGGCGCTCGCGGCGAAGCTGCACGACCAGGAGGTCCGCACGTACTCGATAAGCTTCGGCCACGACCTGCCGAACGAGCTGGCGTACTCGGGACTCGTCGCGACCCACTGCAACACCCGCCACCAGGTGCTCAGCGTCTCCGGCGAGCAGGTCGCGGCGCGGCTGGCGGACACGGTCGCGCTGCTGGACAGCCCCGTCGGCGACCCGCTGACGGTGCCGAACCTCATGCTCGCCGAGGCCGTCGCCGGCGACGGGATGCGGGTCGTGCTCAACGGCGAGGGCGGCGACCCCGTGTTCGGCGGGCCGAAGAACCTGCCGATGCTGCTGTTCGAGCTGCACCGCGACGACCCGTCCCCGGACGCCCGGTCGCTGGCGTACCTGCGCTCCTACCGCAAGTGCTACGGGGACCTGCCGGCGCTGCTGACCGCGGACACGCTGCGCGCCCTGCGCGACGCGCCGGGCCCGGAGCGGTTCGTCGCGCCGTACCTGTCGCCCGGCACGATGCGCGCGCACCTGAACCGGCTGCTGCACTGCAACCTGCGCACCAAGGGCGCGCACCACATCCTGACGAAGGTGGAGCGGCTCACCGCGGCCCGCGGCCTGCAGGGCCGGTCCCCGCTGTTCGACCGGCAGGTCATCGACCACGCGTTCACCGTGCCGCCGCGGTTGAAGCTCGCCGGCACCGAGGAGAAGTGGATCCTCAAGGAGGCGGTGCGGGACCTGCTGCCGGCGACCATCGTGGACCGGCCGAAGAGCGGCATGCGGGTACCGGTGCAGCAGTGGCTGAGCGGGCCGCTGCGGCAGCTCGCCGACGACGTGCTGCTCGGCAGCCGCACCAGCGGCCTGTTCGACCCGGTGACGATCCGCGCGTGGCTGCGCGGCGAGGGCGCGCTGCTGCCCCGGCAGGGCGGCAAGGTGTGGCTGGTGCTGACGCTCGAGCTGTGGCTGCGTGCCTACGATGTGGCGTGAACACATGGCTTGAGCTGACCGACCCCCGCACCGGCCTGGTCCGCACCCGGCTGCGGCCCGGCGGGCCCGCCGAGGTCGCGGCCGCCGCCGGCGCCGCCCGCTCGGCGCTGCCCGGCTGGGCCGGCCTGACCGCCAGGGAACGCTCGCACCGCCTGCTCGCCCTGGTCGCGCTCGTCGAGCAGCACGTCGACGCCTACGTCCAGGCCGAGGTCGCCGGCACCGGAAAGTCCACTGTGGACGCCCAGGCGGAGGTGCTGAACTCCGCCGACGTGCTGCGCTTCTACGCCGGGGCGGTCCGCGCCGACCTGGCCCCCGCCGCCGGGCACCGGCTGCCGGGCCGGGAGAGCTGGGTGCGCTGGGAGCCGCTCGGGGTGGTGGCGGCGATCGTACCGTGGAACTATCCGCTGCTGATGGCGGCGTGGCGGCTCGGGCCGGCGCTCGCCGCCGGCAACACGGTCGTGCTCAAACCGGCCGAGACCACCCCGGACACCGCGCAGCTGCTCGCCGGGCACGCCGCGGACACGCTCGGCCCCGGGGTCCTGGTCGCGCTGCCCGGCGACCGCGACACGGGCCGGCTGCTCGTCGGCGCCGACGTCGACGCGGTCGCGTTCACCGGCAGCCAGGCCGGCGGCCTCGACGTCGTCGCCCGGGCCGGGCTGCGCCGGGTCAGCCTGGAGCTCGGCGGCAACTGCGCCGCGGTCGTGCTGCCCGACGCGCCCGAGGACACCTACGACGCGCTCGTCGGGGCGTGCACGTACAACGCCGGGCAGTCCTGCGCGGCGCCGGCCCGGGTCATCACCCTGCGCTCCCACGTCGACGAGACGGTCGAGCGGCTCGCCGCGGCGATGGCGGCCCGCCGCGCCGGGCCCGACTTCGGCCCGCTGAACAACCCCGACCAGGCCGCCCGGTTCGACGCGATCGTGGCCGGGTCCCGCGCCGCGGTCCGCCGCACCGGCGACGTGGCGGTCGGCGACGGCGAGGCCGGCGGGTTCTGGCGGGCCGGGCTGATCCTCGCCGACCTGCCGCCGGACGACCCGGCGGTGACCCGGGAGATGTTCGGCCCGGCGCTCACCGTCCAGGCCGCCGACGACCTCGACGGGGTCGTCGCCCTCGCCAACTCGGTGCCGCAGGCGCTCGCCGCGAGCGTGTGGGGCACCGCCGTCGGCACGTCGCTGCGCGTCGCCGGGCAGCTCGACTGCGGCGAGGTCTGGGTCAACTGCCACCTGGAGCAGACCGCGGAGCTGCCGCACGGCGGCCGGCGCGGCTCCGGGCACGGCACCGACCTCAGCGTGCTGGCGCTGACCGAGTACCAGCGCCCGAAGACGGTCACGGTCCGGCTGGACTGAGCTTCCGGGCCGCGTCCTTCCGGGCCAGGTACACATCCTCCAGGCCCGGGCGGTCCGGCGCGTCGCGGACCTCCTCGACGGCGAACCCGGCGGCGGTGAGGGACCGTTCGACCTCCGGGCGGTCCCGGAAGCGCAGCGTCGAGTCCGACCGCAGCCGGGTGCCGTCGCCGAAGGTGTACGTGTACCGGAACGACACGAACGGCAGCGCCACCCGGGCCACCTCCCGGCGCTGCTCGACGGCGCCGGCGCCGGGCACGTCCCGCACGACGGGCCCGGTGTCGGCGGCCCATGCCTCCCACGCGCGGCGGTGCGGGCGGCGGGTCTCGAACACGAGGACCCCGCCGTCGCGCAGCGCACCGTGCACGCCGCGCAGCGTGGCGGCCCAGTCCTCGTCGGCGAGGAACACCTGGGCGACGTTGCCGGTCATCGTGGCGAGGTCCGGCGGGCCGGGCGGGTCGGCCTCGTCCGGCGGGCCGGGCGGGCCGGTTCCGTCCGGCGGGGTCGCCAGGTTGGGCAGGGTGGTGGCGTCGCCGTGGATCCAGGTGACGCGGTCCGCGCCGGGTTTGGCGCGGGCCACATCGAGGGACGCGGCGGCCGGGTCGACGGCCGTCACCCGCAGGCCCAGCCCGGCCAGCCGCACGGCGAGGCAGCCGGTGCCGCAGCCGACGTCGAGCACGTGGCCGGCGCCCAGCTCCCCAGCGATCCCGGTGTACAGGTCGAGGTCGGCTCGGGCACCGTCGAACGCGTCGTAGATCGCCGCGAGCCGCGGATGGTCGAAGATCGCGTCAGGCACCCGGCCACCGTAGCGGGATGTGGCACGATCGGCCGTATGACCAGCCCGCCCGCCACCGCGCCGCACCTGCGTGACCTGGCCAGGCTGCGCCGGGTCCGGGACCGTATCGACCGCGACCACGCGCAGCCGCTCGACGTGGCGGCGCTCGCCCGTGCCGCGCACATGTCCGCCGGGCACCTCAGCCGGGCGTTCCGGGCCGCGTACGGTGAGTCGCCGTACCAGTACCTGATGACCCGCCGCATCGAACGGGCGATGACGCTGCTGCGCCGTGGCGACCTCACCGTCACCGAGGTGTGCTTCGCCGTCGGCTGCTCGTCGCTGGGCACCTTCAGCACCCGCTTCACCGAGCTCGTCGGGATGCCGCCCAGCGCCTACCGGGCCCGCGCCGCGGACGCGACCGCAGGCCTGCCGCCGTGCGTCGCCAAACGGGTCACCAGGCCGGTCAGGAATCGAGAAGCCGCCGCCGCCCGGGCGGATCTAGCGTGACCGGCATGGACATCCACATCCATTCGGCGTACCTGCCGCACACCGACCCGGACGCGTCCCTCGCGTTCTACCGCGACGCCCTCGGCTTCGAGGTCCGCAGCGACGTCGGCCACGACGGCCTGCGGTGGATCACCGTCGGCCCGGCCGGCGTGCCCGGCACCGCGCTCGTCCTGGAGCCGGTCGCCCCGCCCGGCTGCGGCATCACCGACGACGAGCGGCGCACCATCACCGAGATGATGGCCAAGGGCACCTACGCCGGGGTCAACCTGGCCACCGGCGATCTCGACGCCCTGTTCGCCCGGCTCCGCGAGCACGACGCGGAGATCGTGCAGGAGCCCGCCGAGCAGCCGTACGGCGTGCGTGACTGCGCGGTGCGCGACCCCGCCGGCAACCTGATCCGCATCCAGCAGTCCTGAGCGCCCCGGCGGAAACCGGGTGCGCCGCGCGGGCGGTTCGCGTAGAACTGCCCGGGTGGTGCGACTCTGGACGGCGGTGCTGCGGCGGCCGTACGCGAAGGCCCTCGCCGGGGCGAACCTGCTGACCCGGCTGTCGGCGGGGGCGGTCGCCCTCGCCCTGGTGCTGCTCGTGCAGCAGGAGCGCGGGTCGTTCGGCGCGGCCGGGCTCGTCGCCGGGGTGTTCGCCGTCGGCACCGGCGCCGGCGCGCCCCTGGTCGGCCGGCTCGTCGACCGGTTCGGGCAGACGCGGGTGCTGCTGGCCACGGCCGTCGTACACGGCGGGGCGCTGCTCGCGGTGGCGTGGCGGCCGTCGGCGCCGCTGGCCGTCCTCATGGTCCTCGCCGGGGCCGCCGGTGCGGCCCGCCCGCCGGTCGCGGCGTGCATGCGCGGGATCTGGATCGCGCTGCTGGGCGACGGTCCGCAGCTGCGGGCGTCGTACCGGCTGGAGAGCGCGCTGCTGGAGGTCGGGTTCATCGCCGGGCCGGTGGTCGCCGGCGCCGTCGTCGCCGTCGGGCGCCCGGCGCTCGGGCTGGCCCTCACCGCCGGCCTCGCCGCGCTGGCGACGGTCGGGTTCGCGCTGCTGCCGCCGGCCCGGGCGTGGCGCCCGCCGGCCCGCGCGGCCCGGGGCGTGCTCGGCCCGCTGCGCTCCCGCGCCATCCTGTCGCTGGTCGGTTCGCGGACCGCGCTCGGCGTCGCGATCGGCGCGGTGCAGGTGGCGGCGGCCGCGTTCGCCACCGCCGGCGGCCGGGCCGGGTTCGCCGGGGTGCTGCTCGGCGGCTTCGCCGCCGGCAGCCTGCTGGGCAGCCTCACCCCGCACGTGTCACCGGCGGCGTTCGGGGCGCTGTCGGCGGCGATGTGCGTGGCGTTCGCGCCGCTGCTGCTGCCCGTCGGGGCGTGGTGGCTGGCGGCGCTGTTCGTGCTGGCCGGGGCGCCGCTGGCGCCGTTGAACGCGATCGCCTACGAGCTCACCGACCGCGCCGCGCCCGCGGGCACCGGCACCGAGGCGCGGATGTGGACGGGCACGGCGACGGCGGCCGGGACCGCGCTCGGCAGCGCCCTGGCCGGCGCGGCCGTCGACGGGGCGTCGGCGCGCTCGGCGGTGCTCGTCGCGCTGGGCGGGGCGGCGGTGGCGGCGGCGGTGACGCTGCTGAGCCGGCGGGCGGTGACGTCGGCGGCGGCCGCGCCGCTACCGACCGCCTAGACGCGCCGGGCTCGGCCCCTCTTCGGCTCAGCGGCGCTGCCAGATCTCGGCGTCGCTGGTCCAGCGCAGGGTGGTGACGGCCTGCAGGACCAGGCCGCCGGACGTGGCCGGGGTCAGGTACAGCTCGTCGGCGAGGGCCCGGATGATGTGCAGCCCCCGGCCGTGCTCGTCGAGCACCGCGAGGTCCATGGCGGCCAGCTCGCGGTCGGTCATCTCGGTCGCCAGGATCAGCCTGGCGGGGTCGATCACGGAGCCGTCGTTGACGACGTGGATCACGCAGCGCACGTCGGTGATGTCGATGCTGATCTCGTAGTCGTCGGTGTCCAGGGCGTGCTCGATGACGTTGGCGCAGGCCTCGGTGAGGATCAGCCCGATGTCGTCGCGGCAGCCGGGCTCGACGCCGAGCGTCCGCAGCGCCTGGTCGAGCAGGCGTCGCGCCATCGGCACCGTCGCGGCGTCCCGCGGAAGGTGCAGTGCGAGCCGTAGCGCGATCGACACCGTGTCATCGCCCCCTTTCCTCTGTGATGTTTCCCCGCGACCGTACCCTCAGCACCACCGGTTTCATGTTTGTCACACGGCAAACATCCTCATCCGGTCCGGGTGAGGGTGGGTCGCGTGGATCTGGGAACGGGTCGCGAATGCGACGAACACACTGGTTGCTGGCCCTCGCGGCAGGGTACGTCGACGGCATCTGCCTGCTGTACCTCGGCGGCGTCTTCGGCAGCGTCGCGGCCGGCAACCTCGTCGTGCTGGGTGTCGCGGGCGTGCAGCGGCTGCCCGACACGGCACTGCGCGCGGCGCTGTCCGTCGCCGTGTACGGCGGGACCGTGCTCCTCGCCCGCCGGGTCGCACCCAGCCGCTGCCTGCTCGGGGCGCTGCTCGCGCTGTGCACCCTGTGCGGCGGGTGGATGGTGGCGCAGCACGACCCGCGCGGCCTCACCCAGCTGCCGCTGCTCGCGCTCGCCGCCATCGCCGCCGGCCTGCAGCACGCCGCGGGCCGTGACGCGCGTACCGCCGCCGCCACGCTCGACCCGCACGCCGGCGCCGACGCGGGCCTGCCCGCGCTGCTGCCGCTGGCGTGCGTCGCCGCCGGCGCGCTGGGCGCCGGGCTGCTGCTGGAGCGGGTGCCGTGGGCCGGCCCACTGCCCGCGGTCCTGCTCGTCGCCACCGCCCTCGTGGTGGGATCCCGGCGCCCGCCCACCGTGCCGGCACCCCCGGCCCGGCATCGCGAGCCGGCGCGGTTGTGATCGGTCGTACAGTTGCGCCATGGGCATGGTGCACACGGTCGGGCTGGTCCTGCATCCCCGGCGCGACTCGAAACCAGCGATCGACGCCATCATCGACTGGGCCCGGACCCGCGACGTGACGGTGCTCGGCCTGCCCGACGAGGTCGACCGCATCGACTGCACCGCCGTCGCGGTCGACGCCGACGAGCTGGTCAGCCGGGCGTCCCTCGTGGTCAGCCTCGGCGGCGACGGCACCATGCTGCGCAGCATGCGGCTGCTGTCGGGCAAGCCCACCCCGGTCCTCGGCGTCAACCTCGGCCGCCTCGGGTTCCTCGCCGAGGTCGCCGTCGAGGAGCTCGCCGACGCACTGAGCGCGATCGACGCACACCGGTACACGGTCGAGCCGCGCATGGCGATCCGCACCCGGCTGCCCGACGGCACCGACGTGACCGCCTTCAACGACATCGCCCTGGTGCGCGTGCCCGGGCAGGGCCTGGCCGCCATCGGCATCTCCATGCAGGGCTACCCGTTCGTCCGGTACTCCGCGGACGCCCTCATCGTCGCCACGCCCACGGGCTCGACCGCGTACAGCTTCTCCGCCGGCGGCCCGATCGTCTCCCCGACCGTCGAGGGCATCCTGGTCGTGCCGGCGGCGGCGCACTCCGCCTTCAACCGGGCGATGGTGCTCTCCCCCGGCGAGGACCTCGACCTGGAGCTTCTACCGAGCAGCGGCCGGCTCGTCATGGAGATCGACGGCATCCTCGGCGCCGAGCTGCAACCCGGCGACATGCTCACCGTCTCGGCAGCCCCGTCCGCGGCGAAGGTGGTGCGCCTGGGGTACACCACCTTCTACGAACGCGCGCGGCGCAAGCTGCAGGTCAACGGCAGCCTGGAGGCCGAGGAGCCGGCGTGAGCCGTTGCGGTCTCGGCTACCTTCGGGTGCTGGTCAGCCGAAGGCCACGTGGCTCAGCCAGTGGCGCAGGATCTCCTCGTCGCCGGTGATGATCATGTCGTCGGGGGTGCGGCGGCGGTACACCATGAGCAGCAGATCCTGAAGGGGCGCCTGGACGGTCACGGCGGCCGGACCACCACCGCGCCGCCACGTGTTGACCTCGCCGGTCAGGTCGACGAACCAGCCCTGACCATCCAGCCGCGCGGGCATCTCGGCGGGCATCTCGGCGGGCATCTCGGCGGGCATCTCGGCGCGCATCTCGGCGGGCATCTCGGCGGGCATCTCGGCGGCGACGAGGGCGATGGTCCGCCCGGCCCCGAGGACCGCGCGCTTCTCGGGTCGCAGGTCAAAATGGACCGGATGCGCGTCCAGCTGCATCCACTCGTCCATCGCGTCCACCGCCACCTCCGTCGCCACCTCGAACGGCACACCGGCCGCCAGCATCGCGTCGGCCCGGTGGATCACCGTCTCGTGCGCGAACCGCCGCGCCCAGAACGGCATCCCGCCGAGCTCGAACGGCGTCCACACCGGCGCGTCCGGCCCCGCTTCAGCCAGCGCCGCGGCCAGCTCATGGGCCCCGTCGAGCAGCCAGCCACCGGGCACCCGCCCGCCGTCGTCCCCGGCGACGTCCCGGACAATGCCGTCGGGCAGCCAGCCGGTGGCCCTGGTACGCACGACCTCGGCCGCCCACCGGTGCCCACCCCCGATGTGCCGCAGCAACGCCCCGAGGCTCCAGCCCGGACAGGACGGCACCTCCGCCCGCAGATCCGCCCCACCCGCCAACGCCTCGACGAGCAATTCGGTCTGCCCGACGATCCAGGTATGGTGATGCTCGAACAACACGCCAGACCCCTCTTCTCCACTATCAACTACCGACAGCAACCACACCAGAGATCAACTTGCAACGCTGGTGTAGAGTGCTGATACAGCGGACGCCCGGCACGACCTCGACCAGGCGTTGCTGCCAGAGACAGTCGGAGCCACCACCCGCGGCCTCGACATCGGTCCGCGAAATTTCCCCGACGAGTTCGCCGACTCCCCCGACGCCGCCCGACCACGGCAAGCGCCACCTCCGGGCAAGCTCCGGGCAAGCTCCGGCAAGCTCCGGCAAGCTCCGGCAAGCTCCGGGCAAGCGGGATCTCGCCGGACGTAACGCAGGGCGGCGCGCTCGCGGACCCGGCTCGGCGCCAACTTCCCGGTCCTGTGACGGATCGCCGGACTTGTTGACGGCTCGCCGGTCGCACGACGATCCGCGCAAGCACTCACGGAGTCGGCGACGGAAGCCCGCCGGACGCTCGCCGGTGGCGACGGACGCTCGCCGGAATCGAGGGAAGCTCGCCGAACCCGCGCCGGACGTTGCGGCGTGCCGTGACGACGCGCCGCAAGATCACGAGCATCGACCGTCGCTTGCCTTGCGGGAGCACTCGCCGCGCAGGAGCACTGACCCCGTTTGGGCCCAGCAGGTGTTGGGCTCCAGCAGGTTGAGCCGCAGCGGACACAGCGGAGCGCCGGGCTACGTGGTCGCCGCGGCCGCCGGGACGATGACGGCAGCCGGGACGATGACGGCAGCCGCCGGGACGATGACGGCAGCGCCGGTCAGCTGGGCGAAGACGGCGGCGACGACGATGGCGACGGCGGCGGCGACGGCAACGGCAACGGCGGCGACGGCAACGGCGACGGCGGCGGCAACGGCAACGGCAACGGCGACAGTGACGGCGGCAACGACGGCGAACGCGGCGAGCAGCGCGGAGGCGGGTTCGGTGCCGACGCGCTGGGTCGACCGTGCGCACCCCCACGGGCAGGGCCGTGGCGTGCAGGACGCCGGTCCAGTGGCGAGGGCTACGGGCGTCGCGGCACGGCGAAATCGGGCAGGGCCCCAGTGTCGCAGCGCGGCGGTGTTCTGGTGGGTGCCGGAGGGCAAGGACTGGCGACGGGCCCGTTCGAGCGGGAGGGGGTCGCGGTGCGGGGATCGGTCTCGTGGAAGGACGGCGCCGGCGGCGTTGAGCACGAGGTGGGACATGACGCCCACGGCGTAGTGGCACTCGCCGTCGGTGTGGACGACGGCCATCCGGACGGGCCACTCGTGGACGTGGTCGGGGTAGTGTCGCACCTCGCCTCGACCCGTGCCGACCTGCGCCGAGTCGCGGCCCGGCAGCGTCGAGCACCTCGGGGTCGATCTCGCCGCGGCCGTGCACGACCTGCCGAGGCGGACCGATACCAGAACGGAACTCGACGCGGCGGACCGAGGTCTCGGCCGAGGGTCGCCACCTTCAGCCAGATGTCCAGCCGCCCCTACGACAACGGACCGGTGCCGCCGCTCCCGAACGTCACTCTCGACCGCGAAAAGGGCGGCAGAAGCCACAGCTCAGGGATGGGAGCGCTCCGGCAGGCCGGAGACCTTGAGCAGCGCGTCGTCGGCGTAGCACCACACCCACTCCTCGCCCGGCTCGAACGACTGGACCAGGGGATGGCCCACGCCGTGGTAGTGCGCGGTGGCGTGCTTGGCGGGTGAGGAGTCGCAGCAGCCGACGTGCCCGCAGGTCAGGCAGAGCCGCAGATGCACCCAGCGGCCGCCGGAGGCGAGGCAGTCTTCGCAGCCCTCGGCGCTGGGCTGGACGTCGTTGATCAGGTCGAGGTGCTCACACGGGTTACTCACGGAGCACACCGTATCCGGTCGGCGGGCGTCGCAGCGCCGGTCGTCTCACCCGCGGCGGGCAGTATTCGTTGAACGCCGAAACGCGTGGTTGGATTAGGTCCATGGCCAAGCCAGCGATCTTGACCGTGGACGACGACCCCGCGGTGTCCCGGGCGGTCGCCCGTGACCTTCGCAAGCAGTACGCGGAGGAATACCGCATCATCCGCGCCGACTCCGGCCAGGAGGCCCTCGACGCGCTCAAGGAGCTGAAGCTGCGCGGTGAGCAGGTCGCGGTGCTGCTCGCCGACTACCGCATGCCGAACATGACCGGGCTGCAGTTCCTCGAGCACGCGATGGACCTGTTCCCGCGCGCCCGCCGGGTGCTGCTGACCGCGTACGCCGACACCGACGCCGCGATCCAGGCGATCAACATCGTCGACCTCGACCACTACCTGCTCAAGCCGTGGCACCCGCCGGAGGAGAAGCTGTACCCGGTGATGGACGCCATGCTGGAGGCGTGGAAGGCGGCACCGGACCGGCCCGTCGCCGACGTGAAGGTCGTCGGGCACCGGTGGTCGGCGCCGTCGTTCAAGGTCCGGGACTTCCTGGCCCGCAACATGGTGTCGTACCGCTGGTACACCACCGACGACGCCGAGGGGCAGCGGCTGCTGGCGGCGGCCGGGCTCACCGAGGCCGACGTGCCGCTGGTCGTGACCCCCGAGGGCAAGACGATGGTGGCGCCGAGCGAGGCGGAGCTGGCGGTGCAGGTCGGGCTGACCACCACCCCGGCGTCGGACTTCTACGACCTCGTCGTCGTCGGCGGCGGGCCCGCGGGCCTCGGCGCGGCGGTGTACGGCGCCTCCGAAGGGCTGCGCACCGTGCTGCTGGAGGAGCGGGCGACCGGCGGGCAGGCGGGGCAGAGCAGCCGGATCGAGAACTACCTCGGCTTCCCCGACGGGGTCTCCGGCGCGCAGCTCACCGACCGGGCCCGCCGGCAGGCGGTCAAGTTCGGCGCCGAGCTGCTCACCGCGTGCAAGGTGACCCGGCTCGCCGTGCAGGGCTCGGCCCGCGTGCTGCACTTCGAGGACGGCACGACGATCGCGGCGCACAGCGTCATCCTGGCCACCGGCGTGTCGTACCGGCGGCTGCACGCCCCCGGCCTGGAGCAGTTCCACGGCCGCGGCGTGTACTACGGGTCCGCCGCGACGGAGGCGCCGAGCTGCTCGGACCAGGACGTCTACATCGTCGGCGGGGCGAACTCCGCCGGGCAGGCCGCGATGTTCTTCAGCCGGTACGCCCGCCGTGTCCACCTCGTCATCCGCGCCCCCGACCTGGACGCGTCGATGTCGCGGTACCTGATCGAACAGATCGCGGCGGTGCCGACGATCGAGGTCCACCCGTGCACGGAGGTCGTCGGGGCCGACGGCGACGAGCACCTGGAGCGGCTCACGCTGCGGTCGATGACCACCGGCGAGGAACGCACCGTCGAGAGCTCCTGGCTGTTCATCTTCATCGGCGCCGAGCCGCGCACCGACTGGCTCGACGGCGTCGTGCAGCGCGACGAGCGGGGCTTCGTGCTCACCGGCCCGGACATCGCGGCCAGCACCGAGCACGTCGCGCTCGGCCGTGACCCCTATCACCTGGAGTCCAGCGTCCCGGGAGTGTTCGCCGCGGGTGATGTACGCGCAGACTCGGTGAAGAGGGTCGCTTCCGCCGTCGGCGAGGGCGCGATGGCGGTGTCGCTGGTGCACCGGTATTTGGTGGAGGGTCAATGAGCAGGCGGTTGGGGACCGACGAGCTGCGCAAGCTGTTCCTGTTCGAGGCCCTCGACGACACGCAGCTGCAGTGGCTGGCGGACCGTGGCGTGGCCGTGCCGTACACCGCCGGCGACCCCGTCTACCGGGAGGGCGAGACCGCGACGTGCTTCGTCGTGCTGCTGTCCGGCATGGTGAGCCTCAGCCGCAACGTGCGCGGCGACGACATCGAGCTCAGCCGCACCGACCAGGTCGGCGTCTACGGCGGCGCGACCCAGGCGTATCTCGGCGACCGGGTCCCGCAGGTCTACAACAACACGATGCACGCGATCACCGACGTCGAGGTGTACGAGCTGCCCGCCGTCGAGCTGGGCGCCGCGATGCGCCAGTGGTTCCCGATGGCGATGCACCTGCTCGAGGGCCTGTTCTTCGGCATGCGCAACACCAACAACGCGGCCGCGGAACGCGAGCGGCTCCTCGCGCTCGGCGCCCTGTCGGCCGGGCTCACGCACGAGCTGAACAACCCGGCCGCCGCGGCGGTTCGGGCCACCGCGGTGCTGCGCGACCGCATCGCCGGCATGCGGCACAAGCTCGCGATGATCGCCGACGGCCGGCTCGACGGTGAGCAGCTGCACGGCCTGGTCGAGCTGCAGGAGCGGGCGGTCAAGCTGGCCGCGAACGCGCCGAAGCGCTCCCCCCTGGACACCAGCGACGCCGAGGACGCGATCGGTGACTGGCTCGACGAGCGCGGTGTCAACGGCGCCTGGGACCTCGCCCCGACCCTCGTCGCCGGCGGCGTCGACGTGCCGTGGCTGGAGGATGTGAAGCTCTGCGTCGGCAAGCTCGACCTGGAGCCCGCCGTACGGTGGCTGGTGTACACGATCGAGACCGAGCTGCTCATGGGCGAGATCGACGACGCGGTCAGCCGCATCTCGGGTCTGGTGAGCGCGGCGAAGCAGTACTCGCAGCTGGACCGCGGCCCGTTCCAGGTCGTCGACGTGCACGAGCTGCTCGACGCCACCCTCATCATGCTCAACGCGAAGATCACCAAGCAGGGTGTCCGGGTCGTCACGAAGTACGACCGGGAGCTGCCGCCGATCCCCGCGTACGCCGCCGAGCTCAACCAGGTGTGGACGAACCTCATCGACAACGCGGTCGCCGCCATGCACGGCTCCGGGACGCTGACGATCACCACGTCGCAGGACGGTGAGTGCCTCGCGGTCGAGTTCGCCGACACCGGCACCGGCATCCCCGACGACGTGCGCCCGCGCATCTTCGAGCCGTTCTTCACCACGAAGCCCGTCGGCGAGGGCACCGGCCTCGGTCTGGACATCTCGTACCGGATCGTGGTGAAGAAGCACCACGGCGACATCCGGGTCACGTCCGTCCCCGGCGACACCCGCTTCACGGTCCTGCTGCCCCTCACGGAGCCCGTCCCGGCGGCCTGACGGCGCGCCCGGGTCCGGCGATGATGATCGCCGTCGTTCGATCATCATCGGAGACGGCATGGATCAGGCGACCGTACGGCCCGCACCCCGGACATGCCGCGGCGACGGCGGGGCGGCCGTTGGCCCGCCGGGGTCGCCGGGGCGCCGACCCTCGGCGCGCTCGGCCGGGCGGGCTCACGGTGGAGATCGGGCGGCGGGAGCCGGCGCCGGTCGGGCCGCTGGTCGCGCTCGGCGGCCTGGTGGGGCTGGGCCTCGGCTGGGCCGGGATGCGCCGGGCGGTGCGGTCCCGGGTGCTGCCGCCCGTGTCGGCCGGGGCGGTCCTCGTCGAACGGCGGCGATCCTTGCCCAGGTAAGGGCGGCCCATGCGAACATGTGTTCGTGTCCGACGGGGCTTCGATCCTGCACGCCGACCTCGACGCGTTCTACGCGTCGGTGGAGCAGCGCGACGACCCGCGGCTGCGGGGACGGCCGGTGATCGTCGGCGGCGGCGTGGTGCTCGCGTGCAGCTACGAGGCGAAGCGGCGTGGGGTGCGCACCGCGATGGGTGGGCGGCAGGCGCGGCGGCTGTGCCCGGAGGCGGTCGTGGTGCCGCCGCGGATGCGGGCGTACGCGGAGGCCAGCCGCCGCGTGTTCGAGGTGTTCCGCGACACCACGCCGGTGGTCGAGGGGATCTCGATCGACGAGGCGTTCCTCGACGTGCGGGGGCTGTGGCGCATAGCCGGGACGCCGCGGCGGATCGCGGAGCGGCTGCGGGCCGACGTGCTGCGGCTGGTGGGGCTGCCGATCACGGTCGGGGTGGCGCGCACGAAGTTCCTGGCGAAGGTGGCCAGCGGGGTCGCCAAACCCGACGGCCTGCTGGTGGTGGAGCCGGCCGAGGAGCTGACGTTCCTGCATGCGCTGCCGGTGGAGCGGCTGTGGGGCGTGGGGGCGGTGACCGCGGCGAAGCTGCACGCGCACCGGGTCCTGACCGTCGGGCAGGTCGCGCGGCTCGGTGAGGCGACCCTGGTGTCGATGCTCGGCGAGGGCGCGGGCCGGCACCTGCACGCCCTGGCGCACAACCGGGACCCGCGGCCGGTGCAGACCGGGCGGCGGCGCCGGTCGATGGGGGCGCAGCGGGCGCTCGGGCGGGGGCCGCACCCGCCGGCGTTCGTCGAGGCGGTCCTCGCCGAGCTGGTCGACCGGGTCTGCCGGCGGCTGCGGGCCGCCGAGCGGGGTGGCCGCACGGTGGTGCTGCGGCTGCGGTTCGCCGACTTCACCAGGGTCACCCGCTCGCACACCCTGGCGAAGGAGACGTGGCACACCGCGACGGTCCTCGCCGCGGTACACCGGCTGCACAGGGAAGCGGAGAGCCTGATCGCCACCCGGGGGCTGACCCTGGTCGGCGTCGCCGTGGCGAACCTCGACGGGGACGGGGCGGTGCAGCTGGAGCTGCCGCTGCGGGCGCACACCGGCGGGGAGCTGGACTCGGCGATGGACCAGGTCCGGGACCGGTTCGGCGCGGCGGCGCTGACCCGCGCGTCGCTGCTGGGCCGGCAGCAGGGGCCCACAGCTCCCCTGCTGCCGGACTGAAGCGTCAGGCGCGCAGGGACCGGATGGTGTCGCGGTACCAGAGCGCCGACTGCTTCGGGGTGCGCTCCTGGGTGTCGTAGTCGACGTAGACGATGCCGAAGCGCTTGTCGTAGCCGTACGCCCACTCGAAGTTGTCCATCAGCGACCACGCGAAGTAGCCGCGGATGTCCGCGCCCTGCTGGCGGGCGAGGGCGACCGCGCCGATGTGGGAGTCGAAGTAGGCGATGCGGTCGTCGTCGCGGACGAAGCCGGTCTCGTCGGGCTCGTCGTGGAAGGCGGAGCCGTTCTCGGTGACGAAGATCGGCAGCCGGTAGTCCTCCCAGAGGCGCACCAGCAGCTGGGTGAAGCCCTCGGGGACGATCTCCCAGCCCATCGCGGTGATCGGGCGGCCGGTCGGGATGGGGCGGCTGACGGGCAGGCCGGCCGCGTCGTGGGTGTTGCCGTCCTCGTCGACGCCGGAGACGGTCTCGCTGAAGTAGTAGTTGACGCCGAGGACGTCCAGCGGCGTCTTGATGATGTCGAGGTCGCCGTCCTGGACGGGCAGTTCGATGCCCTGCGCGGCGAGGTCGGCGACGAGGTCCGCCGGGTACCGGCCGTGCACGAGCGGATCGAGGTAGATGCGGGTGCTGAGGGCGTCGCTGCGCCGGGCCGCGTCGCGGTCGGCGGCGCTGTCGGTCTCGGGGGTGCTGACGCCCATGTTGAGGGTGATGCCGAACTCGTGGTGCTCGGCGGCCGCCGCCTTCATGCGCTGCGTGGCGAGGCCGTGGCCGAGCAGGAGGTGGTGCACGGCGTGCATGCTGGCCGCGAAGTCGCGCCGGCCGGGGGCATGCACGCCGTAGGCGTAGCCGAGCATCGCCGAGCACCACGGCTCGTTGAGCGTCGTCCAGGTCTTGACGCGGTCCTTGAGGGCGTCGAAGACCAGCATGCTGTAGTCCGCGAAGCGGTAGGCGGTGTCGCGGGCCGGCCAGCCGCCCGCGTCCTCCAGCTCCTGCGGCAGGTCCCAGTGGTACAGGGTGATCCACGGCTCGACGCCGTTGGCCAGCAGCTCGTCGGTGAGCCGGTCGTAGAAGCCGAGCCCGGCCGGGTTCACCGGGCCGCGGCCGCGGGGCTGCACCCGCGGCCACGCCACGGAGAAGCGGTACAGGTCGACGCCGAGGTCGCGGATCAGCGCGACGTCCTGGGGCATGCGGTGGTAGTGGTCGCAGGCGACCTCGCCGGTGTCGCCCTTGTCGATGGCGTCCGGCACCTCGCAGAACGTGTCCCAGATGGACCGGGTCCGCCCGTCCTCGTCGACCGCGCCCTCGATCTGGTAGGCCGAGGTCGCCACTCCCCAACGGAAGGAAGGCGGGAGGGTGGCGATCGGGTTCTGCACGTCGAGGGGTGTCGCGGTCGTGTCCATGGTTCTCCTGTTTTCAGTTACTGGGACGTTGTGCCAGTGACTGGCTCAACCGGCGGTGACCGGATGCAGCCAGCAGGCGACGGTACGGGGCTCACCGACGTGATCGTCGGGCTTGCCCAGGATCGGCAGCTTGGTCGGGCACGGCTCGAACGCCTTGGGGCAGCGCGGGTGGAACGAGCAGCCGCTCGGCATGCCGCGCAGGTCCGGCGGCGAGCCGGGGATGCCGGTCAGCTCCCGCCGTGCGCCGCGCAGCGCCGGGAACGAACGCAGCAGCCCCTCGCTGTAGGGGTGCTTCGGGTCGCGGTAGATCGCCGCCGAGGGTGCCTCTTCCACGATCCGGCCGCCGTACATGATCGCGATCCGGTCGGAGAACTCGACCAGCAGCGACAGGTCGTGCGTGATGAACAGGACGGAGAAGCCGAGCCGCTCCCGCAGCTCGACGAGCTGGCCGAGGATCTGCCGCTGCATGACCACGTCGAGCGCGGTCGTCGGCTCGTCCATGATGACCAGCTGCGGCTCCAGGGCGAGCGCCATGCCGATCATGACGCGCTGGCGCATGCCGCCGGAGAGCTGGTGCGGGTACGCGTCGAGCCGGTCCTCGGCGATGCCGACGAGCCGCAGCAGCTCCTTGGCCCGGGCCAGCCGCCCGGCCTTCGTGGAGGACGGGTCGTGCGCCTTGATCGCGTCCATGAGCTGGACGGAGACCTTGTGCACCGGGTTGAGCGAGTTCATCGCGCCCTGGAACACGATCGACGTCTCCGCCCACCGGTACTTGCGCAGCTCCTGGTTGGACAGGTTGAGCACGTCGTACGGGTCGCCGGTCGGCGGGTGGTAGACGACCGAGCCGTTGGAGACGACACCGGGCGGCGGGAGCAGCCGGGTGACGCCGTAGGCGAGGGTCGACTTGCCGCTGCCGCTCTCCCCGGCGAGGCCGACGACCTCGCCGCGGTGGATGGTGAGGCTCACGTCGCGGACGGCCTTGACCGACTCCTCGCCGAGACCGTAGTCGACGTCGAGGTTCTTGATCTCCAGCAGCGGCCGGGTCAGGACTTGGGTCATCGCTTCGCTCCATCGGTGCCGGTGCCGTGCCCCTCGACCGCGGCGTACTCGGTCGCGCCGACCGCGTCGTCGAGGTCGTCGGTCGCCCGCGGGTGCTTGATCTCGATCTCGGGGGTGGTGTCGGCGCGGCCGCGGATGACGGGCGTGAACCCGACCCGCATGGTGACCTTGTCACCGTTCGGGGCGCGCCGGGAGCCGGCGCCGGCGGTGCGCAGCCGGGGGCTGACGAACTCGTCGATGCCGAAGTTGATCAGGCTGAGCGCGGTGCCGAGGAACGCGATGGCCAGACCGGCCGGCACGAACCACCACCAGGCGCCCTGCGCGAGGGCCTGCTGGCCCTGGGCCCAGAACAGGATGGTGCCCCAGTTCCAGGTGGAGACCGACGAGATGCCGATGAAGGCCAGCGTGATCTCGGACATGACCGCGAAGATGACGGTGCCGACGAAGCTGGACGCGATGATCGCGGTCAGGTTCGGCAGGATCTCGAAGATCACGATCCGCCAGGTCTTCTCACCGGTGGCCCTGGCCGCCTCGACGTAGTCGCGCCGGCGCAGCGACAGGGTCTGTGCTCGCAGCACCCGGGCGCCGTACGCCCAGGACGTGCACCCGATGACCAGTGCCACGACGATGTCGCCGGCGTTGGTGATGGTCGAGGTGACGATGATGATGAGCGGCAGCGCCGGGATGACCAGGAAGACGTTGGACACCGCGGACAGGCTCTCGTCGGCGGCGCCGCCCAGGTAGCCGGACGTGACGCCGATGAGGACGGACAGGATCGTCGCGACGATGCCGGCGATGAATCCGACGAGCACGACGCCGCGGGCGCCGACCAGGATCTGGCTGAAGATGTCCTTGCCGAGGTGGTCGGTGCCGAACCAGTGCGACCCGGACGGCGCCTGCAGCTTGTCCGCGGTGATCAGGTCCGGGTCGTACGGGGAGATCCACGGTCCGATGATCGCGATCAGCACGTAGATGCCCAGGACGATGAGGCCGGTCGCGGCCTTGCCGTTGGAGACGAACCGGAGCCGCTTGCGCTTCGCCTTCGACGCGGGCTTCACGCTCGGCTGGGCCATCGAGCCCTGACCCGGGATCACCTGCTCGATGCTGGACGGGGTGACGGTCATCTCAACCACTCTTTCGGGTGCGCGGGTCGAGCAGCAGGTAGGCCACGTCGGCCAGCAGGTTGGCCACCAGCACCGAGATCGTGATGACCAGGAAGATGCCCTGCATCAGCGGGTAGTCGTAGGCCTGCACACCCTGGAAGAGCTGGTAGCCGACGCCCGGGTAGGAGAACACGATCTCCACCAGCAGGGTGCCGCCGACGATGAAGCCCAGCGACAGCGCGAAGCCGGACACGTTGGGCAGCAGCGCGTTGCGGGCGGCGTAGCTGAACGCGACCCGACGGTCGGACAGGCCCTTGGCGTGCGCGACGGTGATGTAGTCCTCCGACGACACGGTGACCATCATGTTGCGCATGCCGAGGATCCAGCCGCTCATCGAGGAGATGAGGATCGTGGCGGCCGGCAGGATGCTGTGGTTGATCGCGCTGGGGATGAAGTACGCGTCCCAGGCCGGCACCAGTCCGGGGGTGAAGCCGCCGGAGGACGGGAACCAGCTGCCCGGCCCGGCGAGCAGCGCGATGGCGACGAGGCCGAGCCAGAAGTACGGCACCGACGACAGGAACGTGGTGGCCGGCAGCAGGCTGTCGATCCAGGAGCCGCGCTTCCAGCCGGCGCCGACGCCGAGGGCGGTGCCGATGAGGAAGCTGAGGATGGTGGTGATGCCGACCAGGCCGACCGTCCACGGCAGGCTCTGGCCGATCACCTCGGACACCGACGTGGGGAAGAACGTGAACGACAGGCCCAGGTCGCCGTGCAGCAGCTGCTTCCAGTAGTTGAGGTACTGGTCCCACAGGCTCTGGTTCTTGTCGAGGCCGAACAGCACCTCGAGGGAGTGGATCGCGTCGCTGGACAGCTTGCCCTGGTTCTTGGAGATCAGGGAGCTGACCGGGTCGCCGGGCATGACCCGCGGGATGAAGAAGTTGAGGGTGATCGCCGCCCACAGCGTGAACAGGTAGAAGGCGAAGCGTTGCAGCAGGAACTTCATCGTGCCTCCTCCGTCAGCGTCAGCGCCGGCGGCGTGGGGATGTCGGAGCTGCCCTCGGCGGCCGAGCCGATGCCCTCCTTGGCGACGGTCTCCGCGTCGTACAGCCAGCAGGCGGCCCAGTGTCCCTCGCGGTCACCGATCTCCAGCCGCGGCGGCAGGTCGACCTTGCAGCGGGGCATGGCGTGCGGGCAGCGCGGGTTGAACCGGCAGCCGGCCGGCGGCCGGATCAGGCTCGGCGGCTCGCCGTTGCCGCGGTCCATGACCGTCGGGTCGGCGATGCCCTCGATGCGGTCCGGGTCGGGTGCGGACTCGATCAGCAGCCGCGTGTAGGGGTGCGCGGGGTTCTGGGTGACGGTCTCGCTGTCGCCGCCCTCGACCATGCGGCCGGCGTACATCACCATCGTCTCGTCGGCGAAGTAGCGGGCCGAGGCGATGTCGTGCGTGATGTACAGGATGGCGAGGTTCAGCCGCTCCTTGAGGTCCCGCAGCAGGTTCAGGATGCCCAGCCGGATCGACACGTCCAGCATGGAGACCGGCTCATCGGCGAGCAGGGCCTCCGGGTCGGCGCCGAGGGCGCGGGCGATCGCGACGCGCTGGCGCTGGCCGCCGGACAGCTCGTGCGGGAACTTGTCCACGTACCGCTCGGGCGGGGTGAGGCTGACCCGGGTGAGCAGGTTGGCCAGGGCCGCCTCGAGGTCGGCGGCGGTCCTGCCGGCGTTGCCGTGGATCTTCAGCGACCGGGTCAGGTGGTAGCGCACGGTGTGCACGGGGTTGAGCGAGCCGAAGGGGTCCTGGAAGATGAGCTGCACGCGCTTGACGTAGCTGCGGAAGCCGCGGCCGCCCTTGACGGTGGTCGACTTGCCGTGCAGCAGGATGTCGCCGCCGGTGCGCGGGTAGAGCTGCGCGAGCAGCCGGGCGACGGTGGACTTGCCGGAGCCGGACTCGCCGACCAGTGCCGTGACCCTGCCCCGTCGCAGGGTGAAGGAGACGTCGTCCACCGCGTGGACCGCTGCCTTGGTGCCGGAGAAGAGGTCACGCAGCCGCCTGCGGACGGGGAAATGCTTGGTCAGGCCGACGGCCTCCAGCACCACCTCGCCGACCGGCGCCGCCGCGCTTTCGCTCAACGTCATGCCGATGTTCCTGTCTTAGGGGTGTGGTCACGGGGTGCCGCTCCCCGGGTGGCCCGCGCGGGCCACCCGGGGAGCGGTGTCACTTGCGACCGGTCAGGAGGCCGGCTTGAGGTGCAGGATCACGTCGAGCGCGTTGGCCTGGGTGGGCTGGGCGGCGCCGTAGGGGTTGGCGTCGTCCGGCCATCCGGTCCAGTTCTTGGTGGAGTAGGCACCACCGACATTGTCGGCGCCGACGGGGATCATCGGCATCTGCTCCACGAAGATCTTCTGCAGGGTGTTCATCGCCTGCACCCGGACCGAGTCCTCGGTCGCCGACTGGTAGTCGCGCAGCGCCTTGGTGGCCTCGGGGTTGTTGAAGCGGCCGAAGTTACCGGCCGGGCTCGCGGTGCCGATCGGCTTGAGCAGGTCGCCGTCCATGATCGTCTGGTAGATGTCGTACGGCGTGTTGCCGCCGTTGGTCCACCGGAAGCCCGCGTCGAACTGACCGGCCTCGACGTTCTTGAACCACGCGTCCTGGTTGGCCTTCTCGACCGTCGCCTCGATACCGATCTTGGCGAGGTTCGACTTCACGATCTCCAGCGAGGTCTGGTAGTCCGACCAGCCGGCGGGGTCGGTCAGCGTGAGCGTGACGGCCTTGCCGGTCTTGTCCTTGAGGGTGGTGCCCTCGAACTTGTAGCCGTTCGCGGTCAGCAGTGCCTTGGCGCCCTCGACGTCGATCTTGTAGTCCTTGCCCTTGAACTCCGGCGCGAGGAACGCGTCGCCGGCGGGGCTGGGCAGACCGGTCACGCTCTTCACCAGCGGGTGGAAGTAGCCGGCCTCGGCCGTGTTGAAGATGTCGTCACGGTCGATGACCATGCTCATGGCCACGCGCAGGTTCTTGTCGTCGAACGGCGCCTTGGTGGTGTTGATGTACAGGCCGTGGATGCCCAGGACCGGCGGGGCCCAGATCTTGTGGTGCGCGGCGTCCTTGTCGAGGAAGACGGTCTTCACGTTGGGGATGAAGACGAAGCTCCACTCCGACTCACCGTTGGCCAGCGCGGTGGTCTGCGCGTTGTTGTCGGTGTAGGAGGTGTAGCGCAGCTCCTTGACGGCCGGCAGCGCCTGCCAGTAGCCCTTGTCCTTGGCCACCAGGGTGGCGGTCTGCGGGGTGAAGGACTTCAGCTTGTACGGGCCCGAGCCGATCGGGTCCTTGGCCAGCTCCGCCTTCGGGTCCGACACCTTCTCCCAGATGTGCTTCGGGACGATCGGCACCTGGGCGATGGCCTTGTGCTGGCTGACGAACTGCGGGTTCTTGAACGTGATGGTCACGTCCGAGCCGCTGACGGTGGCGTCGACGATGGTGAGACCACCGGTGTTGAGGGCGTCGTTGTCGCGGACCAGCTTGTAGGTGAACGCGACGTCCTCGGCGGTGACCTTCTGGCCGTCGCCCCACTCCGCGTTGTCACGGACGGTGACCTTGACCGACTTGTAGTCCTTCGACCACTCCGCCTTCGTGGCGAGCCACGGCTTCATCGGGTCGGCCGGCTTGACCGGGTTCCACATCATCAGCGGCTCGTAGAGGGCCCACTTGTAGCCCGACTTCGAGGACGCGGACGTGCTCAGGAACGGGTTCTGGTTCTCGGTCTGCGGGCCGTTCGGCATGCCGACGTTGAGAACCGTCACACCCTGCTTGGCGTTCTGCTCGTTCTTCGACTCGCCGCAAGCGGCGAGCGCGCCGGTCGCGAGCAACCCGGCGAGGCCGAGCACAACGGAGCGTCTGGTATGCACGGGGGTGTCTCCTTACGTACCTGGATCGACAGGTGGGGCGGTCATTCGGGGTATGACGACGGGGCCTTCTTGCGGCAGGTCCCGCCCTTTGGTGCGGTGTCGGTGGTGCTGGGTGGTGCGCTCGGGCTACGCCGGCACGGTCGAGGACCGCACGACGAGCGTGGTGGACAGGATGTTGGGCTCACTCGTCAACGGCGTGCCGTCGAAGTGTGCGATGAGCCTCCGGGCCGCCGTCTCGCCCATCTGCCGCATCGGCTGCCGGATGGTCGTGAGCGGGGGCTCGGTGTGCGCGGCGTGGACGATGTCGTCGAAGCCCACGAGGGCGACATCTCCCGGCACCGTGCGGCCCGCCTGGCGCAGCGCCTGGAGGGCACCGGCGGCGGACAGGTCGTTGTGGGCGAAGACGGCGTCGAACTCGAGGCCCAGACCCAGCGCCTGCCGGATCGCCTGGGCGCCGCAGTCGTACGTGAAATCGCCCTCCATCACGAACCGCGGGTCGACCGGGTGTCCGGCGGCCGCGAACACGTCCACGAAGCCGCCGAGCCGGTCCTGGGTGCAGCCGAACTTCTCGGATCCGGTGATGACGAGCGGGCGCCGCCGGCCGATCTCGAGCAGGTGCCGGGCGGCGAGCGCCCCGCCGGCCCGGTTGGTGGTCCCCACCGACGGCATGAGCGGTTTGTCCCCGCGGTCGTCGATGAGCACCACCGGCAGGCCGCCGGCGTACAGGTCGGCGAGGTAGTCCAGGGTGCCCTCCGGCTCGATCGCCAGCAGGCCGTCGAAGGCCTTGCCGGAGACCTGCGCGGAGAACTGCCGCATGGACTCGGCGCCACGGTTGCACGTGAACAGCAGCAACCCGTAACCCTCCGCCTCGACGACATCCACCGCTCCCTGCACGATCTCGCCCATCCACGGCCAGATCAGCGACGGCACCAACATCCCGATGACCCTGGTGTGCCCACGGGCGAGGTTGACCGCCCGCGCGCTGGGCGTGTAGCCCAGCTCGTCGATGACCCTCCGCACCCGTGCCGCGGTCGACTCGTCGACCTCTCCTTTGCCGTTGAGCACCCGCGAGACGGTGGTCTTGCTGACCCCGGCACGGGACGCGACATCGGCGATGGTGATCGGCACGCCGCGATCCTCTCTGTGAGAGCGCTTTCTGGCAAGAGAGCGTTTTCTGGAACCGGTTCCGCAACCGGTTCCGGCACACTAAATCTGATCGCGGACTGTGGTGTCAATAACACGGTGGTAACGAAAGTTAACGTCCGGGAAAAGCTTGCCAAGCGCTCCGGCCGTGGTGTTTGCTCGGCAGCACGCCGGCGCGCGGGCGCTCGCCCCGGCGTCGCGGGGCTGTCGCGAAAGCGCTCTACCGGCCGGGCAGGCGGATGACCGTGCCGGAGCTCAGCGGCTGCTGCTTGACGACCAGCACGTCGAAGCTGAGACCCTTCGGCACGTCGAAGACGAGCGTGCCGACGACCGGTTTGCCCGCTTTGATCTCGCCGTAGAGCGGCCGGGTCGCCTCGTTGTAGAGCCACGACCACTCGTCGGGCTTGTGCTCGTTGCCCTCGGTGTCCCGCAGCCGCTGCGAGCCCTGCCAGATGCGGGTGCCGCCGGTGCCGAGGTTCTCCACCTTCAGCTCCACCAGGCAGAACTGGCCCTGCGCCTGCTTGACCACCGGCCACTGCCCGACCTGGGCGGCGCCGCACTCGAAGCCGACGACGGTGAAGCGGACCCCGCCGTCGGTCGCCACCGGGCTCGGCCGGCGCGACGGCGCCTTGCTCGCCGGCGCCGCGCTGCTCGGCCCGGCCTGCGGGTCGCCGGAGCCGGCGGAGCCGGCGAGGTTGAACACGCCCCACAGGCAGCCGAGCACGATGAGCACCGCGACCACGGCGCTCACCGCCTGCCCGACGCGGCGCGGGCGCCCGCGCGGCGGCGGGGGCACCGGCGGCAGCGGCAGCCGCGGCCCTCCCGCGCCGCCGTGACCGGCCGCGAACCCCGTCCCGGCGGCCGGGTCGAGCATCGTCGGGCTCACCGGCACCGGCGACACCGGCACCCCGGCCGGGTGCGCGCCGTGCACCGCGGTCGGCGACACCGGCACGACGGGCGCCGCGCCGGGCGCGAACCGGCCCGGCCGGCGACCCGCCGGCCTGGGCGGCGCCGCGCCCCGCACCGTCGCGGTGGCGCCGGCAGGGCCCCCAGGACCGCCGTGGCGGCCCGGATCGGCGCGGGGGGAGGTGACGTGCACCGCGGCGGGGTCGTCGTCGCCGACGAGCGCCAGGAGGATCTGGCGGGCCGACGGGCGGGCGGCCGGGTCGTGCCGCAGCGCCCGGCCGACGATCTCGGCGAGCCCCGGCGCCAGCCCCGCCGGCACCGCACCGGCCGGCATGACGCCCGTGCCCGCCCACGCGACGAGGACGCCCCACGCGTACACGTCGGACGCCTGGCTCGGCGGGGCGCCCCGCTCCTGCTCGGGCGCGAGCCAGCCGGGCGTGCCGAACAGCTGCCCGACCGGGCCGCTGTGGCGCGACGGGCGGGCCACGCCGAAGTCGATGACCTTCGGGCCGAACGGCGACAGCAGCACGTTGCGCGGGCTCAGGTCGGCGTGCACGAGCCCGACGGCGTGGATCGCGGTCAGCGCCGCGGCGACGCCCACGGCGACCGCCTCGACCTGCCCGCCGAGCGGGCCGTTGACGGTCGCGTAGTCGTGCAGGGACGGCCCCGGGACGTACTCGGTCACCAGGTGCGGCACCGGCCCGTCCAGGGCCACGTCGAGCACCCGCGCGGTGCAGAAGCCGGCGACCCGCGACGCGGCGGCGGCCTCGGCCGCGAACCGCTGCCGGAACTGCGGGTCGCCGTGCCACACCGGATTGATGACCTTCAGCGCGACCCGGCGCTCGTCAGGCCCGGCGGCGAGGTAGACGGTGCCCATGCCGCCGACGCCGAGCACGCCGAGCAGCCGGTAGGACCCGACCGCGGTCGGGTCCCCGGCACGCAACGGCGCGGGCGCGTCCCCCATGGGACCCATCGTGCCCTATGCGCGCACCCCGGCGGCCGGTGCCGGCGTCAATGCGCCCGTCTGGAGGCCAGCAGCGCCGCGCCGACGATGCCGGCGTTGTTCTGCAGGGCCGCCGGGACGACCTTCGTGGGCACCGACACGTGGTGCAGCCACTTGTCGGTCTTCTTGCTCACGCCGCCGCCGATGATGATCAGATCCGGCCACAGCAGCGCGTGCAGATGCCGCAGGTACACCTGGACCCGCTCGGCCCAGTCCGGCCAGCTCAGGTCCTCGGCCTCGCGGACACGGTCGGAGGCGTAGTCCTCCGCGTCGCCGCCGTGCAGGTGCAGCCCGGTCAGCTGCAGGTGGCCGAACTCGGTGTTGGGCACCAGCCGCCCGTCGATGAACAGGGCGCTGCCGATGCCCGTGCCGAGGGTCACCATGACCACCAGCCCGCCGACGCCCTTGCCGGCGCCGTACTCCATCTCGGCGACCCCGGCGGCGTCGGCGTCGTTGAGGACCGTCACCGGCCGGCCCAGCGCGTCGCTGAACAGCTGCTCCGCGGGCGCGTCGACCCACGAGGCGTCGACGTTGGCGGCGGTCTTCGTCACGCCGTGCTGGACCACCGCCGGGAACGTGATGCCGACGCTGCTCGCCGGCGGGAAGTGCGCGACGACCTCCGCGACCGTCCGCACGACGGCAGTGGTGTCCGCGGGCTGCGGGGTCTCGATGCGGTGCCGTTCGGCGGTGAACTCACCGGTCGCCAGGTCGACCGGCGCCCCCTTGATGCCCGAACCGCCGATGTCGATACCCAGGACCACCACTGCTGCTCCTCCGCGACGCGTGCCTCATCGAATGCCCTGCTGCTTGGAAACCCAATCATGCGGGGCACCGGGCACGCTCACGCGGGGTACGCCCCCACCGTGTCGCGGATCTCCAGCCCGAGCGTCTGGTCGGCGGTGCGGGCGCAGTGCGCGCTGCAGTAGAAGCTCCCGGACACCTCCGCGCCGTGCCCGATGATCCTGGTGCCGCAGTGCTCGCAGACCGGCGCGAGCCGGTGGATCGCGCACTCGAAGGAGTCGAAGACGTGCACGCCGCCGCCGACCGTCCGGATCTCGAACGCCATGTAGTAGTCGTTGCCGCAGGTCTCACAGACCGCCATGATGAAGCCCCCCGTTCGTCTCACCGCAGCCTGTGCGGTGACGGGCCGCCGTGCAACCGGTTCAGGGGAAATCCACCCGGCGGATCACGAGCAGGGCCACGTCGTCGTCGCGGGAGCCGGCCCCGAGGTCGGCGAGCAGCCGGTCGCAGAACTGCTCCAGGTCCGCCTCGGCGTCGGCGACCGCGACGCACAGCGCCTCCAGGCCCTCGTTGAACGTGTGCCCGCGCGACTCGATGAGCCCGTCGGTGACCATCACCAGGGTCTCCCCCGGCGCCAGCGTCAGCGGCGTCTCGGTGTCGTGCGGCGTCGGCACGCCCAGCAGCGCGACCCGGCCCAGGACCTGGGTGACCTGCCCGTCGAGGACCCGCAGCGGCGGCGGGTGCCCCGCGTTGGTGAGCCGGACCCGCCCGCTGGCCGGGTCCATGCTCAGCAGGCACATCGTGGCGATCTCCTCCGGCAGCAGCCGCAGCATCATCCGGTTGAGCCGCTCCATGCTCGGCCCCGGCGAGGCGTCCTCGACCAGGTACGCGCGCAACGCGTGCCGGACCTCCGCCATGATCGTCGCGGCCCGCAGCGAGTGCCCCGCGACGTCGCCGATCGCCGCGACGAGCTGCCCGTCGACCACCATGATCTCGTAGAAGTCGCCGCCGACGGACGCGTGCTCGCTCGCCGGCCGGTACCGCACCGCCAGCTGCACCCCGGGCACGGTCGGCAGCCGCTGCGGCAGCATGCTCTGCTGCAGCATGATCGCGGTGCGCCGCTCCTCGTCGTAGCTGCGCAGCGCCTCCACCGCGAGCGCGACCGCCTGGCCGAACTGGCGCAGCAGGTCCGCGTCGTCGTCGAGGAACCCGTCGGCGGGCACCGCCACGTGCAGCGGCTCCCGGCCCGGCTTGGCGCGGGCCACCAGCCGCCACACCGCGCCGGGCCACCACGGGCCGGTCTCCTGCCGGAACAGCACGGTGCCGGCCTGCCCGTCGAGCGGATCGTAGTCGTACGCCTCGCGCATCGCCGCACGCACCTGCGGCTCGCCGGCCACGGCGTCGACCTGCACCGCGATCGGGCCGGTCTCCTCCGACGAGGCGGCGACGGCGGCCGGGCCGTCGAAGACCCGCGCGGCGCCGGTGGCGGCGGCCAGCAGCAGGTCCGGCAGGCTCGTCGTGGCGTTGAACGCGGTCGTGGTGTCCACCAGCCGGGTGAGCCGCCCGGCGAGGCGCTCGGCGCGGCGGCGGGCCCGGTACTCCCGCAGCTTCGCCCGGACCGTGGCCAGCAGCTCGTCCGGGTCGATCGGCTCGGCGAGGTAGGCGTCCGCGCCCCGGTTGAGGCCCTGGGTGCGGTCCACCGCGTGCACCGCGGTCGCGGAGATGTGGATGACCGGGACCGCGGTGGTCCGCGGGTCCTCCTTGATCCGCTCGGCGACCTCGAAACCGTCGATGTCGGGCAGCCGCACGTCGAGCACGACCAGCTCGGTGCCCGGGGCGACGCCGTCCGGACCGCCGTGCAGCAGGGCCAGGGCCTCCGTGCCGGTCGCCGCCTCGACGACCCGGTGCCCGTCGCGGCGCAGCCAGCTGGTGATCACGTACCGCTTCGACGGGCTGTCGTCGACCACAAGGATGTCAGCGGCGTCCTCGCTCATGGCATCATCTCCGCCGCGGGCCGCTCCTGCCGGCCGCGCCGCTGCCGGCCGCTCATGTGATGACCTGGGCGACCGCGTCGGCGACGAGCCGCCGGGTCAGCGACGACTTCGCCAGGACCGCGGCGGCGCCGTCCACCCGCGTCACGTCGGCGCCCGTCACGACCACGACCGGGATGCCGGCGGTCTGCGGCACCGCGGCCATCCGGGCGATCAGGTCGCCGCCGTCACCGTCGGGCATCCGCAGGTCCAGGAAGATCACCGACGGCCGCTCGCGGGACGCGATCGCCAGGGCGGCCCTGGCGTCGGCGGCCTCGTGGACCTGCCCGGCGATGCCGGTGAGGTGCTCGCGCAGCACCTGCCGGGCCGCCGCCTCGTCGTCGACGACGAGCACCGACGGCACGTGCGGCAGGTCCCCGTCGTCCTCCGGCTGCGGGCGCAGCGGCAGGTCGAGGGTGAACGTGCTGCCCTCCCCCGGCTCGCTGACCATGCTCAGCCCGCCGCCGAGCAGGGTCGCCAGGCGGCGCGCGTAGGGCAGGCCCAGCCCCGTGCCGCCCACCTGGTGGGCGCCGCGCACCTGGTGGAACTCCTCGAAGACGCGGCGCTGCTCGGCGAACGGGATGCCGATGCCGGTGTCGGCGACCGCGATGTGCAGCCGGCCGTCGAGCACCAGCGCGCCCATGCTCACGGTGCCGGCGTCGGTGAACTTCAACGCGTTGGTGAGCAGGTTGCGCAGGATCTGGGTCAGCAGCACCTCGTCGGTGACCAGGTCGACCGCGTCGGGGTCGGCGACGTCGAGCTGCACCCCGGGCTTCGCCAGGGGGCGCAGCGTGCCGCGCAGCTGGCCGAAGACCGCGGCCAGGTCGACCGGCGCCCAGCTGGGCTCGATCCGGTTCGACTCGGCCTTCGCCAGGTCCAGCAGGTCGTTCACCCGGGCCAGCAGGTCCGCGGCGGAGCCCTGCACCAGCTCCAGCTGGTGGGTCTGCTCGGCGGTCAGCGGCTCCGAGCGCGGGTCGAGCAGCAGCCGCACCAGGCCGATGATCGCGGTGACCGGCGCGCGCAGCTCGTGCGACACGTTGGCCAGGAACCGGCTCTTCGCCTCGTTCGCCTCGCGCAGCTGGGCTGAGCGTTCGTCCAGCTCCGCGTACAGGGCGACGACCCCCTGGTTGGTCTGCTCCAGCTCCTCCGACAGCTGCGTGTACAGCGCCATCACGCCGCGGTTGGTGTCCTCCAGCTCCGCGTTGAGGGTGAGCAGCTCGTCGCGGTGCGCCTGGACCTCCTCCAGGGCCGCGACCAGCTGCCGGTTCTGCACGCTGAGCTCGTCCAACGCGGTCGTCGGCTGGCTCCTGCCCAGCGTGTCGCGTGCCTCGGCCAGCCGGTCCGGTCCGACCTGGGCGGGCAGCCTGCGCGTCAGGCTGATCCGGTCCCGTTCCACGTGCACCTCGTCCATCAGCCGGCCCGCGGCCGCCGTTCCCTCCGGCGGACTGATCCCGATGCCGTCCGCTGCTACCACGATGACCAGCCGGGCCCGGCCGGAAACCTCCACGGCGAAGGTCACCACGGCACCGATGGCGTGGCGGCCGATCTCGCTGAGCGCCGTAGCGACCCTGACCTGGTCCTGGTGCTCCATGCCGACGGCGGCGGCGGCCTCGCGGCCCCGCTGGCGCAGCACGAAGACATCCTGGTCGGTGTGCAGCACCAGCCGCAGCAGCGGCTCCGGCACCCCGGCGGCACCCGCGGTCACGCCGTCACCTCCGCCGCCCCGGCCGGTCATGCTCACGGCCGCACCACCGCCACGCAGGCGTCGTCGCGGCGCACGCCGGCGTCGCGCAGCAGCGTGGCCGCGACGAGCAGCGGGTCCTGCCGGCTGAGCCCCGGGTAGTCGCGCAGCGACCAGCGGTCCGACACGCCGTCGGAGTGCAGCACCACGACGGCCTGCGGGGGCAGGTCGTACGCGAACTCGCGGATCCCGCGGGACTGGTGCCCGACGATCCCCGGCATGCTCACCATGCCGCGCCGCTCGCCGTCCGGGGTGGCGATCGTGCCGGCCACGTTGCCCAGGCCGGCGAAGCGCAGCGTGCCGCCGTCCACCCGGACGACGGACACCGCCGCGCCGCGGGTGTGCGACACGACCCGGTGCAGGTGCTCCAGGATGGCCGCCGGCGCGTCCAAGGAGCTGCCCAGGAACGCGTCGACGGATGCGGTCGCCGCGGTGGCCGCGAGGGCGCCGTGGCCGAGACCGTCGGCGACGAGCAGCAGCAGCGCGGCACCGTCGCGGCGCGCCGCCCACCGGTCCCCGGACACCGGCTCGCCGGTGAGCGGCCTGGTCAGGCCCGCGACGGCCGGCACGGCCGGCGGGCCCGGGCGGTGGTCCTGCCACAGCTGCGCGGTGAGCACGGTGCCCCGGCCCGGCAGCGAGTAACCGCCGGAGGACGTGGACAGGCGCCGCACAGCGCCGAGGCCGATGCCGAGCGTGCCGGCGGTCGACGTGCCGTCGACGCCGCTGAACACGAGGTCGGCCATGCCGGGGCCGGCGTCGACCGCGACGAGCTCGACCCCGCCGCCGGCGCGGGTGCGCAGGCAGCGCACCGACAGCGCGCCGGCGTCGGCGTGCCGGTGCAGGTTGCTGGCCAGCTCGGCGGCGACGATGGCGACCTCGCCGGTCCGCTCCTCGCTGAAGCCGAGCCGGCGGGCGCAGTCCACCGCGACCCGCCGGGCGATGCTGGCCGCGGCGGTGTCGTCGACCGGGATCCAGCCGAGCTCCTCGACCAGAGGCACCTCGATCGGGGTCGTCACCGGGCCCACTTCGTCACCGTGATCCTGGTGCCCTCGCCGGGCGCGGTGACGATGTCGAACTCGTCGACGAGCCGGCGGGATCCGCTCAGGCCCAGGCCGAGACCGCTGCCGGTGGTGTACCCGTCGGTGAAGGCCAGCCCCAGGTCGGCGATGCCGGGCCCGGTGTCGACGAACTCGGCGCGCACCCCCGCCCGGCGGCCGTTGTGCACCTGCGCGACGGTCGCGTGCCCGCCGCCGCCGTGGATCAGCGTGTTGCGGGCCAGCTCACTGGCCGCGGTGACGAGCTTCGTCTGATCGACCAGCGGCAGCTTCGCGGCGAGCGCGATCACCCGGACCGCCTGACGCACGCGGACCACGTCCTTGTCGTCGGCGATCGGCAGCACCTGCGGCTCCGTCATTCGGGTACGTCGTCCGATCCGCTGACTCGCAGCAGGCCGACGCCGCGGATCTGGCGGGCGTCGGCGAGGATCTCCAGGGCCTTGTCGACGTTGAGCGCGGTGCGCACGCCGTTGAGCGACAGGCCCAGCTCCACCAGGGTGATCGCCACCGCGGGGCGCATGCCCACCACGACGGTCTCGGCGTCCAGGACCCGGGACACGGCCGCGATCGTCGACAGCATCCGGCCGATGAACGAGTCGACGATCTCCAGCGCCGAGATGTCGATGATGACGCCGTGCGCGCCGGTCTCGACGATCCGGTCGGACAGGTCCTCCTGCAGCTGCAGCGCGGACTGGTCGTCGAGGTCGATCTGGATCGACACGAGCAGGATCTCGCCGATCTTCAGGACGGGGACGCGGTCCATCAGACCGCCTTGTCCCGGCTCGCCCGGCGGATGACCTCCACACCGCTGGCACGCATGGCGTGCAGCAGGGCGTCGGCGAGGTTGGCCTTGGTCACGATGTCGCCGAACTCGATGCCGAGCGCGACGACCGTCTGCGCGATCTGCGGGCGGATGCCGGAGATGATGCACTCCGCGCCCATCAGCCGGGCCGCCACGACCGTCTTGAGGATGTGCTGGGCGACCTGCGTGTCGACGGCCGGGACGCCGGTGATGTCGACGATCGCGTAGCCGGAGCCGGTGTCGACCAGGGTCTGCAGCAGCTTCTCCATGACCACCTGAGCGCGGGCCGAGTCCAGCGTGCCGACCAGCGGCACCGCCACGACGCCCTCCCACAGCTTCACGACCGGCGTCGACAGCTCCAGCAGCTGCTCGGTCTGGTCGGCGATCACCGACTCGCGGGTCTTGGTGTAGGTCTCGAACGTGAACAGCCCCATGTCGTCGACCAGCAGCGACAGCAGCAGGAAGTCCTTGAGCGGCTGCTCCGCCTCGCCGGCTCCCGTGAGGTTGAGCACGACCTCCTTCACGGTGAAGACCAGGCTGGCGGTCTCGCTCGGGGTGAAGCCCTGCCGGGCCCAGTCGCGCGACAGCTCGGCGAGCACCGCCCGGGACTCACCGCCGTGCGCGCCGGCCAGCTCACCGTCGCCGTCGGCGGTCAGCAGCGCCAGCAGCGCACCGTAGACGTCACGCACCTGCCGGGCCAGCTCGGCGTTGGTCAGCCGGCCACGCAGCGTGCGCGCCGCGATCTCCGTCCACTGCTGCACGACCGCTTCCTCGTGCGTCCCCAGGAACGCGGTCAGCCGCTGCCGCGCCTCGGCATCCACCTTCACCCGTGATCTCCTTCTGTCGAGCGTCGGACCGAACGGTACCGTCCCGGACCACCCACCGCGAACGACGCCGCCGATCCGTGTGTCACTACCGCGCCGTCAGGGAAGAAAACCGGTATGAAGACGACTTGGAGGCCCTTCGAGGCACACGGCACCCTGTCCGAGGAGACCCGCGAGCGCCTGCCCGACAGCGTCTACGCCTTCCCGGAGCACCGCAAGCTGCCGCTGACCGACGCCAAGCACGTCCGCAACGCGGTCGCCCGCTTCGACCAGGTCCGCGGCGTCAACGACGCCGACCGCGACCTCGCCTTCGCGAACCTGGCGAAGGCCGCCGAGCACTACCAGGTGGAGTTGTCGGAGTCGAGCTGGCACGAGCTCGGCCGCACCCCGCACTGACCGCCCTCTGCGGGCCGGCCCCGAAGACGCGCCGGCCCGCCCACCGTGCGGGGTGGGCGGGCCGGCGTTTCGCGATGATGCACTCAGCCGAGCGACGACGCCCTCAGCTGCGCGCCGACGCGCTCAGATGAGGCCGAGGCGCTCGACGGCGGTGCGCTCCTCGGCGAGCTCGGCGACCGAGGCGTCGATGCGGGCCCGGGAGAACTCGTCGATGTCCAGGCCCTGCACGATCTCCCACTTGCCGCCGCGGGACACGACCGGGAACGAGGAGATGAGGCCCTCCGGCACGCCGTAGGAGCCGTCGGACGGCAGCGCCACCGACGTCCAGTCACCCTCGGGGGTGCCGTTGACCCAGTCGTAGACGTGGTCGATGGCGGCCGACGCGGCGGACGCGGCCGACGACGCCCCGCGCACCTCGATGATCTCCGCGCCGCGCTTGGCGACCCGCGGGATGAACTCGTCGGCGTACCACTGCTGGTCGCCGACGGCCTCGGCGGCGTTGCGGCCGGAGACCTCGGCGTGCAGGATGTCCGGGAACTGCGTGGCGGAGTGGTTGCCCCAGATGGTGACCTTGCGGATCTCCGAGACCGGCACGCCGAGCTTCTGCGACAGCTGCGCCACGGCCCGGTTGTGGTCCAGGCGGGTCATCGCGGTGAACCGGTCCGCGGGAACGTCGGGGGCGTTACGCTGGGCGATCAGGGCGTTGGTGTTGGCCGGGTTGCCCACGACCAGGATCTTGATGTCGTCGGCGGCGCCGGCGTTGATCGCCTCACCCTGCGGCTTGAAGATGCCGCCGTTGGCCTCCAGCAGGTCGCCGCGCTCCATGCCCTTCGTGCGCGGGCGGGCGCCGACGAGCAGCGCGACGTTGGCCCCGGAGAACGCCTGCTTCGGGTCGTCGAACACGTCCACGCCGGCGAGCAGCGGGAACGCGCCGTCCTGCAGCTCCAGCGCGGTGCCCTCGGCGGCGCGGACGGCCTGCGGGATCTCCAGCAGGCGCAGCTTGACGCGGGTGTCGGCGCCGAGCAGCTGACCGGACGCGATGCGGAACAGCAGCGCGTAGCCGATCTGGCCGGCGGCACCGGTCACGGTTACGTTCACGGACTCACTCATCAGAGTTCTCCTGCGGGCAGCGGCGGGTGTGCTTCTCCACACAAACTATCCCCGGCCACCCAACGACCGTTCACCCAATGGCGTCCCGATGTGGCTTGGAGCACTCGATCAGGTACCGGGTGGTGTGCGCGACGAACGGCCCCTCCGCCTCGATCCGCTCGTGCAGGGCGCGCAGCCGCTCCCGGTGCGCCGCCACGGTGAACCCGGGCACGATCCAGATGACCTTGCGCAGGAACACCACGACCGCCGCGACGTCGAAGAACTCCAGCCGCAGCGTGGCCTCGCGCAGGTCGGTGACCAGCAACCCGGCGGCCCGTGCGGCGGCGGCCGCGGCCGCCGGGTGACGGCCCTGGGCGACCGGGGTGGGCCCGAGGAGGGCCTCGGTGACCTCGTGCGCGGTGCCGACGCCGACGTGCTGGGCGAGGTACGTGCCGCCGGGCCGCAGCACCCGGGCGATCTGCGCCCAGTCCGTGACGACCGGATGCCGGCTGCTGACCAGGTCGAACGTGTCGTCGGCGAACGGCAGCGGGTCCTCGTCGGCGACGAGGGCGACCGTGCCGCCGTACGGGGCGAGCGCGCGCCTGGCGAGGGCGGCGTTCGGCGCCCACGACTCGGTGGCGGCCAGGACCCCGGGGACGGTCCCGGCGCGCCGCAGCGCCCACCGGACCACCTCGCCGCCGCCGGTCTGCACGTCCAGGGCGGCCGCCGCGGTGCGGTACCGGTCGGCCAGCCGCCCCGCGTACCCCCACGGCGGGCGCTCCTCGGTGGCCCGCCCGGCGAACCAGGCGAAGTCCCAGCCCTCCACGGGCACCGACGCGCCCTCGGCGAGCAGGGTGTCGAAGTCGGCCATGACGCGATTGCACCTTCCGTTGCCGGGGCATCACTGACTGCATGACGATCATTCCGCAGACCCAGGTGTTGTGGCTGGCCACGGCCGCCGACGAAGAGATCCACGCCGGCCGTGTCATCGGCTGGGAGACCGAGCACGTGCAGCCTGTCCCGCTGGTCGCGTGGACCGACGAGACGGGGCTGCTGTCGCGGGTCGGCACGCCGGTGAACCCGGTCGTGTGGCTCGGCGACACCCGCGGCGAGGTGATCGAGTCCGCGCAGCGCGAGATCCGCCAGCCGGCCGCCCTGCGGTGACCGCCCGGCCGGCGCACCGCGACCGGCGGCACCCCGTCCGGCGGGCGCCCGCGGACGCCGCGCTCAGGCCGCGGCGCGCAGGCGCTGCGTCGCCTCCCGCACGATCTCGGCGAGCGGCTCGACCAGGTCGGGCCGCTGCGCCATCAGGTCGTCCAGGCGCACCCGCCACCTGCCCGCCTCCAGCGCGGCGGCCTCGTAGCCGTACCCGGCGGCGAGGCGGGTCCGGGTCTGCATCACCAGCTGCCCGAACGGCGGGCCGGCCTGGGCGTTGATCCAGTTGGCGAACCAGACCGCCCAGTCACGGTCGGCGCATGCCCGGACGATCACCCGGGCGCCGTCCCAGGCGACCCGCGGCACGTGGAGGGTCGGCATGTATCAATGCTGCAGCGATCGCGCCCCGGTACGCAACCGCCTTACCGGCCCAACGGTCGTCGATGTAGCGACGGCTGCCCGCGGGCGGGCCGTAGGGCGGTGAGCGTGAGGGCCGGGGGGCTTGACGGTCACCGGCCGGCGGCCCGCCGCGCCAGCTCCCGGTCGTGCCAGCCCTGGAACAGCTCCCGCTTGCCGGCGGCGCGCGCGGCGACCTCGTCGGCGATGCCGTTGGCGGCGGTGAGGTACCCGATCGCGGCGAGCAGGTCGCCGCACTCCTCGACCAGCCGCGCCCGCAGGTCGGTGCCGTCGTAGTGGGCGGGCTCCCCGGCGGTGGCGATGAGCTTGCCCGCCACCTGCAGCAGCTCGCCGGCCTCCTCGGCGACCTTGGCCAGGCCGGGCCACACCTCGGCACCGATGCCGAACGGGGCGGTCATGACGTCACCTCCGCTTCGCTCCGGCGCCGCCCTGACCTTCGAACTGCGCCCATGATGACCGACTCCTCGCTCCGCTGCGGGCCGGTCATGACGTCACCTCCGCCGCGCTCCGGCGCCGCCCTGACCTTGAAACTGCGCCCATGACCCGACCGTCGAACTGCCCCCATGATGACCAGCTCCTCGCTCCGCTACGGGCCGGTCATGACGTCACCTCCGCCGCGCTCCGGCGCCGCCCCGACCGTCGAACTGCGCCAATCATGCCGGTCGGTCACCGCCCGGCGCGCAGGCCCTCGGTCGCGGCGAACTCCAGGAAGTCCGCGGCGGCCGGTTCGACGGCGCCGTCCTCCTGGTACCGGAAGCTGACCGCGTCCTCGCACACCCCGTCGCGCACGACGAAGCCCCAGTAGTCGCCGGTGCCGACCGGCGCGACGGCGACGAACCCGCTGCCCGGCTCGTTCGCCGCGAGCAGCGTCTCCACCCAGCGGCGGCCCTCGTCGGCCGGGAGCAGCTCGACGAAGAGGAACCGGCCGGCACCGTACCGCAGCAGGAACCGCCGGTACTGGTGCGGCAGCCGCACGCCGAGCCGCCGCTCGACCCGTGCCAGGTCCGCCTCGGTGGCCCGCCAGTGGTCGAACACGGCGACGTCACCGTCGCGCTCCTGGGCCGCGTACCGCCGCAACGCCTGCTCCAACAGCGCGTCGAACTCGGCGAAGTGCACCGCAGCAGTCTGCCATTCTTGCTCGCGACATCCACAACCGCGGAAGGTGCTCCATGACCGTGCTCGACCGGCGCCGGGTCCTCGGCTGGCGCAGCCGCCGGCAGTTGCTGGACCGGCCCGCGGGAGCCGCCGACCCGGTCACGGTGGTGCGCCGGCTGCTGGGCGTGCAGGCGCAGGTCGGCTCGTACGCCGAGCACGCCGTCGCGGCCCGCCAGGCCGTGCCCGACCCGGCGGGGCTGCGCGCCGCACTGGCCGGCGGGGCGCTGGTGAAGACCTGGTCGGCGCGCGGCACCCTGCACCTGCTGGACCCGTCGCAGGCACCGGCCCAGCTGGCCCTGCTGGCGGCGACCAGGACCTGGGAGAAGGGATCCTGGCAGAAGACGTTCGTCACCCTCGGGCAACTGGACGCGATCCGGGACGCGGTGCACGACGCCCTCGACGGCCCGCCGCGCACCCGCGAGGAGCTGGTCACGGCGGTCGCCGCCCGCACCGGCGACCCGGACCTGGCGGCGCACCTGCGCTCCGGGTGGGGGGCGGTGCTCAAACCCCTCGCCTGGCAGGGGCTGCTCGTGCACGGCCCCGGCGACGGCAGCCGGGTCACGTTCACCCGTCCGCCGTGGTCGGCGCTTCCGTCGGTACCGGACGCGGCGCGGCTGATCGTGCCGGCGTACCTCGGCGTGTACGGGCCGGCCTCGGCGGAGACGTTCGACCAGTGGCTGTGCCGGGGCGTGACGAAGAAGGCGGCGCTGCGCGGGTACTTCACGACGCTGGTCGCCGAGGGGCTGCTCGCCGAGGTGGAGGTCGACGGGCGGCGGCTGTACGCGCGGGCCGGCGACGTCGCGGCGATGGCCGACGCGGAGCCGTTCGACGAGGTGCGGCTGCTGCCGGCCTTCGACCAGTTCGTGCTCGGCCCGGGCACCGCCGACCCGACGGTCGTGCCGCCCCAGCGGCGCGCCGAGGTCAGCCGCCCGCAGGGCTGGATCTCGCCGGTCGTGGCGCACGACGGCCGGGTCAAGGGCGTCTGGCAGCGCGACGGCGGGCGGGTCGAGGTCGACGTGTGGGAGCCCGTGCCGCAGGACGGCATCGACGCCGAGCTGGCCCGGCTGCCCGGCTGACCTACTTCAGCAGGGCGCGGGCCTTGTCCGGGTCGAGCTCACCCTTGCCGTCCAGGCCCGCCGACGGGCACTCCGGCGCGAGGGAACACGCTCCGCAGGCGGGCTTGCGGGAGTGGCAGGTGCGCCGGCCGTGCAGGATCAGCAGCAGGTTGACCGGCACCCAGTCCTTCTGCTCGAACAGCGCCGACACGCCCAGCTCGGTCGCCTCGCCGTCCTTCTCCGGCCCCCACGACAGCCGGTGCGCGACCCGGCCCACATGGGTGTCCACGGAGATCGCCGGCACCGAGAAGGCGTTGCCGAGCACCATGTTGGCCGTCTTGCGGCCCACCCACGGCAGCTCGACGAGCTCCTCGAACGTCATGGGCACCTCCCCGCCGTGCCGCTCCACGAGCACCGCGGCGAGCTTCATGACGATCTGGGTCTTCTTGCGGTAGTACCCGACCGGCATGAGGATCTGCTCCATCTCGGCCGGGTCGGCGGCGGCGAGGTCGGCCGCGGTCGGGTACTTCGCGAACAGCACCGGGGTGACCTGGTTGACCCGCTCGTCGAGGGTCTGCGCGGCGAGCACGGCGGCGATGAGCAGCTGCAGCGGCGAGGCGAAGTCCAGCTCCAGCACCGGGTCGGGGTAGCGGGCGGTGAGCAGGTCGAGGATCCGCCGGGCCCGCTCCGTCTGCGCCTGGTCGGGTCCCGCCGCGGCCGCCTCCGCTGCCGCCGCCGCGACGACCTTGGCGGCCGCCTTCTTCGCGGTCACCTTCTTCGCCGTGGCCTTCGCGGCGGTCGCGTTCGTCGCGGGTGCCGCCTGCTTCGCGGCGGTGACCTTCTTCGCGGGAGCGGCCTTCTTCGCGGGGGGCTTCTGGGAGGGGGCCGTGGCGTCGGCGGCTGCTGGGGTCATCTTGCGGCTCGGCACGGTGACGAGCCTACGTCGCCGCGGCGCTCGCCGAGGTCCGCCTCGCGGGTGTCCCGCCGGCCACCCCAGCGCCGGTTCACACGGCGGTGAACACGACCGCCCGGGCCGCCTTCGCCGCCCCTGTGTAGAAGCTCCGCAGGTGCCGGAACGCCGCCAGCGCCGCCTGCGGGTCGCCGCCGACGGCGGTCGCGTGCCGCTGCCGCAGCCACCCCTCGTCGAGCCGGCCCAGCGCGAGCGCGACGGCCTGCGCCTGCGCGGCGGTGACGTGCCGCACGACGACCTCACCGTCGCACAGCGCCCGGCCGCCGAGGACCGCGTGCGACAGCGGGAACCGCCCGCCGAGACACCGCTGCAGCGGCTCCCAGGCGGTGCCGAGGCCGGCGGTCATCGGGTACAGGTGCGGCGGCGCCTCCTCGACGGTCTCCGCGAAGCTCCTGACCCCCGCCGCGTCCAGCGCCAGCAGCCGGCGCTCCTGCTCGTCGGTGACCGCGTAGAGGGCGCCGTCCAGCACGCCCGCGATGCTACCGTCGACCGTCCGTCGCGACCGGTGAAGGAGCGGCCATGGCCGGCAGGAAGCGGGTCCCGCGCGGCCGCCCACCGCTGCAGGCGGTCCCGCCCGGGCACCGGCTGTACAGGATCCGCATCAACGTGCTGGTGAACCCGGCCGACCTGGACGCGCTCACCGGCCGCCTGGTCGATGCGCTGTGCCCGGACGCGGCCCACGAGGGCGACTGCCCCGACCCCTGGTCGATGATCACCACCGACGCCGCCGGCTACGACCGCCGCACCCGCCGCCGGATGCTGGCGGAGATCCGCACGACGAACCCGCCGCCGGAACCTTATTCACTCGGCGTTAGGGAATGACAGCAGAACGCACGCCTGGTTAGATGTGGCCCGAACCTCGACGCGGCCCATCAACGGCAGAAGGCAGGCATGACGTTCGTCCGAATGGCGCTCACCGGATACCGTTCGTTCGCGGATCGACAAGAGATCGAGCTCCGACCTATCACCATCGTCCTCGGCCGGAACAACTCAGGAAAGAGCGCGCTCGTCCGGGCGCCGCTGGTCATCAACTCCGGTATCGCGACGAACTCGACGGCACCGCTCGATCTCGACCGGTTCGGCGACGACACGCTCGACTCATTCACCGACTTAATCTATGGCGGACGGCCACATGGCAGCATCCGCATCGAGCTCGATCTCCTCAGCGTCGGGGCTGGACAGGTCGAGCCGACACTGCACGTGGATGCGACCGTGCAGAACATCGATGAGTACAGGCTCCAGCTCGTCAGCGACACCACGATCCGCGTCGGCCATCAAACGGCGCGATTCACCTGGGACGGCGTCGACCCACAGCCCGAGCGGCAGCGCTACCTGATTTCCCGGGACGGCGCCGCACCGGTGGCCGGCGCCGTACGGTTCGCCGGCCTGCTGCCAAACGCTGTGCAGTTCCGCGACCCGGATGCTTCCACGTGGTCGCCACGCAGGTTCGCCAGTTCGGCGATCCGCGCCGCGTTCGATGAGATCCGATATCTCGGCCCCTTCCGGGATCGCCCGGCCCGCGGGTATCGGCTTCCGACGCGGCGCCATCGGACCGTCGGTTTCAGCGGCGAGCACACGGCACCGATCCTTGCCAGCGACTTCGTGCGCAACCAGGGCAGGCTGCTACGGCAGGTCAACCGGATGTTCGAACAAAGCCTCGAAGGGTGGGAGGTCGACGTCGTCGAACGCGGCGCCCTCTTCACCATGATTCTGCGCTCGAGAAACGCTCGGAATCTTCAGGTCAACCTCGCCGACACCGGCACGGGCGTGGCCCAGGCACTACCGATCCTGGTGCAGCGCGCCATGGACGTCCTGAATCCACCGTCCGGTCCGACCTTGGAGATCGTCGAGCAGCCTGAGCTGCACCTTCACCCAGCGGCCCATGCCGACCTTGCTGATCTCTACCTGCAGGCCGCGACCCAGACGAGCGTCCGTTTTCTGATCGAGACTCATAGCGAAACGATGCTGCTACGCCTACGGCGGCGTATCGCCGAGCGAGTCATCCCGGCCGACCTTGTCGCGGTCTACTTCGTCGATCAAGTCGATGGCACCTCGCACGCCCACCGCATTTTCATCGACGACAAGGGCAACGTCGACTATTGGCCGGCCGGGATCTTCGCCGAGGATTACGAGGAAACCCGGAAGCTGGCCGAGGCCCAACTCGACCGCTTGGAGCGCGGCGATGCGGATTGAGCTGAGTCTCGACGTCTTCCAAGCGTCTGACGCCTTCAGCCTGATCAGCATCATGGAAGGGTTCGTCCGTCAGCGTCACGACTGGATCGTCGGTCCCGAGGTTCTCGACGCTGCCCTCGAGTACCTGGCTGTTCACGCTCCGACCAAGGCCCAGCTGTACACGGCGACCGGGCAGAAGGCGCTGGTGCAGTCAACGGCGTACACACCGTCGAGCGGCGACCGCGTCCTACTGACATTAAGCGTCCTGGACGCCGCCGCGGACGATCTGTCCAGGGCTGCTGTCGTCGTGGTGGAAGATCTCGATTCCGACCGCGACTTCATCCATGCGGTCGCCACCGTGTTCGGCGCCAAACGCGTCCTGCACGCCCTGAAACGAACATGGCTGGTGGTGGAGCACGGCGGCGGCGCCGGCCGCATTCCTGTGGTCGCCAAGGAGAAGCTCGGCCAGTTCCAACACGTCAAACGCGTGGCAGCCGTGTTCGACAGCGACCGTCTCGTCCCAGGACAGCGCACGGCGAACCATGACAAGGCGCAGGCCCTAGAGCAGGAAGGCGTCGCCGTTCACGTGCTGGCGCGCCGGGAGGCGGAGAACTACGTGCCGTTGAAGGTGCTCCGTTTGACGCCGCACTTGCCGCAGGAAGTCATCCAGCGACTGGACCTGCTGGACTCGCTTTCCGCAGAACAGCGTGCCCACTTCGACATGAAGAACGGCTTCGGCGATCCGGCTCGCCCGCCCAGGCTGGACCAGCGTCAGCACGCCTTGTACAGCAACCTAAGCTGGCAGACGAAGCTTGCACTTCGCGGCCGCCTCAACGGTCTGCTCTCGAGCCTCGCACGGCATTGCGAACATCTGACCGAAGACGACTTTGCCCAACTGGGCAGCGAGGTACCCGCCGAGCTGCGTGCACTCCTGGCAAAGATCGAAAGTGTGGTTTAGGAGCGACAATGGCTGATCTTGACGGCGAGATCACCGTAAAGCCTGAGATCATGCTGCTTGAGGACGTTCTCGGGCAGATGGCCGCAGGCCGGCTTCGGGTGCCCCGGTTTCAGCGGCCCTTCGTTTGGCGACCGGATCAGATGCTGAATCTCTTCGACAGCATCGAGCGCGGCTATCCGATCGGCAGTCTTCTGGTATGGGACACCAGCGAGCCGTTGCCAAGCCTGGAGCAAGTGGCCGGCATCGACATTCCGCGGCCGCAAGAGACACCCGTGGCATACCTGCTCGACGGGCATCAACGGCTGTCCACCCTGTTCGGCTGCCTCACGAGGCGCCCCGTCATCGGCGACCCGCAGAGCCAGCAGCAGTGGAAGTGGGATGTTTATCGAGAGCTCGGCACTCGGCATGAGCGCGGTGGCAGCAGCCGCTACCGCCACTGGAAGTCCACCGTCGACACGCCGGCTACATATCTGCCGATGCGTGCGGTACTGCGGACAATGGACTTCCTGGCCTACGCCCGTAGGATCAGTGGACTGCTCGATCCTGCGGCGCTTGACGCGATGGTCGACGAGGCGGAGCAGGTCGCCCAACGCATCAAGTCATACAAACTGGCAGTGGTTCGTCTCGTCGGCGGGCGCCTGGAGCACGCCGTCGAGGTGTTCTCCCGACTGAACAGCAGCGGCCAGTCGATGACGCCGGATCAGATGGTCTCGGCCCTCACCTACAACCCCGAGGGCGGTGAAAGCCTCGCCGACCGCATCGCAACGATCAAGGAAAGCCTGGCGGACGTGGGGTTCGGCCCAATCCCCAGCATCACGATTTTCCGGTCCGTGCTCGCTGTCGCGGGCGAGGAGGACGTGCAGGAAGCTCGTTGGGAAGCGCTCGCCGACCGCGTCAGGGGCCGGTTGGCGGACGCGGTCGACGCCAGCGAACGGTCGCTGCGACAGGCCGTCGACTTCCTCCGGGATGAAGTGGGCGTGCCACTCTCGCGGCTGGTTCCGTACAACCTGCAGATCATGCTGCTGGTGGCGTTCTTCCACCTCAACAGCGACCCGAGCGACGGTCAGCGCCGGAGCCTGGTGCGGTGGTTCTGGGCGACGTCATGGTCCGGTTACTTCGCGGGAGCCAACACCACGCAGGTGAAGAACGAATTGGCGGAGATGCGGGCGTTCGCGCTCGGCGAGGGTGGCTTGCGGCTCGACGCGCTCACTGCCCGGCCGTTTCCGGAGCGGTTCGACCTGCGCAGCGCCAGGGTGCGGACCTTCGTCCTCTGGGATCTCAAGGAGTTCGGTCATCGGCGTCGATCGGTGGACGGTGCTCCGTTCGATGCCCTACGGGTCCTCGCGACTGCCGACACGGACGCGTACCGGCGAGTCATCACCACCTCGATCAGCAGCGGCTCGCATCCCGCGAACCGGCTCATTCTGCCGACACCGCCCGGGGTATCGCTGCGAAAGGCGTTGGCCGCGCTGCCGGCCGAGTTGGAAGACAGCGTCCTGACCAGCCACGGCATCCCTCGGGTCGCCGTCGAGCGGCTGCGAGACGGTGATCTCGAGGGCTTCATCAAGGAACGTGCGGCACATCTCGCCGACCGTGAGCGTTCGTTCATGGTCACGCTCGGCGTCGAACCCGCGGTGGACATCCAGGGCGACGCGGATATCGACACCGAGTAGCGGCGTCGCCGGTAGTAGCCCCCACGGGGCTACTACCGGCGATCTCCGAGACAGTCAGGCGGCCGGGACGAGGGTCGAGACGTCCGCGGGGCGCAGGGCCAGGGCGAGCACGTCGGCGACGTCGGCGAGGGCGTGCACGGTCAGCTGGGACCGCACCTCCTCCGGCAGGTCGTCGAGGTCGGGCTCGTTGCGCTTCGGGATGATGACCTCGGTGAGGCCGGCCCGGTGCGCGGCGAGGAGCTTCTGCTTGACGCCGCCGATCGGCAGGACCCGGCCGGCGAGGGTGACCTCACCGGTCATGCCGAACTCGGGGCGGACCGGGCGGCCGGTGGCCAGCGACGCCAGGGCCGTGACCATGGTGATGCCGGCGCTGGGGCCGTCCTTGGGGACCGCACCCGCCGGGACGTGCAGGTGGATGCGGCGGGCGGCGAGCTCGTTCGGGTCGATGCCGAGGCGCCGGCCGTTGGAGCGCAGGTACGACAGCGCGATGTGCGCCGACTCCTTCATGACGTCGCCGAGCTGGCCGGTGAGGGTCAGGCCCGGGTCGCCCTCCATCGAGGTCGCCTCGATGAAGAGCACGTCGCCGCCGGCGCCGGTGACGGCGAGGCCGGTCGCGACGCCGGGGACCGCGGTGCGCTCCGCCGACTCGGGGGTGAAGCGCGGGCGGCCCAGGTACTTCACGACGTCGTCGACGTGGACCGGGGTGCCGTCGTACGCGACCGCGACCTTGCGCAGCACCTTGGCCAGGGCCCGCTCCAGCTGGCGGACGCCCGCCTCGCGGGTGTGCTCGCCGGCGATCGCACCCAGCGCGAGATCGCTGATGGTGACCTCGTCGGCGGCCAGGCCGGCCCGGTCCAGCTGCCGGGGCCACAGGTGGTCCCGGGCGATGGCGACCTTCTCCTGCTCGGTGTAGCCGTCCAGGGTCACCAGCTCCATGCGGTCCAGCAGCGGGCCGGGGATGGTGTCCACCACGTTGGCGGTGGCCAGGAACAGCACGTCGGACAGGTCGAGGTCGACCTCCAGGTAGTGGTCGCGGAACGTGTGGTTCTGCGCCGGGTCGAGGACCTCGAGCAGGGCCGCGGCCGGGTCGCCGGCGTAGCCGACGGCGAGCTTGTCGACCTCGTCGAGGAGCACGACCGGGTTCATCGAACCGGCCTCGCGCAGGGCGCGGACGATCCGGCCGGGCAGCGCCCCGACGTACGTGCGGCGGTGGCCGCGGATCTCGGCCTCGTCGCGGACGCCGCCGAGGGACACCCGGACGAACTTGCGGCCCAGGGCGCGGGCGACGGACTCGCCGAGGCTGGTCTTGCCGACCCCGGGAGGGCCGGCGAGGGCGAGCACGGCGCCGGAGCCGCGGCCGCCGACGACCTCCTTGCCCAGCGCGGCGCGCCGGTTGCGCACGGCGAGGTACTCCAGGATGCGGTCCTTCACGTCGGCCAGGCCGGCGTGGTCGGCGTCGAGGATGGCGCGGGCCTCGGCCAGGTCGGTGTTGTCCGTGGTGCGCACGTCCCACGGCATCTCCAGGACCGTGTCGAGCCAGGTGCGGATCCAGCCCGCCTCCGGCGACTGGTCGCTGGCCCGCTCCAGGCGGCCGACCTCGCGCAGCGCCGCCTCGCGCACCACGTCGGGCAGGGTCGCCTCGGTGACCCGGGCGCGGTAGTCGGCGGAGCCGGACGGCTCGTCCTCGCCGAGCTCCTTGCGGATCGCGGCGAGCTGCTGGCGCAGCAGGAACTCCCGCTGCGTCTTCTCCAGGCCCTCGCGGACGTCGTGGTTGATCTTCTCGTTGACCTGCTGCTCGGCGGCGTGCGCGCGGGCCCACTCGACGAGCAGCTCGAGGCGGGCGGTGACGTCGGGCGCGCCGAGCAGCTGGATCTTCTGCGCCAGGGTGAGCCACGGCGCGTAGCCGGCGGAGTCGGCCAGCTCGGACAGGTCCGTCATGCGTTCGACGGTGTCGATGACCTGCCACGCGCCGCGCTCCTGCAGCACGCCGATGACCAGCGCCTTGTACTCCCGGGCCAGCTCCTTGGCCTTGCCGGCGGGGGCGGGCTCGTCGAGCAGGGTGGCCTCGACCCACAGCGCCGCGCCGGGGCCGGGGACGCCGGCGCCGATGCGGGCCCGGGACAGGCCGCGCACCACGGCCGCGGGCTCGCCGCTGGGCAGCCGGCCGACCTTCTCGAGGACGGCGACCACACCGAAGGAGCCGTACTCGCCGTCGACCCGCGGGACGGCCAGGACACGCTTGTCACCGGCGGACCGCGCCGCGTCGACCGCCGCCTGGGTGGTGGCGTCGAGCGTGACGGGGATGACCATGCCGGGAAGCAGGACGTCGTCAGTCAGTGGAAGGACCGGAAGAGTAGCCATGTCAGACACCTGCCATCACTGTGGTTGAGCGTGCCAGGCTTAAGTTACAAAACGTTCCCTCTGTTCCCGGAAAGGTCCCGCGTGTGACCCAGGACACCGTAGTCCGGCAGGTCGAACGCCGTGGCGGTGCGCGTCGCAAGGTGCTTGAACAGGTGTTTCACCGGCGGCAGGTAGCGGATCGTGCGGAAGAACCGGTTCCGCTGGGCGATCTTGCGATCGGTGGACGGGACGAGGAAGTCCGCGCCGCCGGACGCCTGCTTCTGGCAGGTCTCCACGTAGGGGCGCAGGCGGTGCTCGTACACCTCGAAGGCGCGACCGAACGGCGCGGTGGCCAGCTCCCCGGCCAGCACGTGCGCGCCGACGACCGCGAGGCCGGTGCCGTTGCCGCCCGGACCACCGGCGTAGCCGGCGTCGCCCAGGAGCACCACGCGCCCGCGTGACCAGCGCTCCATCCGGATCTGCGCGGTGGAGTCGAACCAGAAGTCCGGCGCGGTGCGCATCGCCTCCAGCAGCCGCGGCACCCGCCAGCCGGCGCCGGCGAACGCGTCGGCGACGATGCGCCGCTGCCGCTCGACGTCGTGCCGGTCGCGCTTGTCGTACGTGAGCCCCTCGGCCGTGAAGAACAGCGAGATCACCGCCTGGTCGGGATTGATGCCGCCGATCGTGACCGTCAGGCGCGGCTCGTTGTACATGAGACCCGCCCGGTCCAGGCCGAACTCGTTGGGCATGGTGAAGATGCAGCCGTACACCCCGAGGGAGCGCTGCGGCACCGGGCCGAAGACCAGCTCACGGACCCTGGAGTTGACGCCGTCGGCGCCGACGACGAGGTCGAAGCGGCGGGGCGCGCCGCGCTCGAAGGTGACGTCGACGCCGTCGGCGTCCTGCGTGATCGTGGCGACCGAGTCGCCGAAGACGTAGTCGACGTGGTCGCGGGTGGCCTCGTACAGGATCTCGCCGAGGTCGCCGCGCAGCAGCTCGAGGTCGCCGCTGAAGATCGCCGACGGCATGGTCGCGGTGACCGCGTCGTCGCGGTCGACGATCGCGATGTCGCCCATGTGCGTCGCCCTGGCCCGCATCGCGTCCAGCAGCCCCATCCGCCGCAGCACCTCCAGGTGTACCCGGCCGCGGAAGTCGACCGCGTAGCCGCCGCCGCGCAGCGCGGGGGCCCGCTCCACGACGGTGACGCGATGGCCCGCGTGGTGCAGCCAGTGGGCGAGCGAGGGGCCGGCGACGCTCGCGCCGGAGATGAGGATGTCCATGGTGTGCGAATATACATTCGTCTTATACGCGTGTATAGACCATAGGATCTGGACCATGGGACATCGCGAGGACCTCCTCGACGGCGCCGTGCGCTGCATCTACGAGAAGGGGTACGGGCGGACCACCGCCCGCGACATCGTCGCCGCGTCCGGCACCAACCTCGGCTCGATCGGCTACCACTACGGCTCGACCGAGGCACTGCTCAACGCCGCGCTGGAGAAGGCCCTGGAGGACTGGGGCATGCAGCTGGCGACCGCCCTGCTGGCCACCGACCCCGAGGGCCAGGACAAGCTGCAGCGGTTCGAGGCCTACTGGGACAGCGTCATCGCCTCGATGGCCACCCACCGCCCGGCGTTCATGGCATCCTTCGACGCCTTCGTGCAGATGGAGCACGCCCCGGCGGTGCGGGCCATGATCTCGGCAGGCATGCAGGACGCCCGCGGGCTGTGGGCCTCGGTGTTCCACCAGGTCGACCCGGCGGCCGAGCCACAGAAGGCGTTCCAGCTGGGCTCGTTCTACCAGGCGCTCATCACCGGGGTCCTGACCCAGTGGCTGATCGACCCGGCCAACGCCCCGACGGGCCGCGACCTGGCCCAGGCGCTCCGGATGATCGCCGCGTCACTGTGAGCCCGCTCGCCGCCGGGGCGACGGTCCGGTGAACCGGCACGCTGTGGACGGACCGGGGCCGAGCGAGAGCGCCGCGGCCGGGAGTGTCGGCGGGCTCCTCAGCCGCCGGTGCGATCGACCGGGCACCCCTGACGTCGACCGGAGCTCTCGGGGCGGAGACTCCGGCGGCGAGGCACCTGCCCGGCGGGTATCCCGCGAGCGGACCCCTTGACGCCCGGCGCGGGATTCTGGCCGCGGGCGACCACGGCGTCCCCCGCGCGGTGGTGACGTACACCAGGCTCGGCGCTGCCGGGGATGGCCTTCCGGGACCAGGCGGGCGCGTGCGTTAGGTTGGTCGGCGTGGATGATCAGCTGCCGTGCCGCCTGCGGGTCGCGGGTGACGTGTTCGACCTGGCCGGGCCGCCGGCCGCCCTGCGCGAGCTGGCCGGTCGGCTGCGTGCCGCCGGGGACCTCTTCGAGCAGCGCATCCGCAACGGGGCGCTGGTGCAGCGGCGCGGCGGCGGCGCGGTGCGGGTGGAGCTGCGCGGCGGGCCGTCGCTGCACGTCAGCGGCGGCGACGACGCGCTCGCGGCGCTGTGGGCGGCCCTGGAGGTCGTCGCCGACGAGGCTGAGGCGGACCCGGACGCGGACGGGCCGCAGCCGCACCGGCACGTCGAGGCGCTGACGGTGACCGCCGAGCGCCCCGCCGCCGACCTCGTGATCTGAGCCGCGCCGGCGGCGGTTGGACGCGGGGTCAGAAGACCTTGACGACGACGGCGGTGGCGTTGTCGCGGCCGCCGGCCTCAAGGGACGCGGCGACCAGCGCCGACGCCATCACGTCCGGGGGCGCGGCTGAGCTGAGCGTCTGCTCCATGCGCTGGTACGGCACCTGCTCGGCGATCCCGTCGGTGCACAGGCAGTACACGTCGCCGGGGAACATGGTGACGCTCAGGACGTCGGGCTCCGGCAGGCCGGGGTGGCCGATGAACCGGTGCAGCTGGTAGCGGGCCGCGGCGGCCTGCGGCGAGTCGGCCGGGTACCAGCCGTGCACGGCGCCGAGCCAGGCCTCGGTGTGGTCGATGGTGAGCAGTTCGAGCAGGCCGCCGCGCAGCCGGTACACCCGGGAGTCGCCGATCTGGGTGACCCACGCACCGGTCGCGTCGGCGACCAGCGCCGTCAGCGTGCAGCCGGTCAGCTCCCGCAGGGTCTTGCCGGCGGCGCGGACCTGGCGCTGGGCGTCGGCGACCGCGGCGAACAGCGGCGGTGGCGCGAACGGCCCCCGGTGCTCCTGCACGGCGGTGGTGAAGATGTCCACGGCGGTCCGGCCGGCGGTGCGGCTGCCCTCGCTGGCGCCCATCCCGTCGGCGACGACCGCGCACAGGCCCGGCCGGCGCTGCAACGCGGAGGTGTGCAGCACGTCGAAATTGGCCGGGTACCGCCGGCCGACGTCGGTGGCGGTGCCGACCTGCAGGAGGCGCCCGGCGCCCTGGACCTCGATCGTCATCGAGGGTGAGCCTAACCCGGACCGCCCGGCGGCGCGCTCCTGGTTCATGTGCCGGACACCTCACCGTCGACGCACCGCCGTAACTTGCACGACACCCGTATCCGTGCAGTCGCCGACCGTCAGTCCCAGCGGGCCTCGACCCGCCACGTGCCGTCCTCCAGCCGGTCCCAGCCGTCGATCTCGCCGCCGAGCTCGGCGAAGCGCACCACCCGGTCGTAGATCCAGTCGGCGAAGTCGTCCTGCTGCTCCTCGTCCAGGCCGGCCCGGATGACCGCGCCGAACGTGATCAGTCCGGTGCCCTCCAGCGGCGACGCGCCCAGGACACCGACCACGGACAGGTCGTCGGGCGCCAGGTCGGTGCGCTCCTCGACCTCGAGGAACCCGCCGTCGGGCATCTCCACCAGAAACGCCATCCATACCCCGTCGTGATCGCAGGTGCCGCCACGGTACCGGCCGCGCCCCGGGTCGCGCGGAGGTTCGGGCGGTTGTCCGCCAACCAATACCCCCGCGGACCCACCGGCGGCCACCGCCGGCCCGCCACCGGCGGACGTTTCGGCTGGTGAGGTCGCCGATCGGAGGAGCCGGGACATTGAACGCGGCCGGTACAGTGCGCGGATGGAGTCCGCGGCCCTGCCCGCCCCGCTGACCAGCCTCGTCGGCCGGGACGCGGAGGTGCGCGCCGCGGGCCGCCTGCTCGCCGCCGGGCACCGGCTGGTGTCCCTGGTCGGCCCGGCCGGCAGCGGCAAGACCCGGCTCGCCGTCGCGGTCGCGGCCGCGGCGACGACACCGGTCTGGTTCGCCGACCTCACCACGATGCGCACCGGCGGCCACACCGACCGCCAGGACCCGGCGGCCGACGCGGCCGGGTTCGTGCTCGACGCGTTCGGCGCGGCCCGCCGCCCGGACCTCGACGCCGTCGACACCCTGGCCGCCGCCGCCGGCGACGCCCCGGCGCTGCTGCTGCTCGACAACTGCGAGCACGTCGCGGTGCCCGTCGCCGCGCTCGCCGCCCGGCTGCTCACCGCCGCGCCCGCCCTGCGCCTGCTGGTCACCGGCCGGCAGCCGCTCGGCCTGCCCGAGGAGACCGAGGTGAGCGTCGCCCCGCTGGACGACGCCACCGCGCTGCGGCTGTTCGAGACCCGCATGTTCGAGCGGACCGGCCGGCCGCTGCCCGCGGCGCACCGCGACGGCGCCGCCGCCATCTGCCGCGCCCTGGACGGCCTGCCCCTCGCGGTGGAGCTCGCCGCCGCCCGCGCCGCGCTGCTGTCCGTGCCCGAGGTGCACCGGCTGCTCACCGACCGGTTCCGGGTCCTCGCCGACGCGAAGGCGCCCGGCCCCGAGCACCACCGCACGCTGCGGGCGGCCCTGGACTGGTCGTACGAGCTGCTGTCACCGGACAAACAGGCGCTGCTGCGGCAGCTCGCCGTCTTCCAGGGTGGGTGGAGCCCGGCGGCGGCCGCGGTGCTGCCCGCCCACCGGCCGGGGCTGCTCGACGCGCTCGCCGTGCGCTGCCTCGTGGACCGGCATCCCGCCGGCCGGCGGGGCAGGATGCTGCAGACGGTCGCCGCGTACGCCGCCGCCCGCCTCGCCGAGGTCCCCGCGGAGGAGGCCGCGGCCCGCGACGCGCACGCCGCCCACCACCTCGACCTCGCCGAGCGGGCCGCCGCCGGGATCCGCGGCCCCGACCAGCGTGACCTGCTGCGCCGGATCACCCTGGAGCAGGACAACCTGCGCGCCGCGATGACCTGGCTGTCCGGCCGCCCCGGCACCGGCGCCGCCGACGACCTGCGCCTGGCCACCGCCCTCGCGCCGTTCCAGCATTTCACCGGGGTGTACCGGCAGGGCCGCGACTGGCTGTCCGGCGCCCTCGCGCGGCGCCCCGGCGCACCACCGGCGGTGCGCGCCGCCGCCTGCTCGGCCGCCGCGACCCTGGCCATGCTCGACTGCGACTACCCGGCCGCGGCGGGCCTCGCCGAACGCGCCCTGGCCGACGCGCCCAGCCACGACACGCAGATCCGGGGCCGGCTGCTCACCCTGCTCGGCAGCGTCGAGCGGGAGCGCGCCGACTATGCGCGCTCCGCCCGCTTCCTTCGGGAGGCCATCACGCTGTACCGGGCCGCCGGCGACGCGTGGGGTGAGGGCCGCGCCGCCCAGCTGGCCGGCGGCACCGCGTGGCTGTCCGGCGACCTCGCCTCGGCCGCGGCGCTGCTGGACGCCAGCCTGGCCGCGTTCCGGGACCTCGCCGACGACGAGTCCGTCGCCTCGACCCTGACCCACCTCGGCGCGGTCGCCCACTTCGGCGGCGACCAGCCGAGCGCCCGCCGGCACCTGGTGGAGGCCCTCGACCGGTTCACCGAGCTGGCGTTCCCCGAAGGCATCGGCTGGGCGCAGGACCTCCTCGGCCGGGTCGACCTCGCCGACGACGCGGTCCCCTCCGCCGCCGAACGCCTGCGCGCCAGCCTCGCCGTCCACCGCCGCGTCGGTGACCGGTGGCGGTCGGCGAGCGTCCTGGAGGCGTTCGCCGAGGCCCGCCGCCGCCTCGGCGACCCGGCCCACGCCGCCGCCCTGCTCGGCGCCGCCGACGTGATCCGGCGCGAGATCGGCGCGCCCACCCCGGCCTGCGAGCTGCCCGCCCGCCGGCGGACGGAGACGGCGCTGCGGGCGGCGCTGCCGGAGGTCGCGTTCGACCGGGCGTACCGCTTCGGCGAGCGCACCGCAGTCGACGAGCTGCTCGACCTGTCGGGCTCGGCCGGGCACCTCGCCCTGGCCCGCCCCTGAGCGTGGTGATCGGCCGGACCGGCCACGGACACGGGCCGCCGCGGACCACACTCGGAGCGTGACCACGATCGGCCCAGACCCCGCGGCACCCCCGCCGTTGCGCCCGGCCATGCCCCATCCGGTGGCGGCGCAGCCGGTGGGGGTGCCGCCGGCGGGGGTGCCGGTGCCGGGGTCGACGGTGTGGGGCGCCGACGGCCCGCCTGCGGGGGCGTTCCTGACGATGCCGGCGCTGCGGCTGCTGCTGGCGGAGACGCTGCACCGGCCGGGGGCGTTGACGACGGTCATCGACGAGCTGGTCGCGCACCTGCAGCGGCTGCCGCCTCCGGGTCGCCGGCCTTCGCCGGTCGCGCCGGGAACGCCGCTGTCGCCTGGGACGCCGCCAACGGTCACACCGCCCCGGCCGTCGCCCGGCACGCAGCCTTTGCCGGCACCGCCCGGGACGTCGCCATTGCCGATACCGCCCGGGACCTCTCCGCTGCTGATCCCGCCGCCGACACCGTCCGGGACCCTGCCGCCGACACCGTCCGGAACCCCGCCGTCGACACCGTCCGGGACCCCGCCGTTGCCGATGCCGCCCGGCACCCCGCCGACACCGCCCGGAGCCCCGCCGACACCGCCCGGAGCCCCGCCGACACCGCCCGGGACGCCGCTGCCGCCGCCCGGGACGCCGCTGCCGCCGAACGCACCTGCGGGTCAGCCGGCCGTGCTGCCGGCGACACCCGCGACAACGCCGGGTGCTCCACCGCCGCCTCCCCCGGCGGGCACCGCGCCCCTCGCACCGCCGGCGCCGCCCGCACCGCCGGCGCCGCCCGCACCGCCGGCGCCGCCCGCACCGCCGGCGCCGCCCGCACCGCCGGCGCCGCCCGTCGCGGCGGGAGCCGCGCCTCCTCCGCTGGCTCCGGCTCAACCCCCGGTCACGCCGGCGACCGTGCCGCCGGCAGTGCCCGTGCCCGGGTCCGTGCCGGTGGTGAGCCGGCTGCTGGTGCCGGGGCGGTCAGGTGAGGAGCGGCCGGGACCCGTCGCGGCCGAGCCGGGTGTCCAGCCGGCGCGGGGCGTGGTCCACGACCTGCGGGCGCTGCTGCCCGACGAGCCGGCGGCGCAGCGGGAGGTGCTGCGCGAGGCGGTCGGATGGCTGGTCGAGCACGTCGACCAGCCGCAGGTCCTCGCGGCCCGGTGTGCGGAGCTGGGGCCGGTGGTGGCGCAGCTGGGCGTACCGCCGCAGCGGCTGGACCAGCTGGCGGTGCTGTTCGTGGACCTGCTGCGGGCCAACCCGCCCGGGGTCGTGGTGCGCCGCGACCAGGAGGAGGCGTGGGCCACCACGGGGCGGCTGGTGTCGCGCTGGCTGGCCGACGGCGCCGCCGCGGCCGCCCACGAGCCGGCGAGCTGGAGCGCGCCGGTCGTCGCCCATGAGCGGTCGGGCGCGGCGGCGGCGGTGGTGACGGTGCGCACGTACCTGCCGTACCCGTGCCTGCCCGGGCAGCTGGCGCCGGTCGAGCCGCCCCGGCTGCCCGGGCGGTGGCGGCGCTGCTGGGTCGGCGACGTGCCGGCCGCCGGCAACACCGTGCGGCTGCACATCGCCGCGCGGCCCGGGGATCCGGCCGGGGCGGACCTCGTGGAGCGCACCGCGCCCGGTGACGTACTGCGGCTGCGCCCCGCGGTCGGGCCGCCGGCGGCGGACCCCGGGTCGGCCCGGCCGCTGCTGGTCGTCGTCGCCCGCGACACCGAGGCACCGGCACGGGCGCTGCTCGGCGCGCTGCGGGCCGCCGGGGACCGGCGGCCGGTGACGGTGTTCTGGCCGGCGGCCGCCGAGCGGGACCTGTACCGCCTCGCCGACCTCGCCCCGGAAGGCGCCCTGCTGATCCGCGACCGGTTCACCGCGGCGGCGGGCGGGGACTGGGCGGGGCATGACGCGTTCGTGGCCGGTGACCCCGCCGCCGTCGCCGCGACCCTGACGGCGGTGCGGGCCGCCGGCGTCCCCGCCGACCGCATCCGTACCGCCGCGGACGGCCCGGCCCCCGACTGACAGTGAGGGTGCAGGTGCGGGGCACCCGGGGGTCTGACTCACCGACCGACCGACGTTGCTGTCCTTCTGACGATTCCTCGACCGGTCCGGGTGACCCGCTTCCGCACGTCACCGGTGGCGGTGATACTCACGGCGAGCCTCACCACGCCGCCGCGGTCGACCAGATCGGGCGGGTGGCCACCGCCGGCGACGACCCCGACCGGTTGCGTTCCGAGGCCCGCCCTGGCCCACCTGTGCGGAGCCGCGCCCGTCCCGGCCAGTTCCGGACGCACCGACCGGCACCGCCTCAACCACGGCGGTGACCGAGCCGCCAACAACGCCCTACACACTTGACTTCCATAGGAGCATCGACCCCGACGCCCGGCCGGTCAGACGGCCGCGTCAGACGGCCGCGTCAGACGGCCGCGTCAGACAGCCGCGCCTTCACCCACACGGGTGACATCGGTGCCCGTCGCACCACCCGCGCCGCGCGTGGCGTAGCGCACCAATCGCCGGAATATGCGAGTTTTGTCAGATTGCTGTCAGCGATAGGGCGGTCCTCTAGCTTCGGCTCATCTGCCCTACTTCGTGGAGGTGAGATGGGGATCCGGAAGGGTGTCGCCGTCGCGGTCGTGGCGGGTGCCGTCGCGGCAGGGGCCGCCGTCGAGGCCGTGCCGGCGTTCGCCGCCGACTACGGCGCGGTCCGCGGCGTCGTCGCGTTGACCAACTCCGCGCGTGCCCGGGCGGGCTGCGGCCCGGTCACGCTGAGCCCGCGGCTGAGCTACGCCGCGTGGCTGCACTCGAGGGACATGGCCGGCCGCGGGTACTTCTCGCACGGCTCGCCCGGCGGCGGCTCGCCGGGCACCAGGGTCGCGTCGGTCGGCTACCGCTGGTCGTCGTACGGGGAGAACATCGCCTGGGGCCAGCGCAACGCGTACGAGGTCATGGGCGACTGGATGCGCAGCCCCGGCCACCGGGCGAACATCCTCAACTGCCGCTTCCGCAACGTGGGGGTCGCGGTGGCGTACAACGGCCGCGGTGTGCCCTACTGGACCCAGGACTTCGCCAGCCCACGCTGAAGGCGCAGGACGGGCGTTCCCGCGGGCACCGACGACCGCCCGCGGGAACTCCGCCATGTCCGCCCCGATATCGCATTTCCCGATCATTTCCGCCGGCCGCGCGACGCGGCCGGCGTGCCGCTGTTCCCGGCCCGAATTCCGCACGGCTGGCAATTCCCGGAGACCCCACGGAATGGTTGTCGAGAAACGACAACACAACCATGCCTTTCGATCTTTTTTCGCCGGCCCGTGGTGCCGGCGGCGGACGGAGGATCTCCTCGGCGGACCCGGGCGGCCGGGAGATCTTGCGGCATTCAGCCAGTTCACAGCCAGGGTTCACCACGTGTTGCCCGGTTGGGCTGGACAGAACGGGCGCCGGACCGCCTAATGGAATGCACCCGCCGGACCCGCAACCCGACGGCCCCGCAGCAGCACGTCCAGCCCGCACAACACCGCCATCCGCCGCACTTTCCAGCATTCGGCGCACCATGCGTCACCAGCCGGACACGGCCGTGGTCGTTCGCGGCCGCACACCACCATCCGCCGCGTCACTCTCGTCACTCGAAACACCACCCTGGGTAGCTCGCACCCTTCTTCCGGGAGGCCCGCCGTGAACGACATCCTCACCGAGGCAACCGCCGCCGCGTACGTGGCCGCCGCCGGGTTCCGGGTCGGTCCGGTCGGTCGGGTCGGGGTGGAGCTGGAGTACTGCGTGCGCGACCTGAGCCGGCCGCTGCACCGGCCGGCCCCGGAGCTCCTCCTCGACCTGCTCGCCCACCTCGGCAACCCGCTGCCCGGCGGCAGCGGCGTCACCATCGAGCCCGGCGGGCAGCTGGAGCTGTCCTCGGCGGTCGGCGCGTCGATGGCCGACTGCGTCGCCGCGCTGGGCCGCGACCTCGCCCTCGTGCGGTCGGTGCTGGCCGGCCACGGGCTGATCCTGGACGGCACCGGCCTCGACGACGTACGGGCGCCGCTGCTGGTCACCGACCACCCCCGGTACGTGGCGCTCGCCGAGTACCACGACCGCCGCGGCCCGAAGGGGCTCGAGGTGATGTGCAACTCCGCCTCGATCCAGGTCTGCCTCGACGCCGGCGTCGACGACGCGGACGGCGTCGACTGGGGCGGTTACCGGCGCCGCTGGTGGCTCGCCGACGCGATCGGGCCGGTGGTCATGGCCGCGTTCGCCAACTCGCCGCACCGCTCCCGGTCCGGCCGGCGCTGGGTGTCGCACCGGCAGGGGCTGCGCTTCGGCACCGACGCCAGCCGCACCCGGGCGCCGCGGCGCGACGACGACCCGCGCGCCGCCTGGTCCCGCTACGCCCTCGCCGCCAAGGTCGCGATGATCGCCGGGCCCGGACGGTGGCACGTACCGGCGGGACTGACGATGCGCGCGTGGCTGCGCGGGCACGGGCCGCGCCCCGTCACGCTGGAGGACCTGGAGCGGCACCTCGGCACCCTGGTGCCGCCGGTGCGCCCCCGCGGGTACCTGGAGCTGCGGATGATCGACCAGCAGCCCGGCGACGGCTGGGTCGTGCCGGTCGCGGTCGTCACCGCCCTGCTCGACGACCCGCAGGGCGCGGAGGCGGCGGCCGCGGCGACCGAGCCGCTGCGCTCGCCGCTGCGCCGGCACCGCGACTGGGTCGGCGCGGCCCGCGAAGGGCTCGCCGACCCGGCGCTCGCCGCCGCGGCCCTGGCCTGCTTCACCGCCGCGGGTGACGTCCTGCGGCGGCAGGGTGCCCCGCTCGCGGTCCGCGACGCGGTCGGCGAGTTCACCGACCGGTACGTCGCCCGCGGCTCCTGCCCTGCCGAGGACCGCCGCGAGCAGCGCCGGAAGGTCCGCGTCGGCGCCGGCGGGTGAGGCGCGCGGGTGTGGTATCAACGGGGTGACGATTCCCAGCGCCGCCGTGCGCGACCACACCGAGGAGCCGAGCCCGTGCGGGACATCGCCGTGTTCAGTGGCAGCGCGCACCCCGAGCTGGCGGAGGAGATCTGCGCCCAGCTCGAGGTGCCGCTGCAGCCCGTGCGGGTCGACCGCTTCGCCAACGACTGCCTCGAGGTGCAGCTGCAGGCCAACTGCCGGGAACGCGACGTGTTCCTCATCCAGCCGCTCGTGCCGCCGGTGCAGGAGCACCTCGTCGAGCTGCTGCTCATGCTGGACGCGGCCCGGGGCGCCTCGGCGGCGCGCACGACCGTGGTCATGTCGCACTACGCGTACGCCCGCTCCGACAAGAAGGACGAGCCGCGCATCTCCATCGGCGGGCGGCTCGTCGCCGACCTGCTCAGCGCCGCCGGCGCCTCCCGGGTGCTGACGCTGACCCTGCACTCGCCGCAGGTGCACGGGTTCTTCAGCGTGCCCGTCGACCACCTGCACGCGCTGCGCGAGCTCGCCACCCACTTCCGCGGCCTCGACCTGTCCAACAGCGTGGTCGTCTCGCCCGACCTGGGCAACGCGAAGGCGGCCTCGGCCTTCGCCCGGATGTTGGGTGTACCGGTGGCCGCCGGCGCCAAGCAGCGCTTCAGCGACGACCGGGTGGTGATCAGCGCCGTCATCGGCGACATCGAGGGCAAGGACGTGATCGTCCTGGACGACGAGATCGCCCGCGGCAGCACCATCATCGAGCTGCTCGCCCGGCTCCGCGAGCGCGACGTGGCGAGCGTCAGGGTCGCCTGCACGCACGGGCTGTTCACCGACGGGGCCCTGGACCGGCTCGCCGCGCAGCCCGACGTGGTGGAGATCGTCTGCACCAACAGCGTGCCGATCCCGAAGGCGAAGTACGTGCCGAAGCTGCGCGTGCTGTCGATCGCGCCCGCGATGGCCGAGGCGATGCGGCGCATCCACAACGGCGAGTCGGTCAGCTCGCTGTTCCACTGACGGACCGACCGGCGCATGCGCACAGACCAGCCCCCCGACGCCGCGCCGCCGCGCGCCACCCCGGCCCCGCCCCCGGCCGGCGGTGCGGGCGCGGCCGCGGGCGGTGCGGGCGGCACGCCGGTGGTCGGGGTGCTGGGGCCGTTGCGGGCCGGGATCGGCGGGCGGGCCGTGGACCTCGGCGGGCCGCGGCAGCGCGCGGTGCTCGCCCGGCTCGTGGCCGCCGGTGGGCACGTCGTGCCGACGGACAGGTTCATCGACGACCTCTGGCAGGGGGTGCCGCCGCCGAAGGCCCTCGCCGCGCTGCAGGTGTACGTGTCGAACCTGCGCCGCGCCCTCGAACCCGGCCGGGCGCCGCGGACCCCGGCGAGCGTGCTCGTCACGGTCGCGCCCGGGTACGCGCTGCACCTGCCGACCGGCGCCGTCGACGCGTGGCGGTTCGAGGCGCTGCTGCGCGACGGCAGCGCGATCGCGGAGCGCGACCCGGCCCGGGCCGACGGGCTGCTGCGGGAGGCGCTCGCGGCGTGGGCGGGCCCGGCGTACGCCGAGTTCGCCGACGAGCCGTGGGCGGTGCCCGAGGTGGGCCGCCTGGAGGAGCTGCGGCTGGTGTGCGTCGAGGCGGGCGGGCGGGTCGCGGTGCGCCTCGGCCGGGCCGCGCTCGTCGTGCCGGCCCTGGAGCGGCACGTGCGGGCGCACCCGCTGCGCGAGGAGGCCGTGCACCTGCTGGCGTCGGCGCTGTACGCCGCCGGCCGGCAGGGCGACGCCCTCGCCGCGCTGCGCGCCGCCCGGGACCGCCTCGCGACCGAGCTGGGCGTCGACCCGGGGCCGGGGCTGCGCGCGCTGGAGGCGGACGTGCTCGCGCAGGCGCCGCACCTGGCCGGCGGCGGCGAGGCCCGGCCGGCGGACCCGGCGCCGCGGGCCGCCGCACCGGACGTGCCGGAGCCCGCCGCCACCGCGGCCGCTCCCCCGTCCGGCCCGCCGACCTGGCCCGCGTCGTCGGATGATGTGCAGGGTAAACCTGGATCCGCGACGACCTCGGAGGGCTTCGGGCGGGAACGGGAGCTGGCCGCGCTCGGGCGGATCGCCGAGGAGGTCCTGCGCGACGGGGTGCGGGTCATGTGGGTCGGCGGGGAGGCCGGCGCGGGCAAGACGACGGTGCTGCGGATGTTCGCGGCGCGGCTCGGGTGGCGGGTCGCGTGGGGGCGCTGCCCCGAGGTGGACGGCGCGCCGCCGGCGTGGGCGTGGAGCGAGGTGCTGCGGGCGCTGCCGCGGGACGGCGCGGCCGCGGACGCCCGTCTCGCCCCGCTGCTGTCCGCCGGCTCCGGGGCCGCTGCGGAGCGCCAGGGCCCGCCCGCTTCGAACCACACCGCCGCGCCCGCCACCGCGTCCCTGGCCGCATCCGCCGCCGCGCCCGCCACCGCGTCCCTCGCCACGTCCATCGCCGCGTCCATCGCCGCGTCCGCCCCCGCGTCCCTGGCCACGTCCACCGCCGCGTCCGCCGCCGCGCCCGCCGCCGCGTCCGCCGCCGCGCCCGCCGCCGCGTCCGCCGCCGCGGAGCACTTCGGCACGCCCGCGCCGGACCATGCCACCGCCGAACACTTGGGCCCGCCCGCTTCGGGTCACGCGGCCGGGCCGGTGGGGGGTGGGCAGTTCGCGCTGGCGCAGGCCGTGGCCGAGCACCTGAGCGGGTTCGGGCCGCTGCTGGTGGTGCTCGACGACGTGCACCGCGCCGACGGGGAGACGCTGCAGGTCCTGCGGCACGTGGCGGTCACGCTCGAGGACCGGCCGCTGCTGCTCGTCGCCACCCACCGGCCCGGCGAGTCGCAGCCGGACCTGGACGCGGTCCGGGCCGCCCTGGCCGGGCGCCGCGCCGCCGACGTCGACCTCGGCGGGCTCGACGCCGATGCCGGCCGGGCGTTGCTGCGCAGCCTCGGCGTGCCCGGCGTCGCCCTGGACGTGCTCGTCGAACGCACCGGCGGCAACCCGCTGTTCCTCACCGAGACCGCCCGGCTGGTGTCCGCGGAGGGCGCCGACAGCGCGGTGCGGGCCATCCCGTCCGGCATCGGGCACGTGCTGCGGCGGCGGCTGAGCCGGCTGCCCGCGACCGCGCAGACGGTGCTGCGGCACGCCGCGGTCCTCGGCCGGGACGTCGACATCGACGTGCTCGTCGCCGCCGAGGGGTCCGCGGAGGACACCGTGCTGGACGGCCTGGAGGCGGGCGTGGTGTCGGGGCTGCTGGAGGAGCCGGCGGCGGGCCGGGTCAGGTTCACGCACGCGCTGCTGCGCGACGTCCTCTACGACGACATGCCCCTGCTGCGCCGCCGCCGGCTGCACGCGCGGGTCCTCACCGCCCTCGAGGAGCTCGGCTCGGCCGACGTCGCGGCGCTCGGCTACCACGCCCTCGCCGCCGCGACGCCGGCGACCGCGGACACCGCCGCCGGGTATGCCGCCGCCGCGGCCCGGCAGGCCACCGGCCTGTACGCGCACCGCGAGGCCGCCACCCTCTACCGCGGCGCCCTGGACGCCGGGCCGCTGCCACCGGCGCGCCGCCACGACCTGCTGTGCGGGCTGACGTCGGCGCTGGCCAACGCGGGTGACGTGACCGCCGCGCGGGCCGCCCGGGCCGAGGCTCTGCGGGCCGCCGCGGACGCCGGGGTGCCCGCGTACGCGGCGCTGACCGCGTACGACGCGCCGGTCGCCTGGACGATCCGCGCCGAACGCGCCGTCGACACCGCCCTCGTCGCCCAGAGCTCGCAGCGTCGCCCGGGACCGCGCCCGAGACCGCGCCAGGCACCGTGCCCGGGACGAAGCCCGGCACAAAGCTCGCAGCGTCGCCCGGGACCGTGCCCGACGCGGCGACGCGGTGCCGGTTGCTGGTGGCCCTCGTCTACGAGCTGGAGGGCGACGACCTGGCGCGCTGCGACGCGGCCAGCGCCGAGGCGCTCACCCTCGCCGGCGACGACCCGCTGCTGCGCTGCCACGCCCTCAACGCCCGCTACTTCGCCGTGCTCAACCCGGCCCGCCGGCACGAGCTGCCCGCCGTCGGGGCGCGGCTGCTGGAGGAGGCGACCGCGGCGGGTCTCGTGCAGTTCCAGGCGCAGGCGCACCACGTGCTGTTCCAGGCCGCCCTCGAGCGCAACGACCTCGCCGCCGCGCAGGAGCACGTCGACCGGGCGGTGCGGCACGCGACCGCCGGGCAGCTCGGCGTGGCGCTGTCGGTGATGGCGCTGTTCGGTGCGGTGCGGGCGCTGCTGGCCGGCGACCCCGCGACCGCCGAACGGCTCTACACCGAGCTGACCGCCCGCATCGCCCGCACCGGCCAGCCCAACGCCGCCCTCGTCGGCATCGCCGGGGTGTTCTTCGTGCACCTCGCCACCGGCAGCACCGACACGCTGCTGCCCATGCTGCGGCCGGTGTACGAGCGGCTGCCCGACGCCCTCAACGACTTCATGGTCCGCGCCCTGCTGGACGCCGGCCAGGTCGAGGAGGCCAGGCGGATCTGGTCGCCCGACGCGGTCGCCGTCCGGGAGGACTACTACTGGCTCGCCTGGATGGGCCTGCGCGGCTGGAACGCCGCCGCGCTGCGCAGCGAGCCGCACGCCCGCGACTGCTACGCGGCGCTGCTGCCGTGGGCGGGGCAGTTCGTCGGCCTCGCCAGCGGCTCGCTGACCGGCCCGCCGGTGGACCTGATCCTCGCCGACCTGGCCGGCGTGCTGGGCCTGCCGGAGGCGGCCGCCGCGCACCGCGCCGCCGGACACGCCCTGGCCGCCGCGATCGGCGCGGTCCCGTGGCTGGTCAGCCCGTCGGGAAGATGACCGCCTCCCGCTTGGCGAACCTGCGCCGGGTCGCCGCCAGCAGCACCCGCAGCACCGGTCCCGCCATCCGCTTGAGCTCGGCGAGCTCCTCCGGCGTGGCGTACCGCTCGATGCGCGGCAGCTCGAAGCCCAGCTTGCCGCCCTTGCGCACCGCCGCCTCCACCTTCGCCCAGTCGGCGTCGGACACGTACCGGCGGATGACGGGAAACACGGTGCGCTCCTCGTCCTCGATGTGCTCGTCGAGCAGGTCCCGCAGCGTGCCGAGCACGTCGGCGAGCCGGTGCGCCGCGGCCCGGTCGTGCGGCGCGGCGGCCAGCGCGCGGGCGTCGCGGCGGATCGCGTCGAGCAGCGGGTCGAGCTGCCGGTGGTCGTCGGTGAGGTCGCGCAGGTCGACCTCGGCGCCGGCGCTCGCCTCCAGCACCGGCCACAGCACGTCGTCCTCCGCCTGGTGATGGTGGTGGATCCCGTCGCAGAGCGTCTCCAGGTACGCGGCGATCGCCGTGGCCCGCCCGGCGGTGCTCGGCGTGACGCCGTCGGCGATGTCGCGCAGCAGCGTGGCGAAGCGGTGCGCGTCGCCGCGCATGGAGCGGTGGTTCACGGTGATCCCGACAAGGTTCGGCACGGTGTTGTCTCCTTAGGTCAGCTGGTGCTGGTCCGAGTTGACCGCCCCGCACTTGGTCGGCACTTAAAGCCCGGTTGCCGTCGGGAACGACCGTCAGCCGAACGCGCGGATCGTGCGGTCGCCGACGAGCAGCAGCCGGCCGGAGGCGAGCATCAGCTCCGCGGCGGTGTCGGTGTACCCGGCCAGCCGCAGCCGGCGCACGACGTGGCCGTCGGCGGCGCGCAGCACGACGATCTCGGTGAACTCCGACGCCGGGGTGAAGTTGCCGTGGTGGACCGCGGCGTACACCTGGCCGCCGCCGCTGACCAGCGACGCGTGCAGGGCGTTGTACGCGTACCCGGGCAGCGCCAGCGGGGTCGCCCAGGCGGCGGCGCCGGTCGCCGGGTCGTAGCGGCGCACGGTGCCGGTGAGCCCGTAGCCGAACACCGCGCCGCCGCCGGCGGACAGCCCGTCGACCCACTCGTCGGCGGCCGTGGTGCCGCGGCACCAGCGGGCCGCGCCGGTCGCGGGGACCAGCGAGCACAGCGCGTCGGTGCCGGCGCCGGCGGCCAGCAGCGACCCGCGGTGCCCGGTCAGGGCGAACCCGGGCCGGATGCGGGTCCACCGGCGCACGCCGGTGCGCACGTCGAACGCGAAGAGCAGGCTCGCCCCGCCGCTGCCGTCGCCGGTGCCGCTGACCGGGCCGTACGCGGCCTGCACGACGGTGTCGCCGGCGACGGCCGGGGCGCCGCCCGCGTCGCCGTCGACCGCGCCGGACCAGGCGAGGGTGCCGTTGCGGGTCCGGTACGCGCGCAGCCGGTGCCCGGTGCACAGGTCGTGGCACTTCGGCCCGCTGGTGACCAGGACGTGCCCGCCGGCGACGGTGAAGGGCAGGACCGCCTCGTCGTCGGGCAGCGTCACCTCCCACCGGCGCCGCCCGGCGTGGTCGTAGGAGGCGAGCCGGCTGCGGGTGCCGTCGGCGTCGAGGCTGCGCACGTACAGGGCGCCGTCGACGTCGGCGAGCTGCTGCGGGCGGCGACCGGCGAGCGCGCCGAGGACGGTGACGGCGCCGGTGCGCACGTCGACGCGGCGCAGCGCGCCCTTGCCGTAGACGACGGTGAGCCGGCCGCCGGCGACCGCCGCGCCGCCGACCGTGTCGTCGCGGCCGGCCTGCCGCTGCCACACCTGGCGCCGCACGTCGAGCCCGCCGGTGCCCGGCTGGTAGTTGTCGTTGGCGGCGCCGCCGCCGTGCTGCGGCCAGTTGCCCGGGGTGGCCGCCGGCGCCGCCGCGGGGGTCGCGAGCAGCACGCCGGTGACGCACACGGCGGCGACCGCCGCCATCCTGCTGATCATGGTCCCAGCGAAGCAGGGTGAGGTTGCAAGGTGGTGAGAACCACCGCACTCCCACCCGCCCGTGTGGCCGCTGAGCTGCACCGCGTGCCATAGTCGGGGTGCGGCGGCACGCACCTGTGCCGTCCCGGACGAGTCACGTCGTACCCGGCCCGACAAGACGGCGTGGTGTCCGGGAGTGCGCCATGTTCGTCCAGGTGTTCGGGTCGCTGTGTGTGCTGGTGCCGTTCGTGCTGGTCCAGCTGGGCCGGTTGTCGTCGACGTCGCGCTGGTACGGCTGGCTCAACCTCACCGGTTCCTCGCTGCTCGCGGTCGAGGCCGCCATCGGCCACGACTGGGGGTTCCTGCTGCTGGAGGGCGTGTGGGCGGCCGTGTCGCTGCACTCGCTGACCAAGGTCAGGGCGGACAACGCAGACGTACCGGTCGAGTGACACCGGTGGCCGCCGCCACCCGCAACCATTACCGTCGATATATGGACGCTCCGTGGCTGGACCTGTACGGTGCGCAGTTCCACGCGGATCCGTACGGCGAACTGGCCCGGCTGCGTGAGCAGAGCTGGTACGCGCGGACCGCGATCGGCACGGCGGTGCTGCGCCACACCGAGGTGCAGCGCCTGCTGCAGCTGCGCGAGCTGCGCACCCCGGGCGCGGACCTCCTGGCGTTGCAGGGCATCACCGAGGGACCGCTCGTGGACACCATGCGCGGCTTCCTGCTCAACACCGACGGCGAGCCGCACGCCAGGGTCCGGCGCCTGGTCAGCGGGGCGTTCACCACCCGCCGGATCGAGGCGTTCCGCCCGGTCGTCGCGCGCATCGCCGCCGACCTCGTCGCGGACCTGACCGCCACGTCCCGCTGCGACTTCGTCGCCGCCTTCGCGCAGCCGTTCGCGCTGCGGGTGCTGTACACGTTCGTCGGCATCCCGGTGGACGGCTCGGCCGACGTGCAGCGCTGGACCGCCGACGTCGGGCTGCTGTTCGGCATGGACGTCGCCGCCCACCGCGACCGGATCACCGCCGCCCTGGCCGGCCTCGACGCGTTCCTCGACGACCTGCTCGCCCGGCGCCGCCGCGAGCCACGCGACGACCTGCTCAGCGCCCTCGTCACCGACGGCCGGCTCACCGGCGCCGAGCTGCGCGCCATGGTCGTCACCCTGATGTCGGCCGGCCAGGGCACGGTGCAGCACCAGCTCGGCACGGCGATGGCGGCGTTCCTCGCCCACCCCGGGCAGTGGCGGCTGCTCGGCGACCGGCCCGACCTCGCCGCCCGCACCGCCGAGGAGGTCGTGCGCTACTGCCCGTCGGCGCTGCTCGGCGTACCTCGGATCGCGAAGTCCGACGTCACCGTCAACGACCTGGTCCTGCCTGCCGGCAGCTGCGTACTGCCGGTGACCGGCGCCGCCAACCGCGACCCGCGCGTGTTCCCGGCCGCCGACACGTTCGACATCACCCGCATCGGCGCGCCGCACCTCACGTACGGCGGCGGCATCCACTTCTGCCTGGGCGCCGCCCTCGCCCGGGTCGAGCTGCAGGAGTCCCTGCCCCGGCTCGCCGCCGCCCTGCCCGCCCCACGCGCCGACGGCCCCGCCGACTGGCTGCCGCCCACCGAGGCCGTGTACGGCCCGACCCACCTGCCGATCGCGTACGGGACCTGAACCGGCCCCGCCGGCACGGCCTGGATCCGGCGACCGCGGCGCCGGCGCAAGACCGGCCCGGGTCAGCTCGACGCGGCGGTGACGATGGCGGCGCGCAGAGCGTGCAGGGCGTGGGTACGGGCGCCGGCGAGCGACGGGTGGTCGGTGCGGGCCGCGGCGCGAACGGGGACGTGGCGGGGCAGGCCGGCGAAGGCGGTGCGCACCGCTTGGAGGACCGGCGGGTGGCTGCCCCAGGGGCCGCCGAGCACGACGAGCGCCGGGTCGGCGAGGGCGACCGCGGCGGCCAGGACGCCGGCGACGGCGGTGCCGATCACGGGCAGGACGCCGGGGGCGGCGGCGAGCAGGGACGGCACGTGGATCGCGGTGGAGTCGGGGCGGCGCAGGCGCAGGGCGGCGAACACGTCGGTGAAGGGCATCGCGCGGCCGCCGGGGCCGGTGGTGATCAGGTGCGCGATCTCGCCCGCGAAGCCGGCGTGGCCGCGCAGGACCTCGCCGGCGCTGACGACCGCGCAGCCGAGGCCCTCACCGAGGTACACGTAGACGAAGTCGTCGCCGGCGTGCTCGGCGCGGGCGGCCCAGTTGACGTCGTTGTCGACGGTGACGGGGCCGGTGACGTACGGGGCGAGCAGCTGCACCGGGTCCAGGTCGCCGACGAGGAACGGGGCGTCGGGCAGGTGGACGAGCCGGCCGGTGCCGCGGTCGACGGGGTCGGCGGCGCTGACGGCCGCCACCCGCACCGGACCACCGCCGCCCGGCAGGCCCGAAGCACCGCCCGTCAGCTCGCGGGCGACCGCCACCAGCGCCGCCGCCACCCCTTCCGCGCTGGCCGGGCGCTCCACCGGCCGCGCGGCCCGGGCGAGGACGGTGCCGTGCGCGTCGAGACGCTCGGCCACCACCCCGGACGGCGCGATGTCGATGGCCAGGGCGGTCCCCGCCGACGGTGACAGCCCGTAGTACGTGCCGATCCGCCCGCGGCCCGTGGTCCGCTCCCCCGTGTCCACGACGAGGCCGGACGCGGTGAGCCGGCGCATGCTCTCCGACACCGTCGGCTTGGAGATGCCGGCCAGCGCGGCGAGCTCCGCCCTGGTCAGCCGGCCGGCGTCCATGAGGGCGCGCAGCACGTGCTCGTCGGACAGGGAGCGCAGCAGCTCCAGCGAAGGCTTGACCGGCGTCACGCGGCGATTCTAGTCAGGACTCTTGCCTAAAACCGCGACCCGCCGTACGGTCATCTAGTAAGGAGTCCTGACTAGAAGGAGCGCGACGCCATGCCGGTCCAGACCGCACTGCCGCACTGGGAGACCACGCCCGATGACCTGCGCGCGGCGACCCGCGAGGTCAAGGCCGCGATCAGGGCGCGGATCGCGGCGTCCGGGCGCACGGTCGAGGAGGTGTTCGCCGTCGTCCAGCGGGGCGTCGAGGCCGAGGTCGCCGACATCGAGGCGGCCCGCGAGCGCGGCGAGACCGTCTGGCCCGTCATCGACTACGCCGACATCGCCGCCGGCACGGTGTCCGCGGCCGACCTCGCGCACCTGCGCCGCCGCGGCTGCCTGGTGGTGCGCGGGCACTTCGACCGGGAGCAGGCGCTCGGCTGGGATCGCGAGATCGTCTCGTACGTCGAACGCAACGCCTTCTTCGAGCAGTACCGCGGCCCGGCCGACGACTTCTTCGGCAGCGTCGCGTCCAAGCCCGAGATCTACCCGATCTACTGGTCGCAGCCGCAGATGCAGGCCCGGCAGAGCGACCGGATGGCGGCCGTGCAGGCGTTCCTCAACGGACTGTGGAAGCACGAGTCCGAGGGGGTGCGGTGGTTCGACCCGCGGCGCGACGCCATGTACCCGGACCGCATCCGCCGCCGCCCGCCGGGCGCGACCTCCGGCGGGCTGGGCGCGCACCTCGACCCCGGCACCCTCGACCTGTGGCTGACGCAGGCCTACCAGCAGGCGTTCCGGCACCTGTTCGACGGCAGCGTCGAGCAGTACGACCCGTGGGACGCCGCCTACCGCACCGCCGGGCCGCAGTACCCGGGCTCGACGATGTGCTCGGCGTTCCGCACGTTCCAGGGCTGGACCGCCCTGTCGGACATGGACCACGACCAGGGCGTGCTGCACACGGTGCCGATCCCGGGCGCGATGGCCTGGCTGATGCTGCGCCCGCTGCTGCCCGACGTCGCCGACGACGACATGTGCGGCGTCACGGTCAACCAGGCGTTCCCCGCCGGCGACGAGCGCTGGCACGGCCCGCTGCTGCGCGCGCTCAGCGGCATCCCCGACGTGCGCGCCGGCGACTCCGTCTGGTGGCACTGCGACATGATCCACTCGGTGGCACCGGTCACCGACCAGCGCGGCTGGGGCAACGTCATGTACATCCCGGCCGCCCCGTGGTGCCCGCGCAACGAGGCGTACAGCGCGTCGGTGCGCGCGGCGTTCCTCACCGGCTCCAGCCCGGCGGACTTCCCGGAGGAGCACTACGAGCGCGACTGGCCGGGCCGCTTCACCGTCGAGCAGCTCAACGCCACCGGCCGCCGCGGCCTGGCGATCGACGGCTGAGCAGCGTGGTGGCACCGCCGGCGTGGCTTCCAGGTGCCACCCGGGCGCTGGGATGCCGCGCTTCGCGGTCGGCGGGCACCTGGGCGCCGCCGCGGTGCGCGCCGGCTTCGCGTACCTCAGTCCTGGCTCGCGGCGGCGCCGGAGGGGTAGCGCAGGTGACGGCGTGCGCGGGGTGGTCTGCCGCCAGTCGTCGAAGACCGCCGCGAGGTCGGCGTGGCCGGCGTCGGCCAGGTGCAGCAGCTTGTGCCGGGCCAGGGCGAGGCCGAGCCGGACACCGTCGTACAGGTGGGTGCCGCCGGCGAGCGCGGCCAGCACGCCGGCCGCGTACAGGTCGCCGGCGCCGGTGGCGTCCCGCACCAGGTCGGGCGCGACGGTGTCCTGCGGGTGGAACCGTGCCCGCAGCAGCGGACCGGAGCGGGTGAACGTGGTGACCCCCGACGGGCGTTTGACGTGCACGACCCGGCCCGGCCGGCCGACGCGCAGGATCCGGTCGGCGGCCCACGTGTCGTCGCCGGTGGCGCCGAGGGCCAGCAGCTCCCGCTCGTTCACCAGCACGTGGTCGGCCATCGTGGCGAGGGCCGCGACCGGGGCGGCGCCGCCGGCCGCCCACACGTGCCCCGGGTCGAACGTCAGCACCGTCTCGGGGCTGCGGTCGCGGACCGTGGCCAGGATGTCGGCGAGGACGGCGGGGCTGCGCTCGTCCAGCAGCGACGTGACGTGCACGGTCCTGGCCGCCGACAGGTACTGCACGACCTGCTCGAAGCGCGACTCCAGGTGCGCGGCCATGCGGTCGTTGGCGCCGGGGTGCACCAGCAGCGTCCGCTCGCCCTCCTCGACCAGGGACAGGCAGACGCCGCTGAGCTCGCCGGGCACGTCCCGTACGTGCTCGGTGTCGATGCCGAGCCGCCGCAGCCGCTGCACGATCGGGGCGCCGGGCGCCGGCAGCCGGCCGGCCACGCCGATGTAGCCGAGCCGCAGCCCGGCGCCGGTGTGGGCGAGCGCGGCGACCGTGTTGTACGCCGACCCGCCGACCGCGACCCGGACCGCCGCGGCGGGCACGGTGCGCATCGCCGCGTCCACGGTGGCCGCGCCCACCCGGCATTCGCCGCCCCAGTCGACGGCGCCGCGCAGCAGGGACCGCGCGGCGGTCGAGACGGGGGCGATCGAGTCGAAGTTGAGCGCCCCCACCCCGACGACGTCGAACCGGAAACCCACCCTGCTCCTCAGCCGCCCGCCGCGATCGGCGCGCCGACCCGGGTCGGTGCGGCCGGGTCGAACGCCGCCTCGACCGTGACCCGCTCCATCTCCTGCGCGAGGGCCTCGATCTCGGCCGGGCCGAGCCGGTGCGTGTCGGCGCAGATCGACACGTCCACCGCGTCGGGCGCGGCGTCGACGCTGATGTTGAGCTCGGCGTCGAGCACGTCGACCTTCCGGTTCCACCAGCTGGTCGAGCGGGGCAGCGCGGCGCGCAGCTGCTGCGGCGTGGCGAGGTCCGCCGGTGGCGGCGCGCCGTCCCGGGTCCGCCGGTCGTTGACGATGATCGAGAAGTCGACGTCGCCGCGGTCGGCGCGGACCCGCTCCAGCATCGCGGTGAGTGCCAGGGGGTCGAAGTGTCCGTGCATGTACGCGTTCGTCGCCGCCGTCCAGGCCCGCGCGACGACCTCGTCGAAGGTCGCGTCGGCCACGTCGACGGCGCAGATGGCCAGCTGGGCCAGTTGACTGACGGAGTCGGCGCAGCCGGGGCGGAACCGGTTGCTCACCACCAGCTGCGCCACGCTCGGGCTGCGCCCGGTCAGCCTGGCCAGGGCGACCGAGTAGGCGGCGAGCACCACGTAGCCGACGCCGGCGCCGGTACGGTGCGCGACCAGCTGCATCGCCAGGTGCATCGCCGGCGAGCGGCGGGTGACCTCCCAGTACCGTGGCCGCCGCGGGTCGTCCGAGACGCCGAAACGCTGCGCGGGGATGGACCGCAGCAGCTGCTCCCAGTAGCGCAGCGACTTCTCGCTCTGCCGCCGCCCGGCCGGGGTCGCCTGCTTCGCCGCCAGCTCCAGCGGGGTGAGGCCCGACACCGGCGCCGTGGTCGTGCCGGTCTCGGGGTCGAGGTTGGCCATGTCGCGCACGATCGCGTCGATGCCGGAGCCGTCGACGGCGACGTGGCAGTACAGCACGACGACGTGGGTCACCTCGCCGCCGTGGCGCACGACCCCCATCCGCACCGGCCATTCGTGCTCGTAGTCGAAGGGGGTCCGCTCGTACCGCGAGCGCAGCTGCTCGGCGGCGGCGGCCGGGTCGTCGTCGGTGTCCAGCACCTCGAGGGTCAGCTCGCCCTCGGCGGACACGACCTGCCGGGTGGCGTCGGGGTCGAACCGCAGCCTGGTCCGCAGCGCCTGGTGGCGGCCGACGAGGTAGCGCAGCAACATCTCCATGCCCTGCACGGTGGTGCCGGGCGGCATCGGCACGGTCCCGCCGATGTTCATGCTGAGCCCGGTGTCGCGCATCGTCTGCCAGATCCCGAGCTGCGCCCAGGTCAGCTCGGCGACGCCGGATCCCTCACCGTGGAACGGCACGAGGATGCGACTTGTGCGAATGCCCATCGCTATTCCCTTCTGTGACCGCCCATGGAAATTGTGGGCGAGCATCCGCAGAAGTCAATGGGCCGTCCGGCGGTCGCGGTCCTCGGACGCGTCAGGGGGCGATGGACGCCCGGCGGGCGGCGCGGGACCGGCGCAGCGCGACGACGCCGATGACGATCAGCAGCGCGCCGAAGACACCGATGCCGGCCACGATCATCGTCAGGTCGTGCAGCGACAGGTCCGACAGGAACGAGGTGCCGCCCGCGCCACCGGCCGGCCGCGCGTGGGCCGCCGAGGGCAGCGCCGTCAAGACCACGAGTGCCACCGCCGGCACGACAACCCACCGCATCCGTCGCAACATGGGGCAAGTGTGCCAGCCGTCGCCGCGTTCCGTCACCCGAGGGCGGGCCGGGGTGAGGACCGACGGGTGAGGCCACCGGTCAACCGGGCCGCCGCCGTCATCACCGGTCACGGCGCCCCGGATCAGATCCCGGTCAACGGCCGGCAGACGATGCTGCACGGCTCAGGTCGGCGGCGGCCGGCAGGGCGGCGCGGGCGCCGACCGCGCGGGTGGCGAGCGCGCCCGCGACGCAGGCCAGCCGGACCGCCTCGTCCAGGGGGCGGCCGGTGTCCAGGGCCCACGCCAGGGCGGCGCAGAACGCGTCGCCGGCGCCCGTGGTGTCCACGGCGTGCACCGGGTGGGCGGGCACGGTGGTGGTGCCGCCGGGGCGGTGCACGCGGCAGCCGGCCGCGCCGAGGGTCACCACGACGGCGCCCACGCCCGCGGCGAGCAGGTCGGCGGGGGAGCCCAGCACGGCCAGCTCGTGCTCGTTGGGGACCAGGACGTCGACGTCGGCGAGCAGGGCCGGCGGGAGGGCGACGGCGGGCGCCGGGTTGAGCACGACCCGCCAGCCGGCGGCGCGGGCGAGGCGGGCGGCGGCGGCGACCGCGGGCAGGGGCACCTCGAGGCTGGCCAGGACGACGCCGGGCGGGCCGGGCGGCAGCCTGATGTCGGCCGGGGCGAGGTTGGCGTTGGCGCCCGGCACTACGGTGATCGCGTTCTCGCCGTCGGCGGCGACGAGCACGACGGCGAGGCCGGTCGGGGCGGCGTCGTGGACCAGGGCGGAGGTGTCCACGCCGGGCAGGGAGGCGGGGTCGAAGCCGGCGCCGACCCGGGCGGCGAGGGTGCAGGCGCCGCCGAGGCGGGCGACGGCGGTGGCCTGGTTGCCGCCCTTGCCGCCGTGGCCGGTCGAGGACCGGGCCGCGATGACGGTCTCGCCGGGGGCGGCGATGTGGGCGGTCTCGATCACCAGGTCGGTGTTGACGGCACCGACGACGAGGACGGTCACGCCCCCGATCATGCACCCTTGCGAGCGCCGGCCGGCCCGCGGCCACCCGGGCCGGCCGTCTCGCTTCCGGTGAGCTTGTGCGATCGCGTGCTTCGCTTCCGGTACCACCAGTTTCAGCCGTCCGTGCGGTCACAGGGCGGGAACCGCCACGACACCACCCGAACGGTGAGGACCGGCCGCGGGGTCGGGGTCAGCCGATGGTGAATCCGCTGACCGCCCCGGCGAGGTCGGTGGTGAGGCGGTCCAGCCGGGTGGTGAGGTCGCGGGCCCGCAGCACCGTGTCGTGCGCCTCCTTGCGCTTGGCGGCCACGGCGGTCATCGTGTCGGCGATCTCGGCGGCGCCGGTGGCGGCCCGGCCGATGCCGCCGCTCATCCCGGCCGTGGTGCTGCTCTGCAGCTCGACGGCGCGGGCGATCGTGCTCTGGTACCCGCTGACCCGGCCGATGACGTCGGTGATCCGCCCGATCGCCTGCACGGCGCCGGTGGTGTCGGACTGCAGCGCGGCGATGCGGCGGGTGATGTCCTCGGTGGCCGTGGCGGTCTCCTGCGCCAGATCCTTGACCTCGCTGGCGACGACGGCGAAGCCCTTGCCCATCGCCCCGGCGCGGGCGGACTCGATGGTGGCGTTGAGCGCGAGCAGGTTGGTCTGCTCCGCGATCGACGTGATGACCTTGATGACCGCGCCGATCTCCGACGACGAGTCGCCGAGCCGGGTCATGGTCCTGCCGGTGGCGTCGGTGACCCGCACCGCGTCGGCGGCGACGGTGGCCGCCTCGGTGCTGCTGCGGGAGATCTCGCCGATGCTGGTGTCCAGCTGCTTCGCCCCGTCGGCGACGCTGGTCACCTGGGCGTGCACGTCCCGGGCGGCGTCCAGGACCCGCTGCGACGCGGCGACGGACCGCTCGGCGGAGGTCAGCATCTCCTCGACGACACCGCCCAGCTGCCGCCCGGCGTCGGTGAGGGCACCGCTCGCCGCGGCGACCTGCCGGACGATGCCGGCGACCCGGTCGAGGGTGCCGTTGACGGCCGCGGCGACCTGCGGGTCCGCGCCGGCCAGGACCCGGCCGGTGAGGTCGCCGGCGGCGGCGCGGCGCAGCACCGCGGCGGCGGCGTCCCAGCCGCCCGTGCGCCGCCGGCCCGCGGCGAAACCGATCCCCGCGCCCGCCACGGCGCATACCAGCATGATCAAGATCGTGGTCACGGCAGCCTCCCCGACTCCTATCGGCAGCGGACGGGCGCGGCACAGGGAAACGGCGGTTGCCGATGATGGACTTCGGCCATCGATGGTGCAGGATGGTCGCGATGAGTGAGCTGCTGCTGGGCGGGCGTTATCGCCTTGAGGAGCTGCTCGGTTCGGGCGGCATGTCGGTGGTGTGGCAGGCCCGTGACGAGGTCCTGCACCGGGCGGTCGCGGTCAAGGTGCTGCACCTGCGCGACGCGGCCGCCCGCGAGCGGATCATGGGCGAGGCCCGCGCCGCGGCCGCCCTGTCGCACCGCAACCTGGCCCAGGTGCACGACTTCGGCGAGGACGGCTTCCCGTTCCTGGTGATGGAGCTGGTCGGGGGCCGCACCCTGCAGCAGCACGTCGACGCCGGGGAGCTGCCGCCCGCGGAGGTGTTCGGCATCTGTGCCGGTGTCGCCGCCGGGCTCGCCGCGGCGCACGCGGCCGGCCTGGTCCACCAGGACGTCAAACCGGCCAACATCATGGTCACCGACGGCGGTGCGAAGCTCGTCGACTTCGGGCTCGCCGCCCCCGTCGGCCCGCAGCCGGTCGAGGACGTGCTGGGCACCCCCGCGTACCTGGCGCCGGAGCGGCTGTCCGGCCACGTCGTGCCGGCCTCGGACGTCTACGCCCTCGGTGTGCTGCTCTACCGGCTGCTCGCCGGCACCCTGCCGTGGCCGGCCGGCACCACCACCCAGCTGATCCGCGACCACGTCTTCACCCCGCCGGTGCCGCTGCCGCCGCTGCCCGGGGTGCCCGACGCGGTCGCCCGGCTGTGCATGGCGTGCCTGGACAAGGAGCCGTCCGCCCGCCCCTCCGCGGGCCGGGTCGCCGCGGTCCTGGCCGCCGCCGCCGACCCGGAGTCGTCCACGTCCGCCGCGGTCCTGGCCGCCGCCACCGATCCGGAGCCGTCCGCCGCGGCACCGGCCACGGCGGCCGCACCACTGCCGGCCCGGGTCCCGGCGCACCACGCCGCCGTGCCGGACCCGACGCGGTCGCGCGCCCGCTGGTACGCCCTGGCCGCCGTCGTGCTGCTGCTCGCCGCCGGGCTGCCGTGGCTGGCCGCCGCGATCGACCGGGCCGACCGGCCGCAGGGCACCGCCGGTGCGGTGACGGCCGCGCCCGACACCGCCGCGGGCGGGTCCGCCGGCGGCGCGGCGGCGGGGCCGACCGGCGGGGCACAGTCCGCCACGCAGCCGGGCCAGCAGCCGGGCCAGCTGCCGGGCTCGGCCACCGACGGCTCGGCGTCGTCGCCGGCCGCGCCGCCGGGCGGCGCGGCCACCGTCACCGGCACGGCACCGCCGCCGGGGACCGCCGGCCCGTCGCCCGCGCCGACCCGCCCGGTCACGTTCACCACGGAGGCCGGCACCGTCCAGGTCGCCTGCGCCGGCGGCGGTCAGGTCCGGGTCGTCACGGCGGCGGCGATCCGGCCGTACAAGACGGAAACCCAACACAACGGTCCGGCCGCGACCGCCGCCGTCGAGTTCCGGCGCGGCAATGACCTGGTCCGGATGGCCTTCACCTGCCCGTCCGGCACCCCCGAGATGACGGTGACCCGCGACACCCGCTGATCCGCGCTGTGCGCACTTCTACCTATGCATCGCCGATGACCAATGGTCGTCTGGGGGCATGAGCAGAGCAACCACCAGCGCGGTCGTCCTCGGCGCGAGCATCGCCGGGCTCCTCGCCGCGCGCGCGTTGAGCGAGACCTTCGACACCGTCACCGTCCTTGACCGCGACGACCTCACCGGCAGCGGGGCCCGCAAGGGCGTCCCGCAGGGCCGGCACGCCCACATGCTGTTCGCCCGGGGCCGCGAGATCCTCGAGGAGCTGTTCCCCGGGCTCACCGACGAGCTCGTCGCCGCCGGGGCGCTCACCGTCGACATCCACGCCGGGTTCGCCTGGCACAACGGCCCGGCGCCGATGGCCCGCGCCGCGTCCGACCTCGTCGTCCTGGCCGTCAGCCGGCCCGCGCTGGAGGACTACCTGCGGGCCCGCGTCGGCAAGCTGCCCAACGTGCGGCTGCGCGGCGGGCTGGAGGCGACCGGGCTGCTGCACGAGGCGGGCACCGTCACCGGCGCCCGGGTCGTGCCGCTCGGCCCCGGCGGCGCCACCGAGGCGCTGCCCGCGGACCTCGTCGTGGACGCCACCGGCCGCGGCAACCGGGGCCCCACCTGGCTCGCCGAGCTCGGCTACGCACCGCCGGAGCAGGACAGCGTCATGGCCGGCGTGGTGTACGCGACCCGCGAGTACGAGCGGGCACCCCTGCCCGGCGGCACCCTCGGGGTGCTGACCGGCGTGACGCCGCGGTACCCGTTCGGCGCGGCGCTGCTGCCGATGGAGGGCGACCGCTGGATCCTCACCCTCGCCGGCCTCGGCGACGACGTGCCGCCGACCGACGAGGAGGGCTTCGCCGCCTACGCGACCCGCCTGCCGATCGCCGACCTGGCCGAGGTCGTGCACCGGTCCCGGCCGCTGACCCCGCCCCGGCCGTTCCGGGTCCCGGCCAGCGTGCGCCGGCGGTACGAACGGATCGGACGCCACCCGGAGGGCTTCGTCGCGTTCGGCGACGCCATCTGCGCCTTCAACCCGATCTACGGCCAGGGCATGACCGTCGCCGCGCTGGAGGCGCTGGAGCTGCGCGCGGCGCTGCGCGACGGGCTGGCCGGCCTGCCCCGGCGCTTCTACGCCAGGGCGTCGACGGTGATCGACACGCCGTGGGACATGGCCGTCGGCGGTGACCTCGCGTTCCCGTCCGTGCCGGGCCGGCGGACGGCGAAGGTGCGGTTCTTCAACTGGTACATCGCCAGACTGCTGCGCGCCGCGGAGACCTCGCCGGAGGTGGCGGTGGCCTTCCACCGCGTGGTGAACCTGACCGCGCCGCCGCAGACGCTGTTCGCCCCCGCGGTCCTGCGCCGGGTGCTGTCCGCCTGACCCCGCGCCCGCCGCCACGACCCGGAGCGCGTCGGGCGACCGGTCGGCGGCGAGGTGCTGGGTGCGGGCCACGAGCAGGGTCCGCAGCCGTTCGGCGCCGCCGGCGCTCGCGGCCGGGTCGTTGCCGGGCACCTTCGTGATCGCGTCCAGTGTGGAGCCGGTGCCCGCCCAGCCGGCCGGGCGTGCGGCCGGCGTCGTAGGGGCCCTGGTCGGCGGTGCCGCGGAAGGTGAGGTTGTGGTCCCAGGCCACCACCCTGAACCGGCCCGTGGCGGCGGCCGTCGACGTTCGTGTCGAAACTGATCAGCCAGGCAAGCGTCTCGGGCTGTTCCGCCCGCAGCACGGTCCGGCCGATCCCGCCGGGCGCTGCGCCGCCGCCGGGACGGAACCCGCCCTCCCCGGCCTGACCGTTTCTGGTCAGTCCGGCGAGGGTCGAGTTGCCCCTCAGCCTGGGCCGGTGACGAACGGCTGGACCCGGTCGGTGCCGAAGACCAGCGTCAGCACTGCCAGGAACGCGGCGCAGCCGGCGAGGAGCTGCCGGTACTGCCGGATCAGCACGTCGCGCTGGGTGAACCGGTGGACCCAGCGGTCCCGGGCGCGGACCGGTGGTCGAGGGTTACCCGCAGGCCGGTACCGCAGCGGCACCCGCCGTTGCTGCGTGACCCGGTTGACCCGCTGCTTGATCTCGACGTGGACCGTCGTGTCGTCGGTGCCGCCGAACCGGTCGCCCTGGTGGCGGATCCGCAGCTTGCGCCGCGGGAGCGCGCGATGACCGCCGATCCGCTGAGGCTGGGACCTCGGGTGAACGCCGGGCATACAGGGGCGCCCCGGCACACGGGTGTGTGCCGGGGCGCCCGCCGGTCGGGGTCAGCCGGCGGCGACCAGCTCCTTGTGCTCGGCCGGCAGGTGCTCCTCGGCCTTGCCCTCGACGTGCAGCTCGGGCAGGACCCTGGCCAGCCACCTCGGCATCCACCAGTTGACCCGGCCGAGGACGTGCATGACGGCCGGCACCAGCAGCAGGCGCACCACGGTCGCGTCGAGCAGGATCGCCGAGGCCATGCCGACGCCGATGACCTTGAGAACCAGGTCGGGGCTCGGGATGAAGGCGGCGAACACCGCGATCATGATGGCGGCCGCGGCGGTGATGACGCGGGCGGTGCTGGCCAGGCCGTCGGTGACGGCGCGGCGGTTGTCGCCGGTGCGGGTCCAGACCTCGCGCATCCGGCTGACCAGGAACACCTCGTAGTCCATGGACAGGCCGAACAGCACCGCGAACATCAGCACCGGCACGAACGCGGGCAGCGGCGTCTCGGTGTCGATGCCGACCAGCCGGCCGGCCCAGCCGCCCTGCAGGACGAGGGCGACCACGCCGTACGCGGCGGCGACGGACAGCAGGTTCATCACGGCCGCCTTGACCGCGACGGCGACGCTGCGGAAGGAGACCAGGAGCAGCAGCATGGACAGCAGCACCACGCCGCCGATGAGCAGCGGGATCCGCCGGGCGATGTTGGCGGTGCTGTCGATGGCGGTGGCGGTGACGCCGCCGACGTGGACCTCGGCGCCGGTGCCGGCGACGGTCTGCGGCAGCATGTCGCGCAGCCGCTCGACGAGGTCCTCCGTGCGGGCGTCCTGCGGGCCGGTGCGCGGCAGGACGGTGACGACCGCGGTGGTGCCGTCCTGATTGACCTGCGCGGGCATCGCGGCGGCAACCCCGTCGACGCCGGGCAGCGCGGCGGCGAGCTTGTCCAGCGCCGCGGTGTCGCCGGCGCGGGGCAGCTGCACCGCGAGGACGAGCGGGCCGTTGGCGCCCGGGCCGAACCCGTCGGCGACGAGGTCGTACGCCTGGCGGGTGGTGGTCTCCTCGCGGTTGTTGCCGGCGTCGGGGAAGCCGAAGCGGACGCCGAGGAACGGGGCGGCGAGCGCGAGCAGGATCGCCACGCCGAGCAGGGCGGAGACGAACCGGTGCCGCTGGATCAGGGCGCTCCAGCGCAGCCAGCCGCGGCCCGGCTCGACGTGCCCGCCGGCGGCGACGGTGACGGTGGCGCGCCGGCCGAGCGGCAGGCGGAGCCGGTCGACGTGCCTGCCGAGGTAGCCCAGCAGCGCCGGGAACAGGGTGACGCTGGCGGCCAGGACGACCACGACGCCGAGGATGGTGACGAGCGCGGCGCCGCGCATGAAGGACAGGCCCATCGCGAACAGGCCGAGCATGCTGACCACGACGGTGCTGCCGGCGACCATGACGGAGCGGCCCGCGGTGTCCAGCGTGGCGACGGTCGCCGCCTCCGGGTCCAGGCCCGCGGCCCGCCACTCGCGGAAGCGGGTGACCATGAGCAGCACGTAGTCGATGCCGATGCCGATGCCCATCATGGTGGCCAGGGACGTGGACCAGTCGGGCGCGTCGACGAACCGGATGAGCACCCCGGTGAGGGTGCTGCTGACGGCGAGCCCGGCGACGGCGACGAGGACCGGCAGGCCGGCGGCGATCACCGAGCCGAACATGAGCAGCAGGATGATGATGGCGGCGGCCAGGCCGATGCCCTCGGAGCCGATCTCGCCCTGCTCGGCGCGCTGGATGCTCTGCCCGCCGAGGGCGACCTTCAGCCCGTCGCGGCCGAACTCGCCGGCGATGTCGATCAGCCGCTGGCTGGCCTCGACCGGCATGTCGTCGGGGTTGACCACGTCCAAGCGCAGGTCGGCGACCGCGGTGCGGCCGTCGGCGGAGATCCCGCCGGGCGCGGCGAACGGGTCGGCGACGCCGGCGACGTGCGGCGCGGTGGCGAGCTTGGCCAGCAGCGCCTGCACGTCGCTCTTCGCGCCGGCGACGCCGTTGTCGGCGCGCACGACGACGGTGACGGTCGCGCCGGACTGGCTGGCGAAGCGCTCCTGCAGCAGCCGCTGCGCGGCCTTGGAGTCCGACCCGGGCGCGGAGTAGTCGGCGGCGAACTCGCCGCCGAACGCCATGGACAGCACGACGGCCGCGACGAGGGCGACGGCCCAGGCGACGAGGGTGCGGCCGCGGCGCCGGTACGCCACCCGGGCGAGCCGCCCGAGCGGGCCGAGCACGGGATTCGGGAGGTCGGGCTCTTTCGGCTGTGTGACGAGCTCGGTCATGGTTGTCCCCGCCTGGTTTGGGCTTATGAGTGAATGGGCATCAGTAGCGTTACGACTATTAACCAACACGACGCCACGTCACTTGTCAAGCGCCTTCACGTCTGTAACGATGCTTAACGCAACGGTCATCAGGAGGAACAATGAGCACGTCAAGCCGCTCGGCCCCCCGACGCGAGAAGGCCCGAGCGGCGACCATCGACGAGATCAAGCTCACCGCGCTCACCCACATGCGGGAGACGGGCACGGTCGACTTCCGCTTCGCCGACATCGCCCGCGCCATGGAGATGACGCCGCCCGCGCTGTACCGGTACTTCGCCGACCGCGACGAGCTGCTCAGCGCGCTCATCGCCGACGCGTACAACGACCTCGGCCGCGTCGTGGCGGAGGCCCGCGACGCCGTCCCGGACGAGGACATCGGCGCCCGCTTCCTGGCCGTCGCGCACGCCTACCGGCAGTGGGCCCGGCAGGAGCCGCAGCAGTTCGCGCTCATCCTCGGCCTGCCCGTGGCCGGCTACGCCGCCCCCGTCGACGGCCCCACCACCGAGGCCGCGCAGCGCGCCATGTCACAGCTGTCGTCGCTGTTCGTGCAGGCCATCGAGCGCGGGGTGCTGGGCCCGCCGCGGCTGCGCGACGTCCACCCGGTCATCGCGGAGTGCGCCGCCCAGAAGAACGAGCACCTTGCCACCGCCATCCCGCCGGAGACGTTCCAGGCGATGCTGCACACCTGGTCGACGCTGCACGGCTTCGCCGCCCTGGAGGCGTACGGCCACTTCGACTGGATCGACGAGGCCGGCCGCGACGCCCTGTTCGACGGCCACGCCCGCCTCGCCGCCGAGGTCGCCGGCATCCCCGCCCCGAATACCGCCCGCCACGACTGACGCGAGCCACCGGAGGCGGCCGGGGCGCCCCGCGGTCACCGGGGGCGTCGCCGCGGCCAGCTCGGCGGCCAGCTCGGCGGCGAGGTCGCCGGCGGTCGCCGGTCGAGGCCGCGGGCGGTGAGCTCGTCCAGCGGGACCGGGGTGCCGTCGTGGGCGACGAGCCGCGCCGGGCCGGTCCACGAGTGCTGCCAGGTGGCGGCGCCCGCGTCGAGCTGGGCGGCGTTGGTCGCGGCCCGGGCCGACAGCTCGGGCCACGGCATGACGCGCAGGCCCGGCCCCTGGAACGCGCCGGCCTCCAGCCGGCGAAGCAGCTCGTCGAGGTCGGCGCTCACCAGGTGCGGCGCGGGGCGCAGGTCGGTGACGGCTCCGGCGCCGGGGCCGGCGGTGATCACCGCGATCCGGTCCCGGACCTCGGCGGGCAGCGCCGGCTCGCCGCGCGCGGCCAGGAACCGCGCGAAGCCGCCGAACAGGTCGGCGGGCACGTACCCCCCGCTCGCGCAACGGGTCGACGAGCCCGCTGCGGTACTGCTGCCACGCCACCTCGACGACCGCGCCGCGCCGCAGGACCTCGGCCGCGCCGGTGCGGCCCGCGAGCGCGACGAGGGTCGCGTCGGCCTCCCGGTCCAGCACCCGTCGATCGGCGCGGCGACGGCCGGGTACAGCCGGGCGTACGCGAGGAACAGGGCCAGCACCCCGGCCAGCAGCACCACGAGCATGAGGGAGAACCCGGCGAGCGGCGCCACGGCCGCCCTTGCCCGCGCGGCGATCATTACGGCGCCTCCCCCGATCGCGTCCAGCCAGAGGAGGCTAGGCGGTGACTAGTGCTCTGACCACGAACGTTCACGGTGTTGGATGACTCGCCGCTCAGCCTCCGGGGTGGGCGGCGTGTCTGCGTTCAGGCTGTGCCGATGGCAGAACCCGTGCGTGTGCGGCGGTTGTCTGACCAGGAAGGTCAGCAGCTCCTGCGAATAACCAGACGAGGACCAGCTCAGCGATCAAACTCCGCCGGGCAATGGTGGTCCTCGCCTCCGCCGGCGGCAACAGCGTGCCGGTGATCGCGAGGCTGGTCCAAGCCGATGAGGACTCCGTCCGGCAGGTCATCCACCGGTTCAACGAGATGGGCATGGCCTGCCTCAACCCTCAGTGGGCGGGTGGCCGTCCCCGCCTGATCAGTGAAGACGACGAGCAGGTCGTCGTCGCGGCGGCCAGCACCAGACCCGAAGCCCTCGACCAGCCGTTCACCCGGTGGAGCCTGCGCAAACTCGCCGACTACCTCACCCACAACCACGGCCCCGCCACATACGGATCGGTCGGGAACGACTCCGGTAGATCTTGCGCAAGCACGACATCACCTTCCAGCGCACGAAGACGTGGAAGGAGTCCAACGACCCGGCCAAGGCGGTCAAGCTCGCCCGGATCGAACAGGTTATGACCGAGTTCCCGGACCGGGTCTTCGCGTTCGACGAGTTCGGGCCGCTGACCATCCGCCCGCACGCAGGTGCGACCTGGGCGCCGGCCGGGCACCCCGACCGGCTCCCCGCGAACTACCACAAGCTGCACGGCGTCCGGCAGTTCCACGGCTGCTACAGCGTCGGCGACGACACCCTGTGGGGTGTTGTCCGCCGACGGAAGTCCGCAGCAACACCCTCGCCGCGCTCCGCTGTGCCCGCCACCCCGACGTCCTCAAAGCGCAACGCCGCGAACGCGCCCGCATCCGCTCCGAACGCCAACGCAGATGGGGTCAGCCCGCCGCACAAGCGGCGGCCTGACCCACACCGTGAACGTTCGTGGTCAGAGCACCAGCCAGACCCATCGCATCCAGCCACCGATCAGCAAGCACCACCACCAATGCCGATCCCGGCATCCGGCCTTGATCTGTCTATCTACGGTGGTCATCGACCCGGGCGCAGTCCCGACCGTGGTCACGGTCGGCGATGCAGGTTCGGCGCATGATCTGGTCGACGTTCGAGGTCAGCTCATCCATGGCACGGTCGAGCCTTCCCATGTCGTCCCTCCGCAACCACCGCGCGATCGTCGGCAGTGGCACCCTCGAGTGGCTTTCGCTGCAGGTGCTGTCCCCGCTGTGCGACATCCTTGGCTGCGCCCTCGCCGAGCTGATCACCACCACCGCGTAGAACGCCGGCGTCCGCAAGACCGCCGCCGGCGACCTGCCCGCCGACTGCTACGAAGCTACGACCGCGGTCGGCCCGGATCCTGCCCGGCGAATGAGCGCCGAACGGGCCGTCTTCCTGCCACGCGACCTGGTCGGATACGGGTACCGGGCCGCGGTGTGGCCGTTCCACGCCGTCGTGTTCGGCAGCATGGTCCGCAACATTCCGCGCACCGCCGATGGGGTCATGCGTCTACCCGGTCATCATCGGGCAAACGCGGCCTGACCACTCGCCATTGGAACGGTCGTGGCTGCCCGGCCGTCGGGAGGAAGGCGTGCACGGCGATCGCCACCCAGACGATCCCGTTCGCCACGCCGAAGAGCACGTCCGACGGGTGGTGCATCCCGCGGTACATGCGCGACGCGCTGATGAGGAACGGCAGGGACATCAGCACGCTGAGCAGCGCCACCTTGAGCACCACATTGCGCATGCGCCAGCCGATGATTACTGCCAGCGTGCCGTACAGCGCGACGGCCGCCCCGGCGTGCCCAGATGGGAAGCTCGACGTCGGCGGCGCGGGGTCCAGGTGCGGCACGTCCGGCCGCTGCCTGTGAATCACGAACACGACCAGCAGGAACACCGTCTCCTGCAGAGCCACGGCCGTCACCAACGTCACCGCCTCCGCCCACCGGCGGAAGATCCACCGCATCAGCAGCACGGACACCAGCAGCACCGGAACGACCGTCGAGGTGTCGGACGCCATGCTCATCAGGTGGGTGGCGAAATTCCAGTCGTGGGTGCGGCCCTCGGCGAAGCCGCGGTTGACCTCGTCCTCGCCGGCGATGATCCCCCGAAGCGGACGGGTGAGCAGCAGCCCGCACCCGACGAGGACCAGGTACACGATCAGGCCCGGCGCCACCACCCGGCGCAGAACGTGCCGGCCCGCCGCCCGGAAATTCATGACATCACCCGCTCAGCATCCTCAGGGTCGACACCCTCCAGCGGATCATGCGGCGGCCTCCCGACATCGCGTCGCCAGGTCTCGAACGCGGCGACGGTCGCAGCGACCAAAGCCCCGGCCACCAGCCAGCCTGCGACCACATCGCTGAGGTAGTGGACGCCCAGAGCGATGCGGTCGAACCCGGTCAATACGATCACGAACGCCCCGGCCAGCCACAACATCAGCCGCGACCGGGCGCTGCGCACCACAGGCAGCAGCGCGAGTGCCAGCACAAAGACGCCGACGGCGCTGTTCAACGCATGACCCGATGGGAAGCTGTAGCCGGGTGCGGTGTCCAGCGGCAGGTCGAACGACGGACGGGTGCGGGCCACGAGCAGCTTGAGGGCGAAGCCGAGGAAGCTGCCGGCGGTCATGGTGATCGCCGCCCACCAGGCAAGCCGGCGCGCGCCGCGCACGAACAGCACGACTACGAGCACGGCGACCGCGGCCCGGAAGACCCGCGGGTGCAGCACGTCCTGAACGACGAGCAGCACGCTGAGCAGCGCCGGCCGCGACCCGACGGCTCCGTGCAGGTAATCGGCGACCCACAGGTCGAGCTGGTGCACCGGCCCCCATCCACTGCGCACGGCCAGGGTCAGAAGCGTCACCGGAACCGCGATCACGAATGCGGCCAGCGCCGCCAGGGCGAGGCGCGGGCGCAATCGCAGGCGGTGCCAGCGCCCCGTCAGCGTCGAATCGGCAGTGTGGGCCACCCCGAGTTGGTGCCCAGAAGGCGGCCAGATCAACCAGAGCGCCTCCGCGATCACGGAAATGCCGGGCTCGATTCCGCATCCTGAACCTCGTGGAGGTTGCGCATCGCCTGGAGGCCAGGGCCTCGCCGGGCTGGGTCGCCGCGCCGCCCGGGGACAGCATCCGCAGCACGTCGCAGGCTGACACGCGCCGGTGCGGATCGAGCCGACCAGGCGCAGCAGGTCGGCACCCCCGGCATTGCTGTCGGACGCGGCGCCCATGCTCACCGACGCCGCCGCGATCGTGCTCGCGTTGGTCGCGACGCGGCTGGCGGCCCGGCCACCGAAAGGCGGCTACACCTACGGCCTGAAACGCGCCGAGATCCTCTCCGCCCAGGCCAACGGCCTGGGGCCCTGCTGCTGCTCGGCGGGTGGCTCGGCTACGAGGCCGTGCACCGGTTGCTGGACCCGCCGCTGACCGCGGGCGGGCTCGTGTTGGCCGCGACCGAGCAGGGGTGGTGGTCAACGTCGCCGCCGCGTGGTGCATGTTCCTGCTGTCGAGGCGGCCGGCAGACCCCAGACGGTAATGGTGGCGTGTCATGCAACACCGTGAACGTTCGTGGTCAGAGCACTAGCGGATCTTGGGTGCGGTCGGGGACGGCGCGGAGCCAGTCGAGGGTTTCGACCAGGTCGGCTGTGGCCCGGTAGCTCGTCAGGAGCTTGTCGTATTTGGTGACCAGCCCGCGCCACTGCTTGCGGCGGCCAAAGCCGCGTTCGACCTGGTTCCGGCGTTTGTATCGGTCCGGGTCGAACGCGGGTCGCCTACCGCCGCGTGATCCTTTCCTTGCCCGGTTGGCGATCTGGTCTTTCGGCTGCGGGGTCACCGCGACAATCCCACGAGCCCGTAGCGCCGCCCGGTTCGCCTTGGACGAGTACGCCTTGTCCGCCGTCACCGAGTCCGGCCTCTTCCGCGGCCGGCCCACCCCACCCGGCCGCGTCACCGAAATCTGCTCCAGCGATGCGATCAACTGTTTGGTGTCGGCAGCCTGACCGGGCGTGATCCGCGTGGCGAGCGACCGCCCGCGCCCGTCGGCCATAGTGTGGACCTTCGTGGTCAGTCCCCCACGGGAGCGACCCAGGCCTTGCCGCGCCTGCGAATCAGCCGGATCGAGCCCCCTTTACGAGCCCCAGCGGCATGCTGATGCGCCCGGACCACCGTCGAGTCCGCCTGCGCTTCCCAGTCGATGTCACCATCCACCTCCGCAAGGGCGATCACCTGCTGCCGCAGGCGGGCCCAGGTCCCGTCCTCCGCCCATCGCCGGAACCGCAGACGCGCCGCCCGCCACGGCCCGTACCGCTCCGGCATGTCCCGCCACGGCAACCCGGTTCGCTCCACCCAGCAGATCCCGTTGATCACCTGCCGGTGATCCCGCCACCGCCCGCCGCGCCCGCCCTGCACAGGCAGCAACGGCTCCAGAATCGCCCACTCACGATCGGTCAGATCGAAACGCGCCACACCGGTACGACGACCCAACCCCAAGATCCGCTAGTCACCGCCTAGTCGGCGTCGCGGTCCCGTGGTGGGTCGGCGAGCTCCAGCTCGTAGTGGTCGCCGTGGCGCTGGAAGCCGAGGCGGCCGTAGTACGGGGCGACCATGCCCGGCGGGGTGCGGACGCGGTGGTAGCCGCGGGCGGTGAGCAGGCCGCTGCTGCGGAACACGAACTCGCCGGGGCTCACGTCGCGGAAGCGTTTCGTGACGTAGTCCAGCTCGATCTGGGCGACGCCCTCACCGGCGGGGCGCAGGAAGAGCACGCCGACGACCTCGTCGCCGCGCATGATGAGGAACGCGGCGCGGTCGGGGGCGTCGTCGAAGCGGAACGACGGGTTGAACTTCGCCAGGTCCGCCCAGTGCACCCGCAGCACGTGGGCGAGGAACGTGTCGTCGGTGCCGACCTGCACGACCGTGTAGGTGGCCTCGTCGTGCCGGGTCGTCAGGATCTTGTACAGGTGCCAGGCGTTGACGCCGGTCATCGCCGCGTTGAGGCCGACCATCGGCCAGACACTCAACGCGGCGTTGTAGCCGACGAGGACCACGGACCCGATCAGGTTGAGCACCCGCAGGCGCAGCAGACGGGCCTGCGACAGCGACCAGACGAGCACCACCGAGCCGGCCCAGCCGACGACATCGAGCCAGTCCACCGCTGCAGGATAATGGCCTCAGGACATCGTGTACGGCGTGTGGCGCTGTTCGAGGGAGCCGAGAGGGTCACGGACCCGGTTCTTCGCCGCGTCGGTCCGCAGGTCCGCGAGGTGCTGGGCGAGCGCGACCATCGTCATCGTCGGGTTCCACGAGCCGCCGCGCGGCCAAAGGGAGCCGCCGGTGACGAAGACGTTGTCGACGCCGCGCGGCCGGTAGTCCAGGCCGACCGGGGCGTCGTCGTGCTCGCCGATCCACATGGTGGAGCCCTCGTGGACCAGGGCCGGCACCCGGATCTGGTCGGTGGGCGGGCGCTGCGGCAGCCAGCGGCCGTGCCGGCCGTCGGTGTCGACGTGCCAGTACTCGACCCGGCCGGCGCCGGCGGGTGACAGCACCTCCTCCAGCATCGCGAAGGTCGCGGTGTCCATCGTGTGCCAGGTGGACGCGTCGCGGTCGTTCTGCACCACCTGCAGCAGCACGTTGGTGGTCGGGTCGTCGGCGTTGGGCCCGTCGGGGTGCCGGTGCAGCCAGTTGTCGGGGTTGTCGGCGTCGAGCTCGCCGAGGACCGCGCAGACGAACACGACGTGGTCGGTCGACGTGCGCAGCTGCTCCGGCGTCGCGGTCGCCACCACGTCGGGCATGTGCCGGGCCGCGGTCTGCGCGTTGCGTTGCGGGTCACGGTCGGCCAGGACGGAAAGCTGCACGTGGAACTGGCCCTGGCTGCCCTCGTCGAGCCCGGCGAGGTAGATCGCGCCCAGCTCCAGGTCGCCGATCTCGGCGGCGAACGGGTAGTCCTGCCGCGGTACGCGCGCCACGACCGCGCTGATGAAGTGGGCGGTGAACCGCTCACCCGCCCGTTGCAGCCGCGGGAACGAGTTGAGCATCAGCGTGGTCGGCGGCAGGGTGCCCATGGCGAGCACCACGTCGGCGTCCCCGACGGTGATCATGCCGCGGCTGGTGTCCAGCGCGGTCGCCCGGCCGTCCTGCGACACGACCCGCCGCACGGTGCAGCCGGTGAGGACGTGCAGCGGGTTGCCGTGGCCCTCGACGGCGAGCCGGCGCTGCCGGTCGACGAGGCCCAGCAGCGGGCCGGGCGTGGCGAACTTGTCGAAGTCCAGCCCGTGCAGCTGCGGGGCGCCGACGGCCAGGGGCGCCGGCATGACCCGGGTCGCGGCCGGGATCCGGTCCAGGTGCGCGCCGAGACGTTCGGTGAGCCGGTGCTGCAGCGCCCCGAAGATCGGCCGGTACCCGGGCGGCGGCGCCGTCGGGCCGCTGTCGATGTCGTTGGCCGACACGACATTGAGCAGCCGCTCGGCGGACTCGAAGTACTCGTGGGCGACGTCGATGACCGGCCGTGGCCAGCCGGCCATCTCCGCCTCCGTCGGCCGGGGACACCATGCGCTCCACATGATGGACCGGCCGCCGACGAACGGCACCATGCCGTGCTGCCAGCGGATGTGCTTGCCGTTGACGGTCCGCGACGACAGCGTCCACGGGAACGTCTCGGACAGCCCGCCGAGGGTCTGCTCGTACGGCAGCGGCAGGTTCTGGAAGTGCTCGGCGAGGAAGAAGGTGCCGCGCTCCAGCATGAGGATCCTGGCCTCCGGGCGGCGCTGCAAAACCCGCTCGGCGAAGGCGAGCCCGCAGTGGCCGGTGCCGATGACGATGTGGTCGAAGCGTTCCTGGGCGCGGATGCGCTCCCAGTCGTCGGCGCCGACGAAGAAGACGTTGTCCATCACGTCCTGGCCGGTCGGCTGCTGCGGGCCGGGGACGGGGTAGCCGTAGTTGGCGTTCGGGGTCGAGGCTGCGGTGTGCATGGGGCTGAGACCTCCGGGCTGGTGGGTCGAGGTCCAAACCAAAGGGAGGAAGCCGGCACCAGCGAGCCTACCGGCGGCGGCACCACCGGACCGGCGTATTGATCATCCGGTGCCGGGCCGGCCGAGACCGGCCTCGCGGGCCACGTCGATCGCGTGGGCCCGGTCGGCGACCTGCAGCTTGGCGAAGATGTTGGAGACGTGGTTGCGCACGGTCTTCTGGCTCAGCCCGAGCCGCTGCGCGATCTGCGGGTTCGTCAGGTGCTGGGCGACGAACCCGAGGATCTCGTGCTCGCGCTGGGTCAGGCCGGGGATCGTGGGCGCCGGCGGCTCCCGGTCGACGGCGGCGAAGTAGCCCATCAGCCGGGTCGCGATCGCCGGGCCGAAGATCGCCTCGCCGTCGGCGACGACCCGGACCGCGCGGATGATCTCGACGCGTCTGGCGCCTTTCAGCACGTACCCGCGGGCGCCGGCCCGCAGCGCGGCGAACACGGAGTCGTCGTCGTCCGCCATGCTCAGCACCAGGACCCGCACGTGCGGGCTGGCCTCCAGGATGCGCCGGGTCGCGGCGATGCCGCCCATGCCGGGCATGGCGAGGTCGAGCAGGACGACGTCGGGCTGGTGCCGGGCGAGCGCGGTCAGCGCCTCCTCGCCGCTGGCGGCCTCGCCGCACACCTCGATCCCGTCGGCGGTGGCCAGCAGCGCCCGCAGCCCGGCCCGGAAGTGCGCGTGGTCATCGACGATCAGCACCCTGACGCTCATGCCGTCACCTCCGCTGCGCTCCGCTGCGCTCCGGCGCCGGCCTGAGCTCCACCCTGCGCCCACGGTTCGCGGCTCCTCGCTCCGCTGCGGCCCGCTCACGCCGTCACCTCCGCTGCGCTGCGGGCCGCTCATGTTGCTGCTCCAACCGGCAAGTGTGCCGTCACGGTCGTCCCGGCCGGCGATGAGACCACCTCGAGGGTGCCGCCGAGCTCGGCGGCGCGTTCACGCATCGAGTGCATGCCCACCCCAGCGCCGATCGCCGTCCCCGGCGCCGCGGTGGCGGCGCGGCCGTCGTCGGTGACCGTCACCAGCAGGTGCCCGCCGTCCAGCCGCAACCCTAGCCGCACCGCGGTGGCGCCGGCGTGGCGGCGTGCGTTGGCCAGGGCCTCGACGGCGATCATGTACGCGGCGACCTCCACCGCGGCGGGCAGCACCGGCAGCTCCTGGGGCGCGTCGACGCCGACGTGCGGGCCGCCGGGCGGCCAGCCCGCGAGGTGCGCGGTGAGCGCGCCGCGCAGCCCGAGCGTGTCGAGCGCCGGCGGGCGCAGCCCCTCCACCAGACGGCGCACCTCGACGACGGCGGCCTCGGCGTCGCGGACGATCTCCTCCAGCAGGCCCTGCGCCGCCTCCCCCGCGCCGACCGCCAGGGCGGCCTCGGCGCGCATGGTGAGCCCGGCGAGGGTCGGGCCGAGCCCGTCGTGCAGGTCGCGGCGCAGCCGGCGGCGCTCCTCCTCGCGGGCCTGCACCAGCTGCTCGCGGGAGCGCTGCAGGTCCGCCGCGAACCGCCCGGCCTGCACGGCCGGGCCGATGTGCCGGGCGACGTCGGTGAGCAGCCGCAGGTCGCGGGGGCCGAGCGCGGCCTCCCCGGGACGCGGCCCGATGAGCAGCGTCCCGACCGTGTCACCGCCGGCGACGAGCGGCAGCTCGACCGGGTGCGCGGGCCGGTTGCCGATCTCGTAGGAGCGGCCGCCGTCGGTGTCGATGCGCACGTACGACAGCTGCAGCGCCTCGCGGACCGTGGCCGTGCTCGTGGCCAGCACGGCCAGCGGGTCCTGGACCTCCGCGAGCCGCTCGCCGAGTCTCGTCAGCACGGTGTACGGGTCGTCGCGCTCGCCGTACACGAGCAGGTTCACGCGCCGCTGGACGCGGTGGCGGGCGGTGCCGAAGACGAGGGCGGCGGCGACCGCGGCCACCACCGACGAGGCGCCCAGGTAGCCGACGATGACTAGGTACGCGCAGCCGACCCCGCCGGTCAGCACGACGAACACAGCGGTGCGGCTGATCAGCAGGTCGATGTCGAACAGCCGGTGCCGCAGCACCGCGACCCCGATCGCGGCGGGGATGCCGGCGAGCGAGACGCTGCCGGCGAGGTCCCACCACACGTCGTCGTACGGCCAGATCCGGTCCGGGTCGCCGTCGGTGAGCCCGGCGCCGAGCCGGCCGAGGACGACGAGCGCGACGAGCCCGATCGAGTACGCCAGCCAGCGCGCCTGCGCCCGCCGGGCCCCGGTCGCGGTGACCGCCTCGGCGACGACCCCGGCCGCGCCGGCGACGAACAGCAGCCCGGCGCCGGCGGTGAACACGGCTCCGTGACCGGCGCGACGGCGTGCAGCGCGGCCACGCCGAGCGGGTTGGCCAGGCCGTCGGGGCCGACCTGGTCGTTGTGGCCGGGCCGCAGCGCGCCGGTGACCGCGGCGGCCGCGCCGAGCCCGGTGACGGTCCACAGCGCCCTGGCCATCCACCGGCCGGGCCGGCCGTCGGGGAAGAACGCGGGCAGCGCGGCGAGCGCGAGGTTCGCCGGCGCCCACAGCCACGTCTGCGGCCACGCCGCCGCCGTCGCGCCCGGCAGGCCGCGGATGGCGTACTGCCCGAACGCCTCCAGCAGCACGAAGCAGGCGGCGCCGAGCAGCAGCAGCCGGCCGAGGGGGTTGGCCGGCCGCTGCCGCAGCACCAGCCCGCCGGCGACCGCGCAGGCGGCGACGGCGAGCAGGTGGCTGACGCCGGCGAGCGGGGCGCCGTTGCCGATGGCCAGCCAGACCGCCACGCCCGCGACGGCGAGCGTGGCCCAGGCTGCGCGGTGCATCGCCTCAGACCCTAACGATCACGGTGTCCCGCCGTCCCGGGACTTTGTCCCGCGCAGGCCGAGCCCGAGCCCGGCGACGAGCACCCACACCGCACCCGGGTACAGGGCGCCGTACTGGGCGGGGAACGCCTGGGTCGCGGCGACGAGCACGGCGAGCACGGCGCTGACCGCGGCGAGCCAGCGGCTGGCCGAGCCGTGCCGGAACCCGCCCACGGCGACCGCGGCGGCGCTGAGCCCGGCGCCCGCCCACAGCCAGGCGATCGTGTTGTAGACCTCGATCATCGCCGCGATCGTGTCGGGGTCCCAGCGTTCGGGTTCGCCGAGGGCCCAGTACAGCTCGGTGCAGATGCCGCCGCCGACGAGCGTGGCCGCGGCGACCAGGCCGACCCCGGCGGCCGCGACGACGGGCACGAGGCTGCCGGCGGGTTCCTGCACGGCGAGGTGCCGCCGCAGGCCGGCCGCGAACACGACCAGGCAGGCCGCGGCGAGCACGCAGCTCACCTGGTACACCCAGACGAGGTCGCGGTGGGCGACGATCGCGGCGACCAGCTGCGCGTTGTCCTTGATGCCGTCGCCGACGTCGGCGGTGAGGTTTGCGCCGAAGCCGATGCCGAGGAGCCCGACGAGGCCGCCGGCGGCGCCGGTGAGCGCCCAGCCACGCCGCGGCGTGGTGCGGATCTGTGTGGTGACGTTGTCCATGCCGGTCAGCGTCGCGGCACCGTGTCCCGGGCCGCATGGGGCGGCGGGCCCCGCCGGCCCGGGACAACGTCCGCGTCAGGGCGCGGCGTGCGTGGCGAGGAAGCCGGTGACGGCCTTGGCCGCCTCCGGCGCGCCCTCGCCGGTGATCGTCAGCAGGGCGGTGCCGTGCAGGCGGCCGGGGACGAGCGTGATGCCGCGGCGCTTGTCGGTGGTGGCGTCGTACATCGCCTGGGCGTCCGCGGCGAACGACGTGTCGCCGGTGGCGGCGACGTACAGGACGGGGACGGTCAGCCGGGGCACGGCTGCGGCGGCGTCCTCCCCCGCGTACGAGTCCGGGGCGGACAGGCTGATCACGGCGGTGACCGGCGGGGTGGCGGCGGCCGCCGCGACGAGGGCCGCGGTGCCGCCGCGGGAGGCGCCGATGAGCACGACGCGTTCGACGCCGAGGGTGCGCGCGTACGCCACCGCCGACAGCACGTCAGCGGACGGCGTGCCGCTCTCGCGGCGCTGCGAGCGGCCCTCACCGGCGAAGTCTAGGGCGAGGACGCGGTAGCCGGCGGCGGCCTCCTGCCTGGCCCAGGACAGCCACGAGCAGGCGTCGGCGCTGGCCTGCGGGGCGAGCACGAGCACGGTCCGGCCGGTGCCGAGCAGCAGGCCGGTGAGGAAGGCGCCGGTGCCTTGGAACGCGACCTGCTTGTCGTTGAGCTCGGGGTCGGCGCAGCGCCGGTCGGTCGGGCTCGGCGCGGCCCGCGCCGTCGGTGATTCCGCCGCGGCCGACGACGTGGCGGCGTCCGGGGTGGCGGGGTCGCTGCCGCAGCCGGCGAGCACGAGTGCGGCGAGCAGCGTCGCTGCGATGCGTCTCATGCTGGTCTGACCGCCGGGACCGCGACCCGGTTGCATCCCGCTACCGGACCGTGACCTGCCCGGGCTGTTCGGTGGCGACGACGATGACGAGCGCGCCGCCGCCGGCGTCGCAGACCAGCCAGGCGTGCGTGGCGTAGGTCTGCTGCGTGTACTGGGCGCCGCTGGGCACGTGCTGGTACCGGACCCGTTTGCCCTCGAAGTCGAGCCAGTACACGGTGACGAAGTCCTGCCGCGCGTTGACGAACGTGACCTCGGTGGCGGCGCCCTGGGTGCCGGACCGCAGCGTGCCCTCCTCCGCCAGGGGACGGGTCGCCAGCTCGGGCCGCGCGGTGCTCGGCGACGTCACCGCCCCGGGCCGGTCCGGCAGCGCCGGCGGCGTGGACTGGGCGGCGGCGGTCGGCTTCGGGGTAGCGGCGGTCGCGCCGGTGCCGGCGGCGGCCGGCGGGTCGGCCCGACCGGCGTTGCCGTTGCCGTCGTCGCCGGCACCGAGCCGGACCACGAGGACGGCGGCGCCGACGAGCAGGGCGAGGACGCCGAGGATCGCCCCGCCGACGATCCACGGCAGCGCACCCGAGGCCCGCGCCGGCTGCCCGGGCGGCGTCCACGGCTGCGCCGGGGGCGGCGGTGCCCACGACCCGGGCGGGGATGCCGGCTGGCCGGGCCCGGCTCCGGGCTGCGGCCCCGGCGGTGGCGGCCACTGACCGGTGGGCTCGGGCCACTGACCGGTCGGCTGGGCCGGCCACTGGCCGGCGGGTTGGGGCTGTTGCGCGGGGTGCGGGCCGGACCCGCGCGGGTCGGCGGGAGGCACGGTCACGGCGGCAGCGTATCGCCGGCGCGGCGCCGGGCGGATCAGCCGACCATCGACGCGCCGCACCGGTTCGGTCACTCTCGCAGCAACCGCAGCGAATATCACCCCCGCACGCGGTGTAGCGGCTAAATTACCTTCAGTAGGTGTTTGTCCGGAAATATGCGTACCAGAGGGGCCTGATGCCCGTGCTCACCAGATCCGCTCGCCACGTCGTCAGGGCCGGTCTCGTGCTGGCCGTGGGGATCGCCGTCGCCGGCGCGGCCGGCGGGACGGCGTGCGCGAGCCCCGCCCAGCACTCCCGGCCCGGCCCGGACGGCGGCGCGAAGGTGCGGACGTTCGACATCCCCGCCCCCGCCGGCGACGGCAGGACCAACGACCGCAAGGCCGGCCGGACCCCCGCCCAGCCCAAGGCCAACCCCGCCGCGAAGGCCAGGGCCGCCGCGAAAGCCAGGGCGAAGGCGAAGATCAAGGCGAAGGCCGCGGCGAAAGCCAAGGCGAGGGCCAAGGCCAAGGCGAAGGCGAACGCGGCGGCCACCCAACGCAACCGGGTCACGCGCCAGCGCCCCGCGACACCGAAGACCACCGCGCCCACCGGCACCGCCACGCCCTCCACGGGCACCGCGACGGATCCCACCGGCACCGGCACGACCGCCGCCGGCCCGGCCGTCACCGCGGCGCCCGTGGACGGTGAGGTCAACGACGGCATGCTCGACGCGGCCGAGGATCCCGCCGCCGCCGCGCAGCAATCCGCCGCCGCGCAGCAATCCGCCGCGGCGCGGCATCCCGCCGCGGCGCGGCATCCCGCCGCCGCACGGCACCCGGCGGGCGTCACGCAGCAGACCGGCCGGACCGGCCCGGTGCGGGTGGCGCAGCAGGCCGGGCGCGGCCTCGACAAGGCCCGCGACACGCCCAGGCAGCCGGTGGCGGGGCCACCGCGGGCCCAGGCGATCGGTGAGGCGGGCGGCCGGATGGGCCTGCCACGCGGTGCCGCCAGCCGGCCGGCGATGGCGGACGCCGCCCGGGACGACAACCGCGGGTCGACCGGCACGCTCGTCCTGCTCGGCCTGGGCGCCCTGTCCGCGGGCCTCGCCGCCTTCGGTGTCGCCCTCGTCCGCCGCCGGCCAGCCGCCTGACCCGCCGCCTGACCCGCCGCCGGCCAGCCGCCTGACCCGCCGCCGGCCAGCCGCCCCACCGGACCGCGCCGCCGCACCGGACCGCGCCCCGGACCGCGCCGCCGCACCGGACCGCGCGCAGGCCGGAAGCGTGGCGCCCCGACCCGGTCGCCGGAACGACCGGGCCGAGGCGTTCCCGCCCCAGGGGCTCAGCCGAAGACGCGCAGCTCGTAGATGCGGGTCGCGGTGTCCGCGGTCTGCGTCGGGGTGGTGACGTTCAGCCGCACGTACCGGCCGGAGACCCCACTGACCGGGTGGGTGGTGTTCGCGGCGGTGTTGCCGGTCACCGTGACCGGCGTGCTCCAGGTGCTGCCGTCGGCGGAGACCTGGATGGTGAACGCCCTGGTGTTGTAGTCGGCGGGCTCGCCGCCGGCCTGGGCGTGGGCCAGCTCGAAGCGGCTGATCGCCCTGGTGGCGCCGAGGTCGACCTGCAGCCACGCGCCGGCGACGCCGGAGCAGAACTTGTCGGGGTTGCCGCCGGAGGTGCTGCCGTTGACGGCCTTCTCGGGGCCTTCGGTGGCGGCGCAGGGGGTGCTGCCGGTGGCGGGGCGGTTCAGCGCCAGGTTCACCGGTGCGGTGGCCGAGCCGTAGGCCTCCAGCTCGTAGATGCGCGTCGCGCCGTCGGTCGTCTGCGTCGGCGTGGTGACGGTGAGCCGCACGTACCGTGCCGGCGTGGCGGTGAACTGGTGGACGGTGACGGGATCGGCGTTGTTGGTCACCGTCACCGGCGTCGACCAGCTGCTGCCGTCGGTGGACAGCTGCACGGTGAACGCCCTGGTGTTGAAGGCGGCCTGCTCGCCGCCGGCGCCGGCGTGCTTGACCACGACCTTGCTCACCGTCTGCGTGGCGCCCAGGTCGACCTGCAGCGACGCGCCGGCGGTGGTGGAGCAGAACTTGTCGGTGTTGCCGCCGGTGACGCTGCCGTTGACGGCCTTCGCGGGTGACTCGTCGGCCGCGCACGCGGTGGACCCGGTGGCGGCCTTGCCCTGGGCCAGGTTCACCGAGGGGGCCGGCGGCGTGGTGTGGTTCGAGGACGGCGGGGTGTCGCCGGCGCCGGTGCCCCACGTGCCGGGCGTGCCGGCGACCGTGTAGGCGAGGTTGCCGCCGTGGGCGATGTCGGCCTGCGACAGCCAGGTGCGGGTGAACGCGGTGCCGCCGAGGGACGCGGTGGCGATGTAGCGGTTGCTGTCGCTCACCGACGGCGCGGTGATGTTCAGCACGCCGCCCTGCTGGCTGCCGTACGTGCCGATGGTGACCTTCGCCGACGGGAACTGCGGGGTGCTGACACCGTAGAAGTTGGCGCCGTTCATCAGGGGGTACAGGCCGAGCGAGGAGAACACGTACCAGGCGGACATGGTGCCGAGGTCGTCGTTGCCGGTGACGCCGTTGGGGCCGTTGGTGAACAGGGTGTACGCCGCCCGCAGCACCGTCGAGGTCTTGTACGGCTGCCCGGTCCACAGGTACGTGTACGGGGCGAGCAGGTCCGGCTCGTTGTTCGGGTTGTACGTGGTGAAGCTGTAGTAGTCGTAGGCGCCGTTGACCCACGTGTTGTGCGCGGTCCCGGACGGGTCGGTGAGCAGGTTGCCGTAGGCGAAGAACTGGTCGAGGCGGTTGTTCGTCGCGGCCTTGCCGCCGAGCAGCGAGACGAGGCCGTCAGGGTCCTGCGGGACGAGCCACTGGTACTGGTAGGCGCCGGCCTCGTGGAACGTGTGCGAGCCGTCCGTCGGCGAGTACGGGCTGCCCCAGGCGCCGTTGGCGTTGCGGGGGCGGAAGAAGCCGATCGACGGGTCGAACAGGTTGCGGTAGTTCTGGCCGCGGGCCTCGAACATGGTCGCGTCGGCGGTGTTGCCCAGCGCGCGGGCCATGATGGCCAGGGACGAGTCGGCGGCCGCGTACTCCAGCGTCGCCGAGCTGGGGAACTTGCAGTCGTGGTCCATCGGCAGCACCGGGTTGCACGTCACGCCGGTCGGGATGTAGCCCAGCGCCGCGTAGTACGGGTTGCCGTTGCGGCCGTTGACGTTCGTCGGCACGGCCGTGGCGTTCCTGCGCAGCGCCGTGTACACCTGCGACTCGTACCCGTTGAGCAGCCCACGCGCCCAGAGGTCGACGAGGAACGGGGTGACGGGGTCGCCGGTCATGGTGTTCGTCTCGGTGTTGGCCAGGGACCACTTCGGCAGCCAGCCCAGCTCCCGGTCCACCGCCAGCAGCGACAGGCCGTAGTCGCGGGCCACCTGCGGCTCGAGCAGCGCGACGAGCTGGTTCTGCGCCCGGTAGGTGTCCCACAGCGAGAACGTCTGGTAGGGCGTGTACCCCGACGCGGTGCGCACCACGTTGTCGAAGCCGCGGTACTGGCCGTTGACGTCGCCGGCGAGGTTGGGGTGCAGCAGCGAGTGGTACAGCGACGTGTAGAACGCGACCTGCCGGTCGGTGCTGCCGCCGTCGACCTCGGCCTTGTGCAGCTTGGCGTTCCAGGTGTCGCGGGCGGCGGTGCGGATCGTGTCGAAGTCGAACCCGGCGGCGCTGGTCTCGGCGGCGAGGTTGGCCTGGGCGCCGGCGATACCGGTGTAGGACAGGCCGACCTTGGCGGTGACCACCCGGTCCGACGACGTGTCGAACCGGACCCAGCCGCCCTTGGCGCCGCTGCCGCCGGAGGTGCGGCTGCCGCCGGTGAACGTGCTGCCGGACCAGGTGCCGAACGACGCGAACGGCCGGCTGAACCGCGCCGAGAAGTACACGGTGTGCGCCGGCGAGTTGGCGCAGAACCCGGCCGTCGTCACCGACCCTTCGACGGTGTCGCTGCCGACGATCGAGATCGACGAGGACTGCGCCCCGGTGCCGCTGCCCCGCGCCTGGGCGGTGTTGAACAGCACGTTGGCCTGGGTGCTCGCCGGGAAGGTGTACCGCTGCCACCCGCTGCGCAGCGTCGCGGTCAGCTCGGTGGTGACCCCGTTGGGCGTGGCGAGCCGGTAGTAGCCCGCGGTCGCCTGCTCCTGGGCGTGGTTGAGCGGCTGGCCGTAGGTGTTGGGGTCGGCGGAGCTGACCGCCCCGACGGTCGGCATCAGCGGCACCTCGCCCTGCACGGGGCAGCCGACGCCGGACAGGTGGGTGTTGGAGAAGCCCCACACCTTGCCGTGGTCGTAGTTGTACCCGGTGCCGTGCCCGGTGTCGGGGCTGACCTGCACCATGCCGAACGGCAGGGCCGCACCCGGGAACGTGTTGCCTTCCTTCTGGGTGCCGATCATCGGGTTGACCAGCGTGGTCAGGTCCGCCGGCACGGCCGCGTGGGCCGGCGGCGCGGACAGCCCGGCGACCGCTGCCGCGACCGCCACCAGCAGCGTGCTGAACCGCAGTCTTCTCACAAACGCTCCGATCAGGGGTGCCACTCGGCGGGCCGCGCCCGCCGGCGGCACCGCTGGGGTGCGCCGTGACGTACGGCCGGTGTCGTGGGATTGCCGTTGGGGGACGTGCGGGATCACCGGCACCGGACCCCGGCGCGCCGCTCGCCGGAGCCGCCGCCGGCGCGTCGTGCCGGATCGTGCTCATCGCATCTGGGGGAAGGTTGCGAGGCTTCCTTGCAGGGAAGACTGGCCGCCGCCACGAGTTCTGTCAATACTTGACATTTGCTATGACCGTCGATCCGCACACGAAAAGACCCGGCCGCCGTGAGGCGGCCGGGTATAGGCAGTGTCTTCAAGGGTCATAGCCATTGCAGGAGCGCGGCGATGGTGACGGTGGCTTGGAACGAGGTTGCGGTCTTGTCGTAGCGGGTGGCCACGGATCGGCATTGCTTGAGCCGGTTGGAGCAGCGTTCCACGACATTGCGGTGCCGGTAGGTGCCGGGATCGAACGCTGGCGGCCGCCCGCCATGGCTGCCGCGGCGGCGCCGGTTCGCCTGCGGGTCAGCACGTTCTGGGATCGTATGGCCGATGCCGCGACGTCGCAGCAGGTCGCGGATGGCCTTGGTGCGGTAGCCCTTGTCCGCGATGACGTGCTCCGGGCGGACCCGGACCCGGCCGGGCCCGCGCCGAGCGACCCGGAGCGACCCGGATCGTGTCGAGCACGTGGTGAAGCGGGTGCAGTCATTGACGTGCCGCCGGTGAGGACGAACCCGAGCGTGCGGCCGGCGCCGTCGCAGACCAGGTGGATCTTTGTGGTCAGTCCACCTCGAGATCGTCCGACGGCGTGAGCCGGTGCCGAACCGGTGCCCGATTCGCCGGGTTCGAATCGCCCCCTTTACCGCCACCAGCGGCATGCTGACGCGCCCGCATGATCGTCGAGTCCACCATCACCAGCCAGTCGATGTCCCCAGCCGCGTCAGCGTCAGCGTGCATCCCCGCCAACATCCGCGTGAAGGTGCCATCCAGAGCCCACCGCCGGAACCGGGTGTACACCGACTGCCAGGACCCGTACCGATCCGGCACATCACGCCACGGCGCACCGGACCGCACCTTCCACACGATGCCGTTGAGCACCCGCCGGTCATCCCGCCGCGGCCGACCACCCGTCACCACCGCCGGCAGATACCGCGACAGCGACTCCCACCCGGCATCCGTGAGCTCATACCGGCGAATCACGGTTCAGATCATGCCCGACCCGTGATCCTTTGAAGACACTGCCTAGCGGTCCGGTCGATGTGTCGTCACCCGGGGCGGGTGACGGCGGTCAGCCGATGACCGCGCGCAGCAGGATGATGGCGAGGAAGACGACGATGAACGCGAGGTCGATGCCGACGCCGCCGAGGCGCAGCGGGGGCAGGGCGCGGCGGACCGGCGCGAGGATCGGCTCGGTGACGGCGAACACGGCCGCGGTCACCCGGGACCGCACCGAGCCCTGCACCGACGGGCCGGCGAGCACGACCGACCAGTCCAGCACGGCCCGCGCGATCAGCAGCACCTGCAACAGCAGCAGCACCAGACTCACGATGCCGAGAACAAGACCCATGTGGTGCCTCCAAAACGGTGCGGTGCATCAACTGTGCGTCACGGATCTGTGGATCGGCTGAGTGCCGGCTGAGATTTGGTTCATGATCGGGGTCGGCGTGCCGATGCCGCGAGTGTGAGCAGGGTTGCTGGCTGGCGTCCGACGGGTGTGGTGCTGGCCGCGGGTGTGGTGCTCGTCATGGCCGAGGCGTGGTTCGCGGTGGGGTTGGCCCGGCCGACGCCGCCGCTGGTGAGCTGGGTCGCGGTGCCGGCCGCGGTGGGGTTCGCGGTGTACGCGTGCTGGGCGACCAGCACCGCCGCGGCACTGGCGCCGGCCGCCCGGCGGTTCTGGCGGCACATCGGGCTCGGCATGGTCTTCATCGGCCTGGGCGGCGCCAGCAACGGCGTCGACATGGTCCTGGGCCGGGTCGCGCCGCAGCACGTCAGCGGGCTCACCGCGGCGGTGTACCTGGCGGGGCTGCTGGTGATGCTGTGGGGGCTGCTGCGCATCCCCGGCGCCCAGCGCAGCCGCGGCGAGTGGCTGCGCTTCGGCCTGGACACCGCGACCGTGCTGGTCACGGTGATCACGTTCGCCTGGCACTTCGTGTTCCGGCACTGGGAGCGCTGGTCCGGCGGCAACACCACCGGGACGTGGGCGGTGCTGGCGATCGTCGCGACCGGGTCGGTGTGCGTGTTCGCCTTCATCAAGGTGGCGTTCACCGGCACCGGGCCGCTGGACCGGCGGGGGCTGTACCTGCTGGCCCTCGCCGGGGGCGGCGGCGCGACGGGCGGGGCGCTGACCCCGCTGCTGACGGACCGGCCGCACCTCAACGGCACCCCGGTGGTCCTGCCCCTCACCTGCTTCATCCTGTGCCTGGCCGCGGACCGGCAGCGGCGCGCGGCCGGGGTCGAGCCGCCCGTGGCGGTGCGCCGGCCCCGCCGGCCGTTCGTGCCGTACCTGGCGGTCCTCGCCACCGGGACGCTGCTGCTGGCCGACGCGGCCGACGGCGGCGACGACGTGCTGGGGGTCGCCCTCGGCACGGTGGTGCTGGTCCTGCTCGTCGCCGGCCGGCAGGCCGCCGCGCTGCGCGACAACGCGGTGCTGCTGGACACCCTCGACAGCCGGCTGCGGGAGCTGGAGGAGTACCAGCAGACCCTCGCGTGGCAGGCCACCCATGACGCCCTGACGGGCCTGGCGAACCGGCGGCTGCTCACCCAGTACACCGACGACGTGCTGCGCGCCGGGCAGGACACGGTGGCGGTCGCGCTCATCGACATCGACGACTTCAAGGGCATCAACGACGACCTCGGCCACGCCGTCGGCGACGCGCTGCTGAGCGCGGTCGCCACCCGGCTGTCGCAGCTGCGGCCCGCCGACGGCCTGGCCGCCCGGCTCGGCGGCGACGAGTACGCGCTGGTGTTCCGTGCCGCCGGCGAGCACCGGGCCCGGCAGGTCCTCGCCGGCGTCACCGCGGAGCTGCGCCGCCCGCTGGACGCCGGCGGGCACGCCCTCGTCGTCGAGGCGAGCATCGGCCTGGCCCTGTCGCCGGGCGGCCCGCCGTCGCTTGGCGGCCCGCCGTCGCTTGGTGGCCCGCCGTCGCTTGGTGGCCCGCCGTCGCTTGGTGGCCCGCCGTCGCTTGGCGGCCCGCCGGAGGTCACCGGCGAGGAGCTGCTGCGCCGCGCCGACGTCGCGATGTACGAGGCGAAGGCGCAGGGCAAGGGCCGCCGCGTCACCTACGAGCCGGCGCTGGACCAGCACAGCGCCGAGCAGGCCCGCACCGCCGCCGACCTGCGCGTCGCCCTGGACACCGGGCAGCTGCGGGTGTACTACCAGCCGATCGTGCGGCTGTCGGACGCGCGCACGGTCGCCGTGGAGGCGCTCGTACGGTGGCAGCACCCGCAGCGCGGCATGATCCGGCCGGACCTGTTCATCCCGGCCGCGGAGCGCACCGGCCTCATCGTCCCCGTCGGGCAGTGGGTGCTGGCCGAGGTGTGCCGGCAGGCCGCCCGGTGGCGCGACGAGCTCGGCGCCGACGCGCTGCGGTACGTCTCTGTCAACGTCTCGCCGCGGCAGCTGCGGGAGTCCGGCTTCGCCGCGCAGGTCCAGGCGACCCTGGCCGCCGCCGGCCTGCACCCGCGGCACCTCACCGTGGAGGTCACCGAGACGGCCGTGTTCGACGGCGGGTCGGGCCTGGAGGAGCTGCGCCAGCTCAAGCGGCTCGGCGTGAACGTCGCCCTCGACGACTTCGGCACCGGCCACTCCTCGCTGGGCCTGCTGCGCACCTGCCCCGTCGACGTGCTGAAGGTCGACAAGTCGTTCATCGACAACATCACCGACCAGGGCGAGCACTCGGTCATCGCCGAGGCGCTCATCGGCATCAGCGACGGGCTGCGGCTGCGGGCGGTCGCCGAGGGCGTCGAGACGGAGGCGCAGGCGGAGGTGCTGCGTCGGCTCGGGTACCGCTACGCGCAGGGCTACCACTTCGGCCGCCCCATGCCGGCGGACCAGCTGCCGGCCCACGTGCGCGCCACGGCGGCCGCCGTCAGCTGAGACCGAGGTTCCAGTGCTCCGGCAGCGGCGCGGCGCACACGGCGCAGACGAGGTCGCCGTCGTGCACGACGTTGCGGGCGGCGCAGGCGGTACAGCGGCGGAAGACCACCTCGTCGGTGAACCCGCCCGGGTGCGGCGTGCCGGCCGCGGTGAGGGCCGCCGCGACGGCCGGCCAGCTGCCCGCCGCGTCGGGGCAGTAGCCCGTGGACTGGTTGCTGACCCGGTCGACGCGCCAGCCGGCCGCGGTCCGCACGAACCCCATCTCGCCCGCGGCGAGCACGTCGCCACCACCGGCGCAGGCCACGTGCTCGCTGCGCCGCGGCGCGAGCCGCAGCACCCCGCCGCCGTCGACCACGAACGTGAACGGCTCGGCGAGCTCCCGCGGGTCCCGTGCGGCCAGCCACGCGTCGAGGTCCGCCGCCCCGCGGACGACCCCGACGCCGACCGGCGCCAGGCCATGCAGCTCGCCCGGCCCGACGTAGGCGTACCGGCGCGTCATGCGGCGAGCCGACCGGCCGCGACGGCGCGCACCTCAGCGGTCTCCAGAGGGTCGTCGCGCAGGCCGGCGAGCCGGTCCCGCACCAGCGGGCTCAGCGGCGCGTGCTCGGCGGCGTACCGGCGCACGTCGCGCTCGCAGTCCCACAGCCCTTCCGTGAGCGGCGCTTCGCAGCCGTCCGGGTCGAGGGTGTGGGCGGCGCGCAGGCAGGCGGCGCGCTCGGACGAGTGCGGGCTGAACCAGGCCCGGCGCAGCTTCGGCAGCACCGCCCGGGCGCCGCTCCCGCCGATGCGGGCCAGCCCTTCGGCGAGCAGGCCGTAGCCGCACAGGTCGTCCCCGCGCCGGTCGAGCCACGCCCACGCGGCGAGGAGAGCCGGCACGTCGGACTCGTCACCGTGCCCGGCGAGGATCGCCGCCGCCGTCCACGCCATCGGGTGCCCGGGCCGCGCCGCCCACTGCCGGGCGAGCGGCACCGCCGCCGCTCCCAGCTCCTCCAGCGCGGCGCCGAGCGGCCCGCGCAGGCGGGCGGGCGGCAGGTCGGCGGCGGCGAGGTCCAGCAGCGCCGGCTGCGGACCACGGCGGCGCAGTTCCCACAGCGCGGCCGGTGACCCGCCGCCGCCCGTGCGGACCGCGGCGAGCAGCTCCTCGTCGGTGGCGTCGCGCAGCGGCCGGCCCGGGCACCGCGGCAGCGGGGACGCCTCGACCAGCACGGCGACGCGGGCGTCCTCCGCCGCCCACTCCTGCCACAGCTCGGCCGGCCAGGCACCGCCGATCACGTCGAGGACGTCGGACCAGCGCGGGCCGTCGCGGACGTACTCGCGCAGCACCTCGACCGACGCGTGGTCGCCCGCGCGGCCCAGGGCCACCAGCACGTCGAGGGTGTTGCCGAAGGCGTTGTCCTCGTCGGCGGGCCCGCGCAGCACGGCGGCGAGGCGCGCGACCGGCAGCCGCAGGTCGCGGACGAGCCGCGCCAGGTAGACGGCGCGCTCGTCGACGGCCCAGTGGTAGCGGTGGTCCCGCTCGACGCAGGCCGTCACCGCCGTCGCCGGGTCCGGCAGCTCCGCTACCCGCGCGGCGCCGCGGCCGAGGCCGCGTTGCAGGGCGCCGGTCGTCGTCGAGGGCGGGTCGTAGAACCAGATGTGGAGAGGACACCACGGCCGGGAATCGGCGGCGAACGGTTTTCGCGGGCTCTACGCTGCGGGTCATGGAGCTCGACACGTACCTGCGGCGGTACCGGGCCGGCGGCTACCCGGTGCACCGGGTCGAACAGTCGGTCTGCGCGGCGTGCGGCGGGACCGAGTTCCGGCTGTGGGTCGACGACGAGGCCGGCTACGCGGCCCGGCGGTGCGAGGCGTGCGAGGACGAGTTCGTGATGCTCGACGCGGCCGACGTCGCCGACGAGGAGGACGGGGGCGAGGCCGGCTGCCCGTGCGGCGGGGAGACGTTCGAGATCGCCGTCGGCTACGCGCTGTGCGACGACGGCGACGTGCGCTGGGTGTCGGTCGGGATGCGGTGCCTGACCGACGGGGCGTGCGGCGTGTACACCGACTGGAAGATCGACTATTCGCCGACCGGGCACCTGTTCGCCCTCGCCTGACATGCGCGTCAGCGCTGCGGGCCGCCGCCGTGCGCGCGAGGATGGCCGGTATGACGCGCACCGTGCCGTTCCGGGTCGAGATCGCCGGCGACGTCGTCGACGACCTGCGCCGGCGCCTGCACGCGACCCGCTGGCCGGAGCCTGAGACGGTGCCGGACTGGTCGCAGGGGGTGCCGCTGGAATGGGTGCGGCGGCTGTGCGCGTACTGGGCCGACGGCTACGACTGGCGCGCCGCCGAGGCCCGGCTCAACGCGCTGCCGCAGTACCGCACGCTCGTCGACGGGGTGTGGATCCACCACCTGCACGTGCGTTCCCCCGACCCGGACGCGCTGCCGCTGGTGATGACGCACGGCTGGCCCGGGTCGGTGGTGGAGTTCCTGAAGGTGGTGGGGCCGCTGACCGACCCGGCGGCCGGGCCCGCGTTCCACGTGGTGTGCCCGTCGCTGCCCGGGTACGGCTTCAGCGACAAGCCGTCCGGTCCCGGCTGGGGCGTCGAACGCATCGCGCGGGCCTGGGTGGAGCTGATGGCGGGCCTCGGCTACGACCGCTTCGCCGCGCAGGGCCACGACTGGGGCACCAGCGTCAGCACCGCCATCGCGCAGCAGGACCCGGACCGGGTCGTCGGGCTGCACCTGGTGCCACCGCTCGCCCCGCCCGACCCGGCGACCTTCGGCGACCTGACCGGGACGGAGCGGCGCAGCCTCGCCGACCTCGAGCGGGCCGGTGCCGTGGAGGACGGCTACTCGCTGCAGCAGTCGACCCGGCCGCAGACGATCGGCTACGCCCTGGTCGACTCCCCCGCGGCGCTGTGCGCGTGGATCGCGGAGAAGTTCCGGGCCTGGACCGACTGGGAGCACCGCACGTTCACCCGCGACGACCTGCTGGACAACCTGATGCTGTACTGGCTGCCCGGCACCGGCGCGTCCGCGGCCCGGCTGTACTGGGAGAGCTTCAAGGACGTGCAGCGGCGCTTCACCGGTGGGGCCACCGACCTGGTCACCGTGCCCGTCGGCGCCTCCGTGTTCCCGAAGGAGATCCCGCGCCCGTCGCGGCGGTGGGCGCAGCGCCGGTTCACCGACATCCGGTACTGGAGCGAACCGGACCGCGGCGGGCACTTCGCCGCGTTCGAGCAGCCGTCGCTGTTCGTGGCCGAGGTGCGGGCCTGCTTCGCCGCGATCACCGGTGCGTCGCCGCGAAAAATTTCTGGTCGGTGATGTCGGATCGCGGCCGCCCCGTTCGAGGCACCGGTGAAGGCCCACCCTCGCCGAAGGAGACCACTGCCGTGCTTCCCAACCAGGTCACCCGTTCCCTGCTCGGCTACGGCGTGCTCGCCGGCCCGTTCTACGTGACCGTCAGCCTCGCCCAGGCCCTCACCCGGGAAGGTTTCGACCTGACCCGGCACGCGTGGAGCCTGCTGTCCAACGGCGATCTCGGCTGGATCCAGATCACCAACTTCGTGCTGACCGGGCTCATGGTCCTGGCCGCCGCGACGGGCCTGCACCGGGCGCTGCCGGACACCCCGTGGGTGGCCCGGCTCGTCGGCGTGTACGGCGCCAGCCTCATCGCCGCGGGCGCGCTGCGCGCCGATCCCGGGCTGGGCTTCCCGGCCGGCACCCCCGCCGGCCCGGGCGCCGTGAGCTGGCACGGCATCGGGCACCTGGCGGCGGGCAGCATCGGCTTCCTGTGCGTCATCGCCGCGTGCGTGGTCGTGGGCCGTCGCTTCGCCCGGGACGGCCGGCGGGGGCTGGCGCGCTACTCGTACACCTCTGGCGCGCTCTTCCTGGCCGGGTTCGTGGGGATCGCGTCGGGCAACAGCGCGCCCGCGCTCACCCTCGGGTTCGTCGCGGCGGTCCTGGTGATCTGGGCATGGCTGGCCACCGTGTCGATCCACCTGTACCGGGCGACCCCGCCCTGCTGACCGCACCGGTCGTAGCATCGACGTCATGCGACGATCGATCGGGTTGTTTGCCGCTGTCGGCGCCGCTGGGCACCCGCACGGCGGTACGCGCGTCGGACGGGTACGTGCTGCGCCAGGAATGACGGCCCTTGCCCCGGCTGGCCCTCGCAGGGGCGGCCCTCGCAGGGTCGGCCCTCGCAGGGTCGGCCCTCGCGGGGTTGGCATGAACGTGCGAGTCGCGGGGTTCGTCGCGCGAGCACGCTGTCGGCATGGCTTACGCATATCCTCCGCAGCCGGTGTACGCGACCCGCACCACCGCCCCGGTCTCCCTGCACGTCGTCGCCGTCTTCCAGTACCTCGGCGGCCTGGTGATGCTCGGCGTCGCCGCGCTCTTCGCCGTCGCGGCCTCGGACATGACCGGCGAATGGCGTGAGCTGCTCGGCGCCCGCTCATCCGCGGTCACACCGGTCGTCGCGACCGTCGTCGCCGTCTTCGGCGTGCTCGGCCTGATCGCGATCGTCCTGGGCCGCAAGGTCCAGCGCGGCCGCAACTGGGCCCGCGTGGTGCTGATCCTGCTCAACGTCCTGAGCCTCGCGTCGGCGGCGTGGCAGGCGTACAGCACCTCCCTGCTGACCCCGTCCACCATCGCGAGCGCCGCGCTTCCGGCCCTGTTCCTGCTCCTGCTCAACACCCGCGCCGCCCGCTCCTGGTGCCACTACCGCACGTACTGAGCGTCGGGTGGCGGGATGGTCGCTGGGGGTGATGGCACTGGACGAGGCGGGGTGCGGGTTCGAGAATGGTGGGGCAGCGCCTATCGGGGGAGGCGGCGCATGCCACGACCGTATTTTTCGTTGGAAGCACCAGGATCCGGCTCGGACGTCATCGACGGCGCCGCCCGCCTGGCGGCACAGGCCGCCGCATGGCACCGCCGGCACGAGGAGAAGGCACGGGCGAGGGCGGAGTTCGCCGAGGCCCGCACCCACGGCCTGGCGGCCCGCCACGCCACGAAGCTGACCCGCCTCCGCAACGCCCGCGTGCTGGCGGGAGCCGCAGGCCCGGGCGGGACCCCGGCAGCGCCCCGGCCACTGACAGCGGCCGGGGCACTGGCAGCGGGCGACACGCCGACAGCGGCCGAGGCGCTGGCAGCGGGCGAGACACCGACAGCGGAGGTGCGGCCGCCGGCGAGACGCGCACCTGCCGATCGCCGGGCGTTGAACTCCCCGACAGACCTGCCGAAGTCCGCCCCGCCCGCCTCCACACCGCTGACGTACGCGCCGCCCACCGCAACGCCACGGACCGATCCTCACGTCGCCACGCCGCGAGCCTTGCCGCCGCCGACCGATCCGCCCACTTCAGCGGCACCGACGACGCCGCCGACCTCCGCACGGTCCACCTCCGCGGCCTCGGCTGGCCTGCAGGACTCGACGCCGCCCGCTGATCCCCACACCGTCACGCCGCGAACATTGATGCCGCCGACCAATCGACCCGACTTCGCGCCGGGCGACCCACCCGACTCCGTGCCGACGACGGCTCTGCCAACCTCCATGTCGCGCCCCGCAGCGCCACGCACCTCCACGTCGCCCACTGCCGCGCCACGGACCAATCCCCGCACCTCCACGTCGCCCGCCGCAGCACCACGCAGCGATCCACGCACCTTCACGTACACCGCAGCGCCACGGACCAATCCCCGCACCTTCACGTCGTCCACCGCGGCGCCACGCAGCAATCCACGCACCTTCACGTCGCCCGCCGCGGCACCACGCAGCAATCCACGCACCTCCACGTCATCCACCGCGGCACCACGCAGCAGTCCCCGCGCCTTCACGTCATCCACCGCGGCGCCACGCAGCAGTCTCCGCGCCTCGACGCCGCAGACGTTGCCGACGCCGGTTGGTCCGCCTACGTCGACGCTGCCGCGCGACCCGGCCAACTCCGCGCCAACGACGGATCCGCCGACCTCCACGTCGGCCACCTCGGCGCTTCCCGTCTGGCCTGCCGAGCTATGCGCCGCCCGCCTCGGCGCCGCCGACAGACGCGCCGGGCCACGCGCCGCCATCTCAGCGGTGCCCACCGCAGCGCCGCCCACCGCAGCGCCGTCCACCGCAGCGCCGTCCACCGCGGCGCCGCCCACCGCGGCGCCGTCCACCGCAGTGCCGCCGAAAGGCTCGCCGGGCAGCGTGTCCTTCGCCTCGGCGGCGGTGGCCGGTTTCCGCGTCTGTGCGTCATCCGCCATGGCGCGGCTGGCCGAAGTCCAACCTTCTGCGTCGCCGGCGGGTGCGCCGCTGGGCGGGCGGCGCGCGGTCGTGGGGTGGGCGTTGGCGGCGGCCGGGGTGGGGGTGTCAGGTGAGGGCGCGCAGGGCGGCGGCGATCTGGGCGACGGCGACGCCCGCGTGGGGGGTCAGGGCGAGCTTGCGCGGGAAGTTGTGGAACGTGCCCTGGTACCTGGTCGCGATGACGGGCACGCCCGCGGCGGCGAGCCGGGCGGCGTAGCGTTCGGCCTCGTCGCGGAGGATGTCGAGCTCGGCGGTGACGATGACCGCGGGTGGCAGGCCTGCCGGGTCGGCCAGGAAGGGGTCGAGGTCGGGCTGGTGCCGGTCGACGCCGGGCGGGGCGAACGCGTCCCAGAACTCCGCCATCTCGGCCGGCCACAGGCCGTCGTTGCCGAGGTCGGGGTAGTCCATGGCGGGACTGGTCACGGGGCAGATGAGCACCTGCGCGGCGAAGCCGCGGCCGGCGTCGCGTTCCCGGCGGGCGGCCACGGTGGCGAGGAGGCCGCCGGCGGAGTCCCCGCCGACGGCGACGGTGGTCGGGTCGAGGGCGTGCTGGTGGGCGTACCGTCGCAGCCAACCGCTGACCGTGTCGATGTCCTCGAACGCGGCCGGGAACGGTGCCTCCGGGGCCCGGCGGTAGTCGACGGCGAGGACGGCCCAGCCGGTCTCGGCGGCCAGCAGGCGGCACAGCCCGTCGTGGGTGGTGAGGTCGCCGAGGACCCAGCCGCCGCCGTGGGCGTAGAGCAGGACCGGGGCGGACGGCACGGTGCTGTCCTGGTAGAGACGGACCGGCACCCCGTCGGCGTCGAGGTCCCGCACGAGCCGGATCGCCCTGACGGGACCGACCTGCTCGGGGACCGCGTCGAGCATCGCCTGCCGCTGCGCTACATGATCCATCGCACCAGTATGCGGCGCCGCGACGCACAGCTGGTCCACGGTGCCGCCGCCCGTGGCACGACGCCGTTGCCGCCCGTGGCACGACCGCCGTTGCCGCCCGCGGCACGGCCCTGACCCGGACCTGTCGCGGGCTCCTACACCTGCAGACGGGCGGGCAGTGCCGAGGCGAGCGTCGTGAGCAGCCCGACCGGTCGGTTCGGTGCGCGAGCAGCTCGTGGATCAGCTCGGTGGTCCGGCCGGGGCCGGCGGTGGGCGGGTCGTCGCGAGGGCTCGGTGGAGTACCGCCAGCCCTGGTTGATGCCGAAGAACAGGTATCCGTCGCCGACGGGCAGGATGCCGCGGATGCCCCGGTTGCAGGCGTTGTTGAACCCGGTGGTCATCAAGACGGGTCGCGAGCTCACGCCAGAGCCGGACCTCCACGGCTGGGACGGGCCGGCCGAGCAGCTGGGAGAGCAGGCCGGTGGTGGGGTTGAGGGTGAGCCGGTAACGCCCGCTTCGGGACCACGTCGCCGATCGACCCGGCCGCGCGCACGCCGGCGAATCGGTCGAAGTCGGTAACGGGTGCGGTCGACCACCGCGCTGGCGCGGCTGGGCCCGTGACAGCGCCCGAGGACCACCGCCGTGACCGGGGCAAGCCGATCCCGCGGGGGACGGCCGGCCGGGCTCAGGCCGGGCCGGCGGCGCCGAGCCAGGCGCGGATGCCGGCGAACACCCCCGGCCCGTAGTCGCCGGTGACGTCCCGGGCGAGGTCGGCGATCGTGATCCCGCGCAGCGCGGCCCGCCAGGCCTCGTCGGCGGCGGCCATCGCCCGGCTGATCGCGCAGGGTGCCGTGCACGCCTCGGCCGGTGTGGCGAGCGGCCCGCGCTGGCGGATCTCCGTGCACACGAACGCCGGGGCCGCGCCGTCCACCGCGGTCACCACGTCCAGGACGGTGATCTCCTGCGGGGGTCTGGTCAGCACGTACCCCCCGGCATGGCCCTGCACCGAGTGCACCAGGCCGGCGCGGGACAGGTTTTGCAGCTGCTTGGCGAGGTAGCTGCCGGAGACGTCGTGCAGCTCGGCGAGGCGCGCGGCGGGCACCGGCGCCGGCGCCGCGGTCAGCACCACGCAGCAGTGCAGCGCCCACTCCACGCCACCCGACATCTTCACCCGGCCATCGTACTTGACTCGGACACCGGGTATCCGGGTATGGTCGTGGACGTACCCATCCCGGACAACAATTGTCCGAGTTACCAAGGAGTGATCATGAAGTTCGTCGTCATCGGCGGTAGCGGCCTCATCGGCGGCAAGGTCGTCAACCTGCTGCGCGCCGCCGGCCACGACGTCGTGCCGGCCTCACCCGCGACCGGCGTCAACGCCGTCACCGGCGAAGGCCTCGCCGAGGCACTGGCCGGCGCCCACGTCGTCGTCGACGTGGCGAACTCGCCGTCGTTCGAGGACACCGCGGTGCTGGAGTTCTTCCGGGCCTCGGCCGGCAACCTCGTCGCCGCCGCCCGGGACGCCGGCGTGGCGCACCTCGTCGCCCTGTCCGTCGTCGGCGCGGACCGCCTGCCCGACAGCGGCTACCTGCGGGCGAAGATCGCCCAGGAGGATGCGATCAGCGCCGGCGGGGTGCCGTTCACCATCGTGCGGGCGACCCAGTTCTACGAGTTCTCCCACGCCATCGCGCAGGCGGGGCTGGACGGCGACACGGTGCGGCTGCCACCGGCACTGTTCCAGCCGGTCGCCGCGGACGACGTCGCCGCGACCGTCGCCGACGTCGCGCAGGCCGCCCCGGTCAACGGCATCGTCGAGCTCGCCGGCCCCGAGCCCGTCCGGATGGACGAGCACATCCGCCGGTTCCTCGCCGCCCGCCAGGACACCGAGCCGGTCCAGGACGTGACGACCGACCCGCACGCCCGGTACTTCGGCGCCGAGCTCGACGACACGTCGCTGACCCCGGGCCCGGGCGCCCGCATCGGCGCCGTCCACTTCGTCGACTGGCTCGGCAAGCACTGAGCCCGCGGCCGGCGGGCTCGGCATGTCATCACGGACGGTGACCAGGGCACCGAAACCCGTGATGATTGGCTACGGTGAATGGGTGACTACCGCGCCGAGCCCGCAACTGTTCACGCAGGATTTCTGGGACGACCCGCACCCGGTGTATGCCGCCATGCGCGAGCAGGCCCCGGTGCACCGGCTGCAGCTGCCGACCGGCATGGAGATGTGGCTGGTCACCAGGTACGCCGACGCCAGGACCGCGCTCGGGGACCCGCGGCTGTCCAAGCGGGTCGGCGCGACGGCGAACGCCGCGGCGCTCGCCCCGCAGATCAGCGGGCCGCTGACCCGGCACCTGCTCGCCAACGACCCGCCGGACCACACGCGGCTGCGCCGGCTGGTGGCCAAGGCGTTCACGGCGCGCCGCGTGGAGCAGCTCCGGGACCGGGTGGAGCAGCTCAGCGCGGCGCTCGTCGACGCCATGCGGGCCGGTGACCGCGCCGACGTCATCGACGACTACGCGGTGCAGCTGCCGATCCAGGTCATCTGCGAGCTGCTCGGCATCCCGCAGGACGACCAGGCCGAGTTCCGGCGCTGGACCGGGGTGCTGGTCGCCGGGTCGGTCGACCGCTCCGGGGTACCGGAGGCGGCCGCGCAGTTCCTCGCGTACCTGCGCGGCCTCATCGCCACCAAACGCGCCGACCCCGCCGACGACCTGCTCAGCGCGCTCATCGCCAGCACCGACCAGGGCGACCGCCTCGACGAGGACGAGCTCACGTCGATGGTGTTCCTGCTGCTCATCGCCGGGCACGAGACCACCGTCAACCTCATCGGCAACGGCATGTGGACGCTGCTGACCCGGCCGGAGGAGCACCGGCGCCTGCTGCGGGACCCGTCGCTGATCCCGAGCGCCGTCGAGGAGTTCCTGCGCCTGGAGTCCCCCGTGGAGACCGCGACGTTCCGGGTCGCGATGGAGCCCGTCACGTACGGCGGCGTCACCATCCCCGCCGGCGGCGTCGTCGCGATCTCGCTGCTCAGCGCCGACCGTGACCCGGCGCGCTTCCCGAACCCGGCGGAGGTCGACCTCGGCCGCCCCGACAACCAGCACCTGGCGTTCGGCCACGGCATCCACTACTGCCTGGGCGCTCCCCTGGCCCGGCTGGAGGCGCAGATCGCGTTCCGGGACCTCCTGGCAGCCTTCCCCACCATGCGCCTGGCGGTGCCCGCCTCCGAGCTGATCTGGCGCCCCGGCGTGCTCATCCACGGCACCACCACCCTGCCGGTCCAGCTGCGCTGACCGGCCACGAGCCGCCCCTGCCCGGGAAGGACAAGGGCGGCCGCGAGCCGCCCCTGCCCGGGAAGGACAAGGGCGGCCGGAGCCGCCCCTACCCGGGAAGGACAGGGGCGGCCGGCGATGCCCTACGGCAGGACCCAGCGCTGGTTCGCGCCGGCGAAGCAGTCCCAGATCTGCAGGCGGGTGCCGTCGGTGGACACGTTGCCGGTCACGTCGAGGCACTTGGCGGAGTTGGGGTTGCGCAGGGTGCCGTCGGACTGGGCCTGCCAGACCTGGGCCCCCGAGCCGTTGCAGTCCCAGAGCTGGATCTTCGTGCCGTTGGCGGTGCCGGCGCTGGTGACGTCCATGCACTTGCCGAGGGCGCGCAGGGTGCCGTCGGTCGCGACGGTCCAGTTCTGGGCGTTGGTGCCGTTGCAGGTGTACAGCTGCACCGCGGTGCCGTTGGCGGTGGACGCCGCGGCCACGTCGACGCACTTGCCGGCCAGGCCGGTGATGCGGCCGGTGCGGCCGGCCGGGCCGGTGGTCGGCGTGGTGCCGCCGGTGGCGGTGGTGTAGATCGCGCTGACCAGCGAGGTGCTGGTGTTCGTGTCCTGGGACAGCTCCCAGTTCATGATGCCGCCGGCGTTGGCCATGGCCCACGTGGTCTTGCGCTTGATGGTCGGGATGCCGTTGTAGCACTCCTGCACGCCGTTGATGGTGGTGCAGTCGCGGTTGGCGTTGGCCGGGTCGCGGGCCACGAGGTCGCTGTACGTGTAGTACCCGGGCCGGGAGTAGAAGGGCACGCCGAGGACGGCCTTGCTCGCCGGCAGGCCGCGGCTCTTCCAGTAGTTGACGGACGCGATGGACCAGTCGTAGTTCGCGTGCGGGCTGCCGCCGTCGTACGCCATGATGTTGAGCCAGTCGACGTAGCCGAACACAGCCGGCTGGACGCCCTCGGCGGTGTAGCCCTCGGACACGACGGCGGCGGTGAGCAGCTTGCCGCGGCTGTGCATGGCGGTGCTCAGCTGCGACATGAGCGCGGCGTAGTTGTTGCCCGAGGTGCCCGGGTCCGGGTACTCCCAGTCGATGTCGACGCCGTCGAGGTTGTACTGGTTGACCAGGTTGACGATGTTGTTGACGAACGCGGTCCGGGCGGTCGCGTTGCCCGCGAGCCCTTCGAAGCCGGAGTCATTGCCGTCGTTCCAGCCGCCGACGGCGATGGAGACCTTGACGCCGGCCGCGTGCCCCAGCGACACGATCGACTGCAGCTTCGACGGGTTGTCGAGGCCCTGCAGGCTGCCGTTGCTGTTCGGCAGCACGAACGCGTAGTTGATGTGGGTCAGCTTGCTGTACTGGATGCTGTTGGCGCTGCCGGCCCACGAGGGCATGTACCCGACGCTGCGGAAGCCGTTGGGCAGGACCGCCGCGTCGGCCGCGGGCTGGCTGGCCAGGGTGACGATGCCGCCGACGGCGGCGGTGGCGAGGGCGATGGCGCCGGCGGCGAAGGCCGAGCGCCGGGCCCGGTGGCGTCCGGGACGGGCGGCCCCGGACTCCGGTGCGGGTGAGGAGGACAAGAGGGTGCTCCTTCGGATGGCCGGCCGGCGGCACGGGCAGGGTGGGGATGCCCGGGAACCAAACGACGAAGCGGCGCCACCGGCACGATGACAGGTGGCTGAAACGATAGGAAAGTTAACTATCGGATGTCAATGCGAGTCGCGAAGAAAGTCGATACCAGCGGGTATTCACGTACTGAAATGCTGTAGGCCGACCACTGAGAGCAACGCCAGCTTCTCCGCCGCGTCGGTGCCCGGCTGGGGCGTGAGCACCAGCAGCTTCTGCCCGAGGTCCGGCGTCACCAGCGTCTCGCAGTCGACGTGGACCAGGCCGACCTGCCGGTTGACGATGCGTTTGCGGTCGGAGCGGCGCACCGCCACCTCGTGCTCGCCCCACAGCGCCGCGAACTCGGGGCTCGCCGCCAGCAGCCGGCGCACCAGACCGTCGACGTCCGCGTCGCCGTGCCGCCGCGCCGCGGTCGCCCGCAGGTCGGCCACCGACACCCGGCCGTGATGGTCGGCGTCCTGCGCGGGGTACAGCGCGCGCCACTGCGGATCGGTGAACCATCGCCACACGTGATAGCGCTCGTCACCGCGGAACCGGGTCTGGTCGCCGAGCAGCAGCATCGCCATCCGGTTCTGCGCCAGGGTCTCGCCCAGGTCGGAGGCGACCGTGGCGGGGGTGTCGCCGAGCAGGTCGAGCATCCGCAGCAGCCCCGCCCGCGCGTGCGTGACGCCGCCGGAGGTCCGCGGCGGGGTGACACCGGCCAGGTGGTACAGGTGGTCGCGCTCGTCCTCGGTCAGCCGCAGCGCCCTGGCCAGCGCCGACAGCAGCTGCGCCGACGGCTGCGCGCTGCGGCCCTGCTCGAGGCGCACCACGTAGTCGGTGGACATGCCCGCCAGCAGCGCGACCTCCTCGCGGCGCAGCCCGGCGGTGCGCCGGCGCGGCCCCTCCACGAGCCCGACGTCGGCGGGGCGGATCGCCAGCCGGCGGCGGCGCAGGAAGTCGGCGAGCTCGTCACGTTGCATGCCCCCCATCGTCGCGTCCCGGCGCCGGGCGCAGCCAGGGACCGGCGCTCCTACGAAGACCGCTCCGCTGTCACCGCCCCGGTCGCGGCGGCATGGTCGAGGCATGCAGAACACCACCATCGGCCTCGGCGCCATGGGCATGTCGGGCATGTACGGCCCGGCCGACCGCGCCGAGAGCATCGCCACCATCCGCGCCGCGATCGACGCCGGTGTGACCCTGATCGACACCGGCGACTTCTACGGCATGGGCCACAACGAGCTGCTCATCCGGGACGCGCTGCGCCCCGGCGACCGCGACAAGGTGCGGCTGAGTGTGAAGTTCGGCGCGCTGCGCGGCCCCGACAACGCCTGGGGCGGCATGGACACCCGCCCCGCCGCCATCCGCAACTTCCTCGGCTACACGCTGGTCCGTCTGGGCGTCGATCACGTCGACGTGTACCGGCCGGCCCGCCTCGACCCCGCGGTGCCCGTCGAGGAGACCGTCGGTGCCCTGGCCGACCTGGTCACGGAGGGCTGGATCCGCGAGATCGGCCTGTCGGAGGTCGGCGCCGACGTCATCCGCCGGGCGCACGCCGTGCACCCGATCGCCGACCTGCAGATCGAGTACTCCCTGCTGTCCCGCGGCGTCGAGGACGACGTGCTGCCGACCCTGCGCGAGCTCGGCATCGGCATGACGGCCTACGGCGTGCTGTCCCGCGGCCTGCTGTCCGGGCACTGGCGCGCCGACCGGGCGCTCGCCCCGGGCGACTTCCGGGCGCACGGGCCGCGCTTCGCCGCGGAGAACGTCCAGCACAACCTCGCCCTCGTCGAGGCGCTGCGGGCGGTCGCGGACCGCAAGGGCGTGACCGTCGCCCAGCTGGCCATCGGCTGGGTCGCCGCGCAGGGCCCGGACATCGTGCCGCTGGTCGGCGCGCGGACCCGCGAACGGCTGGCCGAGGCCCTCACCCCGGTTTCGCTGACCGCGGAGGACCTGGCGGCCGTCGAGGCGGCGGTGCCGGCCGACTCGGCCCGCGGCTCCCGGTACCCCGAGCCGATGATGGCCCACCTCGGCACCGACCGCTGACCTTCCGCGCCGCCGCCGCGGATCTGTAAGGTCCGGACCGCCGGTGCCGAACTGGTCATCGTGGGCCCGAACGTACGCCGGATCTCCCGCCTGCTGCTGCCCGCCGCAGGCGGGCTCGCCGGGCTGGTCGTCGCCTTCCTGGTGATGCAGCTGATCACCACCGGGGCGTTCGAGAAGCTGGAGGCCCGGCAGGTCGCCCAGGACGCCGGCCGGATCCGCATCGGCCTGGACTCCCAGGCGCAGCTGCTGACCGCGTTCGGCGCCACGAACGCGGTGTGGGACAACGCGTACCGCGACGTCGGCACCGGCGACCGGGCCGGCTTCGCCGCGGACTTCCCGCCGGAGGCGCAGAGCTCCGCGAACGACATCGACGGCATGTTCGGCATCGGCGCCGACGGCACCCTGCGCGTCGGCGGGATGACGACCGACGCGCCCACCCACGGCACCCCGCCGCCGCAGCTGCGCGACCCGGCGGTGCTGCGGCAGCTGTTCGACCCGGCCGCCGAGCCCGGCGTGTCGCGCTGCGGCGTGGTGTCCGCTGACGCGCCGTACCTCTTCTGCGGCGTCGGCACGTTCCCCAGCAGCGGCGAGGGCGCCCCGTCCGGCGGGATGATCCTGCTCAAGCGCCTCGACGACGCCCGGGTCGCCCGCCTGGGCCAGGCCCTGGACCTGCCGCTGCGGCTCGTCCCGCGGGCCCGCGAGGGCACCGACCCGCAGCCGGCGCTGCGCAGCGACCTGGGCGACCTGCGCATCGGCACGAAGGTCCTGGACGACGACCACATCGCGGTCGAGGCCGTCATCGACACCGTCAACGGCGGCAGCGTCGTGCTGGAGGTCGTCGCCGCCCGCCCGATCCACGCCGCCGCCAGCGCGACCGCGGTCAAGCTGTTCGTCTTCGTCACGGTCGCGACGGTCCTGCTCGTCGTCGGCATCCTCTGGGGGGTACGGGCGGCGCTGCGCCGACGGGTCGGTCCGCTGCGGCGCACCACCGAGCAGATCATCGCCTCCGGCGACCACTCGCTGCGGATCGCCCCGTCGGGCACCGACGACATCGCCGTGCTCGGCCGGGCCGTCGACGCCATGCTCGACGCGCTGCAGGAACAGGAACGCAGCCTCGCCGAGGAGCGCGCCACCAAGGAGGCGCAGCTGACGACGACGAACGTGCGCCAGCAGCTCGCCGAGCAGACCGTGCGCCGCCGCGCGGGCGAGGTCATCGACGAGACCAGCGCGGCCGTCCTGGCGGAGCTGCGTACCGTCATGGCGGAGGCCGACGACGTCCTCGCCGCCGCCGACGCGATCGAGCAGCAGGCCGCCGCCGCGGACCGGGTCACCCGCACCGTCGTGGACCGCGCCGCCGACGCCGACTCCGCGATCAACGCGGTCACCACCAGCCTGGGCCGCGTCGACGGCATCGCCAACCTCATCGCCGGCGTCGCCGGCCAGACGAACCTGCTCGCCCTCAACGCCACCATCGAGGCCGCCCGCGCCGGCGAGGCCGGCCGCGGCTTCAGCGTCGTCGCCGGCGAGGTGAAGAACCTGGCCACCAAGACGAAGGAGTCCACCGGCGACATCACCAGCACCGTCGAGGCCCTCGGCGCCGACGCCTCCGCGATGGCCGGCGTCATCACCGACATGAGCCAGGGCGTCAACGCCGTCGGCGACGTCACCGCCCGCCTCACCGCGGTCGCCGCCAGCCAGCGCGCCTCGGTCGAGCAGCTCGTCGGGGCGGTGCACGCCGCCATCACCCGCATCGAGAGCCTCGCCCAGGTCACCGACCGCCTCGAACGCCGCCGCCACAACCGCGCCGCCGTCGAGGGCACCGTCCTGCTCGACCAGGGCCCCGTGCACGCCGAGGCCGACCTGCTCGACCTGAGCATCTCCGGCCTGCGGTGCGCCTCGAAGAACGGCTGGCGGCCCGCCCTCGAGTCGGTCGTCGACCTCACCCTGCTGCTCGGCGACGAGCGCCTGCAGCTGCAGGGCCGCGCGGTCCGCCACCTCGACACCGACACCGCCGGCGAGGTCGGCATCGAGTTCGTCAAGCCCTCCCCGCAGACCGTCACCACCATCGATCGCTACATCACCGCCCTGCTCGGCGACGCCTGACCGCCGGCCCGGCCTTCCCCGCGCTCCCGCAGGTGTCCGGATTCCCGCAACCGTGCACGGACGGCCACCGGGCCGGTCGGGCGCGTGTCGGACGAACAGGCCCGGGCGCCACCAGGCTGACCAGCGAAACCGTTCGCGTCCATCCGCCGGCAGCGCGTGCTGGACGCTCTGCGACCCGCCCGGCGGTGCTGTGGCCTCTCCCACCGCCGCCGGTGCGCGCGTCGCGTGCGGCCGCGAAACCGTGGCCTGCGACAACGCCGCGGCCACCGCGCCCGGCCGACGCCGCGCTGCGGCCGTGCCGCCGCGAACCACGCCCTGGTGCCACCGCCCGCCTCGCCGCGCATGCCTTGCCGACCCGCGGCTGCACCGGCACTCCGGCGCCGCGGCCCGACCCGGTGACGCCGTGGCCCGGACCCGAACACCCATGTGCTCGCAGGAGCGGCAGCGAACCCGGCTCCACCACGCGACATTCCATCCGCCGCGAGGCAGCACCCGCCCTTCCACGCGGCCGGGACCCACCCCGCCGGTCCCGACGTGGAACAAGCGCCATCAGCCTCGCCCGCTCAGTGAGCCGCCTCCGCGAACCCATGCTGAGCTGAGGTTTCCAACGGCGGCGCTACTCGGGGTCGGGCAGGGAGGCCAGGATCGCGCCGCGGGTGGGGCGGCGGTCGATCTCCATGAAGCGGGTGGGGCCGGCGAGGGGTTCGAAGCCGGAGCGGCGGTACACCTCGTGGGCGTCGCGGGTGGCGAGGAGGAAGCGTTGCAGGCCGGCGGCGGACAGGTCGGCGACGATGGCGTCGACGAGCCACTGGCCGAGGCCGCGGCCGCGGTGGGCGGTGGTCACGAAGACGTCGCAGATCCAGACGAAGGTGGCACCGTCGGTGACGGCGCGGGCGAAGGCGACCTGGGTGCCGTCTCGCCAGATGCTGTACGGCAGGGAGCCGGCGATCGAGCGGGCGACGACGTCGTGGGCGCGACCGGCGGCCCAGTAGGACTCCTCCGACAGCCAGCGGTGCACCAGGTCGACGTCGACGCGGGCCGGGTCGGTGGTCAGGGTGTACCCGTCGCGGGAGCGGTCGCTCATCGGGAGCGCAACCAGTGCAGGGCGTCGGCGGCGTGGCGCATGACGGTGATATGACCTTCCGAAGGGATGATCCGCAGGGTGGCGGTCGGCAGTCGGGCGGCGAGCCGGTCGGCGTGGACGCTGGGCACCATGCGGTCGGCGGCGCCGTGCATGAGCAGCACCGGGGCGGTCACGGCGGCGAGGGGGAAGCCCCACGGGCGCACGAACGCCAGGTCGTCGTCGATCAGCGGCGCGGGGCCGGACCGCTGGGCGGCGGCCACGATCTCGCCGAACCAGGACCAGTCGGTGGACAGGGCCGCCCAGTCCGCGGGCAGGAAGCCGATGTCGCGGTCGTCGTGCGGGGTCGCCTCGTGCCGTTCCTTCGCGGCGCGGCCGGCGAGCGCGGCACCCAGCGAGGCGACTCCCCCGTCGGCCATCCCGGCGAAGTAGCCGTCGTCGGACGGCGGGTCGTACGGGCTCAGCGCCGACACGCTCACCGCCGCCGTGACCCGGTCGGGCAGCAGTGCCGCGCAGGCCAGGGCGTGCGGACCGCCGCCGGAGTGGCCCATGACCGCGAACCGCGGCACGCCCAGCGCGTCGGCGACCGCGGCGGCGTCGGCGGCGGCCGAGGCGACGCTGCGGTCGGGGTGCGGGGTGGAGCCGCCGTAGCCGGGGCGGTCGTAGGAGATCCAGCGGATGCCGAGCGGCTCCGACACGGCGAACAGCGGCGACGGCGGCGCGCCGGTGTTGGGGGTGCCGTGGTGCCAGAGGACCGCGAGGTCGCCGCCGCCGGTGTCGTACGCGTGCAGCACCCGCCCGTCGCGCAGCGGCACCTCGAGCTCGCCCCCCATGCGGCGAAGCCTATCGGCCGGCGTACAGGTGCGCGGCGACCCACTGCGCGATCCGCGCCACATCCACCGACGGCGAGCGGGTCCGCTGTCGCCCGTCGGGCAAGCGACTTGCGTCACCGCATACCGAGTATGCATACTCCGTATCTATGTCCATCAAGTACGGTCTGCTCGCGCTGCTGCAGCGCGGCACGATGTACGGCTACCAGCTGCGGACCTCGTTCGAGGAGTCCACCGGCGGGACGTGGCCGCTGAACATCGGGCAGGTCTACACGACCCTGTCGCGGCTCGAACGCGACGACCTGGTGCGGTCGCTGCCGGAGCACGACGGGGGGCAGCGACCGTACGAGATCACCGACGCGGGCCGGGCCGAGCTGGCCGACTGGTTCGCGACCCCGATCGGCCGCGGCGACCGACCCCGCGACGAGCTGGCGATCAAGCTGGCGCTCGCGCTGACGACCCCCGGCGTCGACGTGCCCCGCATCATCCAGGCGCAGCGGACCGCCACGATGCGGATGCTGCAGGAGTACACGCGGATGAAGCAGCGCGCCGGCGGCCCGGCCGACCTGTCGTGGCGGCTCGTGCTCGAATCCATGATCTTCCAGGCGGAGGCCGAGGTGCGGTGGCTGGACCACTGCGAGGCGAGCCTGGCCCGGCACGCCCCGCTGCCGGCCCCCGCGCCGCAGGCGGCGCCGGATCGCGATGAGGAGAAGACGGCATGAGCGGGCCGCAGCGCAGCGAGGAGCCGCGAATCATGGGCTCAGGGTGGAGCTCAGGTCGACGCCGGAGCGTAGCGGAGGTGACGGCATGAGCGGCCCGCAGCGCAGCGGAGGGCTGCGAATCAGCAGCTCAGGGTGGAGCTCAGGCCGACGCCGGAGCGTAGCGGAGGTGACGGCATGAGCGGGCCGCAGCGCAGCGGAGGTGACGGCATGAGCGTGCTCGAGCTCCGCGACGTGCACCGCACCCACGGCACCGGCGAGGCGACGGTACGGGCGCTGCGCGGCGTGACGCTGACCGTCCGACCGGGCGAGCTGGTCGCCGTCATGGGCCCGTCCGGGTCCGGCAAGTCGACGCTGCTCAACCTCGCCGGCGGGCTCGACGCGCCGAGCGAGGGTGAGGTCGCCGTGGAGGGGACCGTGCTGGGCGGCCTGGACCGCAAGGCCCTCGCCGCGCTGCGGCGGCGCCGGATCGGGTACGTGTTCCAGGACCTCAACCTGCTGCCCAGCCTGACCGCGGCGGAGAACATCGCGCTGCCGCTGGAGCTGGACGGGGTGGGCGTGCGCCGGGCCCGGCGGGCCGCCCTGGCCTGTCTCGCCGAGGTGGAGCTGGAGGGGTACGCGCACCGCTTCCCCGACGAGATGTCCGGCGGGCAGCAGCAGCGGGTCGCGATCGCCAGGGCGCTCGTCGGGCAGCGGCGGCTGATCCTCGCCGACGAGCCGACCGGCGCGCTGGACTCGCAGACCGGCGAGGCGGTGCTGCGACTGCTGCGCGGCAAGGTCGACGCCGGCGCGGCCGGGGTGCTCGTCACCCACGAGGCCCGGCACGCCGCGTGGGCCGACCGGGTGGTGTTCCTGCGCGACGGCGTCGTCGTCGACACCTCCGGCCCGCTCGCCGAACCGGAGCACCTCCTCGACGGGGCCACATCGTGAGGACCTGGCTGGTCCCGCTGCGGATCGCCCGGCGGGAGGCGCGCCGGGCGAAGGGCCGCACCACGCTCGTGCTGGCGCTGATCCTGCTGCCGGTGCTGGGGCTGTCGTTCGCGGCGGTCACCTACGACATGTTCACCCTCACCCCGGCGGAGCGGCTGGACCGCGAGCTGGGCCGGTTCGAGGGGTCGGTGCGCTGGCAGTTCGGCGGGCCGGTCACCCAGGACGCCGAGGGCTACAGCGTGATGAGCCCGGGCCGCGCCGAGCCGCCCACGCCGAGCGCCGAGGGCCTGCTCGCGCTGCTGCCCGCCGGTTCCCGCGTCGCGCTCGTCGACGAGCGTGAGGTGCGGCTGCGCGGCGGCACCGGCGAGCAGAAGCTGCCGGGGCACCAGCTGGACCTGGCCGACGCCGCCTACCGGGGCCGGGTGGCCCTGCTGCGCGGCACCGCACCGGCGTCCACCGGCGAGATCGCACTGAACGCGGCCGCCATGCGGCTGCTCGGGGTGCGGCTCGGCGGCACCGTACGGCTGCCGGAGCGGGGCGACCTGCGCGTCGTGGCGGAGATGGAGCTGCCCGAGAACCTGAAGCCGGTCGCGGTCCTGCACCCCGGCACGCTGCCGGTCGACCCGCCCGGGCAGCAGAGCACCTGGCTGGTCGACACGCCCGCCCCGATCACCTGGGACCAGGTGCGGGCGCTCAACCAGCACGGCGTCCTCGTGCGCTCCCGCGCCGTGGTCCTCGACCCGCCGCCGGACGCGCCGAGCTGGCCGTCCGGCAACGGCGACGTGTTCCGGCTGGGCGTGCTGGTGTTCGGTCTCGGCGTGCTGGAGATCGTGCTGCTGGCGGGTCCCGCGTTCGCGGTCGGTGCCCGCCGGCGGCGCCGGGAGCTGGCCCTCGTCGCCGCCAACGGCGGCACCCCGGCACAGCTGCGCCGCATCGTCCTGGCCGACGGGGTGCTGCTCGGCGTCGTCGCCGGGGTGGCCGGCACCGCCGTCGCGGTCGCCGCCGCGTTCGCGCTGCGGGGCGTCTTCGAGGACCACGTCGCGCACGCCGGCGCCGGCGGGTACCGGGTCTTCCCCGCGGCGCTGCTCGGCATCGCCGGGCTCGCGTTCGTCGCCGGGGTCGGCGCGGCGCTGGTGCCGGCGTTCGCCGCGGCCCGCACCGACGTGGTCGCGGCCCTCGCCGGGCGGCGCAACCGGACCGGGCCCGGCCGCCGCTGGCTCTTCATCGGGTTGGGCATGCTCGGCGCCGGCGCCGCCGTCGCCGGGTACGGCGTCGTGGCGATCGACTCGACCGTCGTCATGGCCGGCCTGGTGCTGGCCGAGCTGGGCCTGGTCGTGGTCACGCCGACGCTCGTCGGGCTGGTCGCCCGGCTCGGCCGGCGGCTGCCGCTCGCGCCGCGGATCGCGGTGCGGGACCTGGCCCGCCACCGCTCCTCGACCGCGCCGGCGATCTCCGCGGTGATGGCGGCCGTCCTCGGCGCCGTGACCATCGGGGTGTTCTTCGCCAGCGACCTGCGGCGGCAGCTGGACATGCAGGTCGCCGCGCTGCCCGACGGGTACGCGGAGATCACCCGCGGCTGGGGCGACCGGGGCGAGCGCGCCGACCCGCTGCCGACCCCGCGGCTGGTGCAGGCGGCGGCCGCGACCCTGCCGGTGGCGACCACCGTCGAGCTGCGCGGGGTGACCTGCCCGGCGGGGGCGGCCGCGGACGCCTCGTGCTGGCTGCGGCCGGTGCTGCCGGTGCACCGGCGGTGCCCGTACCGGCCCGGCGACGCCACGCCGGAGGAGCAGCGCAAGGCGATCCGGGACCCGCGCTGCCGGGGCAACGGGTACGTGCTGAACGGCGGCGGCAACGCCACCACCATCGTCGACGACGGCTCGACCGTCGGGGTCGTCTCCGCCGCACGCGGCGAGGACCTGGCCCGCGCCGAGGCGACCCTGCGCGCCGGCGGCGTCGTCGTGGCCGACCCGTCGCTGGTCGACCACGGCACGGTCCTGCTGGCGGTGCCCTCGCGCGAGGACCCCGAGGGCTACGGGCACACCGTGGCCGTCCCCGGCTACGTCACCACCACCGCCGTGTCGCGGGTGTTCGTCGCGATGTCACCCCAGGCCGTCGCGAAGGCCGGCCTGGCCGTCGAGGTCAAGGGCATCGTGGTGGCCACCAGCCGGATGCCGACGCGGGCCGAGATGGGCGCGTTCAACGAGGCGGCCGAGGCGCTCGGCAACTCCTACCACGGCTCCGTCGCGTGGCCGTACCGGCCGGACGTCACCGTCGAGCTCGTGGTCCTGGGCATCGTCGCGGCGGTCATCGCGCTCGGCGCCGCCGGCATCGCGACCGGCCTCGCCGCCGTCGACAGCCGGCCGGACCTGGCGACCCTCGGCGCGGTCGGCGCGTCGCCCGGCGTGCGACGGCGGCTGACGCTGAGCCAGGCGGGGGTGATCGCCGGGCTGGGCTCGCTGCTGGGCGCCGCGGCCGGGCTCGGCGCCGGGTGGGCGGTGCTCGCCGCCCTCAACCGCAAGGCGCTGAGCATGTGGCCGAGCGACAACACCTACCCGTGGGCGGTGCCGTGGCCGAACGTCGCCGTCGCGGTCCTGGTGGTGCCGGCCGTCGCGATGGTGGGTACCGCGATGTTCACCCGGGCCCGGCTGCCGATCGAGCGGCGAACCTGACCGCCCGGCCACCCGTTGTCAGGCTAGGATGTCCCGCAAGTCCGTATAGGGAGATCCTGTGACTTCCGACGAAGAGCCCGAAACGTCAGAACTGCACGACGAGGGCCCCAGCACCAGCGGCTCCGGCGCGTTGATCCTGTTCGGGGTGATCGGCGTGCTGGTGATCGTCGGCTTCCTGTACTCCGCGATGACGCGCTGACGCCCGCTTCCTCGAGTTCCTCGAACGACCCGGGCTGGGGCCCCACCGTCGCCGGTGGGGCCCCAGCCGTCGTTCAGGCCGTGCCGCCTGAGGTGCCGCCGGGGGCCGGCTGGTAGCCGGCCGGCCGGGTGGTGAACGTGCCCCGGCCCTGGGTCCGGCTGCGCAGCCGGGTCGCGTAGCCGAACAGCTCCGCGAGCGGCACCGTCGCCGTCACCACCGCCGTGCCGCCGCGGCTGGTGGAGTCGGTGACCCGGCCGCGGCGGGCGGCGAGGTCGCCGAGGACCGCGCCGACGGTGTCGTCGGGGGCGGTCACGGTGACCTCCGCGACCGGCTCGAGCACCGCCATGGTGCTCTGCCGCAGCGCCTGCTGCAGCGCGAGCCGGCCGGCGGTGCGGAACGCCAGCTCGGAGGAGTCCTTCGCGTGCGTCTGGCCGTCCACGAGCGTCACGTGCACGCCCGTCACCGGGTGACCGCCGAGCGGGCCCTCCAGCAGCGCGTCGCGGCAGCCGGCCTCGACCGCCCTGACGTACTCCTTCGGCACCCGCCCGCCGACGACCGCCGAGTCGAACCCGAACGGCTCCTGCGACGGGGTGACGTCGATGAGCACGTGCGCGTACTGGCCGGCGCCGCCGTCCTGCTTGACGTGCCGGTACAGCAGGCCGCTGACGCCCGCCACGACCGTCTCGCGGTACGACACCTGGGGACGGCCGACGTTGACGCTCAGCCCGCCGGTCTGGCGCAGCTTCTCCACGGCCACCTCCAGGTGCAGCTCACCCAGGCCGGACAGCACCGTCTGCCCGGTCTCGGGGTCGCTGCGCACGCGCAGTGACGGGTCCTCCTCGACCAGCCGGGCCAGGGCCGCGGCCAGCCGGTCGGTGTCCGTGGCGACCCGGGCCTCCACCGCCACCGAGACGACGGGCTCCGCGGTGGTGGCCGCCTCCAGTACCAGCGGCGCGTCCGGCGCGCAGAGGGTGCTGCCGACACGGGCGTGCTTGACGCCGACGACCGCGACGATGTCGCCCGCGGAGGCGTCGTCCAGCTCGGTGTGCCGGTCCGCCTGGACGTGCAGGATCCGGCTGATCCGCTCGGTGCGGCCGGTGCCGGTGTCGAGCACGGTGGCTCCCTTCGCGATCGTGCCGGAGTACACCCGCACGTACGTGAGCCGCCCGGTGGTGGCGGCCTGGACCTTGAAGACGAGGCCGGCGAACGGCGCGTCCGGGGTGGCCGGGCGCTGCGGGTCGACGGGCGCGACGTCCAGCGGCGACGGCAGGTACGCCACGACCGCGTCCAGCAGCGGCTCGATGCCCCGGTTCTTGTACGCCGAGCCGCACAGCACGACCACGCCGGCGCCGGTGCCGGTGAGCTCGCGCAGCGCGTCGCGCAGCGTGGCGTCCTTGAGCGCGTCGTCGGCGACGAACTCCTCCAGGGCGCCGGCGTGCAGCTCGGCGACGGTCTCCTCGAGCAGGCGGCGCCGCCGGGCGGCCTCCGCCGGGTCCGGCACGTCGACCTCGACGATCGCGCCGTCCACCCACGTGTACGCGCGGCGGGTCACGAGGTCGACGACGCCGGTGAAGCCGTCCTCGGCACCGATCGGCAGCTGCACGACCAGCGGCGTGACGCGCAGCCGCGTCCGGATCGAGGCGACCGCGGCGTCGAGGTCGGCGCCGGCCCGGTCGAGCTTGTTCACGAACGCGATGCGCGGTACACGATGCTGGTCGGCCTGGCGCCACACCGACTCGCTCTGCGGCTCGACCCCGGCGACGCCGTCGAACACGGCGACGGCGCCGTCCAGGACCCGCAGCGACCGCTCCACCTCGGCGGAGAAGTCGACGTGCCCGGGCGTGTCGATGAGGTTGATCCGGTGCTCGTCCCAGGTGCAGCTGACCGCCGCGGCGAAGATCGTGATGCCCCGCTGGCGCTCCTGGGCGTCGAAGTCGGTGACGGTGGTGCCGTCGTGGACCTCGCCCTGCTTGTACGTGGCGCCCGTGCGGAACAGGATCCGCTCGGTGATGGTCGTCTTGCCGGCGTCGACGTGGGCGAGGATGCCGATGTTGCGGGTCGTCGACAGGTTCCTGGACAGGTGGTTGGTGCGCACGGCTCTGCGGCCTCTCAGGATGATCTGAACAGGGCAGCGCGATTGCCCCACGCCTTCGGCGGCGCGGGGTCCGGCCGGTGCAGCCGCGCGGGCTTACACCAGCGGCCGGGAAGACACCAGGATCACCTCGTGCCGGGACTGGGGGACGACGACGCGGTGACGCATGGCGCTCTCCTCCCCCTTCCTCGGCACGGTACGGCGATCATACGGACGCCGCGCCACCCACCGGAACCGATTTACGCCCCCGCAGCGCGTACACCCCGGCCAGGACCGTGCCGACGCACAGCCCGGCGGCGCTCAGCCCGAGCGACCAGTGCACACCGATCGCGGCGCCGAGCAGGCCGACGGTGAAGCCGCTGCCGGCCCGCAACCCGTTGGCGGAGACCCCGTACACGCCGATCACCCGCCCCCGGTCGGCGGGCGGCGCGAGCAGCTGCACGACGGTCTGCCCGATCGACATCGACGCGAGGTTGGCCACGCCGCCGACGAGCAGCAGCGCCACCGCGAGCGGGTAGCTGGTGGTGACGGCGAAGCACAGGCTGGTAACGCCGTACACGGCGGTGCTGATCACGGCGGCGAGCACGGTCGGGCGGATCCGTCCCGTCGCCTCGAGCAGGATCCCGCCGATGACGCCGCCGGCGCCGTTGGCGAACAGCAGCACCCCGTACGCGAGGCTGGCCCCGTCGACGCCCTCGCCCGCCGGCGCGCCGCCGGCCCCGAGGTCCTGCGCGAAGATCGGCATCGCCGACTGCATCGAGGCCCCGACGAAGAACGACCCCAGCCCACCCAGGATGATCATGCTGACCAGGGTGTGGTTGCCGCCGACGGCCTTGAGCACCCGTACCGAGTCCATGAGCCCCACCCGGGCCCGCGGCACGCCGTTGTCCCTGGTGTGCCCGGTGAACTTCGTGCGGAACAGGAACAGCGTCAGCGGCAGGTAGAACAGCACGTTGACGAAGATCCCCGCGGTCGGCCCGAGCCCCAGCAGCAGCGCCGAGCCGACGACCGGCCCGAACAGCACCCCGAGGCTGCGGAACGTGGCGTTGAGCCGCACCGCGCTGGGCAGCTCCTCGGCCCCGACGAAGTCGTGCAGCAGCAGCTGCTCCCCCGGCCCCCACAGCGCCCCGGAGACGCCGTGCAGGACGAGCAGGACACACGCGTGCCAGACCTGCAGCGTGCCGGTCAGGAACAGCACACCCCACGCCGCCGACACCGTCATGAACAGCGCCTGCCCGGCCTGGATCACCCGCCGGCAGTCGAACCGGTCGGCGAGCGAGCCGAAGTACACCGAGAACAGCAGGAACGGCACCCAGTGACTGATCACCTGGAACCCGGCCAGCGCCGGGGAATGGAACTTCTCCCACAGCACCCAGTACGTGATGACGTGCTCGATGTTGTCGGCCATCATGGCCAGCGCCGCCCCGAACAGGTACGGCCGGCAGTCCTTGTTCCGCAGCGCCGCGAACCTGCGCGGTTTCCGCACCTCGGTGTGGGTCTCGACCCGGCAGGCTGCGCACATGGCTTCCAGCCTCCACCCGCCGCCCCCGCGCCACCCCCGACACTCACCCCGAAGTGATCATCGCCACGGTCCGCCCGGTGCGCCGGTCAGGTCCGGCGCTCGCCGCCGGGGCGCCGGCCCGCCGTCAAAAGCCGGCCAGCGCGATGCCTCCGGGGACCGGTCGACGCGGGTGCGCATCCCGGGTCAGGTGATCGCGAGGAGGACCGCTTCGCCGTTGGTGGCGGCGGTGGCATAGAAGCGGCGCAGGTCGGCGAGGTACGGGTCCAGGAACGACCTGACGTCGCCCGGGCCGAGCCGCAGGGTGTCCGGGTAGAGGTCGGCGGCGGTCATCGCGGCCGGGTCGAAGCGGGCGCACAGGGCGTCGACGTCCAGCGTGTCGAGGGCGGCGGCGATCCGGCGCACCGTGGCGGCGTCGAGGAGCCGGGCGGGGCCGTAGCCGCCGTCCTCACCGATCTCGACACCGCCGAGGACCGCCTCCCCGGCGCCTTGCGTGACCTCCCAGGCGGTGCCGGTGAGCAGGAAGTGCACGACGTGCCAGGACCTGTCGAGGTCGAGCTCCGGCTCGGGCATGTCGGCCTCGTCGTCGTCGAGGTCGCCATAGAGCAGCTCGTCCACCGCCGCCGGGTCGGCCAGGACCGCCCGCAGCTCACCCGCCGACAACCGCCGCCCGATCAGATCCATCCCCATGGCGTTACCCTGCCACGCGTTGCCCGGCGCCGAGGTCGACCGTCCCGCCGTCCCGGCCCAGCAGGTACCGGCCACCGCCGACGAAGCCGAGCCACGTGTCGGGCGGGGCGGGCACTTCGGCGACCGGCGTCAGCTCGCCGGCGCGACCGACCCGCCACACCGTCGGCACCGTCCTTCGGGACGACGCGGTGCTCAGGCAGACCCAGCCGTCGCCGACTGCTCGCACCTTGGGGATCGACTCACGTTCCGGCGCCGCCGCACTCCAGGCGACCACGCCGTCCGCACCGACGTACAGCAGCCGCCCCGACGCGACGCTCACCAGCGCGCCCTCGTCCACTGCGGCGTCGAGCACCGCGAAACTCCGCAACGGCACCTGCCACAGCGGCGAGCCGTCGCGAGCCAGCCGGCGGGCGGTGCCCGTACGGTCGGCGACCAGCAGCGAACCGTCCGCCCAACCGGCCACGAACGCCGCCCCGGCCACCCGCAGCCGGGTGCCGCCGGTGCGGCCGAGCACGAGGCAGCCCTGCCGGCTCGTCACGACGCCGGCCACCCACCGGGTGCCGCCGTCGTCCGGCAGCGCCCGGACGTCCTGCACGTGCCGCACGTCCCGCACCACCTCGACCCCGTCCGGACCGGTCGTCAGCTGTCGACGGTGGCGTAGTGACCGTCCGGCCGTCCGCCACCGCGACCAGTACCTGTGTCATACCTACCTTCCCACTTCCGGCCGAGACGCCATCAGGACGGGCGTGCCGGGCAACAGGCTGTTGCAGCCGGCATCAGCCTTGCCCGCGTCCGCCACGGCCTCGCCCGCGTCGTCCGCTGTGGCCGCGTCGTCGGCCTTCTTGAGGATGCCCTTCGCCCAGGCCAGCTTCTCCTTGAAGGCGTTCCATGCCTTGTAGGCCTTCTTGATCGCGCCGGCGATCTTGGGGATTTTGGCGACCTTGGCCCAGGGAATGACGTTGCTGGCCAGGCTGATGCAGCCGATGACATCGCCGTCGATGCAGCCGAGTCTTCCTCGCCGCCGAGGTATCCCTTGGTCGTCGGCCAGCTGGCGGGTCGGGTGCCCCGTCGTCCGCCGAACGGAGTTGAGCGACGGACGGAGTACTGCTGGGTGCTCTCCTTGATCGCGAGGTTCGCCGTACCGAGGTGGTCCGAGCACGACCAGGTGAGACCAGTGCTGTCACGGACCGCGACGACCGCAAGGCCATGGCTGTAGTACCGGGTCGTCTTCGGCCTGTGGGTCGACGGTGCACTGCAGGGCAGCAAGATCATGCCCGCCGCGATGTGGAACGCGACCGGGCCGCTGGCGATCGGCCGTGGCATGACCACCGGCAACCAGGTCGACTTTCTCTACGGCGACATCGACGAGGTGATGGTCCACACCGGCGCCCTCAACAACCAGGAGATCAGCGGGGACTTCACCGGCGACGGCAAGGCAGACCAGGTCTTCATGCGCGAGGACGGACCGGTCGGCTTCCACATCTTCACGCTCGCCGGCACGGATTCCGGTCTGCTGCCGCCGGCGCAGTGGTACGGCCTGGGACCCTCCGCGACGAACGCGGACCCGCGCCGCGTCACCAACCGCGTGGCCGACTTCGGCGGCGACGGCAAGGCCGACGTCGTGGCCTACTACGACGCGGGCTCGGGCCGCCGCCTCTGGCAGTGGACGTCGAACGGCCGGAGCGGCCCGGCCGCCCCGTCACTGTGGATGGACTCGACCACGTGCACCGGCTGCGCCACGGCCATGAACAGCTGGGCAGACCGGTCCTTCGTCACCGGCAACGTCGACGGCGACACCGACACGGACCTGCTGGCGATCCGCACGACACCGGCCGGGCAGCAGTTCACCCTGTAGGGCTACCTGGCCACCGGCACCACGGCCCCCCACCGACCGCCAGGTTCGTCAGCGGCCCCGACGGGCTCTGAGGCACCTGACCGTCGGCGCGGGCCGGCCTCCTGCCAGGGGCCGGCCCTCGCCGCTGCGGACGGGCACGACGAGCGCGGAGCGCAGCGGCACGCCGGCCGCCGGCCGCCGGGTCCTGGGTGCGCAGCCGGCCGGCCATGCCCCACCCGCACACCGACCGCCTGGCGTCGCTCGCCGGCGCGGTGCTGTCCCCGCGCAGCCGAACAACCGCTCAGGGACGGGCCGGCACCGGGCGGGGGGTGGTCTGCTGGGCGTACCAGAGACAGAACATCAGCACGGTCCAGATCTTGCGGGAGTGGTCGGCGTCGCCGCGGCGGTGGGCGGCCAGGAGCCGCTGGACGTGCCCGAGGTCGAGCAGGTGGTCCACGCCCGCGTCGGCGAAGACGTCGCCGGCCCAGGCGCCGACGTCGCCGCGCAGCCACACCCGGGTCGGGGTGGGGAAGCCGAGCTTGCGACGGTCGACGACCGCATCGGGCACGATGCCGCGCATCGCCTCGCGCAGCGCGTACTTCGTGGTGCGGGCCACCTTCAGCGACGTCGGCAGCGACGCGGCGGCGGCGTAGACGGCCCGGTCCAGGAACGGTACCCGCAGCTCCAGGGAGTGTGCCATCGACATCCGGTCGGCCTTGGTGAGGATGTCGCCGGGCAGCCACGTGTGCAGGTCGACGTACTGCATGGTGGCCACGTCGTCGAGGTCCGCCGCCGCCGTGTACAGCGGTGCCGTCACCGCCGTGTGCGGCTGCGCGGGGGCGCGCATCAGCCGGGCCTTCTCGGCCGGCCCGAAGATGCGGGCGTTGCCGTAGTAGCGCTCCTCGATCGGGGTGGTGGCCCGGTCCAGGAAGCTCTTGCCGCGCACGCCCTCCGGCATGACCGCCGACACGGCCCGCAGGCCGCGGCGCAGCGACGCCGGCAGCCGGCCCACACCGGCGAGCGCGGCCGGCTCGCGGTAGATCTCGTACCCGGCGAACAGCTCGTCGGCGCCCTCCCCGGACAGCACGACCGTGACGTCGCGGGCGGCGGTGCGGGCCAGGAACCACAGCGGCACGATCGCCGGGTCGGCGATGGGATCGTCGAGGTGCCACACGATGCGCGGCAGTGCGGCGATCACGTCGTCGTCGTGGACGAGGGTCGCGGTCAGGCCGACCCCGAGGGCCGCCGCGGTCTGCGTCGCCGCCTCGATCTCGCTGTACCGCTCGTCGTCGAAGCCGACCGTGTACGTGCGGATCCCCGGACGCAGCTCCCGGGCGAGCGCCACGACGGCGGTCGAGTCGATGCCGCTGGACAGGAACGCGCCGAGCGGCACCTCGGACTGCAGGTGGGCGTGGACGCTGTCGCGCAGCGCGTCGCGCACGGCGGCGATCGCGTCCTCGGCGGGGCGCGCCAGGGGCCGCAGCGCGTGCCGGAAGTACGCCTCCTCCCGCGGCGGGCACCCCGGTGTCCAGGTCATCGTGTGCCCGGCGGCGAGACGTCCAGACCGTGTACGGGCGCGGCTACCGGCTCAGCGAGGGGTAAGCATGAGCTTCCGGCTGCGGGTGTTCGGGTTGGTGCTGCTGGTGGCGGTGACCGCGATCGGGGTCACCGCGTGGCTCAGCGTCCGGCTCACCGCCCGGCAGATCGCCGAGTCGCAGCAGACCGCGACCCGCAACGAGGTCACCACCGTCGAGACGTTCCGCGAGTACGCGCAGCGCCACGGCACCTGGGCCGGGATCGACAAGGTGGTCCAGCGGGTCTCGACCGCCAACCAGCAGCGGATCCGGCTGACGAACCTCTACGGCCAGGTGACCGTCGACACCGACCACATGGCCGGGCGCAGCGCCCGGCCGGTGGTCAGCCAGCCGGCGCTCATCGACCCGCGCCCGACGCTGACGTTCCCGCCCGGCGAGGCCGACGAGCGGCCGTCGCCGGAGCTCGAGGCGAAGATCGGCTACCGGCTGGAGGCGGTGACGCTGCAGAGCATCATCGAGTTCCGCCAGACCGTCCTGTTCGCCCGCTGCCTCACCGACCAGCGCCTGGCACCGCCGGCGACGACCGTCAACCGGTACGGCATCCCGGTCGTCAACGGCACCGGCGACGACTTCGGCTGCGGCCAGCAGGTCAGGGACAGCAACGCCGTCGAGCAGGAGGGCGACACGGCGTTCGTGGTCGGCTGCCGCGGCGAGCAGCGCCCGGCGGCGTGCCTGACGAAGGCGTTCGGGGAGCGGGTCTCCTCGTTCGCGCCGGAGCCGTTGCAGCTGTACCTGGGCGCCGTCGACCAGGGCGCGGCGAGCCTCATCGGCCGGCCCGGCCTCGCCGCCGGCGGCGGGGTCCTGCTGCTGGTCGTGCTGGGCACGGCGGTCATCGCCCGGCAGGTGAGCCGCCCGGTGCGCGACCTCACCGCCGCGTCCCGGCGCCTCGCCGACGGGCACCTCGACACCCGGGTGCCCGCCGCCGGCCGGGACGAGCTGGGGCAGCTGTCGGAGTCGTTCAACCGGATGGCGTCGGCGTTGCAGGCCGCGGAGCAGGCGCAGCGCCGCCTCGTCGCCAGCGTCGCGCACGAGCTGCGCACGCCGCTGTCGAACCTGCTCGGGTACCTGGAGGCGCTGCAGGACGGCCTGGTCGCGCCGAGCCGGGAGCTGTTCGGCTCGCTGCACGATGAGGCGGTGCTGCAGCGGCGGATCCTCGACGATCTGCAGGACCTGACGCTCGCCGAGGCCGGGCACCTGACGTACCGCCGCAGCGACTTCGACGTGGCGGACCTCGTCGACACGGCGCGGGTCGCGCACCTGGCCGTCGCGGAGGCCGCCGGGGTGCGGCTGACCGCGGAGACCGCCGGGCCGCTGCCCGTGCACGCCGACCATGACCGGCTCCGGCAGGTGCTGGGCAACCTGATCGGCAACGCCATCAGGTACACCGACCGCGGCGGCCTGGTGACCCTGCGGGCGTTCCCGGAGGCGGACGCGGTCGTGGTCGAGGTCCGCGACACCGGCTGCGGCATCGCCCCGGACGACCTGCCGTTCGTGTTCCAGCGGTTCTGGCGGGCCGACCCGGCCCGGGACCGGGCCACCGGCGGCAGCGGCCTGGGGCTGACCATCGCCCGGCAGATCGTGCGCGACCACGGCGGCGACCTGGTCGTGGAGAGCACCGTCGGGGAGGGTTCCACGTTCCGCTGGACGCTGCCCACCCGCGGGCCCGAGCCGGGGCGTGGCGTGGCCACCGGGACGGGCCGCGCGGTCAGGCCGGCGTGACCGTGCGGACCCGCGCGGCGTCGGACGAGGTCGGCTCGGCGTTCAGCGGCACCATGCGGGCGACGCCCCGCTCCCGGCACGGGCCCCGCTCCCGGCACGGGCCCCGCTCCCGGCACGGGTAGGAGCGCGGCCGGGCGGACACGAGCCGGTCGGCCGACAACGACCGCCACGGCACGGTGGCAGGATCGCCGGCGTGCTGGTCGACGCGGTGTCACGCTGGTCGGTCCTGGCGTTCGCGGCGGCGCACGTGCTGGGCCTGCTCACTCACCATCCGGTACCGTGGTCGGCGACCCTGACCGCCGCGGCGCTGCTCGTGGTCGCCGGCGCCGGCACGGCCCGCGCATCGACCGGCCCCCTGCGCCGCCTCGCCCTGCTGGCGGGGCTGGCGGCCGTGACCGGGCTGGTGGCCGTGACCGAGTTCCGTGGCGGCGGGCTGGGCTGGCCGTTCTTCCTCACTGAGGCCCCCGCCGGCGGCACCACCGCCCGGGCCGAGGCGGCGCTGCTCACCGCGGCGGTCCTCGGCCTGTCGGCGGCCGCGCTGCTGCCGGAGCACGGCGCCGGAGGCGGGTTGCGGGCCCGGCTGCGGTCGTGGTTCGCCGAGCGCCGCGCCGGCATCCTCGACCTGCGCGAGTCCGGGCCCGGCGCCGGTCCGCCGGCTGACCCGGCCTGGCTCGACCCCGAGCGGGACCCGGCCGGGTTCGACCCCAAGCGGGACCCGGCCGGGCTCGACCCCAAGCGGGACCCGGCCGGGCTCGACCCCGAGCGGGACCCGGCCGGATTCGACCCCAAGCGGGACCCGGCCGGGCTCGACCCCGGGCCGGGGCCGGCCGTGCTCGACCTCGGGGTCCTGGGGCCGGACGCGGTCGTGCCGGTCACCGGGTCGCGTCCGCCCCGGGATCCGGGGTGGTGGCGGTCCCGGCTGGCGGCTGCCGGCACCGTGGCCGCCGCCGCGCTGGTGACCGCGGTCGCGGCCGGGCCGATGTGGCGCCCGGATCCGTACGGCAAGCTGCCGCTGACCAGTTCCCGGGACCTGGCCGGGCTGCTGCTGGCCACGGTGCCGGTGCTGCTGGCCGCGGTCGCCGGCACCGTGGCCGCGGGCCGGAGCCTGCACCGGCCGGCGGCCCGCCCGGGCACGGCGCGCCGGGGCACGGCGCTGGCCGCGGGGCTGCTCGTGCTGCTCGCGGTGCCGGTCGCCAGGGCGCGGGCCGGGGAGCACCGGTTCAGCCCCGAACCGCCGCCGGCGCAGACCCTGTACATCGCGACGCTCAGCGGGATCGGCGAGGTGCCGTCGGACCGCCCCGCGTGGCTGCCACCGGCGTTCGTCCACCCGCCGGGCGCCCGTGCCGCGTCGCCGGCCGACCTGCTGGACGGCGCATGGGACGACGGTTGGGACGGCTCGACGCAGCGGCCGCGGGAATGGGCGCCGGACCGGGCGCGCGAGGACCGCCGCGACGGGTCGCAGGACGCCACCCTGGCCGCGCTCACCCTGCTCGTGCTGGTCGCCCTGACCACCGTCGCGCTCCCGTCGCCCGACGCCGGCGGCCCGGAGCGCGGATAGCGACCGACGCGACCCGGGGCCGCCGGTGGAAACAGCGACCACCGGGTCCCGGACCGCCGCCGGCCGGCCGCCGGTCGTCACCGGGCAGCCGCCAGCGGCCGGCGCCCAGCCCTCAGCGACCAGCCGCCCGCGTCCGGTGGCCGGCGCCAGTGGCCACCGGCAGCGGCCGGCAGGCAGCGGTCAGCAGGCGGCAGGCAGCGATCAGCAGGCGGTCTCGACGCGGCGGACGGCGTCGGCGTAGTCGGGGACGGTCGCCATCGCCGCGGCCAGGCGCAGGAACGGCAGCGCCTCGCGGGGCTTGTGCTGCCGCTCCAGGGTGCGGCCGAGCAGGTGATGGGCGTAGTGGTCGCTCGGGTCGCGGTCCACGAGGGCACGCAGGTGCGTCTCGGCCCGGCGCAGCTGCGCCGAGGCGAAGTAGGCGCGGGCCAGCCACAGCCGCACCTCCGCGTTGCCCGGCTCCTCGTCGAGCACGGTGGCGAGGATCTTCGCGGCCTCGACCGGGTCGCCGGCGTCGAAGTAGAGGACTCCCCTGCGGTACTCAGCCATGACGTCGTTCATAAGGAGGTGCAACGGTCCGCGCCGCTCCGGCATTCCACCGGTCACCGTCGTGAACCGGGCCTCCTGGTCGTTGTCGTCGGACTCCGGCACGGTCCGCCAGGTGCGCTCGCCGCGGGCTTCGTCTCGCGCGGCTCGTCGCCGGCGTCACGGTCGCTGCGGATCCTCGCAGGAGCCGCAGCCGAGCAGCAGCGGCAGGCCGAGCAGCAGCGGCAGGGCGAGCAGCAGCGGCAGGGCGAGCAGCGCGACGGCGACCTCGGCCGCCCGGGCACGCAGCCGGGCACGCATCGACGTGGCGATGGTCATGCAGGTCCGCCCGCGTTACGCGGAAGCGGCGTTCAGTGCGTCTTGAGCCACGCGACCAGGTCGTCGAGGACCCGGTCGCGCTCGGGCTCGTTGAACACCTCGTGGTGCAGGCCGTCGTAGACGTGCAGGGTGAGGTCGGCCGAGCCGGCGGTGTCGGCGATGAGGCGGCTGCCGGCCGGGTCGACGAGGCGGTCCTCGGCGCCGTGCAGCACGAGCGTCGGCAGCGTCAGCGACGGCAGGCGGCGCTGGAACACGGCCATCGTGGTGAGCATGGCGCCGCCGACACCGGCCGGTATCTTGCCGTGGTAGACGAGCGGGTCGGCGTCGTACGCGGCGACGACGGCCGGGTCCTTGGAGATGTACTTCGAGTCGAGGGCCTGCACGGGGGTGGCGGGCGCGACCCGGCCGAGGACCTTCGCGACGGCGATGGCGGGCCGGCCGATGCCGGAGCCCGGCACGACCGGCGTGCCGGACAGCGCGAGGGCGCGCAGCGACGCCTGGTGCTCCAGGGCGTAGGCGAGCGCGATCATGGCGCCCATGCTGTGCCCGATGAGGAACGGGACGTGGCCGGGGTGCCGGGCGGCGACCTCGCCGAACAGCAGGTGCAGGTCGGCGGTGTACTCGTCGATGCCGCGCACGTACATCCGGCGGCCGCCGGAGCGGCCGTGGCCGCGGTGGTCGGGGGCGTAGACGGCCAGGCCGAGCTCGCCGAGCCGGGCCACGACGTGGTCGTAGCGCCGGGCGTGCTCCCCCATGCCGTGGGAGAGCACGACGACGCCGTCGACGCTGGCCGGCGTCCACGCGTCGTAGACGATGCGGGCCCCGCCGCCGCCGGTGAGACTGTGCTCTGCGCGCTGCATGGCAGCATCGTGCGCCCTGAACGAGCGTGAAGCAAGCCGCGGACGACCCGGCGGCTGCCCCTGCGCCGCCCGCAAGAAACGGCGCAGGGACAGGATCAGGACGCGGCGCGTTCGGCGGCGCTGCGCTCCACGCAGAACTCGTTGCCCTCCGGGTCGGCGAGGGTGACCCAGCCGGTGCCGTCGTCCTTGCGGAAGTCGGCGACCAGGGTCGCGCCCAGGCCGAGGATCCGCTGGACCTCCGCGTCCCGGCCGGCGTCGGTCGGCTGCAGGTCCAGGTGGACCCGGTTCTTGCCGGCCTTGCCCTCCGGGACCTGGACGAACAGCATCCCGGCGGAGCCGTCGGGGGCCTCGAGCGCGGCCTCGGTGTGCTCCGGGAGGTTGGGGTCGTCAGGGTTCTCGCGGTAGCCCGTGACGGCGCTCCAGAACCGGGAGAGGTTGTAGCAGTTCGCGCAGTCGATGGTGATGTGCCTGATGCGTACGGTCATGCCACCACCTCACCAGTTCCGTATACGGAACGCACCTGGTTTATCAGAAGCCCCGCGCGAGGCGATGGTACGCCTGGTTCCAGCGGACCTCCTTGGCGAACTGCCGCACCGTCGTGTCCGCGTCGATGACCAGCAGCTCCGTGCCCGTCATCTCGGCGAGGTCCTGCAGCTCCTCGGTACCGACGGCGAAGGACAGCACGGTGTGGTGCGGGCCTCCGGCGGTGAGCCACGACTCCGCCGACGTGGACAGGTCCGGCCGTGGCTTCCAGACCGCGCGGGCGACCGGCAGCTTCGGCAGCGGCGCGGTCGGCGCGACCACGTCGACCTCGTTGGCCACCAGGCGGAAGCGCTCGCCGAGGTCGGCCAGGCCGAGCACGACGGCGGGGCCGGGGGTGGCGTCGAAGACGAGCCGGACCGGGTCCTCGCGGCCGCCGATGCCGAGCGGGTGGATCTCGCACGACGGGGTGTCCAGCGCGATGCTGGGGCACACCTCGAGCATGTGGGCGCCCAGGATGACCTCGCTGCCCGGGGTCAGGTCGTAGGTGTAGTCCTCCATGAAGGACGTGCCGCCGCCGGGCGCCATCGCCTTGAGGGTCCGCACGAGGACGGAGGTCTTCCAGTCGCCCTCGCCGCCGAAGCCGTACCCGTCGGCCATGAGCCGCTGCACCGCCAGGCCGGGCAGCTGGCGCAGCCCGCCGAGGTCCTCGAAGTTGGTGGTGAACGCCTTGAACCCGCCCGCCTCCAGGAAGGAGCGCAGGCCGAGCTCGATGCGGGCGGCGTAGCGCAGCGAGTCCGCCCGGTCCGCCTTCAGGGCGGCGGAGACCCGGTACGTGTCGTGGTACTCCTTGACCAGGTTGTCCACGTCCGCGTCGGCGGTCGCGTCGACGGCCTCCACCAGGTCGTTGACGCCGTAGGTGTTGACCGAGACGCCGAAGCGCAGCTGCGCCTCGACCTTGTCGCCCTCGGTCACCGCGACGTCGCGCATGTTGTCGCCGAAGCGGGCCAGCCGCAGCGAGCGCATCTCGGTCCAGCCGGCGGCCGCGCGGGCCCAGGCGCCGATGCGGGCGGTGACCCGCGGGTCGGTGACGTGCCCGGCGACGGTCTTGCGGGCCACCCCGAGCCGGGACTGGATGTAACCGAACTCGCGGTCGCCGTGGGCGGCCTGGTTCAGGTTCATGAAGTCCATGTCGATCTCCGCCCACGGCAGCGCCACGTTGGCCTGCGTGTGCAGGTGCAGCAGCGGGGTCCGCAGCGCGTCCAGGCCGGAGATCCACATCTTCGCCGGGGAGAACGTGTGCATCCACGCGACCACGCCGACCACCTGCGGGTCGGCGTTGGCCTCCAGGCACACCCGCAGGATGTCCCCGGCGCTGGTCAGCACCGGCTTCCACACCACGCGCACCGCGATGTCCGGCGACTCGTCCAGCGTCGCGGCGATCTGCCTCGACTGGGTCGCGACCTGGTCGAGCGTCTCGGGGCCGTAGAGCCCCTGGCTGCCGGTCAGGAACCAGACCTCGTGCGTCATGATGTGCTCCTCTGCCCGCCCTGCGGCTGGCCGTAGACGTTCTGGTAGCGGTCGTGCAGCGACGCGACGGCCTGCTCCGGCAGCCGGTCGACGGTCCCGAGCTGCCGGGCGTAGTGCATGGTTCTGGCGACGTCCTCACACATGACCGCGGCCTTGACCGCGGCCTTGGCGGTGGGGCCGATGGTGAACGGGCCGTGCTGCAGCATCAGCACGGCCGGCGACGGGTGGCCGGTGAGCGTCTCGACGATCCCGCGGCCGATCGCGTCGGAGCCGATGAGGGCGAACGGGCCGACCGGGATGTCACCGCCGAACTCGTCGGCCATCGCGGTGATCGAGCACGGGATCGGCTCGCCGCGGGCCGCCCATGCCGTCGCGTACGGGCTGTGCGTGTGCACGACCCCGCCGACGTGCGGCATGTGCCGGTACACGTAGGCGTGCGCCTCGGTGTCGCTCGACGGGGCGTGCTCGCCCTCGACGAGCTTGCCATCCAGGTCGCAGATCACCATGTTCTGCGGGGTCAGCTCGTGGTAGCCGACCCCGGAGGGCTTGATGACGAGCAGGTCCTCGCCGGGGACGCGGGCCGAGACGTTGCCCGACGTCCAGGTGACCAGTCCCCAGCGGATCAGCTCCGCGTGCAGGTCGCAGACCTCCTGGCGCAGCTTGTCGATCATCGGGCCACCTCCTCGCGCAGCTCCCGCAGCCGGTGCAGGACCTCGTTGGCGCCCTGCGCCTCGGACCGGCCGAAGTAGTCATGCAGCCGGCGGTACTCGGCGTAGAGTCGGTCGTAGACGTCGGCGGCGGCCTCGTCGGGCGTGTAGACCGCGCGCTTGACCTTGCCCATCGCGGCCGCGGCGGCCCGCACGTCCGGGTATTCGCCGGCGGCGACCGCCGCGTGGATCGCCGAGCCGAGCGCCGGGCCCTGCTCGGAGTCGATCACGCTGATCGGGCGGCGCAGCACGTCGCTGTAGACCTGCATGAGGAACGTGTTCTTGAGCAGCCCGCCCGCGGCGATGAACTCGGTGACCGGCACGCCGGCCGCCTCGAGGGTCTCCACGATGGTGCGGGTGCCGTAGGCGGTCGCCTCGATCAGCGCCCGGTACTGGTCCTCCGGCCGGGTCGCCAGCGTCTGCCCGACGATCACGCCGGACAGGTGGTGGTCCACGAGCACCGAGCGGTTGCCGTTGTGCCAGTCCAGCGCGACCAGGCCGTGCTGGCCGGGGCGCTGCTGCGCGGCGCGCGCCGTGAGCTCCTCGTGCGTGAGGCCGCCCTCGAGCTGGGTGTCGACGAACCAGCCGAAGATGTCGCCGACACCGGACTGGCCGGCCTCGTAGCCGTACAGGCCGGGCACGATGCCGTCGGCGACGACACCGCACATGCCGGGCACGTCGGCGAGGGTCGCGCCGCTCATCACGTGGCACGTGGAGGTACCCATGATCGCCACCAGCTGCCCGGCCTCGACGGCCTGCGCGGCGGGGGCGGTCACGTGCGCGTCGACGTTGCCGACCGCGACCGCGATGCCCTCCGGCAGCCCGGTCCAGGCGGCCGCCTCGGCGGTGAGCCGGCCGGCGAGCCCGCCGAGCGGCGCCAGCGGGCCCTCGACCTTGTCCAGGAACGCGCCGAAGCCGGGGTGCAGCGCCTCGAAGTAGTCCCGCGACGGGTACCTGCCGTCCTGGTGGGCTCCCTTGTACCCGGCGGTGCAGGCGTTGCGGGTCTCCACGCCGGTCAGCTGCCACACGATCCAGTCGGCGGCCTCGACGAAGCGCTCCGCCCGCGCGAACACCTCCGGGTCCTCCTCCAGGACCTGCAGGGCCTTCGCGAACTGCCACTCCGCCGACAGCTTGCCGCCGTACCGGGCCAGCCAGGCCTCGCCGCGCTCCTCGGCGAGGCGGTTGATCCGGTCCGCCTGGCGCTGCGCGGCGTGGTGCTTCCACAGCTTCGGGTAGGCGTGCGGCCGGTCCGGCAGGACGTCGCTGAGAGGGGTACCGTCGGCGAGCACCGGCAGGAACGTGCACGCGGTGAAGTCCGTGGCGATGCCGACCACCTGCGTGGCGTCCAGCCCGCCCTCCACCGAGGCCAGCGCGGCCGGGACGGCGTTGCGCAGCACGTCGACCCAGTCGAGGGGCATCTGCAGCGCCCAGTGCGGCGGCAGGGCCTCGCCGGTGGCCGGCAGGGTCCGCTCGACCGCGCCGTGCCGGTACTCGTGGACGGCGGTGCCCACCTCGACCCCGTCGGCGACCCGGACCACGACGGCCCGGCCGGACAGGGTGCCGAAGTCGACCCCGACTACATATCGCGTCATGTTGTTCTCCGCGCCACGGCCCGCTGCAGCACGATGAACGCGAACAGCAGCGCACCAATGACGATCTTGGTCCACCACGAGCTGAGGGTGCCCTCGAACGTGATGATGGTCTGGATGAGGCCGAGCACGAGGACGCCGAGCACGGTGCCGAAGAGGAAGCCCGAGCCGCCGGTGAGGACGGTCCCGCCGATGACGACGGCCGCGATCGCGTCCAGCTCCATGCCGAGGGCGTGCAGCCCGTAGCCGGAGGAGGTGTAGAAGGTCAGCAGCACGCCACCGAGCGCGGAGCACACGCCGCTGATCGTGTAGACGGCGATCTTCGTGCGCCCGACGGGCAGGCCCATGAGCATCGCCGACTGCTGGTTGCCGCCGATCGCGTAGACGTTGCGGCCGAGTCGCGTGTACGCCAGGACGTACGCCGCGATGAGCACTACGGCGAGCGAGATGACGACGCTCCACGAGATGTGGAACCCGCCGAAGCGGATCTTGTAGTCGGCGAGCGACGTCCACAGCGCGTTGTCGATCCGGATCGCGTCGGTGCTGATGACGTAGCACAGGCCGCGGGCCAGGAACATGCCGGCGAGCGTGGCGATGAACGGCTGGATGTCGAAGAAGTGGATGATGCACCCCATCGCCAGCCCGATCAGCGCGCCGACGAGGAGCACCACCGGCAGCACCGCGATCGGTGACCAGCCGGCCTGCACCAGCGACGCGAAGATCATCGTGGTGAGCGCGACGACCGCGCCGACCGACAGGTCGATGCCGCCGGTCAGGATCACGAACGTCATGCCGACGCCGACGACGAGCAGGAAGCCGTTGTCGATGAAGACGTTCAGCACGATCTGGGTGTCACTGAAGCCCGTGTACCGCACGACGCCGGCGCCGTACATCACGCACAGCAGCGCCAGGGTCGCCAGGACCGGGATGTGCCGCTGCTGCGGCCTGCGGATCACCCGCTTCTGCAGCGATTCAAAGGTGGTCACGCGGTCACCTCGACCTTCTGCTGCGCCTGCGGTGCGGTGGGCGCGGGCGGCCGGCGGCGCTGGAACTTCTCACGGAACTTCGGCGCCTGGGCCAGGCACAGGACCACCACGACGACCGCCTTGAACAGCAGCGTCACCTCCGGCGGGATGCCGACGGTGTAGATGGTGATGTCGAGGGTCTTGATGATGACCGCGCCGAGGATGGTGCCGGCGATGGAGAACCGGCCACCGGACAGGGACGTGCCGCCGATGACGACGGCGAGGATCGCGTCCAGCTCGATGAGCAGGCCGGCGTTGTTGCCGTCGGCGCTGGACACGTTGGAGCTGATCATCAGTCCGGCGATGCCGGCGCAGAGCCCGGCGAACACGTAGACGATGAGGATCAGCCAGCGCGACTTGATCCCGGCGAGCCGGCTCGCCTCGGCGTTGCCGCCGACGGACTCCAGCAGCAGGCCGAGCGCCGAGCGGCGCACGATGATCGCGGCGATCACGGCGACACCGACGGCGACGATGACGCTCAGCGGCAGGGCGAGCCAGTAGCCCGCGCCGATCATCTTGTACGGGCTGCTGTTGATCGTGATGATCTGCCCGTCGGTGATGAGCTGGGCCAGGCCGCGGCCGGCGACCATGAGGATCAGCGTGGCGATGATCGGCTGGATGCCGACGGTGGCGACGAGGAACCCGTTCCAGACGCCGAGCGCCAGCGACAGCAGCAGCGCGAGCCCCACGGCCAGCAGCACGCCGGTGACGGCGTTCTGGTCGTCGAGCTTGCTGATGCGCAGGCAGGCGATGGCGCCGGCGATCGCGACGACGGCACCGACGGACAGGTCGATGCCGCCGGTGGCGATGACCAGCGTCATGCCGAGCGCGACGAGCCCGAGCGGCGCGCTGGCCCGCAGGATGTCGATGATGCTGCCGTACAGGTGGCCGTCGCGGAACTCGATCTTGAAGAAGCCGCCGGAGAAGAAGACGTTGGTGACGAGCAGCACCACGAGGATCGCCGCCGGCCAGAACAGCCTGTGCTTGGTGATCGTCGCTATCATGCGCCACTCGCAATCGTCTCGGTGAGGCGGTCGAGGTCGACCGCGTCGGTGTTCTCCAACTGCGTGACCAGGCGGCGGTCGCGCAGGACGCCGATGCGGTGGCTCAGCCGCAGCACCTCTTCCAGCTCGGCGGAGATGAACAGCACGGCCATCCCCCCGTCGGAGAGCTCGACGACCAGCCGCTGGATCTCTGCCTTCGCGCCGATGTCGATGCCGCGGGTCGGCTCGTCGAGGATGAGCAGCCGCGGCTCGGTGATGAGCCACCTGGCGAGCAGGACCTTCTGCTGGTTGCCGCCGCTGAGGTTGCGCACGGGCAGCTCGGGGTCCTTCGGGTTGATGTTGAGCGCGTCGATGTACTTCTGCACCAGCTCGTCCTGCCGGCGGCGGGGCAGCGGGCGGGTCCAGCCGCGGGCCGCCTGCAGGGCGAGGATGATGTTCTCCCGCACCGACAGCTCCTCGACGAGGCCCTCGGTCTTGCGGTTCTCCGAGCAGTACGCGATGTCGTGGTCCATGGCGGTGCGCGGGCCGTGCATCGCGACGGGCCGGCCGTCGATCTCGAGGCGGCCGGCGTCGGCGCGGTCGGCGCCGAAGAACAGCCGGGCCAGCTCCGTGCGGCCCGAGCCCAGGAGGCCGGCGAGGCCGACGACCTCGCCCTTGTGGATGGTGAGGCTGAACGGCTCGATCGCGCCCGAGCGGCCGAGCCCGTGCGCCTCGGCGACGGCCTCGACACCGGTGAACGAGCGCTTGCCGGCGTCCTCGAGCCGCTCCAGCAGCGCCAGCTCCTTGCCGATCATGAGGCTGACCAGCTGCAGCTGGCTCATGTCCGCGACGAGGTGCTCGCCGACGAGCCGGCCGTTGCGCAGGATGGTCATCCGGTCGCAGATCTCGTAGATCTGGTCGAGGAAGTGCGATACGAACACGATCGCGATCCCCTGCGCCTTGAGCTGCCGCATGATGCGGAACAGCTGAGCGACCTCACCGGCGTCGAGGCTGGAGGTCGGCTCGTCCAGGACGAGGACCTTCGCATCGACGTCGATGGCGCGGGCGATCGCGACCAGTTGCTGGACGGCGAGGGAGTACGTCGACAGCTGGGCGGTGACGTCGAGGTCGAGCTCCATGCGCTGGAGCAGCTCCGTGGCGCGGCGCCGCATGACGCCCCACTGGATCCGGCCGAAGCGGGTCGGCTCCCGGCCGATGAAGATGTTCTCCGCGACCGACAGGTTGGCGCAGAGGTTGACCTCCTGGTACACGGTGCTGATCCCGGCCTCGGTGGCCTGCTGCGGCCCGGCGAACCGGACCTGGCGGCCATCGAGTGAGATCTCGCCCTCGTCGATGTCGTAGACGCCGGTCAGCACCTTGATCAGCGTCGACTTCCCGGCGCCGTTCTCGCCCATGAGGGCGTGGATCTCGCCTGGGAACAGGCGGAAATCCACACCCTCAAGGGCCTTGACGCCGGGGAACTGCTTGCTGATGCCGCTCATGCTCAGCATTGCGGTCCCCATGGTTGCGCCTCTCAGTACTTGCGGTTCGGCAGCGCGGCCTTCGCCTGCTCCGGGGTGAAGGTGGTCTCCTCGGTCAGGACGCGCTGCGGGATCGTCTCACCGGCAACGA
>NZ_JNYJ01000008.1 GCF_000716715.1 Dactylosporangium aurantiacum | reverse complement strand
GCGCGTGCCCCGCCGCCTGCAGGAGCTGCGCCTGGAGATCTCCAAGGTCTCCGGCGACCTCGCCCAGGACCTCGGCCGCTCCCCGACGGTCGCCGACCTCGCGCAGAAGCTCGGCGCCAGCGAGGAGGAGATCATCGAGGGCCTCGACTGCGGCCAGGCGTACCGGGCGCTGTCGCTGGACGCCCCCGTCGGCGAGGCCGGCGACGGCGGCGTCACCGGCCTCGGCGACCTGCTCGGCGGAGACGACCCCGACATCGCCAACGTGGAGAACCGCGAGGCGCTGCGCCCGCTGCTGGCCAAGCTGCCGGAGCGCGAGCAGAAGATCATCGCGATGCGCTTCCACGGCAACCTGACCCAGTCGCAGATCGCCGCCGAGCTCGGCATCTCCCAGATGCACGTGTCCCGGCTGCTCGCCGGCGCCCTGAAGACCCTGCGCGCGTCCCTCACCAGGGACTGAGGGCTGTACTTCCGCCCCACCGCTGACGCGGCGGGTCCCGGCTGTACTTCCCCCCACCGCTGACGCGGCGGGTCCCGGCGGGGGTTCCCACCCGCACCCCCATGCTCGCTGCGCTCGCACTGCCGAGCGCTGGCGCGCGGCAGCTTCGCCGCTGCCGCGCGCCATCCCGGTGGCTTGCCGCCGCCGTCCCGGCCGCCCGGTGCTTCCGCCGCCGCGTCCCGCGTCCGGTGGCCTGGCGCCGCCGCGGCCGTCCCTGCGGTTTGCGCCCATCGGCACGTCGCGCGAGATCACGTTCGCCGGGGGCAGGGGCCGGTGAGACCCAGTCCCGTCGGTTGGCGCCAGCCCTGCCGTCACGCGCGGCGGCCGCAGTGCCGGGGCTGGTCGACCATCGGCCGCACCGCCGGGCCGGTCATCGTTCGGCGGCCCGACGCGGACATCGCGCGATGCACCCGCGTCCGACCCGGCGCGATCGGTCGCTCACACCGCGGTGGCCGCGGCCGGTGGACCAGCGGGTGCCTGCCGGGCCAGCGGGTGCCTGCCGGGCCAGCGGGTGCCTGCCGGGCCAGCGGGTGCCTGCCGGGCCAGCGGTGCCTTCCGAACCAGCGCCGCGGGCTGCCCGTCTGATCGGCAGGCCGTGCGCGGGCACGTCGCCGGCCGAGCCCGAAAGGCCGCCGGATCGCCCGCAGTCGCGCGCCAACCCGTCGCCGCGTTCCCGCCCGCGCGGCCACCGGCCCGCCACCACCGCGCATCAGGTCCGCCTCGCCGGCACCCCCTGACCGCACACCGCTGCGACCACCCCCGCGCCCGTCCCGCCTCCGCAACCGCTCATGTAGGCAGTATCGGCCCCGGGTACGACAGAAACCGCCGCCGTCGCGGGACGCCGAGGCTCACTCACACGGGTGCCCCGGGGGCGGGGTCCGCACCGGGGCGGGGCGACGGCCGTTAGCCTCGGACGAGGGGGTGGGCGAAATGGGTAAATCGCCGGAATTGAGATGGGTCCTGCGGCCGGACCGGAACGGCGTGCACCACGCCGAGCTGGCCCCGCACGACGGCAAGGAGATCTACGCGTTCGGCGATACCGACGCCAACGGCCGCGTCGAGATCACGCTGATGGACGGCACGCGGGTGCGTGCCCGGCGGGGTGAGCTGATCCCCTGCTGAACCGGCGGACCGCCGCCGCGGCGCCCGGGGTTCCACGGCCCCTCCGCGCCGCCGGCGGATCCGCGACCGCGCTCCGGCGTCCGAGCCCTCCTCAGGGCCGGGCGCCGGAGCCGTCGAGGCGGGAGTGCAGGAAGGCGCGTTCGACGGCGTTGTCGCACAGGGCGATCGCCGCCCGGTACGCGTCCTCGGCCTCCGCGTGGCGGCCCAGGCGGCGCAGCAGGTCGGCCCGGGCGGCCGGCAGGTAGTGGTACGCGACCAGGCGCGGGTCCTCGGCGAGCGCGTCGAGCAGGGGCAGCGCCGCGGCCGGGCCGTCGGCCATGGCGACCACGACCGCGCGGTTGAGGGCCACGACGGGGGACGGCCAGGCGGCCAGGAGCAGGTCGTACAGGCCGCGCAGCTGGTGCCAGTCGGTGTCGGCGTACGTGGGGGCCTCGGTGTAGACGGCGGCGATGGCGGCCTGCAGGGCGAAGCGGCCCGGGCGGCCGCCGCGCAGGCAGGCGCGCACCAGGCGCAGGCCCTCGGCGATCTGGGCGGCGTCCCACCGGGTCCGGTCCTGCTCCTCGAGCAGCAGCAGCCGGCCGTCGGCGGCGACCCGGGTGGCGCGGCGCGCGTCGTGCAGCAGCATGAGGGCGAGCAGGCCCTGCGCCTCGCGTTCGTCGGGCATGAGGGCGCACAGGGTCCGGGCCAGGTCCAGCGCGCGCTCGACGAGGTCGGGGCGCAGCAGTTCGGGGCCGGTCGGGGCGGCGTGGCCGGTGGTGAAGACCAGGTGCACGACGGTGAGCACGGCGTCGAGCCGGTCGGGCAGGTCCTCCAGGGGCGGCACGCGGTACGGGATGGCCGCCGCGGCGATCTTCTTCTTCGCGCGGGTGACCCGGGCCGCCATCGTCGGCTCGCTGACCAGGAACGCGCGCGCGATCTCCGCCGTCGTCAGGCCGCAGACCAGGCGCAGCGTGATGGCCAGCTGGGCCTCGCGGGCCAGGGCCGGGTGGCAGCAGGTGAACACCAGCCGCAGCCGGTCGTCGGGGATCTCGTCGGGCTCCTCGGGCTCCTCGGGCTCCTCGGCGTCGGGCACCACCAGCAGGGGCAGCTTCGAGCGCAGCGTCGCGGCGCGCTTGTGGGCGTTGATGGCACGGCGCTGGGCGGCGACGGTCAACCACGCCCCGGGGTTGGCCGGCACGCCCTGGCGCAGCCAGGCGTCCATGGCGGCGACGTACGCGTCCTGGACGCACTCCTCGGCGAGGTCCAGGTCGCGCGCGACGCGCACCGTCGCGGCGAGCACCCTGGCCCACTCGCGACGGTGCGCGTCGGCGACCGCCTCACGGACGGTGGCGGACTCCATGAACCGGCTACTCGAACACCATCACCGGGCGGACCTCGACGCCACCGAAGCGGGCCGGGCACAGCTTGCCGATCGCCAGGGCCTCGTCGAGGTCCTTGGCCTCGATGAGGTAGTAGCCGCCGAGGACCTCCTTCGTCTCCACGAACGGCCCGTCGGTGACGACGTCGCCGCGGATCGTGGTGGCGGTCTGGGTGGGCTGCAGGGCGTTGCCGCCGAGCAGCCGCTCGCCGACCTGCTCCGCGAAGCGGTTGTGCGCGTCCATCACCTCCTGGTAGACCGACTGGTCCGCGCTCTCGTAGTCGGCCTCGTTCTCGTAGATCAGGATCAGGTACTGGGCCATCGCCGGCTCTCCTTCAAGGGAAAACGTCCTCTTACACTCCTACGTCAATCGGGTCGGCCCCCGAATCGACAGGCCGGGCGGACTTTTTTCCGACGATTTTCTGGTACGCCAGTGCGCAGCCCGCGACGGCGGCGGTGCCCAGCACGTACCAGCCGCTGAGGACGAGCAGCCCGAGCGACGCGGCGAAGGAGACCGCGGCGCACCACCACACCGGCGTCCGCCGGGGCAGCAGGCGCAGCGCGGCGGCGGTGCCCAGCACGTACACGAGGACGAACGCGCCGCTGGTGAGCAGGACCAGCGGCCGGGTGCCGGTGCCGGTCGCCGTGACGAGCAGCAGCGACAGCCCGCCGAGCACGGCGATCACGGTGAGGCTGCGCCGGGGGACCTCGCCGGCGCCGCTGCCCCGGCCGAACCACGCGGGCAGCGCCGAGTCCCGGCCGAGGGCCGCGCCGAGCTTGGCCGCGCCGGCGTAGTACGCGTTCATCGTGCCGAGGGTCAGCAGCACCGCGGCGACCGCGGTGAGGACCCTGACCTGCCCGCCGACGCCACGGGCGAGCAGCTCGGCGAGGGGCGCGTCGCCGGGCGCCGGGCCGAGCACCAGGATGCTGGCCGCGGCGATGCCGAAGTACAGCACCCCGACGACGACCAGGGCGATCGCGGTGGCGCGGGGCAGGTCCCGGGCGGGCCGGCGGAAGTCGGCCGCGAGGGACGTGACCGCCTCCCAGCCGGCGAACCCCCACACCAGCAGCGCCGCCGCGGACCCGACCGCCCACCAGCCGTGCGGCGCGAACGGCCGCAGGTGGCCGGGGTCCGCGTGCGGCAGCGCCGTCACGGTCGCCGTCAGCAGCAGCGTCACCAGCAGCAGCGCCAGGCCGAGCTGCAGCCGGCCGGACACCCGCACGCCCCCGAGGTTGCCGGCCGTCACCGCGAGCATCAGCCCGGCGGCGGTCAGCAGCTCCGTGCGGGTGCCGCCGCCGAGCGCCGCGGCCACGTACGCCCCGGCGAACAGCGCCGCCGCGGGCGCACCGACCGGCACCGCGAGGTAGAAGCACCACCCGACGACCGCGGCGGCCCGCTCGCCGAAGGCCCGGCGCGCGTACGTGGCGACCCCGCCCGAGTCGGGGAACCTGGCGCCGAGCGCGGCGAACGTCGCGGCGAGCGGCACCGACAGCGCGATGAGGGCGGCCCACGCCACGAGCGAGGCCGGCCCGGCGGTCTGGGCGGCGAGCGCCGGCAACGCGATGACCCCGGTGCCGAGCACCGCACCGATCGAGAGAGCCGCCCCTTGCGGCACGTTCAGCATGCGTCCATTCCACCTGGCGGCACCCGCGTCCACGAGTGGCAGGAATGCCATCCTCGGATAGATTCGAGCCATGAGCGCGCGTCACGTCGTCGGGGTCGCCGCCACCCCGGACATGCCGGTCTTCGAGCTCGCCGTCCCGTGCGAGGTCTTCGGCATCGACCGCGGTGATCTCGCCTCGCCGTGGTACGAGCTGCGCTTCGCCGCCGCCACCCCCGGCGTGCTGCCCGCCCGCGCCGGCATGACGGTCACCGCGCCGTACCCGTGGTCGTCGCTGCCGGACGCCGACACGGTGATCGTGCCGGCGTTCGCCCGGGCCACCCAGGTCGCCCCGCCGCCGGAGCTGGTCGAGGTGGTGCGGGAGGCGTACCGGCGCGGCCGCCGCATCGTCGCGATCTGCACCGGCGCGTACGTGCTCGCCGCCGCCGGCCTGCTCGACGGCCGCCGCGCCACGACCCACTGGATGAACGCCTTCGACTTCACCCAGCGCTTCCCCGCCGTCACGTTCGACCCCGACGTGCTGTACACCTGCGACGGCACCGTCTTCACGTCCGCCGGCACCGGCGCCGCGATCGACCTGTGCCTGCACCTCGTCCGGCTCGACCACGGCGCGGCGGTCGCCAACGAGGTCGCCCGCCGCATGGTCGTCCCGCCGCACCGCGACGGCGGCCAGTCACAGTTCGCCCACCCGCCGCAGCGCCCGCGCACCCCGGACGCGCTCAGCGTCGCCCTGGACTGGGCCCGTATCCGCCTCGACCAGCCGCTCACCGTCGCCGACCTGGCCCGCGAGGCGAACCTGAGCCCCCGCACGTTCGCCCGCCGATTCCGCGAGTCGGTCGGCACCAGCCCTCTGCAGTGGTTGCTGGGTCAGCGGGTACGGCTGGCGCAGGAGCTCCTCGAGACCACCGACGACTCGATCGAGCGGATCGCCCACCGCACCGGTCTGGGCACCCCGGCGAACCTGCGCGCCCACTTCGCCCGCCAGACCAGCGTCACCCCGACCACGTACCGCCAGGTCTTCCACCGCTGAGGGTAGTCTTTGCCATGGAGACTGCGACATGACAGCATCCGACAGCGCCAGCGGCGCGAGCAGCGCCCCCGTGGCGACGGGCATGGCAGCCGCGCTGCGCGACCTGGGCTCCGCGGCCCTGCGGTACGCCACGGCGAAGGCGTTGCGGAAGATGCAGGATTGGACCGACGATCTGCAGGATTTCGCGGCAGGTCGAGGCGGCGCCACGCAGGTGGTCTTCGAAGGGCTGAAAGCCAAGCTGCAGGGAAGGAACCCGGTCTGGGCCGCGACCAAAGCCGCCTGGTCGGGCGCGAGTCCCTGGGTGAAAGTTGTCGTGGTGGCGATCCTGGTGCTGCTGCTGGTGCTGAGCCCGGTCGTCCTGCTGCTGCTCGTGCTCGGGTTGCTGGTCGCCGCCATAGTCGCGGGTATCCGAGCCGCCACCCGGTGACCGGGTCCCGGACCGGGGGTAGCCGATCCGGCTACCTTGCCAACGTGCCTGCGGTGTCGCAGGGCCGCATCTCGAGGCTGAGGACATGTTCGGGTGGCGCACGGTGTGCCTAAGCGCCCGCGCACCCCGGACGCGCTCAGCGTCGCCCTGGACTGGGCCCTCACCCGCCTCGACCAGCCGACCTGGCCCGCGAGGCGAACCTGAGCCCCCGCATGTTCGCCCGCCGATTCCGCGAGTCGGTCGGCACCAGCCCTCTGCAGTGGTTGCTGGGTCAACGGGCACGGCTGGCGCAGGAGCTGCTCGAGACTCCGACGACTCGATTGAGCGGATCGCCCACCTGGCGCCCGCTGACGCGGGCAAAGCTGTGGCGGCGGCCGAAGCTGCACTCGCCTGCCTCGGCGTCTCCGCTGCTGGCCATTACGAGCCACCGCTCTCATTGCCGTGATCCTCGACCTCGACATATCTAAAAGCGGCACGGATGAGGCCGGGAAGACTCTGCCATGAGTAGTGGTTGTCCCGCCACGCAATAAACCTGATCTGCGCAACGTGATTCCGTCCGTCACCTCGTCTGTCGTGTTTCGGCCACCTTCCGGGCCTTCCGTCGATCCGATCTGCGCCTCGTATTTCGGCTGCCAACTTGTAAATTGCGTCGGATACTGGTGAAAGATCTCGTTTCCTCTTTGCTATGATCTTCTTCGCATTTATCCTAAGGTCGATCTTGTCTCTTGGCTGGCTAGTTAGGGAGGCTGTCGGGGCAAGATCGACGTCCTTTCTTTCGGACTCCGGAAATCTATTGAGCAAGGCGTCCAGTAGGGCCACTGCCTCCGATTGGGTCTTTCTGTCGAAGTCGCGCTTCGCGCACTCCGTCCAAGTCTTGGTCGGAAAATCTGGCAACTCGCCTCCAGCGTGCTTACTCCACCAGTCCGGCTCCTGTGACAGCAGCGTATGAGCCGTCGCGCGCAGAGTGAGCTCCTTCGCATACGCAGGCAGTGCTCTGTTCCAGTGCCCTCCGGGGTAGAAGTAGGTAGGGAACCAGACATCTTGAGGTTCCTTGCGTGTGAGGCGCCCTTGCTCGGCGTACTTGCACAGGAGTGAAGCCGTCTCATTGACGATCCCCGGGTCGCTGCGGTCGCCATCCACAAGATCGAGGAGCTGGTCTCCGTTCATGATCTGATCAATCACCCAGGCGACCGAATCCATATTCGCCGACTTGCTTTCTACGATCGGATCCAAAGCACGAAGAGCCACTCGCTGCTGACCCAGCAGGACCATCGTCGGTAGCACTCCCGAGAGTCGCGCTTTGACGTCGCCCTCTGGCAATGACTGCAGGCTGGCGAGGACGGCGTTGAGTTGAAGTCGACGGTGTTCCAGCCGATTGTGAGATTTCGTCAGAAGTGCGCCGTACAAGGTGGCGGCTGTTGCAAGACCGCCGCCGATGAAGGTGAGGTAGGTCCGCAACTGCTGAGAATCCGGAGGGCCCCCAAATGGGGACAAGAGTCCAGAGCGAAACGTCAATACTGCTGCAATCCACCCCAGCGGTAGTGCAATAAAGGTAAACAGCAGCAGATACGTCCAGTTATGGCGCGCGAATCGCCATGCGCGTGACGCGCTAAAGTAGTCCATTCGGACGCGAGTGCGGTGCATTCGCTCGACAAACTTCTGGCTCGTTCTTCTGAGTCTTCCACTTGCTCCTGATTCATCGTTTAGCCGGTTCATTTCACCACCGCCTGAGATGGTCGAACCAATTCGTCAGCCAGCGGTGCATCAGCTACCCCGGTGGCAGCGTCTGACACGCCGTGACCCGTCTGACGGGATAGCGAGCGGTGTGCACGCCCTCCGGTCTCTTGTGGTGCCGGCCGACTCGCGGCCGTGCTGGTCCGCGCCATCCACAAGGGGCCCGCCGGCCGCTGCCGCAGCGTGAGCGTCGATCACGCCAGATCGAACGCAGGTGCGTCACGCAACGTCCAGGTCGGGCTGGCGACGAAGGATCGCGCGGGGTGCCATCGGCGGGTCGGGTGTGACGACGCCGGCCACCGCGATGGCGCGCGGAAGCGCGAAAGCCGCCGCGCGACGCGCAGGCGGTGCGAGCGCAGCGAGCATGGGGGTGCGGGTGGGAACCCCCGCCGGGACCCGCCGCGGCAGCGGTGGGGCGGCAATGCAGACGGGTCGGCGCCTCTCCCACAAGAGGTGCCGACCCGTCCGCCGGAGGTCGCCGGGTCCGTGGCATTACCCGGCGACGGGTTCCTCCGCAGGCTCGGCGCGGCGGCCGGCCTTGATGAGGGAGGCGAGCGCGCCGACGACCGACATGCCGATCGCCAGCCAGAACACGATGACAAGGCCGTCGTGGAAGGGGCCGGACACCAGGTGCGGGAAGAACTCGCGGCCGGTGAGGGTGGCGGCGTTGGCCGCCGGGAGCTGACCGAGCAGGCCGGGGCCGAGCAGGGCGGCGACCGGGTTGTACCCGAGGAACGCGGCGAAGAGGGTCCCGACGGGCGGCAGGTTGGCGATGGTGTGCGCGGCCGGGCCGGGGACGCCCTGGGCGGTGAGGCCGGTGTCGAGGGTGGCGGGCAGGGAGGTGGACAGGCCGGCGACCATGAGGGAGAAGAAGACGCCGATGGACAGCACCATGCCGGCGTTCTGGAAGGTGGCCCGCATGCCTGAGGCGGCGCCGCGCAGGTGGGCGGGGACGCTGGACATGACCAGGGACGTGTTCGGGGCGGCGAAGAGGCCACCGCCGAGGCCGTTGAGGAAGACCAGCGCCGCGAAGGCCCAGTAGCTGAAGTCGGTCGGCAGGATGAGCAGGCCGCCGAAGGACAGCGCCATGACCAGGAGGCCGCCGGCGGCGAAGAGGCGGGGGCCGTACTTGTCCGACAGGTGCCCGGCGATGGGACCGGCGGCGAGGAAGCCGACGGTGAGCGGCAGCAGGTAGATGCCGGCCCACAGCGGGGTCTCCTCGTACCGGTAGCCGTGCAGCGGCAGCCAGATGCCCTGCAGCCAGATGATGAGCATGAACTGCAGGCCGCCGCGGGCGATGGAGGCGAGCAGGCCGGCGATGTTGCCGGAGGCGAAGGCCCGGTTGCGGAAGAGGCCGAGGGGGAACATCGGCTCGGCGACGCGGGTCTCGACCCAGGCGAAGAGGGCCAGGACGAGCACGCCGCCGATGAGGCCGGCGAGGACCCACGGGTTGGTCCAGCCCTGGGTGTGCCCGCCGTAGGGCTGGATGCCGTACGTGATGCCGGCGAGCAGCGCGGTGAGGCCGACGGCGAAGGTGAGGTTGCCCCACCAGTCGATGCGGCCGGGGCGGCGAACGCCGGTGTCGTGCAGCGACCGGTACGCCCACAGGGTGCCGATGACGCCGATGGGCACGTTGACCCAGAAGATGGCCCGCCAGTTCCACTCGGCGAGCAGGCCGCCGAGGACCAGGCCGATGAACGACCCGGCGATGCCGGCGACGATGTTGACGCCGAGGGCCATGCCGCGCTGGGCGGCGGGGAACGCGTCGGTGAGGATCGCCGCGGAGTTGGCCATGAGCATGGCGCCGCCGACGGCCTGCAGGACGCGCCAGCCGATGAGCCACAGCGCGCCGCCGCCGCCGTCGAACGGGTCGAGGGACAGCGCGACCGAGGTGACCGTGAACAGGGCGAAGCCCGCGTTGTAGATGCGGACCCGGCCGTACATGTCGCCGAGGCGGCCGAGGGTGACCACGAGCACCGCGCTGACCAGCATGTAGCCCATGAGCATCCACAGCAGGTAGCTGACGTTGCCGGGGCTGAGCGGGTCGAGGTGGATGCCGTTGAAGATGGCGGGCAGCGAGATGAGCACGATCGAGGAGTTGATCGTGGCGATCAGCATGCCGAGGGTGGTGTTGGACAGGGCCACCCACTTGTAGTGCGGGTGGTCGGTGCCGCCGGACAGCGCACCCCGGAAGCCCTGCTGCAGCATCGTCATGGCGCCAGCCTCTCCAGGGCCGGCAGCGCGGCCGCGATCAGTGCCTCGTCCTCGGGGGTCAGGTCGCGCAGCAGCGCGGTGAGGTGCTCGGCGCGCACGGCCCGGCGGCGGGCGAGCAGGTCCCGGCCGGCCTGGGTGACCCGCACCAGCACGACCCGGCCGTCGGTGGCGTCGGTGGTGCGCTCGGCGAGGCCGTCGCGTTCGAGGCGCTGCGCCAGCTGGGTCATCGCCGGCTGGGTGACGCCCTCGGCGGCGGCGAGCTCGGTGAGCCGGCGGGGGCCTTCCCGCTCGAGCCGGCGCAGCGTCGAGGCGGCCGTCAGGCTGATGTCGTTGGGCGGGTTGCCGTGCCGCAGCACGCTGAACAGCCGCTCCACGGCGGCCGTGAGCCGCGCGGGATCCAGCGCGGTCTTGGAGGCGGGCATGCGCCAATTTGTATCACGTACTTATAAAAGCACGTTATGTATCAGGTCACAGCAACGGTGGCGCCGACCGACGGCCGGCGCCACCTATTTCGAGAAGGGCAGGTCAGATGCAGTTCTGGTGCTCCACGACGGTCAGCCCGTCGACCAGGTTGCCGTAGCCCTCGTCGGTCGAGGCGCTCTCCACCGCGGTCAGCGTCACCCGGGTCGAGGTCTGGTTCGGGCCGGTCCTGTACCAGCCGTACAGCCGCTTCCAGGACACGTCGCTGGCCGAGTTCAGGTACGCGAACGTCGAGCCGACCCCGTTGACGCTGCCGTCGTTCTTCGGGGTGCGACCGAAGTGGATCTGGGTCGCGTCGACGTCCTTGCCGTCCGAGGTGTCCCGGGCCCGGATCCAGAACGACCAGTAGATCTTCGTGTTCGGCTTCGTCTTGATGTCCTGGTAGATCGAGTTGCCGGAGCCGGTGGCGTTGAGCTCGGCGAACTGCGTGCCGAAGCGGGCCGGCACGCCCATCCCGCCGTTCCACAGCTCGATCTGGCCCTCGGGGTCGTCGGTGCCCCAGGCCGGTACGTCGTCCTCGTCGAACAGCTTCCAGTCCGCGTTGCCGATCTTCGGCTGCTCGAAGCCGCCGTTGGCGGTCAGCTCCTTGCAGACCTTCTTCGCCCCGCCCTTCGACTTGGCCATCCCCGCCATGCCCGCCATCCCGGCGCTGCCGTTGCCGCCGGGGCCACCGGCCGCGCCGGCGCCGGAGACGCCGGCGGCGGCCGCCGGTGGTGCGCCGACGAGTGTCGCGAGCAGGGCCGCGGCCCCGATCGCCGAAAGCATCCCGCGCATGGTTCGCGTGCGCTGCAACATGGTGATCCCCCTGTCCGCCACGGCTCCGCTGCCGTGACAACCTCCGCGCAGAGCCAAGCACGCTGACCTGCACAAAGGCGGACATTTGGCGGAAATTCCGTACTTCGGACAGACTTGTCGAGCCGTTACGTGGTTGCGGGCCGGCTGCGCCGGCGCAGGTAGAAGCGGACCATGGGCTCCGCGCCGCGGGCGACCAGCGGCCCGGCGATCGCGAGCATGAGCACGTACGCGGCGGCGAGCGGGCCCAGCTTCGCGTTGGTGCCGGCGGCGACCGCGAGCCCGGCGATGACGATGTTGAACTCGCCCCGGGGCAGCAGCGCGGCGCCGGCCCGGACCCGGCCGGTGACCGCCACCCCGGCCCGCCGGGCGGCGAGCCAGCCCGTCGCCATCTTCGAGGCGATCCCGGCGAGCGCGAGCAGCGCCGCGACGCCGAGCACCGGCGGCAGCTCCCGCGGGTCGGTCTGCAGGCCGAAGAACACGAAGAACACCGCGGCGAACAGGTCCCGCAGCGGGGTCAGCAGCTCCCGGGCGGTGTGCGCCAGCGGCCCGGACAGCGCGATGCCGACGAGGAACGCCCCGACCGCGGCGGAGACCTGCAGCAGGTCGGCGACGCCCGCCACGAGCACGGTCAGGCCGAGCACCTTGAGCAGCAGCACCTCGTCGCTGTCGGAGGCGACGAACCGCTCCACGACGTGCCCGAAGCGCAGCGCGACGAGCAGGATCGCGCTGATCGTGGCAGCGGCGACGGCCAGGGTCGCGGTGCCGCCGAGCAGGCCGACGCCGGCCAGCAGCGCGGTCAGGATCGGCAGGTACAGCGCCATCATCAGGTCCTCGAAGACCAGCAGCGACAGCACGACCGGGGTCTCGCGGTTGCCGAGCCAGCCGAGGTCGCCGAGGACCTTCGCGGTGATGCCGGACGACGTGACGTAGGTGACGCCGCCCATCGCGACCGCGGCGACCGGGCCCCAGCCGAGGATGAGCGCCGCGGCGACCCCGGGCGCGGCGTTGAGCACCAGGTCGATCAGGCCGGCCGGGGCGGAGGAGCGCAGCGTGCCGACGAGCTCCGGCGCCGTGTACTCCAGTCCGAGCGTGAACAGCAGCAGGATGACGCCGATCTCGGCGCCGGCGGAGATGAACTCGGTGCTGGTGGTCAGCGGCAGCACGCCGCCGGCGCCGAACGCGAGCCCGGCCAGCAGGTACAGCGGGATGGGGGAGATGGAGAACCGCAGGGACAGGGCGCCGAGCAGGCCGAGCGCCAGGATGACCGCACCGAGCTCGATGAGGATCGTGTCGTGGTGCACGCCGTCCCCTATCCGTCGGTGAGGAGCGTCGCGACGCCCTCGGTGCCGGCGGCGGTGCCCACGACGACGATGATGTCGCCGGCGAGCAGGCCGAAGTCGGGGCGGGGGCTGGCGTGCACGGTGCCGCCGCGCAGCACGGCGACGATCGAGGCGCCCGTGCGGGTGCGCGCCTGCGTGTCGCCGAGGGTGCGGCCGTCGTACGGCGAGCCCGGCGCGAGCACGAGCTGCTCGGTGACCAGCCCGGTCACCTGCCGCTGCAGCTCGGCGAGGTGCTCGACGATGCGCGCGGTGCCGAGGTACTCGGCGAGCGCGTTGGACTCCTCGGCGGACAGCGCCACGGAGACCACGCTCGTATCGGGGTCTTCCTTGTCGTAGATGACGAGGTCGCGTCTGCCGCTGCGGTGGGAGACGATGCCGATACGACGGCCTCGGGCGGTGGTCACCACGTGGCTCGTGCCGATGCCGGGGAGGTCGGTGCGCTCGACGTTCATACCCCATGGTACCGGACTGGATCAATGCCGCTGGTCAGCGGCGCAGCGCCTCGCCGAGCTCGTGCGTGGTGCGCAGCAGGTTCGCGGCGATCTCGGTGGCGTGGTCGTCGGTGAGCCGGGCGAGCGGCACCCCGACACTGATCGCGTCGGTGGTGCCGGGCACGGCGGCCGCGACGCAGCCGACGCCGGGCTGGAACTGGCCGCGCTCGTACGCCCAGCCGCGCGCCCGGGTCTCGGCGAGCTCCTCGAACAGCGCCGCCCGGTCCACGACGGTCTCGCTGGTGTGCGCCTCGACCCCCTGGTCGAGCAGCTGCACGACCCTCTCCCGGGGCAGCCCGGCGAGGATCGCCTTGCCGCTGGCGGTGGCGTACGCGGGCATGCGCCGCCCGACGGCGGAGCCGATCAGGTCCTGCGGCGCCTCCCGCCCGGCGATGCACACGATGCCCGGAGGGTCGAGCCGCACCAGCCGCACCGCCTCGCTGAGCCGGTCGCGCAGCTGCGCCATCAGCGGCCCGGCGAGCCGGACGGCCCGGTCGGTGAGCAGGTACGCGCTGCCGGGCCGCAGCGCACCGACACCGATCGTGTAGCTGTCGTCGGGCTCGGCGTGGACCCAGCCGCGGTCCACGAGGCTGCGCAGCCGGCCGCGCAGCACGCCCTCGGGCAGGCCGAGCTGTCGCAACAGGGAGTCGAAGGTCATCCGGTCCGTGGCGGCGGACAGGCGCTCCAGCACGTCGAGCGTGGGGCTGTCCTCAGCGATGGGCATTCGGTCCGTATTTCCCAGCGTCGGGACATTCAAACATAAAGATCTCACCCTTTTTTCACCAGCGGGAAGGGCAGCGTCTCGCGGATCGAACGTCCGGTCAACAGCATGACGAGCCGGTCGACGCCGAGGCCGAGCCCGCCGCTGGGCGGCATCGCGAACTCGAACGCGTCCAGGAAGTCCTCGTCGAGCGACATCGCCTCCGGGTCGCCGGCGGCGGCGCGCAGCGACTGCGCCGTCAGCCGGGCCCGCAGCTCGACCGGGTCGACCAGCTCCGTGTACGCGGTGCCGAGCTCCATGCCGAACGCGACCAGGTCCCACCGCTCCGCCAGCCGCGGGTCGTCGCGGTGGCCGCGGGTCAGCGGCGACACGTCGACCGGGAAGTCGGTGTAGAACGTGGGGCGCACCGTGGCGCCCTCGACCAGATGCTCGTAGAGCTCCAGGACCAGCTGGCCATGGGTCCAGCCGTCCTGCCACGCGACGCCGAGCCGGTCGCACAGCGCGCGCAGCGCGTCCACCGGGTCGGCCGGGGTGACCTCGGCGCCGGCGGCGCGCGACACCGCCTCGTAGACGGGGACCACCGGCCACTCGTCGCGCAGGTCGACGGTGTGCCCGTCGCGGGTCAGCACCGGGCCCGGCCCGGCCTCGGCGGCCGCCAGGATCAGCTCACGGGCCAGGGCCCGCATCGAGGTGTAGTCGCCGTAGGCCTCGTACGCCTCCAGCATCGTGAACTCGGGGTTGTGGGTGGCGTCCACGCCCTCGTTGCGGAAGTTGCGGCCGATCTCGAAGACCCGTTCGACCCCGCCGACGGCGAGGCGTTTGAGGTACAGCTCCGGCGCGATGCGCAGGAACAGCGGCATGTCGTAGGCGTTGGAGTGGGTGATGAACGGCCGGGCGTTGGCGCCGCCGTGCACCGGCTGCAGCACGGGCGTCTCCACCTCGACGTAGCCGCGGCCGTGCAGGGCGCTGCGCAGCGCGAAGCTGGTGGCGGAGCGCAGCCGCACCATGTCGCGGGGCGCCTGGTTGACGATCAGGTCGACGTGCCGCAGCCGGACCAGGGCCTCCGGGTCCGCGAGTCCGCGGTGCTTGTCGGGCAGCGGCCGCAGGCACTTCGCGGTGAGCCGCCACGTCCCGGCGAAGACGGACAGTTCGCCGCGCCGGGTCGTGCCGACGACGCCGCTGACGCCGACGTGGTCGCCGAGGTCGACGGTGGCCGCGAACGCCGGGTCCCCGGTGACGAGCACCTGCAGGTCACCGGACCAGTCGCGCAGCGTGGCGAAGCACAGCCCGCCGTGGTCGCGCAGCCGCACCACCCGGCCGGCGACGCTGACCGCCTCGGTGGTGCGGGTGTCCGGCGCCAGGCCGGCGTGCGCGTCGCGCAGCTGCGCGACGCTGTGCGTGCGGGCGAACTGCGGCGGGTAGGGCTCCACGCCGTCGCGGCGCAGCGCGGCGAGCTTGTCGAGGCGGACCCGCACCTGCTCCGGCACCCGCCGCTGCGCCGGCGCCTGCACGTCCAGGCCGAGCAGCTCCCGCGGCGCGTCCGCCGGCGCCGGGATGCCGCGCCGCAGCAGGGTCCGCAGGCTCGGCACGACCAGGAAACCCTCGGCCGCCGCCGAGGCCAGGCCGACCTTCGCCAGGTCGCGCACGTCCTCGAAGCACAGGAACCGGGGCAGCCACTGCGGGCTGTACTTCACGTTGGAGCGGTACAGCGACTCCAGCTGGAACCAGTGCGAGGCGAACAGCAGCAGGGACCGCCACAGCCGCAGCACCGGCCCCGCGCCGATGCGGGCACCCTCCTCGAACACGGCCCGGAACACCGCGAAGTTCAGCGACACGCGGGTCACGCCCAGCCGTGGCGACTCGCGCATGAGGGTGGCCACCATGTACTCGACGAGGCCGTTGTCGGACGCGCGGTCGCGGCGCATCAGGTCCAGCGACAGCCCGTCGGCCCCCCATGGCGTGAACGACAGCAGCGCCACCTCCCGGCCGTCGCGGTCGTGCGCCTCGACCAGCACGCACCGGCCGTCGTTGGGGTCGCCGAGCCGGCCGAGCGCCATGGAGAACCCGCGCTCGGTCTCCGTGTCGCGCCACTGGGCGGCGAGCTCGATGATCCGGGCCATCTCCGCCGCGGCGATGTCCGCGTGGCGGCGGATGCGCACCGTGTATCCGGCCCGCTCGACCCGGTGCACCGCCTGGCGCACCTGCCGCAGCCGGGGCGAGGCGAGGTCGAAGTCGCGCACGTGCAGGATCGCCTCGTCGCCGAGCTCGAGCACGCGCAGCCCGGCCCGGGCGTACGCGGTCGCGCCCTCCTCGCCGGCGCCCATCACCGCCGGCGTCCACGCGTAGTCGCGGGCCTCGCGCAGCCACGCCTCGATCGCCGGCGGCCACGCGTCGGGCTCGCCGAGCGGGTCGCCGCTGGCCAGGGAGACGCCGAAGACGACCCGGTACGTGACGGCGCCGCGCCCGCTGGGGGAGAAGATGACCTCCTTGTCCCGGCGGGTCGCGAAGTAGCCGAGCGAGTCGCGGCGGCCGTGCTCGGCCAGCAGCTGCCGGACCCGCCGCTCCTCGTCGGCGTCCAGCGACGCGGTCGCCCGCTGGGAACGCAGCAGCGCGAACACCGCGGCGAACAGGGCGACCGCGCCGAACGCGCCGAGGATCAGGTTGACCCAGCCGGGGGCGCGGCCCTGCCGGCCGACGTCGAAGCCGAAGGCGCCGCCGAGGACCGTCTTGCCGCTGTACGCCAGCCGTCCCGCGCCCGCGCTCGCGCCGAGCGAGCCGGGGAACAGCTCGACCAGCCCCCAGCCGACCGCGATGCCGAGCGCGAGCAGCCCACCGAGCGTGACGACCGCCTTCGGCAGGCTCGCCCGCTGCACCCGGGCGGAGAACCCGCCGCGGGCCAGCCACAGCAGGGCGAGCAGCACCGCGGTGATGAGCACGTTGGCCAGCCCGGCCGCCGGGCCGTGCCACGGCAGCCGCAGCTCGCGCGCCTCCTCGCCGCGTTCGGCGCCGCCGAGCAGCACGAACACGTCGAACAGGCCCTGCGCGCCGAGGAACACCAGCAGCACCCAGAAGATGACCCGTTTGCGGTTGTGCACGGCGGCGGCGAGCGTGGCCAGGATCGCCGCGTAGCCGAGGTTCGCCGGCGCCGGCATCAGCAGCGCGTCGACGGTGACCCGGACCGGGTGCACCCGCGAGCCGAGGGCGGCGGAGACGGCGGCGACGGCGCACAGGGCCGCCACGGCGAGCAGCCCGCCCGCGAGCCAGTCGGGGAGCCTGCCCCGCAGCGTGTTCACGCAGGACATCATGCGCGCCGCGTTTCGGATCCTCCGCGCCGGGTGATGATGCGGGCATGGACGACATCACCGCGCTCATCCTCGACGACCACGACGCGTTCCGCCGGGGTTTCGCCCGCCTCGACGACGCCCGGGGCGAGGAGCAGCTCACCGCCGTGTGGGACGCCCTGGCCCTGCACCTGGAGATCCACGCCGAGGCCGAGGAGCGGATCCTGTACCCGCACCTGCTCAAGCGCTCCTCCTCCGAGGAGACCAAGGAGGAGACCGACGACGCGATCCGCGACCACAACAAGATCCGCGACGCGATCGAGGCCGCCAAGGCCCACCCGGTCGGCTCCGACGGCTGGTGGAAGGCGGTCTGGGCGGCGCGCACCGAGAACAGCGAGCACCTCGCCGAGGAGGAGGACGAGGTGCTGCCCGACTTCCGCCGGCACGCCGACATGCGGCTGCGCATCGACCTGGGCGCGCAGTGGCTCACGTTCTACGGCGAGCACCCCAGCGGCAAGGGCCTCACGTTCCGGGACAAGGACCCGAAGCGCTACATCCAGGAGCACAGCCAGGCATAGCCGGGGCGTTGCGGGGGACCTACCGGCGCATGACAACAGTGCTGATCACCGGTGGCCTCACCGGCATCGGACGGGCCACCGCGTCGGCGTTCGCCGAGCAGGGCGCCGACGTGGTGGTCGCCGGCCGCCACGACGCCGACCTGCCGGCCGGCGCCGTCTTCATGCACGCCGACGTCCGCGACGAGGACGAGGTCCGGCAGCTCGTCGACGACACCGTCACCCGCTTCGGCTCACTGGACATCGCGGTCAACAACGCCGGCACCGAGGGCAGCCCCGGCAGCATCGTGGAGCAGTCCGCCGACACGTACGCCCAGATCTTCGACACCAACGTCCTGGGCACCCTGCTGAGCATGAAGCACGAGCTGCGGGTCATGCTCGAACAGCACCACGGCAGCATCGTCAACGTGTCGTCGGTCCTCGGCCACCACGGCGCGGCCGGCACGTCGGTGTACGTCGCCAGCAAGCACGCCGTCGACGGGCTCACCCGCTCCGGCGCCCTCGAGGCGGCCGGCAGCGGCGTGCGGGTCAACGCGGTCGCCCCGGGGCCGATCGAGACACCGATGCTGCGGCGGTACGAGTCCACCGGCCCCCGCACCGACCTGAAGACGGGCGTGCCGCTCGGCCGGGTCGGCACCCCCGAGGAGATCGCGAAGGCGGTGCTGTTCCTCGGCTCCGACGCCGCCAGCTTCATGACCGGCGAGATCATGTACGTCGACGGCGGTGCCTCAGCCGGGTAGCGGCATGCCGTGCCGGCGCAGGGCGTCCTCGACCGCCGCGCACACCGTCTCCACCACCAGCGCCCGGGCCGTGGGCTTGTCGTCCGCGGGGATGACGTGCCACGGCCCGGCCGGGTGGTCGGTGCGCTCCAGCATGTCCTCCACGGCCCGCTTGTACGCCGGGCGCTTCTCCCGGTTGCGCCAGTCCTCGTCGGTGAGCTTCCACGAGCGCAACGGGTCCTGCTGCCGGCTGCGGAACCGGCGCAGCTGCTCCTTGCTGGAGATGTGCATCCAGAACTTCACGATCACCATGCCCTCGGCCGCGAGGGTCCGCTCGAACTCGGTGATCTCCTCGTAGGCGCGGCTCCACTGCTCCTCGGTCGCGAAGCCCTCGACGCGCTCCACCAGGACCCGCCCGTACCAGGACCGGTCCAGCACCGTCATGCCGCCCCAGCCGGGCAGCACCGGCCAGAACCGCCACAGGAAGTGGTGCCGCTTCTCGTCGAACGTCGGCGCGGCGAACTGCGACACGCGCACGTGCCGCGGGTCGAGGTGGTCGACCAGCCGCTTGATCGAGCCGCCCTTGCCGGAGGCGTCCCAGCCCTCGAACACCACGCACAGCGGGGGGCCCAGCTTCGCCTCCTCGCCACCGATCTGCCCGCCCAGCGTCAGCCGCAGCCGCAGCAGCCGCTCCTGCGCCGCCTCCAGGCGGGCGACCGCCTCGTCCTTGGGCATCGCGTCACCGGGGTCGACCTTCGACAGCCGCTTCATGGCCATCAGCCTGCCACGCCGCGCACGCCGCCGCGTGACGAGCACAACTCACGTCATGTTGAGTTCGCCGGGTGCATCCCCGGCCGGAGGTGCGACAGTACTTGGTATGAGCACGAGACGGGCGCTGCGGATCGCCGCACTGCTCGTCGTGCTGGGCGTGGCCGTGCTGACGCTCAAGGACAAGCTGCCCGACCCGGCGCAGATCGCCGCCACCATCGCCTCGGCGAGCCCGTGGTGGCTGGTCCTGGCCGCCGCCGCGGAGATGACGTCCCTGCGGCACTTCGCCCTGCAGCAGCGCCGCCTCCTGGCCGGGTTCGGGGTGCGGATGTCGGTGCCCCGGGCGGTCGCGGTCACGTTCACCCGCTCCGCGATCTCCTTCAGCCTGCCGGCCGGGTCGGCGATGTCGGCGGGGTTCGCGTTCCGCCAGTTCCGCACCGCCGGCGCGAGCCGCCGCACCGCCGGTGCCGTGGCCGTGCTGTCCTCCCTGCTGTCCGGGGTCGCCCTGCTGCTCATGTACGGCGCGGTCGTGCTCATCCCGCGCGGCGGCGCCACCGGCAACGCCGACACGCTGGTGCTGGTGATCGGGCTGCTGGTGACCGCCTCCGTGGTGTTCGGCCTGGACTTCCTGCTGTCGCGCCGCCCGCCCGGGCCCGTCGCCGAGGACCTCGCCGACGACGATCCGCCGCCGGGCCCGCGGCGCGGGCTGATCGAGCGCGGCCGGGCGTCGGTCGCACGCACCGTGGCCGACCTGCGCCGCCTGCCGCCCCGCTCGTGGGTGCTGTCGCTGGTGCACGCCACCGTCAACTGGGGGCTCGACTTCGCGTGCCTGGCCGCGACGGCGGCGGCGTTCGACATCGACGTGAGCCCGGTGGCCCTCGCCACGGTGTACCTGACGGTGCAGCTGGTCCGGCAGGTGCCGATCAGCCCCGGCGGGATCGGCGTGGTCGAGGTGGCCCTGCTCGCCGGCCTGGTCTCCGCCGGCGCGGCGCACGGCCCGGCGGCCGCCGCGATGCTCGTCTACCGGCTGCTGTCCTGCTGGATCATCATCCCGCTCGGCGCGCTCGCGTACGCGACCCTGCGCGGCCGCAAGGCCCCCGCCCCGGAGCCGGCCCGCCCCCAGCCCACCCCGGTGGCGTGACCGGTTGGCGTGAATCTCACAGAGATCTTTCAAACTTCACACGCCGCTGTTAGATTTGGTCCGTGCTTGGACCGGATCGACTCGACCTGACGCTGCGCCTGGTCCGCGGCAGCGGCCGGCTGACCCTGGCGGAGCTCGCCGCCCGCCTCGGCGTGTCGGAGATGACCGTCCGCCGCGACCTCGACCAGCTCCAGGAGCAGGGCCTCGTCCGGCGGGTACGCGGCGGCGCGGTCGCCCTGGACGTGCCGGGCGACGAGGCCGGGTTCGCCGTCCGCGAGCAGTGGCAGGCGGCGACCAAGGCCCGCCTCGCCCACGCGACGGCGGCCCTGATCGCCCCGGGCAGCACGGTCCTGCTCGACGCCGGGACCACGACGGCCGCGGTCGCGGCCGCCATCGCCGCGCGCTTCGGCACCCCGCCCCCGAACGCCCCCGGCGCCGGCGGTGCCGGCTCGGCTGGCTGTGCCGGCGGCCCTGGCCCGGCTGACGGTGCCGGGCCGGCCGGCGGGGCCTCGGGCGTTGGCGGGGCCGGGCCGGCCGGCGGTGCCGGCGGCCTTCCGGCCGGCGGGGCCGGCGGGCCTGGTGTGGCCGGCGGTGCGCGGGGTGCCGCGCCGGCGGGTCGTGCCGGCGTGGGGCCGCCGGGGGCGCCGTTGACGGTGGCGGTGCTGAGCCTGCAGGCGGCGGCGCGGCTCGCCGACCAGCCCGGCATCCGGCTGCTCATCCTCGGCGGCGAGTCCCGCGCCGGCGAGCGCAGTCTCGTCGGTCCCCTCGCTCTGAGCGCCCTGGAGCAGTTGCGCTTCGACACGTTCGTCATGTCGATCGGCGCGGTCCATCACGACCTCGGCTGGTCCGAGTTCGACCTCGAGGACGCCGCCGTGAAGCGGGCCGCGCTGCGCCGCGCCGGGCGGACCGTCGTCGTCGCGGACGCCACGAAGCTCGGCGTCCAGGCCTTCGCCCGGGTCGCCCCGCTCGAGGCGGCCGACACGTTCGTCACCTCCGGCACGGCGTCCCTCACCGGTGAGGCCGCTGCCGCCACCCTTTCGGCGCTGCGCACCGCGGGCGTCGAGGTCATCACCACCGAACCCTCCGAGGAGACCCCATGATGATCCTGGTAGCCGGCCCCTACCGCTCGGGCACCGGCGACGACCCGGCCAAGCTGCGCGCCAACGTCGACGCGATGAACGACGCCGCCGTCCAGCTCTTCCGCGCCGGCCACCTGCCGGTCACCGGCGAGGCCCTCGCCCTGCCGCTGATCGAACGCGCCGGCTCCACCACCGTCGGCGACCCCGTCTTCGACGAGATCTTCCACCCGATCTCCGCCCGGCTGCTCACCCGCTGCGACGCGGTCCTGCGCATCGGCGGCCCGTCCGCCGGCGCCGACGAGATGGTCGCCCAGGCCCGCGCCGAGGGCAAGCGCGTCTACACCGCCCTCACCGAGGTCCCAGCCGCGTGACCGATCGCACGAGGCTTCAGCTCCGGCGTCGTGACACCCGGCGCATCAGGGCGTCGGGGTCGAAGGTAAAGGTGAACGGCTCCGTCATGGTGAGTGTCGCGCCCGGTCCCGCCGCGGCGTCCTCGACATAATGCGTGCCGTCGAGCCGGTGCGGCCGGATGGTGGCGGCGCCCGGCGGCTCCTGCTCGACGAGCACGTAGCACGCGATGCCCGCGTCCGCATACAGCTGCATCTTGAGCACCCGGTCCGTCCCGGCATTGCTTGGTGAGATCACCTCGGCGACCAGCACGACCTCCGCGGCGTCGACGATGCCGCCGTCGGTGTCCGTGTCCGCCACCACGATGTCCGGGATCATCAGGCGGCCGGTGCGGAGCCGGAGGTTGACCGCCTCCATCACCAGCAGTCCCACATCGGCGGCCGCGTCGTCGAGCGCCGCGGCCAGCACCAGGGAGAGCCGCTGGTGCCACTTGGTCGGTGCCGGGCTCACCAGCAGACTCCCGTCGAACAGCTCGATGCGGTGCCCGCCCGGCTCGAGGGCGAGATAGTCGTCCTCCGACCACGGCCGGCCGTGGTCGATCGAGGCAAAGTCCATGGGCTCACGCACCTCCCGACTGCCGATGCCACCAGCTTGCCATGTGGCCGGGCGGTCGACGACGTGCGCGCGTTGCACCATCACCCGTCCACGGTGTCACATGACATCATATAAGCACAAGTTACGAGGTCACCGCAGGCCGACTGGGCGGTGCTCGCGGTCGGGGCGGGGGACGCCGGCGAAGGAGAGGAGCTTGAACCAGGCGGGCATGCCGCGGCGCAGGTCCTCCGGGCCCTGGATGTCGACGGCGCCGCTGCGCAGGGCGTCGGACCAGGCCAGGTCGCCGAGCCAGACCTCGACCATGCTGCGCAGGTCGGCGGTGACCCGCACCGCGACGTCGAAGCCCGGGTCGGCGTCGCACACGTCGGCGTCGGTGGGGGTCAGCACGAGCCACCAGTGGCGCTGCGACGGCGGGACCGACGGGAACCGGAACTCGATCACGGTGCGGCCGGGCGGGACCACGTCGTGGTCGACCCGGCGGTGCATGTCCCACAGCAGGATCTTCGGGTCGAGGTCCCGGTCGCCGAGGTGGCCGATCCAGCGGATGCCCCACTCGCCGAGGGCGGCCACGATCGGGGCCAGCTCCTGGCCGGCGGGGGAGAGACGGTACCGCACCTCGTTGCCGTGCTTGTGCCGCTCCGCGACGCCGGCGGCGACGAGGTGCTGCAGGCGCTTGGACAGCAGCGTCGGCGACATGCGGGGCAGGCCGCGGCGCAGGTCGTTGAAGTGCCGGTCGCCGCCGACGAGCTCACGGACCACGAGCAGGGTCCAGCGTTCGTCGAGCAGCTCCATGGTCTTGGCCACGGGACAGAACTGGTAGTACGACGCACCCATGCGCGCACCGTAGCTGTCGGCTGCACGACTGGTACAGATCTTGTACTGGTTGCGTCATACCGGCCGTTCCTACGGTCAACGGCATGCAGAGCGCTGAGATGACCGCCGACCAGGCGTTGAAGAGCAAGCACCGGGCCATGTGGGCGATGGGGGACTACGCGGCCGTGGCCGCCGAGGTGATCCCGTCGCTGGGCCCCCTCCTCGCCGAGGCCGTCGGCGCCGGCCCCGGCACGCGGGTCCTGGACGTCGCCGCCGGCTCCGGCAACGCGGCGATCCCGGCCGCCGCGGCCGGCGCCGACGTCGTGGCCACCGACCTGTGCCCCGAGCTGCTCGACGCCGGCGCGGAGCTGGCCCGGCGCCGGCAGGTGGACCTCACGTGGCAGGTCGCCGACGTCGAGGCGCTGCCGTTCGGCGACGACGCGTTCGACACCGTCATGTCCTGCGTCGGGGTGATGTTCGCGCCGCAGCACGCGGTGAGCGCGGGCGAGCTGGTGCGGGTGTGCCGGCCCGGCGGCACGGTCGGGCTGGTCAACTGGACGCCCGAGGGGTTCATCGGGCAGATGTTCGCGACGATGAAGCCGTACGCGCCGCCACCGCCGCCCGGCGCGCAGCCGCCGCCGCTGTGGGGCAGCGAGGCGCACGTCCGGGAGCTGTTCGGCGACGCCGTCACCGAGGTCGTCGCGCAGCGGCGGGCGTTGCGCGTCGAGGTGTTCCCGACCGCGGAGGCGTTCCTGGAGTTCTTCAAGCGCACGTACGGCCCGACGATCGCCGTCTACCGCGCGATCGCCGAGCGCCCCGACGACGTCGCCGCCCTGGACGAGGCCCTGCTGGACCTCGCCCGCCGGCACGACACCGGCGGTGGCGCGATGGACTGGGAGTTCCTGCTGTACGTCGGCCGCATCCGCTAGACGACGCGCTGGCGCTGCCGGCCGAGCCCGTCGATCTCCAGCTCCACGACGTCGCCGGAGCGCAGGTACGGCTGGCCCGGCAGCCCCATCGCCACCCCGGCGGGCGTGCCGGTGTTCACGACGTCGCCGGGGTACAGCACCATGAACTGGCTCAGGTACCAGATCACGTGCGGCACGTCGAAGATCATGTCGCCGGCGACCTCGTCCTGGCGGGGCTCGCCGTTGACCCAGGAGCGCAGCCGCAGCCCGGGCACCGTCAGCTCGTCGGCCGGCACCAGCCACGGGCCGAGCGGGTTGAACGTCTCGCACGACTTGCCCTTGTCCCATTGGCCGCCGCGCTCCAGCTGGAACTCCCGCTCCGAGACGTCGTTGCTGACCGCATACCCGGCGATGCACGCGGCGGCGTCCTCGGGGCCGTCCAGGTAGCGCGCCTGCCGGCCGATGACGACGGCCAGCTCCACCTCGTAGTCGGTCTTGACGCTGTTGCGCGGGATGCGCACGTCGTCGTCGGGGCCGACCACGGTGTCCGGCGCCTTCATGAACACGACCGGCTCGGCGGGTGGCTGCGCGCCGGACTCGGCCGCGTGGGCGCGGTAGTTGAGGCCGATGCAGACCACCTTGCCGGGCCGGGCGACGGGCGCGCCGGTGCGGGCCGGCGGGTCCGCGAGGACCGGCAGGGTGCCCGCGTCGAGGGCGGCGCGGACCCGGCCGATGCCGTCCGCGGCGAGGAACGCGCCGTCGATGTCGGGGGTCAGTCCGGACAGGTCCCGCGCGACGCCGTCCGCGTCGAGCACCACGGGTCGTTCGGCACCGGAAGGTCCAAGCCGGGCAAGCCTCATGGGCTGCCACGGTACGGACCCAGTGGCCAAGTGGTCAAGCCAATCCGTCCCGCGCCGCGGCGGCGATGCGTTCCAGGTGGGCGGTCATCGCCGCGCGGGCGGCGTCGGGGTCGCGGCGTTCGACGGCGGCGACGATCGCCTCGTGGTCCTCGGCGGTGCGCCGGCGCACGCCCGGCCGGGCCGCGGTGATCGACCGGCTGGAGCGGCCCAGCGTCGACAGCGACTCGAGCATCGCGGTGAGCAGCGCGTTGCCGGACGCCTCGGCGACCAGGCGGTGCAGCGGCACGTCGGCCTCGACCGGGTCGGCGCCGGTGATCGCGGCGCGCATCGCCGCGGCCTGCCCGGGGGTGGCCCGTTGCGCGGCCAGCGCGGCGAGCGCCGGCTCGAGCAGCAGCCGGGCCTCGAACAGCTCCCCGATCGTGCGCTCGTTGAGCGCCATCACGAACTGCATCGGCTCCAGCAGCGTCGCGGTGTCCAGCGCCGCGACGAACGTGCCGGCGCCGTGCCGGCTCTCCAGGATGTTCAGCCCGACCAGGGACCGGATGGTCTCGCGCAGCGTGGGGCGGCTGATCCCGAGCAGCTCGCTGAGCTCCCGCTCGGGCGGCAGCCGCTGGCCGGGCGCGAGCCGGCCGTCGACGATCATCTGCTGGATGCTGCGGGCCGCGTCCGCCGCCGCCGACGTGCGCCGCAGCTTCGCGAAACCGGTGCCGCTCACCGCCACCACGCTACGGCAGCCCGCGGGCCGCGGCCACGCCCCGCCGCCCGCGCGCGGCGGCCGCCGCTACGGCAGGCCGGCGACGGTGAACGAGCCCGGCGCGGCGTCCGCCCTGGCGATGACCGCGCCGTCGGGGGCCCAGATCGTGGAGTGGCCGGCGGTGTGCGTGTAGCCGTCGCCGGTGGGCCCGGCGAAGCTGGCGAACGCGACCCACACCCCGTGCGCCGTGGCGATGCCGGCGCCGCGCGCGTCCTGCTCGGCGGTCTCCTCGGCGAACATGAGGGTGCCGGCCACGTACCCGTCGATGCCGAGCGCGGCCGTGCGGGCCCGGTGCTCCGGCATGCTGGTGTCCTTGCACACGCCGAGCCCGAGCCGGCGGCCCTCGACGGTGAGCACCCGCGGCTGCGGTCCGGGACGGAACCGGGCCTGCTCGGAGTCGCCGAGGTGCAGCTTGCGGTACGCGACCTCGACGGTGCCCGCGACGCCGTCGACGGCCAGGATCCCGATGCAGGGGCCGTCGACGGGCGCGCCGGCCAGCGCCAGGGTGCCCGTGTCCCGGCAGGCGGCGACCAGCGGCGCGAGCGCCGGGTCGTCGGGCGGCACGAGGTCGGCGTCCAGCTCGTACCCGGTCAGCGACAGCTCGGGGAACACCACGACCCTCGCCCCGGCGGCCCGCACGACGGCGGCGTGGGCGGCGGCGTTGGCGGCCACGTCGTGCGGCACGCACACCGGCTGGGCGACGGCGACCGTGAGCAGCATCCATGGATCCTACGCACCGGCCGTCTGGGACCGTGTCGGCGCCGGGCGGTACGTCAGCCGCGCGTGCATCTGCGCGACCTCCGGCGGCGCCGCGCCCGCCCGCTGAGCGGCTACTCCTCCCAGGCGGGCGTGTCGAGCAGCCGGGTCAGCAGGTCGCCGAGCTGGTCGCGCTCGTCCTGGCTGAGCGGGGTGAACGATCTCGCGATCACCCGGTCGACGAGCACGTCGCCGGCCTCCTTGAGCTCCAGCCCGCGCGGTGTCAGGCGGTGCCGCACCGCGCGCCCCGGGCCGGGGACGCGCTCGATCAGTCCCCGGTCGGCCATCCGGGCCGCGAGGGACCCGAACGACTGGTCCGTCTGGAACGTCAGCACCGCCAGGTCGTGCAGCGACGCCCCCGGGTGCCGGGACAGGTGCCGCAGCGTGTCCCACTGCACCAGCGAGACGCCGAGGTCGCTCAGGGCCGCGGTGAGCGCCCGGTGGTGCCGGTGCTGCAGCCGCTTCACCAGCAGCGCCACGTCCTGGTCCGTCCGCATGCGGCCATGGTACCGACGTGAGGTCAGCTTGTTTGTATAAGGTTCCTTGTATAAGGTTACTTATATGGAACTCACCTTCAGCGACCTTGGCGCCGGGCGGGCGGTGCTGCTGCTGCACGGCGGTGCCGGACCGCGCTCGGTGCTGCCCTTCGCCGCCCGCCTCGCCGCCCGCGCCCGGGTCCTCGTGCCGACCCACCCGGGCTTCGACGGCACGCCGCTGCCGCCCGCCACGCGGGACGCGGTCGCCGCGGACGACGAGCACGACACGCCCGGCGCCGACGGCGCGGTCGGTGTGCTGGCCCGGCGGTACCTGGCCTGGCTCGACGAGCTCGGGCTGACCGGTGTCACGGTCGTCGGCAACTCGATCGGCGGGTGGATCGCCGCGGAGATGGCGGTGGCCGACGACCGGCACCGCATCGACCGGCTCGTCCTCGTCGGTGCCGTCGGCATCGCCGTGGACGACCACCCGGTCGCCGACTTCTTCGCCCTCGACCTCGCCGAGCTGGCCGAGCGTTCGTACGCGGACCCGGCGGCGTACCGCATCGACCCGGCGACGCTGACCGACGAGCAGCGGGCCGTCATGGGCGGCAACCGGCGGGCGATCGCGTACTACTCGGCGGCGCACGGCATGCAGGATCCCGGCCTGCGCGCCCGGCTGCGGGCGGTCACCGCGCCGGCGGTGGCGCTGTGGGGCGAGCACGACCGCATCGTCGACCCGGACTACGGCCGCGCGTACGCCGCCGCGATCCCCGGCGGCACCTTCGAGCTGCTGCCGGGCACCGGTCACCTGCCGCAGATCGAGACGCCCGACCAGCTGCTGCTGGTCCTGGACAGGTACCTGTAGCCGGTCAGGGCCGCCGCCAGAGCCGGGTCCCGCCGGCGGCGTCGAGGCAGACCAGTCGCAGGCCGGGGCCGGTCCGGTGGCCGCCGGCCAGGCAGCGGGCCTGCGGGCCGGGCAGGGTGCCGAGGACGTCGAGGCGGCCGAGGGTCAGGTCGACGACGCCGATCGCGGTGCCGCGCTGGAGCACGGGCCCGGCCGAGCCCTCGGCGGGCGGCAGCAGCCGCCAGCCCGGCAGGGCCGCCGGCGACCCGTCGCGCCACCGCACGATGCGCACCCCGGCGGCGACGGCGTACGACGGGCCGGTGACGGGGTCGCGCAGCGCGGGAGCCGTCCACCGGGGCCGGCCGGTCGCGGGGTCCAGGGCCGTGGTCACGGCGCCGCTGGTGACGCACAGCCACGGGCCGCAGGCGGCCGCGGCGCCGTCGAACGGGACGCTCCACGCCGGGGCGGGTGCCGCGGCCGGCTGCCCGGTGAGCCGGCCCGGCCGGGCGGGGTCGGGCCGGTCCGCCGCGATCACGCTGCCGCCGGCGGCGAGGACCACGGACGTCGCGGGCACCGTGCCGCCGCCGAGCCGTGCGCCGCCGGTGAGGGCGTACGTGTCGAACCGGCCGTCGCCGCCGGTCGCGACGAACCAGTCCGGCCCGGCGGCGACGGTCCGGCCGTCCGGGAACCGGACCGTCCACCGTGCGGCGCCGTCCGCGGCGTTGGCCAGGGTCAGGGCCGTCACCCGCCGGCGGGCGCCGCAGCCCGGGCCCTCGGCCAGCAGCAGGTCGCCGGCGGCGGTGACGGCGTGCACCGCGCCGGGCGCCGTCCACAGCGTCCGGCCGGTGGCCGGGTCGAGCCGGTCCACGGACGGCGGGTGCTGCCGGTCGCACGGCTGGCGCACGACGAGGACCGCGCCGCCGCCGGGGGCGATCATGAGGTCGGGGTCCGGGCCGGGCAACGGGCGGCGCCAGCGTTCGGCGCCGGTCCAGTCGTACGCGGTCACGTTCCAGGCGAGGGTGCCGTTGCCGCGCAGCACGTAGAACGCGTCGCCGGCGCCGGCCAGGCGCATCGTGCCCGGCGGCAGCCCGGTCACCGGGGCCATCGGCGCGGGCGGCGGCGCGGTGGCGGGCACGACCGCGGCCAGGACCAGCGGCACCGCCCACCACGGCGCCCGCCGGCGGGGTGGCCGGTGCGGCGCCGGCGCCGGCGCGGTGTCCAGGTCGATCACCCGGTCCACGGTATGCCGCGCCCGCGGACGGGCGAATCAGTACATTGATCGCACTGAATCGCGCGGTGGTCCCTCGTCGACACCCTCGCACTTCGATGCGAGCGTTGCCGATGGATTCCCCGGCGATAGTGTGCGTTGTCAATATCATCACGGGTTCGGTCTGCCCGGTTCCGGTCGCGGTCACCCCGCCCGGTGCGGCAGGCCGACTTGAGGAGGCTTCATGGTGCGAAAACGCCTGGTCACGACCGCGGTCGTCGTCCTCGCCGCGCCGGTGCTCGTCGCCCTGCCGGGTTCCCCGGCGTCGGCGGCCCCGGTCCAGGCGCCTGCGGCGTCCAGTGCGAGCAAGACGTCCGACACGCGGCACATGACCCGCACGAACTTCACGTTGGACGGCAAGCTGGTCGACACGTCGAAGATGGCCAAGCCGGCGCAGCGACGAGCGCTGGCCGCGGGGGAGACCCCGGCCGTCGGCACGGTCCGTCAGTGGCTGGGTTCGGACGACTACCAAGGCCGGCTGTACCGCAAGGACTACGTCCTGCGGGGCGTCGGTGAGCACATCGAGGTCTGGGTCGCGGTCGACACCTCGTTCCCGGCGGGCGACTGCCGCAACGCGGTGCCGAACACGACCACGGTCACCGACGCTCAGGTGGCGAACTTCATCCACGAGTTCGACACCAACATGTACCCGAAGGAGACCGCGGCCTTCAGCACGCCGCCGAACCGGGACGGCAGCAACGCGCTGCTCGGCCCGGACGCCAACGGCAACGGCGGCGTGTACACCGGCGGCGGCGAGAAGACGGTGACGCTGGTCGACAACGTCCGGGACGACAACTACTACACGTTCCCGGCCGCGACGACCTACATCGCAGGCTTCTTCTCCTCGCAGTTCAACGAGCTGTTCGACCGTAACGTCATGACGATCGACGCGTTCGACTGGGAGCACCGCACCGGTGCCAACCCCGTCGACGCGCCGAGCAGCGACGTGTGCACCAGCCGCCCGGCGCGCCCGACCCTCTACGAGGGCACGTTCGCGCACGAGTGGCAGCACCTGCTGCTGTCCTACGTGGACCCGAACGAGAGCACCTGGATGAACGAGGGTCTGTCCGACTTCGCCCAGACGCTCACCGGGTACGTCGACGGCACGAAGACGGTCTACGACAAGGGCGGCGACAGCCACCTGTACTGCTTCCAGGGTTACGGCCCGGTGCAGACCCCCTACAACCCCAACCCGCGTGACTGCGGTGGCTCCCAGAACTCGCTCAACCTCTGGGGCGAGGGCGGCAACGGTGCCGGTGTGCTCGCCGACTACGGCAACGCGTACCAGCTGATGCTCTACCTCTACGACCACTACGGTCAGGACATCATCGAGCGGCTGCACCGCGACGGCGACCTGCAGGGGCTCGTGAGCCTCGACGCCGCGGTGAAGGCCGAGGGCGCCAAGGACGTGTACACGGTGCTGCACGACTACCAGTCGTCGGTGCTGCTGGACAAGCTCCTCGACGACTCGCGGTACAGCGTCATGCTCGGCGCGGACAAGAAGAAGGTCACGTCGAAGAGCGTCCGCTCCTCGGTGAACCTCGCGAACACGCAGAGCTACAGCGTGCCCGGAGCGGCCCCGAACGGCGCCGACTACGTGCTGCTGCAGAAGAACGGCACGGCCATCAAGGGCAGGGACCTGCGGTCCTTGAAGTTCACGGGCGCCGCCCAGCTGCCGGCGCTGCCGCTGGCCTGGACGCTGGTGAACAACGACCCCGACCGGCCGGGCAACTCCGTGCTGTTCTCGGGCAACGCGAACAACACCGACGCCACCGCGGTCCTCCCGGTGACGGTCCCCGCCTCCAACGCGACGCTGACCTTCCAGGCGAAGTACGGCGCCGAGCTCGGGTACGACTACGGCTACGTCGTGGTCTCCACCGACGGTGGCACGACCTACACCGCGATCCCCGGTGACAAGACCGTCGACGCGCCGCTCGGGCCCGGCCTGAACGGCACGACGGCCGGCTTCGAGGCGCACAGCTTCGACCTGTCCGCGTACGCGGGCAAGTCGATCCTGCTGGGCTTCCGCTACGTCAGCGACGGCGGTGTCAACGAGGGCGGCCTGCTCATCGACGACATCACCCTCGGCGGCACCACGCTGAGCGACGGGTCCAGCCTGGCCCCGTTCGACTCGCCGACGGAGATCAACCCGGTCGAGGTCAACAACTGGCACGTCAAGCTCGTCGGCATCGACGAGGCGCACAACCTCGCCTGGCAGTTCGAGTTCACCGGGAAGAACACCATCTCGCTGAACTGGATCCAGCTGGCGCTGCTGTCGCTGTTCCCGAAGGTCGTCGCGGTCGTCGCGTACGACGAGCCGACGGAGCAGGTCCAGCAGTACGCGCCGTACACCCTCACGGTGAACGGCGTCGTCCAGCCGGGCGGCAGCGCCTGACGCTCCAACGGTGACGGGCACCCCTGTTCGCAGGGGTGCCCGTTCTGTTTTCCGGTGCCACCAGGTCTCCGGTGGTGCTACCAGCCCACGGCGACCAGCAGCCACTGCGGGCTGCCGTGCGAGACGAACGACGACTGGTTGGCGTAGTCGTCGTAGGGGAAGCCGTACGACAGCTTGTCGATGGCGTGGTCGTGCCAGAACTTCGCGTAGTAGTTCGCCGGCGCGGCCTGGTAGTACAGGCTCGGCGTCGACCACTGCGACTGCGGCAGCTGCCGCACGTGCCGGTTGAGCGCGGCGCAGTTGGCCGGGTCGTTCGCCAGGACCCCGGCGCAGCCGAACACGTCCGACGTCGCGGCGTTGATGCCGTACTGCGCGGCGTACGCAGTGAAGTAGTTCGCGTTGGCCCCGCCGGCCCGGAACGACGGGTCGCTGCCCGGCGCGATGATCCGGTACGGCGCCTGCGCCTGGGCGAGCACGTCGAACTGCGCCGGCACCTCGTCGATGAACCGCTGGAACGTCGCCGCCCGGCTCTCCGCGAACGTCGCCTGGTCCTCACCGACCTGCACGTCGTAGCCGTCGCGGGCGTGCAGCCGCATCGCCAGCTTCAGGCCGAACGCGTCGACGCGGGTGGTGTTGCCGTTGAACACCGACGCCCCGACGGTGAACTCGATGAAGTCGTAGTACTGGCTGTTCGGGCTGCCGAGGTAGAAGTACATGCGGCCGGCGGAGTTCGCGGGCATGTCCAGGTACGGCTGCTCGGCGATGCTGTGCGTCTGGCCGTTGAAGCTCCAGTAGACCTGGCTGTCGGGGTACTGCCCGTTGGTGCGGTTGAGCACCTTCACCATGACGACGTTGGTGGGGTTCGGGATGGTGGACGTGTCGCCCCAGAACGACGACGGGGGCTGCGACGTCGGCGGCTGCGACGTGGGCGGCGAGGCGGGCCCGCCGGTGGTGCGCACCGCGAACTCCCACAGCGAGTAGCCGTAGGCGGTGGCCCGGGCGGTGCCGTACATCCGCACGTACCGGCCGCTGCCGGACACGGTGAGGGTCTGCACGCCGCCGGTGCCGGCGGTGGTGTTGTAGATCGACGTCCAGGTGCTGCCGTTGCCGGAGACCTGGATCGAGAACGACCGGGCGTACGCGGCCTCCCAGGTCAGCACGACCTGGCAGACGGTGACGGTCGCGCCCAGGTCGACCTGCACCCACTGCGGGTCGCTGAACGCGCTGGACCAGCGGGTGCCGGTGTTGCCGTCGAAGGCGGCGGACGCGGGGGAGGCGGCGTTCTCCGTCGACGACGCGGTGGCCGGGCGGCCCTGTGCGGCGTTCGCGGTGCCACAGCCGGTCCCGCCGGTCGTGCCGTACACCTGGAACTCCCACAGCGAGTAGCCGTACGCGGTGCCGCGGGCGGTGCCGTTCATCCGCACGTACCGGCCGCTGCCGGACACGGCGAGGGTCTGCACGCCACCGGCGCCGGTCGTGGTGGAGTACACGGTGGTCCAGGTGCTGCCGTCGGTGGACAGCTGGATGGTGAACGCGCGGGCGTAGGCGGCCTCCCAGTTGAGCACCACCTGGTCGACGGCGGCGGTCTGGCCGAGGTCGACCTGGATCCACTGGGGGTCGCTGAACGCGCTGGACCAGCGGGTGCCGGTGTTGCCGTCGGTGGCGAGGGCGGCGCCGGACGCGGCGTTCTCCGTCGACGACGCGGTGGTGGGGCGGCCCTGCGACAGCAGGGAGCTGGCGGCGCTGGCGGCGGTGACGGTGAACGCGGCGTAGCCGGCGACGAGCGCGGCGACGAGGAGGCCGGCGATGCGCCGGCCCCGGGTTCCTGACATGGGTTCTCCCTGGATGGCGGGGGTCCGACAGGGCATGGCGGACCGCCGCCGCACCACGTCGATGCACCGGGAGGGCGGGTGGCCGGTGCTGGCGGGCGACGGTCACAACAGGCAGAGAGAGCGCTCTCTCGACACTCAGGGTGGTCGATTCACGCTGGCGCGTCAAGAGTCGCGTTTTGAGGCTCACCGATGAGGGCACGGGGCGAGGAGGGAATCCTGGGAGGTGCACCTTGTCCGACACGCAGTCCGCCCCGGCGCCGACCGGCGGCATCATCCGCAGCCTCATCCCCGCCCGGATCGACCGGCTGACCTGGGCCCCGTTCCACACCAGAATGGTGTTGGCGCTGGGCACCGCCTGGGTCCTCGACGGCCTGGAGATCACCATCGCGAGCGCCGTCGGTGCGGTGCTCAACAAGCAGGAGACGCTCGGCCTCAGCAGCACGCAGGTCGGCGCGATCGCCACCGTGTACCTGCTGGGCGAGGTCTTCGGCGCCCTGTTCTTCGGCCGGCTCTCCGACGCCCTGGGCCGCAAGAACCTGTTCGTGGTCACCCTCGGCGTCTACCTCGCCGGCAACGCCCTGACGGCGCTGACCTGGGGTAACAGCACGCTGAGCCTGATCTTCCTCTACCTGACGAGATTCATCGCCGGCGCCGGCATCGGCGGGGAGTACGCGGCGATCAACTCGGCGATCGACGAGATGATGCCGGCGAGGTACCGCGGCCGCGTCGACATCGGCGTCAACGGCACCTACTGGGGCGGCGCCATCATCGGCACCCTGGGCACGTACATCCTGCTCAACCACATCTCGCTGAACATCAGCTGGCGGCTGGGCTTCCTCATCGGCCCGATCATCGGTCTGGCCATCTGGAACCTGCGCCGGCACCTGCCGGAGAGCCCCCGCTGGCTCATCATGCACGGCCGCGAGCAGGAGGCCGAGGAGAGCATCGCGTCGATCGAGCGCGACGTCGAGCGGTCCGGGCAGACCCTCGCCCCGGTCGACGAGAACGCCGCGATCGAGGTCCGCCCGTCCGCGTCCCACGGGTACCTGTCACTGATCAAGGTGCTGTTCCAGCGGTACCCGTCCCGCTCCGCCCTGTCGGCGACCCTGATGATCACGCAGTCGTTCCTGTACAACGCGATCTTCTTCACGTACACGCTGGTGCTGTCGAAGTTCTACGACGTCGACGCCGAGAAGACCCCGATCTACCTGATCGCGTTCGCCCTCGGCAACCTGGCCGGCCCCCTGCTGCTCGGCCACCTCTTCGACACCGTCGGCCGGCGCAAGATGATCTCCGGCACGTACATCCTGTCCGGCGTGCTCCTGGCGATCTCGGCCTGGATGTTCGACGCGGGCATGCTCAACGCGTTCACGCAGACCCTCGCGTGGTGCGTCATCTTCTTCTTCGCCTCGGCCGGCGCCAGCTCGGCGTACCTGACCGTCAGCGAGATCTTCCCGCTCGAGGTCCGGGCCCAGGCGATCGCGGTGTTCTTCGCCATCGCCCAGTGCTTCGGCGCGATCGGCCCGATCTTCTACGGCTGGCTGATCGGCGAGGGCGAGGACCCCGGCAAGCTCTTCATCGGCTACCTCATCGGCGCCGCCGTGATGATCATCGGCGGCGTGGTCGAGGCCGTCCTCGGCGTCGACGCCGAGGGCAAGTCCCTGGAGGACGTCGCCAGCCCGCTGTCCGCCGTCACCACCCGCCCCCGCGCCACCGGCTGACCCCCTCAGCCTCCGCCACCGACCTCGGAGGCCGTGCCCCGTTCCCGGCCACGGCCTCCGAGGTCGCCGCGCATCCCGCGGTGGATCGCTGCAACCCGGTGCGTTGCTGTTGCCCTGGCGGCAGGGATTCACCGGGTTGATGGACTCCGGCTGCGGAGGGGCGACCACCGGGATAGCGCGCGCATGCGCGGGAAGCTGCCGCGCGGCAGCGCATGGCGGTGCGAGCGCAGCGAGCATGGGGGCCGCGGGTGGGAACCCGCGCAGCGAGTTCAGCACGGTACTGTCTAGTACCATGAGTGGGACGGTGGTGCGGTGGGCTACCAAGCACGGGTTCGCGCGGCTCGGGATCAGCGCGGCCGCCCGTAAGGGCGACATCCAGGCGCGGTACTTCGTCGATCCTGAGGTGCGGGCCGACCCGTACCCGTTCTACGACCGGATCCGGGAGCAGGGCCCGCTCGTGCGGGGCAGCCTGATGTGGGCGACGGCCCGGCACGACGTGGCGTCGGCGGTGCTGCGCAGCGACGCCTTCGGCGTCGGGTTCAGCGACCGCCGGCTGCCGGCGCCGGTGGCGCTGCTGTGGCGGCTGGGCCGGCGCACCACGCCGATCGGGCCGGTCGACCCGCCGTCGATGCTCGTCACCGACCCGCCGGACCACACCCGGTACCGGCGGCTGGTGGCGAAGGTCTTCACCGCCCGGGCGATCGAGGGGCTGCGACCGAAGATCGAGCAGACGGCGCAGGAGCTGCTCAGCGACCTCGGGCCGCGGTTCGACCTGGTGGAGCGGTACGCGGCGCTGCTGCCGGTCACAGTCATCGCCGACATCCTCGGCGTGCCGATGGCGATGCGGCGGCAGTTCCTGGACTGGGGGACGATGGCGGCGCCGACGCTGGACCTGGGGCTGACGTTCCGGCAGTACCGGCGCACCGAGATCGGCATCCGGCGCAGCAACGCCTGGATGCGGGGGCACTTCGAGCGGTTGCGCGCGCGGCCCGGCGACGACCTGCTCAGCCAGCTGGTGCACCTGGAGGGCGAGCAGCTCACCGACGACGAGCTCCTGGCGACCGCGGGGCTGCTGCTCGCCGCCGGGTTCGAGACGACGGTGAACCTGCTCGGCACCGGCGCCGCGCTGCTCATGACGCACCCCGACGAGCTCGGCAAGCTGCGGGACGACCCGGGCCGGTGGCGGGGCGCGGTGGAGGAGATGCTGCGGTACGACTCGCCGGTGCAGAACACGGCCAGGGTCTGCCAGCGGCCGGTCGAGATCGCCGGGGTGCGCCTGCAGCCGGGGCACGTGGTCGTGCCGATGCTCGGCGGCGCCAATCGGGACCCGGCGGTCTTCGACGACCCGGGGCGCTTCGACGTGACCCGGCCCAACGCCCGCGACCACCTGTCGTTCTCCGGCGGCGTGCACTACTGCCTCGGCGCGGCCCTGGCCCGCCTGGAGGGCGAGATCGGCCTGAAGGCGCTGTTCGACCGGCATCCCGGCCTGGTCATCGACGGCACCCCACGGCGGCGGCGCACCCGGGTACTGCGCGGTTACGCGTCGCTACCGGTCGCGGCACCGGTCACCGTCTGACCTCGATCGTGTTTCCCGCAGAACACGGAATTCGCACCGCCGTTCGTCCGTGAAATGACCGCCGAGGCCGAAACAATGCCGAAGCGAAATTGCTATTCCCGCATCACATGGCGACCCGAGGATGCACACCGAGGGACGAGTGTGGGGTGGGACGTTGCGCAGGTACCTGGCTTTTGCCGCCGTGCTGACACTGGTGGCGTCGCTGGTCGGACCGGTGTCGCCGGCGGTCGCCGCGACCCCTGCGGGATTCGCCACGCAACTGGTCCTCGGCGCAGGTCTGGACGGCCCTTCCGGATTCGAGATCGCCCCGGACGGGCGCATATTCATCCTCGAGCGCAGCGGCAAGATCAAGATCTTCAAGGACGGCCGGCTGCTCCCGGAACCCTTCGCTGACCTGCCATCGGAGGCCTCCGGCGACCGCGGGCTCATCGGTGTCGCGTTCGACCCGGCGTTCGGTGTGGCGAACCACTACGTCTACTTCTATTACACCGGGCACGACCTGCTGAATCACCTGGTGCGTTTCGACGCGTCCGGCGACATCGGCACCGACGGCCCGTACACCATATTTCAGACACAATCGCCGTCGCAGTTGCTGCACGTCGGTGGAAGCATCAGGTTCGGCCCCGACGGAAAGCTCTACTTCGCCGTCGGCGACAACGGCTATCCACCGAACGCGCAGGATCTGAGCAACCCGCACGGCAAAATTCTGCGCATCAACCCGGACGGCACCATTCCGCCCGACAACCCGTTCGCCGGGCAGCCCGGAAAACTCGGCGCGATCTGGGCATACGGATTCCGCAACCCATGGCGGTTCCAGTTCGACAGCGCCACCGGCCGCCTCTACGGCGGCGACGTCGGTGACTACACGTGGGAAGAGCTCAACCTCATCGTCAAGGGCGGCAACTACGGCTGGCCGGTCAACGAGGGCCGCTGCACCACCACCTGCGCCGGCTACCGCGAGCCGCTGCACGCGTACAACCACGACGGCGGCAGCGGCGCGGTCACCGCCGGGCCCGTCTACCACGGCGGCCAGTTCCCCGCCGAGTACCAGGGCAGCATGTTCTTCGGCGACTACTCCCGCGGCTTCATCAAGCGGGCACTGCTCGACGACGCCGGCCAGATCACCCAGGTCGTGGACTTCGACCCGGACGCCGGCAGCGTCGTGGACCTGAAGGTCGCCCCCGACGGCTCGCTGTACTACATCACCTACTTCCCGGGCCAGCTGTACCGGATCTCCTACAGCCTCGCCGGCAACGCCCCCACGGTGCGGGCGTCCTCGGACTCGACCGGCGGGCAGCAGCCGCTCACCGTGCACTTCAGCAGCGCCGGTACCGCCGACCCGGACGGCGACGACCTCACCTACGTCTGGGACCTCGGCGACGGCACCACCAGCACCGCCCCGAACCCGGCGAAGACCTACCCGTCGGTCGGCGTCTACCCGGTGACCCTGCGCGTCTCCGACGGGCAGCACACGGTCACGTCCAGGCCGATCGTCGTGCAGGTCGGCACCCCACCGGCCGTCCGGGTCGCCGCACCCGCCGACGGCGCCCGGTACGACTCCGGCGACACCGTCACCTACAACGCGTTCGGCACCGACGCCGCCGGCTACGACGTCAGCGACGGCGACATCAAGACCGAGATCTTCCTGCACCACAACACGCACGTCCATCCGTTCCTCGGACCGCTGACCGGCCGGGTCGGCACGTTCACCATCCCGGTCACCGGCGAGGCGTCCGCCGACACCTGGTTCGAGATCGCCGTGCACGTCACCGACCGCAACGGCCTGACCAGCTCGAAGTCGGTGTTCATCTACCCGCGCACGTCGCTGATGACGTTCACCACCAGCCCGCCCGGCCTCGGCCTGACCCTCGACGGCGTGCCGGTCCCGTCCCCGGACACCGTCCACGGCGTCGTCGGCTTCCAGCGCGAGATCGCCGCGCCGCCGACCGCGGTCGCCGCCGACGGCACCGTCTACCACTTCACCGGCTGGTCCGACGGCGGCGCCATCCGCCACTTCATCACCACCCCGGCCACTGCCATGGACTCGACCGCGACGTGGACCGCGACCTACGCCCCGTCGGCGCCGTTCCTCGGCGAGTACTTCAACAACCCGGACCTGGCCGGCCCGCCCGCCCTCACCCGGCAGGACCCGAAGGTCGACTTCATCTGGTCGGTGCAGCCGCCCGGCCCCGGCGTCGACGCCGACCACTTCTCCGCCCGCTGGTCCAAGACGCAGTTCTTCGCCGCCGGCCGGTACCGCTTCACCGTCGCCTCCGACGACGGCGCCCGCCTGTACCTCGACGACGAGCTCGTCATCGACCAGTGGCACGACCAGGGCCCGACCGCGTACGACCACGTCGCCGACCTCGCCGCCGGAGCCCACAAGGTCCGCCTGGAGTTCTACGACAACGTCGTGGACGCCAGCGCCAAGCTGACCTGGGAGACGACCCCGGACCAGCCCCGTGACACGTTCACCGCCGAGTACTGGAACACCCCCGGCGCCGGCACCGCACCGACGATCCCGGCGACCCGCCCGCAGCTGACCCGCGACGAGCCGGCCGTCGACCACGACTGGGTCCTCGGCTCCCCGGACCCCGTGATCGACGCCGACCACTTCGTCGCCCGGTACACCCGGCCGCTGACCCTGACCGCCGGCTACTACGACTTCACCACCACCTCCGACGACGGGGTCCGGCTCTGGGTCGACGGCCAGCTGGTCATCGACCACTGGGGCGACCAGGGCGTCACCACGTACACCGCCCGGCTGGCCCTGGGCGGCGGCGCGCACACGATCGTCATGGAGTACTACGAGAACGCCGCCGGCGCCCTCGCCCGGCTCACCTGGGACCGCGCCGGCGACCTGCCGCCGGCACCGGCGTACACCGCCACCTACTGGAACACGCCCGGCGCCGGCTCCCAGCCGTCGATCCCGGCCCGCGTCCCGGACCTCGTGCGCGCCGAACCCGCCATCGACCACCGGTACGGCGACGGCGGCCCCGGCGACGGCATCGGCGTGGACCACTTCGTCGCCGTCTACACCCGCACCGACGTGCTGCCGTCGGGCCTGTACCGGTTCAGCGGCGCCGCCGACGACGGGGTCCGCGTCTACGTCGACGACCAGCTGGTCCTGGCGAAGTGGCAGGAGCAGAACGAGGAGTTCACCGCCGACCGGCTGCTGTCCGGCGGCCCGCACACGATCCGCGTCGAGTACTACGAGAACGCCGCCGGCGCCCGGCTGCAGTTCGGGTACCGCCGCGTCGGCGACCTCACCTCCCCACCCGGCTGGGACGGCGCCTACTACCGCGGCACCGACCTCGCCGGCCCGCCCGCGATACTGCGCCAGGACACCGCCGTCGACTTCGACTGGGGCCTCGGCGCACCCGGCCCCGGCGTGCCCGCCGACGGGTTCTCGGCCCGCTGGACCCGCACCGACACCCTCGCCGCCGGCGTCTACACGTTCAAGCTCCTCGCCGACGACGGCGCCCGGCTCTGGGTCGACGGGGTGCTCGTCCTCGACGAGTGGCGCGACCAGCCGCCGTCGACGTTCGTCGTGCAGCGCAACCTCGCCGAGGGCGCCCACGTCATCGTCGTGGAGTACTACGAGCGGGCCGCCGGCGCGATCGCCCGGCTCAGCTACGACAAGACCGCCGACCCGCCGCCACCGACCCCGTGGACGGCCTCCTTCTACGCCGATCCGACCGCCACCGGAATTCCCGTGCTGACCCGGCAGGACCTCGCCGTCGACCACGACTGGGGCCTGCAGGCCCCGGCCGACGGCGTGCCCGCCGACGGGTTCTCCGCCCGCTGGACCAGGACCGACCACCTGCCCGGCGGCACGTACCGCATCACCGCCACCAGTGACGACGGCATCCGCGTCTCGATCGACGGAGCCGTGGTGATCGACGGATGGTCCGACCACCCGCCGACCACGTACACGTACGAAACCGCCCTGGCTGAAGGCGAGCACACCTTCACCGTCGAGTACTTCGACAGCGGCGGCGGCGCACTGGCGCGCTGTTCGGTCATCCGGTTGTGAGATCGCTGAAGGAGAAGCACGTGACCCCCACGGCCACGATCGTCATCCCCTGCCGCCACGAGGAGGACAACGTCGGTCCCTTGATCGAGCGGTTGTCCGCGGTACTGACCGGCGTCGAGCTGCTGTTCGTCGACGACAGCGACAACGAGCACACCGTCGACGCGATCGCCGTCGCCGCGGCCCGCCTCGAACGTGACGACCTGCGCGTCCGCGTGTTCCACCGCAGCGGCGGCCAGCGCACCGGCGGCCTCGCCGGCGCCGTCGTCGACGGGTTCCGGCGCGCCCGCGCCGCGAAGGTCCTCGTCATGGACGCCGACCTGCAGCACCCGCCGGAGCTCGCCCCGGCGATGCTCGCCGCGCTCGACCAGCACGACCTGGTCATGGCCAGCCGGTACCGGGAAGGCGGCAGCAGCGGCGGGCTCGACGGGCCGTTGCGCCGCATCGTGTCGACCGGCTCCACGATCCTCGCCCGGGTCGCGTTCCCGGTCGCGCTGCGCGGCGTCACCGACCCGATGACCGGCTACTTCGGGGTCCGGCTCGACACGGTCGACCCCGACCGGCTGCGCTCCCGCGGGTTCAAGATCCTGCTGGAGATCCTCGCCCGGTACCCGCGGCTGCGCCGCACCGAGCTGCCCCTGGACTTCGGTCAGCGGCTCGCCGGCGCCAGCAAGGGCGACCTGCGCCAGGGCCTGCTGTACCTGCGGCAGCTGCCGTGGCTGCGCCTCGCGACCTGGCTCGGCGCCCCGGCGGTGCGGTGGGCCGCGCTACTGGGCACCCTCGCCGCGGTCACCGCCGCGCTCACCGTGTCGCCGCTGTCCGGCGCCGCCGTCCTCGCCCTGCTCGTCACCGCGGTCGCCCTGTACAACACCGTCGTCGGCGCCCTGGAGGTCCGCTGGCGGCTGTACGGCTGGCGCACCCCCGAGGCCGTCGAACAGATGCGCTGGCCCGCGGCCGTGCCCGACGAGATCCGGGAACGCTTCAGCATCATCGTGCCGGCCCTCAACGAGGAGTTCGTCATCGCCGGCACCCTGCGGCACCTGCTGCAGCAGGACCACGACGACTACGAGATCCTCGTGTCGCTGTGCGACGGCGACGACGCCACCATCGCCGAGGTCCAGCGGGTCCAGGCGAACTACGACCCGCACGGCCGGGTCCGCACCGTCGTGCGCGCCTATGCCAAGTCCAACAAGCCGCGGCAGCTCAACGCCGCGCTCGAGGTCGCGACCGGCACCGTCATCGGGGTCGTGGACGCCGAGGACGACGTCGCGCCGCAGCTGCTGACCCGGGTCAACACCCTGTTCGGCCGCACCGACGCCGACGTCGTGCAGGGCGGCGTGCAGCTGATGACGCTCGGCAGCCGCGTCCGCGACTGGTTCAAGGTCCACAACGTGATGGAGTACTTCTTCTGGTTCACCAGCCGCATGTTCTACCAGGTGCGGACCGGGTTCGTGCCGCTGGGCGGCAACACCGTGTTCATCCGCCGGCAGCTGCTGGAGCAGGCCGGCGGCTGGCCCGACAACCTGACCGAGGACTGCGCGCTCGGGGTGCTGCTGTGCACCCGGTACGGCGCCCGCGTCGTCGCCGCGTACGAACCGGAGCTCGCCACCCGCGAGGAGGTGCCGCAGACCATCGGCAGCCGCCGCTCCGGATCGCTGTTCTGGCAGCGGGTCCGCTGGAACCAGGGCTTCCTCAGCATCCTGCTCGAGGGCCGCTGGGCGACGCTGCCCACGCTGCGCCAGCGGGTCCTCGCCGGCTACATCCTCGCCACCCCGTTCCTGCAGGCGTTCTCCGCCCTGCTGCTGCCGCTGTCGATCGCCACGATCTTCTGGCTGAAGGTGCCCGTGTTCGTCGCGATGCTGATGTACGCGCCGTTCGTGCCGATCCTCATCACCCTCGCCACCCAGGTCGTCGGGTTGCGCGAGTTCGCCAGGGCGTACCGGCAGAAGGTCCTGTGGCGGCACTACGCGTTCCTGCTCGCCGGCGCCCCGGTCTACCAGTGGGTGCTCATGGGCGCCGCGTTCTGGGCCGTGTGGCAGCACGTCGACGGCAATACCACCTGGCACAAGACCGCCCACGGCGGCCACCACCGTCCGCTCGCCCTGGAGGGTACGCCCGCATGACCGCGGTACTGGAGATCGAACGCAGCCCGGTCCGCGCACCCGTCGCCGACCCGCCGAAACCCTCCCGCTGGGCCGTGCACCGCAAGAGCCTGGCGGTGCTCACCCCGCTGCTGCTGCTCGCCGGGCTCGTCAACGGCTGGAACCTGCACGGCTGGCCCGGCCGGATCAACGACGACGAGGGCACCTACGTCAACCAGGCCTGGGCGATGCTCGACCACGGCGGCCTGTCCCACTACACCTACTGGTACGACCACCCGTTCCTCGGCTGGGCGATCATCGCCGGCTACGCAGGCCTCACCGACGGCTTCGACCGGGCACCCAGCGCCGTCATGGTCGGCCGGGAGGTCATGCTCATCGCGGCGCTGGTCAGCTGCGCCCTGCTGTTCCTGCTCGCCCGGCGGCTGCGGCTCAACCGGGCCTGGTCCGGCGTCGCGGTGTTCCTCTTCGCCGTCAGCCCGCTCGCGGTGTTCTTCCACCGCATGGTGTTCCTGGACAACCTCGCCACCATGTTCATCCTCGCCGCCCTCGCCGCGGCCGCCTCACCGCGGCGCAGCGTCGGCGCCGCGCTGTGGAGCGCGATCTGGTTCGCCTCCGCCGCGCTGTGCAAGGAGACCATCGTCATCCTGCTGCCGGCGCTGGTCTGGCTCCTCGTCCAGCACACCGACCGGCGCACCAGGGTCTGGAACCTCGGCGTGTTCTTCGTCGCGTTCGGCGTGCTCGTCGCCTCGTACCCGGTCTTCGCGCTGCTGAAGAACGAGCTGCTGCCCGGCGAGGGGCACGTCAGCCTGGGCTGGGCGCTGTGGTGGCAGGTGTTCGGCCGCTCCGGCAGCGGCAGCCTCCTCGACCCGTCGTCCGGTACGTTCAGCCTCGCCCGCTCCTGGACCGACCTCGACCCGTGGCTGCTGCTGGGCGGCGCCGCGCTCATCCCGGCGGCCCTGGCCGTGCGCCACCTGCGCCCCATCGGGCTGGCGCTGCTCATCCAGGTCGCCATGATGTGCCGCGGCGGGTACCTGCCGTTCGCCTACGTCATCGCCCTGCTGCCCTTCGCCGCGCTGCTCATCGCCGGCAGCGGCGACTGGCTGTGGGCGCGGCTGTCCTCCAGGGTGCGCCTGCCGTCGCTCGCGGTCGCGTCCGTACTGGCGGCGCTGCTCGTCCTGCCCGGCTGGGTCACCACCCTGCGCGACCAGGCGACCGTCGACGGCAGCGCGAACTCCCGCGCGGCGACCCGCTGGGTCATCGACAACATCGGCCGCGACGCGGTCGTCGTCACCGACGACTACATCTGGATGGACCTGAAGCTGGCCGGGTTCACCAACCCCGTCTGGCTGTGGAAGGTCGACACGGACCCGGCGGTCATGCGCGACGTCCTGCCGGCGGGCGCGGCCAGCATCGACTACATCGTCATGGCCGACCAGGCGGTCAGCACCCTCGCCGACCTGCCCACCCTGCGCCAGGGCGTGGTCTCCTCCACCGAGGTGGCCCGCTTCGGCGAGATCATCGTCCGGAGGGTGCACGCGTGAAGGCGTTGCTGCGGCCGGCCGGCTTCCGTGGGGTCATGCGGCTGGCGGGGTTCGGCGCCGTCGGCGCCTCCGGCGTCCTGCCCAACCTCGCCGTCATGTGGCTGCTCGTCGACCACTGGCACCTGCACTACCTGCCGGCCGCCGTCGCCGCGACCGAGGTCGCCATCTGCTGGAACTTCGTCCTGGTCGACCTGGTCGTGTTCCGCAGCCGCCGCGGCCGGCACTGGGCGGGCCGGTTCACCAGGTTCGTCATGCTCAACAACCTCGACCTCGCGGTCCGGCTGCCGCTGCTGGCCGTGCTGGTCTCGTGGGCGGGTGTCGACGAACTGGTGGCGAACCTGGTGACCCTGGTCCTGGCGTTCGGCCTGCGGTTCGGCATCACCGACCGGTTCATCTACCGCCCGGAGGCTCCTGTTCCGTCGGTCTGACGCCGCTCGCCGTGCCGCGGCCCCCGGATGCGGATCCGCCGGGGGCTGCGGCATGCTGTTGCCGTGGTCTTCGAACTGGGCACGGACGGGCCGAAGGTCATCGTCGTCGGCGTCGACGGCTCAGACACGTCCCTGCGGGCCGGCGCCTACGCCGCGGGCCTCGCCCGCCGCCAGGGTGCCCGCCTCGTCGTGGTCTACGTCGCCGGCGCCCCCACCGCCAGCCTCTTCGTCGCGGGCGCTGCCGCCGCCGTCGAACAGGCCATCACCGAAGCCACCGAGGACATGCGCCGCCAGGTCGAAGCGGGCGCCGTCCACGCCGGCATCCGCGCCGAGTTCGTCGCCACCCGTGGCGACCCGTATTCTGAGATCATCCGCGTGGCGACCCAGCTGCGCGCCGACGCGGTCGTCGTGGGCGCCTCGTCCCGCCTCGGCCACCGGTTCGTCGGCTCGCTGGCCGTCCGCCTCGTGAAGGCCGGCAAATGGCCCGTCACCGTGGTCCCCTGATCCCGAGCCAAGTTTGACCTGCTCCGCAAGCGCGTCTGATCTTGCCGGATCAGTGAACGCACCACGGGTAAACGCGCAGGGGGATGACCGCCGGCGTGCGGCGCCGAGCCGATTCCCCTGCAACTGGACGCGTCTGAGGGCGAAGTGCTTGACGGACGGGACCACCATGACGGCGTGAAGGTTTCGTGGGATGTGAAGTCCTGTGATCTCCCGCTGCCGTCCCGCTCGATCCTCGACGGTTCCGCGCACGCCGCCCCGGTCGCGCTGAACGTCCTCGGCTTCGCCGGCCTGCGGATCGTGCGCGTCCGGGTGCCGCTCACCGCCGAGCAGACCCGCCGCCTGCGCCCTGTGCACCTGTTCGTCGTGGGCGCCGTCGCGCTGAGGGTGGCGATGCTGGTGCTGGTCCTGGCCTGCATAGCCCTCGGTGTCACAGGTCGGGCCGGCGTCCTGCACGAGTTCCTGCCCGTGGTCTTCGCCCTGGCGGCGACCAACGCCGTCTACCAGGTGGCCCTGATGCTCGCGAGCCCGCGGGTGTACCCGCGGGTCCCGTTCGACCTGTTCGCCAAGCACGGCTGGTCGGGCCGGATCGAGATGCGCGACGTCGACCCGGACACCGCTGAGGAGTGGCGCCGGCTGAGCGCGGGCGCGGTGCAGGTCCATGAGTAGCGGTCAGAGTGGACCGTGTACCGGTCACCCTCACCTCGAATGCGTCCTCGGCCCGCGGAAACACCTCCGATGACCACAGGTACCACCCGCAGAGCCCTGCTGTCCGAGGGTGCCGCAGCCCGTTGATCGGCAGGTCCGTCCAAGAGAACCCCCTCGCAACGGCGAGCGCATCCTCGATGCCGACCGGGTCGACATCACACGCGAACCGCTGTTGTGCTTCCGGCTCGCCGAGCCGTTCCACGGTGTCACCCACCTACATCGAGAGCGGCAAGATTCCGCTGGTCCCGGAACTCGGACCTCGCGGACGAAACCAGCCGCAGGGAACGGTCAGGCCGCCCGGCGCGAGGACGGCGGCCGTCCTCGGCGCCGGGGGGATCGGTCACGCGCACCGCCGGGGACGAACGGCCACGCCGGGCCGCCGCCGGGGCGGCGGCCGCGACGGGTCAGGCGCTGCGCAGGGTCAGCTCGGTGATCTCGCTCGGGGCGAAGATGCGGAACGGCGGGCCCCAGAAGCCGGTGCCGCGGCTGGTGTACAGCTGGGTGCGCTCGCCGTGGCGGGTCAGGCCCTGCACGACGGGCTGGTCGAGGCGGACCAGGTAGTGGAACGGCCACATCTGGCCGCCGTGGGTGTGGCCGGACAGTTGCAGGTCGATGCCGTGCTCGACGGCGTCGGTGATCTGCTTCGGCTGGTGGGCCAGCAGCAGGACCGGCAGGTCGGGGTCGGCGCCGGCGAGGGCGGTGGCGTGGTCGGCGCGGTGGCCCTGCAGGCCGGTGCCGGCGGCGGTGCGGTCGTCGACGCCGGCCACGACGAGGCGGTCGCCGCCGCGTTCGACGACGAGGTGGCGGTTGTGCAGGGCGTCCCAGCCGAGCTCGCCCATGCGCTGCAGCCAGCCCTCGGCCTCGCCGTAGTACTCGTGGTTGCCGGTCACGTACACCCTGGCGTAGCGGGCCCGCACGTCGCCGAGCGGGGCGGCCTGGTCGGTGCGCTGGGCGACGGTGCCGTCGGCGATGTCGCCGGTGTGGGCGACGATGTCGGCGTCGAGGCGGTTGACGACGTCGGTGACGCCCTTCGACCAGCGGACCCGGTCGATCGGGCCGTAGTGGGTGTCGGTGAGCAGCACGACCTTCAGCCCGTCCAGGCCGGGGCCGAGGCGGGGGATCGCGACCTCGACGCGGCGGACGCGGGGCACGCGCATCGCCTCGACGTACCCCCACAGCAGCAGGCCCACGGCGACGACGCCGGTGAAGCCGGCGACGACCCTGGAGCGCAGCGGGTCGTCGACACCGCCGGCGAGCAGGGCGAGGCGCAGCACGTCGCCGGCGACCGCCCACACGAACAGCTGCCACACGACGCCGAGGGTCGTGTCGGCGACGCGGGACGCCCAGTCGAGGTGCCGGCGGCCGTGGCCGAGCATCATCAGCACCGGGAACCCGACGAGACCCACCGCGAACAGTGCGGTGCCGGCGACACGCACCGGGACGGGCCATGCGTTGCCCGACTGCACCAGCGACCACCACGGGACGCCGAACAGCAGGGTCAGGACGGTGACCAGCGTCAACCCGAACAGCAAGGGGCGCAGCAGCGACCGGCGCCGCGCGACAGGGACCGCTTCAGTGGTAGCCACGCTTCAGCATGGCACGCAGTGCCATCGACCGACCAAGACGATCCTGTGACACCTCTCAGCCCCGCCGGAAGCCGCAGCCGAAGACCGCGCTCAGTGGTACTTGCGCGCTGAATTGTCCCGGTTCGCCGCGCCAGGGGTGTCCTCCCAGTGGCGGCGCAGCAGGTGGAGCTCGTGGCGGCGCTGCTCGGTGACGTCGCGCATGGTGATGACCATGCCCCGCACGAGGCGGTCGTCGCGCAGGTCGCGGAAGCTCACCTCGACGAGGACCCGGGTGCCGTCGGGGCGGCGCAGGCTCCACGTGTCGCGGGTGCCGTCGCGGCCGCCGGTGAGGGCCACGCCGAGGGTCGCGTCGACCTGGTCGCGGTCGGCGGGGGAGACGATCTCGCGCAGCGTCGCGAAGGGCGTCGGCCAGATCCCGAGCAGGTCGGTGACCGACGGGCTGGTGTACCGGATGCGCTCGTCGTCGTCGAGGACGAGCACGACGTCGTTGGTGTGCTCGGCGACGGCCCGCAGGTAGTTGTCGCTGTCGCGGCGGCTGGCGGCCTCGGTGAGCGCGATGCGGGCCAGCGCGAGCGCGGCCTGCCCGGCCAGGACCGTGACCGCGTCCTGGACGGTGCGCAGGTCGCGGCGTTCGGCGGCGAGGTAGAGCACCGCCGCGTCCAGGGGGCAGACCAGGGCGTACCCGAACTCGCCGAGGCGTTCCCGCCACAGCGGCGGCACCTGGTGCACGGGCACGATCCGCGGCGTGGACAGCTCGTTGAGCGGCAGCAGGTCGGTGAGGCTGGAGTCGACCACGATGACGTGCGGGGTGTCGGCGGGCAGCAGCTCCCGCACGGCGGTGCGCACGGCGACGGCGACCGTCCGGGCGTCGGTGACGCTGACCAGGACGGTGCCGGCGTGGCGCAGGGTCCGCTCGCGGCGCAGCGCCTCGGCGTGCCGCCCGACGGCGTCGCTGAGCCGGGTGACCAGCAGCGCGAGGCTGATGCCGAACGCGACGGCGATCACCGGGCCGTCGTGGACGGGGCCGGTCATCGCCTGGGCGAGCAGCACGACGGGCGCGACCGCGACCGCGGTGAACAGCGGCACCATGCCCAGCCCGCGCACCGGCGCGTCGCCGGGCTGGGGCGCCGCCGGGTCGGTCAGCGCCGCCATCGACGGCAGCAGCGCCGCCGCGCCCCACGCCCCGTACAGCAGGAGGTAGCCGAGGTCGGCGGGGCCGCCGGGGGTGAGCCCGCCGCGCGCCTCGGCGGCGCCGTAGGCCACGTCGGCGACGAGCATCCCGGCGGCGCCGGCCGCCAGCAGCACCGCGGACGGGTTGCGGGGCGCCGCCCGGACCAGCCGGACGGTGACCACGAGGACGATCACGTCACCGAGGGTGTAGGCGGCCTGGACCGACCACCCGGTCGCGCTCACCGCGCCGTCGAGGCGCGGGCCGACGATGAACACCCACGCGGCGAGCAGCGCGGCGCCGCCGACGGCGAGCAGGTCCAGCAGGCCGGTGCGGCCGTCCAGGGTGGACGAGGCGCGGGTCAGGCCGATGAGCGCCGCCGCCACGCACGGGAACATCGCCAGGTAGCACACGTCGGCCAGGGCCGGCGGGTCGGTGCCGGCGTCGGTCAGCCCGTACAGGACGTCGCCGGCCGTCATCGCCACGATCGCGGCGGCCAGGGCCCACCACGGTGCGGGGCGCCGCGGCCGGACCCGCCGGATGCCCAGGCCGATCGCGGCGGCGGCGCACAGGCCGATCCCGGCCCAGGCCACGGCGTCGAGGCGGGGCGCGGCGAACACGACGGCACCGAGCGCCGCGATCAGCGCCCCGTACACCGCGGTGCTCAGGATCTGCCGTCTGCCCATCGACATCCTTACGGTATGTAACAACCTCTATATCACATCGTGGCGGACACGCACATCACATCGTGGCGGACCGGCCCAGATCCCGGTGGTCGGCGAGCAGCAGCGGGACGAGCCAGTCGTGGCGCTGCCGGGCCTCGTCGCCGACGATGCCGCGGCTGGGCATCTCGGCGAGCATCAGGATCGCCAGCTGCAGCCGGTACAGCATCAGCCGGCGGCGCTGCGTGCCGGTGAACCCGTGCGGGCCGGGCCGGCCGTGGTAGCCGCGCAGCACCGGGTGGTCCGGCAGCTCCTCCATGCGCCGGCCGATGGCGGGGGAGACGAAGTCGTAGAGCGGGTCGCCCCAGAAGTACCGCTCGCCGTCGACGAGGCCGGTGAGGCGGCCGCCCTCGCACAGCACGTTGCCGTCCCACAGGTCGAAGTGCACCAGCGCCGGGCGCTCCACCTCGTCGAGGGCGTCGGCGTGCCGGTCGATCGTGGCGAGCACCTCGCCGGCGGGGACCGGCAGCGGCACGCCCCAGTCGTCGGCGTCGGCGAGCAGGTCGGCGGTCATCGCGGTGAACGCGGCCCGCCAGGTCGGCCCCGACGCCCGGCCGTCGCCGCTGTACCCGAAGTGCCCGCACTGCCCGGCGGTCGCCGTGTGCAGGTGCCGCAGCGCCACGCCGAGCTGCTCGCGGACCGCGGCGGCGGCGTCCTCGTGGCCGGGACCGGTCAGCTCGGTCAGCGGCCGGCCGGGCAGCAGCCCGACGACCACCACGTCGTCGTCGGCGTGCAGCACCGGCGGGACCGGCACCAGGGGCGTCGCGGCGGCGACCGTGCGGTAGTAGCGCGCCTCGGCCGCGATGACGCCGCGTTCGTACCGCAGCAGCGGCACCCCGGCCGGCGGCCCCACCTTCACCACGACGTCGCGGCCGTCGTCCAGGGTCGCCCGCCAGACCGCGGCGAACGTGCCCCCGCTCAGCGGTCCACAGTGGACGGCGGTGAGCCCGGACCGCTCGCGCAGCAGGGCGGTCAGGCCGGCGGCGGTGAACGTGCGTTGCGTGGGGCTGGCGGCGTTCGGCACACCGACACTCTAGGTGAGCCCGGCGGGTGCCGCGGCGCGGTCGATTCACATAGGCGTTGATCGTTCAGTCTGTTAAATCTTGTATTGACAGACATCAGACCTGGTGTAGACGACCTTGCAGGCCATAGCGTGCACGAAACGCCTGACTCAATGGGGAGGCCACGTGAGGAAAAGGCTCGCGAGTTTCGCTGTCGCCGGATTGGTCGGGGCGGCTCTGGTGGCGTTGCCACAGAGCCCCGCCGCGGCGGCACCGTCCAAGGAGCTCAGCGACGGCATCAAACGCCAGCTCGCCGCCGGCATCCAGGTCGTACCGAAGCAGCAGTCGACGCTGAAGGCGCCGCAGCACGCCGTCAACCCGTACACCGCGCTGCTGCGGGACCAGAGCAAGGTCGACAAGTACTACTGGTCCGAGGTGGCCAAGACCCAGGCGGCCGCCCGGGCCGACCTGAAGAAGCACTCGCTGACGGCGGCGGCGACCTCGCCGCTGCTGCACGACGAGGCCGAGCCGCGCGGCACGTTCGGCTCCAACGACAGCCACGCCACCGCCGAGCTGGTCAAGGGCTTCGGCACCGGCAAGAAGCTCAACAACCGGGCGCGCGTGCTGGGGCAGCTGTCCCCGGAGACGGTGAGCACCTCGACGGTCGCCGCGCCCGCGGAGGACAACGGCGCCATCCCGATCGCCTCCGACGTGCTGCTCGGCGCCGGCCGCAAGGGCGTCGCCACCAGCGGCGAGATCGGTGACGGGCCGCACGGCAGCGCCGGCGACGACACCGGCGACTTCGACTTCATCAAGATCACCGCGAGCGCGGGCCAGCAGCTGATCGCCGGCACCGACACGCCGAGCGGGCCGCTGGACACCGTCATCGGCCTGTACGACGCGACCGGCGTCCTCGTCGGCACCGACGACGACGGCGGGCCGGGCCTGGACAGCCTGCTCGACTTCACGTTCACCACGTCCGGCACCTACTACCTGCTGATCTCCGGGTTCGGCACCGGCACCGTGTTCCCCGCCGACCCGTTCGACTCCGGCAGCGGCCTCGGCTCCGGCAGCGAGGGCCCGTACCTGCTCAACGCCACCCTGTCCTTCCCCGACCGCGACTTCTACGCCGTGGACCTGCTCGCCGGGGACGTCCTCGGCGCGTCGGTGACCGGCGTCGGCACCCGGCTCACCGTCCGCGACCCGTCCGGGCGGGTCGTGTTCGGCTCCGAGCAGGACGCGAGCTTCATCTACGCGCCGTCCTCGCCGCTGCCCGGCGGCGGCAACGCGGTCGTGTCGCAGGTCGCCGCGACCAGCGGCCGGTTCACCGTCGAGGTGGGCGGCGCCGCGGGCCTGTACGACATCACCGTCGAGGCGTACCGTCCCGGCCCCGAGGCGCAGGACAACGGCACCGTGCAGACCCTGTACCTCGACTTCGACGGCGCCCGGATCAACACCGCGATCTTCGGCGGCCCCGGGGTGCGCACCCTGTCGCCGCTCGCCGGGTTCCTCGGCAAGTGGGGCCTGACCGCCGCCGACGAGAACAAGGTGATCAACGAGGTCATCGCCGGGGTCAAGGAGAACCTCCTCAACGACCTGAAGGAGCGCGGCACCAACCCGCGCGTCGGGCTGCGGATCCTCAACAGCCGCGACCACGCCGACCCGTTCGGCCAGCCGAACGTGCACCGCATCGTCGTCGGCGGCACGATCGCCGAGTCGGGCATCGACACGATCGGCATCGCCCAGTTCATCGACCCGGGCAACTACGCCACCGAGGACAGCGCGATCGTCCTGCTCGACGTGCTCAGCGACCCGAGCGGCGCGGCGTCGCTCAACACGTACATCACCCCGGCCAGCGACAAGATCAAGTTTGTCGGCCGGGCGCTGGCCAACGTCATCTCCCACGAGGGCGGCCACCTGTACGGCAACTTCCACACCGACCCGCTCAACGACACCCCGAACCTCATGGACGCCGGCGGTGCCTTCCCCGGCCTCTTCGGGGTCGGGCCGGACAACGTCGGTGGCACCGCCGACGACGTCGACTACGACTTCGGCGACGACGAGTTCTTCCCCGACGAGGGCCTCGCCGGCATCGAGGACACCCTGAACACCACCGCGTGGGGCCTCACCAAGGGCAAGGCCAAGTGACCCGTTAGCTCGCTCACCCGCGGGAAGATCCGCGTCCACGGTGGGGTTTCCCCCGTCGTGGACGCGGACTCCGGTGTGGGCATCGTGGTGATCGGCGCCGGGCAGGCGGGCCTGTCGGCCGCCTACCACCTGCGCCGGCTCGGCCTCGACTTCGTGGTCCTCGACGCCGACGACGCCCCCGGCGGCGCCTGGCGGCACCGGGCGCCGTCGCTGGGCGTGACGGACCTGCACCGCATCTTCGACCTGCCCGGGATGCCGTTCGAGCCGCCCGCGTCAGGCCGCGCCGCGACGGTCGTGCCGTCCTATTTCGCACGGTACGAGCAGCGCTTCGCCCTGCCGGTCCGCCGGCCCGTGCGGGTCCACGCCGTGCGCCGCGGGCATCCCGGGTTCGTCCTCGACACCGACGACGGGGTCTGGCGGGCGCGGGCGGTCATCAACGCGACCGGCACCTGGACCAGGCCCTACATCCCGGTGTACCCGGGCGCCGCGGACTTCGCCGGACGGCAGCTGCACTACGCCGCGTACCGCGGCCCGGACGACTTCGCCGGGCTGCGCGTCATCGTCGTCGGCGGCGGCAACTCGGCCGTGCACGTGCTGTCGGAGCTGGCCGGCGTCGCCGCGTCGACCCGCTGGGTGACCCGCCGCCCGCCGGTCTTCCATGACGGCGAGTTCACCGAGGACCACGGCCGCGCCGTCATCGCCCGGGTCACCGAACGCGTCACCGCCGGCCTGCCCCCGCGCAGCGTCGTCAGCGTCACCGGCCTCGGCTACACCAGCCTCGTCCGCGCGGCGCTCGCCAAGGGCGCCCTGGACCGCCGCCCCATGTTCGACCGGCTCGTCCCGGCCGGCGCCGTGTGGGACGGCACCGTCGAACCCGCCGACGCGATCATCTGGGCCACCGGCTTCCGGGCCGCGCTCACCCACCTCGCGCCGCTGCGCCTGCGCGAGCCGGGCGGCGGCATCCGCCTCGACGGCACCGCCACCGTGCGCGAGCCCCTCGTCCACCTGATCGGGTACGGCCCGTCCGCCAGCACCGTCGGCGCCAACCGCGCCGGCCGCGCCGCGGCGCTGGCACTGTCCCGCGCCCTCACCGCCGGCACCACCGGTGACGTGACCGCGGGCGCCGCCCAGCCCGCCGCCGTGCCCCGCTGACCGGCCACCGGCCCGGCGGTGTCGGCCCGTGCGTGGACACCCGTCCGCGCGCGGACCCGTCGGCGCGCCGGCGCGGCCGGCGGGCTCACGTGCCGGGCGGTGGGGCGATCGACGCCCGGGCGCGCAGCGGCATGTCGACCAGGTGCGCGCCCGCCGGCCGGTCCGGGTCCAGCAGCAGCTCGACCGCGCGGCGGCCCAGCTCGACGTGCGGCAACGCCAGCGACGTCAGCTGCGGCCGCAGCCACGACGCCAGGCCCGAGTCGTCGAACGCGACCACGGACAGGTCCCGCGGGACGCGCAGCCCCGCCTCCGCCGCGGCCTGGTAGGCACCCATCGCGAGGCGGTCGTTGAGGCAGATCAGCGCCGTGGCGCGGCCGCCGGCGGCGAGGAACCGGTGCACCGCCTCGTACGCGGGCTCCGGCCACCACGCCGACTCGATCGTGCCGGCGACGCGGGTGCCGGCGGCGGCCAGGGTCTCCTCGACGCCGGTGCGGCGGTGCCGGGCGGCGTACCCGTGCGGCGCGGACTCCCCGACGACGTGGATGCCGTCGCGGTGGCCGGCGGCCAGCAGCGCCGCCGCGGCGGCCCGGCCCGCGGCCAGCTCGTCCGGCACGACGCTGGTCGCGCCGGCCTCGTCGGTCACGCAGTTGACCAGCACCACCGGGTGGCCGCGCAGCGCGGCCGGGACCTGGATCCGCCGGGTGTGCGCGGCGGCATAGAGAAACCCGTCGACGCCGCGGTCGAGCATGTCCCGGATCAGGCGCTGCTGCGTGGCCGGGTCGCCCTCGGTCTCACCGATGAACAGCAGGTGCTGGCGGGTCAGCGCGGCCGCGGTGCCGCCGCGGATGATCTCACCGGCGAAGGCGTCGCCGGCGGTCGTGTCCGACACCAGGCCGATCGTCTGGGTGACCCGGGTCCGCAGGCCGCGCGCGGTCAGGTTGGGCCGGTAGTCCAACTCGCGGGCGGCGCGCAGCACCCGCTGCTGGGCGTCGGCGGAGATGCGCATGTCCCGGCGGCCGGTCAGCACGAACGAGGCGGTCGTGCGGGACACACCGGCGCGGTGCGCGACGTCGAGCAGGGTCACCCGGCCGGTCGCCATGCTGATCAGTTTGACGTATCGGCCGGTGCCGCCGGACGGCAGCCACCCGCCGGTGGGCGGCCGGCGACGCTCGTCCGCGCCGCCGGCCGGGCGCTCAGATGGTGATGTTGCCGGCGCCCTTCAGCGACCGGGTGATCTTCTTCGGCAGCGTGACGTAGCAGCGGGCGCTGTGGTTGCCGGCCTTCCACTCGTCCTGGCTCAGGGCGATCTGCCAGTAGCCGTACCCGGCCTTCGCCTTGGCCAGGGCGCTGTCCGGCATCGACGTGTACGAGCGGATCTTGTTCAGGCACCGGTCGCCCCACGCCGTCGAGCGGGCCTTCGCGTCCGTCGGGTAGACGCTGCTGGCCGCCGTCACGACACCGACGAACTCGGTGTCGTGCGGGGCGGTGCACGCCGCCGGGTCCACGTCGGTCCAGTTGCCGCCGATCTCGACCTGCGTGCCGCAGCCGAGCATCAGCTCGCCGCCGGACTGCAGGGCGCCCTTGAGCGTCTGCGTGCGCGGGTCGAGGATGCCGCGTTCGGTGCGCAGCGCCGCCACGTCGCAGCGGTAGAACCGGGCGCCGCCGCGCCACTGGGTGGTCGTCGGCGGGTACACGACCATCCGCAGCCGCGAGTCCTGCCATGCCCCGCCGAGGAACGTGGTGACCTGCTTGTCGCAGTCCTGGTACGTCTCGGCCATCGCGTCGGCGGACGGGGCGCGGTCCGCGTCGGCGAGCGACCCGGTGAACTGCCCGACGTACGCGGTCTCGGTGACGTGGGACATCTCGCACGCCGTCTGCACCACCGAGACCGGCGTGGCGGCGATGTCGCGGATCTGGCTGGACTGCGTCGTCCAGCAGTCGCCGGGCTTCGGCTCCGGCACCTTCGCCGCGGCCATCATCGCCCAGTCGTCGACGAGGTCCTTGTCCACGCCCTTGGGGGTCTGCGCACAGCCGGCCGCCGTCACCAGCAGCAGGGCCAGCACCGCCGTCATCCGTGCCCGCATCTCAGATCGCCGCGCTTCCGTTGCTCTTCAATGACCTGGTGATCCTCTTCGTCAGCATCACGCGGCAGCGGGCCGTGCGCAGGCCCGACCGCTACTCGTCCTCGCCGCCCGCCATCCAGTACCCGTACCGGACGTCGGCCTTGTCCAGCACGCTGGTGGGGCTGCCGGTGAAGCCGCGGAGCTTGTCCCAGCCGGCGTCGTCGTACGCCGCCTGCATGGTCTCGTCGTCGGCCGGCTGTGCGTGTGCTCGCAGGGCGCCCGCACCACCCGCCCCGGCGCGGCGACGACGTCGGACACCTCGGTGGCGTCGGTGCTCCAGCAGTCACCGGCCTGCGGCTGCGGCACCTTCGCCGCGGCCGGCATCGCCCGGTCGTCGACGAGGTCGCGGTCGCCGCCCTCCGGCGCCGGCGCGCAGCCGGCGGCCGCCACCAGCCGCAGGGCCGGCACGGCCACCACGTTGAAACGCACCACGTTTCTGCCTCCCCCGCGAACGCGCGCTCGGGCAGTGTGTCAGCAGCGGTGCACCATCACAAGAGCCTTTCCAGGAAGCGGCCGGCCCGGCGCGGGCGGCGCGCGCCGGCGGACCGCTCAGACGCCGGTCACCGCGGGCAGTGTGCCGGCGCTGACGGCGGCGACGAGGGCGGCGTGGTCGGCCTCGGTCTGGTCGGCGTAGGCGACCGCGAACGTGGCGAACGCCGCGTCGAACTCGTCGCCGTCGGCGGTGTCGGGGGCGCCGCAGTAGCCGGACAGGGTGCGGGGGTCGATGGACTGGGCGTGGGCGCGGGCCAGGACGACACCGCAGACGCGGGCGTAGTCGTCGAGCTGGCCGGCGCGCAGGGTGGTCGGGTCGATGCTGCCCTTCATGTCGCGGAACTGGCGGACCAGGTACGGCTGCCCGTCGATGCTGGTCCAGCCGAGCAGGACGTCGCTGACCGTCTGCATCCAGCGCTGGCCGCGCACGACGCGTTCGCCGGCGTGCTGGTCGGGCACCGGCGGCAGGTAGGGGGCGAGGGCGGAGGCGCGAGCCTGCTTGACCTGCAGCACGAGGGCCTCGTCGCCGTTGCCGTGCAGCAGCACCACGTACGAGCGGTAGCCGACGCTGCCGAGGCCGACGATGCGGTGCGCCACGTCGACGACGGCGTAGCGGCCGAACAGGGCGCGGATCTCCTCGTCGAGGGTGGCGGCGTAGCCGTCGAGGGACTCGATGACCGGGTACGCCTCGGCCGACTCGAGCGGGACCAGGATCGGCGGGTCCGGGGTGAAGCGCCACGCGTCGTGGTCGAGGCGCTGGGTGAACTTCTGCGCCACGCGGCGGCTGGTGTTCTTCTTCGCCTTCTTGCGGACCCGGTCGAAGGTGTCGACGAGGTCGCCGATGCCGAAGTGCTCCAGCGTCGAGTGGTCCGTGGTGAGGTAGTACGCGTCCAGCAGCGGCATGTCGGCGAGCTCGGCGAGGGCGGTGCGGTAGCCGGTGGCGCAGTCGCGGGCGGCGTCGCGGCACTCGTCGTCGGGCAGGCCCGCCTCGCGGCCGGCGCTCACGATGCTGGCGGTGAGCCGTTTGAGGTCCCAGTCCCAGGGGCCGACGACGGTCTCGTCGAAGTCGTTGACGTCCATGACGAGGCGGCGTTCCGGGGAGGCGTAGAAGCCGAAGTTGGCGGCGTGCGCGTCGCCGCAGACGTAGCCGTGCAGGCCGGTGTCGGCGGTGTTGGCGGCGAGGTCGGCGGCCATCACGGCGGCGGAGCCGCGCAGGAACGCGAACGGTGAGCTGATCATCCGGCCGATGCGGATCGGCACGAGCTGCGCGACCCGTCCGGCGTTGGACGCGGCGGTGACGGCGACGGGGTCGCGGCCGGTGGCGGGCCGCAGCTCGGTGAGGGCCTTGACGGGGGTGCCGGCGCGGCGCTGGGCCCCTTCGGCGCGCAACGCCTCCGGCGCCGACCAGCCGCCGGCGCGGACCACGTCGGGCACCGCGGGGGCGGCGGCGCGGGCGGTGCCGGTGCGGGGGGCGTCAGGCGCCGGCACCGCGGGGGCGGGGGACGCCCCGGAGGCCGGCGATCCGGTGGAGCCGATCATGTCCCTTACGGTAGCGGCCGGAGGCCCTCACGCAGGTGTCGGATACAGGCCACGTCCCGGCCGGCGGGCCTGGTCAGCCCCGGTGGGGCGCGGCGCGCGGCCTCAGGCCGGGTCCTGCAGCAGGTGCGCCTCCAGCGCCGCCAGGTGCGCGCCGGTCAGGCCGTGCTCCAGCAGGTAGCCGCGCACGGAGCCGTGCCGGTGGTCCAGGTCGCGCAGGAACAGCAGCATCGCCTCGGCGGGGCAGGCCAGGTACCGCTCCGGCATCGCCGCCAGGTGCGGGTCGCTGCGGCGCAGGTGCGCCATGGCGCGGCCGGTCGCCGCGCCGGTCAGCGCGTAGTCCTCGGCGATGTCCTGCTCGGCGACGCCGAGCGCGGCGAGCGTGAGGGCCGCCACGACCCCGGTGCGGTCCTTGCCGGCGACGCAGTGCACGACCACCGGCGCGTTGTCGGCCTCGGCGATGACCCCGACCGCGGCGACCACCGCGGCGGCGCCCGAGGTGGCGATGTCCAGGTAGCGGTTGGCCAGCCAGCGCGCGTCGCTGGGCTCGTCGTGGTCGCCTGTGTCCTCCCACTCGGCGTGCTCCGGGTGCAGGTGGTGGTACGTGAGCCCGGCGAACTCGGGCACCCGGCCGTCGCGGGCGACCTCGCGGGGGCGGCGCAGGTCGATGACGGTGCGCACGCCGAGCGCGGTGAACGACGCCGCGTCGGCCGGGTCGATGCGGCTCAGCGAGTCGGAGCGGAACAGCCGCCGCCAGCGCACCGTGCGGCCGCCGCGCCCCCGGTAGCCGCCGAGGTCGCGGAAGTTGAACAGGTTCGGGTGGTCGTAGCTGCGCACGCCTGCGACCCTATCGGGTGTGGCGGTAGCGTTGGGCGACGTGGATCCTGCCCCGCCCAAGCCCTGGTTGAAGCCCTGGTTGAAGCCACTGCCGAAGCCGCTGCCGAGATCCGTGTCGAGATCCGGGGCACTGGTCACCGAGCCGCTCGGGGCGCTGCTGGGGAGCGTGCCGAAGAGCCGGCCGAGCTGGCTGACCGTCGTGAAGACCACCGTCGCGGCGACCGTGGCGTGGGTCCTGGCGAGGCAGCTCGGGGACAACGTGGCGGTGCTGTTCGCGCCGATCGTGGCGATCCTGACGCTGCAGGCCAGCGTCTACGGCTCCCTGGCCACCGGCCTGCAGCTGCTGTTCGCGAACCTGGTCGGCACGGTCCTGGCGATCGGCTGGGTGCGGCTGCTCGGGCTCACCTGGTGGTCGCTGGCGCTCGGCGCGCTCGCCGCGCTGGTCGTCGCGCGGCAGGTCACCAACACGCCGCTGGCGCGCAACCAGCTCACCATCGCGATGATCGCGGTGCTCGTGCTGGCCCCGGTCGCCAAGGGGTACGGCCAGTGGCGCTTCGCCGACGTCGCCATCGGCAGCGTCGTCGGGCTGGTCGTCGCCGTGGTCGTGCCGGAACGCCCGCGGCTGCGGCGGGTGCGCGAGGCACTGGAGACGTGGGCGGCGGCGAGCGTGACGATCCTGCTGGACATGGCCGACGAGCTGGAGCGGCGCGCCGGTGAGCCGGTCATGGCGGCGCTGGCGCAGCGGCACGACTGGATCGCCGAGGCGCGGGAGCTGACCGAGCTCAGCGCGACCGCCGCCGCGGAGCTCGCCGGGGCCGAGGAGACGGTCAGGTTCAACGTGGGCGCCGGCCGGCACCGGCAGCGGGTCGCGGCGCTGCGCGACGACCAGGTGTTCCTGGTGCGGGTCACGCTGCAGGTGCGGTCCGTGTCGCTGGCGGCCGACCGGCTGTACGACCGGCCCGGGCCGGTGCCGGCGCTGGAGCGGGCGACCCTGACGGCGCTGCTGCGGGCCCTTGCGGTGCTGCTCAGCGACCGGATCGACGGCGCCCGGCCGGACGACACGGCGCTGCGGGAGGCGCTGACCGCCGCCGTCGAGGACGTGCACACGGTGTTCCCGAGCGCGGTCGCGGTCCTGGACTCCGTCAGCCTGCTGGGCCGGCTCGACCAGCTGCGCCAGGACATCGTCGGCGAGGATGCCGAGGCGCTCATCGACCCCGACACCCTGCCCCGGTCGTGACCCGCGCCCCGCGGCCGGTGCGCCGCGGCCGGACCCGGCGTGCGGCGGCGGTGCCGGTGGGCAGGCTAACCTGGGCTGCCGGGGTCCGGTGGGCGCGGACGGTGGCTGGAGGGCGTGGACGGTGCGCGACGGGGACGAGTCACTCGCCGAGCTGCTCGGCGGGCGCCGGGCCGCGCTGGACAGTGTCGTGCCCGTGGTCGGGTTCACCGCGGGCTGGCTCGCCGGCGGCCGGTCGATCGCGCTCGGCGCCGGGACCGCCGTGCTCGCCGGTGCGGCCGTCGCGGCGTGGCGGCTGCGGCAGGGCAGGGCGCCGGCCGCGACCACGGTCAGCCTGCTGCTGGTGTGCCTCGGCGCGATCGTCGCGCTGCGCACCGGCCGGGCCGAGGACTTCTTCCTGGTGCGGCTGCTGACCAACGCCGCGAGCGCGCTCGCCTGGGCCGGCAGCGTCCTGGTGCGGTGGCCGTTGCTGGGCGTGGTCGCCGGCACCGTGCTGGGCCAGCGGACCAGGTGGCGCCGGGATCCCGGGCTGCTGCGGGCGTACCAGGCGGCGAGCTGGGTGTGGGTCGCGCAGTACCTCGTCCGCCTGCTGATCTTCGTGCCGCTGTGGTGGGCGGGTCTGGTGGTGTGGCTGGGCACGGCACAGATGGTGCTGACCTGGCCGCTGGTCGCGGCGTGCCTGGCGGCGAGCTGGTGGGTGCTGCGCCGGAGCCTGCCGCCCGGCCACCCGGGCATCCGCCACCCCCGGCCGGTGCCGTCCGAGGCCGGGGTGGGTGGCCGGTGACAAGCGGCGGACCGGCCCGGGTCACGACGCCGCGCCGGCGCCGCGACCCGGCGGGCCGGTGCTGGTCAGGGCGCCGGACGGCGGCCGCGACCGGGTGGGTCGGCGCTGGTCAGGGCGCCTTGAGGGCGATCACTGCCTCGTCGACGGTGTCGGTCAGGGTGAGGACCCGGTCCAGTGCCGTCAGGTCGAAGATCCGCCGGATCCGAGCATGCGGGCACACCACGGCGAATCCACCCGATTCGGTTTCCCGCAACCGCTTGTGCACGGACACGAGGACCCGCAATGCTGTGGAGTCGATGAACTCCACCTCCGACAGGTCCAGCACCAGCCGCGTCGCGCCCTCGTCCAGACAGCGGTGCACCCAGGTGTGCAACGCCGGCGACGTGGCGACGTCGAGAGCGCCGGTGGGCGTGACCACGACACAGCCGTCGACCGTGCCGGTCGCGATGGCGTCGGTCATGTCCGCTCCTGCAGTCGGTGCGTCAACGGTGGTCCCCCTCGGTGCGCGGATGGTGCTCGTCCCTCAAGGGGCGGCCCGCGCTCACCGCGCGTTACACCCGGTCGGTGACGCCGGTGCGTGACGCCGACCTCGCCGCGCCGTTGCGGGCCGCGGCCGGTGGTGACGAGACCGGTTTCGCCGTGCTGTGGCGCGCCCTGCAGCCGGCCCTCCTACGGTACCTGCACGCCGTGTGCGGCGACGCGGCGGAGGATGTCGCGTCCGAGACGTGGCTCCAGGTCGTGCGGGATCTGCCCCGCTTCGCCGGGGATGCCACGGCGTTCCGGGTATGGCTGTTCCGCGTGGCCCGGCACCGCGCGATCGACGACGTCCGGCGGGCGTGGCGCCGCCGCGAGGAGAGCCGCGACCAGGTCGAGCCGGGCCGGCCCGCGCCGGACGCCGCCGCGGAGGTCCTCGAGCACGCCGGCACCGAGTGGGCGCTGCGGCTCATCGGCGAGCTGCCGCCCGACCAGGCCGAGGCGGTGCTGCTGCGGGTCGTGGCGGGCCTCGACGTCGCCGGCACCGCCGAGGTACTCGGCAAGCGCCCCGGCGCGGTCCGCATCGCCGCGATGCGGGGGTTGCGCCGCCTCGCCGCGCACCCGCAGGTCCGCTCCCGCCGGGTCGCGGTCGGCCCGACCGGCGCCGACCTGCCCCACCCGCACCTGGAGGGGGCCTGATGCGCGGCTGGTGGCGGCGCCGGGCCCAGGCCAGGGCGGAGGCGCAGCGGCTGCTGGACGGCGGCGCCGGCGACTCCCCGGTCGCCGCCCTGCTGCGGGCGGCGGCCGGCCCGGCCCGCCCCGACGAGCTGGCGGGGGAGCGGGCCGCGGTCGCCGCGTTCCGCCAGGCGTACCTCGACGAGGCCACCGCCCGGGCGAAGGCGCGGGCCGACGCCGCCCGGGCCGACGCCTCCCGCGCGGGCGCCCGGATGGACGCCGGCGCCGCCGCCGAGGGTGCCGGCCTCGCCGCTGAGCGTGCCGGCCTCGCCGCCGAGGGTGCCGGCGGTGCCGCCGGTGTCACCTCGCGGCGGTCGCGGCCGGCCCGCGCCCGGGTCGGGATCCTCGCCGCCGCGTTCGCCGCCGCGGCCGTCGCCGGCACCGGGGTCGCCGCGGGTGCCGGCCGGCTGCCCGAGCCGCTGCAGCGGGCCGCGCACGACTGGATCGACCAGGTCCCCGGCCCCGCCGGCGACCAGCGCGACCCGACGGGCAAGGAACCGCAGCCGGGGCAGACGGTGCGTGCCGGGTCGCCGACCGTGGCGGTGCGGCAGCCGTCGACCGCCCCCGCCCCCACCACCGCGGCGGACGTGAAACGCCTGTGCAAGGAGTGGGAGAAGGTCCGCGACGACCCGCACCGCGATCCGATGGACCCGGCGGACCTGCAGGCCCTCGCCGCCGCCGCGGGCGGCCAGGACCGGATCGAGCGCTTCTGCGGGCTGACCCCGTCCGCGCCCGGGCAGCCCGCGCAGCCCGGCCAGCCCGGGCAAACGGGCCAGCCCGGGCAGCCCGGCCAGCCCGGGCAGACCGGCCAACCAGGGCAGCCCGGGCAGACCGGCCAGCACGGGCAGCCGTCGAGCGACAGGTCGAAAAAGGCCAGCCGCGCCTGAACGCGTGACGCGATCGGCCGCCCGGCGTTGAGCACCACGACGACGGCACGACGCGCGACGGGATGGACGCCATGGACGGGACCACCGAACACCTCAGCATGACCGCCGCCGAGCTGTCGTTCCTGCTGGCCAGCGGCGGACCGGCGGGGGAGGCGCCCCGGCTGCTCGGGCTCACCGACGCCGACCGGGCCGACGCGGTGCTCAGCGCCGGCCTCGGGTCGCTGCTGCTGCGCCACCTCGCCGCCCCCGTCGACGGGCAGAAGCTGGAGATGGCGCCGGCGGTGGCCGCGGTCGCCGCCGGGCTGCACCACCCGCGCGCGTTCATCCAGGTCGCGCTCACCGCGGAGGACCACGCCGACGGGGCGCTGCTGTTCGAGGCGGAGATGACCCGGTTCCTGGTCGCGGCGCGGGCGTACCGCTGCTACGACATCACCCCGATCGGCGCCGACGTCGACGTGCGTGAGCCGCTGCTGGCGGTCGCCGACCGGTTCCTGCACCGGCACCGGCCCGCCGTCGCCACGTTCAACGCCTCCACCGCGCAGGACGTCGCCCGCGGCACCACCCCGGCCCGGGCGACGCTCGCCTCGTCGACGGACGGCTCGTGGCGGTTCGTCGGCAGCGACGGCACCGGTGAGACCGCCACCGTCGTGGAGCGCTTCGACGACGCGGCGGCACTCATGCGCGAGGAACTGGCCAGGATGCTGCCGGTCTTCCAGCCCCAGCCGTAAAGGGGTCGTCCGCGCCGGCCGTCTCCGCTACGGTCCACGGTCATGCCCCGCAGAGCCGTGATCTACATCGCCGGGCTGCTCGTGCTCGCCGGTGTCCTGCTGTGGCACAGCATGTCCCGCTCGTCGGGATCCGGCGAGGGCGATCCGGGCTGCTTCGCGGCGCTGCCGTCCGTCCAGGGCATCCCGGAGTTCGGCGAGCACCTGGCCCCCGTCGACTGCGGGCGGCCGCACGACTGGGAGGTCATCGCGCTGCTGCGCGCCGATGACGCGCAGCGGCGGTGCCAGGAGCGCGCCGACGCGTTCCTCGGCGGCGCCCGGCGCGCCTCCCGCGTCGTGTACGCCCTGCTCAGCGCGGCCGACCAGCGGCGGGGCGGGCGGTGGTGCGCGCTGGCGGAGGCCCTGGACACGGCCGGCCGGACGACCAGCGGCACCGGCAGCCTGAAGAACGGCATGCGCGACGGCCGGCTCGCGGTCACCTGCCTGGTGACCGACCTCGACGACGAGGACACGCTGCGGTACGGCCGCTGCGACGAGCACCACGCCGCGGAGGTCGCCGGCCTGCTGCCCGAGGGCGCGGACCCGGCGGCGGGCTGTCCCGCCGTGGCCGCCGGGTACCTGTCGCTCACCGGGGACGAGCTGGCGCGGCGCGGCGACCTGCGGGTGCGCTGGTTCGACGGTGACAGCGGGCTGTGCCTGGTGACCGAGGTGGACGACCCGGCCGGCCGGCACGACACGCTGCGCGGCAGCGTCAAGGGCCTGGGCCGGGCGCCGCTGCCACGCTGACCGGCCACCGGGCCGGGCCGGGCCGGTGCGGGGCCTCGGCGCCGGTGCGGGTCGTCAGTCCCAGCCGTACGCGCTGCGCAGCCGCTCGGCGATGCGGTCGAACCGTTCCCGGTCCAGCACCGCGCCCTCCCGCCGGATGCCGTGCTCCTCCACCGTCAGGACCCGGTCGAGCCGCACCCAGCTGGGCCGCTGGTCACGGTCCCACGAACCGGGACCGAGGGCGAACCAGTTGCGCTGCCCGTCGCGCTCGCTCTGGCTGGACAGCATCAGCCCGACCAGCGACGTGCCCTTGCGGCCGACGACGAGGACCGGCCGGTCCTTGCCCTGGCTCGGGTCGTCCTCGTACTGCACCCAGGTCCACACGACCTCGCCAGGATCGGCGGCGCCGTCCAGCTGCGGGGCGTACTGCAGCAGCTTGTCGCTGACGTGCCTCGGCGGCGGCCCGGGCTTGTGCAGCGTCGCCCGCTGCTGCGGCGGCTGCGGGCGCGCCGGCGGCGGCGCCGGCTGCGGTGGGGGCGCGGGCGCCCGGCGGGCGCCGAGCCGCGCGGCCAGACCTTGAAGAAGTCGTTTCACGCGGACGACCATAGCCCCGATCGTCTGGACGGGCTTGATCCGGCACTGGACACTGTGGTTCATGTACGACTTCGATGTCCTCGTGCTCGGTTCCGGCCCCGGCGGGCAGAAGGCGGCGATCGCGGCCGCGAAGCTCGACCGCCGCGTCGCCATCGTCGAGCGGCGCCACATGATCGGCGGTGTCTGCATCAACACGGGCACCATCCCGAGCAAGACCCTGCGCGAGGCGGTGCTCTACCTGACCGGTCTCAGCCAGCGGGAGATGTACGGGCAGAGCTACCGCGTCAAGGACGACATCACCGTCGGCGACCTGGGCGCGCGGACCCAGCACGTGATCGGCCGGGAGATCGAGGTCATCCGCAGCCAGCTGGCCCGCAACCGGGTGAAGCTGCTGCAGGGCACGGGCCGGTTCGTCGACCCGCACACCCTCGCCGTGAACGACGAGCACGGCCACTCCACCCTCGTGTCCGCCGAGAAGATCATCCTCGCGGCCGGCACCCGCCCGGCCCGCCCCGACAGCGTCGACTTCGACGACACCACGATCATCGACTCCGACGGCATCCTCAACATCGACAAGATCCCGGCGTCGATGGTCGTCGTCGGCGCCGGCGTCATCGGCATCGAGTACGCCTCCATGTTCGCCGCCCTCGGCACCAAGGTCACCGTCGTGGAGCGCCGCGACCGGATGCTCGACTTCTGCGACCTGGAGATCGTCGAGGCGCTCAAGTACCACCTGCGGGACCTGTCGGTGTCGTTCCGCTTCCGCGAGTCCGTCGCCTCCGTCGAGCGGCACGGCCGCACCGCCGTCGCCGTGCTGGCCAGCGGCAAGCGGATCGCCGCGGACGCCGTCATGTACTCCGCCGGCCGGCAGGGCGCCGCCGACCAGCTCGGCCTGGACAAGGCCGGTCTGGAGGCCGACAAGCGCGGCCGGATCACCGTCGACGAGCACTTCCAGACCGAGGTGCCGCACATCTACGCCGTCGGCGACATCATCGGCTTCCCGGCGCTGGCCTCCACGTCCATGGAGCAGGGCCGCCTCGCCGCCCACCACGCCTGCGACGAGCCGGTGCGCGGCATGCAGCTGCTGCAGCCGATCGGGATCTACACCATCCCCGAGATCAGTTTCGTGGGCCGCACCGAGGACGACCTCACCGACAGCAACATCCCGTTCGAGGTCGGCATCTCCCGGTACCGGGAGCTCGCCCGCGGCCAGATCATCGGCGACTCGTACGGCATGCTGAAGATCATCGTGTCGCCGGAGGACCGCAGCATCCTCGGCGTGCACGTCTTCGGCACCGGCGCCACCGAGCTGGTCCACATCGGACAGACCGTGATGGGCTGCGGCGGCACCGTCGACTACCTCGTCGACGCGGTGTTCAACTACCCGACGCTCGCCGAGTCGTACAAGGTGGCCGCTCTCGACGCGATGAACAAGATGCGTTCGGTGTCCCGCCTGACCGCCTGACCCGCCGTCCCCCGGTGGCTGTGGCGCGGGTCACAGCCACCGGGAACAACCCCGCCGCCCGGCGATACGGTTCCACAGGAGTGCACTGAGGACCGGGGGATGGCACGGATGCTGCGACACGTGAGACGGGCGCTGGTCGCCGCCCTGCTGCTGGCGACCGCCGGATGCACCGGCGACCCGCCCGCCGAGGACCCGTTCGCGGCGTTCGTCGCCGGCTGGCAGCGCGCCGACTTCACCGGCGTCGAGCTGCGCACGCCCGCGGGGCAGCCGCTGCCCGCCGACGCGGCCCGGCGGCTGCTCGCCGACACCGAGGGCGACCTCGCCGCCCGCCGCCCGGTGGTGGCCCGGCACGGTGCCGCGACCGTGCGCAAGAACGACGCCAAGGCCACCGCCGGTGTCGACTGGACGCTGCCGGACGGGCGGCACTGGGCGTACGAGACGACCCTGGAGGCCCGCCGCATCGACGGGCGCTGGGCGGTCTACCTGGGCCCCGCCGTCGTGCACCCGGACCTGCCGGACGGTGCGCGGATGACGCTGCGCGCCACGCCCGCCACGCGCGGGCTGGTCCTGGCCGCCGACGGCACGCCGATCGTGTCCGAGGTCCCCGTCGTGTACGTGGGGGTCGAGCCCCGCCTCGTGCGCGACGTCGACGCCCTGGTGCAGCGGCTCGACGTGGTGTTCCGCTCGGTGCGGGTGCCGGTCGACGTGTCGGCGCTGCCGGCGCGGATCCGGGCGGCCAAGCCCGACGCGTTCGTCGATCTCGTCACCCTGCGCAAACGCGACTACGCCGAGATCGAGCGGGACCTCGCCGCCACCGACGGGGTCACCACCAGAGCCGGGACCCTGTCGCTGCCGCTGACCCGCACGTTCGGCCGGGCCCTGCTCGGCACGTCCGGCCCGGCGACGAAGGAGCTCATCGACGCCAGCGGCGGGACCCTGCGCCCCGGCGACGTCACCGGGCTCACCGGGCTGCAGCGCCGGTACGACACCGCCCTGCGCGGCACGCCGCGGCTCGAGGTCCTGGCCAAGGAGCAGGTGCTGTACACCGCGCCGGCGGTCGACGGGGCGAAGGTGCGCACCACCGTCGAGGTGAGGACGCAGCAGGCGGCGGAGACGGCCCTGGCGGCCACGGCGAGCCGTTCGGCGCTGGTCGCGGTCCGGGTCGGCGACGGCGCCGTCCTCGCCGCCGCGAACGGTCCCGACGCCGCCGGGTACAACCTCGCGTTCCTCGCCGAGGTGCCGAGCCCGCCGCTCGGCGTCGACGGCGCCGCCGCCGGCTTCGGGGCCCAGTGGAGGCTCGGCGCCGACATGTTCACCGGCCGGGTCACGCCGTCGGGCGTGGTCGGGTCCCCGCTGGTGTACGCGGCCGCCGCCGCTGCCGTCGCCAGGGGGCGCTGGCGCCAGCCGGTGCTGGTCATCGAGCCGTCACCGGGTCCACCGGCCGTGGAGGGCCCGGCGGTCACCGGCCCGCTGACGGTGCCCGGGATGTCGGTGCGGGTCCAGGGCGACGTCGCGTTCTGCGTGTACGTCGAGGGCGCCGGCCAGGACGTCACGGGCCCGATCGCCGACGCGTTCGCCCGGTCCCTGACCGGCTGAACGCTCCGCCCGCCGGACGGTGCGCCGCGCCGTGACGTGCCGGCCGGGCGGTGTGCCGGCGGTGGGAAAACCGCGCGCCGCCGCGGCGGGTGCGCGGTAGCGTGCCGGGCATGCCGTTCGGTTGACGCACCACCGATCCCGCCGGCCGGTTCGCGCGGCGCGCGGTCGGCTGGGCGCTGCTGTCCGACGCCCTGCCGCTGTATTCGCTGTACGCGCTGCTGTTCACCGACACCGGGCTCGGCGACGGGCAGATCTCGCTGCTGTTCGCCCTGTGGTCGGGCACCGGGATCCTCGCCGAGGTGCCCACCGGCGCGCTCGCCGACCGGTGGTCGCGCCGCGGCGCGCTCGTCGCGGCCGGACTGCTGCAGGCGGCCGCGTTCGCCCTGTGGACGGTGGCGCCCGGCGGATGGGTGTTCGCCGCCGGCTTCGTCGTCTGGGGCGTCGGCGGCGCCCTGTCCAGCGGTGCCCTGGAGGCGCTGCTCTACGACGGCCTCGCCGCCGCCGGGGCGCAGGACCGGTACGCCCGCGTCGCCGGCCGGGTCGCCGCCGCCGGCCTCCTCGCCCAGGTGCCCGCGGCCGGCGCGGCGGCGCTGCTGTTCCCCGCCGGCGGCTACGCCCTGGTCGGCTGGGTCAGCGTCGCCGTCTGCCTGTGCGCCGCCGCCCTCGCCCTGCGCCTGCGCCCACCCGCCACGCCCGCGCCGGGCACCGTGGCGGTGCCGGACGGCACCCCGGAGGACGACGGGCCGCGGGGGTATCTCGCCACGCTGCGGGACGGGGTCGGGCAGGCGGCCCGCGTGCCGGCGGTGCGGGTCGCGGTCCTCGCCCTGGCGGCGATCGCGGGGCTCGACGCGGTCGACGAGTACTTCTCGCTCCTCGCCGCCGGCTGGGGCGTGCCGACCGGGCTGAACCCGGTGCTGGTCCTCGTCGTCACGCTGGGCGGCGCGGCGGGGGCCGGGCTGGTCGCGTACACCGCAACACCGCCGCCGGCGCTGCAGTCGGCACTGCTCGGCGCCGCCGCCACGGCGCTCGCTGCGGCCGGGGTGCTGCGGGTGCCGGCCGGGATCGTGCTCGTGGCGGTCTTCTACGGCGGCTACCGCTACGTCCTGGTCCTCGTCGACGCCCGGCTGCAGCGGGTGGTCGACGGCGCGTCGCGGGCCACCGTCACGTCGGTGGCGGCCCTGGCCACGGAGCTGTCGGCGCTGGCGTTGTTCGGGGCGTGGGCGGCCGGGGGAGTGCTGCTCGTGGCCGCCCTCACCGGCGCCCTCGCGCTGGTGCCGCTGGTGGCCGCCGGACGCCGCTGACGGTCCGGCGGGCGGCAGCGGCGTGGCCGGGGGCGCCGGTGACGCCCTCCGGCCACGACGTCGCTGCCGCCGGGGCGGGGCCGGGGCCGCCGACGACCCCGGCCCCGCCGGCCGGTCAGGAGCAGGTGGTGCCGTTGAGCTTGAAGCCGGTGGCGGCGGCGTTCGTGCCCGAGTAGCCGGCCTGGAAGCCGAAGCTGGCGGTGCCCCCGACGGGGATGCTGCCGTTCCAGCCGCCGTCACGGACCGAGACCGACGTCCCGCTCTGCGTCGCGGTGGCGTTCCAGGCGTTGCTGATGCGCTGGTCACCGGGGAACGTGAAGGTGAGCGTCCAGCCGTTGACGGCGGCCGGGCCGCGGTTGGTGATCGTCACGGTCGCGGTGAAGCCGTTGTTCCACTGGCTGTCGACCCGGTACGCCACCGAGCACCCGGTGCCGGTCGGCGCCGACGGCGACGAGGACGGCGACGAGGACGGCGACTTCGACGGCGACGCGGACGCCGACGGCGACTGCGACTGCGACGCCGAGGGCGAGGACGGCGGCGGGGACGACACGACCCCGTTCAGCGCCAGCTGGTACGCCAGGTCCGGCACGAACTGCCCGGCCGCGGCGGCGCACCCGTCGGCCTCACCGGGGAGCTTGACCCAGACGAACGCGTCGACGGTCGCCTCGCCGGTGTTGGTGGTCGGGGCGACGCCGACACCGCGGCCGGACGGGTCGCACCACTGGCTGCCGTTCGGGCCGCGGCCGTTGCGGCTGGTGTCGATGATCTGGTGCAGGTTCCCGGCGCCGATCGCGTTGAGGACGTTGCGGCCGTACGCGATCTCGTCCGAGGTGGTGCGGAAGTTCGACACGTTGCTGTAGAAGCCGTCGGCGTTGCGCACGCCCGCGGCGACGAGCCGGTTGGCCTGCTCGCCGGCGGAGTTCCAGGCGGAGTGGCCGGCGTCGAGGTACACCTTCGCCTGCGGGTTCGCCTGCTTGATGGTGGTGACCGCGTTGGCCAGTGCGTTGGCGCGGGCGGCCACGCCGGCGCTGTCCAGGCAGGTCTGCAGCGCCAGGGAGTCCGGCTCGAGCACCACCACGGCGGTGCGGTTGCCCAGCCCGGCGGCGAACGCGCGCACCCACGCCGCGTACTCGGTCAGGTTCGTCGTCCCGCCGGCGGAGGCGCCGCCGCAGTCGCGGTTGGGGATGGCGTAGGCGACGACGACGGGGATCTGTCCGGCGGCGTTGGCGGCGCCGACGTAGGACTGCACCCCGCTGGTGGTGGCGGCGGTGTTGGGGTTGGTGAACCAGCGCGACTGCGGCTGCACGCCGATGCGGTCGCGGATCAGGGCGGCGCGCGAGTCGCCGGGGTTGGCCGCGAGCCAGCGCACCACCTGCGAGTCGGGGTCACGGTAGAACGTGCCGCTGATGGTGCCGGCGCTGGCCGAGCCGCCGCCGGCCAGCCACAGCCCGGCGGTGCCGGCGGTGACGGCGGCGAGCGCGGCGACCGCCGTCTGCCACTTTCGAAGCGATCGGAGCACGGTGCTGGTCCTTCCGGGGGTCACGGGAAGGCCGACCGTACGGCGGGCGCCGTCCACCGGTCCACGCACCGGCGCCGGTCGCGGCGGCGACCAGCGGTGATGCGCCGAGATGGCGTGAAAGTTACCTTTTGCCGAATGAAGTGAATGAATTCGTGAACGATTGCGCACCGTAGATGGCGCGACCGCAGCCGGTACCCAAGATCGACAGGGCTGGGTACGGCAAACTCCACATAGCCCTCGAATGCCGCAAAAACCCTGGTCGGCGCCACATGGCACCTGCTTGCAAGGTATTCCTCATTCGGCAGCAAACAATCTACGGTGAGGGCAGGCCGATGGCTCCCCTCGCCAAAAAGCCTAAATGGGACCGGCCCCGTGCCGATGGGGCGTTTACGGGTGTCACTGGGTAGCGTCGGGGCCGCCACCGTGACGGTCGGGAGGGATGCGTGTCGCCGCGTAGGGTGCTGGCCGGCTACTGCGTGATCATGGCTGCCCTCGTGGCGGCCAATTTCGCGCTGCCCTCCCTGCACCTGGTCCTGTGGTCGGCGATCGGCGGGCTCAGCGTCGCGGCCATCGTCACCGGCGTGCGCATCAACCGGCCCCGCCGCCGCGCACCCTGGTTCCTGCTCGCCGGCGCCGTCGCCTCGTTCATCACCGGCGACCTCATCGCCGACGTGCTCACCCGCGTGCTGGACCGGCAGGGCTTCCCGTCCGTCGCCGACGGCTTCTACCTGGCCGTGTACGTGCTGATCGCGGCCGCGCTCATCGGCCTGATCCACATCGGGGTGGCCCGGCGCGACCCGAACGGCCTGTACGACGCGGTCACCGTCACCGCCGGGCTCGGGCTGCTGTCGTACATCTTCCTCATCCGGCCCTACGTCGAGGACCCGGCCCTGTCGGTGCTGGAGAAGAGCATCTCCATCGCCTATCCCCTGGCCGACATCGTCGTGCTCGCCGTCGGCGCGCGGCTCATCAGCACCGTGCGGCGCAGCCCGGCCCTGCTGCTGCTGGCCGCCGGCGGGATCGGCCTGCTCAGCGCCGACGTCGGCTACGGGCTCAAGCAGCTCAACGGCGTCTGGGAGACCGGCGGCCCGGTCGACCTCGGATGGGCCGCGTTCTACGTGCTGTGGGGCGTCGCGGCGCTGCACCCGTCCATGCGCGACCTCACCGAGCCCAAGGTGCACCGCGCCGGCGAGGAGCACTTCGGCCGGCTGCTGCTGCTCGGGCTGGCCCTGTTCATCGCGCCGTGCGTGCTGTACTTCGAGATGCGCACCGGCGAGGTCCACGACGCCACCGTCATCGCCGCCTCCTCGGCGCTGCTGTCCGGCATGGTGCTGCTGCGCCTCGGCCGGGCCGTCAACGTGCAGCGGCGCACCGTGCAGCGCGAGCGCCGGCTGCGCCGGGCCGGTGCGGCGCTGCTCATGGCGACCGACGAGGCCGGCGTCACGGCGACGGCGCGCACCGCGATCGCCGAGCTGCTGCCCCTCGGCCGGCCGCACCGGGTCGTGCTCGCCCCGGCCGGCGACGGGGCCGTGTCGATGCCGTACACGCGCAGCCTCGCCCCGGCGCTCGCCGAGGAGCTCGGTGACTTCGAGGTCACCCTCTGCTGCCCCCTGGCGCCGGTCGAGGGCCGCGAGTCGGGACGGGCGCTCTACATCGCCTCGGACGAGGTGACGCTCGTCGGCGTGCAGGAGGCCGCGCAGATCCTCGCCACCCAGGCCGCCCTCGCCCTGGAACGCATCGCCCTCGGCGAGGAGATCGGCCGGCGCAACAGCGAGGCGTACTTCCGCACCCTCGTGCTGGAGACCGCCGACGTCATCCTCATCGTCGGCGACCACGACCAGATCCGCTACGCCAGCCCGTCGGCGCGGGCCCTGTTCGGCAGCGACGAGCTCGACGGCACCCCGCTGCCGATGGCGTTCGCGAAGGAGAGCCTCGTCGAGGTCGACCGCCGCCTGCACGAGCTGCGCACCCGCGGCGTCGACCGCCCCGGCGACGACCTGCGCGTGGTCGGTGCCGACGGCCGGCCCGCCCTGGTCGAGGCCACCTTCCGCGACCTGCGCGGCGAGCCGACCGTCGGCGGCATCGTCGTCACCCTCCGCGACGTCACCGAACGCAGCCGGCTGCAGGCGGAGCTGTACCAGCGCGCCACCTTCGACGCCCTGACCGGCCTGCCGAACCGCGAGGTGTTCCTCGGGCGGGTGCAGGAGGCGGTCAGCTCCGGCGCCGAGAACGGCGCGACGGTCGGCGTGCTCATCATGGAGCTCGACGACTTCAAGGTCGTCAACGACACCCTCGGCCACAGCGCCGGCGACGCGCTGCTCGTCGCGGTCGGCAAGCGGCTCACCGAGGCGCTGCGCTCCGTCGACGGCTCCTACGGCGCGGCCGGCACCGTCGCCCGCCTCGGCGGCGACGAGTTCGCCGCGCTGGTCCGCCGCGCCGGCACCGCCGCCGACGTCGAACGCGTCGCGGAGAAGGTCCTCGCGAGCTTCGCCGCCCCGTTCGAGCTGCCGCACGGCGACGTCACCGCCACCGCCAGCATCGGGGTGGCCACGACCGCCGAGGCCGCCGACGCCCAGGACCTGCTGCGCCACGCCGACCTCGCCGTGTACGTCGCCAAGGACGCCGGCAAGGACCGCTGGCGGCGCTACGAGTCGTCGCTGCACAGCGCCGTCGTCGAGCGGCACAAGCTGCGCGCCGACCTGGACCGGGCCATCGCCGACGGCGCGTTCCTGCTGCACTTCCAGCCGATCGTCGCCATCGGCGACCGCCGCACCCACGGCTTCGAGGCCCTCGTGCGGTGGAACCACCCGACCCGCGGCATGGTGCCCCCGGCCGAGTTCATCTCCGTCGCCGAGGAGAGCGGCCTCATCGTGCCGCTCGGTGCGTGGGTGCTGCGCAACGCGGTCGAGGCCGCCGCGCAGTGGCGCCTGCTGCACCCCGGCGAGGACGTGTACGTGTCGGTCAACGTCTCCGCCCGCCAGTTCCGCGGCCGGGAGCAGGGCTTCGCCCGCTGGGTGCTGCAGGAGATCGACCGGATGGGCCTGCCGCCGGCGAGCCTGCTGCTGGAGATGACCGAGAGCCTGCTGCTGCACGACGACGGCGAGGTCGCCGCCGAGCTCGCCGAGCTGCGCGAGGCCGGCGTCCGCATCGCCATCGACGACTTCGGCACCGGGTTCTCGTCGCTGTCGTACCTGCGCCGCCTCCCCGTCGACGTGCTCAAGCTCGACAAGAGCTTCATCGACACCATCGCGTCCTCCGCCGAGCAGCACGCCGTCGTCGACATGATCGTGCAGCTCGCCGCGATCCTGCAGCTGCAGATCGTGGCCGAAGGCATCGAAACCGAGGCTGAGCGTGACCTGCTGGTGACGATGGGCTGCCATTTGGGGCAGGGGTACTTGTTCTCCAGGCCGTTGAGCTACGGTGACGCGAGTCAATGGTTGTTGGAGGAAGCGTCGGGGCTTCAACGGGGAAGTCGGACGGCGGCCTGACCATAGGGCCCACGGAGGATTTGTGCTCAACCACCTCGCCGCTGCTGTCGACGACGACCCGCGCTACAGCGGCATCGCCCACCTGCGCGCCAGCACCCGCTACTACGACGCCGTCATCGACGAGATCGACGGCCGCAGGATCCGCGTCGGCGAGCACTGGCTCACCGACTGGGCGTCGTGCAACTACCTCGGCTTCGACCTCGAGCCGCAGATCATCGACGCCGTCGAGGGCGAGCTGCGCCGCTGGGGCACCCACCCCAGCTGGTCGCGGATGCTGGGCAACCCGGCGCTGTACCCGCAGATCGAGGAACGCCTCGCCGACCTGCTCGGCACCCCCGACACCCTCGTGCTGCCCACGATCACGCAGATCCACCTGTCGGTCATCCCGGTCCTCGCGCAGCAGGGCACGCTGCTCGTCGACAGCCGCGCGCACAAGACCATCTGGGACGGCTGCGTGCACGCCCGTGGTCTGGGTGCCACAGTGAAACGGTTCAAGACGATCGACGAGCTGGCCTCGCTGCTCGCCACCGACCTGCCCGGCCCGGTCCTGGTCTGCATGGACGGCGTCAACAGCATGACCGGCAACATCCCGCGCATCGCCACGTACCTGGACCTGTGCCGGGCGCACGGGGCGATCCTGTACGTCGACGACGCGCACGGCTTCGGCGTCATCGGCGAGCGCGCGTCGGACGAGACCTCGCCGTACGGCACCCGCGGCAACAGCATCGTGCGGTACTTCGGCGAGTCCTACGACGACGTCGTGCTCGTCGGCGGGTTCTCCAAGGCGTACTCGTCGCTGCTGGCCTTCCTCGCGGTGCCGACCGTGCTGAAGAACCGCCTCAAGTCCGCCGCCGCCCCGTACCTGTACTCGGGCCCGTCACCGACCGCGTCCCTCGCCACGGTCCTGGCCGGCTTCGACGTCAACGCCGAGCGCGGCGACAAGCTGCGCGCCGACCTGCACCGGATGTCGACCCGCGTGCTGCAGCACGTCCGCGGCCTCGGCATCTTCACCCCGAACACCGACGACACCCCGATCATCGAGCTGCCGATCGCCCTGGACCGCGACCTCGTCGAGGTGTCGGAGCTGCTGTGGCGGCGCGGGCTGTTCGTGACCCTCGCGCCGTATCCGGGCGTGCCACGCGACCAGGTGGGGTTCCGGGTGCAGGTCACGGCCGCGAACACCGACGAGCAGATCGACGAGCTGAACGCGGTGATCAGCGAACTGGCGGCGGCGGACGTGTTCCAGTCGGCCCGCGAGACGAGCGCCAGCTGACCATCCCTCGGACGCCGCCGGTCAGCCGCCGCGGGTCAGACGCTGCGGGTCACCAGGACCGGGCTCGCCGCGTGGTGCACGATCAGCTGGGTACGCGGGTTCGGCCGGGGTTGCTCGAACCAGCAGACCCGGTGCGCGCCGACGACCAGCAGCAGGGCGGTGTCCGCCGCTGCCGTCAGAGCCTCCAGCACCGGCTCGTCCATGCCGGCGAACCTGGCGTCGACGTCGCGGTGGCGGCGCAGCCACGGGGCCAGGTCGGCGTACACGGTGGTGTGCGGGCGGTCGTGGCCGGCGTGCACGGCGACCAGGGGGACGTCGCGCGAGCGGGCCTCGTCGTAGGCGAACTCGAGGGCCCGCCAGCTCGACTGGGAGCCGTCGACGCCGACCACGACCGGGGCGGTGCCCGGCTGGGCCGTGAACGGGTCGGCGCCGGGGCCGGCGCGGTCCGCGGCGGGCGGGCCGGGCCAGCGGTCCAGGGGGCGCCGGTCCTCGGTCAGCCAGCGTTCGCCGCGGTTGACGACGAGGACGGGGCAGTGGGCGTACGCGGCCAGGTGGGCGCCGACCGACGAGTTGAGCAGGCCGCCCTCGTGGGGTCTGCCGCCGATCGCCACCAGGCTCGCGGCGCGGGACTGCTCCTGCAGCACCCGCGCGGCGGGGCCGCCCACCGTGACCGTCTCCACGGAGATGCCCGGCTGCCAGCCCCGCGCGTCGGCGGCCGCGTCGAGGACCACGCCCTGGCTGTCGGCGGGGCCCTCCCAGCTCATCGCATGCACGATCCGCAGCGGCCGGTTGTGCCGGGCGGCCTCGTCGGCGGCCCACCGCACCGCACCGAGACTCGCCACTGAACCGTCGACGCCGACGACCACTGGTCTGTCCATGCATCCAACGTCCCTCGCGGGACAGGCATCGACAACGCCAGCGGGGGCGGGCGTCAGTCCTCGGACTTCTTCTTCCGGCGGCGGGTCGTGCGCTTGCGGGGCTTCGGGTTGCCGGAGGCGAGCCTGGTGTACGTCAGCATGTTGGCCAGCCCGATGCCGATCGTGGCGAACAGGACCTGGATCGCCAGCTCCCACCAGCTCCACTCGATCTTCCAGACCTTCACCAGGGCCTTGTCGTCGACGTTGACCAGCTCGGCGACGAGCGTGCCGAGCAGGGCCGCGCCGACGCCGATGAGGAACGTGATGAACAGCCCGATCGACTGGCGGCCCGGCAGGACCAGCCGGCCCAGGACACCGATGAGCAGACCGATCGGGATCGCGCTCAAAAAGTCGTTGATGTGCATGGCACCCGCGCTCCCATCGCGACGAACCAGATGAATCAATCGAGCGGCACCGTACACGTCCGCGGCCCGGACCGCAGGGTTGGGAGTCGGCTACCGGCGTCCGCCCATGCACCACGGGTGGATCTCGGTCTCGTCGTACCGGCCGGGCAGGACGTCGCCGAAGCGGACCTGCGCGGCTTCGACCAGCGCCGCGGTGCCGACCCAGCCGCCGTCGTCGTGGGAGTACAGCTCACCGCGGGCGAGCGTGCCCGGCGCCGCAGGGCCGGCCGGTGGCGGCACGGTGCCGGGTGCCGCGTGCCCGATGAGCAGGAAGCCGTCGCCTGCGCCGGTGGCGTGCTGCCACATGGTGCCGCCGAGGGTGTCCTCGTACCGCAGCAGCAGCACGGGATCGTAGACGCCGGCGCGGAAGTTCGGCTCGTCGAACGCGAACGCCCGCGCCGTGGCGACGTCGGGTAGCTCGACGATGTGGATGCTGCCCGTCGCCTCGGTGCGGTCGGCGGTCAACGTCGGGCCACGGGCGGTCAGTTCCTCGACGAAGCGGTCCATGTACGACCAGTGCTCCTCGACCAGCTTCTCGCGCAACGGTCCGGTGCCGGGGACATCGACGCCCCAGACGAAATGCAGCATGGTGCGGCAGTCTGCCATGTGGTCAGGACGGCACCTGCGCCGCCAGCACCGTCGCGCCGGCGGCGTCGGCCGGCGCCGGATCCACCCGTCATTCCATTTCTACGGTTTTCGCCGCTTTCGTGAGCCTCGGTGACGGCCACCCGACGGTGCCTGGCGATTGACACCCGCCGACGGGCGCCCATACGGTTCGAGCCACCATGACGCACCTCGGCGGATCGTCCAAGCTGCTCAGGGCCATGAACGACGCGGCGGCCCTGAGTCATGTCCTCGAACGCGGCACCCTTACGCGCAGCGACCTGCGGGAGCTGACCGGCCTGTCCAAGCCCACGATCTCCGAGGCGCTGCGGCGGCTCACGGAGGCGAAGCTGGTCACCGTCGTCGGCTACGTCAGCGCCGGACCCGGCCCCAACGCCGAGGTGTACGCGGTGAACCCGGACGCGGCGTACTCCGTCGCGCTGTCCGTGCGGGACCGGGCCTTCGACCCGCTCGGCTCGTCGGGTTCGGGGCTGCCGGCGGTGTCCGCGGCGGTGACCGACCTCGCCGGGACCGTCCGCGGGCGGCTGGAGCTCGCCGTCGACTTCACCCGCACCGACCCGGTCTCCGCCGTCGTCGACGCCGTGCAGGACGTGTGCAAGGAGGCGCGGATCGCGCCCGACCCGGTCGCGCAGGTGCAGATCGCCGTCGCCGGCTCGTACGACCCGCGCACCGACGTGCTGCACCACGTCGAGGTCCCCGGCTGGGGGCGGCCCGGGCTCGTCGACGACCTGCGCCGCCGCCTCGGCGTGCCGGTCGGCGTGGACAACGACGTGAACCTCGCCGCCGTCGCCGAACGCGCCCACGGCGCCGGCCGCGACGCGGAGAGCTTCGCGCTGCTGTGGCTCGGCGAGGCCGGCCTGGGCCTGGCCATCGACCTCGGCGGCACCCTGCTGCGCGGCGCCCGCGGCGGCGCCGGCGAGATCGGGTACATGCCGATGATGCTGCCGGGCGTCACCGGTGGCCGCGGGTTCACCGGCCGCGTCGACTTCCAGGACCTCGTCGGCGGCGGCGCCGTGCTCGACCTCGCCGCCGAGTACGGCCTGCGGGAGAGCACCGCCGCCGGCACCATGGCCGCCGCGGTCGCCCGTGCCGCGGACCGGGACGACGCGGCCCGCAGCTTCGTCACCACCCTCGCCGGCCGGATCGCCATCGGCCTGTCCGCGGTCGTGGCCGTGCTCGACCCGCCGCTGGTCGTCATCGGCGGCGAGGTCGGCCAGGCCGGCGGCCCGATCCTCGGCGCCGCGGTCGCGACCGCGCTGGCCGAGGCGGCGCCGCTGGAGACCGCGATCGCCACCAGCACCCTGCAGGACGACGCGGCGCTGCTCGGCGCCCAGGAGGCGGGGCGCTCCGCGGTCCGCGACTCGATCCTCGCCACCCTGCGCCGCCCCACCAACTAGCCCACGAACCGGCGGAGAAACCCGGCCCGGCGCACCCGCCAGGCCGGGCTCGACCGTGTGCGCCCGCCCACCGGCCCGATGTCAATTGGCTCAATGCACCATGGTGGATGCGGACTTCTTGCGGCACGATGTGAAAACTTTGCCGCCGAAAGTACAAAACCGAGGAGGACCGGCGATGGTTGTTGCGCCGGAACGGATGGTCGTGGGGTTCGCGGGCGACGGGTCCGGCAGCGGCGAGCTGTCGTGGGGCCAGCTGGAGAACTGGTCGGCGATCGTCAAGCAGGGCACCTGGCTGCCGCTCGGCGGGGTCCGGCCGCTGCCGGCCGGCACCACGCTCGACGACGTCGCCGACGAGGTGCGGTACCTGATGGGGCGGTACCAGCCGATGCGCACCCGGCTCAGGTCCGGCCCGCACGGCCGGCCGGAGCAGGTCGTGCACGCGACCGGCGAGCTCGTCGTCGACGTCCACGACGCCGGGCAGGACGACCCGGACGCGGTCGCCGCCGCCGTACACGAGCAGCTGCGCGACACGCCGATGGACTTCACCACGCAGTGGCCGGTGCGCTACGCCGTGGTGCGCCGCGGGCCGGTCCTCACGCACGTGGTGCTGCTGGTCAGCCACTTCGTCACCGACGCCGCCGGGGCGGTCACGATGATGACCGAGGTCGCCGCCCGCGCGACGGCGCCGGTCACCGGGTTGCAGCCGCTCGCCCAGGCCGAGTGGCAGTGCTCACCGGCCGGCCGTCGGCACAACGAGCACGCGCAGCGGCACTGGGAGCGCATCGTGCGGCAGGTCGAACCGGTCAGGTTCCCCCCGCCGCCGGTGCGGATGTCGCCGCGGTACTGGCACGGCGAGCTCACCTCGGCGGCGCTGCCGGCGGCGGTGGAGGCGATCAGCGCCCGCGCCGGCGTGGAGTCCGCGACCGTGCTGCTGACCCTGTACGCGGCGGCGCTGCGCCGGGTCGTCGGCGTGGACCCGGTGGTGATCCGGCCGGTCACCAGCAACCGGTTCCGGCCCGGCCTCGCCGACGTGGTGTGCACCCTGGCGCAGGCCGGCCTGTTCCGCCTCGACGTGGGCGACGGGCCGTTCGACGAGCTGCTGGGCCGGGCCGGCCGGGCGGCGCTGACGGCGTACAAGTACGCCTACTTCCACCAGGCGCAGATGGCGGACCTCGTCGAGCGGGTCGGCCGGGAGCGGGGCGCCCCGATCGAGCTCGGCTGCTACTTCAACGACCGGCGCGGCGCGGGCACGGCCGACGCGCCGGACGGGTTCCGGTGGGTGGGGCGGCAGGACGCGCCGACGTTCGAGCCGCTGTTCGTGCACGTCGACGACGCCACCTGCGACGGCGCGGCCGCGGTACGGCTCACCGTCTACCTCGACGCCGCGCACGTGTCGCCGGCCGACGGGGCGGCGGTGCTGCACGCCATGCGGGACATCGCGGTGTCGGCCGCTCAGCCCCAGGCGGCGGCCGCCGTGCCGTAGGACGGCGGCAGGTGCGGCCAGGTGAGGGGCGCGCCGTCGAGCGTGCCCGGCGGGCGCACACCGGTCCAGCCGTTGCCGAGCGGCGCCAGGTACGGCGCGACCGGCGTGTCGTCCGGCGCCGCCGGGTCGGCGGGGGTGTCCAGCAGCCAGCGGGCGGTCCGGGCGAGCGACACCTCGACGTGGGCGGCGGCGCCGGTGCGGGCCCGCCCGGCGAGCGCGGCGAGCGCCCCGGCGGCGGCGAGGTACCCGGTCGCGTGGTCCAGCAGCTGGCACGGCAGCGCGCCGGGCCGGCCGGTGCCGTCCCGCATGCGCCGGGCGATGCCGGTCGCGACCTGGACCAGGCTGTCGAAGCCGCGCCGGGCGCCCCACGGACCGGTCGTCCCCCACGCCGACAGCGTCACCACGACCGTGCCGGGGTGCCGGTCGGCGACCTGGTCCGGGTCGAGTCCGAACCGGCGCAGCGCGCCCGGGCGGTACCCGGTGACGAGCACGTCGGCGCCGGCGAGCAGCCGGTGCAGGGTGTCCAGGCCGGCCGGGGTGCCGGCGTCCAGGACGGTGCTGGCCTTGCCGACGACCCCGTCGACGGCGTGCATCGGCAGCTCCGGGCGGGCCGGGTCGTCCACGCGCAGCACGTCGGCGCCGAGCGCGCCGAGCATCCGGGTGCCGGCCGGGCCGGCGATGACCCTGGTCAGGTCGAGCACCCGGATCCCGGACGCCGGCAGCGGCCCGGCCGCGGCCAGCGGGCGGGCGGTGCCCGGCAGGGGCGTCATGCACACCAGCGGCGCGTCGGGCTCCGGGTCGGGCCAGCGGCCCGGCTCGCGGGCGGCGACGGCGAGGCCGCCCGCGCCGTACACGAGCCGCTCGACCTCCTCGGCGGGCCGGGCCTCGATCGCGGCGGCCACACCGGCCTCGTCCGTGCCGAGGGCGGCCAGGAGCGCGGCGCGGTGCCACGGGTAGTTGGCGTGGGTGCGGACCCAGCCGTCGGCGGCCGGCCACAGCCGCGACAGCGGGGCGAACCCGCCGACACCCGCACCGGCCGGGTCGCGCAGCAGCGCCTCGGCCCGCACCGCGGCGGCGACGTGCCCGGTGTCCAGGGCGACCGCGGGCCGCCGGCCGGTGCGGGCCTCGGCGAGGTCGGCGGCGGCGTCCAGGCACCTGGCCACCGCCGCGGTCGCGCAGCCGGCGACCGCCAGGGGTGCCGCCAGGGACCCGGGGACGGCGGGACCGTGGATCTCGACGCTCATCCGTGCATTCTCGCTCGACACCCCGCCGCGCCGGGTGCATGCTCTGCGTCACGATGGGTGCGCTTGACATGGTCGCCGCGCGGGTCGCCGGCGGCGCGACGGTCCAGTTCCGGCCGACCGGCTCGTCGATGGTGCCGCTGATCCGCAGCCGGCAGCTGGTGACGGTCGGCCCGGTCGACCCGGCGAAGGTCGAGGCCGGCGACATCGTCCTGGCCAGGGTCGCCGGCACGGTCTACCTGCACCTGGTCTCGGCCGTCGACACCGCCGGGGCGCGGGTGCAGATCTCCAACAACCGGGGCCGGGTCAACGGCTGGACCGGCCACGCGAAGGTGTACGGCCTGTGCGTCGCCGTGGAAGGGGTACGCCGGCCCCGCGTCGACGGCAAGCTCCGCTGAGCTTTTGAGAAAGTCGGACATCGGTTGTCAGGTTTTCCTGGCACCGTCACCGGTATGAACACACCACTGAAAGGCAAGGTCGCGCTGGTCGCCGGGGCCACCCGGGGCGCCGGCCGGCAGATCGCGGTGCAGCTGGGCGCCGCCGGCGCCACCGTGTATGCGACCGGGCGCACCACCCGGCGGCAGCCGTCGGAGATGAACCGGCCGGAGACGATCGAGGAGACCGCGGAGCTGGTCACCGCGGCCGGCGGCGTCGGCATCGCCGTGCAGGTCGACCACCTCGTGCCGCAGCAGGTGCGCGACCTCGTCGCCCGCATCGACGCCGAGCAGGGCCGCCTCGACGTGCTCGTCAACGACATCTGGGGCGCCGAGGGGCTGTTCACCTGGGACAAGCCGCTGTGGGAGGACTCCCTGGAGACCGGCCTGCACATCCTGCGCCTCGCCGTCGACACCCACATCATCACCAGCCACGCCGCGCTGCCGCTGCTCATCCGCCGCCCCGGCGGGCTCGTCGTCGAGGTCACCGACGGCACCACCGAGTACAACGCCGACACCTACCGGGTGTCGTTCTTCTACGACCTGGCCAAGACGTCGGTGCTGCGGCTGGCGTTCGCGCAGGCGCACGAGCTCAAGGCGCACGGCGCGACCGCGGTCGCGATCACACCCGGCTGGCTGCGCTCGGAGATGATGCTCGAACACTACGGCGTCACCGAGGCGAACTGGCTCGACGCGACCGCGAAGGAGCCGCACTTCGTGATCTCGGAGTCGCCGGCGTACGTGGGGCGGGCCGTCGCCGCGCTCGCCGCCGACCCGGACGTCGCCCGGTGGAACGGCCAGTCGCTGTCCAGCGGGCAGCTGTCCGGCGTGTACGGGTTCACCGACCTCGACGGCAGCCGGCCCGACTGGTTCCGGTACTTCCGCGAGGTGCACGAGGCGGGCAGGCCCGCCGACGCGACCGGCTACCGGTAGAGCGCGGTCATCCGGTCGGCGGCGGCGCGCATCAGGTCGCGCAGCTCCTGCGGGGCGAGCACCTCGACCTCCGGGCCGAGCCGCAGCAGCTGCGTGTAGGCGACGCCGACGGACTCCACCGGCAGCTCCAGCACCACCCGGCCCTGCTCGTCGGCCGGGCGGTGCCGCTCCTCCCAGCCGGCGAGGGCGTCGCGCACCGCCAGGGCCTCCACCGCGTACCGCAGCAGCCGCAGCCCCGCCGGGGTGACCCGGATCGTGACCCGCTCCGCCAGGACCCGCCGGACGAACTCGTCGGCGCGGACCGCCCAGAACGCGGCCAGGTCGAACCCCGGGTCCCGGGTGAACGCCGTCCCGTCCGCGGTCAGCTCCACGATCCGGTCGACCCGGTACACGCGCAGGTCACCGCCGACCCGCCCGACGAGATACCAGGCGCCGTTCTTGAGCACCAGGCCGTACGGCTCGACGGTGCGGGTGACGACCTCGCGGCGCTCGTACCGCAGCCGCACCACCCGGTCGTCCCAGACGGCGCGGGCCAGGTCCGCCAGCCACGGCGGCGGCTGCGCCGGATCCTCGAACCAGCCGGGCACGTCGAGGTGGAACCGCTGCCGGGCCCGGCCGGCGGCGTCGCGGATCGGGGCCGGCAGCGCCGCGGCGACCTTCAGCTCGGCGACGGCGAGCACGTCGCCGAGGCCCATGTCCCGGACCGGCCCCGGCAGCCCCGACAGGAACAGCGCCTCCGCCTCGGCCCGGCTGAGGCCGTTGAGCTTCGTCCGGTACCCGTCCAGCAGCCGGTACCCGCCGGCGCGGCCCTGCTCGGCGTACACGGGCACACCGGCGGCGGACAGGGCGAGGATGTCGCGGTAGATGGTGCGCTCCGACACCTCGAGGGCCTCGGCCAGCTCGGCGGCGGTGACGGTGCCGCCGGCCTGCAGCAGCAGCACCAGCGAGATGAGCCGGGACGCGCGCACCGCCTGCCGTCCTACTCCCGGTCGGTGCGCGGCTGCGGGTCGGTCTGGCTGGTCGGCTGCGGCTGCGGCTGCGGGTCGGTGCGCGGCTGCGGTTGCGGCTGCGGGTCGGTCTGGCTGGTCGGCTGCGGCTGCGGCTGCGGCTGCGGGTCGGTCTGGCTGGTCGGCTGCGGTTGCGGTTGCGGGTCGGCGGGCGGGTCGAGGGCGTCGACGACGCGGCGGATCTCGTCGGGGGTGCCGTCCAGCTCCACCACCGTGTCCCCGTGCCGGATCCGCACCCGCGGCGCCCGTGGCAGCGACGAGCGCCACGCCGCCACCGCGACGAGCAGGCCGCCGAGCGCGATACCGTTGCTCACCACGGCGTTGATGACCTCGAACGCGGCACCCATCTCGCCCGGCCGCGGCGGCGTCGGGGTCAGGGTCACCGGCACCGCGCGGCGGATCTCGTCGTCGCGCAGCCACCGGTACAGCATCCGGAGGGAGTCCTCGTCGTCGACCTCGAGCCTGATGTCCACGACGGCACGGTACCGTGCGCGCCGCCACCGATCCGGTGAGGCCACGCTAAGCTTTTTCGGGTGGACGACCTAGGCTTCGACTCGTGAACGACGTGGAGCAGCACCCCGCCAGGCGCAACACCCGCCAGCGCGACGCCGTGATGACGCTGCTCAGCAACGTCGACGGGTTCCACAGCGCGCAGGAGTTGCACGTCATGCTCCGCGAACGCGGCGCCAACGTCGGCCTCACCACCGTGTACCGCACACTGCAGCTGCTCGCCGAGACCAACGAGATCGACGTCATGCAGGTGCCCGGCAGCGACACCCGGTACCGCCGCTGCAGCGACCGCCACCACCATCACCTGGTGTGCCGCGGCTGCGGCCGCACCGTCGAGGTCCTCGGCCCCGCCGTGGAGCGCTGGGCCGACCGCATCGGCGAGGAGCACGGCTTCACCGACGTGAGCCACACCCTTGAGATCTTCGGCACCTGCGGCCGTTGCGCCAGGTGATCCCGGGGGCGATCGGGTAGGGTGAGGGTGCGCGAAGGGGAGTAGTCCCTCAACTGCGTGGTCGACATACTGGGGCGCTCGCGTCCCCGGCCACGCGGCCCCGTCCCGGCCCCTCACGGCCGGATGGCACCGACCGCCCAGGTCGGCGTTCATGGGGCGGACGAGACCTTCGACTCAGGCTGAACAAGCCGGGTCGAGGTCGTCCGTGCCCTCCTCCCGGCACCGTCCCGGGAAGGTTGTCTGCACCACATGAGCGGTTTCCTCGCTGCCCTCGCCATCAGCTTCGGCGTCATCTTCGTCGCCGAGCTCGGCGACAAGTCCCAGCTGATGGCTTTGACGTTCGCGACCAGGTTCAAGACCATGCCGGTCCTCATCGGCATCACCGTCGCCACCGCCGTCGTGCACCTCGTGTCCGTCGCCGTCGGCTACGGCCTCGGCGCCGCCCTCCCCACCGGCTGGATCTCCCTCGTCGCCGCCCTGGCGTTCTTCGCCTTCGGCGCCTGGACCCTGCGCGGCGACACCCTCACCGACGCCGAACGCGACAAGGCCGCCCAGCCCACCACCCGCTCCGCCATCGTCGCCGTCGGCGTCGCCTTCTTCCTCGCCGAGCTGGGCGACAAGACCATGCTCGCCACCATCACCCTCGCCACCCAGCACGGCTGGTTCGGCACCTGGCTGGGCTCCACCATCGGCATGGTCGCCGCCGACGCCCTCGCCATCCTGCTCGGCCGCCTGCTCGGCAAGCGCCTCCCGGAACGCGCCATCAAGTACGGCGCGGCCACCCTGTTCGTCCTGTTCGGCGCCTGGCTGCTGGTGGAGGCCCTCCGCGAGCTCCTCTGACCCCGCCCGCCCGCCGACCGGCGGGGCCCGTGACCAACGAATGGGCCGGGGCACCGCCGGCACCCCGGCCGGGGCCGAACCTCCGGCCGCCGCGGTGCACCGCTCCTGGATCGGCCGTCCGGCAGCTGGCGCGGTGAGGTCTGCCTGGCGTCAGCCGGTGGGCTGGGTGGGCCGTGCCGCACCGGGCTGGCGCGGGTGCGCTGCCGGGCTGGCGCGGGTGCGGCTGCCGGGCTGCGCCGGCTGTGGGCCGGCGGTCCGCGGTCGGAGGGGATGGGTCTGCCGCACACCGCCGGCCGCGGGTGCGACCTGGTGGACCGCCGCACCGCGGTGGATCGGGGTCGCCCTGGTGTATCCCTCGGGTAGTGCACGGTGGTGTTGCTGCCGCGATCCGGCGTCTGGGCGGTTGCGGCGGGTGCGACCGGCCGGGGTGCCGTCGGGCTTGACGCCGTGGCCCCGTCGGCCCGGGTGACGCGTTCGGCCCGTCTCCGGTCGGGCGCGCAGCCGCCTACGTGCGGCGCCTGGTGGACAGCGCGCCCTTCGGTCGTGAGGTCCGCTGGGCCTGGCCATCCGTCGGTGCGTCCGCCCGCCAGCCCGCGGGCATTCGCAGGACGTCCGTGGAGCGGGTGCCGCAGGTGACCACCCGGCACGCGCGGCGCACCGAGGGACCCGGCGGTTGCCTCTATCCTTCGGGTGTGACTGCGACGGCCGCACAGCCCGGCCCGGCGGACGACGGTGCCCGGGACCGGTACATCGTCTGCGGCGACGACACGCTGACCATGTATGTGGTGGACGCGTTGGTCGAGGACGGGGCGCAGGTGACGTTGATCCTGGTGAACGGGCCGTCGCAATTGGACCCCGATGACGTGGCGGCGCGGCCGGTCCAGGTGAGGCGCGTCAAGCGGCTGGACGAGGCGGTGTTCCGGTCCGCCGGCATGGAGGCCGCCACCGGGGTGGCGCTGCTGTACGCCGATGACCTGACCAACATCACCGCGGCGCTGGAGGCCCAGGCGGTGCGGCCGGAGGCGCGTTTCGTGCTGCGCATGTTCAACCAGCGGCTCGCAACGCAGATCCGGCCACTGTTCGGCAGCTGTACCGTGCTGTCGGACGCCGCGCTGGCCGCGCCCACGTTCGTCGCCGCGGCGCTCGGTGAGGTGGCACCGACGCACTTCCGGTACGCCGGGCACACGATGTACATCGCCCGGCGTGACCACGTACCGCCGGATCACATCGTGTGCGGGCTCATCGACACCCGCGACCCGGCAGCCGTGCAGCTGCTACCAGCGGACGATCGCGACACGGACGTGGTCCTGGCACACCTGAGGCCCGTTGAACGGAACTGGTCCCCGCCGGTCGGCTGGCGCATGCGGTGGCGGCCACGCGGCGTCCCGCGGGCCGCCCGCGCCGCCGCTCTGCTGGTGACCCGCCCGACCGGCGTGGCACTCGTTGCGATCCTGCTCGCCACGGTCGTGCTGGGCTGGCTGCTGGCGCGCACCCTTCCACAGATGTCGGTGTGGCAGGTGTTCTACCTGACCTTCCAGACCACGGTCACCGGCGGCAACCTGGATCCCACCGGATCGACGGCCCCGCAGGTGATGCAGCTCCTGCTGACCGTCGCCGGCGTGGCGCTGATCCCGGCGCTCGGCGCCTTCCTGTACACCGTACGCCAGTACCTGGCTCAGCCGGCCTGGCGCGACCACGTCGTGATCGCGGGTCTGGGCAGTCTCGGTACGCAGGTGATGCGGTATCTGCACGACCTCGGCGTCGAAGCGGTCGGCATCGACAAGCGGGCCGACGCGCCCGGCGTCCACTCCGCACGCCGGGCCGGCATCCCAGTGATTGTCGGCGATGCCAGCACCGAGGCGACGCTCACCGCGGCGAGGGTCGAGACCTGCCGGACGCTGGTCGTGCTCGGACGCGACGACATGGCCAACCTGCAGGCCGCGTTGACCGGCCGCGAGCTCGCTCCCGAGGCCCGGGTCGTGCTGCGGGTGTCGGACCTCCGGGCGGAACGCGCGCGCCGGGCGTTCAATTTTGCCGTGTCGCACAGTGTCTCGGCGCCGGCGGCCGCGGCGTTCGCCACGGCCCTGCTCAACCGCGAGATTCTCGCCGCCATCCCCATCGGCTACCGGGAGCTGCTCGTGGCCGAGGTCTCCGTCGCCGCCGGCGCGCCGCTCGTCGGCCAGCCCGCCACCGAGGTCGATCGGGCAGGCGCGGTACGCCTGGCCGGAGTTGCCTTGTCCGATGGTCAACTCCTTGACCCCGTCGCTTCCCGGCAGCGGCAGCTCACCGTGGAGGACCGGTTGCTCGTCGTGGCGCGTGGGTCGGCGCTCACCAACCTGGTCCGCCGGGCCAGTGCCGCCGCTCAGGAGTCCGCACCGCCCGTTTCGTAGCAGAGCACCGGCGCCGCGTCGCATGCCCGGGCCCGGTCAGGCCGAGGCCGGATCCCGCGTGGATGACCGCCTCGGCCCGCATGGCCGCCGTGGCGGCCGTCTCGCTGACGGACACGGCCGCGAGTGCGGGGTCGGGTTCACCCACCGTGCGCGGACGTCGCCTGCCGGGACCGGGCCGGCGCTCGTGCCGACGGAAGCGGCCCGCGGTGCGCCGGACGCGATCCAGACCGGGACGACCCGCCCCGTGGCGACGGGCCCCGGAGGCGTTCAGGACAGGTCTGCGACACCGGCACTCCCGCCATGTGCACCGACAGCCAGCCCGCGGCTACCGAGCAACCTTGCGCACCCGCAACGGTTCACCACCGGGCTTCGCCGCCGAGAGCGACGTCTTCCACCACGACCCCCCACCGGCCAGGCAAGACCACCGGCTGGATCACGCGACCCGACCCGAACCCGGAAAGGACGATCGAACCGGTCCCAATCAGGCACGAACGCGATGCCCGGACCTCGACACCCGCACCCGCCTGGCACGCGGCTTCGCCCGGCGGCTGGTCCCGGCTCCGCCGCCGCCGGCCTGCTCCGCGATGACCACGCCGTTATCGTCCGCCTGACCCACCACCGGAACTCCGGGCGCCGAGCCACCCCGGCCACGACCAGCCAGGTCGCCCGGCCACGTCGCGGGCACGATGACGCGGGCAAGCTGTCGCCGGCAAGCTGTCGCGGGCGACCTGGCCGCACCACCGCCGGAGTGCCGAGTTGCCGGGTTACGCGGGGCAGCCCGGCTCGCCATCGCCGCGGATCCTGAGCAGCCCGGCCTCCTGGGCCATCCCGGCCATCCCGGCCAACCCGGCCACGCACCGGGCAGCACGCAGCAACCCTGCACCGGAAGGCGGCCCGGTCGATGGACCGGCCGGGTCACCTCCCGGTGCGATCAGGGTGATGCGATCAGGGTGACGCGATCAGCGCCGGTAACGGTCAACAGGCGCGGTCAGCGGCGCTTGGTGGGCTTCACGATGCGGTCGGTGCCGACCTTGTCGCGGAGCACCTCGGGGACCAGGACCGAGCCGTCCTCCTGCTGGAACTGCTCCAGGATGGCCGGGAAAATGCGGCTGGTGGCGAGGGCCGAACCGTTGAGCGTGTGGACGAACCGGTTGTTCTTCGAGCCGGGGACCCGGTAGCGGATGCCGGCGCGGCGGGCCTGGTAGTCGCCGGCCCAGGAGACCGACGAGACCTCCTTGTACTTGCCGGTGCTGGGCATCCACACCTCGATGTCGATGGTCTTGCGCATCGAGGCGCTGGAGTCGCCGGCGGCGAGCAGGGAGCGGCGGAAGTGCAGGCCGAGCGAGCTCACCAGGTCCTCGGCGTAGTCGACCATCTCCTCGAGGGTCTTCTCGCCGTCCTCGGGGGTGGTGAACTGGAAGATCTCGACCTTGTTGAACTGGTGGCCGCGGACCGTGCCGCGCTCGTCGGAGTGGGAGCCGGCCTTCTCGCTGCGGTAGCAGGGCGTGTAGGCATACGCCTTGTGCGGCAGGTCGGCCGTATCGAAGATCTCGTTCTGGTAGGCGCCGAGGATCGCGGTCTCCGACGTCGGCAGCAGGAAGCGGCCACGCTCCTCGCCGTCGGTGGCGATGTGGAACACGTCGTCGTAGAACTTCGGGAACTGGCCCGCGGCATAGCCGGCCGAGTCGAGCAGCAGGTGCGGCGGGAGCATGAACTGGTAGCCGGCGGCGAAGTGCCGGTCGATGAACCAGTTGACGAGGGCCCACTCGAGGCGGGCGCCCCAGCCGGTGTAGATCCAGAAGCCGGAGCCGCCGAGCTTGACGCCGCGCTCGAAGTCGACGAGGCCCAGCTCGCTGGCGAGGGTGACGTGGTCGCGGACGTGCTCGATCTTCGGCGCCTCGCCGAAGACCTTCACCACGACGTTGGCCTCCTTGCCGCCGGCCACGACGTCGTCGGCGGGCAGGTTGGGCAGCTCGCTCATCACGGTGGTGAGCTGCTCCTGCACGGCGGCGAGGCGGTCCTCGAGCTCCTGCAGCGCCGCCTTCGAGTCCCGGGTGGTCGGCTCGACGGCCTGGCCGGCGGCCTTCGCGGCGCCGAAGGCGCGGGCCTCCTCCTTGCGGCGGGCCCGCTCGGCGTCGATGTCGCCGATGAGCTCGCGGCGCTGCTTGTCGAGCTCGGCGATGGAGCTCAGGACGCGGGACACCTCGGACGGCTCGAGCCTCTTGGACAGAGCGGCCTCGACGAAGGCCCGGTCCTTGCGAATCAACTCGATGTCGAGCATGGTTGCCGCGCACCTTTGGCTAGGGTTTTTCGGGACGCCTGGGATGTTACCGGGTGCGTCCGACAGATTTTCCTCCTGCCGTCGCCGCCACCCGTTCCCGCCCGGAGCGGCGCATAACGGCGAACGGTGTTCGCGGTTTATGCTTGTCGGCATGCCCGCCACGCCCCGGGAGTCGGTCTGGAGCCGGCCCGACCGCCGGTCGCGGGGTCCGGTCCCGCAGCACACCCGCGCCGAGATCGTCGCCGCCGCCACGGCCCTCGCCGACCAGGGCGGTCTCGACGCCGTGTCGATGCGGGCCGTCGCCGCCGCCCTCGACACCGCGGCCGGCTCGCTGTACCGCTACCTGTCCTCCCGCGACGACCTGCTCGACCTGATGGTCGACGCGGCGCTGAGCGAGCTGCCGGCCGGCGCCCCGGCCGCCGGTGACTGGCTCGACGGCCTCATCGGCGTCGCCCGCGACCAGCTCGCCCTGTACCGGCGCCACCCCTGGCTGAGCGAGGCGGCCCGCCGGGTGAGCACGTTCGGGCCCAACACCATCACCTACTTCGAGCGCTGCCTGGCGATCATGGCCCCGCTGCCGCAGCCGGCGAGCGTGAAGATGGAGGCGGTGGCGGTACTGACCGGCGTGGTGACCCTGTTCGCCACGCCGACGCCGATGAACCCGCCGCCCGACGACCCGCAGGCCGTCCAGCGGCAGCAGGCCGCCGCGGCGCAGCTGTTCGCCATGCTCGACCCGGTGACCCATCCGCACCTCACGGCCGCGTTCACCGCCGCGGCACCCCCGCCGGAGGCGCCGGACCTGTTGGAACGCACCATCCGCGGTGTCCTACGTGGCCTGCTGACCTGAGACCGGCGCGGCGGCGGGAGGCGCGTCGACGGCGCAGTGCCGCGGCGCGGCCGTGGCCGCCGGCGGCTGTTTCGGGTTGCGGATCGTCAGCGCCGCCACCGCGCCCGCCAGCACGCACAGCCCGGCGCAGATGAGCACCGCCGTGTGGAAGCCCGCGGTGAGCTCGTCCGGGTGCAGGTACGCCGTCCCGCTGATCCCGGCCGCCGCCGGCAGCACGGCCACGGCGATCAGCCCGGCCGCCCGGGCGACGTCGTTGTTCACCGCCGACGCCATGCCCGCGTGGCTGGCCCGGGCCGAGGACAGCGCGGTCGCGGTGAGCGGCGCGACCGTCGTGGCGAGCCCCAGGCCGAGGACCGCGACGGCCGGCAGGACGTCGGCGACGTACGAGCCGCCGGTGCCGACCCGGGTGAACAGCGCCATCCCGGCGCCGACGACGACCGGCCCGGCGCTCATCTGCAGACGGGGCCCGATCCGCCCGGCGAGGGCGCCGGAGCGGGCCGACAGCAGCAGCATGATGACGGTGATCGGCAGCAGCGACACGCCGGCCTGCAGCGGCGTGTACCCGGAGCTCTGCTGCAGCTGGATCGGCAGCAGGAACAGGGCGCCGCCGATGGCGCCGTAGACCACGAACGTGACGGCGTTGGTGGCGCTGAACTGGGCGGAGGCGAACAGGTCCAGCGGCAGCATCGGGTGGGCGGTGCGCCGCTCCCACCACACGAACGCGGCCAGCACCGCCGCCCCGGCGGCGAGGGGCACGGGGGAGAAGCCGTCGATGAGCCCGTACGTGACGCCGACCAGGCCGGCGGTGACGAGGACGCCGCCGGTGACGTCGACGGGGCCGGTGGCGGTGGCGTCGCGGGACTCGGGGACGTGCCGCCAGGTGAGGTACACGACGGCGGCGGCGATCGGGACGTTGATCGCGAAGATCAGCCGCCAGGAGGCGGCGCCGACGAGCCAGCCGCCGAGGAACGGGCCGATGGCGGTGGCGACCCCGCCGAGGCCGGACCAGGCGCCGATGGCGCGGCCGCGGTCCTCGGGGCGGAACGACGCCTGCAGGATGGCGAGGCTGCCCGGGGTGAGCAGGGCCGCGCCGACCCCCTGCAGGGCCCGGGCGGCGATGAGGGTCGGCGCGTCCGGTGCCGCGCCGCACAGCACCGACGCGAGCGCGAACCAGATGACGCCGATGAGGAAGACCCGCCGCCGCCCGTACCGGTCGCCGAGCGCCCCGGCGATGAGCAGCAGCCCGGCGAGGGCGAGGGTGTACGACGTGACCACCCACTGCAGGGTCTGCAGGTCGGTGTCGAACGCGCGGCCGATCGCCGGCAGCGCGATACCGACGACGGTCGCGTCGATCGCCGCGATGCCGGAGCCGAGGATCGTCGCGGCGAGGACCCAGCGACCGGCCGGGCTGCCGTACGCGAGTGAGGCCATGCGGTAGAACCTAGCGGCTAGTGCCGGTACCCCTTCACCTTCACCTTGAAGCTCATCGCCGGGCCGGGGGTCGGCGCGGTCTTCGTGACGAGGGTGTAGCCGGGCGGGTCGAGCTCCAGGTCGAGCCGGTGGAACAGGCGCGCCATCGACAGGGCCATCTGCACGTCGGCGAAGCTCTTGCCGAGGCACGTGTGCGGCCCGCGCCCGTACGGCGAGTACGCCCCCGGCCGCAGGTGCTCCGACCGGGGCTTCTCGTACCGGCCGATGTCGAACGTGTCCGGGTCGGGGAAGTACTCGTCGAGGAAGTGCGGCACGGTCGTCGCGACGTACACCATCTCGCCCTCCTTGATGGTGTACCCGCCGAACTCGAAGTCCCGCGTCGCGGTGCGGGTGAGCGCGACCGCGATCGGGTACAGGCGCATCGCCTCCATGAGCGCGTAGCGGATCGACGGGATCCTGCGCAGGTCGTCGTCGGTGATGCTGCCGCCGGCGAACAGGGCGTCGGCCTCGGCCCGCACCTTCGCGAGGACCTCGGGGTGCTTGAGGACCGAGTAGATGAACGCGGCGGTCGTGTTGGCCACCGTGTCCAGGCCCGCGACATACGGCCCGGTCAGCGCCATGGTGAGGTCGTTGGCCGGCAGGACGCCCTCGCGGTTGAGGTGCACGTCCATGAGGTCCTCGACCAGGTTGCGCTCCTGCTCGGGGGTGCTGCCGGCGGTGGCGCGCAGCTCGGCGACCATCCTGTCGCCGAGCTCGAACACCCGCGCCCGGGCCCGGCGGTACTTCGGGTGCCTGAGCAGGATCTTCGGCCGCTGCCTGGTGACCAGGACGTTGAGCACGTACAGGGTCATGGTGCGGATGTCGGGCACGTACTCCAGCGGCGCGTTGCCGGTGAGGATCGTGCCGAGCTGGTCGGTCACCATGTACTGCAAGGCGTGCACGACGGGCACGGGCTTGCCGGGGCGCCAGTCGCGCTCCAGGGCCCGGTCGGTGATCGCGACGAGCTCATCGGCGCGGCCCTTGATGGCGTCGCGGGAGTAGCCGCGGCGCATGATGTCGCGCAGCTCCTTGTGGCTGTCGCCGTCCTCGCCGAGGATGGTGCGGGTGCCACCGTACTCGTCGAGGAAGCCCTGCCAGAACTCCTTGGAGCGCAGGCATTCGCGGCCCTCGCGGGACCCCATGAAGTTGGCCGCGTCGGCGCCGGCGAGCACCGGGTAGGTCCGGTTGAACAGCTTGATCCGGTAGACGGGGCCGTGCTCCTGGTAGGCCCGGGCGAAGAACCGCGCCGGGTCCTTGGCCATCTCCAGCACGTTGCCGACGACGGGCCAACCCTTCACGAGGGGGATCTGCCGCGCCGCTGCCGGCGCCGTCTCCATAACGGTCATGACGTCGCCTCCGCTGCGCTGCGGCGCCGTCCTGACCTTGAGACTGCGTACATGGTGACCGGCCCTCCGCTGCGCTCCAGGCCGGTCACGAGCGCCGGCCCAGCGGGACTCGGCGACACGGTCGCGGCAAAACGCTGCGGATCATATCGAACGGTGTCGGTCGGTGACGTCCCCCGCCCGCCCGGCGGCGGCGGACGGTGCATCATGGCCGGCATGCGGTTGCGGCGGTGGACGGACGACGACGTCGAGGCGTTCTACGACATCTACTCCCGCTGGGAGGTGATGCGGCACCTGGGCGCGCACCCGCGGCGGGTGGTCGCCGACCGCGAGGAGGCCCTCCACCGGCTGGCGCGGATGCGGAGCCGGGAGGACGGCCCGAGGGGCTACTGGGCGATCGACGTCGACGGTGTCCCGGTGGGCACGGTGCTCCTGCTGCCGCTGCAGGACGCGGCGGGGGAGACCGGCGAGGTCGAGGTCGGCTGGCACCTGCACCCCGACCACCAGGGCAAGGGTCTGGCCACCCGGGCGGCCCGCGAGCTGCTGTCGCGCACCGGCGGCCGGGTGCTCGCCCTCACCGACGAGGACAACCTCGCCTCGCAGGCGGTCGCCGGCCGGCTCGGCATGACCGACGAGGGGCTGACCGACCGCTGGTACGGCATCACCGCCCGCCAGTTCGCCGTCACGCTGCCCGGCCCCGCGCGCTGATCCGGGCGTCGTCATGACCGGGTGAGGACCATGTGGGTGGCGGCGTCGGAGGCGACCATCCTGGTGCACGTGTAGCCGTCGGTGAGCCCGTCGGTGAAGAGCCGCTCGCCGCGGCCGAGCACGACCGGGATGATCGCCAGGTGCAGCTGGTCGACCAGGCCGGCGCGCAGATACTGCTGGATGGTGGACACGCCGCCGCCGAGGCGCACGTCGAGCCCGCCGGCGGCGGCCTCGGCCTGCTCCAGGGCGGCCTCGATGCCGCCGGTGACGAAGTGGAAGACGGTGCCGCCCCGCATCGTCACGCTGGGACGGGCGTGGTGGGTCAGCACGAACACCGGGTGGTGGTAGGGCGGGTCGTCGCCCCACCAGCCGGTCCACGGCTCGTCGGGGGCCCACGCCCCGCGCACCGGGCCGAACATGTTGCGGCCCATGATCGTGGCGCCGATGCCGGTCTCGCCGGCCCGCATCATCTCGTCGTCGACGCCCTCGCTGCCGCCCTCCTCGCCGATCATGCGCCGGCCGGTCCGGGTCTGGAACACCCAGTCGTGCAGCCGCCCGCCGCCGGCGCCGATCGGGTCGTCGAGGCTCTGGTCCGCTCCCGCGCCGTAGCCGTCGACCGAGACGCAGAAGTTGTGCACACGCAGCATGCTCAGGATCCTTTCGCAACGGTGTCACCAACAGGTCGGAAACGGGCGGACGGGATCGACATCCCGGCAGCGACATCTTCGGGCTAGTGTCCTAGGAAGCTTAGCACGCCGTGACGCCCGCAACCATGCGTTTTTGACAATCATTGTCAACTGCCCTGAGGATGGGATCATGCTGCGTCGCGCCGTCCTCGCCGGTCTCACCGCCGGGTCCCTGATGCTGAGCACCGCGTGCGGCGGTGACGGCGAGCCGGCGCAGCAGCAGCGGCAGGCGGACGGGCGGCTGCGGATCGTCGCCGGGTTCTACCCGCTGCAGTACATGAGCGAGCGGGTCGGCGCGGAGGACGCCGCCGTGACGAACCTGACCCAGGGCGGCGCCGAGCCGCACGACCTGGAGCTCAAGCCGAGCCAGCTGGCGCAGGTCAGCGACGCGGCCCTGGTCGTGTACCTCAACGGGTTCCAGCCGTCGGTGGACGAGGCGGTCCGCCTGCAGGCCAAGGACAAGGCGTTCGACGTCGCGGCGGTCGAGCGGCTGGCGGCCGGCGGTGAGCACGGCGGCGACCCGCACGTGTGGCTGGACCCGGTCCGGTTCGCGGTCATCGTCGGCAAGCTCGGCGAGCGCATCGCCGCCCTCGACCCGGCCAACGCCGACGCGATCAAGGTGCGGGCCGGTCAGCTGCAGGACGAGCTGCACCGCCTCGACGAGGAGTACACGGCCGGCCTGCGCACGTGCGCCCGGCGGGAGATCGTGACCAGCCACGCGGCGTTCGGGTACCTCGCCGGCCGGTACCACCTGACGCAGGTGCCGATCAGCGGCCTGGACCCCGACGAGGAGCCCAGCCCGCAGCGGGTGTCGCAGGTCGCCGCCCTGGCCAAGGAGAAGGGCGCGACCACCATCTTCTTCGAGGCGCTGGTCAGCCCGAAGCTGTCGCAGACGATCGCGAAGGAGATCGGTGCGAAGGCGGCGGTGCTCGACCCGATCGAGGGCGTCGAGGACGGCGACGACTACGTGTCGGTCATGGTGCGCAACCTCGCAGCGCTGCGTGAAGCGCTCGGATGCACCTGAGTCATATGCTTGGCCGGGTGCGTCGACCCCCGAGCCACCGAAGCACCGCCAGCCGTCGGAAGACAGCGGCACACCCGGGCGCCGCCGGGCGGCGCCGCGCGCCCAGGGTGGTCGCCGCCCTCGCGGCCCTCGCCGTCCTGGCGGGCTGCACCGCCCCGGCTGAGGGCCGCACCCTGCGCTCCCCGCAGCCGCTGGACGCCGGCAACCGCGACGGCACGTCCACGCCCGTCGCCGACCCGGTGTACCCGTCCTACGGCAACCCCGGCATCGACGTGCTGCACTACGGGCTGGCGCTGACCTGGGCGCCGCCGACGAAGACGCTGACGGGCACGGCGACGCTGAAGCTGCGGGTGCTGCGCGCGGACCAGGCGCTGCGGTTGGACCTGACCGGCCCGTACGCGGTGACGGCCACGACGGTCGACGGTGCCGCGGCGACCGGCCGGGTCGGCGGCGGCAAGCTGACCGTGGACCGCGCGGTGACGGCCGGCTCGACGCTCACCCTCGTGGTGCAGTACCAGGGCACGCCCGCGCCGGTGCCGATGCCGTCGCACCGCGGCGACGCCGAGCCGCTCGGGCTGACCGTCACCGGTGACGGCGGGCTGTGGACGATGCAGGAGCCGTACGGCGCGTCGACCTGGTACCCGTCCAACGACCAGCCGTCGGACAAGGCGCTGTACGACATCTCCGTCACCGTCCCGGACGGCTGGGAGGCGGTCGCCGGCGGCACCCCGGGGCCGGTGCGGGGCAGCACCTTCACGTACTCGTCGGACCGGCCGGTCGCCACCTACCTGACGACCCTGGCCGTCGGGCAGTACCAGCAGGAGCGGCTCACCGGCCCGCGGGGCCTGCCGATCACCCTGTGGACCCGGCCCGGCGTCGACGACGCGATGCTGCCGGTGCTGCGCAAGGCGCCGGAGCAGCTGCGCTGGCTGGAGTCGCGGTTCGGGCAGTACCCGTTCCCGAGCGCCGGCGCGGTGGTCGTGCCGTCGGACTCGGCGATGGAGACGCAGCAGATGGTCACCGTCGGCGGCAGCCTCGGCAAGTACCCGGCGGCGCTGGACACGGTCATGCTGCACGAGTACGCGCACCAGTGGTTCGGCGACACGGTCGGGCCGTCGCAGTGGAAGGACGTGTGGCTCAACGAGGGCTGGGCGACCTACGCCGAGGCGCTGTACGCCGCGGAGCGCGACGGCACCGGCATCGAGGCGTGGGCGAAGCGGGCCCGCCAGCGTGACGCGGAGGTGCGGCAGCAGCTGGGGCCGCCCGGCAACCCGCGCTCCGACAGCTTCGCGGAGGGCAACGTGTACGTGTGCCCGGCGCTCATGCTGTACGAGCTGCACCGGCAGCTGGGCGGGCCGGCGTTCTTCGCCCTGGCCAGGGCGTGGGTGTCGCAGCACGCGGGCACGGCGCAGGACCGGGCGGCGTTCACCGCGTTCGTGAACCGGCAGACCGGGCGGGACTTCACCGGGCTCATCGACGCGTGGCTGGACTCGCCGACGACCCCCGCGTAGGTGCCGCCGCGGCGGCTACTCGTGCAGGCCGCCGGCGACGACGTGGATGAACGCGGCCTGCACGTCGCTGGTCTGCAGGGCGTTGTCGACGTAGGCGTCGACGGGCTTGAGGGCGTCCTTGAGGCGGTCGGCGGACTCCTTCTTGCCGAGCACGACGACGCTGACCTTGACGGGTTTGGCGGGGTCCTGCAGGCCGGTGAGCCTGCGGACCAGGTCGTTGACCGCCTGGGTGTTGGCGCTGTCCCTGTTCTGGTCGTCGGTGAAGACGAGCACCTGGTTGAACATGTCGTCGTGGTAGTCGTCGCGGACGGACTGGTACCCGGCGACGATGGCGTCGAAGAGGCCGGGGCCGGCCTTGTGCGCGGCGAGCTTGCCGACCTGCTTGCCGAACGCGGCGCGGCTGGTGTCGTCGAGCCGGTCGGTGGGCATGAGCTTGCGGTAGCCGGGCGTGCCGGGGTTGACCTCCCACAGGCCGAGGCGGGAGCCGACGGGCATGAGACCGCCGAGCGCGATGCAGCCCTCGCGGAGCACGTCGATCGGCGGGACCTTGTTGCCGGGCGGCGGTGAGGCGCCGGTGGTGGGGGTTGCGCCGGTGGTGGGGGTGGCGCCGGCGCCGGTGGTGGTGAGGTCGACGATGATCAGCAGGTTGCTGCGGCGGTCCTCGGGGTCCCAGGTGGCGAAGATGTGCTGGACGTGGTGCGGCTGGAGGACCTCGAACGGTTTGGCGGTCGGCTCGGGCAGCACGTTGGCGCCGTCGAAGATCGGCCGGAGGTTGTCGGGGGCGCGCAGGCCGGCCTCGGCGATGGCGCGGCTGGCCTCGGGGCTGGTGAACGCGGCGAAGAGGCGGCGCAGCGCGGCGGCCTTCTTCGGGTCGGCGGCGGCGGCCGCGGACGGCAGCCACGTGTAGCGCAGCAGGGCGGTGTGGTCGCTGCCGACGATGTACCGGCGGTCGGACTTGGCCAGGCGCAGCGTGGCCAGCAGCGCGTACTCGGGGATGAGGCCGACCTCGCCGGGGGTCTCGGGGACGGCGGCGAGCTCGTGGTTGACGGTGCGGGTGACGCCGAGGACGTTGGTCAGCACGAGCGAGGAGGCGTCCATGCCCTTCTCGAGCCAGACGGCCTCGCCGACGGCGCCGGCGGCGACCATGCCGTCGCCGGACATGGCGGGGTTGCGCACGACCATCCTGACCCCGGAGCCCTTGGTGTTGAGCAGGCCGGACAGGGCGAGCCAGCTGCCGCCGCCGGCGTTGATCCGGTCGCCGGTCGCCGGGTCGGTGACCATGTAGATGGGGCTGGTCGCGAGGGTGGCGTAGGCGTTGAGGGTGTCCTTCTTCGCCAGGAACTGCGGCGGGGCGACGACGTCCCAGGCGGCGTCGTCGGGGATCCACAGGTCGGCGCGGCTCTGGGTGAGCTGGCCGGCGGCGGGGCGGCCGTCGGTGGTGATGGTGTCGACGAGGACGCAGTTGTCGCCGGCGCGCAGGGTGCGCCCGGCGGCGGAGACGACGGTGGTGAACGACGAGGCGGTGACCACGCGCAGGGTGGTGGGGCAGCCGCCGGCGCCGTTGGCGGTGTTGTTGCGCAGCACGTACCAGCCGGCGCCGCCGAGGAGACCGACGGCGAGGAGCAGGACGAGCCCGCGCAGCAGCGAGCCGACGATGCCGGTCTGGTGCTTGCCCATGGTGTCGAACCATCCGCGGGGTCAGAGGGGGTGGACCGCGGGAAAGTATGCCATTGAGCGGGACGGATTCCGGTACCCCTCGACCGTCCGGCCGGCACCCTGAGCCGTTCAGTCAGGGGTGCCGGCCGGTCGGTCACCGGCGGGTCGTGGCTCAGCCGCGGGGCACGACGGTGCCGAGCACGCCGGTGCCGGGGGACCAGTCGGCGGACACGACGGTGGCGCCGCGGGCGGCGAGCAGGTTGATCCTGGCGAGGGCCTGGGCGCTGGTCGGCGCGGTGGGGTCGATGGGCGGCGGGACGGCGGAGGCGTCGGTCATGACGAGCAGGTAGTGGTTGGTGTCGTACCAGGTGGTGTCGATCGTGCCGCCGACGTACGTGCTGGCGCTGCCGTCGAACACGACGAACCACGGCCGGATGGTGGTCTCGCCGTAGCGGGTGCGGGGGTCGCCGGCGGCGGCGTCGAGGACGGCCGGGAACGCCTGGGCCCGGGCGAGGGTGCCGGCGGCGGCGAGGTCGCGCAGGTACCGGCCGTACTCGACGTCGGTGTCGAGGTTGTCGAACGGGTTGCCGCGCTCGAACGTGCCGGGGATGATCTCGATGAGGACCTTGCCGGCGAGGGCGGCGCGGGTGGGCCAGTTGTCCGCCCTGGCGGCGGCGTCGAGGTTGGCGTAGCCGCCCTTGAGGTCGGCGGGCTTGAACACCTTGGTGCCGAGCCTCGCCGCGACGAGGGTGTCGAAGTCGGCGGGGCCGAGGCCGTAGCGGCTGTCGAAGCCGGCCTTGAGCTCGATCTTCAGGTGCAGCGGGGCGTGGCCGGGGTGGGCGTCGCTCCAGATGCGGATGTCGTCGAGGCAGACGCCGAACTGCTGGTCGCGGGCGCCGGTGCGCAGCTGGGCGGCGGTGGTGGCGGCCGTGCAGTTGTTGCTGGTGCCGAACAGCTCGTGGTTGACCCGCCAGCGGCGGGTGGCGGTGTCGACCCAGATGTCGAACTCGAGCAGGGACACGCCGGTGTCCAGGGCGTCGGCGAGGTACGCGAACTTCGCCTTGTCGTAGGTGTTGTGCACGCCGACGGCGGTGGTGTGGGAGAGCTTGAGGGCGTCGGTCGGGCCGGCGGCGTGGGCGGCGGCGGGGGCGAGCAGGGCAGCGGCGACGACCGTCGGGAGTGTGACGGCGGTCAATGACTTCCAGCGCATGTGGGCACGATAGTCATCGATGTCGTCCGGCCGGAACCGGCGACGTGAACAACGGCCGAACGATCATCCACAGTGGACTAAGTGAACGGCGTCTGAACAGGGAATAGACGGCCGGGAGTTGCTTGTCCGGGGCACAATCACGGCCATGGGAAGGACCGGATGGCTGCTCGTCCTCGTGGTGCTGCTGGTCGTCGCCGGAGCCTCCGTCGGCCACCTGCTCGGCCGCCGCGGCGATACCCGCGAACTCACCGGCGTGATCGGCTCGCAGATGACCGCCTTCTTCGCCGACCCCGCCGTCCGGCAGGCCCTCGCCGACCACGGCGTCCGGCTGCGGCTGGACCCGGCCGGCTCCCGCCGGATGGCGGACCTCGACCTCGGCGGCTACGACTTCGCGTTCCCCGGCAGCGCGCCCGCCGCCGCCGAGATCACCCGCCGCCGCCCCGCCGTCGGCGCGCCGGTCGCGGTGTTCACCTCACCCCTCGCGGTGGCGAGCTTCACCCCGGTCGTCGACCTGCTGCAGACGGCCGGCCTGGCCCGCCGCGTCACCGGCGGGCACTGGACCCTGGACCTCAAGGCGTTCGTCGCGGCCAACCAGCGCGGGCTGCGGTGGGACCAGATCCCCGGCAACGCGACGTTCCCCGTGCGCCAGGCGGTGCTGGTCGCCACGACCCGGCCCGCCGACTCCAACTCCGCCGCGCTGTTCGCCGCCCTCCTCAACCAGGTCACCGGCGGTGACCTGGCCGCGGTCACCAAGGCCTTCGCCGACCAGGGCGCGGTCGACACCACCACCGGCGAGCCGTTCGAGAGCTGGCTGCGCCGCGGCAAGGACTTCGCGCCGCTGCTGCTCATCTACGAGGCGCAGTTCCTGGAGCGCTACCCGGCCCCCGGCGCCGGCGCCGACCGGATCGTGCTCTACCCGGCGCCGACGATCCTCAGCGAGCACACCGTCGTGCCGTTCACCACCGCCGGCGCCGACCTCGCCCACCTGCTCGCCACGGACCCGCAGCTGCAGCGGCTCGCCGCCGCCCACGGGTTCCGCACCGCCGGCGCGCCCGGCGCGCCCGGCGTGGTCGCCCTCGGCGCCACCGACACCATCCCGTCCCCGGACGAACCCACCCTGCACGCGCTGCTCGCCGCGCTGGAAGAGAGACTCACATGAGGAAGCCGCCGATCATCGCCGCCACCCTCGCCGCCGCGCTCGCCGCCGTCGCCACCCTCACCGCCTGCACCGCGCAGTCGCAGCCGGCGAAGGGCGAGCCGCCGTTCCTCAAGGGCGAGGGCACCCTGCGCGTCCTGGCCGGCAGCGAGCTCGCCGACCTCCAGCCGGTCCTGGACGGCGCGGCCGCCGCGACCGGCGTCACCGTCAAGCTCACCGCCACCGGCACCCTCGACGGCGTGGAGGCCGTCGTGCAGGGCGGCGCCGCCAAGCAGTACGACGCGACCTGGTTCGCCAGCAACCGCTACCTGCAGCTGCACCCCGACGCCGCGGCCCGCACCGGCACCGCCACGAAGATCGCCACGTCGCCCGTCGTCCTCGGCGTGCGCACGTCCGTCGCGCAGCGGCTCGGCTGGCTGGAGACCCGCCCCACGTGGAGCGAGATCGCCGTCGCCACCGGTGAGCGCCGCTTCACGTACGGGATGACGAACCCGGCCGGCTCCAACTCCGGGTTCGCCGCGCTGGTCGGGGTCGCCGCCGCGCTCGCCGGCACCGGCGCGGCGCTGACCGCCGAACAGATCGGGCCGATCACCCCGCGGCTGCGGGCGTTCTTCGCCGGGCAGAGCCTCACCGCCGGCTCCTCCGGCTGGCTGATGGAGGCGTACCTGCGCGCCGCCGCCGACGGCCGCCCCGTCGACGGGCTCGTCAACTACGAGTCGGTGATCCTGTCGCTGAACGCGTCCGGCAAGCTCACCGAACCGCTCACCGTGATCTACCCCGCCGACGGCGTCGTCACCGCCGACTACCCGCTGACGCTGCTCACCGGCGCGTCCGAGCAGGCCCGCACCAACTACGCCGCGGTGAGCGACTACCTGCGCCGCCCGTCCGTGCAGCGCGAGATCATGGCGAGGACGTGGCGGCGGCCCGCGGTGCCCGACCCGGCGCTGACCCTCGCCCCGCAGTTCGGCCCGAGGTCCGGCAACCTGCCGGAGCTGCCGTTCCCCGGCAAGCTCGACGCCGCCGACGCGCTGATCGGCGCGTTCGGCGACTCGCTGCGCCGCCCCGCCCGCACCGTCTACGTGCTGGACCTGTCCGGGTCGATGAAGGGCGAGCGGCTGCAGGGGCTCAAGACCGCCCTGACCGGTCTGACCGGCGCCGACGCGAGCCTGTCCGGGCAGTTCAGCCGGTTCAACGGCCGCGAGCAGGTGGTGCTGCTGCCGTTCAGCACCAGACCCGGCACGGCCACCACGTTCGAGCTGCCGGAGGCCGACTTCGCCCCGGTGCTGGCGCAGATCCGCGGCCACGTGCAGCAGCTCAAGGCCGACGGCGACACCGCGATCTACGACGCGCTGCTGGCCGCGTACGCCCTCGCCGGCTCCGGCGGCGACCGGTTCACCTCGATCGTGCTGCTCACCGACGGCGTACGCACCGCCGGCGCGGACCTCGCCGCGTTCCGGGCGCGGCTGCCGCGGCTGCCGAGGGTGCCGGTGTTCACGGTGCTGTTCGGCGAGAGCGACACCGGCGAGATGACCGAGGTCGCCACGCTCACCGGCGGCCGGACCTTCGACGCCCGCGCGACCGGCGCGCTGCCCGCCGCGTTCAAGGAGATCCGGGGCTACCAGTAACGCACCGTTCAAACGCCGGCAGTGGTGAAACGGCGGGCGAGCGGGTACATCAGTGGCATGGCTGACCTGTCACTGGATGACTACCTCGTCGAGGACGACGACGACGATGACCCCGTGCTGCTGCGCAAGGACGGTCGGCCGGTCGACACCTGGCGGGAGGACTACCCGTACGACGAGCGGTTGACCCGCGACGAGTACGACCGGACCAAGCGCCTGCTGCAGATCGAGCTGCTGAAACTGCAGAACACGCTGAAGTCCGGCGGCGAACGGCTGGTGATCCTCTTCGAGGGCCGCGACGCCGCCGGCAAGGGCGGCACCATCAAGCGGTTCATGGAGCACCTCAACCCGCGCGGCGCCCGGGTCGTCGCGCTGGAGAAGCCCAGCGAACGCGAGCTGACACAGTGGTACTTCCAGCGGTACGTGCAGCACCTGCCGGCCGCCGGGGAGTTCGTGCTGTTCGACCGGTCCTGGTACAACCGGGCCGGCGTGGAACGTGTCATGGGCTTCTGCACCCGCGCCGAGTACCTGGAGTTCATGCGGGAGGCGCCGGAGCTGGAGCGGATGCTGGTGCGCTCCGGCATCAACCTGGTCAAGTTCTGGTTCTCGGTGTCGCGCAACGAGCAGCGGACCCGGTTCCTGATCCGCCAGGTCGACCCGGTCCGGCAGTGGAAACTGTCCCCGATGGACCTCGCCTCACTGGACAAATGGGACGACTACACGGAGGCGAAGGAGGCGATGTTCTTCTACACCGACACCGCCGACGCGCCCTGGACCGTCGTGAAGTCCAACGACAAGAAACGCGCCCGGATCGAGGCGATGCGGCACGTGCTCAACCGGTTCAACTACGACAACAAGGACCACAGCCTGGTCGGCACCCCCGACCCGCTGATCGTCGGCCCCGCCGCCCTCGCCGACGAGACCGTCGACGACGCCCCCAGGCTCTAGGTGTACCCGCTCATGACCTCGGGCTGGGGCTGCGGCGCGCTGGATGTCGCCGGTGCGGGGGCGGCGGTAGGCCCATTCGGTGTCGCAGGGTGCGGTTGAACCGTTCAGCCTCGGCGACGGGTGCGGGTCGGTTGGTCTCCGGCCGGCTGCAACGGTCGGCGGGACCCGTGTTGCCCTCGGTGTCGTAGGACCCGCCGGCACTGCGGGCAGTCCCCGGCCTGGCCAGGGTCAGCAGAAACGCCGGCGGCAACCCGGCCGCGTCGACCACGGCGGGGATCCGGCACGGGCCTCGCACCGCCGCCGGGTGGCGGCACATTCCCGACCCGCCGCTTCCTCGCTGGCCGCACCGTTCGCGGCGGGCCCGGCCGGTGCGCGGTGACGTCGAACTACTGGTCCGGTCCATTTTCGGTGGCGGCAGCGGCCAGGGCCAGGATTTATTCGGACAGGTGGCGCACCGGCGGCGGTGATTGGTCACCACCGCGGACAGGTGGTCCATATGAATCGAGGTACGGCCACCTCGTGCGGAACTGCGGCGCATCCGGTGTCATACCGTTCCGACAGGCATATCCCCAGTTCAACAGCCATGAAACAGCTCATGTGATCACGCTCACTCTTGACGGTCGACGGTTGTGACGGGCTAGGTTCACGACCCAAGTGGAACGTACCACTTGACGATCAACGAAGAGGAGACGCGATGATGCGAACCCGGCGCTGGTTCGTGACCGCGGTGGTCACCGGGGGCCTCGCACTGACGACCGCCGGCTGTGGTCTTGGTGCGCAGGACACGGCGACCAAGGACGGCGCCATCCCGGCGGGAGAGCTCAAGGGTGAGATCTCCTTCGCCACGCTGGCGCTCAAGCCGACGTTCGACGACTACATCAGCGGACTGATCAAGACGTTCGAAACCGCGCACCCGGGCACCAAGGTCAACTGGCTCGACCTGCCCTTCCAGGGCGCCCAGGAGAAGATCACCACCGACGCGCAGGCCGGCACGCTGCCCGACGTGGTCAACCTGAACCCGAACTTCGCGCAGAAGCTGGAGAAGCAGGGGGTCTTCTTCGACCTCGAGGCCAACGCCGGCGACGTCAAGGGCACCTTCGTCCCCGGCGCCTGGGACGCCTTCAAGGTCCCCGGGCAGCCAGGTGGGTTCGCGCTGCCGTGGTACCTCACCAGTGAGGTGACCATGGTCAACAAGGACCTCTACATCAAGGCCGGGCTCGACCCGGCCAAGCCGCCCGCGACCATCGACGAGGCGCTGGAGCAGTCGAAGAAGATCGCTGAGGCGGGCAAGGGCGCTTTCTACGGCATGCACCCGGCGCTGGAGAACCGCTTCATCACCGACCTGGCCAAGCTCAACGTCCCGCTGCTCAACCAGGACCAGACCGCCTGGACGTTCAACACCCCGACCGCCGAGCAGTACGTGACCAAGCTGCGTGAGCTGTACCAGACCAAGGCCATCGCGCCGGACTGGCTGACGCAGAACCACTCCAAGGCCACCGAGGCGTACTCCGCGGGGCAGAGCGCCCTGTTCCCGTCCGGGCCGAACTTCCTCAAGGTGGTCAAGCAGAACGCGCCGGCGATCGCCGCCAACACGGTGGTCGGGCCGCAGCTGTCCGGTCCCACCGGTCTCACGAACATGTCGGTCATGGGCCTGCTCGTGCCCAAGGCCAGCAAGAACCCGCGGCTGGCGCTGGAGTTCGCCAAGTTCGTGACCAACGCCGAGAACCAGCTCGCGTTCTCCAAGATCGTGACCATTCTGCCGTCGACGACCACGTCGCTGACCGACCCGTACTTCACCGACACCTCCGACGGCACGCCCGAGTCCCTGGCCCGCAAGCTGTCGGCCCAGCAGCTGGCCAAGGCCCAGAACCTCACGCCGGTGCAGTTCGACGACCGTACGAAAGCGGCCGTGATCGGCAAGATCCAGCTGGCGGTCAAGGGGGACCTCGACCCGAAGACGGCGCTGAACCAGGCCGTCGACGAGGCCAACAAGCTGCTCGCCAAGTAACCGAATCCGACGGTGGTGATCGTCCGGCCGGGACACCAGGTCCCGACCGGCCGATCCGGGAAGGACAAGTGCCGATGATCGGCCGACGCTGGTACGTGCCGTGGCTGTTCCTCGCCCCGGCGCTGGTGCTGGTCGCGGTGGTGTTGTGGGGCCCGCTGGCCAACACCGCCGTGCTCGCCTTCACCGACGCCCGGGCCCTGGGCGGCGGCCGGTTCAACGGCCTGGCGAACTTCACCCGCATCGGCACGGACGCCGACTTCTGGCAGGCGCTGATGAACACGGTGCTGTACCTGCTCGTCGTGGTGCCCGCGCTGGTCGTGCTGCCGCTGCTGCTGGCGACGCTCGTCTTCGCCAAGGTGCCCGGCATCGGCGCGTTCCGCGCCGTGTTCTACACCCCGGTCGTCGCGTCGATGGTCGTGGTCGGCCTCATCTTCAGCTGGCTGCTGCGCAGCGACGGCATCGTCAACGCGGTCCTGGTGCGCCTGCGAGTGGTCGCCGAGCCGCTGCCGTTCCTCACCGACAGCACGCTGCTGCTGGTCAGCTGCATGGCCGTGACGATCTGGAAAGGGCTCGGCTACTACATGGTCATCTACCTGGCCGCGCTGGCCAACGTGCCGTCCGACGTGATCGAGGCGGCGACCGTGGACGGCGCCGGGCCGGCCCGCCGGTTCTGGTCGATCACGGTGCCCACGGTCCGCCCGACCATGGTGCTGGTCGGCACCCTGGCAGCGATCTCGGCCGCCAAGGTGTTCGCGGAGATCTACGTCATGAGCGACGGCAGCGGCGGCCCCGGCGGTGACGCCAAATCCATGGTGTTCTACATCCGCGAGGTGGGCCTGGGCGTCGACGGCGAGATCGGATACGCGTCCGCCCTGAGCCTGGTGCTGCTCGCCGGCACGCTGGTCTTCTCCGCACTGAGCCTGCGGCTGCGCCGGCGCACCGGGGAAGGGGCGTCGGCATGAACCCCAGAGCACGGCTGTACACCGGCCGGGCCGGACGCTACCTGCTGCTGTGCGCCATGGTGGTGGTCAGCCTCGGGCCGTTCGTCTGGCAGTTGCTGACCTCGCTCAAAGGTGCCCAGGAGCCGATCTACGGCACGTCCGCGACCTGGCTGCCGCAACACCCGACGCTGGACAACTACGCCGCCGTGGCCGACACCGTGCCGGTGTGGCGGTACATCGCCAACTCCATGATCGTCGCCGTGACGAGCGTCGTCACGAACTGCCTGTTCGGGGCGATGGCCGGCTACGCCCTGGCCCGGATGCGCTTCCGTGGCCGCGGCGCGGTCCTCGCCGCCGTGTTGGCCGCCCTGGTGATCCCGTTCGAGGTCATCATGGTGAGCGTGTTCCTCACCGTCAAAGCCCTCGGCCTGGTCGACACGCTGCTCGGCGTCCTGTTGCCCGGCGCGGTCAGCGGCCTGTCCATCCTGGTACTGCGCACCGGGTTCCTCGCACTGCCGCGTGAGACGGAGGAGGCCGCCGTCATCGACGGTGCCGGGGAGTGGGCCCGGTTCTGGCGGATCGCCCTGCCCAGCGTCCGCGGATCCCTGGCGGTGGTCGCCGTGTTCAGCTTCCTGTTCGCGTGGGACGACTTCCTGTGGCCGTTGATCGTGTTGAAGGACCCCGACAACTACACCCTCACGATCGGGTTGCAGTACCTGTCCGGCACGTTCACCAACGACCAGCGGGTCATCGCGGCCGGCACCATGATCGCCGTCCTGCCGCTGATCGTGGTGTTCCTGCTGCTGCAGCGGCTGTTCTTCCGCGGTGTCGGTGAGGGCGGTGTCAAGGGATGACCTCGACGCAGGGGGAGCGCAAGCACGAGATCGTGTACCAGCGCCTGCTCACCGAGATCCAGCAGGTGCTGCAGCCGCACGACCCGTTGCCCAGCGAGCGGGAGCTGACCGCGCGGTACCAGATGTCCCGGGCGACGGTGCGCGAGGCGATGCGGCGACTGGAAGAAGAGGGGTGGGTGTACCGCCAGCAGGGTTCCGGGACCTATGTCGCCGACCCGGCCACGATCTCCAAGTCGCTGGCACTGACCTCGTTCAGCGAGGACATGCGCGCCCGGCGCCTCACACCAGGGTCGAAGCTGCTGTCCTGGCAGCGGATTCCCGCGACCGCGGAGGTGGCCCGCGACCTCGGCCTGTCCCCGGGCACGCCGGTGGTGTACGTGGAGCGGCTGCGGCTGGCCGACGGCAGCCCGATGTGCGTCGAGCAGGTCTGGATCCTCGCCACCGTCGTCGGCGACGTCGAGGAGTCCCGACTCGGCGGATCGCTGTACGAGACGCTCACCGAACGCGGCGCCGCCCCCCATCACGCGGACCAGATCATCGCCGCCACCGTCACCGACCCGGACCAGTCGGCGCTGCTGGGCGTGCCGCCGTTCTCGCCGGCGCTGCACGTCACCCGGGTCACCTTCGACGCCGCCGGCCGCGCCGTGGAGCGCGGCGAGTCGGTGTACCGGGCCGACCGCTACTCGTACCGCATCACCGTCACCCGGAGAACCGCATGAGCTGCGACCGTGTCGTCGCCGCGATCGACATCGGGGGCACCAAGACCGCTGTCGCGCTGGTGCGGCACGACCGGATGCTCGCCCGGACGCAGGCACCGACGCCGGCCCGGGACGGCGGCGCGGCGGTGCTGCGGCAGGCCGCGCACCTGCTGGACACGCTGCGCGACGGTGTTCCCGCGCCGGTGGCCTTCGGCGCCGCGGTGGCCGGCGTCGTCGACACCGACGGTGTCGTCCATTCGGCGACCGACGCCATCGACGGCTGGGACGGCACCGCCGTCACCGCGGCCCTGACGGCACTGACCGGACTGCCCGGCCGGACGATCAACGACGTGCACGCCTTCGTCCTCGGCGAGGCAGGGCACGGCGCGGCGGCCGGCCGGCGCGACGTGATCGGCGTCGCGGTCGGCACCGGTATCGGCGGAGGCATCATCAGCGGCGGCCGGCTCCTCACCGGCGCGCGCGGCGCCGCCGGCCACCTCGGTCACGTACCGGCCGGGCCGGCGGCCGGTCTGCCCTGCCCCTGCGGGGGCAGCGGGCACATCGAGGCCGTGGCGAGCGGGCCGGCGATGACCGCCCGCTACCGCGCCGGACGCCGGGCCACCGGTGCGGACGCCGAGCGCATGGACCTCCGGCACGTCGTGGCCGCCGCGGCGCACGGCGACCCGCTCGCGGCGACGATCCTGCGCGAGGCCGGCACGGCGCTCGGCACCGTCCTCGGCGGGCTCGTCAACACCTTCGACCCGGACGTGGTCGTCATCGGCGGCGGCGCCGCGGTGCCCGCGCTGCTGGCCGCCACCGTGCCGGCGGTCGCCGCCGCGGCGATGCCGATCCGCGCCGACGTCCCGGTCCTGCCAACCGCACTCGGCGGTGACGCCGCGCTCTTCGGCGCCGCGATCACCGCGCTGGAGCCATCATGATCACGATCGCGCTGGTGCCGCTCGACGAGCGGCCCGTCTGCCGCACCCTGCCGGCCCTGATCGCCGCGGTGGCCGGCGCCCGCGTGTGCGGCCCGCCGCCGCGGGCGCTGCCGGCGAAACGGCAGCCGGGCGACGCCGACGCGATCGCCGGCTGGCTGCGCACCACACGCGCCGACGCCGCGGTGGTCAGCCTGGAGACCCTGGCCCACGGGGGCCTCATCGCCTCCCGGCTCAGTCAGGAGCCCGTCACCGCCGCCCTGGCGCGGTGGCGCGTGCTGGGCGAGCTGCCGCAGCCGGTGCACGCGGCAACGGTGGTGCAGCGCACGCCCGACGCCGACGACGCCGGCGAGGAGCCCGGTTACTGGGCCACCAGCGGTCGCGCGCTGCACCGCTACTCGGCCGCGCTGCACCGCACGCTGCGCGACGGCGCCGCCGCACCGGACCCCGCGACGGTGCCGGCGGCGGCCCGCCAGGACTTCCTGCGCCGCCGGCACCGCAACCACCTGCTCAACCAGCACGCGCTGGGCCTGGCCGCCGACGGCACCCTGCGCACCCTGGTGATCGGCGCCGACGACTCCGCCGTCGACGCGGTCGGCACCGCGGAGTGGCAGTGGTTGCGCGCCTGGGCCGGCTGGCTGGAGCCGCGCGGCACCGTGCTGTCCCATCCGGGCGCCGACGAGACCGGTGCCGTCCTCGTCGCCCGGGCCCTGGCACAGACGGCGGACGTCGCACCGGACGTCGCGGTGGTCTGCGCCGACCCGGCGAAGCTGTCGCTCATCGCCCCCTACGAGCCCGTGCCCGTCGGCGTCGGTGCCATGAGCCAGCTCGCCGCCGCGGGCGCCCGACCCGGCCTGGCCGCGTCGTCGACGCCACCGGACGCCCCGGCGGTCCTGGTCGTGCACCCGCCCCGGCCCGGCGGCGCGGACTGGGCGGTCAACCCGCCGGCCGCGCCCGACCCGGGCGCCGCCGCGGCCACCGCGGTGCTGATCGAGCGGCTGCTCACCGCCGGCAAGACCGTCGCGGTCGCCGACTGCGCCACACCGAACGGCGCCGATCCCGCGCTGCTGGCCGCGCTCGTCGAGCGGAACCTGCTGCCACGCCTCGCCGGGTACGCCGGGTGGAACACGGCCGGCAACACCCTCGGCAGCGCCGCGGCGCACCTGACCGCCTACCTCGTCGGCACCGCCACCGGCACGTTGGACCGGCGGGCGCACGAGCGGCTGCTGGCCCACCGGATCGCCGAGGACCACGCCTACATGTCGCACGGCCGGGCCGTCATCCGCGCCGAGCTCGGCACCGATCCGACCCGCCACGACGAGGTCGCGCCCGGCGCCGGCGTCGAGGAACGCATCGAGCGCCTCGTCACCGCGCGCTGGCGGCAGCTCGACCCGCTGCCGGGCTGGCGGGTGCGGCCCGGCAGCGTCGCCCTGCCGTGGGGGCGCACCTTCGAAATCGACATCGACGTGGAGCAGCAATGACATCGCAAGCAGACGTCGTCGTGGTCGGCGGCGGCCTCGGCGGCGTGGCCGCGGCGATCGCCGCCGCGCGCGCCGGCATGACCGTGATCCTGACCGAGGAGCTCGACCGCGTCGGGGGCCAGCTCACCACGCAGCTCGTCAGCGCGCTCGACGAGCACCCCCACGTCGAGACCTTCGGCGTGTCGGCGGCCTACCGGCAGTTGCGTGACCGGATCCGTGCGGCCTGCGGGGGAGCGGCCAACCCCGGCGACGGCTGGGTCAGCCGGCTGTGCTTCCCGCCCGCCGTCGGGCAGCGTGTCCTCGACGCGCTGCTCGCCGAGCACGGCGTGCAGGTCCGGTTGCACAGCGCACCGCAGACGGTGACCGTCGACGGCGACACCGTCACGGCCGTCACGTTCACCGACGGCACCCGGCTGACCGCCCCCGTGTTCATCGACGCCACCGAACGCGGCGACCTGCTGCCGCTGGCCGGCGAGCACTGGAGCGTCGGCTCCGAGGGCACCGACGCGCACGGCGAGCCGTTCGCCGTCCCCGGCGGGCCGGCTCCCCAGGCCCAGCAGTCGTTCACCTGGTGCGCGCTGCTGACCTACCACCCCGACCGGGACGGCGACGACCCCGGCCCGGCCCCGGCCCGGTACGACGAGCTGCGGCAGCACTGCGGTCTCGACATCGCCGGCTGGGACGGCGGCGTGCACCGCTACCGGATGTTCACCGACGGCCCCGACGGCAAACCACCGTTCTGGACCTACCGGCGACTCCGGACCGGGACACCGGAGCTGATCGTGCTCAACTGGGCCAGCAACGACTGCGCCGGCTACGACCCCATCGGTGACGGACACACCGCCGAGCGGGCCGGCCGGGAGCTGACCGCCGCGTTCATCCACTGGCTGCGCACCGAAGCCCCACGGGAGGACGGCGGGCGCGGCTACCCGGGTCTGCGGCTCGCCGCGGCCGACGCCGGCACCGTCGACGGCTACGCCGCCGCCCCGTATCTGCGCGAGTCGCGCCGGCTGCGCAACGACCGGCCGGTGACCGGTCACGACCTGCTCCCGGTCCCCGGCCGGGCACGGGCCCGTCACCTGCCGGGCTCCGTCGGCGTCGCCTGGTATCACATCGACCTGCACGAGCGCACCGGTCACCCGGCCCCCGTCTACCAGCCGACCGCACCGTTCACGATCCCGGCCCACGCGCTCGTCGGCCGCGTCGGCAACCTGCTCATGGGCGCCAAGAACCTCGCCGCGACGCAGATCGCCGCGGCCGCGTACCGGGTGCACCACGGCGAGTGGGCGGTCGGGGAGGCGGCCGGCGCGCTCGCCGCCGTCGCCTGCGCCACGAACCGGACCGCCCGCGACGTGGTCGACACACCGGCGCTGCTCGTCACGGCGCAGCTCGCCCTCGCCCGGCACGCGGTGCCGCTCGCCTGGATCGCCGACGTCGCCGCCGACGACCCGCTGTTCCCGGCGGCCCACCTGCTGGCCGCCCACGGCGCGTTGGAGGCGGACCTCGCCGCCGACCTGCGACTGCGTCCGGACGAAACGCCCGGCACCGCCGACCTGGCGGCATTGCACGGCGCCGCCGCCACCGTGCGGGACAGCCTCGGCCTGCCCGGGCCGGCAGTGGCACCGGCACCGGCAGCGGCAGCGACGTCGACGTGGCGCGAGCACGCGACAGCGGCCCTGGCGGTGCCCCGGTGAGGCCGGCGACCGCCGGCGCGGCGCTGCTCACCGCACTGCGCGGCGGACTCGTCGTCTCCTGCCAGGCCGAGCCGGGCGAACCGCTCGACGCGCCGATCCACATGACGGCCATGGCGCTGGCCGCCCGCGCCGGCGGTGCCGTCGGTGTCCGGGCCAAGGGCCTGGCCGAGATCGCCGCGATCCGGGCCGCCGCCGCGGACCTGCCGCTCATCGGCCTGGTCAAGCGCGGCCGGCACGGGGTCTACATCACGCCCACCGTCGACGACGCGATCGCCGTCGCCGAGGCCGGGGCCGACATCGTGGCCATCGACGGCACCGACCGGCACCGACCCGACGGGCGCACGCTCGCCGAGACCGTCGCCGCGATCCGGCACCGCAGCGGCGTAATGATCATGGCGGACGTCGCTTCCGAGGCCCAGGCGCTGGCCGCGCAGGACGCCGGCGTGGACATCGTCAGCACCACCCTGGCCGGCTACACCGAGCCCGACCCGCCGCCGCCCGGGCCGGACCTCGCCCTCGTCGCCCGGCTCGCACGCACGCTGAGCGTCCCGTTCGCCGCGGAGGGCCGCTTCGCCACCCCGCAGCAGTGCGCCGAGGCGCTGCGCCTCGGTGCCCACACCGTCGTGGTCGGCACCGCGATCACCCGTCCGTCGTCCATCACCGCCCGGTTCGCCGCCGCACTGCGCCAGGAGCACCCGTGACCTCGAACCTGCACGTCGTCCACCACGTCCACTGGGACCGCGAGTGGTACCGGCCGATGGAGGCCTTCCGCGCCCGGCTGGTCGAGCTCGTCGAACAGGTCTGCGACGCGCTGGACGAGCGGCGGATCCCGTCCTTCCACCTGGACGGGCAGACGATCACCGTCACCGATGTCGAGGCGGTGCACCCGACCCTGGCCGAACGCGTCCGCGACCATGCCCGCGCCGGCCGGCTGTCGATCGGCCCGTGGCACGTGCTGGCCGACAACCAGCTCGTCTCCGGCGAGAACCTGATCCGCAACCTGCTCACCGCCCGGCGGGCCGCCGCCGGCGCGGGACTGGCGACGGTGGGATACTGCCCGGACTCGTTCGGCCACCCCGCCGACCTGCCGCGCATCCTGCGCGGCTTCGGCCTCGACACCGCGCTCGTCTGGCGCGGCGCCCCACCGCAGCACGCCCGGTTCCGCTGGCGATCCCCGGACGGCTCGGAGGTCTACGCCGTCAACCAGTGCTACTACGAGCCCGACGTGCTGTGGCACGAGGACGGCATGGCCGAGCGGATCGCCGCCTACGCCGCCCAGCAGCGGCAACGTGTCGGCGGCGGCCCCCAGCTGCTGCTCAACGGCGCCGACCACCTCGCTCCCGCGGTACACCGCACGGACCCGGCGCTCACGCACAGCAGCCTCGCGGCGTTCTTCGCCGATCCCGGCCACGACCGCGACACGGCACCCGTCGTCGACGGCGAACTGCGCTATCCGGGTGGCTGGCTGACCTTCCTGCTGCCCGGCACGCTCTCCTCGCGCCTGTACCTCAAGCAGGCCAACGTCGCGGTGCAGACCCTGCTGGAGACCTGGGTGGAGCCGTACCTGGCGCTGACCGGACCGACCCCGGCCACCACCGGAGCCCTGCGTCACGCGTGGGACCTGGTGCTGGCCAACAGCCCGCACGACTCGATCTGCGGCTGTTCGGTCGACGAGGTCCACCGCGAGAACGAGGTCCGCTTCGCCCGCGCCACCCAGACGGGTGAACACCTGCTGGAGCGTTCGCTGCAACGGCTCGGCCTGGACACCCGGCTGTACGGCGCGCCGTCAGCCGACGCCCTCGCCGTCGTCGTGGCCAACCCCCACCCGCGCCCCGTGCGGGGACCGGTCGAGCTGGAGGTGTACAGCGCACCCGGGCGCCACGTGGTCGGGCTGCGCGACAGCGACGGTCGCGACGTGCCGTTCGAGACCGGTGCGTCCCAGGACACCCCGTTGTTCTGCGCCGACGTCGACCTGCCGCCCGACACGAAGCCGGCGACCCGGCACCGGCTCGCGTTCGTCGCCGACGTCGGCCCCAGCGGCCGGCGCGGCTACCAGGTCCTGCTCGGCGACGCGCCGGCCGGGCCGGGCGCCACGTTCGAGCACCCGTGGCGGGTCGAGGTCGCCGCCGACGCGTCGTTCACGCTGACCGACACCGGGACCGGCCGGATCCTGGCGGGCCTGGGCCGCCTCGTCGACGGCGGCGACGCCGGCGACACGTACAACTACGACCCGCCACGCGACGACCTCGAGGTCATGCCACAGGTCCGTGCGGTGCGCGAAACCGCCACCGCCGTGCGCCGCACCTGGCACGTCGACGCCGACCTCGACCTGCCGGGCGGCCTGACCGCCGATCGGCAGGCCCGGGCCGCCGACACGGTGCGGGTGCCGATCCGGCTCACCCTCACCCTGTGGCGCGGCATCGACCGCGTCGACTGGCACCTGTCCTTCACCAACGCCGCCGAGGACCACCGGCTTCGCGCGCACTTCCCGGCCGAACCCGCCGACGCGTGGAGCGCCGACACCCACTTCTCCGTCCTGCGCCGACCGTTGAGCGCCCCGCTCGGGCCCCTGCCCACGCAGCGCGCCCACGAAGCCGAGTGCGGCGTCGCGCCGGTCCACACCTGGGCCGCCACCGGCGGGCTCGGCCTGCTCGTCGCCGGCCTGCCCGAGGTGCAGGGCCTGCTGCCGGCCACCCGCCCCGAGCTCGCCGTCACGGTGCTGCGCGCCACCGGCTGGCTGTCCCGGCCGGACCTGCGGTCACGGACCACCGGCGCCGGACCGCAACTGCCCACGCCCGAAGCGCAGTGCCTGCGGGACGTCCACGCCGCCGTCGGCGTCGTCCTGGCCACCGGCGAGCGGCAGATGGCGGACGCGGCCGCGCTGCACCGTGCGCCGTTGCGCGCCTGGCAGCTGCGCTTCGGCGCCGCCGTGCCGGCCGACACCACCGGCATGGCGGTGACCGGCGCGACCGTCACCGCGGTGAAGCCGGCCGAGGACGGCGACGGCGTCGTCGTGCGCCTGGCGAACCCGACCGGCGCGGCGACGGTGGCGACGGTGACCGGCGTCGCCGCCTCGGACTGGAGCGAGTGCACCATGGGCGAGACCCCGTGCGGCACGCAGGTCGACCCGGCCGCCGTGGCCCTCGGCCCCTACGCCGTTCGGTCACTGCGGCTGCGCTGAACAAAGCACTACTAGCCCCGCATCGGGTTTCTCCATACGCTGAGGAGGTGTCGGAGGGGCGCGAGGATCGATCATGGCGACTGGGCGACCACGTCAGCGCCATGTACTCCGCCGACGACGAGTGCCGTGACCTGCTCACCCGCTACGTCCGGGCCGGGGTCCGCCCCGGCCAGCGGGTCGCGGTCTTCCTCGACGCCGACGACGCGGACCTGGCCCGGCACCTGACCGCCGCCGCCCCCGCCGCCGCGCCCGGGCAGCTGGTCATCACCCGGTACGGCACCGGCGGGTTCGACCTGACGGCGCGGACCGGCCCGGCCCTCGTCGAGCGGATGCTCGACGGCATGGCCGCCATGCGCGAGCAGGCGGCCGGCGACGGGTACGGGGGGCTGTTCCTCGCCGGGAAGATGACGTGGGCGCTGCGCGCCGGCCTCGGCGCCGACGAGCTGGTGCGCTACGAGGCGGCCGCGAACCGGTTCTTCGGCGACGCCCGGGTCGCCGGGCTGTGCCTGTACGACCGCCGCCGCTTCACCAAGGACGCCCTCACCGCCATCGCCGCGGTCCACCCCGGCCCGCTGCTGCGCTTCACCGTCGGCGGCTGGGGTGCCCACCTGCGGCTGTCCGGCGAGCTCGACGCCTCCAACGCCGCCGCCCTGCCGTCCATCCTCGACATCGTCGCCGGCGCCGACAGCACCGTCCTGCTCGACGCCAGCGAGCTGCGCTTCCTCGACGCCGCCGGGGCCGGCACCATCGTCCGGTTCGCCGCGTCGCGCCCCCACCGCAGCACCGTCGTGCGCTGCACCCGCGGCGTGCGGCAGACGCTGCACCTCGTCGGCGCCGACACCGTGCCGAGTCTCGTGCTTCGCGACCAGGTCAGCGGGGTATGACTGGACCCGTGCCAGGCTTCCACCGCGGTGTCGCGACCTATTACGAGACCTCCGACGGCCGACGCGTCGACATCGACCCCGCCGTCGTGCGGACGGTGCTGTCGCTGCTCGGCCCGCCCGCGAACCCACCCGCCGCCGCGCCGGTCCAACCGGCCGGCCCGCTGCCCGAGGTGCCGCGCACCTGGGGGTGGATGCTGCAGCTGTACGGGCTGCGCTCGGCCGGCTCGTGGGGCGTCGGCGACTTCGCCGACCTCGCCGCGTTCACCCGCTGGGCGAAGTCGACCGGCGCCGGGGCGATCCTCGTCAACCCGCTGCACGCGGTCGCGCCCGTCGACCCGCTGCCGGCCTCGCCGTACTCGCCGTCGTCGCGGCGGTTCGTCAACCCGCTCTACCTGCGCGTCACCGACCTGCCCGAGTACCGCGACGCCACCGCCGCCGTGCGCGCCGCCGTCGACGCGCTGCGCCCCGCCCCCGCCGCCGACGGCCTCATCGACTACGACGGCGTGTGGCGGGCCAAACGCGCCGCGCTCACCCTGCTGTGCCCCGCCGGTGCCGCCCGGGTGCCGGCGGAGCGCTCGGACCTCACCGACTTCGCCGTCTACTGCGCGCTCGTCGGCGACCACGGCCCCGACTGGCGGACCTGGCCCGCCGAGCTGCGCCGCCCCGGACCCGCCGCCTACGCCGTCGCCGACCCGGCCGCCGTCGCGTTCCACACGTGGCTGCAGCGGCGCTGCGCCGAGCAGCTCGCCGCCGCGAACGCCGCCGCCGACGGCATGAGCGTCGGCATCATCCACGACCTCGCCGTCGGCATCGACCCCGGCGGCGCCGACGCCTGGACCCTGCAGGACGTCATCGCCGCCGGCGCGAAGGTCGGCGCGCCACCCGACGCGTTCAACCAGCAGGGTCAGGACTGGGGCCTGGCCACGTGGAGCCCCGACCGGCTCGCCGACACCGGCTACGCCGCCTGGCGGACCCTGCTGCGGGACATCTTCCGCCACGCCGGCGGGCTGCGCGTCGACCACGTCGCCGGGCTGTGGCGGCTGTGGTGGGTGCCGCCCGGCCAGAGCCCGGCGCGGGGCACGTACGTCTACTACGACGACGCGGCCATGCTCGGCATCCTCGTCGAGGAGGCGAAGCTCGCCGGCGCCGTCGTCGTCGGCGAGGACCTCGGCACCGTCGAGGAGGTCGTCACCACGACCCTGCAGGACCGCAACATTCTCGGCTCGGCCGTGCTGTGGTTCACCCGCGACGACGACGGCCGGTTCCTGCCGCCCGGCGACTGGCCCGACAACGCGATGGCCAGCATCTCCACCCACGACCTGCCGACCGCCGCCGGGTTCCTGTCCGGCGAGCACGTCCTGGCCCGGGCCGAGGCAGGCGTCCTCACCCGGGACGTCAAGGTCGAGTGGGCCACCGCGACCGCCGACCGCACCGCCCTGCTCGACCTGCTCGACGCCGAGGGGCTCACCGGCCCCGACAGCACCGACGAGGAGATCGTCCTGGCGATGCACCAGCTGCTGCTGCGCACCCCCTGCCGGATCGTGCTCGCCTCCCCGTACGACGTGCTCGGCGAGGTCCGCCAGCCGAACCTGCCGGGGACGACCACGCAGTACCCGAACTGGCGGGTGCCGCTGCCGCTGACGCTGGAGGACCTGACCACCGACGCGCGGATGAAACAGATCGCGGACCTGTTCAACGCCTGACCGCTCGTTCGATGGCCGCCCCTTGACGGGGGCGGCCAAGATGGTGCCCGGAATCCCACAGTGAGTCCCACGGTCAGGGAGCGGGCGGATGTCGTCGAGCGGGAACCAGTACCTGCAGCAGGTCGTCGCACAACAGGAACGCCTCGAGGCGGACCTGCGCTCCAAACGCAGCGCCCCGGCCCCGGCCGCGCAGGCGCCCGCCCCGGGCGGGCCGACCCGCGGCCGGGACCGGCAGCAGGCGGCCCAGCCCGCGCCGAACGCGGTCGAGGTCCGGGTCACCGGGATCGGCCGGTGGAAGACCGTGATCGTCCCGCCGAACGCGTTCGTCGTGCACACCCGCCGCGGCCGCAGCGAACCCCTGCACGTCGGGCTCGGCGTGTCGTTCCGGTACAACCCGGCGACCGACTCGTATCTCGTCGTGCCCGGCGCGATGCAGACCATCCTCATCAACGCCTTCTGCATCTGCCGCGAACTGCAGGGCGTCCTCGTCCAGGCGTACGTGCAGTGGATCATCGAGGACTTCTCCACCGCGTACCGCAAACTCGACTTCGGCGACGCCGAGGACCCGATGCGACTGGTCAACCTGCAGCTCAAGGAGCAGGCCGAGGCCGCCATCAAGGACAAGGTCGCCACCCTCGGCGTCAGCGACGTCCTCAGCGACAAGCAGCCGATCATCGAGGAGCTCACCGCCCGCCTGCGCGCCGTCGCCGAGGGCACCTCCGCCGACGCCGCCGCCAACACCTCGGCCGGCCTCGGCCTGCGCATCGTCACCGTGCAGATCAAGGAGGCCGTGGTCAGCTCGGCGCGGCTGTGGGAGAACCTGCAGAAGCCGTACCGCTCCGAGCAGGGCCGCATCGCCCGCCTCGCCGAGCTCGCCGCCGACGAGGCGATCGGCGCCCGCGAGCTGGCCGCGTCCCGGCTGCGCCAGACCCAGCAGATCGAGAGCGACCGGGAGCTCGCCGAGCTGCGCGCCCGCAACGCCGCGCTGCAGTTCGACCAGGAGGCCGGCGAGCAGCTGCGCCGCTCGCAGCGGCAGGAGGAGGACAGCCGGGCCCTCGCCGACCTGCAGGACGCCACGACCCGCCACGCGATGGCCCTGGAGCGGCAGCGGGCCGCCGAGGAGGCCGAGATCGGCCGGCTGCGCATCGAACGCGAGACCGAGCTGCGCCGCCTCACCGTCGACGGCGAACTGGCCGTGGAGGCCGCCCGCGCCCGCGCCGCCCACGACCGCGCGCTGCTGGACCTGGAACGCGAACGCCTGCGCGCCGACATCGACAACACCCAGTCCGCCGAGGCCATCCAGGCCAAGCTCGTCGACGCCCTGCCCGAGATCGTGGCGAAGCTGCCGAAGCCCGCGGAGCTGCGCGCCGTCACCATCGGCGGCAACGACACCAGCACCATCGGCGGCCTCCTCGCCGAGCTGGCCGGCGTCGTCGGCGCCCTGCAGGCGACGCTGAAGAAGCCGTAGCCGGGCCGGACCCGGGGTCAGGTGCCAGGAAGCCCGGGGGCTACTCGGCCGGGGTGAACGGCTGCTTGCACCGGCGCCGCGCGGTCGGGTCCAGGCGCCGCCACTGGATCGTCGCCATGCTGCGGCCGTCGGGCAGCGTGTGCATGGAGATGCCCTCCAGCGGCAGGAAGCCGGCCGAGGCCAGCCAGCGGCGGCTGGCCTCGTTGTCGGTCTCGCAGCGGGCGCGCAGCTCGACGATGCCGAAGTGCTGGTGCGCGAACGCGCAGACGAGGTCGAGCGCCTCCCGGCCGAACCCGAACCGCCGGAACGCCGGGTGGACGAGCCCGCCGACCTCCATGAACCCGTTACCGGCCCGGCCGAACCCGACGCTGGCGACGGCGACCCCGGTCTGCGGGTCACGGCCGACGAACTCGGCGCCCGTGTCGGCGATCACCATGGGGTCGGTCTCGTCGCGGTCGACCACGGGGCCGTCCTCGCCCCAGCCGAGCCGGAACCTGGCCTCGGCGTCGGCGAGGTCCGCCCACACGTCGACCAGCTCCTGCCGCCGGGGGACGGTGAGCTCCAGCCGCGCCGACCGGACGCTGTGGAACCCCCCGAAGCCGCACTTGAAAGCGGACGCCGCCACGTGGCCGAACATCCCCGTGAGGCTACCCGACCGCCCGGTCCTTGAGCTCACCCGGCGAAGACGCGCCCGGGACCGAGCCGCGCCGGACCCGCTTGACGACCCGTACGCCGGCACGCTTAAATAACCGATAGGTTAGATAACCAAGTGGTGAGGTAACGGATGGTCACCGATCAGCTCAGTGTCACCTTCGCGGCGCTCGCCGACCCGACCCGGCGCGCGATCCTCGCCCGGCTCACCCGCGGCGAGGCGACCGTGAAGGAGCTGTCCGCGCCCTTCGCCATGAGCGGCCCGGCGATCTCCAAGCACCTGCGGGTGCTGGAGCAGGCCGGCCTGATCAGCCGCGGCCGCGAGGCGCAGTGGCGCCCCTGCCGGCTGGAGGCGGCACCCATGCGCGCGGTGACGGAGTTCGCCGAGCAGTACCGGCGGTTCTGGGACGAGAACTACGCCCGACTCGACAGCTACCTCAAGACCCTGCAACAGAAGGACGGCACCGATGAGCCTGATGCATGAGCCCGGCGTCACCACGTTCGAGCTGCCCAGCGACACCGACATCCAGATCCGGCGCACCGTCGCCGCGCCCCGCGCCCTGGTCTTCGACTGCTACACCAAGCCCGAGCACCTGCCCAACTGGATGGCCGGCCCGCCCGGCTGGCGCATGGACGTCTGCGAGATCGACCTGCGCCCCGGCGGCGCGTTCCGCTACGTGCTGCGCGGCGACGGCGACGCCGAGCTGGTGCTGACCGGCACCTACCAGGAGATCGACCGCCCGCTGCGGGTCGTCAGCACCGAGACGTGGGGACCCGGCTGGCCGGAGACGCTCAACACGCTGACCCTGACCGCGTTCGGCAGCCACACGATGATCACCACGCTGGTGCGGTACCCGTCGAAGGAGGCCCGCGACGCCGCCCTGCAGTCGGGGATGAAGGAGGGCCTGGAGGCCGGCTTCGGCACCCTCGAGACGTACCTGGCGGGCGTGGAGCTGCCGCCGGTGCCCGACATGCGCCTCGAGCTCGTCCCGGTGCCCGTCGCCGACGTCGACCGCGCGCTCGCCTTCTACGTGGACCTGCTCGGCTTCCACCTCGACCACGACGTCCAGCCCGGCACCGGCGCCCGCGTCACCCAGCTGACCCCGCCCGGCTCCGCGTGCTCGATCGTGCTGTACAAGGACCTGCCGGGCCTCGACCTGCCCCCGGGCACGCTGCGCGGCCTGCACCTCGTCGTCGCCGACATCCACAAGTCCCGGGAGCTGCTGCTGGCCCGCGGGGTGCCGATGGGCGCCGTCGACGACCTCGGCGGCATCCTGTACGCCCACTTCGCCGACCCCGACGGCAACACGTGGCTGCTGCAGGAGATCCCGCCCCGCGCCTGACCGGATCGCGACGCGTCCGCCGGCGGTGCCCCCGGGTACCGTCGGCGGATGGCCCGCACGCTGCGCGACCTCCTGCACGCCATGGACGCCGTGTGCGACTGCGCCGACCCCGTGGTCGACGAGATCGAGGCCCTGGTCGCCGCCGACCCCGCGGGCAGCCGCCGGCACATCCTCGCCCACCCGGGCAGCCCGCTGACCCGCCTGTGGGCGCTCGGCCTCACCGCCGACCCCGCCGACCTCGACGAGCTGACCGCCACCGCGCTCCAGCCGCCCACCCCGACGGGCGACGGCGGCGGCGACCAAGACCAGCGAGCCGACGCGGGCGACCGAGCCCTGCGGCACACCGCCCTGGTGGCGCTCGGCAACCAGCCCGACCGGGCCCGCGTCGACGCCGTCGCCCGGTCCCTGCTCACCGACCCCGACCCGGGGATCCGCGCCGCGGCCGCCGGGATCGTCGGCTTCCTCGCCCGGCCCGGCGCCGCCGACGCGCTGCGCCCCCTCGCCGCCGACCCGGACCCGGGCGTGCGGACGCAGGTCACCTGGCGGCTGCGCCGGCTCGCCTAGGCCGCACCGGACCCACCGGGCGGGGCCGAGCGACGTCAGATGACCGCGGCGGACTCCGGGGGCAACGTCAGGGTGTCGGCCTGCAGGAGCACCGTGTCGTCGGTGCTGAAGAGCAGGCAGTCCGCCGACAGGGGCACCGTGCGCGGGTCGCCGGTGAGGTTGGCGACCACCACGTGCGGCCCGCGGCGGATCAGCAGCACCCCGTCGTCGTGGGTGACCTCGACCAGGTCCAGGCGCGGGTCGGCGAGGGCCGGGTGGCGTTTGCGCAGCGCGATCAGCGACCGGTACACCGACAGCATCGCCGGGTCCTGGGCGGACCAGTCCAGGTGGGAGCGTTCGAAGGTGGCCGGGTCCTGCGGGTCGGGCACGTCGCCGGGTGGCCAGCCGTGCTCGGCGAACTCGGCGCGGCGGCCCTCCCGGACGGCGCCGGCGAGCTCCGGCTCGGGGTGGCTGGTGAAGAACTGCCACGGGGTGCGGGCGGCGAACTCCTCGCCCATGAACAGCATCGGGGTGAAGGGCGACGTGAGCAGCAGCGTCGCGCCGACCTTCAGCAGGCCGGGGGACAGCACCTCGGTGAGCCGGTCACCGACCGCGCGGTTGCCGATCTGGTCGTGGTTCTGCAGGCAGACCACGAAGCGGTGGCCGGGGATGCGGCGGGTGTCGACCGGGCGGCCGTGCCGGCGCCGGCGGAACGAGGACCAGGTGCCGTCGTGGAAGAACGCCGACGTCCACACCTTGGCGAAGCAGGCGGGGGAGCCGAAGTCGCCGTAGTACCCCTGCCGCTCGCCGGTGAGCAGCGCGTGCAGCGCGTGGTGGACGTCGTCGTCCCACTGGGCGTGCAGGCCGTAGCCGCCGCCCTCCTGGGCGGTGACCAGCCGGGCGTCGTTGAGGTCGGACTCGGCGATCAGCGACAGGGGCCGGCCGACGGCGGTCGACAGGGCGTCGACCTCGACCGCGAGCTCCTCCAGCAGGTGCGTGGCGCCGCGGTCGACGAGGGCGTGCACGGCGTCCAGGCGCAGGCCGTCGGCGTGGTAGTCGCGCAGCCACTGCAGGGCGCTGTCGATGATGAACGCGCGGACCTCGCCGGAGTCGGCCTCGTCGAGGTTCAGCGACCGGCCCCACGTGTTCGCGCCGGCCGACAGGTACGGGCCGAACGCCGGGGTGTACGCGCCGGACGGCCCGAAGTGGTTGTAGACCGCGTCGATGATCACGCCCAGCCCGTGCGCGTGGGCGGCGTCGACGAAGCGTTTCAGGCCGTCGGGGCCGCCGTAGGACTCCTGCACGGCGTGCCAGCCGACGCCGTCGTAGCCCCAGTTCCACTCGCCGTTGAACGTGTTGACCGGCAGCAGCTCGACCAGGTCGACGCCGAGGTCACGCAGGTAGGGCAGCTTCTCGATCGCCGAGTCGAACGTGCCGCCGGGGGTGAACGTGCCCACGTGCAGCTCGTAGATGACGCTGCCGGGCAGCTGGCGCCCGGTCCAGCCGCCGTCGTTCCAGGTGTACCGGTCGTGCTCGTACACCTGGCTGAGACCGTGCACGCCGTGCGGCTGCCGGCGCGAGCGCGGGTCGGGCAGCACCTGAGGGCCGCCGGAGCCGTCGTCGAGGACGAACCCGTACTCGGTGCCGTGGCCGGCGTCGGGCAGCGTCAGCGTCCACCAGCCGCCCGTGTCGGGCGACATGGGCAGGGTCGACCCGCCGGTGGCCAGGCCGACGGTGTCCGCCGCCGGGGCCCAGACGCGGAACTCGTGCACGAGCTACTCCCTCACCAAGAGCGCGACGGGGTACGTCGCCAGGATGTCGCCGACCCGGGTGGAGTCCACGGCGCGGCCGGTCAGCACGTCGGTCCAGGCGCCGCCGGGGAGCTTGAGGTCCTCGGCGTCCCAGCCGCCGGCGGCGGCCAGCCGCAGCGGCAGCCGGGTGGCGACGGTCAGGGCGCCACCCCGGTCGAACGCGACGGCGTGCCCGGCGGCGTCGCCGGTGACCGGCACCGGGTGGTAGCGCTGGAACAGCTCCGGCCGGTCCCGCCGCAGCCGCAGGGCGCGGCTCACCACGAGCAGCTTCGCCACGCCGGAGTCGTCGACCGGCGGGGGCGCCGCCGCGGCGTCGAGCGCGGCGAGCAGATCGCGGCGCTCGGCGAAGTCGACGGGGCGGCGGTTGTCCGGGTCGACGAGGGAGTCCTCCCACAGCTCGGTGCCCTGGTAGACGTCCGGGATGCCGGGCATGGTGAGCTGCACCAGCTTCTGGCCCAGCGCGTTGGACCAGCCGAACGGCCGGATCCGCCGCACGATCGCGTCGACGTCGGCGCGCAGGGCGGCGTCGTCGTCGAGGCGGCGCACGGCGGCGGCGAATGTCGCCTCGAACGCCTCGTCGGGCGCGTCCCATGAGGTGGAGCGGTTCGCCTCGCGGGCGGCCTTCGTCAGGTACGCCAGCAGCCGGTCCGCGCCGATCGGCCACGCGCCGACGACGGTCTGCCAGAACAGCGCCTCGAACGAGAAGTCGGGGATGCCGGCCCGCCCGTACAGGGGCATGAGCAGGTCCGGCGCCTCGGACAGCACGGCCAGGCGGGCCCGCACGTCCTCGCCGCGTTTCGTGTCGTGGGTCGACAGGGTCGTCATGCCGGCCGGCCACTGCTCGAGGCGGCGGGCGGCGGCCTCGTGGAACTCCTGCGGCGGCACCCCGAACCGGGACGGGTCGCCGCCGACCTCGTTGAGGGCGATGAACCGGTTCCACCGGTACATGGCGGTGTCCTCGACGCCCTTGGCCATGACGGCGCCGGTCAGCTGCTGGAACCGGGCGCACAGCTCGTCGGCCGGGTCGGTCAGCCGCGGGGTCAGCGCGTCGAGGGTGCCGGCGAGGTCGGGCCGGCGGCGTTTCGTCTCGGCGACGGCCGCGTCGAAGTCGGCCCGGCCGTACGGCAGGTACGTGCGGTACACGTGGAAGTTCGCGGCGAGCTCGCCGAGGGTCTCCGTTGTAGCGTTGGAGCCGGCGCTCGCGCCGGCTCCAACGCTTGGGGCGAGCGCGTCGAGACGGCGCAGCTCCGCCGGGAACAGCCGCCGGGTCACGTCCAGCTTCTGCTCGTGCGCCTCCTCGTCCCAGCCGGGCCCCTCGACGGGCGGCGCGCCGTCCGGGTCGACGAACAGGCCGCAGACCTCGCCGAGGGCGTCGTAGCCGGTGGTGCCGTCGACCGGCCAGTGCGGCGGCAGCGGCTCCCCACGCTCCAGGATCTTCTCCACCACCAGCCACGCGTCCGGGGCCCGTTCGCGCAGTGCGGTGAGGTAGCCGCCGGGGTCGCGCAGCCCGTCCGGGTGGTCGACCCGGATGCCCTGCACGTCGCCGTCGGCGACCCAGCGCAGCACCTCCGCGTGGGTCGCCTCGAACACGGCCGGGTCCTCGACCCGTACCCCGGCCAGCTCCGTCACCGCGAAGAACCGGCGGTAGTTGAGCAGCCGGTTGCCCAGCCGCCAGTCGACGAGCCGGTAGTGCTGCCGGTCGTGGACCTGCTGCGGGGTGCCGCCGCCGGTGCCGGGGGCGATCGGGAAGCGGTGCTCGTAGTAGCGCAGCTCGCCGTCCTCGACGGTCAGCCGCGCCAGGTCGGCCTCGTCGCCGAGGACGGGCACGACGAGCGGGCCGGCGGCCCAGTCGATGTCGAACCAGTCCGCGTACCGCGACTCCCGCCCGTGCGTGAGCACGTCCCACCAGGCCGGGTTCGCGGCCGGCTGGAACAGCCCCATGTGGTTGGGCACGATGTCCACGACCAGGCCCAGGCCCTGCTGGCGCAGCGCGGTGGCGAGCCGCCGCAGCGCCTCCGGGCCGCCGAGCTCCGGGTTGACCCGGGTCGGGTCGACCACGTCGTAGCCGTGCGGGGAGCCGGGCGTCGCGGCCAGCAGCGGTGCGGAGTACAGGTGGCTGGCGCCGAGGTCGTACAGGTAGCCGGCGAGCCCGGCGGTCGCGTCGAGGTCGAAGTCGGGGCGCACCTGCACCCGGTACGTGCCGGTCGGGAAGTTCGCGACCACGGCTCACACCGTCCGGTCGAGCACGACGAGGGACCGGTCCGGCACGACGAGGGTGCCGCCGGCGGTGTACGACACGCCGCCGCGGGCCGAGCCGGGCGCGGTCGCGATCACCAGCTCCCACTCCTTGCCGTAGTCCTGCTGCGGGATGACGAACTCGAGCGGCTCGTAGTGGGCGTTGAAGCACAGCAGGAACGAGTCGTCGACGTGCCGCTCACCGTGCGAGCCGCGCTCGGTGATCGACTCGCCGTTGACGAAGAGCATCAGGGCCTTGCCGAAGTGGTTGTCCCAGTCCTCCTCGGTCATCTGCCGGCCGTCGGTGGCGAACCAGGCCACGTCCGGGATCGGGGTGCCCTCGTGCCGGGTGACGGGCCGGCCGGTGAAGAACCGCCGCCGGCGGAACACCCGGTGCCGTTCGCGGAACGCGGCCAGCCCGCGGGTGAAGGCGAGCAGCTGCTCGTCGACGTTCTCCCAGTCGACCCAGCTGATGTCGTTGTCCTGGCAGTACGCGTTGTTGTTGCCGCCCTGGGTGCGGCCCAGCTCGTCACCGGCGGCGATCATCGGCACGCCCTGGGACAGCATGAGCGTGGTCAGGAAGTTGCGCCGCTGCTTGGCCCGCAGCGCGTTGATCTCGGGGTCGTCGGTGGGGCCCTCCACGCCGCAGTTCCACGACCGGTTGTGGCTCTCGCCGTCGCGGTTGTCCTCGGTGTTGTCCTCGTTGTGCTTCTCGTTGTAGGACACCAGGTCGTTGAGCGTGAACCCGTCGTGGCACGTGACGAAGTTGATGCTGGCGAACGGCCGCCGGCCGTCGTCCTGGTACAGGTCCGCCGACCCGCAGATGCGGCTGGCGAACTCGCTGAGGGTCGCGGGCTCGCCGCGCCAGAAGTCGCGGACCGTGTCGCGGAACTTGCCGTTCCACTCCGTCCACAGCGGCGGGAAGTTGCCGACCTGGTAGCCGCCGGGGCCGACGTCCCACGGCTCCGCGATGAGCTTCACCTGGTTGACGACCGGGTCCTGCTGCACGACCTCGAAGAACGTGGAGAGCCGGTCGACCTCGTAGAATTCGCGGGCGAGGGTGGAGGCGAGGTCGAAGCGGAACCCGTCGACGCGCATCTCCGTCACCCAGTACCGCAGCGAGTCCATGATGAGCTGCAAGGTGTGCGGGTTGCGCACGTTGAGGCTGTTGCCGGTGCCCGTGTAGTCGGTGTAGTACCGGTTGTCGTCGTCCTCGAGCTTGTAGTAGTGGCCGTTGTCCAGGCCCTTGAAGCCGAGCGTGGGGCCCAGGTGGTTGCCCTCGGCGGTGTGGTTGTAGACGACGTCGAGGATCACCTCGATGCCGGCCGCGTGCAGCGCCTTGACCATGCCGCGGAACTCCTGGACCTGCTGGCCGCGGTGCCGCCGGGCGTAGCCGTGGTACGGGGCGAAGAAGCCGATGGTGTTGTAGCCCCAGTAGTTGGACAGGCCGAGCTCCACCAGGCGCTGGTCGTGCACGAAGTGGTGGACCGGCAGCAGCTCCAGGGCGGTCACGCCGAGCCGGCGCAGATGCTCGATGATCGCCGGGTGGGCGATGCCGGCGTACGTGCCGCGCAGCTCCTCCGGCACCTCCGGGTGCCGCATCGTCAGGCCCTTCACGTGCGCCTCGTAGACCACGGTGTGGTGGTACGGCACCCGCGGCGCGGCGTCGTTGCCCCAGTCGAAGTACGGGTTGACCACGACGGCCTTCGGCATGAACGGCGCGGAGTCCGCCGTCGACATCTGCTCCGGGTCGTTGAAGTCGTAGCCGTAGACGGCCGGGTCCCAGGCGATGTCGCCGTCGATCGCCTTCGCATACGGGTCCAGCAGCAGCTTGTGCGGATTGCACCGCAGCCCCCGCGACGGGTCGTACTCACCGTGGACGCGGAAACCGTAGCGCTGGCCCGGCTCGACCCCGGGAAGGTACGCGTGCCACACGAACGCGTCGACCTCGACGAGTTTGATGCGCTCCTCGACGTCGTTGTCGTCGAAGAGGCACAGTTCGACGCCCGACGCCACTTCGGAGAAGATCGCGAAGTTCGTGCCCTGCCCGTCGTACGTAGCACCCAACGGGTACCGGTTGCCCGGCCACACCTGCATCTGAAGCTCCTGCTCTATCGGCTGGCACCGGTGTTCAACCGATGCCGCGTTGCCACGGTGTTACGTGCGTCGAAAGTTCACGCGCGAGTACGCGCGAAGCTGGCTGCCATATGCCCAACGCCACCAATAATGAATCGTGCAGCACTGCGCGTCGGATCTCCGACAGTGGCCCTGACATGCCGCTGGGATGAATCACACGCGAATTTCGTCGTGGCGCGCGTTTCAACCGAGGGAGTTCAGATCATAGTTGGGCACATGCCCCCCGGATCGGTCATGATGTTCGGCCCCCATGTCTGCGGCTCGGCGGCCGGGTTCGAACACGAATGGCTCGTCACCGACGGGACCGGCGGATACGCGACCGGCACGGTCGCGGGTCTGCGCACGCGCCGCTACCACGGCCTGCTCGTCACGCCGCAGCGGCACCTCGCGCTCGCCGCCCTCGACCCGGTCCTCACCCTGCCCGGCGGCGCCGAGGTGCGCCTCGCCGTGCACGAGTGGGCGTCCGGGGCGATCGACCCGGCCGGCCACCACCACCTGGAGCACTTCGAGGTCGCCGACGGCGTGCCCCGCTGGCGCTGGCGGGTCGGCGACGTCGTGCTGGAGCGCGAGCTGGCGATGACCCACGGCGGCAACAGCGTCGCCGTGGTGCACCGGCTCGTCGCCGCGCCCGCCGGGGTCGCCGTGCGGCTGACGCTGACGGCGCTGTGCACGTGGCGGCACGCCGACGTCGAACGGGACCGGACCACCCCGCCGCCCGCCGTCGCGCTCGCCGGCGACAGCGGGTTCACCGTCGAGGACACCTACCGCGTCGACGGCCCCGACTTCCGGCCGGTCGGCGAGTGGTACCTGGACGCGTACGCGCGCGAGGAGGCCGCCCGCGGCCTCAACCCCGTCGAGGACCTGTGGGCCGCCGGCACGTTCCAGGCCGCCCTCACCGCCGGGGAGACCCTGTCGGTGTCGGCGTGGTCCGGTGACCTGGACACCGTGCCGCCGCCCGCGCCGGAGGTCGTCGCCGCCGCCCGCCGCCGGGCCCGCCGGCTGCTGCGGACCGCGGCCACCGCCGGCGCCCGCGACGCCGTCGACAAGGCCCTCGTCCTGGCCGCCGACACGTTCGTCGTCACCGGCGCCGGCGGCACGCCCGAGGTCGTCGCCGGGTACCCGTGGTTCGGCAGCTACCTGCGCGACACGATGACCGCCTACGAGGGGCTGTTCCTGGCCACCGGCCGGTTCGCCGACGGCGCCCGGCTGCTGCGGGCGCACCGCGACCTGCCCGAGCGGATGCGCCCCGGGGCCGGGAGAGCGGCGCTCGGCGACGCCGACGGGCCGCTGTGGTTCGTGCACGCCGCCGAGCGGCACATCGCCCGCACCGGCGACGACGCCCTCGCCGCCGAGCTGCTGCCGGCGCTGGAGGGGGTGATCGCCGCGTACACGAAAGGCACCGCCGACGGGGTGCGCGCCGACCCCGCCGACGGGCTGCTCGTCATCGACGCCGACGAGTCCGGCCTGACCTGGATGAACGCCCGCCTGCCGCGGGGCCCGATCACCCCGCGCGACGGCAAGCCCGTCGAGCTCAACGCCCTGTGGGCCAACGCGCTCGGCGCCGTCGGCGCGCTGCGGGAACGCTGCGGCCGCGACGGCTCCGTCGTGCAGGCCCGCCGCGACGCGGTGAAGGCACAGTTCGTGAAGCGGTTCCGCGCACCGGACGGCTGGCTGTTCGACGTCGTGGACGCCCAGCCGGCCGCCTACCCGAAGGGCGGCGGCAGCGTCCACGACGACGCCGTGCTGCGCCCCAACCAGGTCCTCGCGTTCAGCCTGCCGTACGCGCCCGGCGCCGACGAGGCGCACCTGCGCGAGCACGTGCTGCGGGCCGTCGGCGCCGCCCTGCTCACCCCCCTCGGGCTGCGCAGCCTCGCCCCCGCCGAGTACGGCTACCACGGCACCCACCGCGGCGGGGTCGTCGCCCGGGACACCGCGTACCACCAGGGGACGGTGTGGCTGTGGTGGCTCGGCCCGTACGTGGAGGCGTGCCTGGCGGCCGGGCTGCCGGTCGACGCGGTCCTCACCGCCGCCGAGGCGCACGTCGCCGAGTGCGGCCTCGGGTCCGTGAGCGAGATCGCAGAGGGTGACGCTCCGCACCGCCCGACGGGCGCCCCCTTCTCCGCCCGCTCGGTCGCCGCGCTGCTGCACGCACGGTCCGTAATCAGGGAGAACCGCAAGTTGCAGTCGGCATCATCCACCACACCACCGCCCACGAAATTGGCCCGCGAAGCTGCTCCGCGCAAGCGCCGCAACGCGCTACGGTGACAGTCGGCGTCGAGAGGTATCCGCTATGCGCGTATTGATGATCGCCTGGGAATTCCAACGTCCGACGACCGATGATGCGCCCCGCGGGCGTATCGCCGCACTGTCCACCGCCCTGGTGGCCGCCGGCCACGCCGTGACCGTCGTCACCCGGCACGACCCGTCCGTCGGCGCCGCCGTCGCCGGGGACGTGACCGTCGTCGACGGCGTCCGCGTCGTGCACGCCGACGCGCCGCCCGCCGACACCACCGGCGGCCTCGAGCACACGATGGCCGTCAACCACCTGCTCGCCGAGGCCGCGCGGCGCACCGTGCCCGACGAGGGCTACGACGTCATCCACGCCCACGACTGGCTCGTCACCCACGCCGCCGTCACCCTCAAGGAGTCGCTCGGGCTGCCGTTCGTCGCCTCCATGCAGGCCACCGAGGCGGGCCGGCACCAGGGGTATGTCACCGGCGAGGCGAGCCGCTCCGTGCACTCCGTCGAATGGTGGCTCGGCTCCGAGGCGTGCCGGGTGATCGTGCCGACCGACTACCTGCGGTGGGAGGTCCAGCACCTGTTCGACATCCCCGCCGGCCGGGTCGACGTGGTGCCCAACGGCATCGACCCCGACCTGTGGACCGCGACGCCCCGCGAGGTGCGCGCGGCCCGGCTCCGCTTCGCCGGTGAGGGCCCGCTGCTGGTGTTCGCGGGCCGGCTCGTCGCCGAGAAGGGCGTCCAGGACCTGCTGGCGGCCCTGCCGACGATCCGCGACCGGCACCCCGGCACCCGCGCCGTGGTCGCCGGTGACGGCGACTACCGGGCCGCGCTCATCGAGGAGGCCCGCAAGCGCAAGCTGCACCGCGCCGTGAGCTTCCCCGGCCACCTCGACCAGCGCACCCTCGCCGCGGTCCTGGCCGCCGCCGACGCGTTCGTCATGCCCAGCCGCTACGAGGCCACCGGCACCGTCGCGCTGGAGGCCGCCGCATCCGGCGCCGCCCTGGTAGTCGCGTCGACCGGCGGGCTGGCGTCCATCGTCGAGCACGGCGTCACCGGTGTCCGGTTCCCCGTCGGGGAGCCCGACGGACTCGCCGACGCCGTCAGCGCCCTGCTGCAGGACCCGATGCTCGCCCAGGCGCTCGCGTCGAAGGCCCGGCAGATGGTCCGCGACCGGCACTCGTGGCAGGCGACCGCCGAGCGCACCGCCGCCGTCTACGCCGAGGCGGTCGCGGACGCGCCGGCGTTCGAGGCGCAGCGGCAGACCACCCTGGTCGGTGGCGGCCTGCCCGTGGTGGTCGTGCCGCCCGGCAACCTCCTCGCGGACCCGCCGGCGGTGCCGGTCGGTGAGCCGCCGGAGCTGCTGGTCCGGGCGGCCGCCGAGGAGGCCGCGTGGGAGGCGGGCGCGTCAGCGGCCCGTGAGGCCATGCGGACCGAGGGCGGGCTGTGGCTGGACGCCGCCGAGCGGGAGGCCGCCGAGCTCGCCGAGGCGGCCCGGGCCGCCGCCGCGCCGTTCGACGTGGTCCTTGCGGCGGTGGAGCGCCGCTGAACGCATGACCGATCCCGGGGGACCGTTCGGGTCCTCCGGGATCAGGTGTGCGTGGCCAGCCACTCCTGCAGCGGCGCGCACGAGCGCAGGAACGTCACCACGTGCGTCTTCGCCTTCGCCGTGCCCAGCCACGGGCGCAGCTCGAACTGGTGCCACGCGATCAGGCCCTTGTGCCGCAGCAGGTCACCGCGCGGGTGGTCCTTCGGGTAGCCGCGCGGCACCGACTTGAGCTGCTCCCGCGACGTCACCGAGGTGCCGTGGGCGGCGAGGTCGGCGACGATCGCGGCGAGCCGCTCGCCGCTGGCGTCGTCGGCGACGGCCTGGCGGAACTTCGCCAACTGCGGCGGGTCCATCATGTACGCCCCGGCGCCCGCGGCGAGCCCGGCGGCGGTCAGCTGGATGTAGCCACCACGCTCGAACGACGCCGCGCACGACGTCTTGTACGGCGACTTGTCGGCGCTGAACCGCACGTCCCGGTACGGCCGGAAGATCTTCGCCGGGCCGAACTCGGGCTCCAGCTCGGCGAGCAGCTCGGTCATCGGGGCGCGGACCTTGTCGTCGTAGACGGCCTTGTGCGCCGTCCAGTACGTCTTGGAGTTGTCCGCCTCAAGACCGTCGTAGAAGTCGAGGGCCTCGGCGGGCCAGCCACGGAACGCCACGCCCGCAGTCTACGTGGACATGACCAGGCCGGGGTTGGCCCGCAGCCGCGACACGAGCGCCGGCGGCGCGGTCCGCGGCGAGCCGGCCGTGAACGGCGGCCGCGGGTCGTACTCGGTGGCGAGCTGGATCGACTGGGCGACGTCCGGGCCGGCGATCGTGGCGGCGAGGGTGAGCGCCAGGTCGATGCCGGCCGAGACGCCGGCGCCGGTGACGTACTTGCCGTCCCGGACCACCCGCTCGGGTGAGGGGATGGCGCCGTAGCGGGGCAGCAGGTCCAGCGCGAGCCAGTGCGACGCTGCCGTGCGGCCCCGCAGCAGGCCGGCGGCGGCGAGGATCACCGAGCCCGTGCACACCGACGTCGTCCACGTCGTCGCCGGGTCCACGGCGCGCAGCCACGCGTGCAGCGCCGTGTCCGACGTCTGCGCGCGCACGTCGGGCCCGCCGGGGACGAGGACGAGGTCCGGGGCGTCGCAGTCGGCCAGGGCCCGGTCGGCGACGAGGCGCAGCGCGCCGGTGTCGGTGCGCACCGGGCCGGCCGTCACGCCGGCGAACGTGACCGTGGCACCGGGCAGCCGGGACAGCATCTCGTACGGGCCGATCGCGTCGAGCGCGGTCATCCCGTCGTACACGACGAAGATCAGGTGCATGTGAACCGCTCCTTGTAGTCGGTCGGGGTGACCCCGAGCGTCCGCACGAACGCCCGGCGCATGGCCTCGCCGGTGCCGTAGCCGCAGGCGCGCGCCGTGTCCTCGACGTACGCGCCGTCCTCCAGGTGCCGGCGGGCGGTCTCCAGGCGGACCCGGTCGACGTAGCGGCCGGGTGGGGTGCCGACCTCGGCGGTGAACGCCCGGCTGAACTGTCGCGGCGACAGGTTCGCGAGCCTGGCCAGGGCGTCGACGCGCAGGTCGCCGGCGGGGTGCTCGGCGATGTGCCGCTGCACCTCCCGCAGCGGGTCGCGGGCGGCGACCTGCGCCGCCAGCTGCGCGCTGAACTGCCGCTGCCCGCCGGGCCGGCGCACGAACATCACCAGGTGCCGGGCGATGGTGAGGGCGATGTCGCGGCCGTGGTCGGCCTCCACGACCGCGAGGGCGAGGTCGATGCCGGCGGTGACCCCGGCGGACGTCCACACGTCGCCGTCGCGGACGAAGATCGGCTCGGTGTCGACGGTGACCCGCGGGAAGCGGCGGGCGAGGGCGCCCGCGTGCCGCCAGTGGGTGGTGGCGCGCCGCCCGTCGAGCAGACCGGCCTCGGCGAGCAGGAACGCCCCGGTGCACACCGACGCCACCCGGTTCGCGCCCGGCGCGGCGGCGCGCAGCCAGGCGACGAGCCGCGGGTCGCCGGCGCGGGTGCCGGTGCCGCCCGGCACGACGAGCACGTCGGCGCCTGGCGCTCCGGTCGGGTCACCGGTCAGGTCCTCGTCGGGGGTGATCCGCAGCCCGCTGGACGTGGTGACGGCGCCGCCCCCGACGCTGCCGGTGCGGATCGTGTACGAGCCGGGCCTGGCCTGCTCGGCGCCGGCGAACACCTCGACGGGGCCGGTGACGTCGAGGCTCTGCACGCCGTCGAAGAGGGCGACGAGGACCCGCTGGGCTGCCATGCCTGCGATCCTCACCGGCGCCGCGCGGTGTCCGCAACGACGCGGATCCCACCTTTCCTGCCATGCCGCCGGGCACGGAAACGCCGGCCGACCGTGGGGGTTGGTCGACCGGCGTGGTGGTCGCGGTGGTGGGACGTCAGCCGGCGCGGCGGCGGGCCCGGCGCATCGCCAGCTCGTCGCCGCCGGTGGCGGCGAACTCGTCGGTGGCCGTGGGGGCCTCCTCGGCGGGGGTGGCCGCCTCGGCCGGCAGGTGCGACAGGGTGCCCTCGATCTCCTTGAACGCGCCGGAGATCGCGATGCCGAACACGCCCTGACCGCCCTGGAGCAGGTCGACGACCTCCTCGGGGGAGCGGCACTCGTAGACGGTGGTGCCGTCGGAGATCAGGGTGATGCCGGCCAGGTCGGCGACGCCGCGGGAGCGCAGGGTGTCGATCGCCTTGCGGATGTTCTGCAGCGAGACGCCGGCGTCGAGGAGGCGCTTGACCACCTTGAGCACGACGATGTCGCGGAACGAGTAGAGCCGCTGGCTGCCGGAGCCGGCCGCGTCGCGCACGCTCGGCACGACCAGCCCGGTGCGGGCCCAGTAGTCGAGCTGCCGGTAGCTGATCCCGGCGGCGTGGCAGGCGGTCGGACCGCGGTAGCCGACGTCGTCGGACTTGGCGAAAGCGCTCACCGAAACCGTGTCAGCAGCATGACCGGGTATCCCGGGATCGGGCGGCTGTTGCATTGCGACCCACCTCCAGCGTCAACACGGCAACCCTATAGCGCACCTTGAGGGTCTGCGTGGAGGTAACGCCGCGACACGCCGCGTGTCGGTGCGCCGAATTTTCCGCGCGTCGCCACTGTGACCGTTTGTCCTGATTCGCCGTCCGGTACCGGAGGCGGCGGGTGGCCACAGTGCCGAACCTACCCGGCGAAGTCCTCCGGGCGAACCTGCTCCAGGAACTCGCGGAACTTCTCCACCTCGTCCTCCTGCTCGTCCGGGATGACGATCGCGGCCTCGGTGAGCACCTGGTCCGCGCAGCGGATGGGTGCGCCGACGCGCAGCGCCAGGGCGATCGAGTCACTCGGCCGGGCGGAGACCCGCACGTTGTCGCCGATGACGAGCTCGGCGTAGAAGATGTTGTCCCGCATCTCGACGATCTCGACCGCCTTCAGCGGGGCCTTGAGCGCCGCCAGCATGTCGCGCATCAGGTCGTGGGTCAGCGGCCGGGCAGGCTTGACCCCCTGCTGCTCGTAGGCGATCGCGGTCGCCTCCACCGCACCGATCCAGATCGGCAGGTAGCGGTCGCCGTCGACCTCCTTGAGCAACACGATGGGCTGATTGGTAGGCAGCTCCACGCGTACACCGACCACATTCAGCTCTCGCACTGCCCGCCTCCGTGTCGACTTGCCACTCCCTGCACGGTACACGGGCACAGGGGCGGTCGTGCCACTCGCGCCACCGCACAAGTGCGCTCAGTGGCGAAGATCGCTCCGGTCGAGGGTGCCGGGGAGGGTCCCCGGAGCGGTCATTTGCCCAGGATCTCCCGCAGACCGGCACGTACCAGCGCGGCATGCACCCGCTGGGTCAGCGCCGCCAGCTCGTGCACCGTGTCGGCCGCCCGGGCCCGCGCCGCCGGGTTGCTGTGCCGGGTCATCGGCGACACCAGCTGGCTGAACAGGCCGACCTCGCGGTCCGCGGCGGCCCGGTAGGCGCGCAGGTGGCGCGGCTCGACGCCGAACTCAGCCAGCCGCGCCGCCGCCGTGGCGACCTCCAGGGCGTCGGCGTCGTAGCCCCCGCCCGGCCGGGCCCGCAGCAGGCCGTACTCCTCCAGGGCGCGCAGCGTGGCGTCGCCGAGCCCGGCCTTGTCCAGCAGCTCGTCGCGGGTGAGCCGGATCTCCACGGGCGCCTCGACCGGCACCGCCTGCGACACGTCCGTGAGCGGGTCACCCATCGTGGCCAGGTGCTCACGGATCACCCGCAGCGGCAGGTACTGGTCGCGCTGGGCGGTCAGCACGTACCGCAGCCGGGCGATGTCGGTCCAGGTGTACTTGCGGTACCCGGCCGGGGTCCGGCGGGGCTCCACCAGACCCTCGGTCTCCAGGAACCGCAGCTTCGAGATCGTCACATCGGGGAAGTCGGCGCGCAGCTGCGCGAGCACCTCACCGATGCTCATCAGGCGCTCCCCGCGGGCAGCGCCAGGAGGACCGCCACGGTCGTGCCCGTCGCGGTCCTGCGGTGTGTCCCAGGCGGCTGCCGTCGCCCCCGTCATCGCCTCAGCTCTCGTCGGGGCGCGGTCCTGCCACGAACACGAGGCGGAACTTGCCGATCTGGACCTCGTCGCCGTTGCTGAGGGTGGCGGCCTCGACCCGCTCACGGTTGACATAGGTGCCGTTGAGGCTGCCCACGTCGCGGACCGTGAACGTGCCACCCTCGCGGTGGAACTCGGCGTGGCGCCGGGACACGGTGACGTCGTCGAGGAAGATGTCACTGTCGGGGTGACGGCCGCTGGTCGTCACGTCGTGGTCGAGCAGGAAGCGCGCGCCGGCGTTGGGCCCGCGGCGCACGGCCAGCAGGGCCGTGCCCGGCGGGAGTGAACCCGACACGCGGGTGGGGACCACGTCGTCGTCCGGCCCGGCGATGGCATCCTCAATGGCGCCAAGGTTGAGCGTGGACGTGACGTCGAGCGGGGGGAACTCGTCGTCTGGGCGCGTCATGGAACCACCTCACGGTCGTCTTCTCGGGTGTCCTCCGATGCGACAGGCCGATGCATACGGTTGACTGAGCGAGCCTAGTCACGCCCGAAATCACGGGTCAACCAGACGCGCGGCACCGTATTGCCGCAATTCCTGTCGCGGGTCGTCGGACGTTGTCTTCTCGTGCTGCTCGCGTTTCCGCTTTGCCGTGCTCAATCGGCCGATTCGCGGATCAGCCGATGTCGGTGAGCCGTATTGTCGCGGCTCAGCTGTTTTCCGTCAGCTCCCGGTACGCCGCGGCGTCCAGCAGCGCGTCGACCGCCGCCGGGTCGTCGGCCTTGAGCTCGACCAGCCAGCCGTCCCCATACGGGTCGGAGTTGAGCACCTCGGGAGTGGCGTCGAGGGCCGCGTTGACCGCGACGACCTCACCCGACACGGGCGCGTAGATCTCGGACACGCTCTTGGTCGACTCGACCTCACCGAACGCGTCACCGGCCTGGACCTTCGCACCGACCTCGGGCAGCTGCACGAAGACGATGTCGCCCAGCGCCTCCTGTGCGAAGTGGGTGATGCCGACCTTGAAGGCGCCGGCCTCGGCCGGTGCGAGCCACTCGTGCTCCGCCGTGTAGCGCAGATCCTCGGGAATCACGTCGGTCCTTAGTCGTCAGGCGGGTTTTGCGTACTGCAACTCACCGGCGGTGTGCAACGCGGTCACGCGCACCGGATCCGCTGCACGCACCAGAACCGTACCGCCGTGCTGCCGCACGCTGTCCACCACCCCTCCGGGGATGTTCAGCGCCGTGCGCATGGTGTCCGGTCCGCCGATGACCATGATCGTATAGGGTGCGGCGAGACTCAGCCCGGCGACCACCAGCCGGTCGTTGTCACCGTCCACGAAATACGTCGACGCGACGACCCGCACCGTGCCGCCGTCGTGCCCGTTGATCTGCATCGCCTCGGCCCCGGCGCCCCGCAGCTCCTCGACCGCGTCCAGGATCACCTCCGCCTTGACCTTCTCCGTCCCGGGTGTGATCTCGATCGACAGCCCGGGCCCCTCCGCCGGCAACGTCCCGGCCAGGATCCCCAGCTCGTCGGCGCGCTTGCGGGCCTCCGCCAGGGCTGCGTCGCGCCCCTGCGCCCCCGAGTCCAGCTGCCGCCGCGTCTCCTCCAGGTCCCCGATCTCCCGCCGCAGCCGGTCCTGCTGCGCGTCCAGGTCGGACAGGATGCGCACCAGGTCCTCCGGCCGGGCGGCCGCCAGCCCGGCGTCGGAGTTGCTCGCCTTGAACTGCACCGAGATGGCGAACCCGAGCAACCCGACGAGCAGCGCGATCACCATCCCCGTCCCACCCCGCAGCCACCCCGCCCGCGTGGTCCTGCCGGCCCCGGCTGTGGCCAGGTCACTGTCGCTGTTGCCGTCGCTGCCGTCGTGGCCGACCCGGTCACCCACGCTGCCGGTCGGGGTGGCTGCCTCATCCGCGCCGGGGCCCGCCATGGTGACCCCGTCACCCGCGGGGGTGGTGTCGCCGGGAGCGCCGGACTCACCCGCCCTGCCGGCCGCCGCGGTGGTGGCCGGGTCTGCCGCGCCGGGCGTGGCGGGGGTGGCCTCGTGTCTGGCCTGACCGGTCGTGCCAGCGTCGTCGTCTGCCGCGCCGGGCGTCGCGGGGGTGGCCCCGTGCCCTGCCTCACCGGTCATGCCAGCGTCGTCGCCTTCGGAATGCACCACGTGTCGGCCCCCTTCCTTGCCCGACATTTCGGAAATGTCGCCCGTTTGGGGAATGTGTGCAGGGAGCTGTTCTGAGGGAACCGGGCTCGATGGTCCGGCCTGGGGTCTGGGTCCGGGGGATTGCTCCGAGGGAACCGGGCTGGACGGTCCCGCCTGGGGTCTGGGTCCGGGGGATTGCTCCGAGGGAACCGGGCTTGATGATCCCGCCTGAGGGCTGGGTCCGGGGGATTGCTCCGAGGGAACCGGGCTCGACGGTCCCGCCTGAGGGCTGGGCCCAGGGAGTTGCTCCGAGGGGAGTTGGCTCGATGGTCCGGCCTGGGGTCTGGGTCCGGGGGATTGCTCTGAGGGAACCGGGCTGGACGGTCCCGCCTGACGGACGGGGCGAGGCGACGGCGGGCGCCGGCGGGCGTCCTTGCCGTCGTTCGACGCCGCGGGGTCCCGGTCCGGGGCGGGCGTGGCGGTCATGCCCGGAACAGGTGGCGGCGGATGGCGGCGGCGTTGCTGAAGATCCGCACGCCCAGGACGACCACGACGCCGGTGGAGAGTTGGCCGCCGACGCCGAGCTGGTCGCCCAGGTACACGATGAGGGCGGCGACCAGCACGTTGGACACGAACGACACGACGAACTGCTTGTCGTCGAAGATGCCGTCGAGCTTGGCCCGCACGCCGCCGAAGACGGCGTCCAGGGCGGCCACGACGGCGATCGGCAGGTACGGCTGCAGGCCCAGCGGCACGGTCGGCTCGAGGAAGATCCCCGCCGCGACCCCGATGGCGAGCGCGATGACCGCGATCACCGGCGACCTCCTGAGGGTGAGGGTGAGGCCGGGACCGAGGGGGACGGGGCCGGCGGGTGGGCGTAGCGCAGGGGCGGTTCTGGGGCGGCGGCCAGGACCAGGGCCTTGCGGGCCTTCACGGCGAACTGCATCCGGTAGTTGTCGACGTACCGGCGGAAGCGCTTGGCCGTGGCGGAGGCGGAGAAGCGGTCGGTGAGGTCGGACGGGCCGATGGCGGCGACCTCGTACGGGCTGGTGACCGGCCTGAAGTCGACCAGGATCACGCCGCCCGCGGCGCGGATGGTGCTGGTGGCGGTGAGGCGCTGGCCGTTGACGGCGATGGCCTCGGCGCCGGCCTGGAACAGGCCGTTGGCGACGTCCTGCAGGTCGCGGTCCAGCACGATGCCGAGGTTCTCCTCGGCGGTCTTGCCGGTGACCGGGTCGACCTGCGGGGGCGCGTCGGCCACGCGGACCACGACCCCGTCGCCGGTGACCTTGCCGGTGCCGGCGCGGGCCGCGAGGCCGCGCAGCCGCGCGGCGCCGGACGCGTCGGCGAGGGCGTCGTCGCGGGCCTGGTCGACCTGGGCGCGCAGCGCGTCGACCCGGCGTTGCAGGTCCTCGGCGGTGCGCTGCCGGGAGCGGACGTCGGCGACCAGGTCGTCGCGGGCCCGGCTCGCCGACGGCGCCTCGGCGACCGCCTGGTGGTACGCCACGGCGAGCAGGAACCCGACGGCGGTGAGGGTCACCGCGCGGGCGGCCCGGCCCCACCGGGGTGGGGGTTCGCCGGTCGCCGCGCGGCGGGCGGCGGCCTGCGCGTAGCCGGGGTCGAGCGGCGTGCGGAACAGGTCGCCGAGCAGGTCGTCGCGGCGAGCGAAGGTCACGAGGCGTCGGAGGCTTGCAGCCGGCCGGCCCGCACGTGGATCGCGGCCTGGATGAAGTAGAAGACGGCGGCGACCCAGTACAGGACGATGCCCCACCACAGCAGCGCCCAGCCGCTCGGCAGCGCCCACGGGCGGGCGGCCTCGCTGAACTTCGCCAGCAGCATCATCGGGAAGCCCATGAGCAGCACCGCGGTCGCGGTCTTGCCGACGTAGTGCACCGGCGGCGGGCCGTGGCCGAGGACGCGCAGCACGACCAGGCACAGCACCATGACCGCCTCGCGGGCCAGCAGCGCGATCGTGAACCACCAGGGCACGACGTCCTTGAACGTCAGCGCGAACAGGGTGGCCAGGATGTACAGCCGGTCGGCGAGCGGGTCGAGCAGCTCGCCGAGGCGGCTGACCTGCTTGAGGCGCCGGGCGGCGAAGCCGTCGACCCAGTCGCTGAGCCCGCCGACGACGAGCACGGCGATCGCCCAGCCGGTGGCGTCGGTGGCGAGGAAGAGGTACAGGAAGAGCGGAACACCCAGCAGACGGGCGAAACTGATCAGGTTCGGCACGGTGAGCACCGGGCCGAGGCCCTGACGCTGCGTGCCTTCGTCGCGGTCCACCGTCCGCCCGCTTTCCCCGATCACCTGTACGACGCCCGGAATGCTAGCAGCCCACGATCGGGTTCTCGCGCAGGCACGGCCGGGAGTGCGAGGATCGTGCGATGGTGCAGGCTTCCGGGGTACGCATCGGCTGGGACGACCTGCCGTCGACGGTGCACGCGGCGGTCACCGCCATCCTGGGCGGCCCGGTGGTGCGGGCCGTGTCGCAGCCCGGTGGGTTCTCGCCCGGCACCGCCGACCGGGTCCTGCTGGCCGACGGATCCCGGGCGTTCGTGAAGGCGGTCAGCGCCGCGCAGAACGCGCACAGCGTGCAGCTGCACCGCACCGAGGCCAGGGTCACCGCGATGCTGCCGGCCGACGTGCCCGCGCCGCGGCTGCTCGGGTTCCACGACGACGGCACGTGGGTGGCGCTGGTGTTCGCCGACGTGGAGGGCCGGCAGCCGCACGTACCGTGGCAGGACGACGAGCTGGCGGCGGTCCTCGACGCGCTGCGCCGCCTGCCGGTCCCGGTGTCCGGGCTGCCGTCGCTGCCGTCGCTGCTGGCGGACAGCTTCGGCGGCTGGCGGCGGCTGGCGGCCGACCCGCCCGCCGCCCTCGACCCGTGGGCGGCGTCCAACCTGGACCTGCTCGTCGAGCTCGCCGACCGCGGCGTCACGGCGCTCGCCGGCGACCGGCTCGTGCACGTGGACATCCGCGCCGACAACCTGCTGATCCGGCCCGACGGCTCGGTCATGGTCGTCGACTGGCCGGGCGCGGCGGTGGGCGTGCCGTGGTTCGACACGCTGTCGTTGCTGCTCAACGTCCGCCTGTACGGTGGCGCCCCGTCCGACACCCTCCTGGACGTCTTCGAGCCGGACCCGGCCGACGTGACGGCGGTGATCGCGGGGCTGGCGGCGTTGTTCACCGACCGCGGCCGGGAGCCCGACCCGCCCGGCCTGCCCACGCTGCGCCGGTTCCAGCAGGACCAGGCCGCCGTGATGCTGCCGTGGCTGCGCGCCCGCCTCGCCGCCGGCCTGGCCTGACCCCGGTCTCGGCCTGACCCTTTGGTTTCGGCCTGACCCTTTGGTTTCGGCCCGGCTGCCCGCCGGGCGGGGGCCTACTGCGGGCGTTCCTCCTCGCGGCGGCGCAGCTCCTCCTCGCGGCGGCGCAGGTCCGCCTCCCACCGGCTGAACATGTCCTCGTCGTCGCGGCGGGACCGGGCGATCTGGCGCAGGAACTCCGGGTCGTCGTCCGGTGCCACGGGCCGCGGGCGCTCCCGCTCGGGGAAGCCGCCACCGGGCCGCCACGTGCCGCCGGCGCGGACCGCCTGGGGACGGCCGGCGACGTACCAGGCGATCCATCCGACGGGGGAGAACAGCAGGATGATGAACACCCACGCGACCTTCGGCAGGTTGCGCACCCGGTCCTCGTCGCTGGAGAGGCAGTCGATGAGCGCCACGACCAGCATCACCAGGTCGATGAGGAAGAGCAGTCCATAGAGGCGTATCACGCGGCACATCATGGCAGCACCTGCCGCCGTTGTCTGTCCCCGTGAATGGGATGATGCACGTCCGTGGAGACCGTTGACCTCGCCGCGGCCATCGCCGCCCGGTGCCGCCTGAGCGGTTCGTTCGTCCTGCGCTCGGGCAGGACCGCGACCGAGTACTTCGACAAGTACCAGTTCGAGGCGGACCCGGTCCTGCTCGACGCCGTCGGTGCCGGGCTCGCCCCGCTCGTGCCCGCCGGCACCGAGGTCCTCGCCGGCCTGGAGATGGGCGGTATCGCCGTCGTCGTCGCCCTGGCCCGGCACGCGGGGCTGCCGTGCGCGTTCGTGCGCAAGGCCGCCAAGCCGTACGGCACCCGCCGCCTCGCCGAGGGCACCGACCTCGCCGGCCGCCGGGTCCTGCTCGTCGAGGACGTGGTCACCTCGGGCGGGCAGATCGCCATCTCCGCCGCCGAGCTGCGCCAGGCGGGCGCCGTCATCGAGCACGCGGTGTGCGTCATCGACCGTCAGGAGGGCGGCACCGAGGCCCTCGCCGCCGAGGGCATCACCCTGCACCCCCTGCTGACCCGCGACCTCCTCGACGCCGCCGGCTAGACGCGAGCCGCGCCATGAACGGCGCGCTGGTCCGGGGCCGTGCGGGATCGCGGTCGGGGCGGGCAGGGGGTAGGAAGAGGGGATGACGGACCTCGAGGCGGTGACCGACTGGGTGTCGGGCTACGTGAGGGCGTGGAACAGCAACGACCGCGAGGAGATCGGCGGGCTGTTCGCGCAGGACGCGGTGTACTACCCGGCGCCGTACGACGAGCCGTGGCGGGGGCGGGCGGCGATCGTGCGGCAGTGGCTGGCCCGGCGGGACGAGCCCGGCGAGACGGCGTTCACCTGGCATCCGGTGACGGTCGGGCCGGACCTGAGCGTCGTGCAGGGGGTGACGGTGTACCCGGACCGGGTGTACAGCAACCTGTGGCTGATCCGGCTCGACACGGTCGGGCAGTGCCGCGAGTTCACCGAGTGGTGGATGCGCCAGCCGGGCCGGTGAGGCAGGACGGGCTGAGCGGTCAGTAGCCCTTCCACTCCTCGCGGGCGTACTGCAGGATGCGCGGGTCCATCAGGGTCGACGGTGGCACCTGGACGCGGCGGCGGTCGGCGGGGAAGACGGTGGCGGCGCGCAGCACGTCGGTGTCGAGGAAGCGCAGCGGCGCGGGCGGCTGGAGCGTGAGCGCCGGGGCGGTGCCGGGGGCCGCGAGGAAGAAGCCCCAGTCGCCGAAGGACGGCACGTCGACGTGGTACGGCGACGTGGCGAACCCCGCCTCGCGCAGCGAGGCCTCCACGCACCAGTACGAGCGCTGCGCGAAGTACGGCGAGCCGGACTGCACCACGACCCGGCCGCCGGGGGCGAGGGCGCGGCGGACCATGGCGTAGAACTCGACGGAGTACAGCTTCGCCGTGGCGGTCTCGTCGGGGTCGGGCATGTCGACGATGATCGCGTCGAACTGCGGCGGGCCGTCGCGCAGCCAGGCGAAGGCGTCGAGGTTCAGCAGGTGGACGCGGGGGTCGTCGAAGGCGGCGGCGTTGAGCGCGCGGACCCGCGGGTCGGTGCGGGCCAGGTCGATGACCGCGGGGTCCAGCTCCACCTCGGTCACGGCGCGCACGTCCGGGTACTTCAGCACCTCCCGCAGGGCGAGGCCGTCGCCGCCGCCGAGGATGAGCACGCTGCCGTGCGGGCCGGCGAGCACCGGGTGGACCAGGGCCTCGTGGTAGCGGTACTCGTCGATCGAGGCGAACTGCAGGTCGCCGTTGAGGAAGAGCCGCACGTCGGCACCGTCGAGCGAGGAGGTGAGCACGATCTCCTGGTAGCGGCTGTGGGTGGAGTAGACCACCGGGTCGGCGTACAGCTGCTGGCGGGCGGTCACCTCGAACGGCTCCGACACCCAGAACGCGCCGCCGAGCACAGCCAGGACCGTGACAGCGCCGGCGGTGAGCGCGGCGCCGGCGCGGCGGCTCAGGTCGCGGCGGAACACGGCGAACACCACGACGACGCCGATGACGGCGTTCACCACGCCGACGACGAGGGCGCCGCGGAGCTGGCCGAAGACGGGCAGCAGCAGGAACGGGAACGCCAGCCCGCCGAGCAGGGCGCCGACGTAGTCGGCGGCGAACAGGTCGGCCACCGCGCTGCCCGCGTCCTGCCGGCGGATGCGTTGCAGCAGCACCATGAGCAGCGGGATCTCGGCGCCGATGAGGGCGCCGAGGATGAGCGCGACGGCGACGAGGGCCGGGGCGTACAGGTCCAGCCACGCGAACGCGGCGTAGAGGGCGAGCACCGACAGCCCGCCGAGCAGCGCGAGGAGCAGCTCGATCCAGGCGAACGCGACCAGCGCCCGGCCCTGCAGCGGCTTGGCGGCCAGGGCGCCGATGCCCATGGCGAAGACCATGACGCCGAGCACGATCGACGCCTGCGCGGCGGTGTCGCCGATGAGGTAGCTGCCGAGGGCCACGAGGGCGAGCTCGTAGACCAGGCCGCACGCCGCGCAGACGAACACGGCCGCGAGCACGGCCGTGCGACGGAACCGGCTCACGGCGAGCCGGCGGCCGGCGGACCGGACACCGGACCAGACACCGGACCAGGCACAGGACCGGACGGCGGGCCGGCCGCCGCGCGGCGGGACACCAGGCGGCCCAGGAACAGCGCCCCGACCGCCACCAGCAGCAGCCCGCCGGACAGCGCGAGCAGCGGCCACCGGTCGCGCAGGAAGTCGTTGCCGCCGGTGGCGACCGGCGCGACGCTGCCGGTGGCGCTCGGCGGCGGCACCGGCGCCGGCGCGAGGCCGGCCTCCAGGGTCAGCAGCGGCAGCGCGTCGGCGGCGACCAGGATCGTGGTCGCCGGGTCGTCCAGGAGCTGTTTGGTGCCGGCGCCGAGCCGGTCGAACGCGGCCGGGTCGAGGCGCGCGCCGTCGCCGAGGGTGCTGCGGATGCTGTACGCCGCGGTGTCCTCCGACTCGCTGCTGTCCGGGTAGTAGCGGACGTTGCCCTGCACCTCGACGTACTTGGCGCACTTCGCCGGGTCGTCGGTGACGGCCTTGCCGACGCCGAGGTTCGAGCCGACGTTCACGGTCGAGGCGGAGCTCTGCAGCCGCCAGCCGTAGCAGATGCCGTGCGCGGCGGTGGCCCGGGCGAGCCCGTCGACGACCGACTGCTGGTCGGCGGCGGCCGGGGTGTCGACGGTGGTGCCGGAGGTGTCGAAGGCCCCGAAGCACGACACGCCGCAGACCACGACGGCGAGCGCGAGGAAGGCCCACAGCCAGCCCTTGGGCAGCCCGCCCGACCGGGTCGCCGCGGGTGTGCCGTTCGTCGTCGGCGGCTGCTGCGGTACGCCCACCGCCGGCGCCCCCGAGGTCGGCGCGAACTGCGCCGGCACCGGCTGGACCCCCGGCGACGACGCGGGCTGCACCCCGGGCGGCGGGCCGTAACCGGGCGGCGGCGGGCCATAGCCGGGCGGTGGGGCGGAGCCGGGCGGCGGGCCGTAGGCCGGTCCCTGGGCCGGCGGCGGGCCGTGGCCGGGCGGCGGTGGGGGCACGGCGAACGGCGGCGGGCCGGCGGCGTCGCCCGGTGCGGCCGGTTGACCGGGCGCCGGTGGCGCCGCGAACGCGGGCGCGGTGCCACCCGCGGACGGCGACGGATCCTCCGGTACCGGCGCAGGAAGGGCGAACGCCGGCTTCTCGGGCTCCTCCGGCCGGGTCATCAGAGGATCGCCGCGGCGATGATGGCCCCGACCGCCAGGTGGACCACGGCGCTGATCCACACGGCCGGGTGCGGCTCGGGGTGCACGAGCAGCTCGCCGAGCTTGCCGGGGGTCGCCATGTCCAGCACCACGAACGCGACGGTCATGACCAGCAGGCCGATGAAGCCGTAGCCGGCGGTGGAGCCGATGCCGCGCAGGAAGTCGCCGTCGCTGGCGACGATCGCGGTGGTCGCGATGGTGCCGACGGCGACGAGGTTGGAGGCGAGCAGGATCGCGGCGTTGGCGTTGCGCTCGTCCCAGATGAGATGCCGCAGGGAGCCGGGGGTGGCGAGGTCGACGAGGACGGCGCCGATCCCCATGAGGACGATGCCGACGGCGGCGTAGCCGAGGGTGACCGCCAGGTCGGTGACGAGATCGAGCATGTCGGTCTACTTTCCGGAGCCGGGGCCGCCACCGCGGCCGCTGTTGCCGTCGCCCCGGCCGATCCAGCCGTTGCCGACCACGCCGGAGTAGCGGCGGTACGCGGTGCGCAGCCCCTCCACCAGGATCAGCGTGCCGGTGCCGTTCGGTTTGAGCACGACGGAGTCGTTGGAGTAGCGCAGGTAGACGCCGGTGCCGTCGGCGTACCGGCCGGCCGGGGTCCAGGCGCGGGTGATCTCGTCCGCGACCCGGGTCGGGGACTTGCCGCTGGTGTAGGCGCGGGCGTCGGTGCCGATGTCCTGCGCCGCGGCGCGGGTGTAGTGCCGGGCCACGTACGACGTCGGGGAGAAGTTGCCGGAGCAGGCGGTGAACCCGCCGATGAGCAGGCCGATCGCGGCGAGGCTGCCGGCCAGGACGTACCAGATGCGCTTCATGCTCGTATCACTGTCGTCTCCGTCATGACCAGCTCGCCGGTCTGGGGGTAGGCGTGCGCGGTCCACCACTCGGCGCCGCCGGGGACCGCCCGGGCGGCCAGGACGGTCAGGGCGTTGCGGTCGCCGGGGAACGCGCCGGCCAGCACGTGCCCGCCGGCGCCGGCGCGGTCGCGCAGGTCCGACACGGCGTCCTCGAACGCGGCGGGCGCCAGCCGCCGGACCGTCGCGGCGAACCGGTAGCCGGGGCGTTCGAACACGGCCGGCATCGGCGCGGTGACCGCGGGCAGGCAGGCCAGGGTCTCGTCGACGGCGCCGAACCGGATCTGGTGCGACGCGCCGAGCAGCCGCAACTCGACGTCGCCGGCGGGCAGGCGGACGGTCATCGTGCGCAGCGCCGGCTGCGGCGGCAGGCCGAGCGCGAAGCGCAGGTCGGCGGCGGTCGTGTCGGTGTACGCCGTGTCGAGGGTGACGAGCACCTCAGCCGCCCCGCGACCAGACGCGCACCTCGGCGCGCGACAGCCGCTCGCCGCGACCGACCTCCCACCGGTCGGGCTCGCCGGGCCCCGCGTAGGACTCGAACGACAGCAGCGCCCCGTCGGGAGCCGCGTAGTCGGCGTACCTGGCGGTGCCCGTGGCGTTGAGGCCGGTCGTGCCGGTCGAGGTGAATCTCGCCGTGCCCGATTCGTCCCTGGTGTACCGGCGGCCGTCGAAGTCGACCGTCGGCGCGCCCGGGGTCACGGTCGCCGACGGCACCTCGTGCCACAGCGCCAGCTCCAGGTCCGGGTCCTCCTCGACCGACAGCCACACCTTGGGGCCGCCGGCGGCGTCGTCGAGCAGGTGCTCGGCCCAGCCCCAGGACTGCTCCGTGTAGTGCAGGCTGCCGCGGACCGTGTACGCCCGGCCCCGGATCTCGACCGTGTCGCCGGCGGTGAGGGTGCGCGGGTCGCCGCGCAGCACGTCCGCGTCGCGGTCCCGGAACGGGTCCTGCGGCGCCGCCGGCCGCTGCTGACCGCGGCGCCGGGTGAGGGCGACCACGAGCACCACGACGGCGGCGAGCAGCACCACGACGAGCACGACGAGCAGGGCGGTCACGTGGGTCCTTCGGGCGGGGGAGATCCGTTGGGCGCCGAGGGTATCAACCACGTGCGCTTCGCGCCTGTCGTGATTGCGGCATTGTGCGTCCGCCGGCGCCCGGGTGTGCCTACGGTTGATCAATGGTTGACTCCCAGCAGCGGGCCGATCAGCTGGTCGACGTACTCGTCACCGAGTTCGGCGAGCTGATGGCCCTGGACCCGGCCGCGTTCCGCCGCAAGTTCCGCAAGATGGCCGCCACCCCGTTCGCCTTCTACCGGGGCAGCGCCTGCGTCTACTACGCCGACCTCAACGGCGTCGCCGACCCGTTCCTCGACGAGCAGACCTCCGCCGTGTGGATCCACGGCGACCTGCACGCGGAGAACTTCGGCACGTACCTGAACTCCGAGGGCATCCTCGTGTTCAACGTCAACGACTTCGACGAGGCGTACGTCGGGCCGTTCATCTGGGACCTGAAGCGGTTCGCGGCGAGCATCGCGCTGATCGGCTACGCCAAGGCCCTGTCCGACACCGTGATCGGTGACCTGGTCGCCGGCTACGCCCGCACGTACGCGACGGAGCTGCGCGCCATCGCCGCCGGCGGTGAGGAGGCGATCGGGTCGCTGACCCTCGACACCACCGACGGGGTGCTGCGCGACGTGCTGCAGCGGGCCCGGCTGAACACCCGGGTCGGTCTGCTCGACGAGCAGACCGTGATCGAGGACTACGACCGCCGCTTCGCGATGACCGACGGCGTGTACGCGGTCGACGCGCAGACCCGGGCCGAGGTCGAGGCCGCGTTCGAGGCGTACCTGCCGACGCTGCCGGCGTGGGACGGCACCCGCTCGCCGCGGTACACCATCAAGGACGTCGTGATGCGCAAGGGCGTCGGGATCGGCTCGGCCGGCCTGCCCTCCTACAACGTGCTGCTCGAGGGCCACACCCAGGCCCTGGAGAACGACGTCATCATCTACATGAAGCAGGGCCAGACGCCGGCGGTGTCCCGCTGGATCACCGACCCGCGGGTGAAGGCCTACTTCAAGCACCAGGGGCACCGCACCAGCGAGTCGCAGCGGGCCCTGCAGGCGCACGCCGACTCGTGGGCCGGCTACACCGAGCTGCGCGGGGTCGGGCAGGTCGTCGCGGAGGTGTCACCGTACGCGGCGGACCTGGACTGGAGCGACGTCAACGAGCTGGCCGACCTGACCGGCGTGGTGGACTACCTGGGCCGGGCGACGGCCCGCATGCACTCGGTCGCCGACGACGAGTCCAGCCACGACCTGGTGAACTTCTCCACGGAGGAGGCGATCGTCGCCGCGATCTCCCGCGACGAGGAGGGGTTCGTGGCGTCGCTGGTCGACTTCGCGCACTCCTACGGCGCCCGGGCCCGCGCCGACCACCAGATCTTCGTCGACCTGTTCCGCAACGGGAAGTTCCCGGGACTGTAGCGGCGCCGAGGTCTCTAAGCTGGGGCGTATGGCGCGTATCGAACGACTGGTGACGTCGGGCACGTTCTCGCTGGACGGCGAGACGTTCGACGTGGACAACAACGTCTGGATCGTCGGCGACGACACCGAGGCGGTCGTGATCGACGCCGCCCACGACGCCACCGCGATCCTGCACGCCGTCGGCTCCCGGCACCTGCTGGCGATCGTCTGCACCCACGGCCACGACGACCACATCGACGCCGCCCCGGAGGTGGCGCTGCGCACCGGCGCGCCGATCCTGCTGCACCCGGAGGATCTGCCGCTGTGGCACATGCGCCACCCCGACCTGGAACCCTCGGCCACCCTCGCGGACGGTCAGGTCATCACCGTCGCCGGCACCGACCTGACCGTCCTGCACACCCCCGGCCACAGCCCCGGCGCCGTCTGCCTGTCCGCCCCAACCCTCGGCGTCGTCTTCACCGGCGACACCCTCTTCCAGGGCGGCCCGGGCGCCACCGGCCGATCGTTCTCGGACAAGCCCACGATCCTGCGCTCGATCCGCCAGCGGCTGCTGACCCTGCCGCCCGACACGGTCGTCCACACCGGCCACGGCACCGACACCACCATCGGCGCCGAGTCACACATCTGACCGGCTCTGCCACGGCGGCCCGGGCGTCACCGGCCGATCGTTTCGGACAAGCCGACGATCGCGCACTCGACCCGGGAGCGGTTGCCGACCCTGCCGCCCGACACGACACCACGATCGGCGCCGGGTCACACATCCGACCGGCGTTCCGTTGTGATGGTTCCGGTCCCGGCCCACCATCATCACCACCGAGCGAACCGGACCGGCACCGCATCGGACCAGCGCTGACCGCACGGCGAAGCGACGGCGGGGGTGCGGAGAACCGCGGCGTTCGGATTCGGTCGGGATCCGGGTGGGTCGGGTGGGTGGCCGGGGGACCGTCGTCGGTGCAAGGCGATGGGTGGCGGCCGGGCTCGGGACCGGGGTGGCGGGTGCGGTGCCGGCCGGGGCGGCACCGGGTCCGGCGGTGCCCCTGGGGCCGTACGCCGGCGAGGGCATGGCATCGCTCCCTGGCTGCGGTCGGGCCACCGGGCCGGGTCGAGGCGTCATCGACCGCGGTCCAGCCCCGGCGGTCCGGGCCCGGCGCGTACGCTTTCGCTGTGGCCAGGTTCCTCGACGTGCACCCGGACAACCCGCAGCCGCGGCTGCTGCAGCAGATCGTGACGGTGCTGCGTGACGACGGTCTGATCGCCTACCCGACGGACTCCTGCTTCGCGCTGGGCTGCCAGCTCGGCAGCCGCCCGGGTCTGGACCGCATCCGGGACATCCGCAAGCTCGACGACCGCCACCATTTCACGTTGATGTGCCGGGACTTCGCGCAGCTGGGCCAGTTCGTGCAGATCAGCAACTCGGTGTTCCGCCTGGTCAAGGCGGTGACCCCGGGCAGCTACACGTTCATCCTCCCGGCCAGCCCCGAGGTGCCCCGCCGGCTGCTGCACCCGAAGAAGCGCACCGTCGGCGTGCGCATCCCGGAGCACACGGTCACCCAGGCGCTGCTCGCCGAGCTGGGCGAGCCACTGCTGTCCAGCACGCTGCTGCTGCCCGGGCAGGACGAGCCGATGACGCAGGGCTGGGAGATCAAGGAGCTGCTCGACCACCAGGTCGACGCGGTCGTGGACGGCGAGTGCGGGGTCGAGCCCACCACGGTGGTCGACCTGTCCGGTGACGAGCCCGAGATCCTGCGCGTCGGCGCCGGGGACCCCAGCCGCTTCGAGTAGGCACCGACCGTCACGACGGGTCCACCGTCACGACGGGTCCACCCTGCGCCGGCAGAGCCCGGGCCTCACGCCCGCCGCAGCCGGCGCACCGGGCGGATGAGCAGCACCGCCGCGCACACCGCCACGGTGACCGCGGTGGACAGCAGCAGCAGGTCCCGGGGCGCGACCACCGACGCGGCGGGGCCGACCAGGGCCTGACCGACGGCCACGCCGGAGACGGAGCCGGCGACCTCGTACGCGGTGACCCGGTTGAGCACCTCCGGCGCCACCAGCGTCTGCACGCTCGTGGACCACATCACCGACCAGAACGCCCAGGAGACGCCGCCCAGCAGGTGGCCCGCGACGAGCACGGGCAGGGGTGGTTCGAGGGCCACCGACAGCGGGATCGCGGCGAAGCCGATGAGCACCACGCCGCCCGCGGCGAGCGGACGGGCCGGCCGGAAACGGATGGCGACGAGGCCGCCGAGCACCGTGCCGCACCCGAGGCCGGCCATCGTCCAGCCGTACGCGGCGTCGCCGAGGCGTTCCCCGATGAGCCGCGACCCGAGGGGGATGTACGGGCCGAACACGAACAGGCCGAAGAAGACCCAGACCACGATCACCGACCACATCCAGCTGCGGGAGCGGAACTCCGCCCAGCCCCGGCGCAGGTCCGCGAACACGGTCGACGCCGCGCGCGGCGCCGCCGCCGGGGTCCGGCTGATCAGTGCCAGGCAGGCGCCGCTGACCAGGAACGTGCCGGCGTCGACCAGGTACACCGCGCCCGCGCCGGTCAGCGTCATCAGCAGCCCCGCGAGGACCGGCCCGCCCAGCTGCGTCGCCGCGTCGGCGATCTTCAGGGTGCCGTTGGCGCGTTGCGGGTCCTTCGCGACCAGGGGCACCATGCCGTTGACGCCCGGCTGGAACATCGCGGCGGCGAGGCCGGCGAGCGCGGACGCGGCCAGCAGCAGCCACATCGGCGGGGTGCCGGCGAAGAACGCGACGGCGACCGCGCCCTGCGTGACGGTGCGCACCGCGTCGGCGCCGACCATCATGGCGCGGGCGCCGACCCGGTCGGAGAACACCCCGCCGAAGACGATGAACATCACGAACGGCGCGGTCCAGACGGCAAGAACGTACCCCACGCCGGAGACGCCGTAGACGGCGCCGACGGCCAGGGCCGCCGCGACCGGCATCATCGCGTCGCCCAGCAGCGATACCACGCGGGCCGCGAAGTAGAACGTGAAATCCCTGGTCCAGAGCCGTGGCGCGAGCTCGCCGTCCGGCCGCCGGGCGATGACCGCGGTCATCCGGAGCACTCCATGATCACTGATTCTTCAGGCGGCGGGTGGACCTGCACAGGCGTCCGGGCGACATCCTTGGGTACATTCGTGCCATGCCGCACCGCGTCGTCGCACTGCTCGGGCCGGTCCAGGAGATGTACCCGGTGACGTGCGCGTCGGCGGTCTTCGGCGACCACGGCCCCGACATCCCGCGGCACTACGAGTTCCGGTTGTGCGCGACCCGGCCCGGCCCGATCCGCACCACGATGGGCGCCGACCTCATCGTCGAGGCCGGCCTGGAGGCCCTCGACGACGCCGGCACGATCCTCATCGCCGGCTGGTGCCCCGCGCCCGCCCTCACCGACGACATCTGCGACGCCGTCCTGGCCGCGCACACCCGTGGCGCCCGGATCGTCGCGGTCAGCGCCGGCATCCACGTCCCCGCGCACCTGGGCCTGCTGGACGGGCGCACCGCCGCCGCGCACTGGGAGATCACCGGCTGGCTGGCCCGCCACTACCCGAAGGTCCGCGCCGACGGCACCGTCCTGTACGTCGACCACGGCGACGTCGCGACCGCCGGCGCCACCGCCACCACCGTCGACCTGTGTCTCAACCAGGTCCGCCGCGAGCACGGTGCCGCGCTGGCGATGCGCATCGGCCGGCAGTTCGCCGCCGCGCCGCAGCGCGAGGGCCACCAGCGGCAGTACCCGGCGCTGCCGACCACCGGCCCCGTCCCCGACTCCCTCGCCCCGCTGCTGGACTGGATCGCCGCGAACCTCGACCAGCCGCTCACCCTGGCGGTCCTCGCGGCGAGGTCGGGCATGTCGCCGCGGACGCTCAACCGCCACTTCCACGAGCAGCTCGGCATCTCACCGGGGCGGTGGCTGCTCGACCGCCGCATCGCGAGCACCCGGGCGCTGCTGGAGGAGACCGACCTGCCGGTGGAGACGATCGCCGGGCGCGTCGGGCTGTCCTCCGCGGTCAACCTGCGCCGCCGCTTCCGTGCCGCGGTCAACACCACGCCGGCCGCGTACCGGCGCGCCTTCCGCTGAGGCTCCTGTCGCCGGCGCAGTGCTGGACATCGATGCCACGGGTAAGTAGCGTGGTAGGTATGACTCCTTACCTTGCCGATCCGGGGGCGTGGCAGGAAGGCTGGGACCTGCAGCAGTCGGCGTTCATGCCGGACCGCGAGCACCGCATCGCCGCCATGCTCGACGCCGTCGAGGCCGTCGCCGGCACCGCGCCGCGGGTGCTCGACCTGGCCGGCGGCACCGGCTCGATCGCGCTGCGGGTCCTGCGCCGGCTGCCCGGCGCCACGGTCACCCTCCTCGACGTGGACCCGGTGCTGTTGTGCGTCGCCGGCGCCTCGCTCGCCGGGCGGGCCGCCGTCGTGACCGCCGACCTGCGCGACCCCGCCTGGGTCGAGGCCCTGCCGCACCCCGACTACGACGCGGTCCTCACCGCGACGGCCCTGCACTGGCTGCCGGCGGGGCGACTCCGCGAGCTGTACGGCGAGCTGCGCACCGTCCTGCGCCCGGGCGGCCTGCTGGTCAACGCCGACCACATGCCCGAGCCGCTGCTGCCCGGCCTCACCGGGCGGCTCGTCGCGCTGGCCGACGCGCGCCGCGACGCCCGGTACGCGGCCGGCGCCGCGCCGACCTGGACGGGCTGGTGGGAACTGGCGGCGGCCGACCCGGTCCTCGGCCCGCTGATGGCGCGCCGGGCCGTGGTGCACCCGAAGGGCGCCAGCGCCGAGCACCTGCCGCCGGTCGGCTGGCACCTGGAGGCGCTGCGCGAGGCCGGCTTCACCGAGGCCGGCACGCTGTGGCGCGGCGGCCCCGACGCCGCGGTCGCCGCCGTGCGCTGACCACCAGCCCTCGACCACCACGACCCGGGCGCCGGGGACCCGACCGGCACGCCTGCAGAGTGCTTGCAATCTGCCACCACTGGCCTTACCGTCGGCCGGAAGCGGTTGCAAACCACAAGCGGAAGGGGTCGCCGTGCTGACGCAGGTCGCGGAGGGCGTGTTGGTCCACGAGAGCGGGTTCTGCCAGAGCAACGCCGTGGTCGTGCACGGCCGGGACGGCGTGCTGCTCATCGACCCCGGGGTGCAGGACCACGAGCTGGCCTGCCTCGCCGACGACCTGGCCGGCTCGGGCCGCACCGTCGTGGCGGGCTTCTCCACGCACCCGCACTGGGACCACCTGCTGTGGCACCCCCGCCTCGGCGAGGCCCCGCGGTACGGCACGGCCCGCTGCGCGGCCAGCGCCCGCGACCAGCTGGCCGACCCGGGGACGAAGGCCGAGATCATCGAGCACCTGGAGCCGACGGGCATCGCCGAGCACGTCCCGCTGGACCTGTTCGGCCTGGTCACCGCCCTGCCCGCGGGGACCACGCACGTGCCGTGGGACGGCCCCCGGGTGCGGATCGTCGAGCACCGGGCGCACGCACCGGGCCACGCGGCGCTGCTGATCGAGGACCGCGGGGTGCTCGTCGCCGGCGACATGCTGTCCGACGTGCTGATCCCGATGTTCGGCCTGGACGCCACCGCCGACCCGTTCGACGACTACCTCGACGCGCTGCTGCTGCTGGAGCGCGTGGCGGGCGGCGCCGGGGTCGTCGTCCCCGGCCACGGCGGCGTCGGCGGCGCCGGCGAGGTGGCCGCACGCATCGACCGGGACCGGGCGTACGTCCTCGCCCTGCGCGACGGCCGGGACGCCGCCGACCCGCGGATCGGCCCGTCGGCCAGACCCGGCTGGGAATGGGTCAGCGACGTGCACCACGGCCAGCTGCAGCGCCTCGCCGGCGCCGCCGACGCGAAGTGACGCCCGGCTGAGCTCGCCGGGGGAGCCGCCCGACGTGCGCCCCGGGCGTCACGCCGCGGGCAGGAACGCGGCACGGACGCGGCGCAGCCAGTCCTCGGCGACCCGCTCGTCCGGCTCCGCCGGCAGCACCCCGGGGGTCGCGTCGAACGCGGCCTCGTAGTCGGCCAGCATCCGGCGGGCCGCGTCGATGTCGCCGCCGGCGACCCGCTCGCCGAAGTCCAGGAAGCGCTGCGGGTCGTCGAGGCGGATGTGGATGACGCCGGTGGTGTAGGCGGTGTACCCCTGCCAGCACAGCCGCAGCAGGTGCCGGGCGTGCTTGGCGGTGCGGTGGCGGGTCTCGGAGGAGAACGAGCCGTCGCCGCGGGACTCCAGCTTGCGGAACTGCTGGGTGGCGTAGCCGAGGTACGCGTCGCGGACGCGCTTGGCGGACAGCAGCGACGAGCGGACCGCGATCAGCTCCTCGCCGAGGGCGGTGCGGGTCTCGTACAGCTCATCGGGCAGCCACAGCAGCTCCGACACCGTCGGGTTGCCGCCGAGGGCGAGCGAGCAGTACTTGCGGGCCTCGTGGAACGTCACGTCCGGGTGCGTGGAGACGATCGACTCGGCCGGCTGCCGCAGCCCGTGCAGCGCGACGGTCGGCACGGCGTACATGCCGAGGCGGTCGATGTCGGAGCCCGGACCGGCCAGTCCGTAGGCGGTCGAGCCGACGATCCCGGCGAGCAGCACGTTGTCCGGCGTCATGATCTCAGTGTCCCGGACCTGTCACCGGGTTTTCCCGGGCGGCGGGTCACAGGTCAGCGGCCCGCAGCAGCGCCCGGACCCCGAGCGCCGACCGCAGCGGGTCGCCGTCGTCCATGTCGTCCACGACGCAGACGGTGCCGAGGAACTCCCCGCCGGCCTCGAGGACCATCTCGCGGGTCGCGGCGGCCTGGGTGCCGTGCTCGATCCAGTCGTCCACGCACACGACCCGGTCGCCGGGGCGCACCAGCCCTCGCCGGAAGCTCATGGTCCCGCCGCCGCCGTGGTAGGACGGTGGCAGCGACCGGCGGACGAACGCCGGATCGGACCCGAGCGCGACCCGGTCGTTCTTGCGCACCTCGACCAGCCCGGCGCCGAGGTGCGCCGCGACCAGCGCCCCGATCAGGCTGCCCCGGGACACCGGCCCGGCCACCAGCGTCGGCGTGCCGGGGACGAGCGCGGCGAGGGCGGCCGGCAGGTCCCGCAGCACCACCGGGTCCCGCCACCATTCGGTGATGTCCGCGTACGCCAGCTCGGGCCCGCCGCGCCAGTGGAACCCGACCCGCAGCCGGCCCACGAGATCCACCACGCCGCCGACGGTAACAGCAGCGGCGCGGGGGCGGTGTCAGGCGCCGAGGGCCGGGGCGGGCTGCCAGCGCCAGCGCGGGGCGCAGTCGGGGTCGTTGGCGGCGAGCACGGCGCGCAGCACGCCGTCGGGGTCGCAGCTGTACAGCCCGGAGCTCCACACGTTGTTGACCTCGAGCACGGCGAAGTCGCCGGCGTCGGTGCGCCCGACGTCGATGACCGCGGTCGGCGGGACGTCCTCGGCCGGCAGGTCGGCGAGCATCAGCGCGACGAACGTGGCGGCCTCGTCGTGCCACGACGCGCGATGGTGGCGCAGGCTCGGGCTCCACTCCTCGCCCTCCACCACGTACGGCGACCAGGCGACCGGCTCGCGGCCGATGGTGAAGACCCGGTACTCCGAGGCGAGGTCCAGCCAGTGGTCCATGATGATCAGCGTGCTGTCGGCGGGCAGCCGGGCGGTGCGCAGCCGGTTGCGCAGGTCGTCGGCGTTGCGCACCCACGCGGCGGAGAACGCCGGGTGCTTCTCGTCGGCGAGCTTCGCCACGGCGGGCCGCGGGCCGACGAGGTCGGGGGCCTCGCCGACGCTGACCAGGCGGATGTCGCGGCCGGTGACGTCGCGGGGCAGCCCGGCGAACCAGCTGGGCCCGGCGCCGTGCAGGCGGATGTCGACGCCGCCGGCGATGAGCGTGGTGAGGTAGCCGCCGGCCGCCCGCCACGCGACGCCGTCGGCCGAGCGCAGCCCGGTGACCTCGGCCGGGTCGCCCGGCAGCTGCGCCACGGGCAGGCCGATGCGGCGGGCGGCATGCGTCAGGGCGGCACTCGCCTCCGGCGAGCGCACCCGCATGGCCAACGTCCCGAACTGCCGCACCCGTACATCCTGCCAGCGAGGCCCATCAGTGTCGCTGCCGGTGGCAGGTCCGCCCCGAGAACGGCATACGCGCTGCACGCGCCGCCATCACAGTGACACGTTGGGGGACATCGGGACCGATCAAGCCAGACAGACGGTACAAATCGGGCAGGCTGTGGTGTATGGCAACGGACCTGCTGTCCCGACTGCGCCGCCTGGCCCCCACCGCGCCGCCGGAGCGCCCCGTGGTGCCGCCCATCGTGCGGCGCGCCCGGGCCCGCCGCCGGCGCAGGCTGACCGCGACCGTGACGCTGCTGGTCGTGGTGCCCGTGGCCACGGCGGTCAGCACGTACGCCCACGACGTCGACCGCGGCGTGCACGTCCTCGGCGTCGACCTCGGCGGCCACTCCCGCGCCGACGCCGTCCGGCTGCTGCGCGACAGCCTGCGCGAGCGGGTCGCCGCGCCGGTCGCGGTCCGCGTCGGCGGGACCGCCGCCACCGTCGACCCCGCCGGCGTCGGCCTGGTCCTGGACGTCGCGGCGACCGTCGAGCGGGCCGTACGGGCCACTCCGGGCCCGTTCGCGTGGCTGCACGGCGGCATCAGCGTCGAGCCGGTCGTGCGCGCCGACGCGGCCCGCGTGTACGAGGCGCTGATGACCCACCTCGGCGCCCAGGGCGACGCGCCGGTGCTGCCCGCGGTCCGCTTCGACCGGCAGCGACCCGTCGCCGTGTACCCGGTCAGCGGCCGCGGCATCGACCGGCACCGGGTCGGCGCGATCCTGGAGGCCGGCTGGCTGCGCCGCGGTACCGTCGACTTCCCGGTCGTGGATCTCGTGCCGCGCAGCACCAAGGCCGACGTCGACCGGCTCGTCGCCGAGCTCGCGACCCCCGCCGTCGCCGCGCCGCTGGTCGTCGTCACCCCCCGCGGCGACGTCACCGTCCCGGCGACGGCGATCGCGGCCGCCCTGAAACTGGAGTCCGACGCCGACGGGCTGATCCAGCCGTCCCTGGACACGGCCGCGCTGCGCAAGGCGGTGCCGGCCTTCGCCAAGGTGGAGCTCGCCCCGACCGACGCGACGTTCACCGTGCAGGACGGCCGCCCGGTGGTGAAACCGCAGGTCGACGGCGAGCAGGCCGACCTCGCCGGGGCCACCCCGGCGATACTGGCCGCGCTGCGCACGTCGGCGACCCCGCGCCGGGTCGAGGTCGGCATCGCCGCCAAACCGGCCGCGGTGTCCGCGGCGCAGCTCGGCGCCCTCGGCATCCGGGAGCAGGTGTCGACGTTCACCACGAAGTTCGTCGCCGGCCAGCCCCGGGTGGTCAACATCCGCACCATGGCCGAGGCCCTGCGCGGCGCCGTGGTCCTGCCCGGCCAGACGTTCTCCCTCAACGGCCACGTCGGCCAGCGCACCCACGCCAAGGGCTACGTCGACGCCCCCGGCATCGAGGACGGCAAGATCAAGAACTCCCCGGGCGGTGGCGTGTCGCAGGTCGCCACCACCCTGTTCAACGCCGTGTTCTACGCCGGCCTGCAGGACGTGGAGCACCGCCCGCACACGTACTACTTCGACCGCTACCCCGCGGTGATCGAGGCGACCGTCGTCTACCCGTCCCTGGACCTGCGCTTCCGCAACGACGCCCCGACCGGCATCCTGATCGACACCGCCACCACCGACACGTCGGTCACCGTCACCATTTACGGCACGAAACGCTGGGACGTCACCGCCGAGTACGGTCCCCGCACGAAGGTCGTCCAGCCGCCCACCACGTACCTGCGCGAACCGGACTGCAACCCGACCGACGGCCTGCCGGGCTTCACCCAGGAGGCGTTCCGCGTGTTCAAGCAGGACGGCAAGGAGATCCGCCGCGAACGCTTCACCTGGCGCTACGACCCGGAGCCCCACTTCATCTGCGGCCAGCCCCCCACCGCACCCACCCCCTGACCGGGGACCGGCGCGCCGCCGGAGCGCCCCAGGACCGGGACCACCAGAGCGGCGAGCCGGCCGTCAGGCGCGGACCCGTGCGCTCGTCGGGTCGTACAGCGGACGCAGGGAAGCACGGACCGGGTACTCGCGGTCCGCGACGAGCACCGTGAGCGCCCCGGCGTCCAGCCAGGCCTGGTCGAGCCCGTCGGCGCCCGCGTCGAGCAACGCCAGGCCGACCGCGCCGCCGAGGGTGTGGCCGTAGGACGCGGCCCGCACGTAGCCGACGTCGCGGCCGTCGCGGCGCACGACCTCGCCGTGGAAGAGCAGCGCCGACGGGTCCGTCACGAGGATCTGCACGAGCCGCCGGCGCGGCGGGCCCGCGTCGCGCAGGGCGAGCACCGCGTCCCGGCCGATGAACGACGGCTTGTCGAACGCGACGGCGAACCCGAGGCCCGCCGACAGCGGGTCGTCGGTGTTGTCGATGTCGTGGCCGTAGTCGCGGTACCCCTTCTCCAGCCGCAGGCTGGCGAGGGCCTTCAGCCCGGCGTGGCGCAGCCCCACGTCGGCGCCGGCCGCGACGAGCCGGTCGTACACGTGCACCGCCTGCTCGGCCGGCACGTACAGCTCGTAGCCGAGCTCGCCGACGTACGTGATGCGCAGGCAGAGCACCCGCGCGTAGCCGATCTCCAGCTCCCGGGCGCCCCGGAAGGGCATCGTCACGTCGGTGTCGCTGACCGCCGCCAGCAGCTCCCGCGACCGCGGGCCCTGCACGTTGAGCTGCGCCCACGCCGAGGTGACGTCGGTGACGAACGCGTGCCGGTCCGCGGTGTGCCGCTGCAGCCGGGCCAGCACGTGCCGGTGCGCGGTGTCCGACGCGACCACCCAGAACCGGTCCTCGGCCAGCTCGGTGACGGTGAGGTCGGCCTCGATGGTGCCGCGCTCGTTGAGCCACTGGGTGTAGGTGACCAGGCCGCCGCCGACCCGGTTGGCCGACAGCCGCTCCAGCACCTCGCCGGCGTCGCGGCCCTGGACGAGGAACTTGGCCATGAACGACATGTCCATGACGGCGACCCCTTCGCGGACCGCGCGGTGCTCGGACGCCCACTGCGGGAACCACTCCGGCCGCGACCACGACGGCTTCGGTACGCCCGGGAAGCCGTACACGTCCGGCATCTCCCACCCGGACACGTCGCGCAGGTACGGCTCGAGCGGGGCGAGCCGGTCGTGCAGCGGTGAGCGCCGGGCGCCCCGCGCGGAGCGCATCGCCTTGTGGGGGTAGTGCGTCTGGTACACCATGCCGAGCGCCTCGACGGTGCGCTCCGCCCGGTACCGCAGGTTGCGCTGGTAGGGCTGGAGCCGGTCGATGTGCATGCCGGTCACGTCGACGTCGGGCTCGCCGCCGGCGATCCAGTGCGCCAGGGCCCGGCCGATCCCGCCGCCGGTGAGGATGCCGATCGAGTTGAGCCCGGCGGCCACGAAGTACCCGCGCAGCTCCGGCGCCTCGCCGAAGATGGGCGCCAGGTCGGGGGTGAAGCTCTCCGGCCCGCAGAAGAAGGTGCGCACGCCGGCGGTGGTGGTGACTGGGATGCGGTCCATCGCCGCCTCCAGGTACGGCGCCATCCGGTCCCAGTCCGGCGGCAGCGTGCCGAACGAGAAGTCGTCCGGCACCCGGCGCACCGACCACGGCGCCGCCTGCCCCTCGAACAGGCCGATCATGAGCCCGCCGCCCTCCTCACGGAAGTACCCGTAGGCGCCGGGGTCCTCCAGCACCGGCAGCCCGGCGTGCACCCCGTCGATCGGCTCGGTGATGAGGTAGTAGTGCTCGGCGGCCTGCAGCGGGATGCTGACCCCGGCGTCCTCGCCGAGCTGCCGCGCCCACATGCCGGCGCAGTTGACCACGGTCTCGGCCTCGACGTCGCCGAACGGCGTGCGGACCCCGGTGACGGCGCCCCGGGCGCGCAGCACCCCGGTGACCGCGACGCCCTCCATGATGCGGACCCCGCGCTGCCGGGCGCCCTTGGCCAGGGACATGGTCACGTCGACGGGGTTGGCCCGGCCGTCCTCGGCGACGTAGAACCCGGCGAGGACGTCGTCGACACGGGCGAGGGGGAACAGGTCGAGCACCTCCTTCGGGGAGATCTCGTGCACGTCGACGCCGAGGTGCCGGTTGAACGCGGCGACCCGCCGGTACTCCTCCAGGCGGCCGAGGTCGGCGGCGACCTCGATGAACCCGCACTGCCGCAGCCCGGTGGACAGGCCGGTCTCCGCCTCCAGCGACGCGTACAGGTCGCGGGTGTACTGCCGCATCCGCGTCGAGGTCTCCGACAGCGACCCGAACGTCACCATCAGCCCGGCCGCGTGCCAGGTGGTGCCGGCGGTGAGCCGGTCGCGCTCCAGCAGCAGCACGTCGGTCACGCCCTCCTTCGCCAGGTGGTAGGCGACCGACGTGCCGATCACCCCTCCGCCGATGACGACGACCCGGGCCCGCTGTGGAAGGTTCATCCCGAGAGCCTAAGCATCCTGCGAGACTGGGCCGATGGCGGTGGTGGTGGTCGGCGCGGGTGTGGCGGGGCTGGCGTGCGCGGGGGCGTTGCGGGACGCCGGCGTGCCGGTGCGGCTCCTGGAGCGGGCCGCGGCGCCCGGCGGTCGGCTCGGTGGCGACGTGCTGGACGGCCGCCCGGTGGACCTGGGCGCGGCCTACTTCACCGTCACCGACCCCGGGTTCGGGGCGGTCGTGGCCCGCTGGCAGGACGAAGGTCTGGCGCGCCCCTGGTCCGGTCCCGATTTCGCGGTGTACGGCCACCGCCCGCACCCCGCCGGCGCGGCCGTCCCGCAGCGGTGGTCCGCCCCCGGCGGGCTGGCGTCCCTCGCCGTGGACCTCGCGGCCGGGCTTGATGTGACCTGTGGGGTAGCTGTCAAAGACCTGACAGTGCTGGACGGCACGGTGGTGCTGGCGATGCCCGCCCCGCAGGCGGCCGCGCTGCTGCCGGCGGCGGCGCCCCTCGCCGAGGCGCAGGACTGGCAGCCGTCCCTGGCTGTCGCGCTGCGCTACCGCCGCCGCTGCTGGGCGCCGCTGACCGGGGCCTTCGTCAACGATCACCCGGTGCTCACCACCGTCTGTGACGACGGGTCGCGGCGCGGGGACGGTGCACCGGTCCTGGTGGCGCACACCACACCGGGTTTCGCCATGGAATCGGCCGTCGCCGACGTTGAGGCCGCCGTGAGGGAGCTGCTGGACCTGCCCGACGCCGCGGTCGCCGTGACCGCGCGCCGCTGGCCGGCGGCCCGCCCCGCCCAGCCCGCCGCATCGGCGTTTGCGCAGGTGGAGGGCGTGTATCTGGCCGGCGACGGGTATGGCCGGCCAAGGGTGGAGGCGGCCTGGCTGTCCGGCCGCGCGGCCGCCGCCGCGATCGTCGGAAACCAGAATCCGAAAACACCGCGAACGGCCAGCCGGGCGAGGTAGCCTCGTGGGCGCCAACGCTGTTGATATGTCCACAGTGGACCGATTTGGTCCCGGCGGTATTCATTCATGTCGGTCGGGGAACACATCCGAGGCCGGCGGCGTTCGTTACACAACCACAGTCACCAAGAGAGGGTGAACGCCATGGCCATCAGCACTGACTACGACGCGCCACGCCACCCCGTCGGCACCGACCTCGCCGAGGACAGCCTCGAAGAGCTCACCGCCCGGCGGGCCAACGCCCAGTCGCCGTCCGTCGACGTCGACGACAGCGAGGTCGGTTTCGAGCTGCCCGGGGCGGAGCTTCCCGACGAGGAGCTGACCGTGCCGGTGGTGCCGATGCGGCTGGACGAGTTCCGCTGCTCCAGCTGCTTCCTCGTGCACCACCGCAGCCAGCTCTCCCGCGAGAAGAACGGCGCCCCGATCTGCCGCGAGTGCGACTGACCCGGGAGCAGCCGGTAGGGCGTGACAAGTACAGGGTGAGGTCCCTGAACGTTCAGGGGCGGCGGGCCGGCACCCGGACCCGGGCCAGGTCCTCCGCCACCACGACCTCACCGTCGAACACCTTCGCCGCCTCGTCGGCGAAGCGCTCAGGGTCGTCGTAACGCTGCGAGAAATGGGTGAGCACGAGGGTGCGCACCCCGCAATCGGCCGCGACCCGGGCCGCCTGACCTGCCGTCAGGTGCCCGTGCGCCGCGGCCAGACCGGCGTCCACGTCCAGGTACGTGGACTCGATCACCAGCAGGTCGGCGCCGTCGGCCAGGGCGGTCACGCCCTCGCACAGGCGGGTGTCCATGATGAACGCGAACCGCTGGCCGGGTCGCAGCACGCTGACCTCCTCGACGGTCACCGTCCGGCCGTCGAGCGTCACGGCGCCGTCGCGCTGCAACGCGCCGACCGCCGGGCCCGCGATGCCGTGCCGCCGCAGCAGCTCCGGCACCATCCGCCGGCCGTCGGCCTCGACCAGGCGGTAGCCGTACGTGTCGATGCCGTGGTCCAGGGCTCTCGCCTCGAGCGACCACGTCGGAGTGGTGACGATGGGGCCGTCCCCGCCGACCGGCTCGGGACGGATGTCCGCGGCGTCGTAGAAGACCGACGCGTGCCGGAGCCGGTCGAAGAACACCCGCCCGCTCGCCGGGAAGTGCGCCGTCACGGGGTGCGGGGCGTTGTCCAGCGAGATGCGCTGCACCACCCCGGGCAGCCCGAGGCAGTGGTCGCCGTGGAAGTGCGTCAGGCAGATCCGGGTGATGTCGGTGGCCGGCACCCCCGCGTGCGACATCTGCCGCTGCGTGCCGTCCCCGGGGTCGAACAGGAATCCCTCGTTGTCCCAGCGCAGGAAGTACCCGTTGTGGTTGCGCGCCCGGGTCGGCACCTGGCTGCTGGTCCCCAGCACGACGAGCTCACGCATTCGCGGAACCCTACAGTTGCCGCATGCCTCCTCACCCCTCATTTGCGCTCGTCCTCGGCGGCGGTGGCGTCACCGGCGTCGCCTGGGAGACCGGCATCATCGCCGGCCTGGCCGCCGCCGGCGTCGACCTCACCAGGGCCGACCTGGTCGTCGGCACGTCCGCCGGCGCGGTCGTCGCCGCCCAGGTGACCAGCGGCGTGCCGGTCGAGGAGCTGTACGAGCGCCAGCGCCGGCCCGCCACCGGGGAGATCGCCGCGCACTTCGGGGCCGGCACGATGCTGCGCTACGCCGCCGCCGGCCTGCGCCCCGGCGACGACCGGCAGGCGCTGCGCCGGTTGGGGCACGCCGCGCGTACCGCGGACACCGTCGACGAACAGGTCCGCCGCGACGTCATCGCCGGGCGGCTGCCCAGTCACGAGTGGCCGGACGCGCCGCGCGTGCTGATCACCGCCGTCGACGCCGAGACCGGCGAGGAGGTTGCCTTCGACCGCGACAGCGGGGTGGACCTGGTCTCCGCGGTCGCGGCCAGCTGCGCCGTGCCGGTCGTCTGGCCCACGGTCACCATCGGCGGCCGGCGGTACATGGACGGCGGGTCCCGCTCCGCCGCCAACGTCCACCTCGCCCGCGGCCACGACCGGGTCGTGGTGCTCGCCCCGTCGACGGCGTCGCTGCGCCGCTCCGGGCGGGTGGCCACCGAGCTGGCCGCGCTCGGCGCGGGGGTGCGCTCCGTCGTGGTCACCCCCGACGCCGAGGCGAAGGCCGCGATCGGCCGCAACGTGCTCGACCCGGCCAGGCGCGCCGCGGCCGCCGAGACCGGCCGCCGCCAGGCCGCCACCGTCGTGGCGGCGGTGGCCGGGGTACTGGTATGAGCTGACTGATATATATCGGTTGCCGTCTATGCAAAGCTAGCCTCTGGGCATGCTCAGACGCAGATTCGCCACCGTGCTGCTCGCCATCGCGGCACTGGTCGGCGTCCAGTTGGCCGGCGCGGCACCCGCGCACGCGGCCACCCGTACCCTCTACTACGACGCGAGCCAGGCGCAGGAGTTCGTCGCGGTGGTCGACCAGGCCGCCACCGTGTGGAACGGCCGGGTCAGCAACGTCCGGCTGGTGCCCGTCACCGCCGGCCGGACACCCAACATCCGGGTCTACGCCGACAACGGCTGGCCCAGGACGTACACCACGAGCCTCGGCAACGGACGCTGGTACATGGGGCGGGAGGCCGTCGTCGACGGCTACTACCCGCTGCGGATCGCCACGCACGAGTTCGGCCACATCCTCGGCCTGCCGGACCGGCGGACCGGGCTGTGCTCGGACCTCATGTCCGGCAGCAGCGCGCCGGTGTCGTGCACCAACGCCAACCCCAGCACGACCGAGGCGGCGCAGGTGCAGCGCAACTTCGCCGCCGGGGTCGCGGCGCCCCAGGACGCGCCCGAGGTACTGCTCGTCGGCTGACGGCGCTGTTGCCGGCCTTCCGTCGGCCTTGCGTCGGCCTTGCGTCGGCCTTCGGTCTGCTGTCGGGGACCTGCTGGAAAGGATCGAGCGCCTAGGATGTGGTCCTGGCTGGGCTCTCGATCCTTTCCGCGGAGGCGTTCGTGCTGACGAGGTTCCTGCAGGTCTGGCTCGGCGCGTGGCCCCCGCCCGGGGCGGGGATCGCCGTCGTCGGCCACCCGGCCCGGGACAAGCCCCGCTGGGACGGCGCGGAGCAGCTGATGCTCGGGGTCACCGACGCCGGCGGGCGCGGGGTGCTGTCCGTGCCACCCGCGCACCGCGACGCGGTCGCCGCCCTCGTCGCCGGCCTGCCCGCCGACGCGGCCGCCGACGTCCTCGCCGCGCGGCTGCCGGCCGTGCTGGGCCGCCCCGACCAGGTCTGCTTCACCGGCGTGTTCCGCTGGTCGCAGGCCCCGGCCGCGCTGCCGGACGCCGGGGCGTGGGAGCCGTCGGACTCCCCCGGCATCCCTGACTGGCTGCGCCCCTTCCCGGGTGAGGTGCTCGTCGCCCGGGACGAGGACGGCGCGTACCTCGCCGGGGTCGGCCTGAAACCCCACGACGTGTCCGGTGTCGAGATCTCCGTCGGCACCGACGAGCGGGCCCGCGGCCGGGGCCTGGCCCGGCGGCTCGTCGCGCGGGCCGCCCGGCGGATCGTGGCGGGCGGCGCGGTCGCGGTGTACCTGCACGACCCGGCCAACACGGCCAGCGCCCACGTCGCGGACGCGGCCGGCTTCCCCGACCTCGGCTGGAAGATCCACGCGATGGCCGCGGCGGCCTGAGCGCGGCACGGCGAGGCGCCGCCGCGGCAACTTTTCCGCGGCAAAGGGGTCATTGTCGCGCCGCCGGAGTCGATGTGTGCGGTATGTTCCCCGCTTCCGGCGCAGTGCACGTCGGACGTCAGCCGATCTTCGACCGGCGCGGCGACGTCCACGGCTACGAGTTGCTCTTCCGCGGCGACGCCGGGGCGGTGGAGGCCGACGAGCGTGGGGCGTACGCCACCAGCCGCGTCCTCATCACCGCCTTCACCGAGATCGGCATCGAGTCGCTGTGCGGACGCGGCCTGTGCTTCGTGAACCTCACCCGCGAGTTCCTCGTCGGGGACCTGCCGCTGCCCTTCGACCACGAGCAGGTCGTCCTGGAGGTCCTCGAGACCGTCACGATCGACGACACCGTGGTCGCGGCCGTCGCGCGGCTGGTCGAGCAGGGGTACCGCATCGCGCTGGACGACTACGTGTTCGGCCTGGGCCACGAGCCGCTGCTCGAACTGGCCACCTACGTCAAGATCGACGTGCTGGAGACGCCGCCGGACGAGCTGGTCGCCACCGTGGAACGCTGCCGCAAGTACCCCAACCTCATCCTCGTCGCCGAACGCCTCGAGACCCGGGAGCAGCTCGAGCACACCAGGGCGCTCGGGTTCGACCTCTTCCAGGGGTACGTCCTGGGCCGCCCCCAGGTCGTGTCCGGCACCGCGCTGTCGCCGTCGCGGCTGGCCCGGGTCGAGCTGCTCGGCCTCCTCGTCGGCCCGGGCATCCCGCTGAACCGGGTCGTCGGCCTGGTCACCAGCGACCCGGCGCTCAGCCTGCGGCTCATGGCCGCCGCCAACGCCGACGCGCTCGGCCTGCCGGTCAAGGTGTCCTCGGTCCACGAGGCGGTCCTGCTCCTCGGCGTCGACCGGCTCCGCGACTGGGCCACGCTCATGCTGGTCAGCGACCTTGACGACCCCGGCGCGGCGCAGCTGTCCGGCGCGATCACCCGGGCCCGCATGTGCCAGAACATCGCCGAGCGGATGGAGGTGCCGGGAGAGCCGGCGTTCACCGTCGGGCTGATCTCCGCCGTCGCCGACCTGCTCGGCCAGCGCGCCGCGGAGCTGGCCACGCGCCTGTCGCTGAGCCACGAGGTGACCGACGCCCTGGTCGACGGCGTCGGGCCGCTCGGCGAGCTGCTGTCCCTCGTCGCGGCCTACGAGGCGTCGGACCTGCCGATGCTGCTGGCGGCGCCGCTGCCGGTGGAGGAGACCGCGCTGGCATACCTGGACGCCGTGGCGTACACCGGGCACATCATCGCCCCCAGGACCCGCCCCACGTCACCGTGACCGCAACTGGGCGATGACCTCTCCTTCAACGCCGCCGTGACCTGCCGATAGGCGAACGTGGACAGCACCCGACCCGTACACATCGGCCGGCAGGCACTCTACGACCGGCACGGCCACGTCGCCGCCTACGAGCTGCTGTTCCGCGACGGACCCGAGGCGATGCACGCCGCCGTCCGCGACAGCGCCGCGACGAGCCGGGTCATCGTGGAGGCGTTCACCGCGTTCGGCATCCCCGAGCTGGTCGGCGACCGTCGCTGCTTCATCAACCTCACCCGCGAGTTCATCGTCGGCGAGCTGCCGCTGCCGTTCCCGCCGGGCGCCGCCGGCCTGGAGCTGATGGCCGACGTCGCCGTCGACGACGAGGTGCTCGACGGCGTCGCCCGCCTCGTCGAGCAGGGCCACCGCATCGCCGTGGACGACTTCGCCGGCGACGCGTCCCGCGCCCGCCTGCTGCCGTTCGCCCACTACGTCAAGGTCAACATGCTGGCCGGCGACCGCCACGCGATCAGCGCCGTCGCCGGGCAGTGCCGCCGGTACCCCCGCGTCCGGCTCGTCGCCCAGCGGGTCGAGACCCACGACCTGCTCGACCTGGCCCGCAAGCTGCAGTTCCAGTGGTTCCAGGGGCACGTGCTGAGCCGCCCCCACCTGATCACCACCCATACCCTGAGCCCGACCCGGCTGGCCCGCATGCGGCTGCTCGCCGAGCTCGCCACCGACGAGGTCAACCTGGACCGCGCCGTCGACACCATCGAACGCGACCCGGCCCTCGCCGTGCGCGTCCTGCGCGGCGTCAACGCCGCCTCCAACGGCCTGCCCCAGCAGGTGTCGTCGATCCGCCAGGCGGTCGTCATGCTCGGCATCCCGCAGGTGCGGCAGTGGGCGACCCTGATGATGGTCGCCGACCTCGCCGACGGCGACGAGGCCCAGCTCACCGACGCGGTCGTGCGGGCCCGCATGTGCCAGACCGTCGCCGAACGCCAGGGCGGCTCGGGGCCGGCCGCGTTCACCGTCGGCCTGCTGTCGGCCATCGGCGACCTGCTCGGCCGCCCCGCGAGCGAGCTCACCGATCAGCTCCCGCTCACCGAGGACGTTGCCGAGGCCGTCGTCCACAGCCGCGGCCGGCTCGGCGCGGTGCTGACCGAGGTGCGCACGTACCAGCGCGACGCGCCACTCGCCGCCGTCCCCGACCTGGCCGACGACCTCCTGGCCGCGCTGCGCTGGACGAACGCCACCCTCACCGAACCCGACGAGGCGCCGGCGCCCCGAACCTGACCCGCGATCCCGGCCTGGACGCCCCGACGACCGGGCCCGCCGTGCGCCCGGCCGCCCGCGGTGCGAAGATCATCGGCGATGAGGCGGCTGCACGTGTTGGACTGGGTCGGGATCGGGTTGTTCGTCGCGGGCGGCGCCGCCGTCGCGGCCGGGCTGCTCCCGGTGGCCGAGGCGGAGGGTACCGTCCGGCGCATCGCGCCGCTGCTGGCGTTCCTCGGTGCGGTGATCGTCCTGGCGGAGCTGACCGCGCAGGCCGAGGTGTTCGACGTGCTCGCCGACCGGCTGGCCGGGCTGGCCAGGGGCAGGACCGTGGCCCTCTTCGCGGTCTGCGTCGCGTTCGCGGCCGTCACCACCATGACGCTCAACCTGGACACGACCGCGGTCCTGCTCACCCCGGTCATGCTGGCCCTGGCGCGGCGGCTCGGGCTGCCGCCGCTGCCGCTGGCCGTGACCACCGTGTGGCTGGCCAACACCGCGAGCCTGCTGCTGCCCGTGTCCAACCTGACGAACCTGCTGGCCGCGGGGCGGGTCGGGCTGGGGCCGGTGGCGTTCGCGGGGCAGATGTGGCTGCCGCAGCTGGCCGCGATCGGTGTCACCGCCGTCGCGTTGTGGCTGGTGTACTGGCGCGGCGCCGCCCGGCGGTTCACGCCGCCGCCCGAGCACCGGCCGCGCGACGCGGTGCTGTTCCGGGTGGCCCTGGGGGCGTGCCTGGTGTTCCTCGCCGGGGTGCTGTTCGAGGTGCCGCTGTGGCTCGCGTCGGGGGTGGCCGCGGTCGCGGTCGTCGGCGCGTTCGTGGTGCGCGACCGTGCGGCGCTGCGGCCGGGGCTGCTGCCGTGGCGGCTGCTGGTGTTCGTCACCGGCATGTTCCTCGTCGTCGAGACGCTCGGCGCGCACGGCCTGGACCGGTTCGCCGGCACGCTCATCGGCAACGACCCCGGCGCCGCCGGGGCGTTGCGGGCCGCGGCGACCGGGATGGGCCTGGCGAACGTCGTCAACAACCTCCCCGCGTACATCGCCGGCGAGGGCGGCATCGGTGCCGGGCACCGCACGCAGTTGCTGGCGCTGCTCATCGGGGTCAACGTCGGGCCCCTCGCGGCGCCGTGGGCGTCCCTGGCGACGCTGCTGTGGTGGGAGCGGTGCCGAGCCGGCGGGGTGCGGGTGCCCGCGGCGCGGTTCCTGCTCACGGGCGCCGCCGTCGCGGTGGCCGGCACGATGCTCGCCACCGCCGCCCTCCTGCTGTAGTTTTCCGGTTACCCTAAGTGACATGATGCTGCGGGGGTACCTGGTGGCCGCCGGGACCTGTGTCGCGTTGTCGTTCCTCGTGCCGGACGGCAGCTGGTGGCAGGTCGGGGTGCAGGCGCTGACCGGATACCTGGCCGTCGGCGCCATGGTTGCCGGCGCGCTGCGCCACCGGGGTGCCGGGCGGGCCGCCTGGCTGGCGTTCGCGGCCGGGATCTTCGGCAACGCGACCGGCATCCTGGTCGAGGGCTACAACCTGCACGTCAACGCCGAGTACGAGTCACCCGGCTGGGCCGACCTGGGCTACCTGTCGCTGTACCCGGCGGTCGCCGCCGGGCTGGTGCTGCTCATCCGCCGCCGGTCCGAGGGGCGCGACTGGGGCGCGCTGGTCGACGCGACCACCGTCACCACCGGCCTCGGCCTGCTCGCCTGGGTGTTCATGATCCGCCCGGCGGTCACCGAGACCGGCCTGTCGCCGCTGGCGCACCTCACCGGTGTCGCGTACCCGGTCGGCGACGTGCTGGTCCTGGCGATGCTGACCCGCCTGCTGCTCGGCGGCGGCGCCACCAGCACCGCGTACCGGCTGATCGCCGCGTCCGCCTGCCTGTTCCTCGTCGGCGACGTCACCTGGGCCGTGCTGAACACGATCGGGGTCGAGCCCGGCCCCGCCGCGCACCGGCTCCTCGGCGCGGTGTTCCTGCTCGCGTACGTGCTGTTCGGGCACGCCGCGCTGCACCGCTCCGCGGCCCTCATCGGCGAGTCCGCGGGCGCGCCGCCGAAGCTCGGCCCCGGGCTGCTGGTCCTGCTGACCCTGGCCTCGCTCATGGCGCCGCTGCTGCTGCTCGGCCAGATCGCCGCCGGCGAGGTCACCGACGCGCTGCCGATCGCGATCTGCTCGATCGTGCTGTTCCTGCTCGTCGTGATCCGCATGGCGCAGCTGCTGCGGCAGCTGGAGGCGCAGACGGCCCGGGTGCGGCAGCTGTCGCGCACCGACGAGCTGACCGGCCTGCCCAACCGCCGCGCCTGGAACGCCGAGCTGCCCGCCGCCGTCGAGCGGGCCCGCCGCGACGGCGCCGGGCTCGCCGTGGCGATGCTCGACCTCGACCATTTCAAGCGCTTCAACGACGAGTACGGCCACCCGGCCGGGGACCGGCTGCTGAAGTCGGCCGCCGCGGCCTGGTCCGAGCAGCTGCGCGGCACCGACCACCTGGCCCGCTACGGCGGTGAGGAGTTCATCGCGCTGCTGCCCGGCGCGGACACCGGCGAGGCGGTACGGGTGCTGCGGCGGCTCATGACGGCCACCCCGCTGGGGCAGACGTTCTCCGCCGGCCTCGCCCAGTGGGACGGCGCGGAAACCTCCGACGAGCTCGTCGCCCGCGCCGACGCCGCCCTGTACGAGGCGAAACGCGCCGGTCGGGACCGGGTGGAGGTCGCCCGGCGACCCGCCGCGGACGCTCAGCCGCCCGCGACCGACGCCCGGCTGACCCCGAGGTAGACGGTGCGCCGCCGGTGGTCGATGCGCTGCACCGCGTCGACCGGCAACGTCACCTGCACGCCGCTGCCGGACAGCACGACGAGCCGCCCCCGGTCGTACGTGCCGCGGTGGATCGTGCCGACGGGGCCGTCGACCGCCTCGACCGCGTAGCCGACCAGCACCCCGACCGGCCGCACCCTGGTGATCATCCCCGCCTCCTCCACGTCGACAGCAACGACCATCTACCCCGATCGGTGCGCGACCACGCATAGCGGTCAGCCGCCACGTTTGTCCGCCGCCGGGATCGGCTATGTTCCTCGCCATGCGTGGATGGCCGTTCGGGCTGGTGCTGTGGCTACTCGTGCTCGGCGCCGCGGAGGTCTACGGCTTCCGCCAGGTGTGGCACGTGTTCGTGCAGACCGAACAGGGGCAGCTGCTGGACTACATAGCCCTCACGGGCAACAGCATCGGCCGGGCCCGCGTCGAGACGATCGTCGACCGGGTCCTCAACGGCATCTCGATCCTGTCGCTCGCCGTCGCCACGGTCACCGTCGGCTTCATCGCCCTCATCCGCCGCCGGGTGGCCCTCGCCGTCGGCGCGGTGCTGCTCATCGCCGGCGCCAACGTGACCACCCAGGTCGTCAAGGCCCTCATCGCCCGCCCGGACCTGGGCGTCGACCCCGAGCGCGCCGGCGTCGGCAACAGCCTGCCCAGCGGGCACACCACGATCGCCGCGTCGGTGGCGGTCGCGTTCGTCCTGGTGCTGCCGGCGAAGGCGCGCGCCACCGGAGCCCTGATCGCCGCCGCGTTCGCCGCGCTGGCCGGCGTCGCGACGCTCTCGGCGGGCTGGCACCGCCCCAGCGACGCCGTGTCGGCGCTGCTGATCGTCGGCGGCTGGGCCTGCGCGGCGGGCCTGTTCATCGTCGTCGCGCAGCGCCGGCACGGCGGCGTGCAGTACGGCCCGCCCAGCACGTACGTCACCGTCTTCCTCGGCCTCATCTCCCTGGGCCTGCTCGCCGGCGCGGCCGTCGCCCTGTACCTCACCGACCAGGCCCTGGACGTCGCCGTGGACGACCTGAGCCGGCGCCGCCTGTTCGCCGCCTACGCGGGCGGCGCGCTCGGCATCGCCGGCACCGCCGGACTCATGGTCGCCTCGGTCCTGGCGACCGCGCACCGTGTCGTGCCCCAGGTCGTCCCGCCGTCGCTGGACGACGAGGACGACACCGCGGGCGTCCCGGCCGGCGGCCTGCCGGTCGGGCCCGGCGAACCGCCGACCGTGCCGCTGGCCGGGGTGCAGCACGCCGCCCCGGCACCCCCCGCGCCGGCCGGCGACCCGATCGGCGAGCAGGTCACGATCCGCCTCACCGGCGAGGAGCCGACCACGCAGCGCCTCGCCCAGCCCCCGGACGACCCGACGGTGAAGCTGCCCGGCTGAGGTCTGCCCGGGCGGACGGAGCTGATCACAGTGCTCTGCCGCTCACCGGCAACGAGGCGTCCCGCACCGACGGGAATTTCGCCGACCTGTACATCGACTACGGAAGTGGGCACTGATGGGCGCGTTGAAGCCATGGCACCTGCTGATCCTGGGCGGCCTGTGCACGGCGGTCGTCGCCGTGGCCGTCGTCCTCCTCGTCGTCGTGCTGACCAGGCGCCGCGGCTGACACCGACCGCCCGGTCGGTGCCCTAGGCCGGCGGCAGGGTGACGGCGATCTCGTCGCCGAGCGTGGCGCCGTGCAGCAGGTCCAGGTCGTCGCCGCTCCAGAACTTGCCGGGGTCGTACCAGTTGGCGCGGCGGCCCTTCGGCAGCAGGCCCATCTCCTCGTAGGTGACGGCGACCACCTCGGCGCAGTAGGCGGTCTCCAGCGAGGAGTCGTTGCGCTTGCGGATGTTGGGAATGCGGCCCTGGAACCAGCGCCCGGCGAGGCGGGCCGTCGACGGGAACGGGGTGCCGTCGAGGCGGGCGATGGTGCGCAGCACCGCCTCCTCCATGGCGGGGGAGACCTCGTGGTGCAGCTGGCGCAGCCAGGGGCGCTGGCCGTAGCGGCGGCCCCAGACGAGCACGGCCTCGCGCAGGTCGTGCAGCTGCACCCCGCGCTGGTGGGTGCCGCTCCACATGTCGGGCAGGGACCTGCCCAGCTCGGCGTGCCACATCAGCGGCGGCAGGTCGTCGAGCACGACGGCCATGCCGACGTGGTTGACGGGGCTGTTGGTCAGCGTCTGGATCGCCCGGTCGGCCTTGGACCGGCCGCGGAACACCCAGAGGTCACCCGTCCGGGTCATCCGCACCGCGTCGTCGAGATCGATAGCTCCCTGCACGACCAGTACCCTAGAGGCCCATGAAGGCGAAGTGGTGGAAGGTGCTCGGCCTGGCCGGTGTCGTGGGTGTCGCGGCGACCGGGGTGGTGGTCGCCCGGGCGGAGCGGCGGCGGCGCGCCTACACGCCGGAGGAGATCCGCGACAAGCTGCGGCAGCGGCACGCGGTCGCACAGAGCGGGACGAGTCGCGGGTCACGTACCAGTGACACCTGAGGTCACTTAGGGTTGGTGGGGTGCAGTCACAGACATCCCAGAGCGACCCGGTGCGGGTCCTGTTCCTCGAAAACATCCACCCCGTCGCTGTCGAGCGGATGCGGTCCGAGGGATACGTGGTCGAGACCCTCGGGCGTGCGCTCGACGAGGACGAGCTGATCGCCAAGCTCGACGGGGTCCACCTGCTGGGCATCCGGTCCAAGACGCAGGTGACCGCCGCGGCCCTCGCCGCCGCGCCGCACCTGCGGGCGATCGGCGCGTTCTGCATCGGCACCGACCAGATCGACCTGCGCGCCGCGGCCGAGTCCGGGATCGCGGTGTTCAACGCGCCGTTCTCCAACACCCGCAGCGTCGTGGAGCTCGCCGTCGCCGAGATCATCGCGCTGACCCGGCGGCTCACCGAGAAGAACGCCGGCATGCACGCGGGCGTCTGGGACAAGGACGCCACGGGCAGCCACGAGGTCCGGGGCCGCTCGATCGGCATCGTCGGCTACGGCAACATCGGCACCCAGCTGTCGGTGCTGGCCGAGAACCTGGGCCTCAAGGTGTACTTCTACGACACCGCCGACAAGCTGGCCCTGGGCAACGCGCAGCGCTGCGACACCCTCGACGAGCTGCTGGAGCGGTCCGACATCGTCACCCTGCACGTCGACGGGCGGCCGGGCAACAGCGGCTTCTTCGGCGAGGAGCAGTTCGCGAAGATGCGCCCCAGCAGCATCTTCCTCAACCTGAGCCGCGGCTTCGTCATCGACCACGAGGCGCTGCGCCGGCACCTGGTCAACGGCCACCTCTCCGGCGCCGCCGTGGACGTGTTCCCGAAGGAGCCGAAGGCCAAGGGCGACGAGTTCCAGTCCGCGCTGCGCGGCCTGCCCAACGTCATCCTCACCCCGCACATCGGCGGCTCCACCGAGGAGGCGCAGTCCGACATCGGCTCGTTCGTGGCGGAGAAGCTGCACAAGTACGTGCAGGAGGGCTCCACCACGCTGAGCGTCAACCTGCCGTCGCTCAACCTGCAGCAGGCCCCGGACACCCACCGCATCGCGCTGCTGCACCACAACGTGCCGGGCGTGCTCGCCGACGTCAACAGCATCCTCGCCGGCCACAAGGTCAACGTCGAGGGTCAGATCCTGGCCACCCGCGGCGAGTTCGGATACCTGCTGGCCGACATCGCGATCGACTACCCGGCGGAGATCCTCGCCCAGCTGTCCAACATGGCCACCACCGTCCAGCTGCGCGTCCTGTCGTAGGACCCCCGGCGGGCCCGGCGCTCAGCGCCGGGTCAGCCGGGCGACCGCGCCGGTCTCCAGGGCCGTCCACACGGTGCCGTCCGCGGCGACGGCGATGCCGTGCGGTTCGGCGTCGGGGACCGGCAGGTCGTAAAGGGTGACGCCACCGTCCGGGGTGATGTGGCCGACGCGGTTGCCGGCCCATTCGGTGAACCAGCAGCCGCCCGCCGGGTCCGCGGTGATCGCGTGCGGGCGGCCGGCCCGGTCCGGCAGCGGGAACTCGGTGACGGTGCCGTCGGGGGTGACCCGGCCGACCTGGCCGGCGGCGATCTCCACGAACCAGACGGCGCCGTCGGTGCCGGTGGTGATGCCGACCGGGGCCGCGTCCGGGGTCGGCAGGGCGACGACGGTCACGGCGCCGTCCGGGGTGACCCGCGCGACGGCGCCGGCCTGGTTGAGGGTGCACCACAGCGCGCCGTCGGCACCCACGGTCAGCATCGACGGCATGGAGCCCGCCGGCATCGGCACGACCGTCGCGGTGCCGTCCGGTGCCAGCCGCCCCACCTGGTCCGGCCGCATCGAGGTGTACCAGATGGCGCCGTCGGGGGCGGCGGCGATGCCGTACAGGCCCTGCGCGTCCGGCACCCGGGTCAGCGACACGGCACCCGCGGTGGTGACACGCCCCACGGCGCCCGCCCGCATGAGGGTGAACCACAGCGCGCCGTCGTGGCCGGTGGTGATGAGCGCCGGGCCGTCGCCGGTGAGGGGGAAGCGGGTCGCCGTGCCGTCGGGCGCGATCCGGGCGACGGCACCGGCATGGACGAGGGTGCACCACAGCCCGCCGTCCGGACCGGTCGTGATCCCGTACGGCCCGTCGCCGGATTCGGCGATCGTGAACACATCCATGTGGATCCACCCTACCGGGGGCGGGCCGCCCGGCTGCGAGCCATTTGCGCGGCGGGTCGCCGGTGGCCGGGTGAAAACTCTTGCAATCGAAGATCGTCATATCCTGTCTGACCTCGCAATGGCCACCGGTGGCCACCTGGACCGAGGCGTTTCCATGGTGTTAAAACGTCGTTCGGGATTGAAGTACGTCGTGGGCAACCGCTACGGTGCTTTCCGGACTCGGACCGGCGGATTGCATTCATGGGGGACGACTGTGCGGCACCAGGCGAAATGGCACGCGGTTGCTGTCTGACCGCAGGCGTCGCGAGCCGCTGGCCGACGACTTCTTCCGGCTCTGCCACGACGACCGCAGTGGCACCCTGCGGCTCTCCGACGACGCCACCAGGATCGGGCTCGCCTCCGCGCTCATCGGCGAGCTGGGCTGGGCGGGCATCCTCACCGTCGAGGACGGCCTGCTGCTGGTCCGCGCCGGTGCCACCCCCGGCGACTCCGTCGCGCACGCGGTCCTGGACGACATCCGCGGTGAGCGCGTCCCCAGGGACGTGCGGACCTGGCTCACCTACCTGTCGATGGAGTCCTACGAGCGGGTCGCCCGTCGTCTGGTCGCCGGCAATCACGTCATCCCCCAGGAAGGCCGGCGGCTGCTGCGCCGCTACACGTTCTATCTGCCGACCGACACCAACGATTTCGTCTGGCCTCGCGTACGGCTCGGAACGGCATTGGCGCAGCGCAGACCGATTGATCAGATCGACGTGCACCTGCTGGGCATCGCCGATGCCACCGGTCTGCTGCCGAGCATTCTCGACGGCGGTGGACAGCCGGCGCACGCGTACTTCGAGCACCTCATGCAGCAGTCGCACGCCGATGTGCAGACCCTGATCCAGGAAACCCGGGTCGTCATCGGCAACAAGGTCATGAACGGACGCTAGAGCAGCATCCCCCTCACTTCCCCGGAGGACGTCATGCCTGTCTCCACCGCGCCGCCAACAGGCGGTTACGTCAGCAAGATCGATTCAGCACTGGACCAGAACAAGTTGACGGTGCTCACCGTCATCCTGATGGTGATCGCGGCCGCGGCGCCGTTCACCGTCATCGGCGGCGGCGCGACCGCGGGCTGGGCCGTCACGCAGGTCCTCGGCATCCCCGTCGCGTACGTCGCGATGGCCGTCGTGCTGGGCATCTTCAGCGTCGGCTACACCGAGATGTCCCGGCACATCGTGAACTCGGGCGCGTTCTACGCCTACGTCACCCAGGGCCTCGGCCGGGTCCTCGGGCTCAGCTCGGCCGGTGTCGCCGTCCTCGCGTACAACTTCATGCAGATCGGCCTGTACGGCGGGTTCGGCGCGGTGCTCAAGGGCTTCCTCGCCGACCAGTGGGGCATCAACCTCGCGTGGTGGGTGTGCGCCGGCATCGCCTGGGCCGTCATCGCCGTGCTCGGCGTGCTCAGCATCGAGTTCAGCGGCATCGTGCTCGGCGTGCTGCTCGGCGCCGAGGTCATCATCGCGCTGATCTTCTCCGTGGTGGAACTCGCGCACCCGGCCGGCGGCACCGTCACGTTCGACACCGTCAACCCGTCGCAGCTGTTCAGCGCCGGCACCGGGGCGGCGCTCGCCACCGCCGTCGCCGGCTTCGTCGGCTTCGAGTCCACCGCCGTGTACAGCGAGGAGACGCGCAACGCCAAGCGCAACATCCCTCGCGCCACGTACCTGTCGCTGCTCATCATCGGCCTGCTGTACGCGTTCTGCTCGTGGGCGATGTCCGTCGCCGCCGGACCGGACAAGATCGTCGAGATGTCGACCGCGAACGGCACCGAGACGATGTTCGTGCTGGTCAGCCCGCACCTCGCGGAGATCTGGCTGGTCCTGGGCCACGCGCTGTTCATCACCAGCCTGTTCGCCGCGCTGCTCGCGTTCCACAACACCGCCGCCCGGTACACGTTCGCGCTCGGCCGCGAGCGGGTGCTGTTCGCCTGGTTCGGCGCCACCGGCCGCCGCTTCCGGGCGCCGCTGTGGGGCTCGATCACCCAGTCGATCCTGGCCCTGGCCGTGCTCGCGATCTTCGCGCTCGCCGACAAGGACCCGGTCGTCTACCTGTTCTTCTGGTGGACGGTCACCGGCGGCTTCGGCGTGCTCATCCTGATGACCGTCACGTCGGTGGCGATCCTCGCGTACTTCATGCGCAATCGCGACGGCGAGCTCGCCGAGGTGTCGCTGTGGCGGCGGTTCATCGCCCCGGGCATCGGCGCGGTGCTGCTGCTCGCGGTGCTGATCGTGACCATCGTCGAGTTCGACACGCTGCTCGGCGTCAAACCCGACGACCTGGAGCGCTACCTGTTCCCGGGGCTGTTCCTCGCCGCCGCGGTCGTCGGCGCGGTCTGGGCCGCGTTCCTGCGTTCCGCGAACCCCGACACGTACCGGGGCATCGGTCAGGGCGTGAACGCCGCGCTGCTCTCCGTCCAGCCCGAGGACACCGCCGCACACCGCACCGGTCCCCGGTGACGTCGACCTCCACCGTCCCGGCGCTGCGTCGCGCCGGGGCGGGCGACGTCGCCGCCGTGGCGGCGGTCCTCGCCGCGGCGCTCGACGACACCGCCATCGCGCACTGGCTGGTGCCCGACCACGCCGAGCGGATCGAGGTGTACCGGCGCTACTTCGACCTCGTCACGCCGTGGTTCGTCGAGCACGGCACGGTGTACCTGAGCGCCGACGGTGCCGCGGCGGCGGCGTGGGTGCGCCTCGACGGCAAGTTCGAGCCGGAGATCGACGACTACGACCGGCGGCTGGCCGCGGCGTGCGGTGCGGCCACCGAGCGGTTCGTCCGGCTCGACGAGGACATGCTGGCCGCGCACCCGGACGGGATGACCCACGACTACCTGGCGTTCCTCGGCGTCGCGCCGGCCGCCCAGAACCGGGGGCTGGGCAGCCGGCTGCTGCGGGAGCACCACCGGGTCACCGACGCCGACGGGCTGCCGGCGTACCTGGAGGCGACCGGCCGGCGCAACGCGGCGCTGTACGCGCGGCACGGCTACGCCGACACCGACCCGGTCCCGATCGGTGACGGCCCGCCGCTGTACGCGATGCTGCGCCCGGCGGCCGGCGTCCGCGCCGCGTAGCACCTCAGGCGACGCCGAGCGCGGTGGCGTCCCACATCCCGTAGTACTGGTTCACGAACACGTTGGTGAGTCTCGGGTTGCGGTAGTTGAGCACCTTGTCGTAGGTCAGCGGCAGCATCGCCGCGGTGTCCATGACCGCCGCGTCGACCTGGGACCACAGCTTCGCCCCGGCGACCGGGTCCGTGGTGGCACGGGCCCGGTCGATCAGGTCGTTGATCGCCGCGTCGGACAGCTCGGCGTAGTTGTTGTTGCCGTTGGGCAGGATGAGGCGCCCGTCGACGAGGGTCGGGAAGAAGCCGTACCCGGTCGGGAAGTCCGCCGACCAGGCGCTCAGGATCAGCCCGTAGCCCTTGGCGTGCACGTTCGAGGGGGAGCCGACGACCTGCCGGGCGTACAGCGACGGGTCGGACGCCTCGATGCGGGCCTTGATGCCGACGGCCGCGAGGGACGCCTGGATCGCCTCGGCGGTCTTGCCGGCCCTGGGGCTGTCGGTGGCCGCGATGACGGTCTCGAAGCCGTCGGGCCTGCCGCACGCGGCCAGCTCCTCCTTCGCCTTCTGCGGCTGCGGTGCGCCGCCGCCGCTCTGGAACGGGTCCAGCCCCGGGTCGTGGCCGGGGATGCCCGGCGGCAGCATTCCGCCGGCGATGTCGCCGCCCGCGTCCGGCCCGCCGCGGGCCGTCTGCACGGCGGTCTTGTCCACCGCGTACTGCACGGCCCGGCGGCAGTGCACGTTGTCGAACGGCGGCACGGCCGTGCTCATCGCCGCGTACTGCACGAAGCCGGTGGTCGGCTCGTCGGCGCGGGCCTTGAGCGCCGGGTCGAGCAGGATCTTCGGCTGGGTCGCGGCCTGCACGCCGCCCTGGCCGGCGTCGGCGTCGAGGGTGCCGTCCAGCAGCTGCCGGTCGATCTCGTTCGGGTCGGTGCCGATCACCAGCTCGACCCGGTCCGGCAGGGCCCGGCGCACCGTGTCGGTGGCGCGGTCCCAGGCGTCGTTGCGCACCAGCACCGCGCCCTTGCCCGGCTCGATCGACTCGAACCGGTACGGTCCGGAGGCGACCGGCTTGTCGCCGTACTTCGCGCCGGTGTCCTTCGCCGCCGGTACCGGCGCGGCGACCCCCATCGCGAGCAGGTACGGGAAGTCGGCGAACGGCTCGGCCAGCTTGAACGTGACGGTCCTGTCGTCGGGGGTGGCGATGCTGCGCAGGCCGGTGCTGTCCGCCCACGGGCCCCGGTAGTGCTGGCCCTGGTCGAGCTGGTCGATGAGGTACGTCGGCCCGCCGCTGAGCTCCTCCTGCGCGAACAGCCGCTCGATGCCGTGCCGCACGTCCTTGGACGTGATCGGCGAGCCGTCCTCGAACCGGATGCCGTCGCGCAGCGTGAACGTGTACGTCAGCCCGTCTGCGGAGATCGTGGGCGCGGCCGCGGCCAGGTCCGGCACCAGCTTCAGCCCGTCGGCGCCCGGCTTGGCGTCGGGGGTGAGCAGCGTGCGCACGTAGAGCCGCTGCAGGTTGTAGACGGCCGTCACGTACGAGCGGGTCGGGTCCCACGAGTCGACGTCGTGCGCGCTGGCGAGCTTCAGCGTGCCGCCGCTCGCGGTCGAGGGGTTGACGACCTCGGTGAGCCCGGCGTTGAACCCGCCGCCGGTGCCGCCCTCGCCGCCCGGCTCGTCCTTCTTGGCGCAGGCGCCCGCGGCGAGGGTCAGACTCAGGGCCAGGAGACAGCGAGTGATCTTCACTTGACGCAGCGTAACCCGCTGCGGATCGCCTTAGTGGGCGATCACGACCGCCGTGAGGGCCAGGGCGCCCGGCAGCGCCTGCACGAGCAGGATCCGGCGGCTCGCCGTGGCGGCGCCGTACACCCCGGCGACGATCACGCACACCAGGAAGAACACCCGCATCGCGAAGCCGACCGGGTCACCGGCGAGCATGCCGTAGACCAGGCCGGCGGCCAGGAAGCCGTTGTAGAGGCCCTGGTTGGCCGCGAGTGCCTTGCTGGCCTGGGCGAACTCCGCGGTCGTGCCGAACGCGGCCCGGGTCCGCGGCGCGGTCCACAGGAACATCTCCAGCACCAGGAAGTACGCGTGCAGCGCGGCGACGAGGCCGACCAGGACCAGCGCGACGAGGTTCACGCCGGACACCCTACCGGCCGGTAGGGCCGGCGTCGCCGGGTGGCGGTCAGCTGGTCTGCACCCGGATCACGACCTGCGAGTCGGTGACCTTCTGCACGGTGATGTCGAAGCCCTGGGCCTGGGTGGAACCGTCGACCGGCACACTCACGGTGGTGCCGCCGACGTCGACCTTCACCACCCCGTTGTCGACGCCGACGAGCTTGACGTCGACGCCCAGCACGCTGGACTCCGCCTCCACTCCGCGGTCGAACGTGACGGTGCACGCGTTGGTGGTGCAGTCCACGTTGTCGGAGCTGCACGCGGTCAGCGCGCCCACCCCGATGGCCAGGGCGGCGGCGACCGTGGCGAGGCGGCGGGTCAAGGTCGTCATGACTCGGCAGTGTATCCGGCCCGCGCCCGCGACCGATGAGTCGCGCCCGTCCCCGACGTACACCCTGACGACAGCACCACAACGTCGGAGGTTTGGATGTCACAGGATCAGGTCCTGGCCGCGGTGACGGCGGAGCGCACGGAGCTGGCGGAGGTGTTCGCGGGGCTGACGCCGCAGCAGTGGGACGCGCCCTCGCTGTGCGCCGGGTGGCGGGTGCGGGAGGTGCTCGCGCACACCACGATGCCGTTCCGGATGAGCGGCGGCGCGTTCGTATGGGAGCTGCTGCGCTCGGGCGGCCGGTTCAACCGCATGGCCGACCGGGTCGCCCGCCGCGACGCCGCCCGGATGCCGGCGGAGGCGCTGCTGCGCGCCCTGCGCGACAACGCCGCGCACCCCTGGTCGCCGCCCGGCGGCGGGCTGGCGGGGGCGCTGTCGCACGAGGTCATCCACGGGCTGGACAGCACCGTCGCGCTCGGCCTCGACCGGCGGGTGCCCGCCGACCGGCTCATGCTGGTCCTGGACTCGATGCGGCCGCGCAACGTCGACTACTTCGGCGCCGACCTCACCGGCGTCCAGCTGCGGGCCACCGACCTGGACTGGCGCCTGGGGACCGGCGAGCCGCTGCGCGGCCTGGCCCAGGACCTGCTGCTGGTCGTCTGTGGCCGGCTGCTGCCGCCGGGGCACCTGACGGGCGCGCCGGCCGCCAGGTTCACCGCGGCATGACCGGCGGGTCGAACAGCGCCAGTTCCTCGGCCGTCGGCGCCTGGAAGTGCCGCAGGTAACCGTCGAGCCGCTCCCGGCTGATCGGCACCGCGGCCGGCTCGCCGGCCGCGGTCCGGGCGGCGATGCGGCGGGCCAGCTCGTCGACGGGGGCCGTCAGGTAGTGCAGCTCGACCGGGACGCCGAGCGCGCGGGCGCCGAGCCGCAGCTCGTCGCGCTCGGCCCTGGTCCAGAAGCCGGACTCCAGCACCACCGGCTGGCCCAGCGGCAGCAGCTCCTGCGTGAGGGCCCAGAAGCGGCGCTCCAGGCGGGCCCGGGTCGCCTCGTCGAACAGGTCGATGCCGAGGTCCGCCAGCCACTCGTCGGGGCTCAACCGCACCGCCGGCAACGCGGCCGCGAGCCGGCGGGCGAGGGTCGTCTTGCCCGCGCCGGGCAGACCGCACAGCAGGATCAGACGGGACACAGCGCCCGATCATCACACACCATCGCGTGCCGTTCGGGCGGCGGCCGTTTGATCGCCGTCCGTGCCGGAAACCTGAACGGTATGACCACCCATCACAGCAACAGCGTGCCGCGGGTCGACTCCACCGTGGACGACGCCACCATCCGCGACGAGGCGGAGCGCATCGCGGTGCCCGACTTCGACTACATCGGGCAGCCGATCGACGCGATCGTCGACGGGGTCACCGGCCACGGCAAAGAGCACGACGAGGACTCCGAGGACACCACCGTCGACTGATCCCTGCGCGAGCCTTTCCCTGCGCGGGCCTTCGCTGCGTGGTCTTTCCCGCGTGGTCTTCCCGCGTGGTCTTCCCGCGCGGGTGCCGACCCGCGCGGGCGGCGGCCTGACCGGGCGTGCGGGCCCGGTCAGGCGCGCGGGGACCTGATCAGCAGCGTGGCGACGACCTCGTCGGGGCCGACGGTGCCGTAGACGTGCGGCACGTCGGCGGCCCACGCGATGTGCTCGCCCGGCCCCGCGACCAGCGGCGCGCCGGCCGGGCCCGCGCGCAGCACCCCCTGCCACACCGTGACGTGCTCGGTCACGCCTGGGGCGTGCGGCGGCGAGTGCTGCACCACGCCGGGGCGCACCCACATGCGCAGCAGCTCGAACGTCACCCCCGGCTCGTCGAACACCTCCAGCAGCGTCGCGGTGACCGCCGACCCGCGGACCGGTTCGCCGTGCTGCTCCCGCACCAGCGCCGTCAGCGGTACGCCCAACGCCCCCGCCACCGCGTACAACGTCTCGAGCGTGGGGTTCCTGGTGCCGTGCTCCAGACCCGACAGGGTGGCCTTGCCGATGCCGGCGACCCGCGCCAGCTCCGACAGCGACAGCCCGCGCGCGGCGCGCAGCTCCCGCAGCCGGTCCCCGAGACTTGTCCCGCGCTCCTCCACGTGGCTATGGTGACATCCGGCTCCCGCGTTCCATATACGGAACGCCCCGTCGGTGGAGGTACCCGGATGCGGCGGTTCGACACGGCCCAGCCGATCCTGGCCGGTCTGGTCAGCGCGGTCGTCGGCTACGCGAGCTCGTTCACGGTGGTGCTCGCCGGCCTGCGCGCCGTCGGCGCGAGCCCCGCGCAGGCCGCGTCGGGGCTGCTCGCGCTGTGCACCGGCATCGCGGCGACCGCCATGTACCTCGCGCTGCGGCACCGCATGCCGATCAGCATCGCCTGGTCGACGCCGGGCGCGGCGCTGCTCGTCGCGACCGGCCACGTGCAGGGCGGCTGGCCCGCCGCCGTCGGCGCGTTCCTCGTCTCGGCCGCGCTCATCGTCGTCGCCGGCCTGTCGCCGTGGCTCGCCCGGGCGATCGCCGCCATCCCGCGCCCCATCGCCGGCGCCATGCTCGCCGGCGTCATCCTCAGCCTGTGCACCGCCCCGGTCCGCGCCGTCGTCGACGTGCCGGAGCTGGCCGTGCCGGTCGTGCTCACCTGGGCGCTGCTGACCCGGTTCGCCCGGCAGTGGGCGGTCCCCGGCGCCCTGCTCGCCGCCGTGCTCGCCATCGCCGTGCGCGGCGTGCACCTCACCGGCGTCTCCGTCGCGCCCGCGGCGGTGTTCACCACGCCCACGTTCACCGTGCCGGCCCTGGTCAGCATCGCCGTGCCGCTGTTCCTGGTGACCATGGCCGCGCAGAACGTCCCCGGCATGGCCGTCATGGCCACGTACGGCTACACCCCACCCCTGCGCGGCGTCCTCGTCACCACCGGCGTGGCGAGCGCCCTGGCCGCCCCGTTCGGCGGCCACGCCCTGAACCTGGCCGCGATCACCGCCGCCCTCACCGCCGGCCCCGACACCCACCCCGACCCGCGCCGCCGCTGGGTCGCCACGGCCGCCCTCGGCGCCGGCCAGCTCGCCCTCGGCCTGGGCGCCGGCCTGGCGATGGCCCTGGTCCTGCTCTCCCCGCCGGTCCTCGTCGTCGCCGTCGCCGGCCTGGCGCTGCTGTCCGCCCTGGGCGCCTCCCTGGCGAGCGCCGTCACCGAGCCGGCGGGGCGGGAGGCCGCGGTGGTGACGTTCGTGGTGACCGCGTCGGGAATGACGATCCTGAACATCGGGTCCGCCTTCTGGGGCCTGGTGGCCGGCGGCCTGACCGCCCTGCTGCTGCACCGCCGCCGTGGTACGCCGCCCACCGCGACTCCTGAGACGCCGGCCGCCGCCGGCGGGATGACTTCGCCTGAAGCGACCGAGGCGGATCCCCCACCGGCCGCGTCACTGCCGGCAGGCGCGCGGGTCGGTGGCGCCGGGTCGCCCCGGTAACCGCTCCGGCGGACCCGGCGAGCCGGGCGGAACGCTGCGGAGGTCGCACGACCGCGGAGCACAGCTGCTGGCCCGGGCCCATTTCGGCGTGCCCCCGGGGTCGCGGGGGGAGGCCGTATGCCGTGCGGCGGTGCTCGTCCGCGTCGTCCTGGTGGCCGCGCGGCGCTGGTCGGTCGTCACGGAGCCTGCCTGCCGTGCGGTGCCGGTTGTCCACGTTGTCTTTGGTGGCCGCGCGGCGCCAGTCATTGCGTGGGGCTCCGCGTCGTGCCGTGTCGGTCGGCCGCGTCGGCGTTGTCGGGGCCGCAGGCGGCTCATCGTGCAGTGCCGCCGTCCGTGCAGTGCCGCCGTCCGTGCAGCGCCGCTGGTCGTGCAGCGCCGCTGGTCGTGCAGCGCCGCTGGTCGTGCAGTGCCGGTTGACCGCCTCGGGCATTGCCGTGGCGCACGATAGCTCACGGTGCAGAGCCGCTCACGGTGCAGCCCGGCGCGCAGTGTCACCCAGCCCGACCCGGCCGAGCCCTGCGTCCGGCCCGACTCCGCGCCCTGCCCCGCGCCCGACCCACGTTGGCCGAGCACCGTGCCCCGCCGGGCGGCGAGGCCAGCGCCGCGATCCCGCCCGGCACCGCGCCCGACCCCGCGTTCGCCGCGCACCGCGCCCCGCCGAGCGTCGAGCCCGGCTGAGCGTCGAGCCCGGCCGAGCGTCGAGCCCGGCCGAGCACCGTGCCCCGCCGGGCGGTGAGCCCAGTGCCGCGCCCAGTCCAGCGCCGCGATCCCGCCCGGCCCCGCGCCCGACCCCGCGTTCGCCGTGCCCCACCGAGCGTCGAGCCCGGCCGAGCGGCGAGCCCGGCCGAGCACCGTGCCCCGCCGGGCGGCGAGGCCAGCGCCGCGCCAAGTCCAGCGCCGCGATCCCGCCCGGCACCGCGCCCGGCCCAGTCCGTCCAGCGGTGCGCCGCGCGGCCCGGCGGCGTGGCGGGCGGGGTGCAGCGGTGTCGTCCTGCGCGTCGGCGGTGGCGGCCGGGTCCTGCGCGGGAGGTCAGTCCAGGTACCACGCGTGCATGGCGGCTCCGAGAGTGGTGTGGTGGGCGGCCAGCACCGCCGCGGCGGCCAGGCCCACCGTGACGAGCCAGCCGCGCTGCCAGCGGCCGAGGCTGCGGCCCCACAGGCCGAGGCCGACGGCGACCGTGCCGAGCAGGGCGGCGCCGTAGCCCGGGTCGGCGTCGAACATCGGCAGGCCGGCGACCGTGACGGCGAGCAGGGCGGCCGCGGCCAGGGCCAGACCGGCCACGGCGAGCCAGATCCGGCGGCAGGCGGCGCCGACGGCGGCGCCGGCCAGGCCGATCGTCGCGGCGAGCAGCCAGCCGCCGGCGAGGGCGACATACGCGCCGAACGTCAACGCCAGGATCAGGGGCAGCAGCACCCAGAAGAGCACGCCGCCGGGCCAGAGGCTCTTCGGGTCGACGACGCCGGTCCTGGCGATGCGGTCGGGGATGTCGAACACGAAATATGGCAGCGGCACGACCAGCAGCCAGGACAGCACCGGCCAGCCGAGGCCCGCGAGGAGGATGCGGGCGGGCGCGGCCAGGGCGAGCGGGGCCGGGCCGGCGACGGCGGGGCCGCGGGCCAGGCCGGCGCGCCTGGCGGCGGCGTGCAGGGCCGGGAGGGTGCGGGCGGCGCCGGACAGATACCGCCACCGGCCCGCCGGCAGGGTCATGAGGTCGGCGGTCCACTCGGCGCGCTGCCGGTCGCGGAACCCGCCGGGCAGCAGCAGGGCCAGCGCCGCGACGGCGAGGCGCAGGCCCCGGGAGAGCGCCGCCGGGGCGGCGCCGGTCACCACGCGAGCCGCCCGGCGTCGGGGCCCGGCTGGGGAGCGCGGCGGCGGGCGAGCGCGGACCGGGCGGCGGTGACGCCCTCGGCGGTCAGCAGGTAGTAGCGGCGGCGGGGGCGGCCGGCGGCGTGCACGTCGATCTCCTCCTCGCGGCTGGACAGCCAGCCGGCGCCCTCGAACGCGACGAGGATCGGGTAGATCGTGCCCGGCTCCAGGCCGGCCTCTGTGGCCAGATCGAGGCCGTAGCGCTCGCGCCCGGGGTCGTCGAGCAACGCCCGGAGCACGAGCAGCCGCGGCGTCGTCATGCGCAGCACACCCATGCCCGTACTCTACACAGCTACTCCTAGTTCTGCATAGGGGTCGCGCATTCGCGAGCGTCCGCTAAACTGCAAACGGTGTTCGCACTTTGAGGGAGGGTCTGATGCGGGTCGACAAGGTCACGTCGGGGGACGGCGCGGTCGTCACGGTGTACTCCACCGGTGCAGGGCCGGGCATCGTGATCCTGCACGGCGGTGGGGTCGGCGAGTGGGACTACCGGCGGCTGGCGAACGCTCTTGCCGACCGCTTCACGGTGCACCTGTACAACCGTCGCGGCCGCCCGGACTCGGCGCCGCTGACCGGCACGGAGACGGTGGAGACCGACCTCGCCGATCTCGGCGCGGTCCTGGAGCACACGGGCGCCCGCAGCGTGTTCGGGCACAGCGGCGGCGGGTTCGTGGCCCTGCGCGCCGGGCTCACGATGCCGTTGGAACGCATCGCGGTGTACGACCCGGGCCTGAGCATCGACGGCCGTCCGTCCGGGCAGTACATCCCCGAGTTCGAGCGGCTCGTCAGCGAGGGTGAGTACGCCCGGGCGATGACGGTGATGGCGCGCGCCACGTACCCGGACGACATCGGCGCGAAGGTGCCGTTCGGGGTGGCGGTCGGCATGACGAAGCTGTTCCTGCGCACGCCGATCGGGCGCCGGTTCGTGGACCTGATGCCCACGATCCCGCCGGAGGTCCGCCGCATCTTCGAGCACGACGGCCCGGCCACCGACTATGCCGGCATCACCGCCGACCTGCTGCTGACCGCCGGCGCGCGCAGCCCGCGGTACTTCATGCAGAACTGCCAGGCGGTCGCGGACGTCACCGCACGGGGGCGGGCCCTGTGCATCCCGCGGGCGTCGCACAACTCGGCGAACATCGCCCGGCCGGAGTTCGTGCAGCCGTTCGCCGAGTTCTTCGCGGGGTCCGTCACTATGGCGTGACCGGTGACGCGACAGGCCGCCCCCGGCAACCGGGAGCGGCCTGTCGTCGTGTGCGCGCCGGTGTCAGTGCACGATCACCGGGGTCGCGGCGCCGGTCGTGGCGTCGTCGCCGGCCACGGTCTTCTCCCGCTTGCGGGGCAGGAACGCGATCGGGATGAACGTCGCCAGGACCAGGGCGAAGCCGACCCAGAAGGTCGAGGCGAACGAGTCCGCCACGAACTGCAGGCCCTTCTCGAACAGCGCCGGCGGCACCTGCGCCTTGATCTGGTCGGAGTGCTGCGCCGCGATCGCCAGCTGCGCCTCGGTGACCGGCGGGTTGGAGCCCGGCACCGGGTCCGACTCGTTGAGGTTGCTGGTCAGGATCACGGACATGACGGCCGAGCCGACCGAGCCACCGATCTGCTGCAGGATGTTGACCAGCGTGGAGCCGCGGGCGACCTCGGCATGGCCGAGCGTCTTCAGCGCCGACGTCATGATCGGCATCATCGTGCCGCCCATGCCGAGGCCCATCACGAACAGCGAGCCGCACAGCAGCCAGTACGACGTGTCGGTGCCGACCTGCGTGAAGGTGAAGAAGCCGGCCGCGATGAGCGCCATCGCGAACGGCACGGTCCGCCCGACCGGCACCTTGTCGGCGAGCATGCCGGCGATCGGCATCGTCAGCATCGCGCCGATGCCCTGCGGCGCCATGAGCAGGCCGGCGTGCAGCGTGGACTCGCCGCCGACCTGCAGGAAGTAGCTCGGGAACAGCAGGCCCGCGCCCATGAAGGCGATGATGAACACGAACAGGGTGATCGTCGCGATGGTCAGCTTGCGGTTCTTGAACAGCCGCAGGTCCAGCAGCGGGTGCTCCGGCTTGAACGAGTAGAGCACGAAGCCGATGACGAGCAGTGCGCCGATGAGCATCGGCAGCCACACCCTGGTCGCGGAGAACGACTGGGTCTCCGGCAGCGACGACACGCCGAACAGGAACAGCGCCAGACCCGGCGACAGCATGAGCATGCCGAGGAAGTCGAAGGACTCCGAGGGCTTCGGGTCGTCCTTCGGCAGCGCGAGCGCGGCGTAGACCAGCGCGACGGCGCCGATCGGCAGGTTGATCAGGAAGATCCAGTGCCAGCTGTAGTCGTCGATGAGCCAGCCGCCGAGGATCGGGCCGGTGATCGGGCCGAGCAGCATCGGGATGCCGAGGATCGCCATGAGCCGGCCGATGCGCTCCGGACCGGCGGCCCGGGTCATCATCGTCATGCCCAGCGGCATCAGCATGCCGCCGCCGAGCCCCTGCACGACCCGCCAGCCGATGAGCTGGCCGATCGAGTCGGCGGTGGCGCACAGCCCGGAGCCGATCGTGAACAGGGCGAGCGCGACCATGTACAGCCGTTTGGTGCCGAACCGGTCAGCCGCCCAGCCGGTGAGGGGGATGACGGTCGCCAGCGCCAGGGTGTATCCGGTCATCGTCCAGGCCACGGTCGCGTACGACGCGTTGAACTCGGTCTGGAAGGTCGGCAGCGCCACGCTGACGACGGTGATATCGAGGATCGACATGATCGCGCCGAGGACCACGACCCCCGCGATCTTCAGCACCGCGGCGTCGATCTTGGTCGACGCCGCGGCCGTTGGACTCGTCACAAAACCCCCCATTGTTGAGGTGACCGGCGTGTGGGCGCCGGAAACCAGCCTCTACGGCCGTTCACCATTCGAGCACACGTTCTATATCTGCCGGCGGCAGGGTTAGGGCCTACGCCAGCCGCCGCAGGTCCAGCACGTGCCAGTCGGTCGGCTCCGGGTTACCGGTGGACCACCAGACCAGATTCGCCTTGGCCGTCACCACGCCGACCTCTCCCGCCAGGACGACGGTCCGCCCGGTCGGCAGGTCGTAGGCGAGCAGCCGCAGCGACTCACCCTCCACGCCGGTCAGCAGCTCGAAACGGTCCAGCAGGCCGACGTCGACGCCGATGGCGTTGAGGTCGCCCGGCAGGCGCCGCCGGTCGCTGCCGTCGGCGTGCATGACGTCGATCAGGTTACGCCCACTCGCGGTCTCCGCGATGGCCCGGCACCATTCCGGGGTGCACAACAGGGTCTCGGCCGCGGTCGCCGGCACCGGGCGCCGCTGCCCGTCGGCGCGGTTCAGCAGTGCCGGCGCGCCCGGGTCGACGCTCACCAGCCACGGCCAGGCGGTCCACCGGTACCGGCCCTCGATGACCTGCGTCGTCACGGCGCCGCCACCGACCGCGACGGAGCGCAGCTCGGTCTTCGGCGCGTCGTCGGGCGTCGCCGCGACCCAGTGCAGCCGCCCCTCGGCGACGACGATGTCGTACTGGGAGTCGAAGAACACGATCCCGCCCGTGTCGGCGGTCACCGCGACCGGCGGGCCGGCGGCCGGCGCGACCGGGGCCCGCCACAGCCGCGTCTCGTACGGCCCGGCCGCGGTCGCCGAGGACTCCGCCCAGTACAGGACGCCCTCGTCGACGGTGACGCCCAGCCATTGCGGGAACCGGTCCTTCGGCACGCTGCGCAGCTCACGCGGTGCGCCGGCGCCCCGCAGCAGCAGCCGCTCGACCGTGCCGTCCGCCGAGGGTGCCGTGCCGACCGAGGTGCCGGTGTCCAGGTACAGCAGCGGGGTGTAGATCGTCCCGTCGGCCAGTCGCGCGGGCGTCACCCCGGGCTGCAGCGTCGCGGTCACGGTGCCGGCACCCGACGGGGCGACCGTCGGCGGCACGTCCCGGGACGTCGGGGAGAACAGCAGCCAACCGCCCAGGACGAGCGCGGCGGCCAGAGCGATCAGTGGTCGGGCGCGTCTCACGGAGCCCAACCTTACGTTCGGTGAGAGTTTCACGGCCCGCGGGGCCGTGACCTGGACCGGGACTGGGGCATCGTTGACCCGGGACATCGACCGCTCACACCATGCGCCCCATGCGAACCAAGCTGAGAGGGCTCGTCGCCGGGCTGGCGGGGGCGGTGACGGTCGTCGCCGTCGGCGTCGCCGTGCAGACCGCCACCAGCCCCGCGCAGGCCGCGGCCGCGGACCCGTACACGCTCAAGAACGTGCAGATCGAGGGCGGCGGGTTCGTCCCGGGCATCATCTTCAACCAGACGCAGCAGAACCTGGTCTACGCGCGGACCGACATCGGCGGGGCGTACCGCCTCGACCCCGCCACGAACCGGTGGATCCCGCTGCTGGACTGGGTCGGCCAGGACAACTGGGGCTACAACGGGGTGGTCAGCCTCGCCACCGACGCCGTGGACCCGAACAAGGTCTACGTGGCCGCCGGCATGTACACCAACAGCTGGGACCCCAACAACGGCGCGATCCTGCGCTCCTCGGACAAGGGCGCCACCTGGCAGGCCAGCCCGCTGCCCTTCAAGCTCGGCGGCAACATGCCCGGCCGCGGCATGGGCGAGCGGCTCGCGATCGACCCGAACAAGAACTCGGTCCTGTACCTGGGCGCCCCGAGCGGCAACGGCCTGTGGCGCAGCACCGACTCCGGCGTCACATGGTCGAAGGTCACGTCCTTCCCGAACCCGGGCAACTACGCGCAGGACCCGAACGACCCCAACGGGTACCTGACCGACAACCAGGGCGTCACCTGGGTGACGTTCGACAAGCGCAGCGGCACCGCGGGCAACGTCACGCAGACCATCTACGTCGGCGTCGCGGACAAGCAGAACACCGTCTACCGCACCACCAACGGCGGCACGACCTGGGAGCGCCTCGCCGGGCAGCCGACCGGGTACATGGCGCACAAGGGCGTGCTGGACACCGCCGGCGGCTACCTGTACATCGCGACCAGCGACACCGGCGGCCCGTACGACGGCGCCAAGGGCGACGTGTGGAAGTACAACACCGCCACCGGCGCGTGGACGCAGATCAGCCCGATCCCGTCCAGCAGCTCCGACGACTACTTCGGCTACAGCGGCCTCACCATCGACCGCCAGCACCCGAACACCATCATGGTCGCCACGCAGATCGCCTGGTGGCCGGACGTCATCTTCTTCCGCAGCACCGACGGCGGCGCCACGTGGACCCGCATCTGGGACTTCACCAGCTACCCCAACCGCAGCTTCCGGTACAAGATGGACGTCAGCCGCTCGCCGTGGCTGTCGCTGGGCGCCAACCCGCAGCCGCCGGAGGTCACCCCGAAGCTCGGCTGGATGACCGAGTCGATGGAGATCGACCCCTTCAACTCCAACCGGTTCATGTACGGCACCGGCGCCACCGTCTACGGCAGCACCGACCTCACCACCTGGGACACCGGCGGCCAGATCACCATCAAGCCGATGGCCGCGGGCCTGGAGGAGACCGCGGTGCTGGACCTCATCAGCCCGCCGTCCGGCGCGCCGCTCATCTCCGGCCTCGGCGACATCGGCGGCTTCCGGCACACCAACCTCGACGCGGTGCCGCCGCTGATGTTCCAGTCGCCGTACTTCACCAGCACCACCAGCCTCGACTACGCCGAGCTCAACCCGAGCATCCTGGTCCGCGCCGGCAGCTTCACCGACAGCGACCGGCCCAACGACAGCCACGCCGCGTTCTCCACCGACGGCGGCGCCAACTGGTTCCAGGGCAGCGAGCCCGGCGGCATCAACGAGGGCGGCACGATCGCCGCCGCGGCCGACGGCTCCAGGTTCGTCTGGTCGCCGAAGAACAGCGCCGTCGTGTACACCGTCGGCTTCGGCAACACGTGGACGCAGGCCACCGGCATCCCGCAGAACGCGGTCGTCGAGTCCGACCGGGTCAACCCGAACACGTTCTACGGCTTCGCCAACGGCACGTTCTACCGCAGCACCAACGGCGGCGCCGCGTTCACCGCGCTCGCGACCGGACTGCCCACGACCGCCACGTTCAAGGCGGTGCCCGGCGTCGCCGGCGAGATCTGGCTCGCGGGCGGCACGTCTGGGCTGTTCCGCTCCACCGACGGTGGCACCACGTTCACCAAGGTGGCCACGGTACAGGCGGCGAACGCCGTCGGCTTCGGCAAGGGCGCACCGGGCCGGCCCAACGTCGCGGTGTTCGCCGTGGCGCAGGTCGACGGCAAGAAGGGCGTCTACCGCTCCGACGACACCGCCGCCTCGTGGCTGCGCATCAACGACGACCAGCACCAGTACGGCAACATCGGCGACACCATCACCGGTGACCCGCGCGTCTACGGCCGGGTGTACCTCGGCACGAACGGCCGCGGCATCATCTACGGCGACCGCACCGGCGCCCCGCCGTCGTCGTACTCCGCGTCGCCGTCGGTGTCCACGTCGGTCTCGCCGTCGCGGTCCGTGTCGCCGTCGGTCTCGGTGTCACCGTCCCGCTCGGTGTCGCCGTCTTCGTCCCCGTCGCAGTCCTCGTCGGCCGCGTGCACCGTCACGTACTCCGTCGCCGGCCAGTGGGGCGGCGCCTTCCAGGGCGCGGTGAAGATCACCAACCGTTCGGCCACCCCGGTCAACGGCTGGAACCTCAAGTGGACGTACGCCAACGGCCAGGTCATCAACCAGATCTGGGGCGGCGTCAACGCCCAGTCCGGCGCCAACGTCACCGTCACCAACGTCGACTACACCAAGACGATCGGCGGCAACGGCGGCAGCGTCGAATTCGGCTTCATCGCCTCCTGGAACAACACCACCAACGCCATACCGACCGCCTTCACCCTCAACGGCACCAACTGCGCCGTCGGGTAAGGCCCCGCACCGTTCCGGCCGGGTGTGCAATCGCGGCGCACCCGGCCGGACGCCGCCGGAGCCCGGCACGTCCCCGCCAACGGCTCCGGCACCCTGTTCGCCGCCGTCCGGGTGTCGGCGGCGACACCGGTCCGGCGCCGGGCAGCTGTGAGCGGCGGCTGCCCGGCGCCGGCAGCGGCGTTCAGAGCTGGTCGCGCATGCGGTGCAGGCTCGCCAGCTCGCGCTCGACCCAGCCCTCACCCACCGACTCGGTGCCGCGCAGCGCCACCTTGTCCGTGAGGTGCCACGCGACGTTGCGCACCAGCTCCACCACCCGCAACGCGGCCACGGCGCCCGTGTCGATCGGGCGCAGCGTCCGGTACCCCTCGACGAACGCCGGCCAGTGCGCCCCGCCGTACGCGCCGGTCAGGTCCGCCGCCCGCCAGCCGACCGCGGCCAGGTCGAAGTCGTGCCACAGCAGCCCGCCGCCGGCGGTCAGGTGCAGGTTGTCCAGGCTCGCGTCCCCGTGCCGCACCCCGATGTCGAGCTCCGCTCCCGCCAGCCGCTCCCGCGCCACCGCCGCCACCTCGTGCACCACCGGATCCTCGACGCTCGGCAGGCACGCCTCCAACGTGGCCAGCGGATCGTCGGCCCGCCCCGGCCGCGCACTGGTGAACCCGTCCGCGGCTGTGTGCAGCCGGGCCAGCGCGGCGCCGTACCGGCGGAAGAGCCCGTCGGTCCACGGCGGCCGGGGCTTGTCACCACCGGCCCAGACCGTCACCGTGAACAGCCGCACCCCCTCCGGCGCGTCCAGGCTGCCGACGAGCGCGCCCCCGTCGACCGGCACCGGCACCGCCCCGGTCACCCCGGCCGCCGCGAGGTGCGCCGCGAGCTCCTGCTCCCACGCGACCTGCCCGGCGCTGTACCGCCCTGTTCCGTACACCTTGCACGCGTACGCCCCGCCGGCGGTCTCGACCCGGTACACGTCGTTCGTCAGCGACCGGACCAGCGCACACCCGGTGACGACCAGCCCGCACCGCGCCGCGACCAGTTCCCCGATATCGTCCGGCGCCGCCAGCGCCCGCACCCACCGCATCCCGCCTCCGTCCACGATGCCCAGGATCATGCCACCGCCGGGTGTCGCGTCCGGGGGGTTTTTCCGGCCGCGGCCGGGCTTGTTGTGGTTGGTGTGCCAGCGCCGCCTGTGCTGTCCGCCATGGCCGTTGCCGCCGGCATCGGTGCTGCTACGGCCAGGACCGGCTTCGGACGATGCTCGATGCTGCGTCGGGCCGATGGCTGGAGCCTCTTGCTCGCACGCCGACGACACGCCCGGCTCCTGCGGTGACGCCGGCTTTTGCGGTGGCGTCCGGCTTGCGCGGTGGCGTGGTTTGCGCGGTGGCGTCCGGCTTGCGCGGTGCTGTGGTTGTGCGGAAGGCCGATTCGCAGGTGACGCAGGGTGCGCCGTGACGTGGATGGCGGAGTGACGCCGGCTCACACGGTGAGGGGTGCACGCTGGCGCAGGCCGCATGGGTGACATGGGCCGCGCTGCCGCCGGCTCACACGAGTTGCCCTGCCGCCGCGGAAAGGCGGCCCATCCGCCGGAGGAGTGGCACAGGGCGCCCGAAAGGAGCAAGGCCCAGTCGGTCAGAGGACGGTTGCCGGGGCGAGTGGCCGTCGTCTGGGCGAGTGGCCGTCGTCTGGGCGAGTGCCCGTCGTCTGGGCGAGTGCCCGCCGCCACAGCGGACGCGGACGCGCCGGTGGCGGACGCCCGCCACCGCTGACGGGCCGGGCCGGTGACTGCCGGCGGGGGAGCGGTCGCTGTCTGGGGAAGCGGTCGCCGCCCACGCCGGCGGCCAGGAGCCGTGCCAGTAAACGTGAACCGTCCCAGTAAACGTGAACCGTCCCAGTAAACGTGAACCGTCCCAGTGGACGTGAACCGTCCCAGTGGACGTGAACCGTCCCAGTGGACGTGAGCCGTGCCGGTGGACGTGAGCCGTGCCAGTAAACGTGAGCCGTCCCAGTGGCTGCTCAGTCCGACAAGGAACGCGGTCAGTCCGACAAGGAACGCGGTCAGTCCGACAAGGAACGCGGTCAGTCCGACAAGGAACGCGGTCAGTCCGATAAGAACAATGCCGACAGTCGGGGCAGGCGGCGGCGCATCTCCTCGTCGTCCTCCACGTCCCACTGCTCGCCCCGCGCCGGCGCCGGTCGTGGTGTCGAACCCTCGAACGCCGCGTCGTAGCCGTCCGGTGAGCCGGTGCGGCGGGTGTACGCGGTCCGGGCCGCATACAGCATCGTCTCGCAGCCCAGCCAGCCCTTGTCGGTGGTGCCCATGCGCTGGACCACCGGCAGGTCGGCGAGGGAGTCGGGGTCGGCGACGGCCCGGTCGAACGCCGCGCGGCCCTGTAGCATCAGGCCCGCGCGGAAGTCCATGAACCCGTCGTCGCCGCAGCCACCCTCGATGAGGTAGGCAGCGGCCCACAGCGGCGCCAGATACGCCGTGTCGAACACCGTCGAGAACACCCGGCTGAACGCGATGATCTGCTCGGGCGGCAGGGCCGCGATCCGGTCCAGGACCGCGTCCGGCAGCGGGTCGTCGGGCGGGTCACGGTCGTCGGCGCGCTCGCCGCACTCCGAACGCGCCGACTCGATCAGCTCCCACCACTGCTCCATCCGCACACCCGAGACCGTAGCCGGGGGGTACGACAAAACTCACTCGAAGCGCAGCCCGTCGGGGCGCATGAGCCGCCACAGGGCCGGCAGGCTGGCGGCGGTGACGAGCAGCACGACACCGCCGGCGATGCCGCACACCACCGCGATGCCGGCCAGGTCGGCGTGGAACGGCACGTCCACGGTGGCCAGCAGCAGCCCGCCGAGGCCGAGGCCGAGCGCCGTGGCCAGCAGCAGGCCGAGGGCGACCGGTACGAGGGTCTGCCACAGGACCGACCAGCCCATCGTGGACCGGCGGGTGCCGAACGCGACCAGGGCGGCCAGCGTCCGCCGCCGCTCGCGCAGCTGCTCGACGGTGCCGACGAGCAGGCTCAGCCCGACCAGCAGCAGGGTGACGGTCGCCCCGGCGAACAGGCCGCGGCGGATGCCGGCGAACGTGGTGTCCACGGCGCGGGAGCGCAGGACCGTGACGTCCATCGTGGGGTTGATCGCCATGCCGGCGTTGCGCAGCCGCTCCTCCGCGTCGGGGTCGCCGGGGGTCAGGCCGACGTACGACACGAACGCCGGCTCGGCCCGGGGCGCCGGCGCGACCGACGGGGTGACCAGCAGCCCGATGTCGGCCCGGCCGTAGGGGCCGGGGCGGGCCTTGGCGGTGCGGGCGCCCGCCGGGACCGTCCACGCGTGCTCGAACTGCTCACCGGTCGTGACCTCCTGGCCGGCCAGCTCGGGCCGCTCCAGCAGGAACGCGTCGCCGTCGGCGCAGCGGTCCAGCTCGGCCAGCTCACGCAGCACGGTGCAGTCCGCGACGGCGATCTCGACGTAGACGTCCTCGCCCTGGTGGAGCATCTCGCGCCGGTACGTGCTGACCGACGTCGCGCCGGCGGCCTTGAGGCGGGCGTCGAGCCCGGCGGTGTCGGTGACCGCGGACAGGCCGGACATGGTGACGGTCGTGACCGCCTGCACGCGGGTGGTGTCCTGGCCGGTGTCCTTGGTGTACTCGGCCTCGGCGGCGGCGAACAGCATCTGCAGCGCGATCGTGCCGGCCGCGGCGACCGCGATCGCGCCGACGGCGCGCACGGAGCTGCCGCCGGACAGCTGCAGGCGGCGCACGGCCATCTGCCACGACAGCCCGCCGGCGGCGCCGAGGCGGCCGACGACCCGGTCGAAGACCCACGGCAGCAGCAGCGCGACGCCGAGCAGGACCAGTGACACGCCGGCCACGGCCTGCCACGGGTTGAAGTCGCCGCGCCGGCCGGTGAGCGGCACGAGCAGCGCGACCCCGGCGACCGGGGTGAGCAGCCGCCACCACAGGCGCCGGCGGGTGCGGGCCGCCGCGCGGCGCACGACGCCGAGCGGCTCGACGACGACCCGCCGCAGCGCGACCAGGCTCATGGCCAGGGCGGCCAGCGGCACGGACACGACGAGCAGGGCGAGCAGCGGCAGCGGCGGGCGGACGTCGGTGCGGTACACGCTGAGCCGCGCGACCTCGAACATCTCCACGAACTGCCGGCCGGCGAGGAAGAACAGCCCCCCGACGAGCAGCCCGAGGGTCGCGCTGACGACGGCCTCGCCGGCGGCGATGCGGCGCGTCATGCCGCCGTCGGCGCCGACGAGCCGGACCGCGGCGAGGCGCCGGTCGCGCTGCTCGCCGCCGAAGCGGGTCGCGGCGGCCACGAACATCGCGACCGGCATGAGCAGCACGACGAAGATGACCACGACGAGCATCAGCAGGAACGGGTCGAGCGGGTCCTGGACGCCGCGGCTGCCGTAGCCGTCGATCCGCTGGACCTGCGGCTGGCCGAAGGCCAGGTCGTCGCGGACCGCGTAGTAGGCCAGCTCGGACGGGCCCGCCAGACCGGCCTTGCCGATGGTGCCGGAGACCTTGCCCGGCATGCGGTCGCGCAGCAGGGCACCCTCGGGGGAGGCGAGCAGGTCCCGCAGCGCGGGGGAGACGAGCATGGTGCCGCGTGGCGGCAGCGCCCGCACGCCCGGGGGAAGGACGGGGTGCTCGCCGTCGGGTCGCACCAGCCTGCCGCGGATGCCTTGGCCACGGTACGAGGTGCTGATGTTCAACGTGAGCACGGTCGTGTCGCCGGGTGTGACGTCATCGCCGCCCCACCTGTCGTCGTCGCGGGCGGCGGTGCGGTCCGAGCGCGCGTCGAGCATCACCGGCACGGAGACCGACAGCAGCAGCACGGCGACGCCGAGCCCGACGCCGACCGCGGTCAGCGCGGTGCGCAGCAGGCCCTCGCGGCCGCCGGTGAGCGCGAGGCGGGCGCCGAGGGCGACCTCGGCCGCCCACCGCCGCAGCCGCCCGGCGCGGGCGGGCGCGGGCGCCGGGCCGGTCATGTGTGCCGGGCCAGGTCGAGGGCCTTGCCGTCGCGGACCACGATCTCGCGGTCGGCGTACGCGGCGACCCGTGGCTCGTGCGTCACCAGCACGACGGCGGCGCCGCTGTCGCGGGCGGCCGCGGTGAACAGGCGCATGACCCGCTCACCGTTGAGGGAGTCCAGGGCGCCGGTCGGCTCGTCGGCGAACACGACCCGCGCCCCGGTGACCAGGGCCCGCGCGACGGCGACCCGCTGGCCCTGCCCGCCGGAGACCTCGCCGGGCCGCTTGCCGGCGACGTCGGTGATCTCCAGCCGCTCCAGCCACTCGGCGGCCCGCCGCTGGGCGTCCTTGCGCCGGTGCCCGTCCAGGCGCAGCGGCAGCGCCACGTTCTCCAGGCAGGTGAGCTCCGGCACGAGCTGCCCGAACTGGAACACGAACCCGAACTCGCCGCGCCGCAGCGCGCTGCGCTGCCCGTCGGACATGGCGGACAGCTCCTGGTCGCGGTAGCGGACCTGGCCGCTGTCGGGGCGCACGATGCCGGCGAGGCAGTGCAGCAGCGTCGACTTGCCGGACCCGGAGGGGCCCATCACGGCGACGACCTCGCCGGCGTCGATCGACACCGAGGCCCCGGACAGTGCCTGCGTGGACCCGAACGACTTGGTCAGCTCCACGGCGACCAGCAGCCCCGTCATGGCCGCACCCTCCGGGCCAGGTCGTCCAGGCGGGCCGCGGTGAGCTCCAGCCAGCGCAGGTCGGCTTCCAGGTGGAACAGCGCGTGGTCGCAGATGAGCTGGTCGGCGAGGTCGCCGGTGGTCTTGCGCCGGGTCAGCTCACGCATCAGGCGCAGGTGCTCGGCGCGCTGGGTGTCCAGCAGCTCCGCGGCGGGGCGGCCGGTCAGCAGCGCCAGGACCACCTTCGTGTAGAGGGTGTTCTGCAGGTACGGCTCGGGCTTCTCCGGCTGCCTGAGCCACTGCTCGACGTCGGCGACACCGGCCGGGGTGATCGCGTAGCGCTTGCGGTCGGGGCCCTCGCCCGGCTCGACGCCGTCGACCGTGACCAGGCCGTGCTTCAGCAGCCGGGAGAGGGTCGAGTAGACCTGGCCGTAGGCGAGGGGGCGGTCGCTGCCGAACCGCTCGTCGTAGGCCCGCTTCAGGTCGTAACCGTGGCGGGGCTGGGACTCGAGCAGCCCCAGAAACGCTTGACCGATGGACATGAGCGGGACTGTACACCATGTGTATACCAACTGTGTATACACGCCTTGTACAGCCTCTGAGCTGGGCATCAGCACTTCGTGTCATGCGTTTGTACGAGCAAATGTGCCAACCGGCATTCCCGATTGTGACCGCCATCACAGGGGGGCATTTTGTCCGGTTCTCCGCAGATGTCGCTCGGTAGGTTCGCCCGGACACGCCGCCGATCACCCCATTTCTCCCCCGAGGGTGACGGCGGCGGGCCCTGTAACCAGACCGAGAAGGAGAGCCGGTGCGCCTGCCGAACCTGTCCAACAAGGCCAAACTCGCTGCCGTCGCGGCAATCGTGGCGGTCCCCGCCGTCGCCCTGCCGATCGCGTTCGCCACCAAGGACGGCGGCCTGCCCGGCGTCGGATCGGGCGGTGACGGCGCGGCATACGCGTTCCCCGCCACCCCGGACCACATCCCCGACACGCCGGTGCGGGTCAACCAGGTCGGTTACCTGCCTGACGGCCCCAAGCGGGCCACCGTCATCAGCGACTCGAGCACCCCGCTGCCGTGGCAGCTCAAGGACAAGGCCGGCACGGTCGTCGCCTCGGGTGAGACCACCCCGCACGGCATGGATGCCAGCTCCGGCCAGAACACCCACACGGTCGACTTCAGCGACTACAAAGGTACCGGCAACACGTACACCCTCGAGGTGGACGGCAAGGCCAGCCTGCCGTTCGACCTGGACCCGAAGGCGTACCGGCAGCTCGCGATCGACGCGATGTCGTTCTACTACCCGCAGCGCAGCGGCATCGCCATCGACGACAAGATCGCTCCGGGCTACGGCCGCAAGGCCGGGCACACCGCCGAGACCCCCAACGGCGGGGACACCAAGGTCCCGTGCGCACCCGGCTCCTGTGACTACACGCTGGACGTCACCGGCGGCTGGTACGACGCCGGCGACCACGGCAAGTACGTCGTCAACGGCGGCATCTCCGTCGCCCAGCTCATGAGCTCCTACGAGCGCTCCCCGAAGGCGTCCAAGGCGCGCACCCTGCGCCAGCCCGAGACCGGCGGGAAGACCCCCGACGTGCTCAACGAGGCCCGCTGGGAGCTGGACTTCCTCATGAAGATGCAGGTCCCGGCCGGGCAGAAGCTCGCCGGCATGGCGCACCACAAGGTCCAGGACGTCGCCTGGACCGGTCTGCCGACCGACCCGGCCGCCGACACGCAGCAGCGGGTGCTCAAGCCGCCGTCCACCGCCGCGACCCTCAACCTCGCGGCCGCGGCCGCGCAGGGCGCCCGGCTGTTCAAGGCGTACGACGCGGCGTACGCCGAGAAGCTGCTGACCTCGGCCCGTGCCGCGTTCGCGGCGGCGCAGGCGAACCCGAAGGTCTACGCGCCGGACTCCGACTCCACCGGCGGCGGCGCGTACGGCGACACCGACGCCGACGACGAGTTCTACTGGGCGGCGGCCGAGCTGTACATCACGACCGGCGAGAAGAAGTTCGCCGACTTCGTCACCGCCTCGCCGGTGCACAAGTCCGACGTCTTCGCCAACGCCTTCGACTGGCGTGCCGTCGGCGCGCTGGGCCGGCTCGACCTGGCGACCGTCGACAACAAGCTGCCGGACCGTGAGCGGGTCCGCGCGAGCGTCGTCGCCGGCGCCGACAAGCACCTCGCCACGCTGAACTCGCAGGCGTACAACCAGGCGTACGCGCCCAACGGCGGTTACGACTGGGCCTCCAACAGCCAGATGCTCAACAACCTCGCCGTCGTCGGCACCGCGTTCGACCTCACCGGCGAGGCGAAGTACCGCGACGGCGTGCTGGCCGGCATGGACTACATCTTCGGCCGCAACGCGCTCAACCAGTCCTACGTGACCGGCTACGGCGAGAAGGCGTCGAAGAACCAGCACAGCCGCTGGTACGCCCACCAGCTCGACCCGAAGCTGCCCAACCCGCCGCGCGGCACCCTGGCCGGTGGCCCGAACTCCTCGCTGCAGGACGAGGTCGCCTCGGCGGCGCTCAAGGGCTGCAAGCCGCAGCTGTGCTACATCGACGACATCAAGTCGTGGTCGACGAACGAGCTGACCATCAACTGGAACTCGTCGCTGTCCTGGGTCGCCTCCTTCGCGGCGGACCAGACCTGACCTGACACCGCACGCGACTGACGGGCCCGGCCGCTGACCTCAGCGGCCGGGCCTATCGCGCTGCCGGCGGCCAGGTGTCGCCCCACTCGGCGTCCCGGGCGGCCTTGTACACCGGCCCCTCCCGCTTCGACACCAGGGTCGGCCCGACGCGGGTGTCGGGGGCGCAGACCTGCAGCGTGACGAGACCTTTGCGGAACGCGGGGTGCCGCACGACCCGGCCCGGCGTCGTGTTGTCCTGCTTCGTGACCGCGACGTAGGAGAACTTCTCGTCCTCGTAGCCGAGCTCGGCGCCCTTGAGCCGGCGGTGCAGGGCGGAGCGGTTCACCCGCGCGGAGAAGTGGCACCAGTCCTTGCCGGTCATCCCGCACGCCAGCTGGTGCGGGCACGGCGCCGCGACGGTCCAGCCGGCGGCGATGAGCCGGTCGCGGGCGTCGAGGATGCGCCGGTACCCCGCGGGCGTGCCCGGCTCGACGAAAACCGCCAGCTGCCGGGCCGCGGCGCCGGCCTGGTCGACGAGGGTGTGCTGGTCGTCGTCGGTGAGCTCACCCAGGACGTACGACACCAGTACCATATCCACAGTGGACAACGGCTCGCCCAGCCGCCACTGCTGCCAGGTCGCCCGGGGCAGCATCCGCTCGCCGAGCTTCAGCGCCTCCGGCACCTGGTCCAGCACCGTCACCGACGCCAGGCTGGGGAATGCCTCCAGGGCCGCCCAGGTCGCCGCGCCGGAGCCGCCGCCGACGTCGAGCAGGCTCTGCGGCCGCAGGTCCTGGCCCAGCTGCCCGAGGACGGCGGAGACGGCGGCGTGGGTGGCGGGCATGCGGTAGGCGGCGTACGCGGTCGCGTCCACCATCGTGCGCAGCAGCGGCTCGTCGGCGGGGCGGCCGCTGCGGTAGTCGACGATGAGGCGCTGCACCGACTCGGTGAGCCGCTTCGGCGGGACGGCTTCGAGGAGCCGGTCGAGGGCCTCGCGCAGATCGGTCACTGTCGTGCCTTCCAGTTCCAGAACGCGCGTTGGGTGAGGAGGGTGAGGACGCCGGCGGTGACGATGGCGGCCAGGTTCAGCAGCAGCTGGACGGCGGAGCCGAGCGCCTCGTCCGGCACCCCGTACGCGAGGGCCACCGCGATGTTGGCCGCGGCCGGCACCGTCGTCACCGAGATGAGCACACCGATCAGCGGCCCGGCCTTGGCCGACGTCAGCGACAGCATGCCGGCGATCCCGGCCAGGAACCCGACCACCCACGACAGCGCGTCCGGCCGCCAGATGAAGTCCGTCATCGGCCGCTCCCGCAGCAGCATGTCCTTCTCGACCAGGCCGGCGAGGTCCAGCAGGAACGTCGTGCCGATCGTCGCGACGATCGCTGTCAGGAACCCGACCACCAGCGCGAGCGACGCCCGCCTGATGAACCCGGGACGGCCCCGGATGATGCCGACGCACAGCGCGGCGAGCGGGCCGAACTCGGGGCCGACCACCATCGCGCCGACGATCAGGATCGGCTGGTCGAGCAGCACGCCGATGCCGGCGATGATCGTGGCGACCGAGAACATCAGCAGGTAGGTGCCGGACAGCTCGGTCTCGTCGCCGGTCTTCTGCTCGATCTCGTCCCACACGACGGCGTCGCTGGCCAGGCCCGGCGCCGCGTCGGCGGCCGCGGTCGCGACGTGGGACAGCGCCACGTCGACGTGGTCGACCGCGATCGAGCCGACCTCGTGGATCTTCTGCCTCCGCAGCGCCGACAGCACCTGGCTGCCGGCCTCCCGCACGACGTCGCAGAGCACGAGATCGCCGTCGGGCTGGCGGGCCGCGCCGGGCAGGACGACCAGGTTGGTCGCGCCGGGGGCGGCCTCGATGATCCGGACGACCTCGTCGGTCCGGTCCGGTGGGGAGATGACCCGCAGATGCAGCACCCCTCAATTTTTGTCGGTGGTCGTCGCTACGCTGTCGGCGCCCCCTCGTTGATCCGTTTTCGAAAGGCCGTGACCGATGCTGCAGACGACCTATCTCGAGCTGTCCGAGGACAGCGGCAGCGCCCACAAGTTCTATGAGGTGACCGTCGACGGCACCGAGATGTCGATCCGTTACGGCCGCATCGGCGACCCCGGCACCACGAAGACGACGTCCTACCCAGACCACGCCAAGGCGACCGCGGAAGCGGCGAAGAAGATCGGCGAGAAGGTCCGCAAGGGCTACGCGCCGGCCGTCGCCGGCCAGCGCGCCAAGCGTTCGGTGTCCCGCCGGGTCATCGTCAGCGCCCGCTCCACCGCGAAGACCGCCCCGCTGCTGTGGCGCTACAAGTCCGGCTCGTCCGCGTTCGGCATCTTCGTCGACGACCGCGTCTGCATGGTCGGCAACGAGGCCGGCGTCGTCACCACCCTCTCCCACGACGCCGAGGTGCAGCGCCAGTTCCAGCTCCCCGACGGCGTGAAGTGCATCGTCGCCGACGATGACTGGCTCTACGCCGGCTGCGACGACGGCAACGTCTACGACCTTTCCGGCAAGGTCCCGCGGCTGGCGTATTCGATCGCCCCCGACATCGACATCTACTGGCTCGACATCCACGACGGCGTCCTCGGCGTCGCCGACGCCAAGGGCGGCATCTGCAGCATCGACCACGAGGACGACTTCCTGTGGCGCCAGCAGGGCAAGGGCTTCAGCGGCTGGATGGTGCGCTGCGACGACAACGCCGTGCACCACGGCCACAGCAAGGGCGTCACCAGCTATGACTGGCGCACCGGCAAGGAGCTGTGGCACCAGCCGACCCGCGGCGCGGTCCTGTTCGGCTGGCAGGAGCGCGACACCCTCTACGCCGGCATGTCCTCCAACTCGGTGCTCGAGTTCCACAAGGACGGCCGGGCCGGGGTCACGTTCCGCTGCGACAACACCATCTACTCGTGCGCCGCCGCCCCCGACGGGCGCTATGTCTTCGCCGGCGACTCCAGCTCGTCGGTCTACTGCTTCGCCGCCGACGGCCGCCGCCTGTGGAAGCTCGGCACCGGCTGCGGCAGCGCCTACTCGATGCAGTATCACAACGAGCGGCTGTACATCGTCACCACCGACGGCTCCCTGGCCTGCATCGACGCCAGCGAGGAGGCCGTGCGCAACGCCGAGCAGGGCGTCGTGCCCGAGTATGTCGACGTGAAGGCGCCCCGCATGGAGGCCGTCGCCCCGTCCACCAACGTCGAGGTCGCCACCGACCCCTCCGGCGGCGTCGTCGTCGAGTGCTTCGAGGAGGGCGGCCGCCTGCGCATCCGGGTCGTCTCGCCCGGCTACCACCACGACTGGCAGGTCCAGTTCCCGAAGGGCATCCGCGAGCCGCACGCCCGCTACGTCGTCCCGGAGATCCGCGGGCGTGCTGGTCGGGCGTGCTGGTCGGGCGTGCTGGTCGGGCGTGCTGGTCGGGCGTGCTGGTCGGGCGTGCTGGTCGGGCGTGCTGGTCGGGCGTGCTGGTCATGCTGGCGGTCGGCCTCGGGATCGTGGTTGAGGCCGACCGCGGCGGTCCTGCGGCCCGGCGGGCCTCGGGATCGCGGTTGCAGCAGACTGCGGCGGTCGTGCGGTGTGACGCCCGGGGCAGCGCCGTCCGGTTTGTCGCGGCGCCGTTGTGGCCGCGCCGCACGCCCGGTGCTGCCTGCGCGGCGGTGCTGCCTGCGGCGGTGCTGCCTGCGGCGGCGGTTGTGGCCCGCCGGTCGCTGTGGAATGCAGGGTTGCGGGGAGCTTTCCGGTCGCTGTTGGCTCTCGTCTGGCCGGGCGTCGCCATGTCTGGCCGGGCGTCGCCATGTCTGGCCGGGCGTCGCCATGTCTGGCCGGACAGTGCTGTGTCTGGCCGGCGGTGCTGTGTCCGGTTGGTGTTGCCGTGTCTGGCGGTGTCGCGTCGCCGGGGCATCGGTGCCGGGCCTGGTGGTGGATGATCGGGCGGTGGCAGAAGCTGAGCTGCTCCTCGAGGTTGACGTCGAGGTGGAGGTCCCGGGCTTGGCGGGGGACGGGCAGGTCATGCTGTCCGTGACCGGTGCGGACGTCGAGGTGCCTGAGCCGGGCGGCGGGGCGGGTCCGGTGGTGGCCGGCCCGGGCGTGATCCTGGTGGCGACGGAGGGCCGCGAGCCGGTGACCGTCCGGGTGTACGACGGGCGCCCAGAGCTGCCCGGCTCGACCCTGGTGCACACGGCGCGGCTGGTGGTGGGGACCGACGGAGTCGACGTGGGTGCTGCCATGAGCACGGTCGATCACTGGGTGCCGGTGCGGGAGGGGCCGGTCACGGTGGAGGTGTGGGTGCACCGTTGCGGTGGGCGGGGTGAGGTGACGTTCGTGCTGTCGCGGTGACGGCGGCACGGTCATACGCTGCGAACATGGGCGCATTCGAGGACGTCGCGCGGGCGGTGCTGGACGGCAACCGGTACGTGGTGCTCGGCACCGCCGACGGGGAAGGGCGGCCGTGGGTGTCGCCGGTGTTCTACACGCTGAGCGGGTACCGGGAGCTGATCTGGATGTCCTCGCCCGGGGCGCGGCACTCGCGGAACCTGGCTGAGCGGCCTGAAGTGAGCCTGGTCGTGTACGACTCGAGCCTCCCCGTCGGAGAGCCCGACGCCGTCTACATGGCGGGCGTGGCGGCGGAGGTCACCGGGTCGGCCGTCGCGGCGGTCGCGGCCGCCTACGGTGACGCGGCCCTGCCGAAGGGCGGCCGGCGGGTCAAGATCGACGAGGTGACGGGCGACGGCGTCTATCGCATGTACCGCGCCACGGTCCGCGAGCACTGGGTCCTCGACCCGGACAGCCGCCCCGACGGCCGCGCGTCCGTCACGCTGTAGCCACGCCACGCCACGCCACGCCACGCCGTCGGGGCGCCACGCCGTCGGGGCGCCGCGCCGTCGGGACGGGTGGGTCAGGCGGGCGAGTCACGCGGGCGGGCGAGTCAGGCGGGTCAGGGTGGCGAGGACGTCGTCGACCGAGGCGGCCGGGTCGGTGACCGGGAACTGGACCTCGCGGATCGTGCCCGTAGGGTCGGCGAGCAGGGTCAGGCGCTTGAGCCGGTCGACGCCGCCGGCGCGGAACGTCGGCAGGAGCAGGCCGGTGGTCAGGGTGAGGTCCTGGTCCGACAGCAGCGGGAACGGCAGCCGGGCGTGGGCCACGAACGCGGCGAGCTGGTCGGGGCGCTGGGTGCTCACCCCGTACACCTCGGCGTTGTGCGCCAGGAAGGCCGGGTGGCGGGCCGCGTACGTGATCGACTCCAGGGTGCAGCCGGGCGCGCCGGGGATGTCGCTCCAGCCGGGCGGGTAGCCGTGGGTGCCGGGGGCGTAGGCGCCGGGGAAGCAGTACAGCACCGTCCACCCGACGCGGGTGCACAGGTCGACGGGGGTGCCGTCGTGGCCGGTGAGGGTGACGTCGGGCAGGCGGCGGCCGGTCAGCGCGTGCACCCGGCGGGCCTCGGCCGAGGCGCCGTCGGCGGTGGCGGTCAGCGCGCCGGTGCCCATGACGTGGCGGGTGCCCCAGTCCTGGAGGGCGACGAGCACCGGTAGCAGGCCCTCGCCCTTCGCGGTGAGCAGGTAGTCGTAGCGCGGCGGATGGGCGCTGTACTGCCGCCGCCGCAGGACGCCGTCCTCGACGAGGCGGGCGAGGCGCTCGGTGAGGGCGCGGCGGCTCACGCCCAAGGCCCGTTGCAGGGCGTCGAACCTGGTGGTGCCGCCGGCGATGTCGCGCACGATCAGGAACGTCCAGCCGTCGCCCATGACGCCCAGGGCCTGACTGATGCCGCAGTCGGCGTCGGCAAGGGCAGCGCGGTCCACGACCACCAACTATAGTGCGTTCCATTATGGAACTCACTCTGCGGCAGGCGCGTCCGCGGCCCCTGCGTTCGAGGCGCCGGGCGTTCTGGACCTGGTGGGCGGCGGGCACGACCAGTGGGGCCGGGTCCGCGGTCGGTGCCGTCGCGCTGCCGTTGACGGCGTTGACGGTGCTGGACGCGGGACCGTTCGAGATGGGCGTGATCGCCGCGGCGAGCTACGTGGCCTGGCTGGTGATCGGGCTGCCGGCCGGGGTGCTGGTGCAGCGGCTGCCGTTGCGTGGCGCGCAGATCGGCGCGGACCTGGTGCGGGCGGTCGCCGTCGGGTCGGTGCCGGTCGCGTGGTGGCTCGGGTGGCTCAGCGTCGCGCACCTGGTGGTGACGGCGCTCGTGGTCAGCTTCGCCGACGTGGTGTTCGACGTGGCCAACGCGACGTTCCTGCCGGAGATCGTGGAGCGGGAGCAGCTGCAGGCCCGCAACAGCCTCACCTCGGCCACCCACGCCGCCACGCAGCTCGGTGGGCCGTCGGCCGGTGGGTTCTGCGTGCAGCTGCTCGGGCCGGTCGCGACGGTGCTCGTCGACGCCGGCAGCTACCTGGTCTCCGCCGCACTGCTGCGGACCCTGCCGGTTCGGGGCGGCAGGGTCCCCGGCGGGACGCCCGGCGGGAAGCCCGGCGGGAAGCCCGGCGGGAAGCCCGAACCGACCTGGGTGCTGATCCGGGAGGGCTGGTGGTTCGTCGTCCGGCACCCCGTCATGGGGCCCGGCATGTGGACCGCGACCGCCGTCAACTTCGTCTGCGGCGCGCAGCTGGCGGTGTACCCGCTGTACCTGGTCCGCGAGCTGCACGCACCCGCCGCGCTCGTCGGGCTGCTGCTCGCGGTGGAGGGGGTCGGCTCGCTCGCCGGTGCCGCGCTGACGACGCGGATCACCAGGTGGCTCGGGTCCGCGCGGGCGCTGGTGCGGGCCGGGTTCGTGGCGGTCGCCGGCGCGGTGCTCGTCCCGGCGGGCACGGGCTGGGTGGCGTTCGCCGCCTTCGCCGCCGGCAACGTCCTGTTCGCCGCCGGGGTGGTGGTGCTGAGCGTGACCACGAGGACGTACCGGCAGATCGCCAGCCCGCCGCAGCTGCTGCCGCGGGTGATGGCCACGGTGCGGTTCGTGTCGTGGGGCGCGATCCCGGTCGGTGGCCTGGTCGCGGGCGCCCTCGCCGGGCCGCTCGGCGGGCGGGCGACGCTGTGGGTGTTCGCCGCCGCCGCGCTCGCCGCGCCCCTCGCGCTGCTGCTGTCGCCCGTCCGCCGGCTGCGCGACCTGACGGATTACGCCGGCGGTGGGAGGTGACGCACCTTCACACCCGCAGCGCGATCGATGTGGGGCACGTGTAACGACGCGGCGATGATCGGCGTGACGCGGGCGTAACGCGCCGTTCCTATGCTCGCCGCAGCGTCACGGTCGACGCGTCGGTGTCGGCCGGGCGGAAGGAAGTGATGGTGGCAGCACTGGACACGCAGGTCAGGACGGTGTGTTCATACTGCGGCGTCGGCTGCGGGATCGTGCTGGACATCGGTCGGGGGCCTGACGGCCAGCCGAGGGTGCTCAAGGCGTCCGGTGACAAGGAGCACCCGGCCAACCGCGGGCGGTTGTGCACCAAGGGCGCGACGAGCGCCGACATGCTGGCCGCGCCGGGCCGGCTCGGCACCGCGAAGGTGCGCCGGGACCGGGGCGCCGCGCCGCAGGACGCCGACCTCGACGCGACGATCACCGAGACGGCGCGGCGGCTGCGGGCGATCGTCGACGAGCACGGGCCGGACGCGGTCGCGCTGTACGTGTCGGGCCAGATGACCCTCGAGGCGCAGTACCTGGCGAACAAGCTGGCGAAGGGCTTCATCGGCACCAACCAGATCGAGTCGAACTCGCGGCTGTGCATGGCGAGCGCCGGCAGCGGCTACAAGCTGTCGCTCGGCTCCGACGGGCCGCCCGGCTCGTACGACGACCTCGACCACGCCGACGTGTTCCTGGTCATCGGCGCGAACATGGCCGACTGCCACCCGATCCTGTTCCTGCGGATGCTCGACCGGGTCAAGGCCGGCGCGAAGCTCATCGTGGTCGACCCGCGGCGCACCGCGACCGCCGAGAAGGCCGACCTGTTCCTGCAGGTCAACCCGGGCACCGACCTGGCGCTGCTCAACGGTCTGCTGCACCTGCTGGTGCGGGCCGGGCACGTCGACGAGCAGTTCATCGCCGAGCACACCGAGGGCTGGGCCGCGATGCCGGAGTTCCTCGAGGACTACACCCCGGCCCGGGTGTCCGGCATCACCGGCATCCCGGAGGCGTCCCTGGAGACCGCGGCCGCGCTGATCGGGACCGCCGACAACTGGGTCAGCTGCTGGACGATGGGGCTCAACCAGTCCACCCACGGCACCTGGAACACCAACGCCCTGGTCAACCTGCACCTCGCCACCGGCGCCATCTGCCGCACGGGCAGCGGCCCGCTGTCGCTGACCGGCCAGCCCAACGCGATGGGCGGCCGCGAGATGGGCTACATGGGTCCCGGCCTGCCCGGTCAGCGCTCCGTGCTCGTCGAGCAGGACCGGGCGTTCGTCGAGCACCGCTGGGGGCTGCCCCGCGGCACGCTGCGCACCGAGGCCGGCACCGGCACCGTCGACATGTTCCGCCGGATGGCCGAGGGGCAGATCAAGGCGTGCTGGATCATCTGCACCAACCCGGTCGCGTCGGTGGGCAACCGCCGCACCGTCATCGAGGGCCTGGAGGCCGCCGAGCTCGTCATCACGCAGGACGTGTACGGCGACACCGAGACCAACGCGTACGCCGACGTGATCCTGCCCGCGGCGATCTGGGGCGAGGCCGACGGCATCATGATCAACTCGGAGCGGTCGCTGACGCTCGTGCACCGGGCGGTTCCGCCGCCCGGCGACGCGCTGCCCGACTGGCAGCTCATCGCCCGCATCGCCACCGAGATGGGGTACGGCGCCGCGTTCGACTACGCCGACGCCGAGGACGTCTTCGCGGAGCTGCGCGCGTTCTGGAACCCCGCCACCGGCTACGACCTGCGCGGCGTCAGCTACGACCGGCTGCGTGAGGGCCCGGTGCAGTGGCCGGCCGCCCCCGGCGCGGCGGCGCGCAACCCGATCCGGTACCGCAACGACGGCGTCAGCCAGCGCCTCCTGGAGGGCCCGGACGGCAGCCGGCCGCGGCTGGCGTTCGCCACGCCGAGCGGGCGGGCCGTCTTCCACGCCCGGCCGCACCTGCCGGCGGCGGAGCTGCCGGACGACGACTACCCGTTCCTGCTCAACACCGGCCGGCTGCAGCACCAGTGGCACACGCTGACGAAGACGGGCCGGGTCGGCAAGCTCAACAAGCTCAACCCGGGGCCGTTCGTCGAGCTCAACCCGGTCGACGCGGCCCGCCTCGGCGTCGGTGACGGCGACCGGGTCGAGGTCGCGTCCCGGCGTGGCCGGGCGGTGCTGCCCGCGGTCGTGACGGACCGGGTCATGCCCGGCGGGTGCTTCGCGCCGTTCCACTGGAACGACCTGTTCGGCGAGTACCTCAGCGTCAACGCGGTCACCAACGACGCCGTCGACCCGGTGTCGTTCCAGCCCGAGCTGAAGGTCTGCGCCGTGTCCCTCACCCGGGTCGCGGACGTGCCGGACCGCTCCGACCTGCGCGAGATGCTCGGGCTGCCGACGGCGCCGCCGCAGCTCACCGACGACGAGAAGCGGTACCTCGCCGGGTTCCTCGACGCGCTCACCGCCGCCCCGCCGGACCACACCACCGTGCCGGTCCTGCCGGCGTCGGCGCCGGTCAGCCCGGAGCGGGCGCTGTGGGTCAACGGCCTGCTCGCCGGGCGGTACTCGCGGGTGCCGGCGGTCCCCGCGCTCGCCGTCCGCGCCGCCGGGGAAGCCGCCGAGGACGGCACCGGACCGGCCGTCCAGGTCCTGTGGGCGTCGCAGACCGGCAACGCCGAGGACTTCGCCGGGGTCGTCGGCCGCCGCCTCGCCGAGGCGGGCTGGCAGCCGGTGGTGCGCAGCATGGCCGACGTCGGCGTCGACACCCTCAACGGCCCCGCCGACCTGCTCATCATCACCAGCACGTTCGGCGACGGCGACGCGCCCGACAACGGCGCCGCGTTCTGGCAGTCGCTCGGCGGGCCCGACACGCCCCGCCTCGACGACCGCCGGTACGCGGTGCTCGCCTTCGGCGACTCCAACTACGACGACTTCTGCGGCCACGGCCGGCGCCTCGACGCCCGCCTCAGCGAGCTGGGGGCGACCCGGCTCACCGCCCGCGTCGACTGCGAGCCGGACTACCAGCCGGCCGCCGACGCCTGGCTCGACCAGGTCATCGCCGCGCTGCGTGCGGTGCCCCGGCCCAGGGCGCCGCTGCCGGCGCCGACCCGCAACCAGCCGCTGACCGCCCGCCTAGCCGGCAACCGGCTGCTGAGCCTGCCCGGCTCGGCGAAGGAGGTCCGGCAGTTCACGTTCGAGGCGGGTGCCGGTGCCCTGCCGTACGAGGCCGGCGACTCCCTCGGCGTGTGGCCCGTCAACTGCCCCGACCTGGTCAGCGAGTGGCTGAAGGTGACCGGGCTGCGCGCCGACGACCCGGTCGAGCTGGCCCAGCACGGCACGCTGCCGCTGTCCGAGGCGCTGCACCGCCGCCTGGAAATCGCCAAGATCAGCCCGGACCTGCTGCGGTTCGTCGCCGACCGCAACGGCGACCCGCAGCTCAAGACCCTGCTGCGCCCCGACAACCAGGGCGAGCTGGCGAAGTGGACGTGGGGTCGGCAGGCGATCGACGTCGTCGCCGAGTGGCCGGTCGACGCCACCGCGCAGGAGTGGGCCGGCGTGCTCAAGCGGCTCCAGCCGCGGCAGTACTCGATCTCCTCCACGCCGCTGCTGGACCCGGACCGGGTCAGCCTCACCGTGTCCGTGCTGCGCTTCCCCAACAGCCGCGGCCAGATCCGCAAGGGCGTCGCGTCGACGTTCCTGGCCGACCTGCCCGCCGACGGTGACGTCCCGGTGTTCGTCCAGCGGTCGCCGCACTTCCGCCCGCCCGCGGACCCGGCCACCGCCATGATCATGGTCGGTCCGGGCACCGGCGTCGCGCCGTTCCTGGGGTTCCTGCACGAGCGGCAGGCGCGCGGCGCCCGCGGCGCGAACTGGCTGTTCTTCGGTGAGCAGCGCCGCGCCACCGACTTCTACTACGAGCAGGAGCTGCTCGCGCTGCGCGAGGCCGGCACGCTGACCCGCCTCGACCTGGCGTTCTCCCGAGACCAGCGCAACAAGGTGTACGTGCAGGACCGCATGCGCGAGCACGGCGCCCAGCTGTGGTCGTGGCTGCAGGACGGCGCGCACTTCTACGTCTGCGGCGACGCCAGCCGCATGGCCAAGGACGTCGACCGTACCCTGCGTGAGATCGCCGTCGCCCACGGCCACCTCGCCCCGGACGCCGCCGAGGCGTACGTGAAGCAGCTCAGCGCGGACAAGCGCTACGTCCGCGACGTGTACTGACGCCGCTAAGGTGGTGCGTCGTCGGCGCGAGAGGTGAGGGGAACGATGCGCGGGGTGCACGGGGCGGTTGCCGTGGCGGTGGTGTGCGGGCTGCTCGCGGGGTGTGACGGCGGCACGGTCCCGGCGCCGGCGTCGGCGGTGGGGTCGAAGGTGGCGACCGTGGTGCCGGAGCTGGCCGTGCTGGCCGGCGGCGGGATCGCGGTGCCGGCGGCGAAGCCGCTGCCGGCGGGCGCGGCGATCGCCGGGCCCGACTACGCGGTGCGGCTGGCGGAGGTCGGCACCGCCGACCACCTCGAGCCGGTGGTCGTCACCCAGTTCGGCCGGATGCAGTCGGCGACCGGGGTGCCGCGCGACGCGACCGGCAGCATCCCGGCCGGCGCCGGCAACGAGTTCCTGTTCGTGCGGCTGGCGGCGGTGCCGGGGGTGAAGTCCGAGCCGTCCCCGCTGGTGAAGGCCCGGCTGCGGGTCGGCGACAAGGCCCGCACCGTCGAGGGGCTGATCACGCCCGAGTCGGTCCTCGTCGCGCTGGTACCGGCCGGCGCCCCGGCCACCCTCGTCGTCACCGACGCGGACCTGGACCAGAGCGTCGACGTGCGCACCGGCACCGTCGGCCCCGGCGCCGTGAAGGCGTACCTGAAACCGCGCCCGTTCGGCGAGGTGTCGTACAAGGTCATGGGGCAGATCGGCGGCGAGCCCTACCGCGTCGAGATCCAGATGTCCGTCTCCGCGGCCCTGGAACCCTACGACCACCGCCAGCACGGCACCTGGGCCCCGGCCGGGCGCACCTGGCTGCGCGTGTGGGTGGAGATGCAGCTCGACTCCATCGGTACCCTCGCCGGCACCATCGACATGCGGCAGAGCCTGCAGCTGTCGGCCGGCGGCAAGGCCGTCACCGTCGAGGCGTCCACCGTGACGGTGCAGCGCGAGTCGGTGCCGATCACCCGCTACACGGTCAAGGACGAGGTGCGCATGGACGTGGCGGAGGGCTCCGTGCAGGCGCTCACCGTCCGCTTCGAGCCCAAGGGCGCCCTGACCCGCGACGGCAAGCCGACCACGCTGCGGCTGGACTCCAGCCCGCAGCAGCGGATCACCCTGAAGTAGCCGCGGTCAGCGCGCCAGCCCGGACGGCTGCGCCGGCACCGGCGGGCCGGTCATCCACTCGGTGAGCTGCGCGGCCGGCACGGGCCGGGCGAAGTGGTAGCCCTGCGCGGTGCGGTACCCCAGCGACCGCAGCTGCTCGGCCTGCTCCGGCGTCTCGACGCCCTCGGCGACCGCGTGCAGGCGCAGGGCCCGGGCGAGCTGGATGACGGCGGCGGCGACCGGGGCCCGGTCCGAGGCGGGCGCCTGGGTGAACGACCGGTCGAGCTTGACCTCGTCGACGGGGCAGTCGTGCAGCAGGCGCAGGGTGGAGCTGCCGGTGCCGAAGTCGTCGAGGGAGATGCGCAGGCCCAGCGCGCGCAGCCGGTCCAGGGTGGCGACGGCGGGCCCGAGGTCCAGCGCGAGGGACTCGGTGATCTCCAGCACGACGCGCGAGGCGTCGACGCCGTGGGTGGCGAGCGTCCCGGCGACGAAGTCGGCGTAGTCCGCCTCGCGCAGCTCACGCGGCGACACGTTGATGTTCAGCACGGTCGGTGCGGCGGCGCCGTACTGGGCGTGCCACGCCGCGAACTGCCGGACCGCCTCGGTGAGCACGAACCGGCCCAGCGGCACGATCAGTCCGGTGCGCTCGGCGAGCGGGATGAACGTGTCCGGCGGTAGCACGCCGTGCTCGGGGTGGTCCCAGCGCACCAGGGCCTCGGCGCCGGCGAGCCGGCCGTCGTCGAGGGACACGATCGGCTGGTACACCAGGAAACACCGGCCGTCGGTGATCGCCGCACGCAGCTGCGCGTGGTCGCCGCCCGGCGCCGACATCGTCTCGTCGAAGTGCAGGAACGTGGTGCCGCGCTGCTGCTTGGCGGCGTACATGGCGATGTCGGCGTGCCGCAGCAGCACGCTCGGGTCGTCGCCGGTGCGCCCGTCGGCGATGCCGATGCTGGCCGAGACCGGCAGCTCGTGGCCGTTGACGACGGCGGGGGCGCGCAGCGCGTCGGCCATCCGGCCGGCGGCGCGGCCGGCCGCGGCCGGGTCGGCGCCCGGCAGCACCACGACGAACTCGTCGCCGCCGAGGCGGGCGACCGTGTCCTCCGGCCCGGCGCACCCGGCGAGGCGCCGCGCCACGTCGACCAGCAGCAGGTCGCCGACCTCGTGGCCGAGGGTGTCGTTGACCTCCTTGAAGTCGTCGAGGTCGATGAGCGCGACGCTGACCGGCCGGCCCGCGCGGCCGGCGCCTTCGGCCGCGAGCGCCTGCTGCAGCCGCTGGCCGAACAGCGACCGGTTGGGCAGCTGGGTGAGCGCGTCGTGGGTGGCGCCGTGGTCGAGGCGGGCGAGCAGCCGCCCGTTGTCGACGAACGCGGCGACCTGGCGCACCATGACCAGCGCGGTGAGGGTGACCGCGCCGACCACCATCATCTTCTGGTCGCCGTGCCCGGCGTTCCAGGTCTCCAGGATCAGCAGCACGTACACGGCGACGACCGCGGCGTAGGGCACCAGGCTGAACGGGCGGCGCCGCACCGTCACCACCCGCCGGGTCGCCCGGCGCTGCCGCTCCGCCGCCCACGACGCCAGGCAGCACACCACGGGGATGCCGACCTGGGTGACCATGAGGTGCGGGCGGTCCGGCCCCAGCAGCGGCTGCAGCAGCGAGCTGGTCGCGCCGAAGAAGATCGCGAACGCCAGCCACTGCAGGGCCGACTTGTCGATGAACTCGTAGCCCGACAGCATCACCTTCGCCACGGCGAGGACGACCACCAGCGCGAGCACGCCGAGGATCAGCGAGCCGACGACCTGGCCGCGGTTGTCGCTGCCGAGCGCGTCGCGGGTCTGGAAGTGCCAGATGAACACCGCCGCGCCCGCCACCACCGTCCCGCCGTCGAGGGCCACCCGCAGCCGCTCGCCGGCGCTGCGGGCGGTCAGTGGCAGCCGGTACAGCGCGTACAGGATGAGCAGGATCGCGCCGCTGTCGAAGATCAGCAGGCCGGGGCCGTTGTAGGCGCCACCGACGCCGGGGTGGGCGAGCACGTCGATCGCCTGCGTGGTGTGCGCGACGCCGACGAGGAACGCCGAGACGCTCAGGTGCCCCCAGAAGCGCCGCGTCGGCGCGGGCAGCGACGCGGTGCGGGCGGTGCGGTGGAACGCGGCGGTCAGCAGCAGCGCGCCGACCGGGATCGGCACCCACAGCAGCACCGGCGGTCCCACGGGCGTCACCAGGTTCACCGCGAACCAGGCGACGCACGCCACCAGCACCAGGCACGAGGTGCGCATCAGCTTGGACATCGACAGCAGTCGTCGCAGTGCGCCCATGCGGTCTCCTCGTCCGGTGCCGTCGCCAGTGCGCTGCCAACATCGACCACACGAATGCTGCCATGAGCGGTCGACGCGGGCCGCAACCGGCCGGACACCGGGCGGGGGTGGTGGCTGCCGCGGCTACGCCTGGGCGGCGGCCGCCGGCCGGTCTTCGACGAGGGTCGCGGCGGGCCAGGTCGCGCGCAGGGCACCGGCGAGGTCGGCGAGCAGCGCGGCCACGTCGTCGGCGGCGTCCTCGTGCAGGGCCTCCGTGACGATGAAGGCCCGCCGGGTGCCGGCGCCGATCGCCGACCAGCCGCTCTGCCGGTTGGTCCAGCGCCGCGCGTGCGCCCGGCCGGCGCCGTCGACGAACACGACCTCACCCGGCTCGGGGTGCTCCACGTCGCCGCCGAAGGTGTCGTACCGTTCGGTGCCCGCGGCCCGCCGCACCTCCAGGTCGCCGGTGATCCGGTCGAGGTCCAGCGCGGCGACCGGGATCGCGTACGCGGCCGACACGGCGTTGCACAGGTCGACCAGCGGGTGCAGCGACGGCAGGTCACCCTCCCGGCGCAGGCGGCGCAGCAGCGATTCCGAGGCGCAGCGGTACTGGGTGGGCTTGAGCCCCATCGCGGCGAACGCGCGCCGCCACGCCTGGACCGCCGGCAGCTGCCCCTCGGCGGTGCCGGCCAGCCGGGCGCGGGCCCGGTCCAGCCACGGCGACGGGTCGGCGGGCGCGTCGGGCGTCACCCCGTCGAGGCGCAGCGTGCCGGCGACGAGCGTGGGGAAGTCCGCGCGGAGCCGCGGATGATGACGGAACTGCACGCGCTCCAGCCTCGCCCGGGTCGCCGGCCCGCGGGAAGGACCACTTGCCGGCGTTCCGGCCGGACCAAGGCGCGTGGCTACAGCCGGCGCAGCACGGTCCACTGGGGTTCGGGGACGAACCCGAGGGCCTCCTTCGGGCCCTGCGCGCCCTTGCCGCCGATGATCAGCGGCCGCTGCTGCTCGATGCCCCAGCGGATGAGCCGGGCCAGGTGGTCGAACCACAGGCCGCTGCGCCGGTCGGTGCCCAGCGGGCGGGCGCCCCACGGGCCGAGCACCGGCGCGACGGGGTGGTCGAAGGTGAGGGTCGCGGCGATCAGCGAGCCGTCGGGTGCGCTGTAGCTCAGCGCCAGCACGTCCGGCAGCTCGAGCACGGTCGCGAAGAGGTCCCGCGGCCAGTACCGCAGCGGCGGCCAGCGCACCGTGTGGTTGCGCCGGGCCGACTCGACGCTCAGCCGGAAGAACGCGTCGGGGTCCAGTCCCGAGCCGGCGGCCGGGCCGAAGCGGACGGTGACGGACGGGTCGGCGTCGATGTTGCGCACCAGCCGCTGCTGGTCGACCCGCCGGGACTTGCGCAGCGTGCGCAGGTACGCGTCGTAGTCGGCGAACGTGTTGCGCAGCAGCAGCGCCGGCACGCCGGCCCGGACCAGGGCCACGCCGCGCAGCAGCTCCGGCAGCTCGCGGCGGTAGATCTGGCGGTACAGGACGGCCTGCAGCCGACGCCCGAACGCCTGCCGCAGCGCGGTCTCGAGGGCCCGGACCGCGGCGCCGAACAGCTCCGGCGGCGGCCCGCCCGACGGGTGCAGGGTGCCGGGCAACCCACCGGTCAGGGCGATGCCGGGGAACGCGCCGATCACCATGCTGTCCACGTCGGCGACGGCGAGGCCGAGCCCGCGCAGCCCCCGCAGCCGCAGCGAGCCGAGCCCGACGACCTTGCCACCGTCGCGGAAGGCGCCGGCGAGCACCGGGCCGCGCCGGGTCTCGGCGAGCGTGCGCATGACCGGCCAGTCACGCACCTGGTGCAGCTCCGCGTCGCGGACCGCGGACGCCCACCACGACGGAGCGGCGGAGGCGGCCGGGTCGCTCAGCTCGAACGTGAGATCAGCGTCAATGCAACTGATCTTCCGTCATGATCTGCTGGCGGTCAACAATCCGGCAGTAAGCCTTCCTTTACCTGGGATCAACGTCAATACTTTTGCAAGTCGTCGGGCGACGGAACGATCTTCTTCCCGCCCTGGCGGTGCAGTGGTGCCTGCGCCACGCCGGTATCACCCTCGCCGACGTCGGTCATGTCGCATACTTTTTTCAGGGCCGAAAGCTGCTGTGGCGCGCCGCGAAGCATCTCCTGCGGTACTTCCCGGCGACCCTCGGCGTGCTGCACAACGACGCCGGCGACTACGGCGACAAGGCCCGCGGGTTCCGCGCCCACGGCGGGCCGGCACACCTCGACCAGCGCCGACGACCACCACATGGGTGGCACCCTGCTGGTGCTGTACCGCCGGGCGTCGCAGCCGCGCGCGGCCACCGGCCAGGACGGCCCGATCAAGTTCAAGGTTCACCTGGTCGACCACCACCACGCGCACGCGGCCAGCGCCCTGCACATCTCGCCGTGGGACGACGCGGCGATCATCGCCTGGGACGGCATCGGCAGCGACGGCACCAGCACCCTGCTCGCCACCGCGGAGGGTGACCGCATCCGCGACCTGCGCAGGGTCAGGTTCCCGCACTCGCTCGGCGCCATGTACGCCGACGTCACCGGCTGGCTCGGGTTCCACCCGACCCGCGACGAGGGCAAGATCATGGGGCTCGCCGCGTACGGGCGGCCGACCTTCGTCGAGCAGTTCCGGGAGCTCGTACACCTGGACAGTGACGGACGCTACGCGCTGAACCTGAGCTGGTTCCGCCACCACGCCACCGGCAAGCACCAGTCTCCGACAAGTTCCGGGCGACGTTCGGCCCGCCCGGCCCAAGACCCGCGACGCGGTGCCGCAGCACTACGCCGACGTCGCGTACGCGCTGCAGAACACCCTGGAGGAGGCGGGCCTGCACGTCGCGGGCTGGCTGCACGCCAAGACCGGCAACCCGCGGCTGCTCACCGCCGGCGGCGTCGCGCTCAACAGCGTCATGAACGGCAAGATCCTGCTGCGGACCGGGTTCCAGGAGTTCTTCGCCCAGCCGGCCGCCGCCGACGACGGCTCCGCGCTCGGCGCCGCGACCGTCGTGTCGACCGGCCTCGGTCAGCCCCGCCCGAGCGGCGAGTACATCTTCCTCGGCCCGTCCTGCACCGAGTCCGACATGAAGAAGGCGCTGACGGAGGCCGGCCTGCAGTACGAGCGCCGCGACCCGATCACGAAGACCGCCGCCGCGATCGCCGACGGCAAGATCATCGGCTGGTTCCAGGGCCGCAACGAGGTCGGCCCCCGCGCGCTGGGCAACCGCTCGATCCTCGCCGACCCGCGCGGCGCCGACTCCAAGGACCGGCTCAACGAGAAGGTCAAGCACCGCGAGCCGCGTGCCGATGGTGGTGAACACGTCGTTCAACGACAACGAGGAGCCCATCGTGTGCACCCCGCAGGACGCGGTGCGCTGCTACCTCACGACCGACATGGACGCCCTGGCGCTGGGCCCGTTCTGGACGGCGAAGGCGTGATCCGTCGCTGGTGGTGGCTGGCCGCCGGGATCGCCGGCGCCGCGATGACGGTGCTCCTCATGGGGGTACTGCCACCGGACCGCACCATCGACAACCGGCGGAGTTCCTGCTGCGGATCAGCCCGGTGCTGTCCACACTTCGGCGTCGGCGACAAACCCCGCAACCGTCCCCGGCACCGGCCGCCCCCCGATCGTGAGCCCGCCGCCGGCGCACTTCGCGTACACCGTGGACAGGTTCAGCTCCTGACCCTGGAAGTTCTCGACGGTGATCAGGCGGTGCCCCGACGGCCCGCGCAGCTCCACCCCGACCTCGCCGCCGGTGACCGTGCAGCCGGCGGCGAGGTCGAGCCCGAACGCGACCGGCGCCTCGGTCACCACCGGCTCCGGCCACGGCAGGCCCTCGACCTCGGGGAAGTGCCGGGTGAACGTGCCGGCCAGCCACCGCCCCAGCTCGGGCGTCGCGGTGACGACACCGGTGCGCCCTTCGTGCCACAGCACGATCGCCCGCCCCGCCCCGTGCGGCGACCAGTCCACCCGCCACATCGACACGAACGCGACGGTCGCCCCGTCGCGCCGCACCGTCAGCCCGGGGTTCGCCCCCACCAGCAACACCGACATCCGTCGATCCTAGGCCCGGGCGCCGCGCAGCTGGTCGGCGAGGGCGGGCAGGTCGGCGGCGGTGCCGTGGTGGTCGTCCCACAGGGTGTGGCAGCGCACCGTCGTGCTCACGTGGTGCCCGACGGTGAACACGGCCTCCGCGCGCAGGCGGCCGTCGCGGCGCATCCGCACCGCCAGGGACGCGCGGACGTCGCCCAGGCGGGCGACCCCGCCGGGGCGCAGCGCCAGCAGGTCGTCGGCGAACGCGGCCAGGTCGGCCCACCGCACGAAGAGCGTGTCGGAGCACGGGCGCTCCTGGCCGTCCGGTGCCGGCAGCAGGGTGTCGCGGGGCACGTCCAGGGTGCAGTGCGCGTGGACCGGGTCGCCGCCGGGCAGGTCCTGCCAGCTGCGGCCGCTGCCGGCGGCGACGCGCAGCCCGATGCCGTGCACCGGGTCGAAGAACGTGACGCGCGTGCTCACGCCGTCACCTCCGCCGTGCCGCGGCGCCGTCGTGCGCTGAGGCCGCGCCGATGGTTCGCGGCTCCCGTGCCGCGCCGCGGGGCGCCCACCGCGCCGGTGCCGGGCCGCGGGCCGGTCACGGCAGGTGCTTGACGAACGTGAACGCGTCCAGGCCCGGGCCGTCGTAGTCGCGGTGCAGGGGCAGGCCGTCGACCTCGGTGTCGCCCGGTCGCAGGGTGAAGCCGAGGCCGGTGTGGAACGCGACCGAGCGGCGGTTGGCGAGGCCGGTGATGGCGTGGACCTCGCGGACGCCGCGGGCCGCCGTGTCGGTGCAGAAGCGGTGGTACAGGGCGGCGCCGACCCCGGTGCGCCGCAGCCGCGGGGCCACCCCGACGACGTGGATGTAGCCGACGGTCGGGCGCGACTGGGACACGAACCCGACGAGGAACGCGCCGAGCTCGCCGCCGGGCAGGTCCAGCACGTAGCTGGTGTCGGTGAAGTGCTGGAAGAACAGGCGGGGCAGCAGCCTCGACCGGTACCGGTCGCCGGTCTCGCCGCCGATGCCGTCCCACCAGTCCACGAGCACCGCCACGACCCGGGGATGGTCGTCCTCGACAGGGTGCCGCACGTTCTCGATCATCGGCCCATTGTCGTCGCGCGCGGCCGAGGCTGACGTGGCGCCCCCGCGTCGACTACGGTGCTGGCACATGGGGGAGCTGTACTTCTCGGTGCCGCAGATGGCGTACTCGATGCCGGCGATCGCCACGCTCGTCGTGGGCGTGGTGCTGCTCTGCGTGCGCCGGCGGCGCCTGGCGCCGCGCGCCTGGACGCTCGGCGTGGCCGGGCTCGCGGTGCTGCTCGCCGGCGCCCTCGCCGACCTGGTCTACGTGGCGCTCCTGCCGCAGCTCATCGGCGGCGGCGGCCTGCGGGAGGCGAAGGCCCTCCTCGCGGCGACCGGTCTGCTGTTCCTGACGCTGCACGTGGTGGGCATGAGCCTGATCATCGCGGCGCTGCTGGCGACCGGCGGCCCGAAGCAGCCGTGGGACCAGCCGGCCCCCGAGCCCCGCCCCGAGCTCGGCTGAGCGGGCGGTGGCGGTCGTGGCCGTCGACATCGGCGGCACGCACACCCGGGTCGACCCCGGCGACGGCACCGTCGTGCGGCTGCGCACCGACCCCGACTACGAGCGGCAGCTGGCCATGCTCCGCGACGCCGTCCCCGGCACCCCCACGGCCGTCGGGGTGTCGTTCGGGGGGCGGGTCACCGCCGCCGGTGACGTGCGGGTCTCGCTGCACCTGCGCGGCTACGAGGGCCGCCCGCTGCGCCACGACCTGGAGTCCACATTGGATGCTCCGGTACGGGTGGCCCACGACGCGACCTGCGGCCTGCTCGGCGAGCACGCGCTGGGCAGCCTGCGCGGCGCCGACCGGTGCGGCTACGTCACCCTGTCGACCGGCGTCGGCGCGGCGTTGCGGCTCGGCGCCGGCGGCCATTTCGTCGCCCTCACCACCGAGGCCGGCCATCAGCTCGTCGCCGGCAACGACCTGCGGTGCGGCTGCGGGCAGACCGGCTGCCTGGAGACGCTGCTCGGCGGCGCGGCGCTGGGCCGGCGGCTCGGCAGGCCCCTCGAGGACGTCGACGATCCGGGCTTCTGGCAGGGGTACGCCCGGCACCTCGCCGGCGGCCTGGCCAACTTCGCGCTCGCGGCGGGGCTCGACGCGGTCGCCGTCGGCGGCGCCATCGCGGCGAGACGGGCCGAGCTGTGGCCGCCGCTGCGCGCCGCGCTGGCGGAGCGCCTGACGTACCAGGCGGTGCGGGTGCACCGGGCGGCGCTGGACGACGCGCCGCTCGCCGGGGCCCGGGTGCTGGTGGACACCCCGCCGGGCGGCGTCCTGCACTGATCTCCCCCCGCGCGGGTGGGGCGCGGCACGCCCGCGTCGGACACGATCGCCCGGGGTCCGCGACCCGGGAGCGGACCGGCAACAAAGCGGACCGCGAGCGGACCGGACAGCGGCCGGGACCGCGGGCCGGAAACGGGGGCACGGCGATGAGCGGTGCGGTGGGCGCCGCGATCGGGCAGGTCCTGCCGCTGGCGGTGGGCGTCGCGCTGAGCCCGATCCCGGTCATCGCGGTCGTCCTGCTGCTCACCACGCCCGGCGCGCGGCGCAACGGCCCGGCGTTCCTGCTCGGCTGGGTCGCCGGCCTGGCCGCGGTCGGGGTCGTGGTCCTCGCCGTCGTCGGGCCGGGCGCGCACGGCGGCGAGGCCGGCCCGCCGACCTGGGTGAGCTGGCTGCAGCTGACGCTCGGGACGCTGCTGCTGTACCTGGCGGTGCGCCAGTTCCGCGGCCGGCCGGCCCGGGACACCGAACCGCCGATGCCGGGCTGGATGCGCGGGCTGGCGCAGTTCGGTGCCGTGCGGTCCGCGGGCGTCGGGGTGCTGCTGTCCGCGCTCAACGTCAAGAACCTGCTGCTGGCCGCGGCGGCGACCGCGATCGCGCGGACCGGTGGCCCGCCCGGGCGGCAGGCCGTCGCGTACGCGGTCTTCACCGTGCTCGCCTCGGTCACGGTCGCCGCGCCGGTGGCGCTGCACCTGGCGGCGGGTGCCCGCTCCGCGCGGCTGCTCGACCGGCTCAAGGGCTGGATGAGCCGCAACAACGCGGTGATCGTGTCGGTGCTGTGCCTGGTGCTCGGGGCCAAGCTGGTCGGCGACGGGCTGTCCGGCCTGACCGGCTGACCGCCGGTCGGGCGGGGTCAGCGGGCCTCGATCTCCACCCAGTCGAGGTCGCCGGCGTAGTAGTCGCAGCCGACGTCGCGCTGGTCGCAGTCGGTCTTGCCGCCGATGGACAGCGGCCAGCCGTTGGCGATCGGGCCGGTCCAGCCGCCGCGGCGGGCCACGGTGCGGCCGTCGACCGCGAGGCTCACCCCGGATCCGGTCCGCTCGCAGCGCACGACGTGCCACCAGCCGTCGTTGATGCGCCGCGACGCCTGCACGATGATGGTGCCGTTCGAGCCGCGGAACAGGCACTGCACGATCCCGTTGGGGATCTGCAGTTTGAAGTTGCCGCCCGAGGCGGTCGCCTGGCCCTTCTGGATGATGTTGCCGAACTGGTAGGTGGTGCGCAGCCGCAGCGTGACCGCGTAGTCCCGGCTCCCCGGGTCCAGCGCGGAGCTGTCCGCGACGGTCACCAGGTGCCGCGGGTGCGCCGGCGGCCGGTCCGGCTGCAGGCGGGTGAACCGGTAGCCGGTCGCGCCACGGACCCCCACGTCCGTGACTACCTCGCCGCCGATGCTGCCGTGCAACCCGTTGCCGCTGCTGTCGATCATGGTACGGGCACCGGCGCCCTCGTTCATCGACCACGTCGCCACCGGGTGGTGGCCGGTGCTGGCGCCGGCGGCGGTCGCCGAGCCGCCCGCGAGGACGGCCGCCGTCACCGCCACCGTCAAAACCCGCCGGCCGGGCGTCGAAGCGACCATGCATACCCCCGAATACGTCACGTTGCGCGATCCGGGAGCTGATCTCATACCGGACAAATCAGATGGTAAACCTCGAAACGCTCTGACATGTGCGGGATCGCCGCCGCCACGCGGGCGACCGCGGCGGCCGGTGCTGCGAAACCGCCCGGGGATCGACGGGCGTTGCTGCGTCGACGGGCGCCGTGCGATCGTGGGCCGATGCCGTCGCGCGCGCCGCTGTTCGTCCTGGTGTACGTCCTGTGGCTCGGCGCGGTGGCCGCGTGCGGGCTGCTCGCCGTCACCGGCCACACCATGCTGGCGTACCTGCCGGCGCTCGCCGTGCTCATGGTGACCGCCTTCGCCGCGGGCCGCGCCGGTGAGCCGTGGTCCGAGCCGCCCGCGGCCCGCCGGGCGCCGGTGCTCATGGTGGTGCTCGGCGGGATCGCGTTCGGGGCGGCGGCCTGGACCGCCGACGCCTACCTCGGCGTCGCCGGCCGCGACGCCGACGGCGTGGTCGTCGCCACCGGCTGCGTCCAGATCGCGGAGCACGGCGGCGGCTGCGGCCCCGTCTGCGACATCGCCCTCGCCGAGGACCGGCGGCCGCTGGGCCGGCTGCCGTGCGACGCCGACGCGCGGCCCGGCGACCCGGCGGCCGTGCGGATCGACCCGGCGGGCTTCGCCGCCGGGATCCTCGCGCGGGACGCCCTCTCCCGGCCCGTCGCCCTGGCCGCCGGCTGGGCGGGCGTCGCCGGCGCCGGGCTCGCCGGTGTGCTGCTGTGCAACGCCGTCTGGCTCGGCCCGGCCCGCGACGCCCGCCGCCGCTGACGCGGCCCGTCCCGGCCCGGCCCGGCCTGATCGCCCCGCGGACGCGACCCCGGTCCCGGCCCGGCCCGGCCCGGCCGCCCCGCGGACGCGGCCCCGCCCGCCCGCCGCTGACGCGGTCCCGGTCCGGCCGGGTCTGACCGCCGCCGTTGACGCGGCCGGGGCAGGCCGGTCCGACCGCCGCCGTTGACGCGGCCGGTCAGACTCCGGTCGGTGCGCTCGGGTCCAGCGCGGCCTCGACCGCGGCGGCCTCCATGCCGCGCAGCAGGGCCTCGCCGTCGGCCGGGGACACCACGTGGGTGTCCATGAAGATGATCGCCTGCACCGCGCCCGGGACGTCGTCGATGTGCACGATCAGCGGCTCGAACGGCACGTCCTGCCGCGTCGTCCACCGGAACGTGCCGCGCGCCGCCGCGGCGCGCAGCTCCTGCGGCGACGGCGCCGGCTCGCCGGACGCCTTGCCGGTGTCGGCGCGGCGGTCGTTGAAGTAGCAGGGCAGCTCGAGGTCCGCGCCGCGTTCCCGCACGACCCGGCGGACCAGTTCGTCGAGCTCCACCGGGTGGTAGTACGCGTGCTTGTACGTGGTCATCGCCCCGCGCCGGGCCCGGTCCAGCACCTCGGCGAACGAGGCGCCGGCGACGTCGAGCTGGCACAGGCCGTACTGGGCGAGCATGCACACGACGCGGTCCAGCCCGGGGCGGAACCGGTTGTTGACCATCGGGCGCAGCACCACCGGGTTGATCCCGGTGACCCGGGCCAGCGCCACGGCGAACACCGCCAGCAGCGCCGGCGCCGGCGGCACGCCGGTCTGCTCGGTCACCGCCCGCAGGGCCGGACCGAGCGCGAACGACTGGAACTCGCCCCGCCAGTGCCGCGGCTCGGGCTTGTCGACCGTGTCGGGGAAGCGCCGCGCCGGCATGGCGCGCAGGATGCCGTCCCAGTGCCGCAGCGCGAGCGTGTTCTGCCGCTGCCCGGCCGGCGACGCCTGCCAGCGCGCCTGTTCGAGGGGCTGCAGCTCGGGGATCGGGGTGGTGACCCGGGTCGCCAGGTCCTCCAGGAGCACCTGGGTGCCGAAGCCGTCCGCGACGAGGTGGCACATGACGACGACCAGGTGGGTGAGCGCGCCGCCGGAGCGCACCGCGGCCATCCGGATCGGCCAGTCCTCGGTGAAGTCGTACGCGGTGTCCTGCAGCCGCAGCCGGACCGCCTCCGCGACGGCCGCCGGATCGTCCCCACCCGCGTCGACGATCTCCAGGGTGATCTCGCCGGAGCCCGCCACGACCTGGCTCGGGCGCCCGTCGGCGTCGAACCGCAGCCGGGTGCGGGCCGTCGGGTAGCGGCTCATCATGTACCGCAGCTGCTCGGCGACGTCATCGACGGTCGTGCCCGGCTCGAGCGGGCCCCAGGCGCCGTTGGGCAGCCACGACTTCTGGCGCACCATGGCCTGCCAGATGTCCTGCTGCCCCCAAGACAGGTCACCTTCGCCGGCGCCCCCGCCGGCGAACCCGACCACCACCCGATCGACCACAGCGCCCTCCTCCAGCGGCGCTGATCGTAGCCGATCATGCTGGTGGATCTGTGTGCCGGCGGATGGTGGGGTCAGCACTACCGCGCATGGTCCAGTGTGCGGGCGTGTGCCCGGAGGGTCCCGGCCGGTCCAATCGACGGTATGGAAACCGATGTCGTCACGCTCGACCGGGTGCACCGGCGCTTCGGCGCCGGCGACGGGGCCGTGACCGCGCTGCACGAGGTCACCCTCGGGTTCGCGGCGGGCACGTTCACCGCGGTGATGGGGCCGTCCGGCTCCGGCAAGAGCACGCTGCTGCAGTGCGCGGCCGGCCTGGACCGGCCCACCGGCGGCACCGTCACCGTCGCCGGCACCGACCTGTCGACGCTGTCGGAGACCGGGCTGACGCTGCTGCGCCGGGACCGGATCGGGTTCGTGTTCCAGTCGTTCAACCTGCTGTCGTCGCTGACCGCGGAGCAGAACGTGGCCCTGCCGCTGCGCCTGGCGGGCCGGCGCCCGTCGCGCCAGGAGATCCGTGCCGTCCTCGACGCGGTCGGGCTCGGCGACCGGGGCCGGCACCGGCCCGCGGAGCTGTCCGGCGGGCAGCAGCAGCGGGTCGCGATCGCCCGGGCGCTCGTCACCCGCCCGGCGGTGCTGTTCGCCGACGAGCCGACCGGCGCGCTGGACTCCGCGACCGGGCGGGAGGTGCTGCGGCTGCTGCGGTCCATGGTGGACGGTGCCGGCCGGCAGACCGTCGTCATGGTCACCCACGACCCCCTCGCGGCCTCGTACGCCGACCGGGTCGTGTTCCTCGCCGACGGCCGCGTCGCCGGCGAGCTGCACCACCCGACCGCGCAGGCCGTCGCGGCCCGCATGACCGAACTGGAGACGGTGCCGTGCTGAGCATCGCCCGGCAGACGCTGCGCGCCCGGTGGGCGTCCTTCATCGGCGTGTTCGTCGCCCTCGGGCTGGGCGCGTGCCTGCTCGCCACGACCGGCCTGACGATCGCCTCGACCGTCGCCGGCAGCCGTCCGCCCGTCTGGTACGTGCACAGCCCCGTCGTCGTCACCGGCCACCAGACGGTCAGCGTCACCGTCGACGAGGGCGACGGCGAGCGGTACACCGAGACCCTGCGCACCCGCCGCCCGGGGCAGCTGCCCCCGGACACCGCGGCCCGGCTCGCGGCGCTGCCCGGCGCCACGGTCGTGGTGGACCACGCGGTGCCCGTCGACCTCATCGGCGCCGACGGGGCCGCGGTGCGGGCGCACCCGTGGTCGAGCGCGGGGCTGCACCCGTACACCTTCGTCGGCGGAGACCCACCGCGCGGCGACGACGAGGTCGTGCTCACCGCACCCACCGGGCACCGCCAGGGCGACCGGGTCGAGGCGTGGACCCCGCTGGGCCGCCGGACGTGGACCGTCGCGGGTGTCGTCACCGGTCCGCCCGCCGTGTACCTCACCGACGGGGCCGCGGCCCGGCTCGCCGGCGGGCGCGTCGACGCGATCGCGGTCAGCGGCGTCACCGCCGGGCAGGTCCGCGCCGTGACCGGCCCCGACGCCGCGGTCCTCACCGGTGACCGCCGGGCCGGCGCCGAACCGGACCCGGACGGCGAGCTGCTCGTCGTCGCCGCGGCGCTGCTGGGCACCACCGCCGGGGTCGCCCTGTTCGTGTCGGTGTTCGTGGTCGCCGGGACGTTCGCGTTCGCCGTCGCGCAGCGCCGCCGCGAACTCGCCCTGCTGCGGGCCGCCGGCGCCACCCCGCGGCAGGTGCGCCGCCTCGTGCTCGGCGAGTCCCTCATCGTCGGCGTCGTCGCCGGTGCCGCCGGCTGCGCGGCGGGCACCGTGGTCGCGCCGCCGTTCGCCGCGTGGCTGGCCGGGTCCGGGTTCGCGCCCGCCGGGTTCACCGCGCGGTTCATCCTGTGGCCGCTGCTCGCCGCGTTCGGGGTCAGCCTGCTCGTCGCGCTCACCGGCGCCGCCGTCGCCGCCCGCCGGGCCGGCCGGGTCCGGCCGATCGAGGCGCTGCGCGAGGCGTCCGTCGACCGGCGGGTCATGACGGCCGGGCGCTGGGTCTTCGGGCTGCTGTTCCTCGGCGGCGCGGGCGCGCTCGTCGCCCTGGTGCCCGGCCTCGGCCCCGAGGCCATCGGGCTGATCATGCTCGAGGCGCAGCTGGCCATCACCGGCGTCGCGCTGCTCGCGCCCGTACTGGCGCCGCGCCTGGCCTGGCTCGTCGGGCGGCTCCTGCTGCCGGGCGTGGCCGGCGCCCTCGCCCGCGACAACGCCCGCACCGCGGTGCGGCGCACCGCCTCGACCGTCGCGCCGATCCTCGTCACCGCCGGGATCGCCGCGTCGACGTTCGCGACGACCGCGACGCTGTGGGACGCCGAGGAGCGCGCCGCCGCCACCCGGGTCGCCGCCCCCACGCTCGCCCTGCCGGTCAGCTCCGCCGGCATCGCCGACCCCGGCACCGGCGTGCCGACCGCGCAGTCCGTGGTGTACGTGCGCCACGACGGCGCGCCGGAGCAGTTCGACGCCCTGTACGCCGGCACCGGCCTCGAACGGGTGCTGCGGCTGCCGGTGCGCTCCGGCTCCGTCGCCGACCTGGCCGGCACCGACACCGTCGTGGTCGGCGGAGTGCTGGCCCGCGCCGAGGGGTGGCGCACCGGCGGGGAGGCGCGGCTGTGGCTGGACGACGCGACCCCGGTCCGGCTGCGGGTCGTGGCGGTCCTCGCCCCGTCGATCGACCTGGACCAGACGGTCCTGCTGCCGTGGGCGCTGCGCGCCGCGCACGCGCCGCTGACCGGCGCCGACGCGGTGTACCTCACCGGGGCACCCGTCGACGGCGCGCGGACCGTCACCGCCGCCGACTACTTCCGCGAGCGCAACGCCGAGCAGCGCCGGCTCAACCACCTGGCGCTGGTCGCGGTGCTCGGCATGGCGCTGGTGTACACGGCGATCGCCATCGCCAACACGCTCGTCATGGCGATCGGCGGCCGCGGCCGGGACCTCGCGGTGCTGCGCCTCGGCGGCGGCACGCCACGGCAGGTCCTCGCCATGATCGGCGTCGAGGCGCTGCTCGTCGGCGCGACCGGGGTGCTGCTGGCCGGGGTGATCACCGCGGGGATGCTGGCCGGGCTGCGGGCCGGCCTGGCGCCGATGGTCGCCGACCCGCGCACCGTGGTGCCCTGGACGCCGATCCTGGTGGTCGCCGGGGTGTGCGTGGCGATCACGTTCGTGGCGAGCGTCGTGCCGGCGGCGCTGGCCTTGCGCACGCCCGCGGCGCGGCTGTCGGCGATCCGGGAGTGAGCGGGCGTATCGTGGGGCGTCGACCGTCGGGAGGTCACAGTGGAGTTCCGGCTCGGCGGGATCGGGCAGGTCGCCCGCCACGTCAGCGACATCGGCCGTGCCGTCGACTGGTATGGCGGCGTCCTCGGCCTGCCACACCTGTACACGTACGGGGATCTGGCGTTCTTCGACTGCGGCGGCACCCGGCTGTTCCTGAGCCGCCGCGAGGACGGCGCCGCCCCCGGCGAACAGTCGATCATCTACTTCCGGGTGCCGGACATCCACGCCGCCCACGAGCGGCTGACCGCACGCGGCGTCACCTTCGAGGGCGCACCGCACATGATCTTCAGGCACGCGGACGGCGTGGAGGAGTGGATGGCGTTCTTCACCGACCCGGACGGCGGGCTGCTCGCCGTCATGGCGCAGACCCCGGCCGGCTGACGCCCCGCCGGGCGGGCCTTTCCTGGTGGCGCCGGGCCGGTGGAGGGCTTCCGCCGGTCGCGGCGGCCCGGTTGACCGGGCGGCGCGTGCTCAGGTCGCGGTGGCGGGCGGGGCGCTGCGCAGGGCGCGGCCCAGCATCGTCCTGACGACCAGAGGATGGACCCGCCCGACCACGGCGAGATAGGCGCGGCCGCGGCGGGTCCGGGGACGGGCCAGGGTCGAGCAGACCACCGACCGCGCGTCGACGAACAGCGAGACCCGCAGGTCGAAGTGGCGGGTGTCGGCGCCGAACAGCACCTCGTCGTCGCGGGCGTCCAGCGGGGTGAACACCTCCTTCGGGTGCAGCGGCTCGAGACCGGGGATGTGGTTGCGCAGCCGCATCAGCGCACCGACCCAGCGCGGCGGCCGGCCGAACATCGCGGCCCGCCACGCGGCCGGGTCGGTGCTCGCGCCCGGCGGTCGGGGGCCCTGCCACGCGTCCATCAGGTCGACCCGGTCCAGGGTGCCGGCGGCGAGCCGGGCCCCGTGCGGCAGCGGCACCCGCCGCGGCCGCCCCGCGCGCGGTTGGCCTCGGCGCTCGCCGGTGGCTGCTCGACGTGCGCGACCGGCGACCGCGCGGCGCATCAGGCGGACCCACCATGACCACCGGGCCGGGCGGCGCACGGTGCCGGTCGCGGCCCGCTCGGCGTTGTCCAGGAGGTCCTGCAGGAGGGCCTCGTGCAGCCACCGTACGGCCAGCGGCCACCACCACCGCATCCCACCGGTGAGCCGCCCGTCGATGACGTGCACCAGTGCGGTGCCCTGACCGGCCGGCTCGAGGCGCAGCTCGTGCTCGCCCACCACGCCGATCGTGGGGTCGAACCGGCAGCGCAGCAGGCGGCCGGGCACGTGCTCGACGACGGTGTACCGGATCATGCCGTGGCCGCCGGTGGCGCCGGGGCCCAGCGGCCGGTCGAACCGCATCGGCGGCCACGCCGGCGCCGGCCACAGCGGGTCGTCGGGGCCGGCGACCCGGTCCAGCAGAGCGCCCAGCCGGTCCATGGGCGCGTCGATCGTGCGGCGTTGGACATTGCGCATGACCACCTCCATACGGTGCCGTATGGCGCCACCGTACGCTACCGTATGGGCATGGCACAACGGCGGCTCAACGCGGAGGACTGGACGGCGGCGGCGCTCGCCGCGATCGCCGACGGCGGGCTCGCCGCGGTCGCGGTCGAACCCCTCGCGGCCCGGCTCGGCGCCACCAAGGGCAGCTTCTACTGGCACTTCGCCAACCGCGACGCGCTCGTCGAGGCGACCATGCAGCTATGGGAGCGGGCCTGCACCGACGCGATCATCGACCTCGTCGAGGCGGCCGGCGACCCGCCGAAGAAGCTGGCGCTGCTCTTCACCACGGTGCTCGGGCACGCGCGCTCCAGCCGACTGGAGATGAACGTGCTGGCCGTCGCCGAGCACCCGCTCGTCGCGCCGGTGGTGCACCGGGTCACCCGCCGCCGCCTCGACTACGTCGAGCAGCTGTTCACCGAGGCCGGGTTCGCGCCGGGGGAGGCCGGGCGGCGGGCGCTGCTGGCGTACACCGCCTATGTCGGTCAGGCGCAGCTCGCCGCGCGCCTACCGGAGCTGCTGCCCGCGGACGCCACCGGCCAGGGCGCCTATCTGGACACCGTGCTGTCCGCGCTGTTGGCACCCGCCGGTCAGTGACGTAGTGTTTCTGGAAACACGACGTTTCTGACTGGGACGGGCGCCGGTGAGGCTGACGAGGGCGCAGCGACAGGACCGCACGCACGAGCAGCTGCTCGAGGCCGGGGTGGCGGTGTTCCTGCGGCGCGGGTTCCTCGCCGCGACCGTCGAGGAGATCGCCGCCGAGGCCGGATACACCCGCGGTGCGGTCTACAAGCACTTCGGCGGCAAGGAAGGGCTGTGGCAGGCGATCGTCGACGCCCACGCCGACACGCACCTGCACGGGCTGCGGGCCGCCCTCGACCGTGCCACCAGCCGGGAGGAGCTGCTCGCCGTGCTCAATCCCGCCGTGTACGTCCAGCGGACCGCCACCCGGTGGACGGCCGTCTCCGCCGAGTACCTGGCCGCGGTCGCCGGGCGGCCCGAGCACGCGGCGGCGCTCGCCGCCACCCAGCGCCGCCTCGACGAGACCGTCGCCGCGGACCTCGACCGGCACTGCCGGCGCCTCGGCATCCGACCGGCGCTGCCGCTGCGGGACCTCGTCGTCGCGTGGGGCGCGCTCGGCGGTGGGCTCGCGTTGCTGCACGCGGCGGACCCGGCGACCGCCGTGGGTGAGGTCGCGGCGGGGGTCCTCGCCGTGCTGCTCCCACCGCCGACTGGCGAGCCGGGCGGCTCGCCACCCGCCGCCGGCGAGCCGGGCGCCTCGCCACCCGCCGCCGGCGAGCCGGGCGCCTCGCCACCCGCCGCCGGGCGGCCTGGGGGTGTGTCGTGACCGATCCGGCCGAGCGCAGGTCCGAGCTCATGGCGTGGCTGCGCCGGCGGTTCCGGATCTTCGGTGGTGTCGCCGACGCCTTCTCCCACGCCGACACCGGACCCTACGCCGGTGCGCCGCGCAACCCTGACCTGCGCATCGGTGACGAGCGGTCGTACTCGACGGTGCGGTACAGCACACAGCAGATCGCGTACACGACGATCGGCACCGACGCGGACGAGTGCCCCCGGTGCGGCCGCCCGCTGGTCGAGCGGCACCGCCTCGAATACGTGCGGGGCGACACGCGCGTCCCCGTCGGCGCCGTGCGCACGTGCCGCGGCTGCCAGACCGACTCGTGGCTGCTGCGCTCCCGGATGCCGGCGGTGTCGCGGGCCCGCGACACCGCCCGCAAGCACGTCACCTGACCTCAGCGGTCACCGGTGAGGTCGTAGGACAGGATGAGCACGCCGGTGCTCGTCTGGGTGCAGTCCACCAGCCGCAGACGCTGCGGCGCGGGCGCCCCGCGGAACAGCCGCTTGCCGGTGCCGAGCAGCAGCGGGTGCAGGAACAGCCGGTACCCGTCGACGAGGTCCTCGGCGATGAGATCCTGCACCAGGGCCCCGCTGCCGAGCACCGCGATCGTGCCGTCGCCGTCGCTCTTGAGCTTGCGCACCCCCGCCCCGAGCGGGGCGTCCAGGACCCGGGCGTTGTGCCAGGTCAGCTCGGTGAGCGTGCCGGTCGCCACGTACTTCTCGGTCGCGTTCATGTGCGCGGCGATCGGGTTCGTGTCCGGCTGCGTGGGCCAGAACTCGAACATCTTCTCGTACGTGCGGCGGCCGAACAGGTACGCCGTCGTCGAGGCGAGCCCCTCCGCCGCGGCGGCCGCCTGGCGCTCGTCGAAGTACGGCGCGCTCCACCCGCCGTGCTCGAACCCGCCGTCACGGTCCTCGTCCGGCGATCCCAACCCCTGCATGACCCCGTCCAGGGTCAGGAACTCGATGACGGTCAGCTTGCGCATGCTCGCCCACCTTCCGGTGCCCGGGGCCGGCACCGCGCCGGCCCTTCACCACCTGTACGAAGTGCGGGCCGCCGGATCGACATCCGGCCGTCACGAGTTTTCGCCGCCGGGCTGTCAGGGGCTTCGCCGCCAGCCGAGTGCCGGGCCGAGCACGGTCGCGATGTCGGTGAGGATCTGCACGTAGTCGTCGTGCTCGAAGCTGAACGGCAGCGCGAACGCGACCTCCCGCACCTCCTGGTACCCGGCGTGCGCGTGCAGCCGCTCCGCGATCCGCTCCGACGGCCCGACCAGATCCGGGGCGAACATCATCCGGGCCGGGCCCTGCGGGCTCGCCGTGCGCGGGGTGCGCTGCCGCGCGTACTCCTCGTACCTGCGGCGCTGCTCCGGCGTGGCCGAGTCCGTCGGGATGACCACGAGCCCCTGCGACACGCGGGCCCGCTCGCCGTCGGGGTGGTGGTCGCGGAACGTGCGGATGTGCGACCGCTGGATCTCGGCGAAGTCCTCCGACTCCTCGGCCTTGACGACGCTGCTGGTCAGGAAGTTCATCCCGTGCTCGCCGGCCCAGCGGGCCGAGGAGAGGCTGCCCCCGCCATACCACATCCGGCTGCCGAGACCGGGGGAATGCGGCTGCACCCGGTCGGAGAACACCTCGAACCCCTCGACGCCGGCGTCGGTGACCGGCACGCCGCGCACGAGGTCGAGCAGCCGCCGGACCCGCTCGTAGCTGAAGTCCTCGGCGTCGGCGGTGTCCGGGTAGAGCGCGTGCCGGACCCGGTCGAAGTGCATCGGCGGCCCGACGCTGACCCCGGGGTTGAGCCGGCCACCGGACAGCACGTCGACGGTGGCGAGGTCCTCGGCGAGGCGCAGCGGGTTCTCCCAGCCGAGCGGGATGACGGCGGTGCCGAGCTCGATCGTGCTGGTGCGCTGGCTCGCCGCCGCCAGCACCGCCACCGGCGAGGAGATGCCGAACTGCAGGTGCCGGTGCCGCACCCACGCGCTGTCGAACCCGAGCCGCTCACCGAGCTGGATCACCTCCAGCGTCGACTCGTGCCCGCGGCGTGGGTCCGCCGCGTCGAACAGCCCGATGGTCAGGAAACCCAGCTTCTGCAACGCCACGGGCCCATTATTCAACGGTCACCGGCACCGGCGTGCCCTGCTGCACCTCAAGGACGGCGCGGTCGCCGAGCGGCCCGGCGAGGCGCACCGTCGCGGTCCGCGGCGCGCCGATCGACCGGCACGCCTGCCCGCCCGGAAACGGGTGCGCCATGACGATGACGACGACCGCGTTCGCCGACGCCACCACCTCCGCCGTGCAGTCCATCCCCGACGGCAGCGTCGCCGGCTGCGGCGCGCCGACGAACTGCGCGGTCAGCGTCGTGCCCGTCACCGTCGCAGCGTCGATGCGCAGCCCGCCCGGCGGGTCGTCGGCGTTCCACGGCGGCGGACGCACCGTCACGCCCGCGCCGAACGCCACCCTCGTCACCGGCACCGCCGACCCCTTGACGGTGAACTGCCAGGCCGGCGCCGTCGCCGCCCCTGTCGCCGTCTGGATGCGGGCCGTGCCGAGCCGCGCCCCGGTCACCCGGATCGTCTCGCACCGCGGGCAGTCCCGCCCTTCACCGGCCAGCGCCGCCAGGGCCTCCGCAGCGGTGATGATCGCCACGGTACGCCGCCCGCCCGCTTCCCACACGACGTCGCCTTCGGCGCTCGGCGGCCCTTGGGAGGGGGGCGCGACGGCGGTGACCTTGCCGGCGGCGAGGGCCTCCTTGAACGCGCCCGCGGCGGGCTCCCAGTCGCCGGAGCCGGTCCAAATCCTCGGTGACTGGGCCGGCCCCGGTTTCATTGGTTCCGGCTGCTTCGGTTCCGGCTGCTTGGCCCCCGGCTTCTTGGCCCCCGGCTTGTCGGGCCCGGCTGCTTCGGGTGGCTTGGTGGCGGCGGTTGATCCGCATCCGCTGCCGAGCATCGCGACCGCGAGGGCCGCCGTCACGGCTCGCCGGGCCCGCCGCTGTCTCGTCACCCCCGGGTACCTCCGGTGTCGGCCGCTGCGTCGCCCGTTCGACGCGCCGCGGCCGGCCCCGGTTCCGTCGCCCCCGCCCGGGTGGACGGTCAGGGGACGGCGCCAATGACGGCAGGGGACGGCGCCAATGACGTCAGGGGACGGCGACGGTGACGGCGGACCGGACGGCCTTCGCCTTCAGCTTGCGCACCGGTTTCCGGGCGCCGCCGTCCAGCTCCAGCAGGACCGGCTCGGCGAAGCGGACCCTGACCTTCCGCCCGCTGGTCACCTTGACGAACGGCGACGTGTCGGTCCGCCCGAACGCCATCCGCCCCAGTGTGCGGGCCCACTGCAGCGCCCCCTTCGCGGTGGACACCCCGACCTCCAGCCGCCCGTCGAACGGGCTGGCGTCGTCGAACGCCTCGATCCCCCCGGCGATCGTGCCGATGTTGCCGAGCAGGACGCACGTCGCCGGCCCGGAGAACCACTCCTGACCGTCGACGGTGACCGTGGCCTTGACCGGGTCGTCACCGACGTGCCGTACGGCCGTGCCGAAGTACGCCAGCTTCCCGGCCCGGCTCTTCATCCCCTTGTCCGCGTCATCGATCATCGCCGCGTCGAAGCCGACCCCCGCCATGACCGCGAAGTGCTCCCCGGCCACCTTGCCCAGGTCGAACCGCCGCCGCGTCCCCTCCAGCCCGATCCGCACCGCCTCGACGATGTCCTGCGGGATGTCGAGCGACGAAGCGAACAGGTTCGCGGTGCCCGCCGGGATGATCGCGATCGTGACGTCCGACCCGGCCACGGTGTCGACGCACCGTTGCACCATGCCGTCGCCGCCCCAGACGAAGACGAGCTCGGCGCCCGCCTCGACGGCCTTGCGCAGCTGCTTGGGTGCCTTGCGGCTCTTCGGAACCTCCCGCCAGTCGGGACGCTCGACACCGGCACGGGCCAGAACCCGCCGCAGCTCGTCGAGCCCTCCACCAAGCGTCTTGCCAGCGTGGGCGATCACAGCGACATGCACATCCGCTTCGGTACCCATCAGCGTCGACCGCTAAGCGTGCCCCACTGGCGACCCCCCCCGCCCCCGCGCCTGCCGGCTCATGTGCCGCCTCCTCGCCACTCAGGCGTCCCTGGCGGCCAGGGCGGCGGCGCCGGCGAGGAGGGCGCCGGCCGCCCAGGCGGCGGTCACGCCCAGGCCCGCCCACGGGCCGATCGGCAGCTTGTCCAGGCCGGTGGTGGCCTGCACGGCGAGCCCCGCGGTCATCGGGCCCACCTGCAGCAGGTGCCGCTCCCAGTCCGGATCGGCGGCCGCGGCGGCCAGGATCGGGAACAGGTACAGCAGCCCGAGCACCACCCCGATCGCGGCGGCCGCGTTGCGGACCAGGGTGGCGACGCCGAGGGCGAGCAGGCCGATCAGCAGCAGGTACAGCACCGAGCCGCCGGCGGCCCGCAGCACCGTGTGCAGCGCCGCCTCAGCCGGCAGGATCCGCCGGCCGGCGAGGGCCGACACGGCGACCGCGAGGGTCGCGGCGGGGGCGACGACCGCGGTGACGACCGCCGCCTTCGCCGCGAGGACCGCCCAGCGGCGCGGCATCGCGGCCACGGTGGTGTGGATCATGCCGGTGCCGTACTCCCCGCCGACGGCGAGGACCGCGAGGATCGCCACCACCGCCTGGCCGAGCTGGACGCCGGTGAGGCCGGCCTTCGTCGGGTCACCGCCGCAGTGCGGGCCGGTGCACGGGATGTTCACGGCGACGACCAGGCCGACCGCCACGGTGGCGACCACGATGCCGAGCGGCAGCCACACCGTCTCGGGGGCGGTGCGCAGCTTCGTCCATTCGGCGTGCAGGTATCGGCGCACGTCACACGTCCCTGCGCTGGAAGCGGTACGCGGCGAACGCCATCCCGGCGACGGCCCAGGCGAGCAGGACCCCGAACCCGGCCCACGGCTCAAGGGGGAAGAACCCGTTGGCGGGCGTGTAGACGCCGTCGACCTGCGGATATCGCAGGGTGCTCTGCTGCACGGCGAACGCCGCCGCCGGCGTGACCCGCAGCAGCCACGCACCGGCGGCGACGGGCAGGACGGTCATCGACAGCAGATACGGCAGGACGGTCGCCACGATCGCGAGCGTCACCGCCACCGTGCCGCGCCGCAGCAGGACCCCGAACGCGAGGGCGAGGACGGCGGCGACGGCCAGCAGCGCACCGGTCCCCACGACGACCCGCAGCTGCGTCGCGGCCGACGCCGGATGCACGTAGATGCCGTTGCCGCGCATGATGTCCGGCCCGAACGTCACCACCACGGCGGCCGCGACGAGGCCGGCGACGAACGTGACGGTGCCGAGCACGGTGGCCTTCGCGGCCAGCGCCGTCAGCCGGCGCGGCGCGGCGGCGAGCGACGTGCGGATCAGGCCGCGCCGGTACTCACCAGTCATGATCATGGCACCGAGGACGACGACGAGGACCAGCCCGGCGAACGTGCCGATGAGCGTCTGGCTGATCGTCGTGCCGAGCCCCGCCGCCCCCGCCACCGCCGGTGCGATGTCGCCGGAGCCGGTGACGGTGAACCCGCCCGCGGTCTGCTCGGCACCGTTCGGTCGGCCGCCGCCCGGTCCGCGCTCGCCGCCGCTCTGCCCACCGGGGCCCGGGCCGCCTGCCCCGCCCGGTCCGCCCGGTCCGCCCGGTTCGCCCGGTCCGCCCGGTCCACCGGACCCGCCGGGGGCGGCGTCGGCGCCGATCTGGTCGACGGTCCAGCCGCCCGGCTGCCAGCCGCCGGCCGTTGTCAGCTGGTCGAACTCGGCGGTCGCCCGGGACGGGCCGCCGGCCGCTGAGGCGGCGCCGGTCGCCTCGGTGAACTGCGGCGAGGCGACGAACAGGCCGACCTCCGCCGTCGCCGGCAGGCCGGTGAGCCGGACCGTGCCGATCCCGTTCCAGCTGGTGCCGTCGGCGGACTCCAGGGCGGTGACGCGGTCCCCGGCCCGCGTCAGCCGCAGCCACCTCGGGCCGGCCGCGGTGGCGGCGCTGCCGGCGCGGTCGTGCACGTAGTCGTGCTGCAGGCGCACGCCGTGCCCGCCGGTCAGCATGACCGCCGCATACGTGGAGCCGCGCCGGGTGCCGTCCTTGACGATCAGACCGGCCTTCGCCCACGGCACCACCTCCTCGATCTCCCCTTCCTTGCCGGACAGGTCGGGCCGGGTGCCGGTCATCGACGCGACCCGCACCGTGATCGTGCCGTCACCCGCGAGCGGCCGGTGCACGAACGTGAACGTGTCGCTGACCTCCTGCCCCTCAGGGCCGACCGGCAGCGCGCACTCGGAGCCGGCGCCGCGCGTGCCGCAGGTGCCCTCCATGCCCGGGAAGAGCCCGAAGCCGACGATGACGACGGCGGCGGCGACCAGGCCGACCATCCACCCCCGGATGGTCCGGAATTTGGTCCATTCCGCGTGTACGAGCCGCGCATAGCCCTTCATCGGGTCACCTGCGGGGCGGTCGTGGCGCGGAACTCGACGGCGTCGCGGGTCAGCTCCAGATAGGCCTCCTCCAGGGTGGCGCGGTGGGTGGAGATCTCGGCGAACGGCACCCCGCCGCCGGTCAGCGCCGCCACGACCGCCTCGGCCGGCAGGCCGGTGACGGTGAGCGTGCCCTCGTCGGTGCGGACGGCGGTGGCGCCGGCTGAGTCCAGTACATCTGCCGCGACATCGACGAAGGGGGCACCGAGGCGCACGGTGACCCGGCCGGCGGCGGCCGCCTGCAGCAGGGCGGCGATGCTGGTGTCGGCGATCACCTGGCCGCGGCCGGCGACCACGACATGGTCGGCGGTGTCCTGCAGCTCGCTCATCAGGTGGCTGGACACGAGCACCGCCCGGCCCTCGGCGGCCAGCCCGCGCAGGTGCTGGCGCATCCACACGATGCCCTCGGGGTCCATGCCGTTGAACGGCTCGTCGAGCATGAGCGCCGGTGGGTCGCCGAGCAGGGCGGCGGCGATGCCGAGCCGCTGGCGCATGCCGAGGGAGAAGCCGCCGGCGGCGCGGCGGGCGACGCCCTGCAGGCCGGCGCGCTCCAGCACCTCGTCGACGCGGCGGGCGGGCAGCCCCTGGGAGTGCGCGAGCCACAGCAGGTGGTTGCGGGCGGTGCGGCCAGGCTGCAGCGCGCCCGCGTCGAGCAGCGAACCCAGGTGGCACAGCGGGCGGCGCAGCGTGCGGTATGGCCGGCCGCCGACGAGCGCGGTGCCGGCGTCGGGCGCGTCGAGGCCCAGGATCACCCGCATGGTGGTGGACTTGCCGGCGCCGTTGGGCCCGACGAAGCCGGTGACCTGGCCGGGCTCGACGCTGAACGTCATCCCGTCGAGGGCGGTGTGCGACCCGAATCGCTTGCGGAGGCCGTTGACGACAATCATGCGTCCCGTTGTACCGGCGGGGCGGTGACAGCACGGTGACAGCCGCTGACACCTCGTTGACACCGACGACCTGGCATGGTGGTGGCATGCGGGTGCTGGTGATCGAAGACTTCGAGGTCCTGGCCAGGACGGTCGGCACGGGGCTGCGCCGCGAGGGCATGGCGGTCGACGTCGTCCTCGACGGCGTGGAGGCCCTCGACCGGCTCGCCGTGAACCGGTATGACGTGGTCGTCCTGGACCGCGACCTGCCCGGCGTGCACGGCGACGAGGTGTGCCGGCGGATCGTCGCGGCGGGCTCCAGCAGCCGGGTGCTGATGCTGACCGCGGCCAGCACCGTCAAGCAGCGCGTCGACGGCCTCGGCCTCGGCGCCGACGACTATCTGCCGAAGCCGTTCGACTTCGAGGAGCTCGTGGCGCGGGTGCGGGCCCTGGCGCGGCGGCCGGCGGTCGCGCTGCCGACGGTGTACGAGCTCGGCGACCTCACCCTCGACCCGGCCCGCCGGGTCGCGACCAGGGCGGGGCGCCGCCTGGAGCTCAGCCCGAAGGAGTTCGGCGTCCTGGAGTGCCTGCTCGCCGCCGACGGCCGGCCGGTCTCCGCGGAGGACCTGCTGGAGCGGGTGTGGGACGAGGCCGCCGACCCGTTCACGACGGTGGTGAAGACGACGATCCGCCGGCTGCGCGGCAAGCTCGGCGCACCCGAGCTCATCCACACGGTCCGCGAGGCCGGCTACCGCATCGGCGAGCCGTGAGCGCCGCTCCCCGCCGCCGGCGGCGCGGCCTGCAGATGCGGCTCACGCTGCTGTACGCGGTGCCGTTCGTCCTCGCCGTGGTCTCCGGCATCGGACTGTTCACCTACGGATCGGCCGCCACCGCCCCGGCCGACGACATCTACCATTCGCCCGCGACGCCGCCCCCGTCACCCGGCGACGACCGGATGCTGCGCATCATCGTGGCGACGGTGCTGCTGTCCAGCTGCATCGCGGTCGTCGGTGGCTGGATCACCGCCGGCCGGGTGCTGCGTCCGTTGCGGGCCATCATCGCCACCGCTCAGGACATCTCGGCGAACAGCCTGAACCGGCGGCTCGGGCGGCTAGGGCGCAAGGACAAGGACGAGGACGACGAATTCACCGATCTCGCCGAGACCCTGGACAGCGTCTTCGAGCGGCTCGAGGCCGCGTTCGCGTCGCAGCGGCGGTTCGTGGCCAACGCCTCCCACGAGCTGCGCACCCCGTTGGCGGCGGAGCGGGCCCTGCTGCAGGTCGCCCTCGCCGACCCCGACGCCACCGTCGACACGTTACGCGAGGCGTGCCAGGAGGTGCTCGCCCTCGGCGCCGCCCAGGAGCGCCTCGTCGACGCCTTACTCACCCTGGCCAGCGGCGAGCAGGGCGTCGAGCGGGACGAGCCGGTCGACCTGGCCGAGATCGCGGCCGCCGCGCTGCGCCGCCGCGCGGACGAGGCGAAGGTCCGCGGCGTCCGGGTCGACACCGGCCTCGGCCCGGCGGTCGGTGCCGGCGACCCGCGGCTGGCCGAGAGCCTGGTGGCCAACCTGGTCGACAACGCCGTGCGGCACAACGTCGACGGCGGCTGGGTCGAGGTGTCGACGGCGACGGTGGGGGGCGCCCCCCGGCTCACGGTGCGCAACACCGGGGCGGTCGTCCCGGCCGATGAGGTGGAGCGGCTGCTGCAGCCGTTCCAGCGCTTGGAAGGGCAGCGGATCGGCCGCCGCACCGAGGGTCACGGCCTCGGCCTGGCCATCGTCCAGGCGATCGCCACCGCCCACGGTGCGGCCCTGCGCGTGCTGCCCCGCCCCGAGGGCGGCCTCGACGTCACCGTCGACTTCCGGCGCCTCGAATGACCTCGCCTCGGTCGGCGCCTCGTCTCGGTCGGCGCCTCGTCTCGGTCGGCGGCGAGCCTCGTCTCGGTCGGCGGCGAGCCTTGCCTCGGTCGGCGTCGAGCCTTGCCTCGGTCGGCGCGGCCGGACCGCATGCTGGGGCGGTGATTGCGTCGCGGTCACAACAGTCAGCGGCGGTCAGCAGGCGGCGCGGAAGGCGTCCAGGCGCAGGTTCTTGCGGATCGAGCTGAAGCGCAGGTTCGCCGCCGTCGGGCAGGACGACGCCTTGTACTCGACGTGGAACACCGGCTTGCCGGTGGTGACGAACGGGCCGAGCGCCGCGCACTCCTTCCATTGCACGCACGACTCGTTGACGGCGAAGTCGAAGGACGGGTGCAGTTTGGTGACCTGTTCGAGGTCGTTCTTCAGGCCGACGGCCAGGCCGAGGGAGTGTGCCAGGTCGGCGACCCTGCGGTTGAACAGCAGCTGGTCGGCGGCGGTGAGCGGGAAGCCCGACGGGTTGGCGTAGCCGTCCATGTTGTCCGGGTCGACGGCGTCGAAGCCCTTGGCCTTGCACACGGCGAAGCGGTCGGTGAGGATCGGGCGCAGCGTGTCCCACTGCCGGATGTCCAGCCACCGCTCGCCCGCCCAGCCGTCGAGGGCCTTGCCGAGCACCGCGGCCGGGAAGCGGGCGGCGTCGGTGCGCCAGTTCTCCCACGAGCCGGCGTCCACGTAGCACAGGACCTTGCGGCCGGCCGTGTGCAACTTCGTCACCTGGGCCTTCGTGGCGTCGGCGCCGTCGATGTCGTACACGTCGGCGGGCACGGAGAGGTCCAGCGTGCCGGTGTACTGCAGCTGCCACGTCGCGCCCACGGCCGGCTTCCACCAGGTGCGCGGGGCGGCGGCGGCTGCCGGTACCGTGGACGACGCGACGACGACGAAGAGGGCCGTCAGGGCCACGAGCAGGGTGCGGGGGGTGTGTCGCATGCCTCGCCATCGGCCGGACGTGCACTGGCCTGATCTGACGGTCCGGCGGAATGCGCCGGCCGGTCGGGGGACAGACACGGCCGTCACCTGGTCCGTGTGCGTCCGCGACGCCGGTGGGGCGGTGCTGCACGCGCACCGGCCGGAGCTGGTGCTGTCCACCGCGAGCGTCGGCAAGCTGCTGTTGCTGCTGCAGGTCGCGCGCAGCGTGCCGCTCGACCTGCCGTGCGACCGGCGTGACGTCGAGCCGGTCGCCGACTCGGGGTTGTGGCAGCACCTGTCCACCGACGTGCTCCCGGCCGGTGACCTCGCCGTGCTGGTCGCCTCGGTGAGCGACAACCTGGCCACCAACGTGCTGCTGCGCCACGCCGGGCTGGACCGGGTCGCGGCGCTCGCCGGGTCGCTCGGCCTGACCGCGACGGCGCTGCACGACGTGGTCCGCGACGTGCGGACCGCCGCGCACCCGCCGCGGCTGTCCTCCGGCAGCGCCGAGGAGCTGTCGCTGCTGCTGCACCGGCTGCCGGACCTTGACGGCGGGCCGCAGGTGCTGCGGTGGCTGGGCACGTCGGCGGACCTGTCGATGGTGGCGTCGGCGTTCGACCTCGACCCGCTGTCGCACGCCGGCGTGGTGCTGCGCAACAAGACCGGCACCGACGAGGGGGTCCGCGCGGACGTCGGGGTGGTCACCGGCCCGGCCGGTCCGGTCAGCTACGCCGTCCTCGCGAACTGGCCACCGGAGGTGGCGACGGTCGGTGAGGTGCTGGCGACCATGCGTGCGCTGGGCGATGCGATCCGCGGCGTCGTGGGAAACTGAGGTATGCCGTACTCGCCGCGGGAGACCGCCCAGAAGACCGGGTTCAGCCTCGACACGCTGCGCTACTACGAGCGCATCGGCCTGCTCGACGGCATCGACCGCACCGCCGGTGGGCAGCGGCTGTTCACCGACGACGACCTCGCGTGGCTGGACGTGCTGCGCTGCCTGCGGGACACCGGCATGCCGATCGCCCGGATGCGCCGCTACGCCGAGCTGGCCCGCGACGGCGACGGCACCTTCGCCGAGCGCGCCGAGCTGCTCGAGGAGCACGACCGGGACATCGAGCGCAAGATCGCCGAACTGCGCGACGAGCAGGCCAGGATCAAGGAGAAGATCGGCTGGTATCGGCGGGAGCTGGGCCGCATGCAGCAGCGCACGTCGGCGTAGGGCCGCGGCTTGACCTGGTGCGCGCTCCAGGTCCTAGCGTCGGCCGTATGCGAACAGTTCCACTCGGCCGCACCGGCGAGCAGGTCAGCGCGCTCGCCCTCGGCTGCATGTTGATGGGCACCAGCACCGACGAGGACACTTCGACCCTGATCCTGGAGCGGTATCTCGACGCCGGCGGCACGTTCCTGGACACCGCCGACTGCTACGCGTGGTGGCCCGACCCGCCGGCGGGGGCGGGACCGTTCACCGGCGGGGAGAGCGAGTCGCTGCTCGGGCGGTGGTTCGCCAAGCGGGGCCGGCGCGACGAGGTGTTCCTCGCGACCAAGGGCAGCGCGTGGGTCGCCGACCCGGCCGCCGCGCTGGACGGCCGGCGCCCCTCCGCGTCGCAGTACGCGGGAGCCGGCGCCGACACGCTGCGGCACGCCCTCGACGCGAGCCTGCGCCGGCTCGGCGTGGACCACGTCGACCTGTACTACGTCCACGTCGACGACCTCGCGACCCCGCTGGAGGAGACCCTCGAGGCGCTCGCCGGGCTGGTCGGCGCCGGCAAGACCCGGCACATCGGCTGGTCCAACGTGTCGACGGCCCGCCTGGAGCGCATCGCCGCGCTGTGCGCCGAGCACGGCTGGCCCGCGCCCGTCGCCGTGCAGCAGGAGCACTCGTACCTGCGCCCGACCACCCCGAAGGTGTCCATTGTGGACGACGAGCAGCTGGCGTACGTGCGGGCGCACCCGGAGCTGACGCTGGTGGCGTACTCGCCGATCCTCAAGGGCATCTACGACGACCCGGCGAAGCGGGGGACGCATCACGTGATGCAGTCGTACCGGGGCGGCGACACCGACGCCCGTCTCGCGACCGTGGCCAGGGTCGCGGCCGGGCTCGGCGTGACCGGCAACCAGCTGGTCCTGGCCTGGCTGCTGCACCAGCGGGACCCGGAGCGGGTCACGCTCATCGGCCCGCGGACCGCGGCGCAGTACGACGCGGCGGTCGCCGCGCTCGACGTCACCCTGGACGCGGCGACCCTGGACGCCCTCGGGACCGTCTGAGGGGGTCCCGCGTCAGAGGGCGATCGGCCGGTACTCGAGCGCCGCGGCCACGATCTCCTCCGCCTCGGCGCCGGCGAGGTGCGGCGGCGGGTGGAAGATGAGGCCGGCGGCGCCGGGCATGATGACGTTCGCCTCGAACAGGGCGACGAAGAAGTCGGTGTGCCGGTCGGCGGCGAGGATGCGGCGCACGATCTCGACGAGCTCGTCGCGGGTGACGCGGCTGGTGGCCGGGGTCCGCCGGACCGGGGGAGCCGCGGCCTCGGCGGCCAGCTCGTCGAGGTTGGGGCCGCCGCACTGGTCGCGCAGGTCATCGGCGGTGTACTCGTGGCCGGTGGCGTCGTTGAGCGCGGCGATCTCGTCGGCGGCCCGCGGGTCGCCCCGCTCCAGCAGGCCCCGGACCGCGGCGATGCGCGCCCGCACCTCCGCGAGGCGCTCCGCGGCGACGGCGGGCGGCAGCAGCTCGGCTCTCAGCTCCACGGGCCGATCCTGCCACCACCGCGCCGGCGTGTACCGGTGGGATGGCGGGCCGTCCGTCCTGGCTGTGGCCGGCGATGTCGGCGTTGACCGGGGCGGGCGCCCGGGCGCGGCGGCCCTGTGGACGGCGGCAGGCGCCACCCGTGGTGGGCGTGCCGCCGTCGCACGCGCGGCGGTGTTCGGGGCGGCGGGCGGCTGCTGGTCGAGCGGAGAGGCCCACCGACCACCAGCCGCCGCGTCCGCCGCCCGTCAGCCGCCGCGTCCGTGGCCTGGCCGCGCTGTCAGGCGAGGATCGCCTGGTTGGTGGAGAACATGTTCGCCGGGTCGTACGAGCGCTTGATCCGCAGCAGCCGGTCGCGGTCCGCCGGGGGCCAGTTGGCCTGCAGGGCCTCCGGCGTGCCGCCGCCGGAGAAGTTCAGCAGGCCGCCCGGCACGGTGGCGTCGGCGGAGGCGAGGACCGCGTCGGTGACCGCGTCCACGACCGGCACCAGGTCGGGCAGGCCGAGGCCGATGACGAACAGCGAGTACGCGGCGTCGCGGCCGGTGACCGCGTTCGGCACCGCCGGCGGGCGGCCGAGGGCGCCGCCGAGATGGCGCAGCTCGACCATGATGAGCGGCACGTCGACCTGGGGACCGGCGGTGGCGAGCAGGGCCTCGACGGTCGCGGCGGTCAGGTCGCCGAGCAGGACGCCGCGCTCGCGGGTCGGGGTCGGGTCGACGGGGTCCTGGTGGATGGCGTCGACGGCCTGGTAGGGCAGGTCGCCGACGCCGCCGAGGAGGGTGGGGGCGGCGGCGAGCATGGGCTCCAGGAGGCGGGCGGCGTCGGTGGCGTCGCCGAGGTACGCGACCCGCAGGTGCACCACGAACGCGCCGCGCAGCGGCTCGGGCAGCTGCGGCAGCGGGGGCAGGCGCAGCAGCGCGAGGGACGTGTTCATCCGCTCGGGCAGCGTGGGCGCCCAGGCGCGGTAGGCGTGCAGGACCTCGGCGGCGTGGGAGGCGGGGAAGTAGATGCCGCCGCCGGCGAGGGCCGGCACGTCGAACAGGGCGAACTCGATCGCGGTGACGATGCCGAAGTTGCCCTTGCCGCCGCGGACCGCCCAGAACAGGTCGCTCTCGTGGTCGGCGTCGACGGTGCGGGTCACGCCGTCGGCGGTGACGATCTCGACGGATCGGACGTGGTCGGCGGCGAAGCCGAAGGTGCGCCCGAGCGGGCCGAGGCCGCCGCCGAGGGTGTACCCGACGACGCCGACCTGCGAGGAGGAGCCGTTGAGCGGGGCGAGGCCGTGCGGCGCGGTCGCCTCGATGACCTGCGACCAGCGGACCCCGGCGGCGGCGCGGGCGGTGCGGGCGGCCGGGTCGACGGTGAGGTCCCGCATGCGGCGGGTGGTGATGAGCACGCAGTCGACGGCGGGGCGGACGGCGCCGTGGCCGGTGGCCTGGACGGCGACCGCGAGCCCGTGCCGGCCGGCCCAGCCGACCGCGGCGGCGACGTCGGCGGTGCTGGTCGCGCCGACGGCGACCAGGGGTCTGTGCGGGTTCGCCACGTTCCAGACGGCGGTCTCCTCGGCGAAGCCCTCGTCGGTGGGCAGCAGCACCGGGCCGCGGACGGCGGCGGTGAGGTCGGCGATGCCGGCGGTGTCCAGGGCCGGGGTGGCGGACAGGGTCATGGTGGGTCCCCTCGGACGGTGGCGCCCACCGGTTCGGGGCGCCGCGGGACCCACCGTGTCCGGTGCCGCTTGGCCGCCGGTTAAGGATCGCTTGGCCGTCACTTGAGCGCGGCCGGTGCCGGGACTTGAGCCACGCTGGCGACCCGAGGGCCGCGAGGGTGTAGCGCATCGTGGACACCCGCCGCGGGCGGCGGCCCCGGCCGCCGCCCGCAGGGGCTCAGCGTGGGCAGGCGGGGCCGAACGCCGGCCGGTCGGTGAGGGTGAACCGGCAGCCGAACTGCGCACCTGCGACGGCCCGGCGGTCCAGGATCGGGTCGCCGGCCGGGCGGTGCCCGGTGCGCACCCAGGTGACCAGGTCGTCGAAGCCCTGTGCCAGCTCGGGTCCGGTGAACTCGCAGTGCCCGAGGGCGCGCACGGCCCGGGACACGAACAGCTTCCCGCGGCCCTGGAGGTTGGCGCGGCGGGCGTACTCCTGCTCCATGGACAGCGGCACGAACAGGTCGCCGATGGTGTGCATGGACAGCACCGGCACGCGCGGCCGGCCGTCGACGCGGGGCACCCCGGACAGGTCCCGCGACGGGCGGTCGGTCCGGTCGACGCGCAGCACGTCGCGGTTGAGCCGCAGCTCGTCGCGGGACAGCCACGGGTTGTCGTCACCCTGGTACACGGTGAACCGGTTGGAGGTGATGTTGCCCTCGGCGACGCCGGCGGTGCCGCCGGACAGCCCTGGGTAGACGCCGAACAGGAACGGCACGGAGGTCAGGGGCGGGATGCCGGGCAGCGCGCTCCAGTAGGCGAGCGCGTTGTCGAAGCCCGGCCGGGTGCCGCCGCTGCGCTGCTCGACGAAGTCGCCCCAGCGCCGCCCGAGCGGGGTCAGCCCGGCGCCCTGGCCGAGCAGTGGCACCTGCTGGGCCACCTGCTGGCGGTACACCTCCTGGAACGACGGATCGACGGGAGCCTGCGGGAACGTGATGGTGGTGCCGGTGAGCGCCGCGGCCGTGACGTTGGCGTCGAGGAAATAGTCGAACAGCTCGGCGTCGCCGAGGACGCCGCAGACCGGCATCGCGGCCACGAACGCCTGCGGGTGCTCCTCGATGGCGACGGCGGTGACGTGCCCGCCCATCGAGGCGCCGGTCATGTAGACGGCGCGGGCGGGTTGCCCGGTGCGTTCGGTGAAGCGCCGGATCAGCTCGTACGTGTCGCGCACGCCCTGACCGACGTCGTAGCCGTTGGTCTGGTAGCTGGACGCGGCCCACGCGAACCCGCGCGCCAGGTAGTGCGCGCGCAGCGACGGGCTGTCGACGTACACGGTCGTGCCGAGCCCGCGATAGCCGTGCGCGTACAGGACGAGCTCGCCGTTCCAGGCGGCGGGCCGTTCGATGCGGTACGCGGCACCGTCGTCGATCCCGGTCCACACGCTGGATCCGGCGACGGGGACGAAGGGGGTGCCGTTGACGTCGCAGTCCGGGTCGGCGACGGTGTAGCCCGGCTGCGTGGTGCTGGCCACGGGCGGACCGCACACCGGCGGGTCCGCGGCGGCGGGGGACGGGACGGCGGCGAGGAGACCGGCCGCGAGGATCAATGACGCGACGCTGCGCATCCACACATGGAACGCCCGTCGATGCCGTCGTGTCAACGGATACCTGCACGTCGAGTGCTTCTTGTTCCGGCGATTTCCCTCAACGCGGGGGCGGCTTCTAGACTCCCGGACCCATGGACCGCCGTCACCTGCGTTGGATGATCCCCGCCGCGGGCGGCGTCCTCGCCGTCGTCGTCTCGATCGTGCTCGTCGCCCAGGACAGCGGCAACGCCGCCTGCGCCGCCCCGCCGGCCGCCCGTGAACCAGTGGTGGAGAACGTGCGCGCGGGCAGCGCCTCGTACTACAGCACCAACCGCAACGGCATGTGCAACCTCGGCGCCCCGTCCAGCGACGGCTACGCCGCCATCGGCCCCGCCGAGTGGGCCGGCGGCGCGGCGTGCGGGTCGTATCTCGCCGTGACCGGCCCCAACGGCCGCACGACCATGGTGCAGGTGGTCGACCAGTGCCCGTCCTGCCCCGCCGGCAAGATCGACCTGAGCAGGGCCGCCTTCGGCCGCATCGGCGACGTGGGCGCGGGCATCATCAAGATCACGTACGGCGCGGTCCGGGACCCGGAGCTGCCCGGCCCGCTGAAGGTCCGCGCGAAGGGCGGCACCGGCTACTCGTCGCTGTCGGTCGTCCTGGACAACCACGGCAACCGGCTGTCCACTGTGGAGCTGCAGACGCCCGCCGGCTGGACCCCGTTGAAGCACAACACCGACAACACGTGGACCGGCCCGTCGGGGCTGACCGGCCCGGTCACGCTGCGCGTCACCGACACCGCCGGCCACCAGGTCACCCTGCCCGGCGTGGCCCTCGGCGCCTCGGCGTTCCAGCAGACCGGCACCCTCATGTACAGCCCGGCCGCCGCGTCGCCGTCACCGTCGCCTTCGGTGTCGCCGTCGGATCCGGCGTCGCCGTCGGCCGCGACCAGCCCGGTCGGCGCCGCGGCGACGGGCGCCCCGCCCGTCTGCTGACGGGTCGCCCGGCCGGCGGGCCGGTGACGGCACGCTGATGGGGCGGGACTGTGGACGGCCGCGCCGCCTGTCCGAAGGGGGCGTGACGACCCGGCCCGCGGCTTCCGGACGGGGCCGTCGGGCCTGCCCGTCGCGGGAGTGTCTCGGCGGCGCTGCCTGTCACTGGGGTCGGGTCGGCCGCGCGACCTGCCGCGGGTGGCAGGCGACGACAGGTCCGGGTGCCCGCGTGAATCAGGCGGTGATCGTCGGCTCGAGTCGCGATCAACTGGCGACCAGTGGGTCAGGTGGCGCTCAGGTCACGGCGGGGGCGGCGGCTCCAGGTCAGGCACAGCGCGCCCGCCGCGGCGATGACCGGTGCGGCGGCCAGGCCCAGCCAGGCGTGGGTGCGGGCGGCCGCGGCCCGGTCCGCCTGCTCGGCGAGCAGGTCAGCGGTGGCGTCCTGCGGCGGGATCGACACCGCCGCGTAGTGGGCGGCGAACAGGATCGGCACGGCGACCGCGAGCGCGAGCAGCAGCCAGCCGAGGTCGCGCCGCCAGCCTGGCCAGGATTCGTGCCCTTGCCACCCGGTGCGCTGCATGTGTCCATGATTGTCCACCGGCACCGGGATTGGAAGGTCTGTTTACCGAAGCCGGCGGGCCAGGGCGACGACGAGCCAGATCCCGGTGCCGTCCGTCGTGGACGAGCAGCCGCCGGCCGTCGTGGCTCCAGGCGACCGGGTCGACGGCGACGTCGGCCTGCCACGGCCACGGCAGGTGCAACCGGCCGGCATCTGCTCGGCGGCCGCGGCGAGCCTGCGTGCGAGTCCCTGCGACACCTGCGGGGGTCGGCGGCGGCGGGTTCCGCGTCGGCGGCGCCTGCGTCCGGCTGGGGTCCTGCTCGGCCCCGCTCAGCACCCCCGGCGCGATCCGCCGCAGCCGGGCGAGGGCGTCGCGGGTCTGGCTCTTGACCGTGCCGACCCGGCAGCCGAGCGCGTCGGCGGTCTGCGCCTCGGTGAGGTCCTCGAAGCGCCGCGGCACGATCACCGCCCGCTGCTCCGGCGCCGGCGCCGCGAGGGCGGCTGTCGGCGGGCAGATTCTTGACGTAGCGTCACAGCTACGCAGAGATGCGTCGATTCTTGCGTCGATTCGTGTGGACCGGGTATCAAGGGGCAGCACAAAGTTCGATCGTGGAACTATTTGGTCGTCGAGAGGGAAGAACGTGGGCACACGAGTGGCAGCCGCCGTCACCAGCCGGCTGGGCGCTGTCCTGATCCTGCTCGTCACCGTAGGGTTGTCGGCGCTGGTGTTCCTCACCTCGCCGGCCCAGCCGGACGCGGAGCCCGGCGACGGCCTGCCGGCGGGCAAGCAGTCGACCCGGGTGACGCAGCTCGCGGACCGGTTCGCCAGCGGCCGCACCGACGTCGCCGTCGTGGTGTACGAGCGCCGCGACGCACCCCTCACCGACGCCGACAAGGCGGTGATCGAGCAGGCCCGCACCACCCTCGCCGGCACCGCCACCGGGGGCCAGGTGCCGCCGCCCGCGGTCGCCGAGGACGGCCGGGCCGCGCTGCTCGCCGTCACCCTCAGCGGTGACAGCGAGACCCAGTCGACCGCGGTGGAGCGCATCCGCGACGTCGTGCACGCCGGCGGTACGCTGCCCGGCGGGCTGACCGCGCAGGTCACCGGCGGTCCCGCGTTCGGCCGGGACATCTCCGCCGCGTTCGAGGGCGCCGACGTCACCCTGCTCATCGCGACCGCCAGCGTCGTGGCGGTGCTGCTGCTGCTCACGTACCGCAGCCCGCTGCTGTGGATCGTCCCGCTCGTGGTCATCGGCACCGGCGACCAGGTCGTGGCGAAGCTGCTGCCGTGGGTCGCCAAGGTCGTCGGCGAGCGCACCGACGCCTCGGTCAGCGGCATCGTGTCCGTGCTCGTCTTCGGCGCCGGCACCGACTACGCGCTGCTGCTCATCTCGCGGTACCGCGAAGAGTTGCGCCACACACCGGACCGCCGGGAGGCGATGAAGGTCGCGCTGCGCAACGCCGCGCCGGCCGTGGTCGCCAGCGCCGGCACCGTGATCCTCGCCCTGCTCACCCTGCTCGCCGCGGTGCTCACCGCCAACCGCACCCTCGGCGTGGCCGCCGCGATCGGCGTCGCCGTGGCGCTGCTGTTCGGCCTCGTCGTGCTGCCCGCCGCCCTGGTCAGCCTGCCGCGCGGGATCTTCTGGCCGTTCGTGCCGCAGGTCGGCAGCCAGGATCCGACCAGCAAGGGCGTGTGGTCGCGCATCGCGCACGGCGTCGGCCGGCACCCGGCCCGGGTCCTCGCCGGCGCCGCCGTCGTGCTCGCCGTGCTCACCGCCGGGCTGCTCAGCACGTCGATCGGGCTGTCGCAGACGGAGCAGTTCCGCACCGAGGTCGAGTCCGTCACCGCCCAGGAGGCCCTCGCCCGGCACTTCCCGGCCGGCTCGTCGCAGCCGGTGACCGTCATCGTCGCCGCGGCCACCACCGACCGGGCCGTCGCCACCATCGAGGGCCTCGACGGGGTCGCCGCGGTCGCCCGCCCCGAACGCTCCGACGACGGCACCCTCACCAAGCTGCGCGTCGACCTGCGGGCCGCGTCCGGCACGCCCGCCGCCGACGACACGGTGCGCGCGATGCGCTCGGCCCTCGCCGGGATCGCCGGCAGCGACCCGCTCGTCGGCGGCGCGCCCGCCGCGGACCTCGACCAGCGCGACGCGTACCGGCGCGACAACACGGTCGTCGTCCCGCTCGTGCTGCTCGTCGTGCTGCTCGTGCTCGTGGTGCTGCTGCGCTCGCTCGTGGCGCCGCTGCTGCTCCTGCTCACCGTCATCGTGAGCTTCGCCGCCAGCGTCGGCGCCGCGAGCCTGGTGCTGCGCCACGGCCTGGGCATCCCCGCCCTCGACGCGGGCGTGCCGCTGCTGAGCTTCCTGTTCCTCGTCGCGCTCGGCGTCGACTACAACATCTTCCTCGTCACCCGCGCCCGCGAGGAGGCGGCGGCGCGCGGCGACACCCGCGCCGGGGTGATCCGCGCGCTCGGCGCCACCGGCGGCGTGATCACCTCCGCCGGCATCCTGCTCGCCGCGGTCTTCACCGTGCTCGGCGTGCTGCCGGTCATCGTGCTCACCCAGATCGGCGTCATCGTCGGCATCGGCGTGGTCCTCGACACGCTCGTCGTGCGCACCGTCGTCGTGCCGGCGATCGCGCTGCTGCTCGGGGAGCGCTTCTGGTGGCCGGCCCGCCCGGGCGCTTCGTCCCCCGGCTCCGGTACGGCCTCCGCCGCGCCCTCCGACGCGCCCTCGGCCGCGGCCTCCGCTGCGGCTCCCGCTGCGGCCTCCGCTGCGGCCGATGGCGCCGGTGCCCGTCCGGTGGGGCACGTGGCGGGCGGCGGGCGGCACGTGGCGTCGGGGTCGCCCGGGCGGCACGAGGGGTGAGCCGTCAGCCGTCGTACAGGTCGAGGTAGACCTGGTCGAGGGCCTGGGCGTGCGCGCCGATGACGTTGTGGGCGTGGCCTTCGCCGTCCGGCAGGACATGATGGACGAAGGCCGCGCCCGCCGCCGCGGCGAGCCGGGCCGGCACCGCCACGGCCTGGCCCGCGTCGACCACCGTGTCGCCCGGCGACGTCACCACCGCGACCCGCCGCAGCGCCCCCCGCACCGGCACGGCCGGCAGGTTCGCCGCGACCCGCAGGTACTGGGCGACGGCCGTGAACGAGTACCCCCGCGCGTTGACCCGGTCCGGGACCAGGCGCAGCCCGTACAGGACGGTCACCGGCCGCAGCAACGCCGCCGGCACCCGCCCCGGGTGCGGCGCGAACAGCGGCGTGATCAGCAGCAGCCGGCCCACCACATCGCCGTGGTGCGCACCGAGCCACGTGGCGAGCGCGGCACCGGCGGAGACCCCGACCACCCCCACCTCCTCGCCCAGGGCGGCCGCCACGTCGAGGGCGTCACCGGCGTACGCGAGCAGATCCGCGGCCGTGAACCCGGCATGCCGCCCGCCCGCCCCGTGCCCCGGCGCCAGCGGCGCGTACACGTTGCACCCCCGCTCGTGGAACAGCTCGGCGAGCCGGGCGACCTGCCGCGGGCTGTGCGTGTACCCGTGCAGCAGCAGCACCGCCCGGCCCGTGCGCCGCCCGTGCGTGCGCAGCAGCGTCCCGTCGCCCTGCCGGTCCGCCACGGCCTCCTCGTACGTCAACGCCCGCCGGGGCGCCCGCTGCAACCGCCGCCGGCGCAACGGCCAGCCAGGTGTGTCGCGCCGCATGCCTCGCCTCCCCGACTGCCCGCCCTGGTGCCGGCCGTCGATGGTCGCATCACAGCTCACCGCCGCGCCGCCGGGGGTGCGGCGACGCCGGGTGGCGGGCCGGCGGTGCGGGCCGGCGGTGGGCCGGCGGTGGGCCGGCGGTTCGGTAGGCGCCGGGCGGGGTGCCGACCTCGCGGCGGAACGCGGCAGCGAACGCGAACTCGTCGCTGTAGCCGACCGCCGTGGCGACCTCGGCGAGGGTGCGGCCGGGCTCGTCGCGCAGCATGGCGGCGGCGAGTTCCATCCGCCAGCGGGTCAGGGGCTGGTCGCAGGTTGGGGTCTGGTCGCGGGCGGGGATTGGTCGCGGGTCGGGGTCCGGGCGTGGCTCGGCGGCCGGTGCTTCCGGTGGTCCTGGCAACAGCGGTCCGGGAACGGCGGTCCGGGGAACGTCGGTCCGGGGAAACGTCGGTCCGGGGAACGTCGGTCCGGGGCACAGCGGTCCGGGGCACAGCGGTCCGGGGCACAGCGGTCCGGGGCACTGCGGTCCGGGGCACTGCGGTCCTGGGAACAGGACGGCCGGGGGCAAGGCGCGGATGAGGCGGTCCCGGGCGGCGCCGGTCACGGTCAGCTCGGCGCTCAGCACGACGGTGCGCGGGCCGTCGCCGCCGAGGTGGCGCAGCACCGACAGGGTGTCCTGGGCCTGGGGCGGCGGCGCGTCGGTCAGGGGCGCCCCGGGGCGGTGGCGCAGGGCGCGGGGTGTCCAGTGCGGGAGCAGCAGCAGGTCGCCGGGGGCGGCCCGCAGGCGGGTGCCGGCCGTGTCCAGCCACACCTCGCCGCGCACGACGTGGTGCGTAGCGCGGGGAGGTCAGCGCCGGACGACGTCGTGGGCCAGGCGTAGCAGGTCCGGCACCGCCGGGTGGGTGACCGGCTCGCGCCAGGCCAGGATCACGTCGACCGGCGGCGCGTCGGTGAGGGGCAGGTAGCGCACCGCCGGGTTCGGGTGCATGGCGGCGGTCCCGGCGGCGGTCACCCCGACGGCGTCGCCGGCGATGATGACGGCGAGCCAGTCGTCGGTGTTCTTCACCGGCACGACCTGTGACGGTGCCCCGCCCGGCGGCCACAGCGCTAGGGTGGTGCTGCCGGTGACGGTGTTCAGGGCCAGGGGTAGCGAGGCCAGGTCGGCCAGGGTCAGCGCGGCCCGTCCGGCCAAGGGGCTGTCGTCGGCGACGGCGGCGAGGCGGGGCTCGCGCATGAGGTGGGTGGCGGTGACGCCCGGCACGTCGGGCACGCCGGCCGGGCCGCGCAGGACGGCGACGTCGACCGCGCCGGACGCGAGGCCCGCGCTGCGCTCGTCGAGGCGCAGCAGCTCCAGCACGGTCTCCGGATGCGCGCGTTTCCACCGCCGCTGCAGGACGGTGGTGTACGCCCCGAGCGCCGACCACGCGTGCCCGAGCCGGATCGGCAGGCCGCGGGAGCGGTCGGGGTCCAGGGCGTGCTCGACGGCGGCGATCGCGGCGGCGGCGTTGCGCCGGAACTCGTGGCCCGCCGGGGTCAGCGCCAGGTGATGGGTGGACCGGTCGACCAGCCGGACGCCGAGGTGCGCCTCCAGCTGCTGCAGGGTACGGCTCAGCGCCGGCTGCGTCAGGTGCAGCCGGGCGGCCGCGCGGGTGAGGTTGCCCTCCTCCGCGATGGCGAGGAACCCTCGGAGGTGCCGCAGCTCGATGGTCATGCGTGTGCAGCATAACCGCCGGCGAAGCGGCATTTCACAAGATCCGCGCCGGTGCATAGCGTTGGGGCATGACCGGCCCGCAGCGGAGCGAGGAGCTGGGCATCATGGGCGCAGGTTCGCGGTCAGGGCGGCGCCGGAGCGCAGCGGAGGTGACGTCATGACCGACGTGCTGGCCGTGCCCGCTCCGACCGCCGCCGCCGAGCGGCCGGCCCGCGCCGGCGGGGTGTGGCGGGTCCTCGCGTCGCAGACGTCCGTCCACAGTGGAGCGGCGGTGGCCACCACCCTGTTCCCCGTCGCCGGGGCGGCCGGGGTCGTCTCGATGCGCCTCGTCATCGGCGCCGCGCTGCTGCTGGCGGTCGGACGGCCGCGGCTGCGGGGGTACAGTCGCCGCCAATGGCTGCTCGTCGGGGTCTTCGGCGCGGTCCTGGCCGGCATGAACCTGGCGTTCTACGCGGCGATCGCGCGTATGCCGATCGGCCCGGTCGTCACCCTGGAGGTGCTCGGCCCGCTGACGCTGTCGGTGGTCACCGCCCGCAGCCGGATCGCGTGGCTGTGGGCGCTGCTCGCCCTTGCCGGCGTGGCGCTGCTCGGCAGTGGCGGCTTCGACCAGCTCGACCCGCTCGGCGTCGGGTACGCGTTCCTCGCCGGGACCGCCTGGGCCGGGTACATCATGCTGTCGGCCCGGGCCGGCGCGAACTTCCCGAAACGCGACGGCCTCACCCTCGCCATGCTCGTCGCCGCGGTCCTCGCCCTGCCCGCGGGGCTGCTCCTGGCCGGCGGGGCTTTGCTCGACCCGCGGGTGCTCGTGCTGGGCGCGGCGGTCGCGGTGCTGTCGTCGGTGCTGCCGTACACGTTCGAGCTGACAGCGCTGCGCCGGCTGCCGACGTCGACGTTCGCGGTGCTGATGAGCCTCGGCCCGGCGATCGCCGCCCTCGCCGGGTTCGTGCTGCTCGGGCAGCAGCTGCACCCGGCGCAGATCGTCGCGATCGGGCTGGTCGTGGCGGCGAGCGCGGGCGTGGTGCTGTGGAGGGGACGCGGGCCGGCCGTCGCCGCCTGATCAGGTGGGTCCGGCCCCCGGGTCCGCGGAGCCGGTGACCGGCAGGCGGATCGTGACCGTCGTGCCGGTCGGGTCGTGCGGGCCGGCGGTGACGGTGCCGCCGTGCTGGGCGGCGGTCTGGGCGACGATCGCCAGGCCGAGACCGGAGCCCGGCATGCCGCGGGCGGCGGGCGCCCGGTAGAAACGGTCGAACACGTGCGGCAGGTCCTCGGCGTCGATCCCGGGCCCGGTGTCGCTGACCACGAGCCGCGCCCAGCCGCCGGCGTCGACGCCCAGCTCGGTGTGCACGACACCGCCGGGCGGGCTCCACTTGGCGGCGTTGTCCAGGACGTTGACGAGCATCCGCTCCAGCTCGCCGGGGCGGCCGTGGACGGTGCACGGGCGCAGGTCGGTGGTGAACGTGACCGACGGCACGCGGATGCGGACCCGGTCGGTCGCGGCGTCCACGACGTCGGTCAGCTCGACGTCCTCGGCCGGCTCGCGGGTCGTCTCCTCCCGGGCCAGCTCGACCAGCTCCGTGGTGAGCGCGGCCAGCTCCGCGACCTGGGCGTCGAGGTCACGCAGCAGCTTCGCGCGCTCGTCCGGCGGCAGGCGGTGCGCCAGCTCCGGCTGCCGCTCCACCGCCAGCAGCAGCTCGATGTTGGTGCGGATGCTGGTCAGCGGGGTCCGCAGCTCGTGGCCGGCGTCCTCGACCAGGGTCCGCTGCGACTGGCGGGCCGCGTCGATCGCGGCGAGCATCGTGTTGACGGACTGGCCGAGGCGGGCGATCTCGTCGACGCCGTGGATCGGGACCGGGCGGTTGAGGTCCATGGTGACCGCGACATGCTCGACGGCCTTCGTCAGCTGCTGCACCGGCACCAGGCCCGCGCGGGCGACGGTGCGGCCGAGCGCCGCCGCGCCGCCGATGCCCAGGACGCAGCCCGCCGCCATGAGCAGCCCGAACACCGCCAGGGTCCGGTTGGCGGGGGTCTGGTCGACGGCGACCTGCACGGCGCCGCCGCCGCGGTCGGCCGGCACGGTCAGCATCAGGAAGCTGTGCCCGTCCAGCAGCACCCGCTCCCGCAGCGCCGGCGCCTGGCCGGCCGCGACCCGCCGGGCGCCTTTGGTGACCGGCAGGCCGTTCGTGGAGCCGGCGACGACCGTGCCGTCGCGGCCCAGGACCTGCCAGCGGGGGCCGATGTCGCGCCGGTACCGCAGGTCGTGCCGGCCGCCCGGGCCGAACGGCGGCGGGCCCTCGCGCCACAGCTCCGGCTGCGCCGCGATCGAGCGGGCGTCGGCGTCCAGCTGCGAGTGCAGCTGCTGGCGCTGGATCTGCGACACCGCCGCGAACGCGATCCCGGCCACCGTCAGCACCGCCGCCGCGACCGCCGCGGTCACCAACAGCGACAGCCGGTCGTGCAACGTCCGCCGGCGCCACCACCGCACCGGCGCACCCCTCACGCCGTCACCTCCGCTGCGCTCCGGACCCCTCACGCCGTCACCTCCGCCGCGCTCCGGCCCGCTCACGCCGTCACCTCCGCTGCGCTCCGGCGCCGCCGCGAGCCACGCACTGCGCCCCTGGTTCGCGGCCCTCCGCTGCGCTCCGGCCCGCTCACAGCGGCTCCTCACGCAGGACGAACCCGACCCCGCGCACCGTGTGCAGCAGCCGCGGACCGCCGTCGGCCTCCAGCTTGCGGCGCAGGTAGCCGAGGTACACATGGATGCTGTTGGACGTCTCGCCGAAGTCGTAGCCCCACACCAGCTCGAACAGCACCGTGCGGGTCAGCACCTGCCGCGGGTGGCGCAGGAACACCTCGAGAATGGCGAACTCGGTGCGGGTCAGCCGCAGCGGCTGCCCGCCCCGCCACACCTCGCGGGTCGCCGGGTCCAGCCGCAGGTCGGCGAAGACCAGCGGGCCTCCCGCCGGCCCCGCCGCCGGTTCTGCCGCGGGACCGGACGGTGCGGTGAGCATCGAGCGGCGCAGCAGCGCGCGGAGCCTGGCCAGCAGCTCCTGCAGCGCGAACGGCTTCACGAGGTAGTCGTCGGCGCCCGCGTCGAGCCCCGCGACCCGGTCGCCGACGCTGTCCCGGGCGGTCAGCATGAGCACCGGCACCAGCAGCCCGCCGCCGCGCATCAGCCGGCACGCCTGCAACCCGTCCATCCGCGGCATGCTCACGTCGAGGATCACGGCGTCGGGCTCGTCGGCGCGGACCGCGTCCAGGGCCTCCTGCCCGTCGCGGGCGGTGTCCACCCGGTACCCCTCGAACCGCAGCGTCCGCGCGAGCGAGTCCCGCACCGCCGCGTCGTCGTCGACGACGAGGATCCGCATGCCGGTCACCCGCGGATCCTCCCACCCGCCGTCCTGCCACCGGTGCGCGGCGGCGCTAAGGGTTCGCTAAGAGTGCCCGGTCAGGTTCTGCCAGGCGTCGGCGGGCAGCAGGTAGCCGGCGCGCACGTTGCCGACGTCGGCCTGGACCACCTTCGCGAGGTAGCCCGCGCGGTGGGGGTACAGCTGCCGCAACACGGCCTCGTCGAACGGCTGGTGCGTGCCGAACAGCCGGCAGAACGTCTCCCCGGTGTTGTCGCCGGTGTTGAGCGCCGTCGGCACCGACACCTGCGACAGCCGGATCCCGCCGGCGGCGAGCCCGAGCGTGTCGCGCGCCTTGGTCCCGTCGGTGTTGAACAGCAGCGGCGGCGCCACCGGCGGCGGGGTGCCCCGGCGGACCCAGCGCACCAGGTGCTCGTACGCGGCGGCGACCACGTGATCGAGCGGCACCCGGCTGAACGGCGGGCTGCCGCACGCGTACTGCGGCGCGGCGCCCAGGTCCCGCACCGAGATCGGCGCCCGGTACTGCTGCCCCCGCCACCCCGAGTGCGCGGCGCCGGCCACCTCCCACCGTCGGAACCGGTCGGTGTCGGCGGGCCGGTCCGGGGTCCGCACGTCCGTCTCCGACAGCACCTGGAACACCGGCTCGTCCCCGGCGCGGGTGGGTGCGGTGCCCACGATGAACGCGTACCCGTCGAAGACCGGCGCCACCTTCGGCAGGACGCTCTGGTAGTACACCGTCATCCGGGCCGCCGACTGCGACGCGCCGACCGCCAGGGTGGTGCGTATCCGCAGCCCGCCCATCGCCTCCGGGAGCGCCTTCGCCGCCTGGGCGAAGATGTCGTAGGACAGCTCGTCACCGGTGAACCGCCCGCCGCCGGTCACGTCTAGGTCGCCGTACCGCGCCGGACTCCAGCCACGCAGCCGGTCCACCCCGACCCGCTGCGCCGACACCCCGATCCACGCGTGCCCGGCGCGGGTCACGGCGTCGGCGTCCCACAAGGCGTCCAGGTCGTACCCGGCGGTCACGTTCTGCCACTCGACCAGCGCCGTGCCGCTGAACCTGACCGCCGCGGCCGGCCGCCGCACGATGATCCGCGTCGTGTACGGCACACCGCCGGCCACCTTGCCGCCGGCGGTGTCGTAGCCGTCGGCGGTGCCGGAGACGATGAACTCCTGCTCGACGTAGCCGGCCTTGGTGAGGTCGTCGGTGGTGGAGAAGAAGGGGTACGTGTCGGGGGAGCGGGGGTCGCCGGGAACGGTGCCGGGCAGCGGGCCGGTGACGCTCGCCCGGCCGACGGGTGTCCGGTCCGACGTTGCGGCCGCGGCCGCAGCCGCGAAGTCGGACGGGGCGGCGGCGACGAGTCCGAGGACCACGGCGGCACCGGCCGCCCGCCGTGGCAGTGCATAGGATGTCATGGATGTACGTTGCCGTCGCCCGGGCGTGCGGGCATCGGTGGAATCGCTGGTGTTCTGCCAGCCGGCGCCTGCGTGGCGGTCGCGGCGTGTGGTGATGCCGGCGCGTGGACGCGCCGGCCGCCCTGATGCCTGGTCTTGGCGCCACGCTGCACCAGCAGCTGCTCGGCGGTGCGCCGCCCGCACCCACGGACGACCCGCTGCCCCCTGACCTGGACCCGCCCCGCAGGAGCGGCCCAGGTCCGTCAGGCGGCCCCGGTGGCCTCCTCGACCGTGGGGTACCGGGGCAGGATGCGGTCCAGGTTGGTGATGTGCAGGACGTTGTCGACCATGGGCTGGGTGGCGGCCAGGCGCAGCCAGCCGTCTGCGGCGAGCAGCTCGGTGCGGGTGCGCACGAACAGGTTGAGGCCGCTGGAGTCGCACATCGGCACCTGTGCCAGGTCCAGCACGACGCGTGGTGACGGGCCCGCGACCAGGTGGCTCAGCTGTTCCGCGAGTGGACCGAGCGTGTCGTACAGCACGCGGCCGGTGACGGTGACGACGACGGCCCCGTCGCGTTCGGTCGCCTCGACGGCGACGCGTTCGCTCTGGTGGCCGGCGGCGCCTTCCCGGGCAAGGGAGAATTCCACGCCCTGAGCCTATCGGCAACGGAGGCAGGTCAACACCACTGCCGTTTCCTTCGCGGGACGGGTGGGAAATCCGTACACCGACGCGATCGTGAAGGACGGTCGTGGGACCTGTGGCCGGTGCCGAGGGGTGAGCTGCGCATGGTAGAGACGGTCGAGCAGCGCTGGCTCGAGGCGTTCACGACGATCCTGGACGGGTCGCACCTGTTCCAGCCGGACGGGCTGGCGACGGCCGTCGACGAGGCCCTGGCGCCGTTGGGTGTACGCGCCACGATCCACCTCGTCGACGAGGAGCAGCGCAACCTGCGACAGGTACCGCGGCCGGGGCAGCCGCCGGGGCAGCCGCAGCCGCTCGCCACGACCATGGCCGGGCAGGCGTTCGCGATGGTGCGCTCCGCGGCGACCGGGGACGGCGGGTGGTGCGTGCCGATCGTGAACGGCACGGACCGGCTGGGCGTGGTCGAGTTCACCGTCGCCGCAGGGGAGCCGCAGGTGCGCGACGGCGAGCTGCGGTCGCGCTTCGAGACGGTCGCCGGACTCATCGGACATCTCATCACCGTGACCACCCACAAGGGCGACTTCCTCACCCAGGTGCGCCGGTCGCGGCCGATGACCACCGGGGCGGAGCTGCTGCGCCAGCTCCTGCCGCCGCTGACGTCGGCCTGCGAGCGGATGGTCATCAGCGCGATCCTCGAACCGTGCTACGACGTCGGCGGCGACGGGTTCGACTACGCGATCGACGGCGCCCAGGCGCGCATCGTCATCCTCGACGCCGTCGGGCACGGCCTGGCGGCCAGCCTGGCGTGCGCAGTGGCGATGTCGGCGCTGCGCTCGGCCCGCCGCGCCGGCGGTGACCTGCGCGAGCAGGCCCGGGCGGCGGACGTCGCGCTGGCCGAGCAGTTCCCCGACAGCCGGTTCGTGACCGCCGTGCTCGCGGAGCTCGACCTGGACGCGGGGCGGCTGCGGTACATCAACGCGGGCCACCCGGCGCCGTTGCTGCTGCGCACCGGGCGGGTGGTGCAGGACCTCGACGCCGGCCGGCGCATGCCGCTCGGCGTCATGGACGACGTCGAGGTCGCCGAGGAGGCGTTACAGGCCAACGACCGGCTGCTGCTCTACACCGACGGGGTGACCGAGGCGCGCGACGCCGCCGGTGACGAGTTCGGTGTACGGCGGCTCATCGACCTGACGGAGCGGCACGCGGCGGAAGGGCTGCCGCCCCCGGAGACCGTGCGGCGGCTGGCGCACGCGGTCGCCGAGCACCAGGGTGGCGCGCCGGCCGACGACGCGACCCTGGTGCTCGCCGAGTGGTCGCCGGTGGCGGTGCTGCGCAGCACCCCGATGCGCGACCGGCTGGGTCAGTTGGGGCCGGTGCGGCCGACGTAGTCGGTCCGCAGCGCCCGGCCCGCGCTGCTGGTCGGGTCGGGATCGCCGTCCGCCCCGTCGGGGCGCTCGCCGGCCTCCTCGGTGAGGGCCTGCTCGATGCCGGCGTCGTTGCCGGCGAGGTCGTCGCCCTGCCCGTCCGTCGCCGAGGTCGCCACCGCGGCCGTCAGCTCCTCCAGCGGCAGCTGCCGCTCGTCGCGCCACACTCCGTCCGTTGCCATGCCCCGACGCCTACCCGCTCGGGTGACGGCGAAACGGGTGAGCGGCGGTCACCGGGCGGCCGTGACGGCGTCGGTCTCGTCGTCGAACTCGCCGATGACCTCCTCCAGCAGGTCCTCGAGGGCGACCAGGCCGACCGCCGCGCCGCCGTCGGTGGCGACCGCGAGCTGCGCGCGGGACTCCCGCATCGACCGGACGGCGGCCAGGACGCTGCTGCGCGCCGGCACCGAGAACGCGGCGATCATCAGCCCGTCGGCGCGGGCGGGGACGCCGGCGGTGGTGCTGCGCAGCGCGTCGCGGACGTGCACGACGCCGGTGACGGCGCCGCCGGCGTCCACGACCGGGAAGCGGGACCGGCCGGTGGCGCGGTGCGCGTCCTCGATGTCGTCGGCGGTCGCGTCGGCCGGCACGGTCACCATGTCCGCCGCCGGGATCATCACCTGGGCGACCGTGGTGTCCTGCAGGCGCAGCATCCGGCTCAGCAGCAGGTGCTGGTCCTGGCCCAGGGTCCCGTGCTGGCGGGACGACTCGAGCAGCATCATCAGCTCCTCCGGGCCGTGCGCCGCGGACAGCTCGTCCTGCGGCTCGACCTTGATCAGCCGTAGGCACGCGTTGGCGAGGCCGTTGAGGACGGTGAGCAGCGGGCGTACGAGCCGGGTGAACGCCCGGAACGGCCACGCCAGCCGCAGCGCCGAACGCTCGGGGTCGCTGATCGCCCACGACTTCGGCGCCATCTCACCGACGACCATGTGCAGGAACACCACGACCGCGAGCGCGATGACGAACGCGATGGGGTAGCTGACCTCCGCCGGTACGCCCACCGCCGTGAACACCGGGTCGAGCAGGTGCGCGACCGCCGGCTCGGCGAGCGCGCCGAGGCCGAGCGAGCACAGGGTGATGCCCAGCTGCGCCCCGGCGAGCATCAGCGACAGCTCCCGGCTGCCGGCGAGCGCCGCGGCGGCGGCCCGGCCGCCCTCGGTCGCCGCCTGTTCCAACCGGTGCCGCTTGCTGGCGACGAGGGCGAACTCGGCGGCCACGAAGAAGCCGTTCAGCGCCAGCAGGATCACCGAAACGACCAGCGCCCAACCAGTGCTCATGCCGCCACCTCCGCTGCGCTGCGGCGTCGGCCTGAGCTGCACCCTGAGCCCATGATTCGCGGCTCCTCGCTCCGCTGCGGGCCGCTCATGCCGCCACCTCCGCTGCGCTGCGGCGTCGGCCTGAGCTCCACCCTGAGCTGCTGATTCGCAGCCCTCCGCTGCGCTGCGGGCCGCTCATGCGGACACCTTCACGGTCGCCGGGACGTGCCGGTGCACGCTGAGCACGTCGATGCGCACGGTGCGGTGCGGGTCCTCCGGCGTTGACGGGGGCACCTCGACGTCGACGGTGTCGCCGGTCTGCGGCACCCGGCCGAGGCGCTGCAGCACCAGGCCCGACACCGTGTCGTAGTCGTCGCTCTCGGGCAGGGTCACGCCGGTGGTGCGGGCGACCTCGTCGATGCGCCAGCGGGCCGGGACGAGCCACGAGCCGTCCGGCTGGCGGACCGCCGCCGGCTCCGGGGCGTCGTCCTCGTCGCGGATCTGCCCGACCAGCTCCTCGGCGATGTCCTCGAGGGTGATGATGCCGGCGAAGCCGCCGTACTCGTCCACGACGCAGGCGAGCTGGCGGTGCTCGGCGCGCAGCCGCTCCAGCACCACCGGCAGGGGCGCCGTGGACGGCACCAGCACCGGCGGCGCGGCGATCTGCGCCATCGTCGTGCGGTGCCGCTCGGCGGCGGGCAGCGCCACCAGGTCGGCGCCGCCGACGACACCGAGCACGTCGTCGACGCTGTCGCCGACGACCGGGAAGCGGGTGTGGCCGGTGTCGAACAGCTCGACGAGCCGGTCCGCCGGGTCGGTCGCGGCGACGGTGACCACGTCGACCCGCGCGACCATCGCCTCCTCCGCGGTGCGGGCCCGGAACACGAGGCCACGCTGCAGCAGCTGCGAGGTGTCCGCGTCGAGCAGCCCGCCGGTCTGCGAGTCGGCGATGATGCGCGCCAGGTCCTCCGGGGTGGCGCCCTCCGGCAGCTCCTCGATGGGCTCGATGCCGGCGCGGCGCAGCAGCCGGTTGGCCGCGGCGTCGAACATGCGGATCAGCGGGCCGGCCGCGGCCAGGTAGAACAGGGTGAACCGGGCCAGCGCGCGGGACAGCGCCTCCGGCCGGGCGATCGCCCAGTTCTTCGGGCCGAGCTCGCCGAGCACCATCTGCACCGCGGTGGCGGTCAGCAGCGCCAGAGCCACGGAGATCGAGGTGCTGGCCGCGCGCGGCACCCCGGCGACACCGAGCAGGTCGGCCAGGCCGCGGCCGAGATACGGCTCGGCGACATAGCCGGCGAGCAGGGCCGTCACGGTGATGCCGAGCTGCGCGCCCGACAGCATGAACGACAGCCGCTCGGTGACCCGCAGCGCCCGCCGCGCCGGCACGTCACCGCGGTCGGCGGCACGTTTGAGCTTCGCCCGGTCGACCGCCACATAGGCGAACTCGGCGGCGACGAAGTATCCGGTGGCCGCGGTGAGGGCCACGATGAGCACGAGACCGATCAGGATCAACACGGCCGGTGTCCACCGGTCGCCGTGCCGAGGGTAGCCGGGACGACGCCCGGCCCGGTACTGCAGCCGTCCATGGTCCGACGCTAGCAGGCCAGGCTGAAAGGTTTCTGGGAACCGCTGTTGGGTGCGCGGCCGCGGTGGGTACCGCCGGAAGCATGGACACACCGGAGCTGCTGGACCGCACCGTCGTCTACGCCGGCGACATCATCACCGTGCACCGTGACACCCTGCGCCAGGGTGACCGGCAGGTCGTGCGGGAGGTCGTGGACCACGCCGACTCGGTCGCCGTCGTCGCGCTCGACGAGCGCGGGCGGGTGCTGCTCGTGCGGCAGTACCGCCACCCCGTCGGCGACACGCTGTGGGAGCTGCCGGCGGGGCTGCTCGACGACGGGGAGGAGCCGTTCGACGCCGCGAAACGCGAGCTGGCCGAGGAGACCGGGGTCACCGCCGGCCGCTGGGAGCGCCTGCTGGACCTGCACCCGTCGCCGGGCATGACCGGGGAGCGGGTCCGCGTGTACCTGGCCCGGCAGCTCGGCGAGACCAGTGCGGACCCGGACGACGACGAGGACCTGCGGCTGCGGTGGGTGCCGCTGGAGGAGGCCGTCGCCTGGGTCCGCGACGGCACCGTCACCAACGGCCTGGCCGTCGCCGGGCTCCTCGCCGCCGCCGGGCTCCTCGCCGCCGCCGGGCCCCTCGCCACGGCCGGCGGCGAGGACCGCGGCTAGGGTCAGCGGTCCAGCTTGCGGGTGTCGCGCAGCTCCACGTAGGGCTCCTCGGTCTCCGGGTGGCCCGCCTGGACCGCGCGGCTGCGCTGCAGCTCCGCGTCGAACTCGGCGCCGAGCAGGATCGCGATGTTGCTGATCCACAGCCACACCAGGAAGATGATCACCGTGGCGAGGCTGCCGTACGTCTTGTTGTACGAGCCGAAGTTCGCCACGTACAGCGCGAACCCGCCCGACGCGGCCAGCCACAGCACCACGGCGACCAGCCCGCCGGGGCTGACCCACCGGAAGCCGCCGTGCTTGGCGTTGGGCGAGGCCCAGTACAGGATCGCGAACAGCAGGCTGACGATCAGGACCAGCACCGGCCACTTCGCGATGTTCCACACCGTCACCGCGCCCGAGCCGATGCCGAGGGCGTGCCCGACCTGGTCGGCGAGGCGTCCGGTGAACACGACCATGAGCGCGGCGGCGGTGAGCAGCACCCCGGTGAGCAGCGTGACGCCGAGCCGGATCGGCAGCGTCTTCCAGATCGGGCGTCCCTCGGGTACGTCGTAGATGGCGTTGGACGCCTGCATGAACACGCCGATGTATCCCGACGCCGACCACAGCGCGCCCAGCACGGACACGACCGCGAGCAGCCCGGCCGTGCCCTCGCCGCCCTTCTGCAGGTTCTCGGCGGCGCCGCCGAGGATGTCGGCGACCGAGCCGGGCGCGATGCCGGAGACGTTGTCGACGACCGACCTGACGGTGTCCTGGCCGAACAGCCGCAGCGCGGTGACCATGAGCAGCAGCCCGGGGAAGATGGACAGCACGCCGTAGTAGGTGAGCGCGGCCGCCCAGACGGTGACGTTGTCGTCGCCGAACTCCTTGACGGTGCGCTTGAGCACCGCGAGGTAGGAGCGCTTCGGCAGCGCGCCGAGCTCGTCGGGCCCCTGGTTCGCGGTCGGCGGCCGCGGCACGGCGTCGCCGTGCTCGTCCTGCGCCGTGCGCCCGCGTTCGACATCGGTCATGGTCGCCTCCTCTCATGCGCGCCTGCCGGAGAAGCGCGCCCGTTCGCGCGCGCCTGCCGGTGAAGCGCGCCCGCTCGCGCGCTTCCCAGAAATGCGCCCGCCAACCAGAAAATCGCCGACGCTAAATCGTTCCTACCTGGGGACGATCCACCGTCATCGTCGTGATTACCCCCGATGTGCCGGGGTACACGGCGGCCATCCCCCCGACACGTTGGAGGTTCTGATGGCGGAACTCGGCTACGAGGACCGGACCGGCACACCGGACGGCGGTGGTGTGCAACAGGCCGCGCGGACGGCCGGCGCCGCCGCGCGCGATGCCGCCGGCACCGCGAAGCAACAGGCCGGCGAGGTCGCCGGCGAGGCGAAGGCGCAGGCGCGAAATCTGGCCCGTGACGTGCGCGACCGGGTCGGTCAGGAGGCGCGCACCCAGAACGACCGGCTCGCCGACGGCGTGCGCCGCTTCGCCGACGAGCTGGACCAGATGGCCGGCGAGCGCGGCGACTCCCCGGCGAGCAAGGTCGTCACGCAGGTGTCCCAGGGCGGCCGCCGGGTGGCGGACTACCTGGCCGAGCACGGCCCGGAAGGCGTCCTGGAGGGCGTGCAGGACTTCGCCCGCCGCCGCCCCGGCACGTTCCTGCTCGCGGCCGCCGCGGCCGGGTTCGTGGTGGGGCGCCTCGGCAAGGGCGTCTTCAGCGCGGAGCCGGCGCACGACACCGCCGGCGCCTACGGCGACCCGTACGCCGGCGCCTACCGCGACCCGTACGCGGGCGCCGACCGCCTGACCGCCGACACGCAGCAGCTGCCCACGGTGCCCGTCCAGCCGGTGCCGGTCCAGCCGGTGCCCGTGCAGCCGGTGGCGCCTGTCGAGCCGGTGCCGACCGTGTACGGCGGCGGTGCCGCCACGGCCGCCGAGCCGGTCCCGTCGGCGACGACGCCCCGCTCATGAGCGCGCCGGGGTACGGCCGTGCGGTGCCGCCGGAGGAGCCCGGCTCGCTCGGCGAGATCATCAGCGACATCAGCGAAGGCCTGTCCAACCTGTTCCGGCAGGAGGTCGAGCTGGCCAAGGCCGAGCTCAGGGCCGAGGCGTCCAAGGCCGGCAAGGCGGCCGGCATGTTCAGCGGCGCCGGGATCGCCGGGCTGCTGACCGCGTTGATGCTGAGCCTCGCGCTGACGTACGCGCTGGACAACGTCATGCCGCTGGGCTGGGCGGCGTTCATCGTCGCCGTGCTGTGGGCGGTCGTCGCCGCGGCGCTGTTCGCCGCCGGCCGCAAGCAGGCGCGCACCGTGTCGCCGGTGCCGCGCCGGACCGTCGAGACGCTGAAGGAGGACGCGAAATGGCTGAAGCACCCGACCACATCCGAGACGACATCGAGCTGACCAGGGCGCGGCTGGCCCACGACGTGGACCGGCTCGCCGACAGGACCAGTCCCAGCCGGGTCGCGCGGCGCGGCTGGCAGAACACGAAGGCGAAGGTGCGAGGCGTGACGGAGCGCGTGATGGGTGCCGCCCACGACAGCGGCGACACGGTCAAGGGCCGGACGTCCGGGGCCGTCGACGCGGTGAAGGACAAGGCGTCCGGCGCCGTGGACACGGTCAAGGACACCGCCGGCGAGGTCGCCGACCAGGCGCGCCAGGCACCGGCGGCGGTCCGCCGCCAGACGCAGGGCAACCCGGTCGCGGCCGGGCTGATCGCCTTCGGTGCCGGGCTGCTCGCCGCGTCGCTGCTGCCCGCGACCGAGCTGGAGAAGCGGGCCGGCCGCCAGGTCCGCGACCACGCCGACGACCTCGTCGAGCCGGTCCGCCAGCCGCTGACCGAGGCGGCGCAGGAGATCGGCGAGCGGGCGAAGGACGCGGCGACCGCCGTCGGCGACACCGCCAAGGACGCCGCCCGCACCACCGCGAGCTCCGCGGGGGAGACCGCCAAGGGCGCCGCCGCCGAGGTCAAGCAGAACGTGACCGCCAGCGCCCGTTCGTGAACCACCGACACCTGGGAGCACACCGATGAACGACTTCATGGACCGGGCGAAGGACTTCGCCGACCAGCACGACGAGCAGATCGACAAGGCCGCGGAGAAGGCCGGCGAGCAGGTCGACCGGCGCACCGGCGGCAAGTACGACGAGCAGGTCGACAAGGGCGTCGACTATGCCCAGCAGCACACGGGCCAGGGCGACACCAACCCCTGACCGCGGCGCGGCGGCGGGGGACCGGATACCGGTGCTCCGCCGCCCGTGCGTGGTACGTTGCTCAGGTGCATACCGAGCGTAGTCATGCGACTGCGCTGCGCGTAGGTTCGGGCGTGCCGGCGGTGGCGGCCTGGGTCAGCGGGCCGATGCCGGAGCTCAACCGCGACATCATCGCCGGGCGCCGGCCGCCCGGTGAGTTCCCGGTCGCGGTCACCGCGGCCCTGGCCGGCCTGCCGGCCGCGCCGCAGCGGTGCACCCCGCTGGAGGCGCGGCGGCTCGTCGTGCTGCTCGGCCTCGCCGGCGCCGCCCTCGGCCGGCACCACCAGGAGCGGGACACCGCACACCGGCGGCGGCCCGAGCGGGCGTTCGACCTGCCCGTCGGCGAGGCGTGCGTGCCGTTCCTCGACTACTTCACCGGCCTGGCCGAGCAGACCGGTGCCGGCCACCCCGACCGGGACGCGTACGCCTCGCTGACCCGGTGGAACCTCCCCGCGACCGAGGTCTGGTGGGGCGAGGCCCGGTTGGCCACCCTGCCGGGCGTGTTCGACGACGGGCAGGTGCGCACGTACACCGGCGAACGCGACGAGACCGGGTTCTTCGAGCTGATCAAGCTGTCCGAGACGTACGAGCGGGCGGTGAACCTCGCGCTCGCCCCCATCGCCGAGGAGAGCGTCGACGTCTGCGGCGCGGACGCGGTGCACCGGCTCGGGGTCGCCGCGGAGCTGCTGGACGCGCTGCGCCGGCTCAACACCGGCTTCGCCGCGCTGCCGGCCGGCGACGGGCTGCGGGCCGGGCACTTCATGGACGTCTTCCGCCAGTTCGCCGTGCACTGGCGCCCCGGCGACGTGCCGCCCAGCGGCGCGCTGGACCCCGAGGCCATCGAACGTGACCTGCTGCTCGGCATCGACCTGCCCGGCCACCGCGCGCACCTCGCCCGGCTGCGCCCCGGCCTGCTCGCCGGGGAGTGGGACCGGCTCACGGCCGTCATGGACCGGCCCGGGCTGCCGCGGATGCTGCTGGCGCGGCTGGGCGCCGGCACCGACCTGTCCGGGCGGTCGCCGGCCGGGCTGCGGGCGCTGCTCGGGTCCTGCCCGGCGCTCGCCGCGCTCTACCTGGTGCTGCGCGCGCACGCGCGGGTCTCCAGCGCGCACCTCATGCTGGCCAAGAAGTACCTGTTCGCGCCGCAACGCGACCGGGACCGCACCGGCGCCGGCGACACCGGTGTGGTCTCCAACCGCCGCGGCACCACCGGCATGGACGAGCGCACGCTGGAGCGGCTGGTGCGGTTGCGGGGCCGGCACCCGCTGCGCGCCCTGCGCCGGTTGCCGACCGCCGACCTGGAGTCCCTCGCCGGCGTCGACGCGCTGCGCCGCACCCAACCGCCGCGGGTACGGTTCGCCCCGCCGTCCCCGCCGCCGTCCGATCCGCCGTCCGCGGCGCTGGTACGGCCACGCCCACCCGCCGGCGGCTCCGGCGGCGGCCGGCCGCCGGACGCGTCGTGAACGCCACCGCGGCCGCCGGCCACGACCCGCGGGTCGGGCACGACCAGCTGCTGGCGCTCATCGACAACACCTCCGCGGTCATCTACATGCGCGACCTCGACGGCCGGTACATGCTGGTCAACCGCGAGTACGAGCGGCTGTTCGAGGTGCGCCGGGACGCGATCGTCGGCCTCACCGACCACGACCTGTTCCCCGCCGACGTGGCCGACGCGTTCCGCGCCAACGACCTGCAGGCGGCGCGGCACGGCCGGCCGGTGCAGATGGAGGAGGAGGCACCCGGCGAGGACGGCCCGCACACGTACGTCACCGTCAAGTTCCCGCTCATCGGCGCCGACGGCGCGCCGTACGCGGTCTGCGGCATCTCCACCGACATCACCGAACGCAAACGCGCCGAGGAGCAGGTGCGGCAGCTCAACGCCGAGCTGGAGGACCGCGTCCTGCACCGCACCGCGGAGCTGCGCGCCTCCAACCGGGAGCTCGACGCGTTCGCGTACTCGGTGTCGCACGACCTGCGGGCGCCGCTGCGCTCCCTCGACGGCTACAGCCAGCTGCTGCTGGAGGACTACGGCGACCGGCTCGACGACGAGGGCCGCGAGTACCTGCGACGGCTGCAGGCGAACGTGGCGCGGATGGCCACGATGATCGACGACCTGCTCGACCTGTCCCGGGCCACCCGCACCGAGCTGCGCCGCGGACCCGTCGACGTCACCGCCATCGCCCGCGACGTCGCCGCCGAGCTGCGCGCCGTCGAACCCGACCGGCGGGTGCGGGTCACCGTCGCCGACGGGCTCGCCGCCGCCGGCGACGCCGACCTCGTCCGGCTCGTGCTGCAGAACCTGCTCGGCAACGCGTGGAAGTTCACCTCGAGACGCGACGACGCCGTCATCGAGGTCGGCGCCGAGGACCGCGGCGTGCTGTACGTGCGCGACAACGGCGCCGGGTTCGACATGCGCTTCGCCGGCAAGCTGTTCGAGCCGTTCCAGCGCCTGCACGCCGTCACCGACTTCGAGGGCACCGGCATCGGGCTGGCGATCGTGCACCGCATCGTCACCCGCCACGGCGGCCGGATCTGGGCCGAGGGCACGGTCGGGTCCGGTGCGGTGTTCCGGTTCACGCTCGCCCCCCGGCGCGAGGACCGGGCGGTGCCCGTACCGGAGACGACATGAACGACGGGGTCATCCTGCTCGTCGAGGACAACCCCGACGACGTCACGTTCACCCTGCGGGCCTTCACGAAGAACAACATCCGCAACCGGGTCGTCGTCGCGTCCGACGGCGCCGCCGCGATCGACCTGCTGCACCCCAGCGACGGCGGCGCGCCCCTGCGCCCCGCGCTGATCCTGCTCGACATGAAGCTGCCCCGGTACGACGGCCTCGAGGTGCTGCGGCGCATCCGCGCGGACCCGGTCACCCAGCCGCTGCCGGTGGTGGTGCTCACCACCTCCAGCGAAGAGCGCGACATCGTCGAGAGCTACCGCCTCGGCGCCAACAGCTACGTGCGCAAACCCGTCGTCTTCGCGGACTTCGTCGACGCCGCCAACATCCTCGGGCGGTACTGGCTGGTGGTCAACGAACCCGTCCCGGCCCGCCCCGGCAGCCGCTGATGCCGCAGACCCGTGTCCTGATCGTGGAGGACGACCCCGACGACGCCCGGCTCATCGTGACCCGGCTGCACCGCGGCGGCCTCGACCTCGCCGCCGACATCGTCACCACCGCCGAGCAGTTCCGCGCCGCGCTCGACGCGCACCCGCCCGACCTGGTCATCTCCGACTACAACCTGCCGGCCTTCACCGCCGAGGAGGCGCTGCGGACCCTGCGCGAGAACGGCGGCGACGCGCCGTTCATCCTCGTGTCCGGGCAGGTCGGCGAGGAGATCGCGGCCGCCATGATGAAGGCCGGCGCCAGCGACTTCGTGCTCAAGGACCGGGCCAGCCGGCTCGTGCCCGCGGTGCAGCGCGAGCTGCGCGAAGCCGGCGAGCGGCGGCAGCGGCGGGCCGCGGAGGCGGCGCTGCGCGACAGCGAGCAACGCTTCCGGCTCCTCGCCGAGCACGCCATCGACATCATCTTCCGGTTCCGGCTGCGGCCCGACCGCGGCCTGGAGTACATCAGCCCGGCCATCACCAGCATCACCGGCCACGAACCCGCCGAGGTGTACGCGAACCCGGCCCTGCTCGCCGCGATCATCGACGACGAGGACCGCGAGGCGTTCACCGGCTCGTGGCTGCGGCCGCGGCGGGCGCCGCAGATCCTGCGGGCGCACCACCCCGACGGCCGGCGGCTGTGGATCGAGCAGCGAGCCATCCTCATCACCGACGCCGACGGCGAGCCCGTCGCGGTCGAGGGGACCCTGCGCGACGTCACCGAGCAGCAGCGCCTCGACCACGAGCTGCGCCAGGCGGAGCGGCTCGACTCCCTCGGCCACCTCGCCGGCGGCATCGCCCACGACTTCAACAACCTGCTCGCCATCATCACCGCGTACGCCACCGACATCACCGAGGCCCTCGGCGAGTCGCACCCCTGCCACCCCGACATCGTGCGGATCAGCCACGCCGCCGAACGCGCCGCCGCGCTCACCCGGCAGCTGCTCATCTTCAGCCGCCTCGAACCGTCACAGCCGGAGGTCCTCGACCTCAACCAGGTCGTCGCCGACACCGAACAGCTGCTGCAGCGCACCATCGGCGAGGACATCACGTTCACCACCGACCTCGACCCGGACCTGCCGCCGGTGACGATCGACCGCAGCAAGCTCGAGCAGGTCATCGTGAACCTGGTCGTCAACGCCCGGGCCGCGATGAGCGACGGCGGCCGGCTCACCGTCACCACCAGGCACCTGCTGCCGCCGCTGCCCGGCAGGCCCGCAGCGGCCGGCGGCGCGGGCGTGGCGCCGGCACCGGGCACGGTCAGCCTCACCGTCACCGACACCGGCTGCGGCATGCCGACCGAGGTCGTGGCGCGCGCGTTCGAGCCGTTCTTCACCACCAAGGGCCCCGGCAACGGCACCGGCCTCGGGCTCGCCACCGCGTACGGCGTCGTCACCCAGGCCGGCGGCGACATCCACATCGACAGCGTGCCCGGCCGCGGCACCACCATCACGGTCCTGCTGCCGTCGTCGGACCCGCCCGCCACCGCGGCCGGCGCCGCCGACGACGGGCCCGGCACCGTCGAGGAGGCCGGCGGGCACATCCTCGTCGTCGAGGACGACGGCGACGTCCGCGACATCGTCGTGCGGATCCTGACGAGGGCCGGCTACCGGGTCACCGCCCCCGCGTCGGCCGCCGCCGCGATCGACCTGTGCGCCGACCCCGCCTTCACCGTCGACGCGCTGCTCACCGACGTCATCATGCCCGACATCGCCGGGCCGCAGCTGGCCGTAGCCGCCCGCCTGCTGCGCCCGCAGCTGCCGGTGCTCTACATGTCCGGCTACACCGCCGGCAACCTGCCCGGCGGCCGCACCCTCACCGACGACCCGCTGCTGCGCAAGCCCTTCACCGCCGCCGAGCTGCTCCAGCAGCTGCAGCAGGCGCTGCGACGCACCCGCAGCCTGTCGTGACCGGGCCCGTCAGGCGGCGACGACCGGCGGCTCGCTCGACCACGGGAAGTTGATCCAGCGGTCGGTGCGGCGCCACACGTACTCGCACCGCACCACCGTCTGCGGCTTCTCGTACAGCACGGCGCAGCGCACGTCGGCCGCGTGCACGGCACAGAAGTCGCGGACCACCCGCAGCGTGGCGCCGGTGTCGGAGACGTCGTCGACGATGAGCACCCGGGCCCCGGCGAGGTCCTCACCGTCGGGCGTGGGCCGCAGCACCACCGGCGCGTCGAGGCGCTCGTCGACACCGGTGTAGTACAGCACGTTCATCATCACCAGGCGCTTGACGTCCAGCGCGTATCCCAGCGCGCCGGCCAGCAGCAGCCCGCCACGGGCGACGCACAGCACCACGTCGGGCCGGAACCCGTCGTCGGCGACCGCCTGGGCCAGACCGCGCGAGGCGTCCCCGAACGTCTGCCAGTCCAGCGTCTCCCGCTCGTCCATGCGTCATCTGCCTCACGTCGCGGGGGGCCGGCCCGCGTAGCCTACCGGCCCCCGCGACCGCGGTCAGCCCTCCAGGGCCTTCCAAGGCTTCGGCGCCCACACCCAGTGCCCGTTGACGTGCACGAGGCCCTCGTACGCCATGCCGGTGTCCTTGCCCGGCTCGGTGTACTTCCACCGGTACCAGGTGAGCCCGGGCTTCAGGTGCGGCCCGATCTGCTGGTAGCCGCCGGGGAAGTTCGCCTCGACCGCCGAGGACCAGGACCGGATCTCCTCGCTGGTGGCCTTGAACAGCTTCAGCTCCGTCTGCGCGGCGTCGCCGCCGACCTTGGCGTCACCGTTCCACAGGTTCGTCGCGTAGAACCGCTCGGCCTTCGTCGCGACGTCGCCGGCGAACAGCGCCTGGTAGTCCTCGGTCGTCGGCTTCAGCTTGCGGACCAGCGCGGGGTCCTTCGGCAGCGCCTGCAGCAGCGCCTTGGCGCCCTCGTCGGTCTTCGGGTAGGTGCTGTCCTGCCCGGCCTGCTGCGTGGCTTGCTGCGTGCTCTGCTGCGTGCTCTGCGCGGCGGGGGTGTCCGCGGCGTCCTCACCGCAACCGGCGAGCGCCGTGCCCAGTACCGCCACCAACAATGTCGAAAGCGCCAGGCGCTTCATGTGTGCTCCTTCTCGGCTGATCCCGGCGGGGGGTGACCCGCCACAAGCGGTCGTCACCGTACAAACCCGCGTCAACTCCCGCCGGGGTGCCGGTCCGGACCGGTTTCAGCGCAGGAAGGCGGCCACGGTGGTGGCGAGCCACGCCGGGTCGTCCAGCCACGGCGAGTGCCCGCCGCGGGGCTGGACGGCGACCTCGGCGTGCGGGAACAGGCCCGCGTACTCGGCGGCCCGCTTCGGCGGCAGGGCGACGTCGTGCTCGCCGGCGACCAGCAGCACCCGGGCCCGCAGGCCGGCGAGCGCGGCCCGGACCGCCGACACGTCGACGCCGGGGTAGTACGCGGCCGCGGCGGCGTCGTTGCGCTGCCCGTCGGCGGCGTCGGCGTCGGCGCGGGCGGCGTCGTCCCACCGGCCGTAGGTGAACGGGGTGACGGCCGTCCAGTCGGCGGGCTCCGGCGTGCCCGCCCAGATCCGCTCGAACGCGGCGTACGCGTCGGGGAACCACGGCTCGCCGCGGCGCCGCTCGGCGACCTCCCGCCGGTCGGCGTCGGTGACCTCGATACCGACCACCCGCGGCGACGGGTTCAGCAGCACCAGGCGGCCGATCCGGTCGGGGTGGCGCACCGCGTACAGCAGCGCGACCGCGGCCCCGGCGGAGTGGCCGAGCAGGTCGACCCGGTCGAGGCCGAGCCGGATCCGCAGCGCCTCGACGTCCGCGGCGAGCCGGTCGCACCGGTAGGTGGCCGGGTCCCGGGGCACCGCCGACCCGCCGGTGCCGCGCAGGTCGAGCAGGATCAGCGTGTGGTGCGCCGGCAGGCCACCGAGGTCGCCGAGGTACGCGCCGGCCCGCATCGGCCCGCCGGGCAGGCAGATCAGCGGGCTGCCGGTGCCCACGCGGCGGTACGCGAGCCGGGTGCCGTCCGCGGCGTCGAAGATGTCCACCCGTCGATGTTAGGGCGGGTTCACCCGGCCGGCGCCTCGGCGTCGACCTGCCAGCAGGCGGCGGTGAAGCGGACCTCGTCGCCGTGCACGTACGGGTCGAAGGCGGCCCGCACCGTGTCCACGACGCGGGCCCGGGTGGCGGCGTCGGCCCGGCCCAGGACCAGGCCGAGCGGGCCGAGCCTGGTGAAGTAGTGCTCCAGGTCGCGCCCCGGCAGCACGCACGCGACGTCGACCGGCCGCAGGCGGGCGCCGGTCCAGCCGGCGCCGGACAGGACGGCCCGCACCCGCGCCGGGGCGGCGAACCCGAACTGTCCGGGCTCGTCCGGGCGGCGGGCCGGCAGGTCGGGCAGCAGCGGCGCGGCGGCCCGCTCCGCGGTGGTCATGAACGGGTTCTGCGCCGCGTCGCGCCACACGACGGCGCGCAGGGCGGCGCCGGGCACCGCGGCCCGGCGCAGGTTGGCGAAGGCGCGCACCGGGTCGGTGAAGAACATCACGCCGAAGCGGGAGACGACCGCGTCGAACCCGGCCGCCGGGAACGCGTGCTCCTGCGCGTCGGCGTGCACGAACGTCACCCGCACGCCGTCGCGTGCGGCGCGCGCCCGGGCCGCGGCGACCATCGGCTCGGCGATGTCGACGCCCACGCAGCCGCCGGTGCCGGTCCGCCGGGCGATCGCGACCGTGGTGGCGCCGGTGCCGCAGCCGACGTCGAGCACCCGGCCGGCGCCGAGCCCGGCGACCTCGGCGACCAGCAGGTCCTCGAACGGCCGGAACAGCTCGTCCAGCATGGCCTGCGCGTCGATCCAGGCCTGCCCGGCGGTGCCGCTCCAGCGTGCCGTCTGGTTCATCTGCGTCTCCTGTGGTTGCGGGGACCCCGTCCGGGATGCGACGGTGTCACTTCAAGCCGACTTGAGGTCAACCGCATGACGCACCTGGACATCGCCGAGGTCGCGCGCCGCGCCGGCGTGCCCGCCTCGACCCTGCGCTACTACGAGGAGAGAGGGCTGATCGCCTCGGCCGGCCGGGTGGGGCTGCGCCGCCAGTTCGAGCCCGGGGTCCTGCAGCGGCTGGCCCTGATCGCCCTGGGCCGCACCGCGGGCTTCTCCCTCGACGAGATCGCGCGCATGTTCGGCCCCGACGGGCAGCCGCACCTCGACCGGGGGATGCTCGCGGCGAAGGCCGACGAGCTGGACGGCACCATCGGCCGGCTCACCGTGCTGCGCGACTCGCTGCGCCACGCGGCCGCCTGCCCCGCACCGAGCCACATGCAGTGCCCGACGTTCCGCCGCATCGTGCGCGCGGCCGGGTCCGGCGCCGTGCCCACCGCAGCGCCGGCTGCGGTGCGCACCCGGGCCCGGTGAGCCGGCCCGGGGGTCAGCCGGGGCGGTCGTCGACGTCCTGTGCCTCGGCGGCCGCCTCTACCGTACCGGTGCCGCCGGTCACGTACCGGTAGCCGATCCCGGCGGCGACCGCGCCGATCATCGGCGCCACCCAGAACAGCCACAGCTGCGACAGGGCGGCGCCGCCGGCGACGAGGGCGGGGCCGGTCGAGCGGGCCGGGTTCACCGACGTGTTCGTGACCGGGATGCTCACCAGGTGGATGACGGTGAGCGTCAGGCCGATGGCGAGAGGGCCGGTGCCGCGCGGTGCCCGCAGGTCGGTGGCACCGAGGACCACCAGCGCGAACACCGCGGTCAGGACGGACTCGACGAGCAGGGCGGCGCCGAGGTTGTACCCGCCGGGGGAGTCCGTGCCGTAGCCGTTGGTGGCCAGGCCCTCGCGGTCCAGGCTGAACCCGGCCCGGCCCTCGGCGACGGCCAGCAGCACCGCCGCCGCGGCGAGGGCGGCGACCACCTGGACGAGCACGTACGGCACCACGTCGGCGGCCCTGGTGCGGCGGCCGAGCCACAGCGCGACCGTGACCGCCGGGTTGAAGTGGCCGCCGGAGATGTGGCCGAAGGCGTACGCCGCGGTCAGCAGGGCCAGCCCGAACGCCAGCGCTACGCCGAGCAGCCCGGCGCCGATGTCGTCGAAGCGCGCGCTGAGCACGGCCGTGCCGCAGCCGGCGAACACCAGCCAGAACGTGCCGATCAGCTCGACGGCGAGCCGGCGGCCGAGCCCTGCCGGCGACGGTGCGCGCGAGGGTGCTCCCACCCGTCGACCTTCCCGGCCACCGGCGGCGGGGACGTCACCCGCGCCGCGTGAACGCCTGCGCGACGTGGCCCGTGCCGTCCGCGCCCGGCGGCGGCGCGGACGTCACCCGCGGCGCGTGAACGCCCGTACGACGTGGCCCAGGCTGTCCGTGCCCCAGCGGGCCAGGGCGACGCCGAGCCCCGCGCCGTCGCGGGCGAGCCCCTGCGCCACTCCCCAGGCGGCCCCGGTCGCCGTCGCGGCCGCGGAGACCACCCTGCCGGTCGCGCCGGTGGCGGTGGAGACGGCGCCGCCGGCGAGCCGGCGCACCGGCGCGACCCGCCGGGCCGCGGCGTCGCGGGCCCGGCCGGGCACGTCGAGGCGGGCGGCCAGCGCGTCGACGCTGCCGGCGAGGCCGGCTCTGGTCCGGGCGATGTCGGCGCGCAGCCTGGTCACGTCGTCGTCGGGTTCGATGCGTGTGGTCACGGCTGTGGTCGTACCCACCCGGGCGCCGACCCTCACGGCGAACCCGGACCGAACGGGGCTTGCATTGTGACAATGTATGGGCGACAGTGGCGGCGTGATCCGATTCGTCTGGGCACATCTTCGGGGGCGGGCGGGGCGAGCGGTGGCACTCCTCGTCGGAGTGCTCACCGCCACCACCGGCTTCACCGTGCTGACCGGTGCCACCGCCACGGCGCGGCTGCAGGTCACCGGCACCGTCGACGCCAACGTGCGGGCCGCCTATGACATCCTGGTGCGCCCGCGCGGCAGCCGGCTGCCGCTGGAGGACGACCGGGCGCTGCTGCGGCCCAACGCCGTCTCCGGCATCTACGGCGGCATCACCATGGACGACTGGGCGAAGATCCGCGCGGTGCCCGGGGTCGACGTCGCGGCGCCGATCGCCATGGCCGGCACGGTCAACGCCGCGGTCGGCGCGCCGGTCGACATCACCGACCTCGTCGACCGCGCGCTCGACCGGCAGGTCATCCGGGTCGACCGGACGCTGCTGGCCGACCGCGGCCTCAGCCGGGCACCGGCCACCCCGGTCTACGTGTACGTGACGAAGCACGACGTGGCCTGGCCCACCTCCGCCGGCTCCGACGTGGTGTTCCCGGGCGGGCGGACGATGCCGTTCAAGGAGTTCTGCGGCGGCAACTTCGGGGCGCTGGAGGACGGCCGGCCGCTGTGCCCGTTCCCCGAGCAGGGGCAGGTCACCGACGCCACCACGCAGGACGTGTTCGTGGTCGGCCTGCGCGCCGACGGCACGTTCGACACCGGGATCGGGAGTAGGCAACCGCCGCAGGACCGGCTGGTCATCACCGTGGCGTGGCACGAGCCGATGCTCGTCGCCGCCGTCGACCCGCAGGCCGAGGACCGGCTCGTCGGGCTGCGGGGCGCCACCCAGGGCACGTTCCTGAGCGACGCGCCGGCCCGCACGGTCAGCCCGGCGGCCGGCTCGCCAGCGAGCAAAATCGTCCCGGTGCTGGCCACGTCGCGCCGGTACGCCGACACCACGGCGGCCGTCGCGATGTCCCGGGCGCGCATCGACGGCCCGCTGCCGTCCGGTGACCCGGGCGCCACGCTCGCCGCGCTGGCCGCCGCGCCCGCGGCCCGGCTCCGCGAGGAGCTGCTGGACACCGACGCGGCCTACAAGCACACGACCAGCACCGAGATGGAGCGCGAGGGCAACGGCTTCAGCTTCGTGTACAGCCATGAGTGGCTGCTGCAGATCGGCGGCGTCACCTACCTGCAGTCCCCGGACGGCGGGCTCACCGCGGTCCCGGTGCCCTACGACCCGGTCGCCTACCTGCTGCCGCACACGTTCGGCTTCCCGGCGCCGTGGCAGATCGACGACACCTCCTTCCGCACGGTGCACAACGTGTCGGTGCGCGTCTACGGCGACATGACGAAGACCGAGCTCGGCGTCGTCGGCACGTTCGACCCGCAGCGGCTCACCACGTTCAACCCGCTCAGCCGGGTGCCGATGGAGACCTACGAGCCGCCGCTGGTCGTCGGCGCCGACCAGCACACCCGCGACCTGCTCGGCGGCCGCCCGCTCGCCCCGGGCGCCAACCCGGCCGGCTACCTGTCCTCGCCGCCGATGATGCTGATGGGTCTCGACGCGTTGCCGGACCTGCTCGACGACACGCGGGGCACCGACAAGGCCGCGCCGCTGAGCGCGGTGCGGGTCCGGGTCGCCGGGGTGCACGGCTTCTCCGCCACCTCCCGCGAGCGGGTCCGGCTGGTCGCGGAGGACATCGCCGCGCGCACCGGGCTCGACGTCGACATCACGTACGGCTCCTCGCCCGCCCCGCAGACCGTGACCCTGGCCGCCGGCCGGTACCAGCGCCCCGAGCTGCGCGTCACCGAGCACTGGGTGAAGAAGGGCGTCGCCGCGAACATCATCACCGCCGTGGACCGCAAGAGCGCCGTGCTGTTCGTGCTGGTCCTCGTCGTGTGCGCGCTCTTCCTGGCCAACGCCGTCACCGCCGGGGTCCGCGACCGCCGCACGGAGCTGGCGACGCTCTCCGCGCTCGGCTGGCCCGCGCACCGCGTCTTCGCCGCCGTCCTCGGCGAGGTCGCCACCATCGGCGCCGTCGCCGGCCTCGGCGCCCTCGCCCTCGCCGCCCCGCTCGGCGCGCTGCTGGACGTGCGCACCACGTGGACGCAGGCGCTGCTGGCGGTGCCGACCGCGGTCGTGCTGTCACTGGTGGCCGGGCTGCTGCCGGCGCTCGGTGCGGCCCGGGCACGCCCCGCGGCCGGCCTGCGCCCCGCGGTCACCCGGCCCCGCCGCGCCGGGCGGCCCCGCGGCCCGCTCAGCATGGGCCTGCTCAACCTGGTGCGGGTACCGGGCCGGACCGCGCTCGGCGCCGGCGCGCTCGCCATCGGCATCGCCGCGGCCACCGTGCTCGGCGCGATCACGTTCACCTTCCACGGCGCGATCGTCGGCACCCTCCTCGGCGACGCGGTCTCCCTGCGGGTCAGGGCCGTCGACACGATCGCGGCCGTGGCCACGGTCCTGCTCGGCGTGCTCGCCGTCGCCGACGTGCTCTACCTGAACATCCGCGACCGGGCCGCCGAGCTCGCCACGCTGCGCGCCACCGGCTGGACCTCGGCGGCCCTGGGCCGCCTGGTGGCCGCCGAGGGTCTCGGCATCGGGGTGCTCGGCGGCGTGCTCGGCGCCGGTCTCGGCGTGGCCGGTGCCGCATGGCTCGTCGGCGACCTCACCGGCGGCCTGCTCACCACCGCCGCGTGGGCGGTCGCCGCCGGCGCCGTCCTGGCCGCCGGTGCCGCGCTCGTCCCGGCGGTCCTGCTGCAACGCCTGCCCACCGCGCAGCTGCTCGCCGACGAGAGCTGAGCACCGCACGGGCCGGGCGCTGCAACTTTCCTGCGAACGTTTTTCGTTGACGGGTTTCGATAAAGGGGCTTAGCGTCTGTTCAGGAAAGGCCTTTCCTGAGGAGCTCCGCCAAGTTCACTCATGAGCCGGCGGCGCGGTGCCGCCCCCGTCGCGGTGCCGCCCGCCCGCTCCCGCCGTTCCAGCACCGGGAGGCTACCCGTGCAGCTCACCATGCCCATCTCCAGCCGCGGCGTCGGCGCCGCCGCGGCCGTGACGCTCGTCGCGGCCGTGGTCGTCGGCGCTGCCGGCGCCGCGCTCGGCGCGCCGCTGTTCGCCGACGACTTCGAGGACGGCAACACCAACGGCTGGTCCAAGTCGGGCGGCAGCTGGTCGGTCGTGACCGACGGCTCCCGCGCGCTGCGCCAGGCCGGCACCAGCAGCGACGCCCGGGCGTTCGCCGGGGCGAGCACCTGGACCGACTACGCCGTGCAGGCCAGGGTCAGGCCGATCGCGTACAACGGCCAGTCCGTCGGTGTGATCGCCCGCGCCCAGAGCAGCGGCAACTACTACGCGCTCGCCCTCACCGGCGGCCAGGCCCGGCTGGTCAAGCGGGTCGGCGGCACGACGAGCACCATCGCGACCGGGGTCGCGTCCGTGCCGGCCGGCACGTGGGCCACCGTGCGCCTGGAGGTGGCCGGCGCGACCCTGCGCGGGCTCGTCGACGGCGCGCAGGTCGTCACGGCTACCGACACCACGTTCACCGCCGGCCGGCTGGGGCTGCTCACCACGTATGCGAGCGCCACCTTCGACGACGTCACCGCCGATACCGCGCCGGGCGCCCCGCCCAGCTCGTCGCCGACGCCGTCACAGCCCACGGACCCGCCCGGCGAGTGCACCGACCCGCCGGTGGTCGTCGGGTTCGCCGCGGTGAACGCCTGGGGGCAGAACGGCACGACCGGCGGCTGCGGGGGACCGACCGTGACGGTCGGCGACGCCACCGCGTTCCTGGCCGCGATCGCCCGCCCGGGGCCGCTGATCATCCGGGTCAACGGCGTCATCACGCTGCCCGGCCCGATGCACGACGTGACGTCGGACAAGACGATCCTCGGCATCGGCGCCGCCTCGGGGCTCACCGGCGGCGGGCTCAACATCGGGCTGCCGGTCGACGACGCGGTGACAGCACCACCGGCCGACGCGGTGCACAACGTCATCATCCGGAACCTGGTCTTCACCGGTACCCCCGACGACGCCATCAACGTGCAGATGTTCAGCCACCACGTCTGGATCGACCACAACGACCTGTCGCGCGGCTACGACGGCCTCGTGGACATCAAGCGCGGCTCGAGCTACGTCACGGTGTCCTGGAACCACACGCACCACCACACGAAGAACATGCTGCTCGGGCACGACGACGGCAACGGCGCGCAGGACACCGGCCAGCTCAAGGTGACCTACCACCACAACTTCTTCGACCGCACCCCGCAACGCAACCCCCGGGTGCGCTTCGGTGAGCCGGTGCACGTGTTCAACAACTACTTCCTCTACAACACCGACATCGGCGTCGCCTGCCAGGCGTCGGCCGGCTGCGTGATCGAGCACAACGTGTTCGAGGACACCGAGGAGGCGTACGCCATCGACTACGCCGGCCCGAAGGGCCGCATCGTGGCCCGCGGCAACCTCTTCATCGGCGAGAGCGCGCCCGGCACGATCGGTGGGACGGTCCAGGAACCCGGCACGTACTACGGCTACACCGCGCAGAGCGCGGACACGGTCAAGGCCGCCGTCCTCGCCGGGGCGGGCACGGGACACATCTGAGGCGCGACACGCACCGGCCGGGGCGGCGGACCTCCCCGGCCGGTGCCCTGCGCGGCGGCGCTCAGAGGTGCCCGGCACCGGCGCCCGCCCGCACCAGGGCCGGCACGGTCGCCGGGTCGTCCAGGGTGTACGGGTAGAACGTCCGCGGCTCGATCACGGTGCCGCCGAGCTGCGGGGTGCCGGAGCGCACGAAGACGTTGCCGCGGGCCACCGCCCGGCCGGGGCCGCTGTCGGCGTACCCGCCGGTGGACCACACGGTGTAGGGCACGTCCTGGAAGTGGTTGCCCTCGATGAGCACGCCGGCGTTCTCGGTGGAGGCGATCGCGTACAGCTCGTTGCCGACGAACGCGTTGTTGTAGACGTGCACCGGGTCGGCGAAGCGGACCCGCGGGTGCCGCTGCCGGCTGTGGTCGAAGAAGTTGTGGTGGATGCTGACCCGCAGGTGCCCGACGTCGGTGCCGGCGGCGCCGTCGGAGTGGCCGATGAGCATCGTCTTGTCGGTGTGGTCGAAGTGGTTCCAGGACACCGTCACGTAGTCGGCGCCGCGCACGATGTCGACCGAGCCGTCGACCGCGCCGGAGAACGTGTTGTGGTCGATCCAGATGTGGTGCGACTGCTGGCCGATGTTGATGGCGTCGTCCTCGGCGTCGGTGAACCGCAGGTTGCGCACGATGACGTTGGAGGAGCGGTAGAAGTCGAAGCCGCCGCCGGTGATCTCGGCGTTCGTGCCGACCCCGATGATGGTCTTGTTCGGCCGGACGCCCTGCTTGCTGGTGATGGCGATGCGGCCCTGGACACGGATGACCAGCGTGGCGGTGCTGTCGATGGCGTCGAGGAGCTGGTCGGTGGTGGTGACGGTGACGGTCTGGCCGCCGGCACCGCCGGTGGTGCCGTCGCGGCCGAGCGCGTTGACGGCGGCGAAGCCGGTCGGCGCGGTCTCGGCGGCGAGCGCGGCGGCGGGGACGGCGGGTGCGGCGAGGGCGGGGGAGCCGGGCAGGACCGCGGCGGCGGTCAGCAGCACGGCGAGGGAACGTCGCATGACGGCCTCCATGACTGGCGGGAAAGACTTAGGAAAGCCCTTTCCGGCGACGCTAGGAGCGGTCGTGGAACAAGTCAACGAACGTCGATGTGCAGGTTTGTTGCAGATCTTCCCCGCGGCTCGTCAACGCATTGACACTCGGCAATGTCGATCCTACCGTCGAGGAAACCGTTTTCCTCACCCGGTGCGCCGGTTGAGGGGCGCCGGCCCCGCGGCGCCCGACCCGCCCCCGGCCTCCAACTCCCCGCCAGGAGGTCCAACTCCCATGTATGCCCGGTTGCTCAACCGGCGGTGGTCCTCGACGGCCGCCGTCACCGTGGCCGTGGCCGCGCTGCTGCTCGGCGCGGCCAGGATCGCCGCCGCGGACACCACTGTGTTCACCGACGACTTCGAGGACGGCAACGCCAACGGCTGGTCCAAGTCCGGCGGCAGCTGGTCGGTGGTGACCGACGGCTCCCGCGCGCTGCGCCAGACCAGCGCCACCACCGGCGACGCCCGCGCGTACGCCGGCTCCGCGTGGGCCGACGTCACCGCCGAGGCCCGCCTCAGGCCCGTCGAGCGGGCCGCAGACGGGTTCGTGGCGCTCGCCGTGCGCCAGCAGAGCTCCACCAATGCCTACCGGTTCGCCCTGTACACCGACGGCCGGGCCCAGCTCGAGGCCGTGCGCAACGGCACGGTCACCGTCATCGGCGCCGGCACCCACACCGCCGCCACCGGCGCGTGGACGGCGGTGCGGGTCGAGGCCGCCGGCACCACCCTGCGCGGCTACGTCGGCGGCGCCCTCGTCGCGCAGGGCACCGCCACCGCGTTCGCCTCCGGCAAGGTCGGGGTGTGGACCTACCACGCCGCGGCCTCGTTCGACGACGTCCGGGTCGCCGGGTCGGCGGGTACCCCGCCGTCCAGCCCCGGACCGTCCTCGTCCGGGCCTGGCACGCCGCCGGGCAACCCGCCCGCCGGCCAGGTCGGCTACGCGACCCTCGCCGGCGGCACCACCGGCGGCGCGGGCGGCCCGACCGTCACCGTGTCCACCTGGGCCGACCTGGTCACCGAGGTCGGCCGGCACACCCCGCAGACCGTCCAGGTCAACGGCATCCTGCAGGGCTCCGGGCAGGCCACCGTCCGCGGCGACAAGACGATCGTCGGCCTCGGCGCCAACTCCGGCATCAACGGCGGCGGCCTGAAGATCTCGCACTACAACAACGTCATCATCCGCAACCTGAAGCTGTCCAACCCGGTCGGCACCGACGCGATCACCGTGCAGGACGCCGACCACGTCTGGATCGACCACAACGAGCTGTGGAGCGACCGGGCGCATGACATCGACTACTACGACGGGCTGATCGACATCACCCACGCCAGCGACTGGGTCACGGTCTCCTGGAACAAGATCCACGACCACTGGAAGACGTCGCTGGTCAGCCACGACGACGACAACGCCGCCGAGGACGTCGGGCACCTCACGGTGACCTACCACCACAACGAGCTCTACAACGCCGACGCGCGGCTGCCCAGCATCCGCTTCGGCACCGCGCACGTGTTCAACAACTACTACCACGACGACAACAACGGGGTGCACTCCCGCATGGGCGCCCAGGTGCTGGTGGAGGGCAACGTGTTCGTCAACGTCGCCACCCCGGTCAAGACCACCACGCTGAGCGTCCAGGACGGTTACGCGGTGGAGCGCGGCAACGTCTACACCGGCTGCGGGCCGAACCTGATCACCCAGGTCGGGTCGTTCACCAGCCCGCCGTACCCGTACACCTTGGAGTCCACCTCGACCGTGGCCGCCTCGGTCACGGCGAACGCCGGCACGGGTCGCGTCTGAGCGTGGTTCAGGCAGGGGTGAGGTGACCGGCGCACGACTCGCGCCGGTCACCGCCGGACTTCGTGCCGTCCGGGCACACCACGTTGGACCACGTCGTGCCGTCCAGGTCGGCGCCGTCGAGCCGGGTGCCGCGCAGGTCGGTGTCGACCAGCGACGCGCCGGTGAGATCCGCGTCGCGGGCGTCGGCCCCGCCGAGGTCGGAGCGGTGGAACTCGGTGCGGCGCAGGTCCGCCTCGCGCAGCACCGCGCCGCGCAGCCCGACGTCGGTGAACGTGCTGCCGTGCCAGGCGGTCCGGCGCAGGTCGGCCCGGCCGAGCTCGACCCCGGTGAGCATCGCGTCGCGGGCCGCGGCGTCGCTGAGGTCGGCGCCGGACAGGTCGACGTTCTCCAGCGACACCGACCCCAGGCGGGCCGCGTGCAGGTTGGCGCCGCTCAGGTTCGCCTCCCGCACGAATCCGTCCACAGTGGAGCGTTCCAGGTCGGCGCAGCGCAGCTGCCGCTGGGACAGCTCGGCGTCGCCGACCACCCGGCCCGCCATCGCCGCCGCGCCCGGCTCCGCGCACCGCCGGCCGTGTGTCTCCCCGGCCCGCTGGCGCACCAGCACCAGCCCGCCCAGCGCGACGGCGACGGCCAGGCAGGCGGCCGCCGCCTGCCGGCGCCCCCGGACCGTTCTCGGCGGGAACCGCACGGCCGCACCGTCACCGGGGGCCGGGCGTGGCGAGCGGATGCAGCGTCAGCCGGAGGATCCGGTCGTCCTCGACGGTCGGCCCGTTGGGGTTGCGGCCGTCACGGTTGGACGTGGTGAGCCACACGCTGCCGTCCGGCGCCGCGATCGCGGTGCGCAGCCGGCCGTACCGCGTCGCCAGGACCTCCTTCGGGCGGCCCGTCACCCCGGCACCGGGCCGCCAGCGGACCCCCCACGTGTCCGGCGTGCCGCCCTCCGTCGGCCGGCTGCCGGCCTGCTGCTCGCGGGCGCCGCCGACGCCGACCAGGTAGACGCGCTGGCCGCGCAGGCAGGTGACCACCGCGGTGTCGCCGACCACGGCCACGTCGGCGCTGACCCCGACCTCCGGGTGCCAGGCCACGATCGGGTCCACGTACTGCGGCTTGCCGCCGATGCCCTCCACCAGCGGCCAGCCGTAGTTGCCGCCGGGCCGGACCACGTTCAGCTCGTCCCACACCGACTCGCCGATCTCGGCGACGTACATGGTGCCGGTGCCGTCCCAGGCCATGCCCTCGGGGTTGCGGTGCCCGTACGACCACACCAGCGAACCGCGGAACGGGTTGCCCGGCGCCGGTTTGCCGTCCACGGTCATCCGCAGGATCTTCCCGCCGAGGCTGCTCAGCTGCTGCGCGCCCTCGGTGTGCGACGCGTCGCCGGTGCTCGCGTACAGGTACCCGTCGGGGCCGAACGCGAGCCGCCCGCCGTCGTGGATGCCGCCGCGGGGGATGCCGGTCACGATCGGCCTGGGCCGCTCGTTGAGCCGCAGCTTCGCGATCCGGTTGTCGACGTCGGTGGTGTAGTAGACGTACACCGTCTGGTCCAGGGCGAAGCGCGGCGAGGCGGCGATGCCGAGCAGCCCGCCCTCGTTGTCCGCCGTGGCCTCGCTGATCTTCGCCACCGGGGTGACCGTCAGCGTCCCGTTCGCGGCCCGGCCGGGGCCGACCTTCAGGATCCGCAGCGTGCGCCGCTCGGTGACCAGCGCTCCGCCGTCGGGCAGGAACGTCACCCCCCACGGGATGTCCAGGTGCCGGGCGATCGTGGTGACGGACACCCCCGCGTCCGAGCTCGCCGACGGGTCGACCGGCCCGAGGCCGAAGTCCGTCGGGTCGGTGACCGTCGGCGACGGCGGCGGCTTCGCGGGGGCGTCCGAGGTGCAGGCGCCGAGCACGGCCGGCACCAGCAGCAGGGCCAGCGCGACAATGCCCGCGCGGACGGGTCTACCCATGAACCGGCCTCTCCGCTCGCGCAGCCGTACGTCGTCTCCCTGCACGATCACGAATTCCGGCGCGGACGGCGTCACCCCCGGCGAGCGATCGGGTTTGAGGGCCCCGCGTCGCGGGCACCACGGCGGGAAGCTGAGCGACGCACCTTCGAGGGAGACCAGGATGAGACTGCTGACATTGGCCGCCGGGCTCGCCACCGGATACGTGCTGGGCACCCGGGCCGGCCGCGGCAAGTACGAGCAGATCGTCGAGGGCGCCCGGCAGCTGCGTGCCAACCCGACGCTGGCGCAGGCGCAGCAGACGGCCAGGAAGCTCGCGACGTCCCCCGCCTCGCCGGCCGCCGTGACGGACTCGGCGTCGTCGATGTCGTCGTCGGGTTCGTCGGCGGCCTCGCCGGGCGCCAAGCACCTCACCGCGACGTCCAGCGGGTCCGCGACGCCGGCCGCCATGCCGGGCGCGACGGCGTCCACGCCGAAGGCGCCGCGCAAGGCCAGCGCGACCACCGGCAAGACCGACCCGCTCGCGTAGCGGACGCGTGCGGCGAAGGCCCCGGCTGCCGCCGGGGCCTTCGCGTGTGCGGCGGCTACGATCCACTGGTGTCGACTTCGGCCTCAGGGTGCCTCTTCGGACTGGCGTACGGTGACGCGCTCGGCAAACCGACCGAGTTCCTGACCGTCGAGGCGATCGTCGCGCGGTACGGACCCGGCGGCCCCCGCGATCTGGAGGGCGACCCGGCGCTCGTCACCGACGACACGCAGATGACCCTCGCCGTCGGCGCGGCGCTGCTGGACGCGGCCGAGCCGACCCCGGCCGCGCTGGAGCCGCTGCTGCGCGAGCGGTTCGTGGCGTGGGCGCACAGCCCCGACAACGACCGGGCACCCGGCATGACGTGCCTGCGCGCCTGCGGCGGGCTCGACCGGGGGCTGCCGTGGGTGGAGGCGACCGTCGCCGGCTCCAAGGGCTGCGGCGCCAACATGCGGGTCGCCCCGGCCGGCCTGGTCCCCGGCTACGACCTGGACACCCTCGCCGGGGTCGCGCAGCTGCAGGCCGCCATGACCCACGGGCACCCGACCGCCCTGGCCGCCAGCGAGCTGACCGCCTACGCGGTGCGCCTGCTGCGCGACGGCGCCGTGCTCGCGGCGCTCCCCGCCGAGCTGCGCGAGCGGTGCCGGTCGCAGCGCACCACGTACCGCGGCGACTGGCTCGGCACGCTGTGGCAGCAGCCGGGCGTGGCCACCCCGGCGGACTTCATCAGCCGCGGTTGGGACGAGTGCGCCGACGTGCTCGACCGGCTCGACCTCGCCCTCACCCGGCCCGACGACGGCGGCGACCCGTGCGCGGCCACCGGCGCCGGCTGGGTCGCCGAGGAGGCGCTGGCGACCGGCCTGCTGTGCGCCATCCGGCACGCCGGCGAGCCGGTGACCGCCCTCGCCCGGGCCGCGACCACGTCCGGCGACTCCGACTCCATCGCCTGCCTGGCCGGCGCGTTCATCGGTGCTGAGCGGGGGATGGCCGCGTGGCCGGCGCCGTGGCTCGACCGCATCGAGTACGCGGGCCAGCTCGCCCGGCTCGGCCGGGCGTGGGACTGAGCCATCCGGCGGTCCGGGGCGGGCGTCAGGCGTCGGACTCGGCGACGAGGTCGTCCTCGGTGGCGCCGCGGCGCCAGTACCCGGTGAACATCACCCGCCGCCGGTCGAAGCCGCGCTCCCCGACCAGGTGCCGGCGCACCGCGCGCACCACGCCGGACTCACCCGCGACCCACGCGTAGGGCGTGCCGGCGGGCAGGTCGGCGCCGCGCAGCGCGTCCAGCAGCCCGCCACCGACGAGCCAGGTCACCTCGGCACCGTCGGGGCGGGGCAGGTCCCGCACGTCGGCCGGGTCGTGCACCTCGACCCAGGCGCGGACCGGCAGCGACCCGCCGACCCAGGCGAGGATCCCGGCGAGGGCCGGCACGGCCGTCTCGTCGCCGGTGAGCAGGATCCAGTCGGTGCCGGCCGGCGGGCGGAAGTCGACGCCGCCGTTGTCGGCGACCGTCGGGCCGAGCACGACGGCCCGGTCGCCGGGGCGGGCGTGCCGGGCCCAGGTCGACGCCGGCCCGGCGCAGGCCGTGTCGTGCACGGCGAAGTCGACGTCGAACTCGCCGTCGCGCTGCTCGCGGACCGTGTACGTGCGCATGACCGCCCGCGTCGCCGGGTCGGCGGCCCGCCACCGCGGGTACCAGTCCTCGCCCCTGGGCACGTCCGCGGCCCGCTGGTGCGGCTGCGGCAGGAACAGCTTGAACCGCTGGTCCCGCCCGCCGCTGGCGAACGCCGACAGGCCGGCGCCGCCGAACACGATCCGCACCGCCGACGGCGAGAGCGGCTCCCGGCGCAGCACCGTGACGTCGAAGAAGTCGAACGTCACGGGGTGACCTTCTTCGCCGACGCCAGGGCCTTGGCCAGGGCCTCGAGGGGGCCGGCGCAGCCGGCGTGGCTGAAGCGGGGCTCGCTGAGCCACGGCACGAGCTGGCCGGCCTTGACCGCCGGCAGGCCCGCCCACGTCGGCTTGGCGGTGAGGTCCTTGGGCTGCAGCGCCGAGGTGCGGCTGTCGAGCAGGATGATGTCGGCGGCGTACCGGTCGGCGTTCTCCCAGCTGAGGTTCTCGAAGAAGCCGCCGGTGACGTTCGACGGGGTGATGACGTCGACGCCGAGCTCGCGGTAGTAGCTCAGGTCCGCGTACGCCTGCGGGGTCGACGCGTACAGCAGGTCGGGGCTGGCGGACGCGGCGAGCACCTTGAGCCCGGGGTTGGCCCGCACGGCCGCCTTGACGGCCTCGCCGGCGGCGGTGAAACGGGCCTTGGCGTCGGTGACCGCCGCCGCGGCCGGGTCGGCGCCCAGGGCCGCGGCGAGGGCCGCGTACCGCTCGATGACCCGCAGCAGGGTGACGCCGCCGGACACGCTGATCCCCACGCTCGGGGCGAGGGACAGGATCTTGTCCTTGCTGTCGTCGGGGACGTACCACAGGGCGTTCGGCTCGTACATGTTCGTGACGAGCAGGTCCGGGTTCAGCGACGCGTACTTCTCGATGTTGAACTCGCCCCAGGCGTTGCCCAGCGACGTGAGGCGGTTCACGTCGAGGTCGCCGGCGAGCGGGTCCTTGCCGCCGTCGGCGCTCTTCGAGGGGCCGAACGTGGCGAGGACCCGGGCGTCGACGCCGAAGTCGCGCAGCGCGGCGGCCGAGCCGACGTACGCCACGACGCGGCTGGGCGCCTTCGCGGCGGTCACCTTCGTGCCGCGGTCGTCGGTGAACTCCCACGGGCCGCCGCTGCCGCCGCTGCCGCCGTTGTCGTCTTTGTCGCCGCAGCCGGCGAGCAGGGCGCCGAGGCCGAGGGTGCCGGCACCGGTGAGGAGACGCCGTCGGGAGAGGGGCATGGTGGTTCGCCTTCCGATCGCTGACTTGATTCCTGGAGTGGCGTAAGGTTAGCCTCACCTAAGTTGATCGTGTCAAGTCCACCCCCGGGAGCTCCTCCGTGCAAGGTGTCCACAGAGGACGCTGGCTGGTCGCCGCCACAGGACTGCTCGTCCTGACCGTCGTCGCGAGCCTGGCGATCGGCGCGCGGTCCCTCGCCCCGCTTGACGTCTGGCACGCCCTGACCGGCGCTGACGCCGGCGCCGGCGCTGGTGCCGCGGACAGCGCGGTCGCCGTGGTGCGGCAGCTACGGCTGCCCCGCGCGGCGCTGGGGCTGCTCGTCGGCGTCGCCCTCGGCCTCGCCGGCGCGCTCATGCAGGCGCTCACCCGCAACCCCCTGGCCGACCCGGGCCTGCTCGGCGTCAACGCCGGCGCGGCGGCCGCCGTCGTGACGGCCATCGCGTTCCTCGGCGTGTCCGACCTGTCCGGGTACATCTGGTTCGCGTTCGTCGGCGCCGCGCTCGTCACCGTCGCCGTGTGGGCCGTCGCGGGTGGCGGCACGGCCACCCCGGCCGGGCTCGCCCTGTCCGGCACCGCCGTCACCGCGGTGCTGTACGCCTACGTGACCGCGGTGCAGCTGCTGGACACCGCCTCGCTGGACCGGATGCGCTTCTGGACCGCGGGCTCCCTCGCCGCGGCGCGGCCCGGCACCGCCACCCTCGTCCTGCCGTTCGTCGCCGCGGGGGTGCTGCTCACCGCGGTGCTCGCCCGCACGCTCAACGTCCTCGCGCTGGGCGACGACGCCGCCCGCGCCCTCGGCACCAGCCCGGTGCGGGTCAGGGCGGCCGCGGCGGTCGCCGTCGTGCTGCTGTGCGGCGCCGCGACGGCCGCCTGCGGCCCCATCGTCTTCCTCGGGCTGCTGGTGCCGCATCTGGTACGCCCGCTGACCGGCCCCGACCTGCGGTGGCTGCTCGCGTTCTGCGCGGTGCTGGCGCCGGTCCTGCTGCTCGGCGCCGACGTGCTCGGCCGGGTCGTCGCCCGCCCCGGCGAGCTGCAGGTCGGCGTCGTCACCGCGGTCGTCGGCGGCGGCTGCTTCCTGGCCGTGGTCCGCCGGAGGCGGGCATGAGCGGCCCGCAGCGCAGCGGAGGGCTGCGAATCAGCGGCTCAGTTTGGAGCTCAGGCCGGCGCCGGAGCGTAGCGGAGGTGGTGGCGTGAGCGGCCCGCAGCGCAGCGAGGAGCCGCGAGTGATGAGCGGGCACGCGGCGGTGCGGGCCAGGTGGACGGGGGGTGCGTGCGCGCTGGCGGCGCTCGCCGTCGCGGTGTACGCGGTCGGCAGCGGCGACTACCCGATGAGCGTGCCGGACGTGCTGCGCACCCTGGCGGGCGGCGGCTCGGCCGCGGAGACGTTCATCGTCACCGAGCTGCGGCTGCCGCGGGTCGTCACCGGCCTGCTCGCCGGCGCCGCGCTCGCGCTGTCCGGGGCCGTGTTCCAGTCGCTGGTCCGCAACCCGCTCGGCAGCCCCGACGTGCTCGGCTTCACCCAGGGCGCGGCGACCGGGGCGCTCGTCGCGGTCGTCGCCGCCGGCGGGGGCGCCGCGGCCGTCGCGGGCGGCGCGGTCCTCGGCGGGATCGCCACCGGCGCCCCGATCCACCTGCTCGCCTGGCGCGACGGCGGGTACGGCCACCGCCTCATCCTCGTCGGCATCGGCGCCGCCGCGGTCCTCACCGGTGTCAACAACTACCTGCTGACCCGGGCGCAGGTCGTCGACGCCGCCCGTGCCGTGCTGTGGCTCACCGGCAGCCTCGACGGCCGCGGCTGGGGCAACGCCGCCGCCGTCGCCGTCGCGGTCGGTGTCGCCGGCCCGGCGGTCGTCGCGTGCGGCCGGCCGCTGCGGGCCCTGGAGCTCGGCGACGACCCCGCCCACGCGCTCGGCGTGCGGGTCAGGACGGTCCGCTTCGCCGCGCTCGGCGGCGCCGTGCTGCTCAGCGCGGCCGCGGCGGCCGCCGCCGGGCCGGTCGCGTTCGTCGCGCTGACCGCGCCGCAGCTGGCCCGCCGGCTCACCGGTGCGCCCGGGCCGAACCTCGTGCCCTCGATGTGTCTCGGTGCCGCCCTGCTGACCGCCGCCGACGTCGTCGGGCAGCGCGCCGTCCCGGGCCACCAGGTGCCGGTCGGGGTCGTCACGGGGCTGCTCGGCGGCGGGTACCTCGTCTGGCTGCTCGCCCGCGGGAGGAAGCGTGCCTGACCGGCTCGGCGGCTTCGGCCTGACCCTCGGCTACGACGGGCGCACCGTCGCGGACGACCTGACCGTCACCGTCCCCGACGGGTCGTTCACCGTCATCGTCGGGCCCAACGCGTGCGGCAAGTCGACGCTGCTGCGGGCCCTGGCCAGGACCCTGCGCCCGCGGGCCGGCGCGGTCCTGCTCGACGGGCGCGACATCAGCACCCGGCCGACCCGTGAGGTCGCCCGGGCCCTCGGGCTGCTGGCCCAGTCGGCGCTCGCCCCGGCCGGCATCACCGTCGCCGACCTCGTCGCGCACGGCCGGTTCCCGCACCACGGGCCGCTGGGCCGGTGGAGCGCGGCGGACCGGGACGCGGTGCGCGCGGCGATGGCCGCCACCGGCGTCGCCGACCTCGCCGGCACCCCGGTGGACGCGCTGTCCGGCGGGCAGCGCCAGCGGGTCTGGATCGCCGTGGCGCTCGCCCAGGACACGCCGCTGCTGCTGCTGGACGAGCCGACCACGTACCTCGACATCAGCCATCAGATCGAGGTCCTGGAGCTGTGCGCCCGGCTGCACCGCGACCACGGCCGCACGCTGGTGGCCGTGCTGCACGACCTGAACCTGGCGGCCCGCTACGCCACGCACCTCGTCGCGATGCGTGCCGGCCGGGTCGTGACCGCCGGACCGCCGCCGGCGGTGGTGACGGAGCGCGTCGTCGAGGCCGTGTTCGGGCTGGCGTGCCGGGTCATGCCGGACCCTGAGACGGGGACCGCCATGGTGATCCCGCGCCGCGGGCCCATTCCCGGCGGATCCGGCGCACCTCCCGCTCGACCCGCACCTCCCGCACCAGCGCCGACGTAGCGACCCCGGCGAGCGACCCCACGAACCACACGAACGGCGCGGCGGCCACCCCGGCGGCGACGGACAACAGCACGGCATTCCTCCCCATCGGTCGAAGGCTCCATGATGCGGCGTCCGCGTTGCGCCCTGATTGCCGCCCGGGTCCCGTCCAGGTTCGCGCTGCCCGCGCGGCCGCGCCGGTGCTGCCGGTGGCTTCAGCCGCCGTTCCACGGGCCGTCGGGGGCCAGCTCGGTGAGGACGTCGAGGAGGTGCGGCGGCTCGAGCCGGTCCGGCAGCGATCCCAGCTCCGCCCAGCCGACCCAGTCGTGCGCCTGCAGGTTGACCTGCTCGTCGGGCAGCAACCCGGCACGCTTCAGCGGCGGCCGGTCACCGTCGAACCGGGCCAGGAAGAAGTGCTCGACCCCGGCGTAGTGGACCCCGTTCCACCACAGGTCCCGCTCGACCGGCACCGCCCGCTCCCGCACCGCCGCCGGATCGAGCCCCGTCTCCTCGACCAGCTCCCGCCGCGCCGTCACCAGCGGCGTCTCGCCGGGCTCGATGCCACCACCGGGCGGCTCCCACAGCACGCTGCCGTCGGCCGGGTCCCGCCAGCACAGCAGCAGCACCCGCTGCGCGGCGTCGAGGCAGATGACCCGGACGGCGGGCCGGAACACGGTCACCGCCCGACGGTACTGCACCCCGTGCCGTCACCAGCAGCCGAAGTGGCGTGCCTCTGCGAAGGCTGCACCTGTTCCCGGTGCCACCGCCGGTCCCGTTCCCTCGTGCGACAGTGCCGGGGTAGGTGGCGTTCCCCAGCGGCGGGGCGCGGGTGGCCCTAAGCTCCGAACCGTCGGCCCGCCATGATCGGGCCGGAGGGAGGGCGTCCGGTGGCGGACCAGGACCCTGAGCCACCGCGCCTGGTCAGGCCGTACGTGGCCGGGCAGCCGTCAGGGCCGGGTCGACCGGCCCGGCCGGCCGGGCACCGGCGGCCCGGCGGCGGCGCCCGGACGGGACCCGCCGCCCCGGCGGACCACGCCGGCGCCCCGGTCGGCGCCGCGGAGGAGACCAGGGACGCGGGTGGACGGCGCCGGCGGCCGGTCGTCGTCGTGATGGTGGCCGTGGTGGTGGCGCTGCTCGCCGGGCTGATCACGACGCTGCTGACCCGCGGGGACGGTGACGACGGCGCCGGCGCGCCGGTGGCGGTCCCGTCCGCGCTGCCCCTGCCGCCCGAGTCGGGCGCGCGGTCCACCGCGGAGCTGTCCGGACCGCCGGCATCCGGACCGCCGCCGGCGGTGTCCAGCGCGGCCGGCGCGTCCAGCGTGCTGAGGTCGTCGCGGACGGTCCCGCCGAGGACGTCGGCGGTGGCGCCGGGTGGCAGTACACCTGCCGCGGCCGTCAATGCCGACGGAGCCGACCTGGCGCTGGGCCGGCCCGCCGCGGCGTCGTCCGTGGAGGGGGCGGCCTACGAGCCCCGGTTCGCCGTCGACGGGGACCCGCGCACCCGGTGGAGCAGCGCGTTCAGCGACCCGCAGTGGATCAGCGTCGACCTCGGCCGGCTGTGGCTGGTCAGCCGGGTCGTGCTGCGGTGGGAGGCGGCGTACGGCGTCGAGTACGACCTCGCGGTCAGCGCCGACGGCACCACGTGGCGCACGGTGTGGCGCACCGGTGAGGGCGCCGGCGGGGTGCAGGACGTGCGGTTCGCCGCGGCGCCGGCCCGGTTCGTGCGGATGACCGGCACCCGGCGCAACGGCCAGTACGGCTACTCGCTGTTCGAACTCGAGGTCCGCTGAGCCTCAGAAGGCGGGCAGGGCCTTGAACCGTTCGTCCAGCCGGACGCTCGGCAGCAGGCGGCGCAGCGTGGCGCGGACCAGGGTCAGCGGGTGCTGCGGGAACTGCGCGTCGTACTGCTCGTGGTCGGCCCAGTGGTTCGGCAGCCCGCCGGTGGCGTCCGGGGCGTACGGCGACGGCGTGTAGAACCGGTCGGGGCCGAGCTGTGCCATGACGACGGCCTCCCGCATGCCGGTCGTGCCGGTCTCCGGGGCCTGCAGCTTCAGCACGGTGCTGCAGGTCGCGCGCGGCACCGTGTAGGAGCCGATGAACACCTGCCCGTGGCCCTGGGGGTGGCGGACCTTCAGCAGCTGCCGCACCGCCGGCACGCCGTCGACCGGCTCGACCGCGGCGTCGATGAGCCCGGCGCCGGCGCCGGCGGTGTGTCTGGCCAGGCCCGCCAGCAGCGCGGCCGGGTCCTGCGGTGACGCGGGGAGGTCCGGGCGCAGGTTGAAGAAGTGCAGCGACATGACCGTGCCCTGCGCGTCCCGCCAGGCGAGCTGGTCGACCTGCTGGAAGCCGGTGAGGTCCAGGTGGGTGATCGCGGTCATGGGACGGGATTCTCGCCCGATGTGTCGTGGAATACAAACGAACGGGTGACGTTGTCCATCCTCTTTCAACCGTTATTGCCCGTTCTGCACCTCATACCAGCGGGCGAATGCGACGATCGGCACGGCTGAGATGAAGCGGACGGGCGCCACCTCGCGTACGGTGGTTCGCGGCGAGGTCTTCACCGCCGGTCAGCATGGCCGGCAGGACTCGTCGTGTTCAGGAGGAACGCGTGGCTAGCGGTACCGTGAAGTGGTTCAACTCTGAAAAAGGCTTCGGCTTCATCCAGCAGGATGACGGCGGCGCGGACGTGTTCGTGCACTACTCGGCCATCGCGAGCTCCGGTTACCGGGAGCTCACCGAGGGCCAGAAGGTCGAGTACGACGTGACCCAGGGTCAGAAGGGCCCGCAGGCGGACAACGTCCGCGGCGTCTGACACCCCTGCTCCGGGGAGCCGGCCACCCGCCGGTGACCGCGGCGCGCGCCGTCGCCACCTGAGCGCGGCAGCAGCGCTGGCTCGGACAGTCCGGGCCCGTGCGAGGTCCTGTGAAGGGCCTTGCACGGGCCCGTCGTCGTGTGCGGCGGCCTACGCGACCCGGGCGACCGCGGCCGGCCGGTCCGGCACCGCGCCGGGGTGCAGCACGGCGGCGAGCGCCTCGACCCCGTCGACCAGCCGCGGGCCGGGCCGCACCACGATGCCGTCGGCGTCGATCGCCCACACCTGCGCGCCGGGGAACCGCGGCGCGACCAGGCGGGCCTGCGCCACGGCGCCGTCGAGGTGGAAGCCGCACGGCGCCACGACCACCACGTCCGGACCGGCCGCGGCCAGGTGCTGCCACGAGGTCTGCACGGACCGGGCGCCCGGGCTCGCGGCGACCGGCTCGCCACCGGCCGCACGCACCAGGTCGGGCACCCAGTGACCGGCGGTGAACGGCGGGTCGACCCACTCCACCATCAGCACCGCCGGGCGGGGCCGCGCGGCCACCGCGGCGGCGACCGCGTCCAGCCGCGCGCGCAACGCGGCGACCAGCCGCCCGGCGCGGTCCGGCACCCCGGCCCGGTCGCCGACGGCGAGGATCGTGCCGAGCACGTCGTCGAGGGAGTGCGGGTCCAGCGACAGCACGTCCGCCCGGCAGCCGAGGTGCTCCAGGGCGTCCTCGACGTGCCCGGACGGCAGCGCGCAGACCCGGCACAGGTCCTGGGTCAGGATCAGCTGCGGGTCCAGAGCGGCGAGCGCCCCGGCGTGCAGCGTGTACAGGTCGGCGCCGGCGGCGAACTGGTCCCGCACGTACGCGTCGATCTCGCCGGGAGCCATGCCGCGGGTGTCCCGGCCGCCGACGACGACGGTCTTGTCCACCCGCGCCGACGGCGGCTCGTCGCACTCGAACGTGACGCCGACGAGGTCGTCGCCGAGGCCGAGCGCGTAGACGATCTCCGTGGCGGACGGCAGCAGGGACACCAGGCGCATGCCCAGCACAATAGGCGCGGCGCGGGGTCAGTGCCGGCGGCCGCCGGCCACCTTCGCGGCGAGCCGGCGGAGCTTCTCCTGGTTGGCCGGCTTCGCCAACTCCCGGCGGCCCTGCTCCACGACGCGGCGCCCGGCGGGGCTCTGCAGGAACTTCGTGATGCGTTGCACGATCGTTGGCATATCGCAGTGGTACCCCGGACGGCGAGGACGTGAACGTCCGGCGTTCCGGGCGCGGCGGTGTCTCCCCGGCGGTACCATCGTCGCGGATGTGGGCCCGCCCGGCCTTCACCACATCCAGGTGCTCGCCCTTCCCCCTGGTGTCGTTCCGCTCAGCTCGACGCTGCCCCGCCCTGCGGCGTCATGACACCCGCTTCGCCCGAGGGTTCCCGCCCCGGCGAGGGGAGAGGCATGCGTTGGTGCAGCTGCAGGGGCAGCATGTCCGGCCGGTCGTCGTCCGGCAACGCTCGCGGCGCAGGCCCAGGCCGCGGCACGGGCTCCCGCCCGCGACCCTCGGTCAGCTGTACGTCGGACGCGACAACGGCATCGGGGCGATCCGTCTCGGCCTGGCCGTCGTGGTGGTGCTGACGCACGCCACGTCGCTCGGCTTCGGCTGGGAGGATCTCGGCGAGTCGCTGTTCCGCGACCAGACCAACACCGGCACGCTCGCCGTGTTCAGCTTCTTCGTGCTGTCCGGGCTGCTGATCACCCGTAGCGCGGCGCGGACGTCGGCGTGGCGGTTCGTGTGGCACCGGATGCTGCGGATCCTGCCCGGGCTGTGGGTGTGCCTGCTGGTCACCGCGTTCGTCGTGGCGCCCCTGGTGGCGCTGCGCGAGTGGGGCACCCTCGACGGGTTCTGGTCCGGGCCGAAGGGGCCGCTGCAGTACGTGACCGGCAACTGGTTCACCGGGGTCCGCCAGTACGGCATCCACGACCTGCTCGGCGCGTCCACCCCGTGGGGCCGGCAGACCGGCGGCAGCGTGTTCGACGGGGCGCTGTGGTCGCTGGTGTACGAGGTGCTCTGCTACGGCCTGGCCGCGCTGCTCGCGGTGACCGCGGTGCTGCGCCGGCGGCGGTGGGTGGTCGTGTGCCTCGCCGCGGCCCTGTACGGCGTGGTCGTCGTCGACTGGATCCAGGGCCGCCCGCTGCTCGGCCCGCCCACCCCGCACTACGGCTCGGTGCACCTGCCGCTGCTCGGCGCGGTGTCCTTCCACTGGGTCATGTACCTGGGGCTGCTGTTCCTCGGCGGGGCGGTGCTGGAGCTGTACCGCGACCGGGTCGTCATCCACGACGGCGCCGGGTTGGCCTGCCTGGTGGCTCTCGCGGGGTCGCTGCTGTTCGGCGGGTTCTTCGTGATCGGCTTCCCGGCGCTGGTGTACGTGCTGGCCTGGGCGGCGGTGCGGTTGCCGGCCGCGCTGCGCCGGGTCGGGCGGCGCAACGACTACTCCTACGGCGTCTACATCTACGGGTTCATCGGCCAGCAGGTGTTCGCGAGCCTCGGCTGGAGCCGGTGGGGCTACCTGCCCTACGTCGCCATGTCGCTGGCCGCCGCGTTCGCGGCCGCCGCGCTGTCCTGGCACCTGATCGAGCGGCGGGCGATGGCGTGGAAGGACTGGACGCCGCGCCGCCGTCGCCGCGGCCCGGCGCCGGTCGCGCCGCGGCGGCTGCCGATGCAGGCGCTGCCGGCGGGCAAGGCCCGCGCCGGGGACGCCGGCGCGGTGCCGGTGGCGGGCCGGTCGGGGTGACGCCGTGCCGGGTGCTGAGGCGTCGGGGCCGCTACGCCGGTGGCAGGTTGAACAGGGTGACCAGACCCGCGGTGCGCAGGGTCCGCACCAGCGCGCCCGACGGGTTCTCCAGCACCAGCCGCGACCCGGCGCGTTCGCTGAGCCCGTGCGCGGCGACCAGGGCGCCGATGCCGCTGGAGTCGACGAACGTCACCAGCCGCAGATCCAGGTACAGGGTGCCCGGCGGCGGCTGCAGGGCGCGCTCGACGCACGCGCGGAACCGCGCCGCGGCACCGTAGTCCAGGTCACCGCGCACGACGATGACGGTGCCGCCACCGATGCGACCTTGCACATGCAGGTTCAATTCCACCGAAACCGTCCTGACGTCGATCGGTGGAACACTATCGGCCCTGGTCAACGAGGGGTCGTTGTCATCAGGAAAGTGAACGCCGCGGGGCGCCGCGGCCGGTGGGCCGGGACGCCCCGCGGCGGTGGTCAGCGGGCGAACTGGGTCTCCACGCCCGCGTCGACGGCGTCGCCCAGGCCGTAGACCCAGGCGCACCCGACGGGGTCGCCGAGCTGGGCACGCAGCCACAGCGCCGCCCACCGGGCCACGACCTCGACGCCGGTGGCCTGGTCGAGGGTCTGCGGCGACAGGTCGGGCCGCGCGCCGGCCGGGTTCTGGACGTCGGTGATGGCGTAGTGGTTGGCGCCGGCCACGCTCACGTACAGCTTCGGCACGCCCTGCAGCACGGCGTACGTGCCGAGCCCGTTCGCCGGGCTGCCGACGCCGTCGGCGGCGCCCTGGATGAGCGCGACCGGGATCGTGTTGGCGACGGGCGGGATGACGGGGCTGCCCGGCACGGCGTTGTTCGTGCCGTAGAAGGCGGCCGCCTTGAGTTGTGCCGGCGCAGGCACGGGCACGTCGGTGAACGGCGGCGTCGACAGCCCGGTGGACAGGCCGAGCCCGGCGGCGCCGCCGAACGAGTGGCCGGTGAGCAGCAGCGTGCCGGTGTCGATCTGGCCCTTGAGCGGCGAGCCGGTGCGGGCGTTCTCCGCGGTGGCCCAGGCGACCGTCCAGGTGGCCTCGGCGCCGTCGGCGTACAGGCCGGGCACGCCGAAGATGACGCGGGTGTGGTCCGGCACGACGACCACGAAGCCGTACGAGGCGACCTTGCGGGCGAAGCCGGCGTAGTTGGCCCGGCCGACGTTGGCGCCCTGCAGCAGCAGGACGACCGGCCACGGCTGGTGCGGCGAGGAAGTGTTGGGGTGGTACACGTCGGCCGGGTCGCCGTTGACCGTGGTGCCGTACGTGCCGACCGAGGAGTACGCGGCGCCGGCCGGGGCCGGGCTGATCAGGGCGCCGGCGACGACCGCGCCGCCGGCGGCGAGCAGCACGCCGCGGCGGCTGAAGCGTTGAGCCATTCGGACCTCTGTTTCCCATAGTGGAACGCAGTTTCCCTTGGCGACAGCGTACGGGAAGACGGGGGCCCGCCGTCAATGCCTCGCGGCGGACCCCCGTCGCCGGGTCCGTCAGCTGCCGCTGAGGGTCTGGGTGACGCCGCCGGTGAGCAGCGACTGGTAGTACGCGCCGCCCGGGTAGTAGGTGGGTGTCGTCGTGCCGTCGACCGCGTCGCTCGCCCACGCCACCGCGAAGGTCTGCAGCGCGGTGACGTTGCCGGGCTGGGGCGTGCCGTTGAGCACGGTGCACAGCCCGTCGGTGCTGGCGCCCTCCGCGTCGCAGTGCGAGCCGGTGGTGAGCCGGACCCCGAGGAAGGCCCGGTGCACGTCCTCGGTCAGCTCGACCGTGCCGCTGGCGTTGCTGTTCGCCGTGTACGGCGGCGACGAGATCGCGTAGATCGGCGTGCTGGTCAGGTTCAGGCCGGCGAGGGCGGTGTCCATGTTGGACCCGAGGAACGACTTCACCGGGTCGAGCAGCTGCACGAGCCGCACCCGGGCGAACTGCGCCGGGTAGTTGGTGCGCAGGCGGTTGGCCACGTACGAGGCGACCTCGCCGCCCGCGGAGTGGCCGGCGATGACGTACGAGGTGGGCAGCGCCGTGGCCGGGCGGCCCGCCCTGCTCAGCGCGTTGGCGTAGCTGCGGGCCAGCGCGCCGGTCGGGCTGCTGGCCTGGCCGAGCCAGGTCGCGACGTTGTTCAGGAACGGCGCGTTGTTGCCGAGGTTGCTCACCGTGCAGCCGAAGATGTCGGCGGACGGCAGCGTCGGTGCGAACACCACGAACCCGGCCGCGGCGTAGTGCTCGGCGAGGTCGGCCATGTTGCCGTTGGAGCGGGAGAAGCCGTGCTGCAGGTAGACCAGGCCCTTGGCGGTGCCGGCGGGCAGGAACCAGTCCGCCGCCGGCCGGTAGGTCAGCCCCGCGCACGAGACGTCGACCGTGTTGCTGACCTGGGTCCACCCGGCGGCGTGTGCCGTGCCGGGCAGGCTCAGGGCGGCCGCGACGAGCAGGGCCGCAGCGGCGGAGCGTCGTTTGGAGACCATCGAGCGCTTACCTCCTGACGTGTATCGCTGGACGAAACGCTGTTTCCTGAGGACTCATTTACCTCCGCTTGTTGGCAGACTGTCAAGAGGCGTAGAGTGCCGACGTGGAGGCAAGCTCGTCGATGTCGTATCCACCGTCGCCGTGGTCGCTGCGCGGCCGGATGCACGTGTCCGTCTGGGCCGTGCCGGTGGCCGGCCTGCCCGCCCTGCCACCGGAGCTGGCCGGGGCGGTGCGGCCGCTGCGGCTGGGCCGGCGCGGCCTGGTGGGCACCGCGTGGGTCGACTACCGGCCGGGCGGCGACCTCAGCTACCGCGAGCTGCTCTGCGCCGTGCTGACCCGGGCCGGCTGGCGCCCCCGGGTGACCATCACCCACATCTGGGTCGACAGCGTGGCGTCCCGCGACGGCGGCCGCGCCCTCTGGGGCATCCCGAAGGACCTCGCCGAGCTGACCCTGCCCCCGGCCGCCGGCACCGCCCGCGCCTCGTCGGCGGAGGGCCCGATCGCCTGGGCGACGCTGCCCCGCGGCGACGGCCGGCCACCCCGGCTGCCGGCGGTGTTCCGGGTGGCGCAGGCCCTGGCCGGCCGGGCGTGCACCACCCCGATCCGCTCGACGGCGCGGTACGCACCCGCCCGCGTGACGTGGACGGTCGCGCCGGACGGTCCGCTGCGGTTCCTCGCCGGCCGCCGGCCGCTGCTGTCGTTCGTCGCGGGCGACTTCAGGATGCGCTTCGGCACCGCCGAGCGTCAGCCCTCCTCACCCGCCACGACGGACCACCCCGGTTCGCGGCACGATCGGCCTTGATCGGGAGCATCGCCCGGATGCCGTGCCGGCGCAGATCGGCACGGTCCGCCTTCCCGGCGTCAGCCTTGTCGGCAAGCACCCGACGCGTGATGGTCCGGCCCGTCGTCGACCCGACTACGAACTGACCTCTCAGGCCGCCGGTCCTCCGGCTGTGCGCTCCTGGTGCCGCGGTCCGGCGGGTGCCTGCCTCGGTGCCGGCGGGCGCCGGGGGGTCACCGTGGCGTAGTCGGCCTCGTCGAGGTGGGCGGTGCGGGCGGCGTACTCGGCGGCCATGCCGGGCCAGTTGGTGACGACGCGGCCGCCGGGGGTGCGGTACCAGCTGTCGCAGCCGGCCCAGACGCTGGCGCCGAGGCGGCGCTGCATCTCGGTGTCGAACGCGGCGGCCACCTCCGGGCGCACCTCGACCGGGCCGCGGGCGGCGAGCAGGCGCACCGCCTGCACGATGTAGCGGGCCTGCGCCTCGTGGAAGTACACGACGGAGGTGTTGCCGGTGTTGGTGTTCGGGCCGTACATGAGGAACATGTTGGGAAAACCGGGCACGGCGATGCCGAGGTGCGCGAACGCGCCGGCGCGCCACTCGTCGTGCAGGGCGCGGCCGTCCCGCCCGGTGATCCGGGTCGGGGTGAGGAACTCGGTGGCGGCGAAGCCTGTGCCGTACACGAGGATGTCGCAGGCGTGCAGCACACCGTCGGCGGTGCGGATGCCGGCGGCGGTCACCCGCTCGATGTCGGCGGTGACGAGCTCGACGTCGCCCCGGCGCAGGGTCCGGAACCAGTCAGCGGTGAACAGCACCCGCTTGCAGCCCATGGCGTAGTCGGGGGTGACCGCCCGCCGCATGCCGCGCGCCTGCACCAGCCGCTGCGCGGTGGACAGGGCCCACACCGCGAGGCGCGCGGGGCGGCTGCCGGTGACCGCCTTGCCGGTGATGACGGTGAGCAGCCAGGTGCCGGCGCGGGCGGCGCGCATCAGCGCGGGGAACCGGCGGTTGAGCGCGCGGCGCCACGGGCCGTAGCGGCGGTTGGGCTTCGGCAGCGTCCATGGTGCCGAGCGCTGGAAGACGCTCACGTGCGCGGCGGTGCCCGCGATCGCCGGGACGAGCTGGATCGCGCTCGCGCCGGTGCCGATGACCCCGACCCGCCGGCCGGCCACGTCGACGCCCGGGTCCCAGCGCGCGGTGTGCATGGCCGGGCCGGCGAAGTCCTCCGCGCCGGCGAGCACCGGCACGACCGGCCGCGACAGCTGCCCCATCGCGGGGATCAGCACGTCGAACGTCTCGGTGGTGCCGTCGCCGAGCGTGACCCGCCACGCCTCGCCGGTCCAGTCGGCGGCGGTCACCTCGGTGCGCGGCCGCAGCGTGGTTTCCAGGTCGAAGTCGCGCACGCAGCGCCGCAGGTACGCCAGGATCTCCGGCTGCGGCGGGAACCGCTGCGACCAGTCCGGGTTGAGCGCGAACGAGTACGAGTACAGCGGCGCGGGGATGTCGCAGGCGCAGCCCGGGTACGTGTTGTCCCGCCACACCCCGCCGGGGCCGTCGGCCTTGTCGAAGATGACCAGGTCACCGAACCCGGCCTGGCGCAGCAGGTGCGCGACGGCGATGCCGCCGAACCCGGCGCCGATGACGGCGATCCTCATGGCCGGCCGCCCAGCGTGCGGAAGACCCGCTCCACGAGCGTGACGAGGGTGGTCGACAGCAGGATGTGGACCTGCGCCCGGTTGAGCACGCCGCGCTCCAGCCACTCCCGCGCGGTCGCCTTGGCCAGGCCGCAGTACGCCCGCGTCATCGCCCGCAGCTCGTCGCGGTGCCCGTGGTCGCCGGCCAGGCCGACCGCCACGAGGATGCTGTCGGCGGCGATGTCGTCGGCCTCCCGCAGGACCCGCTCGATGTCCGGGTCCCGGCCCACCCCGCCGCCGTCGACCGCGGCCAGCCACGACCTGCTGTGCCGCGACACCACGTCGAGAAACCACGCCACGCTGGCGTCGACCCTGGTCGCCAGGTCACCCTCCGGCAGCTGCTCCACGGCCACCGCCGGGATCGTCACGAGGACCCGCACCGCCTCGACGAACAGCCCCCGTTTGGTGCCGAAGTAGTGGTTGATGAGCCCGCGGGCCACCCCGGCGGCCTCCGCGATGTCCGTCGTGGACACCTCGGCGTAGGGCCGCTCCCCGAACAACCGCACCGCCACGGCCAGGATCTGCTCCCGCCGGACGTCAGGCTCCAGCCGCCGGCCCCGCTCGGCGGGCCCGCCGCTCATCCGCATGCCGTCACCGTGCCCTGTTGTTGGCCGGGTGTCAACAAGTACGGTGGGCCGGTGACCACGCTGTCGCACCACCGCGAGGGCTCCGGCGAGCCGCTCGTGCTCATCCACGGCCTCGGCAGCCGCTGGCAGCTGTGGCAGCCGGTCCTGCCGCTGCTGCGCGGGTCGTTCGACGTGGTCGCGCTCGACCTGCCGGGGTTCGGCGCGTCCGCCGCCGTTGGTGCCGCCGACGTCGGTACCTTCGCCGACGCCGTCACGGCGTTCGCCGCGGGCGCCTTCCCGCACGCCGCCACCTTCCACGTCGCCGGCAGCTCCCTCGGCGGCGGCGTCGCCCTCGAGCTGGGCCGCCGCGGCGTGGCGCGTTCGGTGACGGCGTTCGCGCCGATCGGCTTCTGGGGCCCGGTGTCGCGCCGCTGGTGCCAAGTGTCGGTGACCGCTGCCCGGGGCCTGGGCCGGCTGGCCCGTCCGGTGCTGCCTGCCCTGGCCGCTACGAGGCTCGGCCGGGTCGCCCTGTTCGGCATGTTCTTCGGTCACCCCGGGCGGTTGGATCCGGCGGCCGCGGTCGCGGACGTCGACGCGCTCGTGGCGGCCCCGGGGTTCGCCGCGGCGCGGGCCGCGTTCGCCGGTCACCGTTTCCCCGGCGCGGGTGCGGGTGCGGTGGCCGGCGGGGGTCTGGTGGCCGACGGGAGCGCGGTGGCCGGAGTGGGGGCGCTGGGCGGCGGCGTGCCGGTGACGGTGGCGTGGGGGAGCCGGGACGCGATCCTGCCCGCGTTCCAGGCCCGCCGGGCGGCCGGGGCGTTGCCGTCGGCACGGCACGTCCGGCTGGCGGGCTGCGGCCACCTGCCGTTCTCGGACGAGCCAGCCGTCTGCGCCGACCTGATCCGGACCACGGCCGGCGCCGCCTGAGCACTTCCGCGGGTCTGCCGTGGTGGGGCGTGCGCACAGCGTGATGGCGCTGGACGTGGTGGTGTGCGGGCGCGAGAATGAGGGGGCAGCGCCTATCGGGGGAGGCGGCGCATGCCACGACCGTACTTTTCTTTGGACGCACCGGATTCCGGCTCGGCGACTGCTGCCGGGGAGATCGATTGGCTGGCCCGGTTCGCCGCGGCGAGGGCCGAGCGGCTCCGTCACCGTGAGGAGCGCCGGCGGGCTCAGGCCGAGTTCGCCGAGGCCCGCAGGCACGGCCTGGCCGCGCGTCATGCGACGAAGCTGGCCCGTCTCCGCGTCACGAGGGCAACTGGGGGCGTTCGGGGTCCTGCGAGCTGTGCGGGAGGGGACTTCGCCGCCCCCGGTCTGGGGCGGGAGGCTGGTGTGGAGCCGGCTGCGGTGGTGGGTGGTTCGCCCGGTGGGGCGCCGGCCGCTGCGGCGTGGGCGGCCTCGGCGGAGGCCCTGATCGCCGAGGCCGTTCATGACCCTGCTGAGTGTCCACAGTCGACGGTTGGAATGTCTGAGGCTGAGTCGGCATCGGCGATGAGGCCGGCAACGCCCGAGCTGGCAACGTCCGAGCTGGCAACGTCCGAGCTGGCAACGTCCGAGCTGGCAACGTCCGAGCTGGCAACGTCCGAGCTGGCAACGTCCGAGCTGGCGGTGCCCGAGCTGGCGGTGCCCGAGTCGGCGGTGCCTGGTGAGGCGGCGGCGCCGGAGTCGGTGGCTGTGGGATCCGCGGCAGCCGAGCGGGTGTCATCGACGGCGTCCACGACCAGCGGCATCGATGTCGTGCGGGTCTTGCGCTGCCGCAGAGGGCGCTTTTGTCCGTGGGCGCTGCGACACCGGGCCTGTCGCAGCGGCCACGCGTGTGTCGCGGGCCGCGCGAATGCCGGACGGGTGGTGACTCCGGCGCGCCGTGATGCCGGGGGACGGTTGGTCCGCGGGGTGGCACGTGGGCGGTCGCCGCCGGCGGGACCGTTGCGAAGCAGCTCCTCTGAGTCGCGCCGGCATGAAGTCGACCGGCATGAAGTCGACCGGCGCGGGTTTGTCGGGCGTGGGTTCGTCGGGCGTGGGTTCGTCGGGCGGCGCCCTCGTCGTGCTGGTGCTGTTCGTCCGCGAACAGTGCGTTCGGGCGGCAGGCCGATCTTGGCGGCAGGCCGATCTCGGCGTGGGTGCGTCCGGGCGTGGGTCTGTTGGTGCGATGGAACGGCGGGCGGTGTGGGGGGCGCCGTCGTGTGAACTGGCGCGGTGCGAGCGGCGGTGAGGCTGGTCGCGCCGTTCGTTGGGCTGTCCTGGTGCGGGCGGGCGGGCGGGTGGG